>JBGAIH010000050.1:0-22410 GCA_044225675.1 Burkholderiaceae bacterium
CCCTGGGGCCGGGGCGCGCCTTCTGGGGCGCCGAGGAACGCAGGGCTTGCGGGCGCGCGCGCAGCGCGCTTCGTCATCTGACTCGGTGCCGCTGTCTGAGCGCAGAGAGCGAAGCGAACGCAGCGAGTTCGGCACCGGCCCGCAAGACCGAGTACCGCAGGGCAGTCGGACACGAAGTGCCGACCGCCCCAGCCAAGCGCCCCGGCCCCAGGGACACGCGACTTTGCCCAGCGAGGTCTCAGAGCGCCACAGACAAAGCGCACAGCCATAAAGAGCACGCGACTGGACTGCGCTACGATAGCCGCTGCAAACCCTTCCATCACCCGCCATGACCGCCCCCGCGCGCCCCGTGCGCACCCAGTACGAAGACTTCATGCGCCATGTCTACACGCAGGGCGCGCCCAAGACCGACCGCACCGGCACGGGCACGAAAAGCGTGTTCGGCTACCAGATGCGCTTCGACCTGAACGAGGGCTTTCCGCTGGTGACCACCAAGAAGGTCCACCTGCGCTCCATCATCCAGGAGCTGCTGTGGTTCCTCACCGGCAGCAGCAACAACAACTGGCTCAAGGAGCGCGGCGTCACCATCTGGGACGAGTGGGCGCGGCCCGACGGTGACCTGGGGCCCGTCTATGGCGTGCAGTGGCGCAGCTGGCCCACGCCCGACGGCGGCCACATCGACCAGATCGCCGAAGTCATCAAGACGCTCAAGACCAACCCCGACTCGCGCCGCATCATCGTGAGCGCCTGGAACGTGGCCGAGCTGTCGAAGATGGCGCTGATGCCCTGCCATGCGTTCTTCCAGTTCTACGTGGCGCCGTCGCCGGTGGCGGGCGAGCCGGCGCGGCTGAGCTGCCAGCTCTACCAGCGCAGCGCCGACATCTTCCTGGGCGTGCCCTTCAACATCGCCAGCTACGCGCTGCTGACGCACATGGTGGCCCAGCAGTGCGACCTGGCGGTGGGCGACTTCATCTGGACGGGCGGCGACTGCCACATCTACAGCAACCACCACGAACAGGTGGAGCTGCAGCTGTCGCGCAGCCCGTTCCCGTACCCCACGCTGAACATCCGGCGGCGGCCGGCGTCGATCTTCGAGTACGAGTACGAGGACTTCGAAGTGCTGGACTATCAGTGCCACGGCGCGATCAAGGCGCCCGTAGCGGTCTGAGCCCGGCAGAACCTGTTGCTGAAAGCGGCCTGCCCATGCGCCTTCACCTGATCTTCGCCCGCGCGCGCAACGGCGTCATCGGCAAGGACAACGCCATGCCCTGGCACCTGCCGGAGGACCTGGCGCACTTCAAGCGGGTCACGATGGGCCACCCCGTCATCATGGGCCGCCGCACCTGGGACTCGATTCCGGGGAAGTTCCGGCCGCTGCCCGGCCGGCGCAACATCGTCATCACCCGGCAGGCGGACTGGGCCGCCGAAGGCGCCACGCGCGCCGGCTCGTTGGAGGAGGCCTGGGCCCTGTGCGACGGCGATGCCGATGCCTGGGTCATGGGCGGCGCGCAGATCTACGCCCAGGCACTGCCGATGGCGGCCACGGCCATGGTCACAGAGATCGACGCCGACTTCGAGGGCGATGCCTTCGCACCGGTCTTCGGACCGCAGTGGGTTGAAGTGGCGCGCGACACCCTCATGTCGAAGACGGGCCTGAAGCTGAGCTTCGTGACCCTCGAGAACACCCTCGTTCCCGCATAACAGTCCAAAAATCGAAGGAGAAGAGCCATGTCCGGAGGCGGATTCCACGTCCACGGCCCGCACGACCACGAGGTCGAGCACGCCACACAGCACGCCCACCATGAAAGCGGCGGCGGCATGATCAATCAGATCGCGATGTTCACGGCGGTGATCGCCACGGTCGGCGCCATCTTCGCCTACATGGGCGGCGCCACCCAGGCCAACGCCGGCCTGTACAAGAACAACGCGGCGATCAAGAAGACCGAAGCGTCCAACCAGTGGAACTACTTCCAGTCCAAGAGCACGAAGCAGTCGCTGGCCGAGCTGGCGCGCGACCTCGCGCCCGAGGACAAGAAGGCCGGCTACCAGGCCAAGGTGGACCGCTACGAAAAGGAAAAGGGCGAGATCAAGGCCGTGGCCGACAAGCTGGAGGCCGAGGCGACCACCTGGGACAAGGCCTCCGACGAGCAGATGCACCTGCACCACCGCTGGGCCCAGGCGACCACCGCGCTGCAGGTGGCCATCGCCCTGGCCGCGATTGCGCTGCTGACCAAGAAGAAGTGGCTGGAGTACGGCATGTTCGCCGTGGCCGGCATCGGCGTGGCGATCGGCGGGCTCGCGATCGCGCACATCTGAACTGGCGGCGTCGCGCCTGCGCGGGCGCGGTGCGCCAAGTCTTTTCAGCGCTTGCGCGCCGTGACCTCGATCTCGATCTTCATGCGCGGGTCGGCCAGACCTGCGGAGATCATCATCGCGGCCGGGCGGATCTCGCCGAAGTAGCGGCGCAGCACCGGCCAGCAGGCCGGAAAGTCCTTGCCATCGGGCAGCACGTAGGTCACGCGCACGACGTCGGCCAGGCTCGCGCCGGCTTCGCGCAACGCCGCTTCGATGTTGCGCAGACACTGGTCGGTCTGGGCCACCACATCGTCGGCTATCGTCATGGTGGCGTAGTCGAAGCCCGTGGTGCCCGAGACGAACACCCACTCGCCGTCGACCACTGCGCGGGAGTAGCCGATGTCGTGCTCGAAGGTGGATCCGGAACTGATGAGGCGTCGGGTCATGGAATCTGCTCCTTTTTTCAGAAAGAATTCGGCTCGCCTGTCGAAATGGCGGCGGCCTCGCACGACATTGTCGAGGCTGCGCAGGGTGCGCTGCCCATCACAATCCGGAAGACTCCGGGAAAGGACCTCCGACATGCAATACCTGCTTCTGCTTCGCGCCGACGAATCCGCCATTCTCAACGCCCCCGAGGCGCAGCGCACCGAGGTGATGGCCCTGTACAAGGCCTACGGCGAAGCCCTGCACAAGGCGGGCGCGCTGGTATCGGCCAACCGCCTGCAGCCGACCACCGCCGCCACCACCGTGCGCGTGCAGGCTGGCAAAACCGAGGTGCTCAACGGCCCATACGCCGAGACACGCGAGCAGCTCGGCGGCTACTACCTGATCGACGTGCCCGACCTCGACGCCGCCCTCGCCTGGGCGGCACGCTGCCCCGGCGCGAGCCAGGGCAGCATCGAGGTGCGGCCCATCTGGGCGATGTGACGGTGCGGCCTCATACGGCCTGTCATGCGGCCTGATGCGGCGGAATCAGCCTCGGCCGCCAGCGCGGCGGCCGAGGCTGTCGCACGCCGCAGCTACGGCAAGCTGGTGGCGTTCCTTTCGGCTCGCACGCGCGACGTGGCGGGTGCGGAAGACGCGCTGTCCGAGGCGTTCGCCGCCGCATTGTCCACCTGGCCCGGCACGGGCGTGCCCGACTCGCCCGAAGCCTGGCTGCTGACGGTGGCGCGTCGGCGCTTCGTCGATGCGGTGCGCTCACGCCGCAGCGGCGAGACCGCGCAAGGCCATCTGGCCCTGCTGGCCGAACTCGACGGGCAGGCCCATGAAACGGCCATGCCCATTCCCGACGACCGGCTGGCACTGATGTTCGCCTGCGCCCACCCTGCCATGGATGCAGCGGTGCGGGCGCCGCTCATCCTGCAGACCGTGCTGGGCTTCGACGCAGCGGCCATCGGCTCGGCATTTCTGGTGGCGCCGTCCACCATGGGCCAGCGGCTGGTGCGGGCCAAGGCGCGCATCCGGCAGGCCGGCATTCCGTTCCGCGTGCCCGAGCCGCACGAGTGGCCGCAAAGGCTGGGTGCTGTGCTCGACGCCATCTACGCCGCGTATTCCGAGGGCTGGGTCGACCCGGCAGGTGGTGACGCGCGCCGCCGCAACCTCGCCGACGAGGCGATCTGGCTCGGCCGTCTCGTGGCCTCGCTGCTGCCTCAGGCGCCCGAAGCGCTGAGCCTGCTGTCGCTGATGCTGCACGCGCATGCGCGACGCGACGCCCGCCGTGATGCGCGCGGGGCGTACGTGCCCCTGGCGCAGCAGGATGTGGCGCGCTGGGACGCCGCGATGATCGACGAGGCCGATGCCCTGCTGGCCCGTGCCGGCCGGCTCGAAGGCCTGGGCCGCTACCAGCTCGAGGCGGCCGTGCAGTCCGCCCATGCGGTGCGCCTGCGCACCGGCAGCTCGGACTGGCCGGCCATCGTCCAGCTGTATGACGCGCTGCTCGCCCTCACGGAGTCGCCGGTCGTCGCCATCAATCGCGCCGTGGCGCTGGCCGAGGCGCAAGGCCCGGCCGCAGGCCTGGCCGCCCTCGACGCGCTGGCGGGCGATGCACGTCTGGCCGGCTACCAGCCGTGGTGGGCCGCCCGTGCCGGCCTGCTGGCGCGCACGGGCCAGGCCGCAGCGGCCGCCGAGGCGTACGAACGCGCGATGGGGCTGGAGAGTGACGAGGCGGTGCGGCAGTTTCTGCTGCAGCAGCGCAGGAGCCTGAACTTGCGCTGAGGCGCAGGAGCCTGGACTCGCGCTGAGGCGCTCGGGCCTCGACTCGCTCTGGCGTGGACACGGTAGGATCATGGGTCCATTCCGAGCCCCACCATGAAGATCGCCACCTGGAACGTCAACTCCCTCACCGCTCGCCTGCAGCATGTGCTCGACTGGCTCGCCGCCAACCCGGTCGAGGTGCTGTGCCTGCAGGAACTCAAGCTCACCGACGACAAGTTCCCGCTTGACGTGCTGCGCGCGGCCGGCTATGAATCCGCCGCGTTCGGACAGAAGACCTACAACGGCGTGGCCATCCTGTCACGCGTGGGGCCGCCGCGTGACGTGGTGAAGAACATCGTCGGCTTCGAGGACGAGCATTCGCGCGTGATCGCGGCGAGTTTCGACAGCCCGCTGGGCGCCTTGCGCGTGATCAACGGCTACTTCGTCAACGGCCAGGAGCCCGGCAGCGACAAGTTCGCCTACAAGATGCGCTGGCTCGGCGGCCTGCAGGCCTATGTGCGGGCCGAACTCGCCGCCCACCCGAATCTGGTGCTGCTCGGCGACTTCAACATCGCGCCGGAAGACCGCGACTCCTACGACCCGGACGGGCTGCGCGACACCATTCACCACACGAAGGAAGAGCGCGAGCACTTCCAGCAGCTGCTCGACCTCGGCCTGACCGACAGCTTCCGCCTGTTCGAGCAGCCGCCCAAGAGCTACTCGTGGTGGGACTACCGCATGCTGGGCTACCAGAAGAACCGCGGCCTGCGCATCGACCACATCCTCGTGAGCGAGGCCGTCAAGCCGGCGGTCAAGAGCTGCGTGGTCGACCGCGTTCCGCGCAAGTGGGAGAAGCCGAGCGACCATGCCCCGGTGATCGTGGAGATCTGAGGGCGGGCGGCGTCGTCCCAACGCCGCGTCCGGATGCAGCGCGGCAAGGCCTTCGTATAGTGTCCGCCAGGAGGTCGCGTAGCCAAGATACGCTCCTCCAACTTTTGAAACGAGAGTCGCATGATCCCCGTGCACACACCTCGTAGTACACCCGCCCCGACGCAAACCGGAACCGCGTCCGTCGGCCCCTCCAGCTCCCCCCCCGAATCCTCTGCCCCGCCGACACCACGCCTGGACCTGAGCGGCACCCGGCTGGCCGCCGGCAGCGCAGGCCCGGGACCCTCTGCGACTGAAGCGCTTCGCAGTTTGCCGCTGCCCCCCGACCCGGGCCCCAGTGACCGGCCCAGGCCCCTCAAGCGAAAGGACGCAGGCTCCGATCCGGACCCAGCTCCCCCGTCCGACGGGCACCGGGACAGGAAAGTGAGGATCGACGATCCCGGCCCGCACCGCTTTCAAGTCGGGCCGATGCTGAAGAAAATCCTGACCGCGCTGGGCGCCCGCGACGCGCAGACGTTGGGTGAACGCCTGCTCATGAGGAAGGAAGTGACGGTGCGTGACATGCAGATCAAGCTCGAAGAACGTGGTCCCAACCGCTTGCTGCGAATGCTTGCGGAGCCTCAAGTCAAGTCTGCGTTGCGGCAGGTTCGCGACTTGAAAGTGCAGGAGAGGGATGCGTACCTTGAGGCCGCGTTGCCAGCCGATGAGCCGCCGGAACCTTCACAACCGGAATCATCTGCCCCCATCGCATTTTCAGCAATGACCGAAGCAGTTGGCTCGTCAGTTCCTCATGTCACACCCCCTGCGCTCACGGGAATCGATGCGGAGCTGGAGCCGTTCTTGCCACCTCCCCTTGCGCTCATCGTCAAGGACTACCTGCTGTTAAGTGGCCGCGTCTCGGCCGATCAATGGAAGAGTCTTCCGACCGTGGATCCGGACGTGATGGGGGAGGTTGCCATTCTTTGCAGGCCCGACCTGAGGGACCGCAACAGTTGGTATACCTTCCCTGCGCTGTTCCTCGGCGAGCCCGTCGTCGCCGAGAGTCGCTTGCTGTATCTGCCACCTCAGGCGCCTCAGGCAATACTCGCATTCGGCACCTCTTACGCATTTGAGGACGGCACATCGGTACTGATTTGTTCCCAGAACGATTTGCAAGCCGCGCATGGCCTCATCATGCGGCCCACCATGCTGCCGGCCGGTATCGCGTTGAGCGTCGCGACGGCCTCGCTTCAGGAGGTGACACGCGGTCAGGATGACATGGGCGACCTGGAAGGCAGACGCATGTTTCTTGGACACCAACTGGGCCTTCCGGTCACCTTCCAGCGCTGCCTGGGCATAGAAGAAAACAACGATCCGGAAATCGGACGAACCCGGTATCTCGAAGTCGAAACGCCTTTCGATCCTGTTCCGATCTTCGAGGGATTGAGCGAAAGCAACCCTTTGGCGGGATGGAGACCCACCGACTGCCAACAGGTGGACCATGAACGCTGGAGATGGACATTCCCCAACGCTACGGATGCACCGGCCTACATTCAGGGCACATCCGTGCAGCCCATCCCTGGACTTGACGTCGGCACGTTCACCCTTCGCGAGCGCGACGTGAATCCCGATGCATCGGGCACCGCCAGTGAAAGCGACACCGATCGGCAAAAGGCCGAAAAATGAAGAACCGAGCGGCTGAAGACTACTCCAGCCCCAGCTCCTGAATCTTGCGCGTGATCGTGTTGCGGCCGATGCCGAGCTTTTGCGCGGCCTCGATGCGGCGGCCCTTGGTGTTGGCCAGCGCCGTGAGGATGAGGCGGGACTCGAAGCGCCTGGTGAGCGCATCCCACACGTCGTGCCGGCCGTTGGCGAGCAGTTCGAGCGCCTCGGCTTCCAGGCCGGTTTCCCATGCGCCGTTCAGCGGGGAAGTGCCAGCCATGGTGGCCATGGCGGCCACGGCCGGCGCGGCGCCCGCAGCAGGCGGCGTCGAGACGGCGTCGTCAGCCGGCAGCGTGTCTGCCGCGACCACAGGCCGTGCCGCTGGCGCTTCGCTGCGGGGCAGGTCCGCCGCGGCCCGCAGCGGCGCCACGTCCGCATGACCTGAGGCCACTTCGGGCGGCAGATCCTTGGGTTCGATCACCTGGGCCGGCGCCATGACGGTGAGCCAGTGGCAGATGTTTTCGAGCTGGCGCACATTGCCCGGGAAGCCGAAGCCCGACAGCTGAGCCAGCGCGGCGTCGGAGATGCGCTTGGGCTCGACGCCCAGCTGCTTGGCGCTTTGCTGCAGGAAGTGGCGGGTGAGCATGGGCACGTCCTCGCGCCGCTCGCGCAGCGCGGGCAGGCGCAGGCGGATGACGTTGAGGCGGTGGAACAGGTCCTCGCGGAACACGCCTTCCTTGACGCGCTGCTCCAGGTCCTGGTGGGTGGCCGCGATGACGCGCACGTTGGCCTTGACCGAGCTGTGGCCGCCGACGCGGTAGAAGTGCCCGTCGGACAGCACGCGCAGGAGGCGCGTCTGCAGGTCGAAGGGCATGTCGCCGATTTCGTCGAGAAAGAGCGTGCCGCCTTCGGCCTGCTCGAAGCGGCCGCGACGCATGGTCTGCGCGCCGGTGAAGGCGCCTCGCTCATGGCCGAAGAGTTCGCTCTCGAGCAGGTCCTTGGGGATGGCAGCGGTGTTGATGGCCACGAAGGGGCCGCTCGCGCGCGGCGAGTGCTTGTGCAGCGCGCGGGCGACGAGTTCCTTGCCCGAGCCCGATTCGCCGGTGATCATCACCGTCACGTTGCTCTGGCTCAACCGGCCGATCGCGCGGAACACGTCCTGCATCGCGGGCGCCTGGCCGAGCATCTCGGGCGCGGCGGCCATGCGTTCCTCGGCCACCTCTTCGCGCTGGCTCTCTTCGACGGCGCGGCGGATCAGCTCCACCGCCTTGGGCAGGTCGAAGGGTTTGGGCAGGTATTCGAAGGCGCCGCCCTGAAAGGCCGAGACGGCGCTGTCAAGGTCCGAGAAGGCCGTCATGATGATGACGGGCAGTCCCGGGTGCTTCTCCTTGACCTTGTTGAGCAGATCCAGGCCCGAGCCGCCGGGCATGCGGATGTCGCTCACCAGGATCTGCGGGCCGTCGTCGTCGCCGGCATCGTCCAGGGCCGCCAGGACCTCGCGCGGGTTGGTGAAGCTGCGCGTCGGCAGCTCTTCGCGCAACAGCGCCTTCTCCAGCACGAAGCGGATGGACTGGTCATCATCTACGATCCAAATCGGCTTCATGTTATTTGTGTCATCCTCAGGTCTTAGGGCAACGGAATCAACAATTTGAAGTCCGTACGGCCGGGGACGCTGTCGCATTCGATCAAACCGTGATGCTGCTGCACAAAGGTCTGTGCAAGCGTCAATCCCAGCCCTGAGCCGCCTTCCCTGCCCGAGACGAGCGGGTAGAAGATGCGGTCCTTGATCGAGTCCGGCACGCCAGGCCCGTTGTCGATGACATGCAATTCCAATGCCAGTCGGTAGCGCTGCTTGCCGAAGGTCACCTGGCGCGCGATGCGCGTGCGAAAGCTCAGCTGGGCGTCGCCTGCGGCGATGCGTTCGGCCAGCGCCTGGCAGGCGTTGTGGGCGATGTTGAGGACCGCCTGGATGAGCTGTTCGCGGTCGCCGCGGAACTCGGGGATCGAGGTGTCGTACTCGCGCAGCACCTTGAGACCGCGCGGGAATTCCGCAAGGATGAGCGAGCGCACGCGTTCGCAGACCTCGTGGATGTTGACGTCGCCCACCACGTGGGGCCGGCGGTGCGGCGCGAGCAGGCGGTCCACCAGGGTCTGCAGCCGGTCGGCCTCGTGGATGATGACCTGGGTGTATTCCTTGAGGTCGCGCTGGATCTCCATCTCCAGCAGTTGCGCGGCGCCCCGGATGCCGCCCAGCGGGTTCTTGATCTCGTGGGCGAGGTTGCGGATCAGCTCCTTGTTGGCCTGGGCCTGGTCGATCAGCCGTTCCTCACGGTCCTGCTTGGCCTGCTGCTCCAGCGGCAGCAGCTCGACGATGATCTCGCCGGGCCGCTCGGTCTGCGCGACGATGACGTGAACCGGCAGCGGGTCGTGGTTCAGGCGCTTGAGCCAGGCGTCATAGCGCAGCGCGGCAAACTCGTTGCTGCCCGCGCCTTCGAGCGCGTTGCGCAGGATGTGCGGCTCGGTGAAGCACTCGGCGAACTGGGAGCCTTCGATCGTGCGGCGCGAGGTGCCGAGCGCATCCTCGAAGGCGGCATTGGCGAACAGCACCATGCCGTCGCTGCGCACGACGGCCACGAGCGTGGCCAGGAAGTCAAAGGACTGGTAGCGGGAATGGAGGGAGGCAGGCTTGTTCAAGCTGCCTATTTTGCGCCGGAATTGCCGCTGGAGGCCTGGGGCGCGGGTTGCGACGAAGGCAGGCGGTCGAGTTCGCGCTTGATGCCTGCGATGTCGCTGTCGTTGCGGGCGATGCTGGACTTGAGTTCGGCCACGCGGTCGAGGTACTTCTGGTAGTTGCGGCCTTCGTCGCCGCGCTTTTCGGGCTCGCCGTTGTTGTATTCGCGCTTGAGCTCGGCCTGACGGGCCTCGGCCTTGCGCAGTTCGGACTCCAGCACCATGCGGGCGTCGGAGTCGCGCGCGCGCTGCTCGCTGGCGTCGATGCGCTGGCCGGCCTGGGTGGCCGCGGCCACGCGCACCGGCGCCTGGGCTGCGGCGGGCCGCGTGCCCTGCACGACCGTGACGTTGCCGCCTTCGATCAGCTTGCAGCCGCGCGCCTGGGCGTCCGACGCGTTGTTCGTGTACTCGTTGCCGCAGCGGAAGATGCGGTCCTGGGCGTGGCCGTTCGCTACCAGAAGCATAGCGGCCAGGGGAATCAGATACAGGTGTTTCATGGCGATCTCCTCGCATCACTGAATGCAGGGACGGTCTGCCAGTATGCGGCAATCGCCGGCAATTTCAAAGTGAGGGGATTGGCCCCAAAGCAAAAGGACGGCCTAAGCCGTCCTTTTGGGGCAACATACTGTAAGGAATTACAGCGAGTAGTACATGTCGTATTCGACCGGGTGGGTCGCCATGCGGAAGCGCGTGACTTCCTGCATCTTGAGCTCGATGTAGGCATCGATCATGGTGTCGGTGAACACGCCGCCCTTGGTCAGGAAGCCGCGGCCCTTGTCCAGGTAGTCGAGGGCCTGGTCGAGGCTGTGGCAGACGGTCGGGATCTTCGCGTCTTCCTCGGGCGGCAGGTGGTAGAGGTCCTTGGTGGCGGCTTCGCCCGGGTGGATCTTGTTTTCCACGCCATCGAGGCCGGCCATCATCAGGGCCGCAAAGCCCAGGTACGGGTTGCACAGGGGATCGGGGAAGCGCGCTTCGATGCGGCGGCCCTTCGGGTTGGCCACGTACGGAATGCGGATCGAGGCCGAGCGGTTCTTGGCCGAGTAGGCCAGCTTGACCGGGGCTTCGAAGCCGGGCACGAGGCGCTTGTAGCTGTTCGTGCCGGGGTTGGTGATGGCGTTGAGCGCACGGGCGTGCTTGATGATGCCGCCGATGTAGTACAGCGCGAAGTCGCTCAGGCCGGCGTAGCCGTCACCGGCGAACAGGTTCTTGCCGTCCTTCCAGATCGACTGGTGCACGTGCATGCCGGAGCCGTTGTCGCCGACCAGGGGCTTGGGCATGAAGGTGGCCGTCTTGCCGTAGGCGTTGGCCACGTTGTGCACGACGTACTTGAGCAGGATGGTCCAGTCGGCGCGCTGCAGCAGCGTGCTGAACTTGGTGCCGATCTCGTTCTGGCCGGCGCCGGCCACTTCATGGTGGAACACTTCGACCGGAATGCCCAGCGATTCGAGGATCAGGGAGATCTCGGCGCGCAGGTCCTGCGTGCTGTCGACCGGGGGCACCGGGAAGTAGCCGCCCTTGACGGTGGGACGGTGGCCCTTGTTGCCGCCTTCGAGCTTGGCGCCAGTGTTCCACGGGGCTTCGTATTCTTCGAGCTTGAAGAACGAGCCCGACATGTCATTGCCCCAGGTGACGTTGTCGAAGATGAAGAATTCGGGTTCCGGACCGAAGTAGGCCGTGTCGCCCAGGCCGGAGGCCTTGAGGTACGCCTCGGCGCGGCGCGCGATGGAGCGCGGGTCGCGGTCATAGGCCTTGCCGTCGGTCGGGTCGAGCACGTCGCAGCTCAGGAACAGCGTGGTCTCTTCGAAGAACGGGTCGATGTTGGCGGTGTTCGGGTCCGGCATGAGCAGCATGTCGGAGGCTTCGATGCCCTTCCAGCCGGCGATGGACGAACCGTCGAACGCGTGGCCCGAGCTGAACTTGTCTTCGTCGAAATGCGAGATCGGCACGGTGACGTGCTGCTCCTTGCCACGGGTGTCGGTGAAGCGGAAGTCAACGAACTTGACTTCGTTTTCCTTCACCATCTTCATCACGTCTGCGACGGTCTTTGCCATCAGGTTCTCCTGGTTGGGATGGTTGTTAAAAAACTTGTGCGGGGAACGAATGCAGTTTTTGTGCCAAAGCTTGGTGCATGGGCGCGGCGGCCGGCAGCCACATTCTGCTCCGAGTTTAGCTGCTGGGACGTACGCCGAACTCCGTAGGCCGGCCCGGGCGACGCACCTGATTGCACCGTTCAAGTGCGATCAAATGCACTTTTGTGGTGCAATCTAGTTGCGCACCAATTCGGGGCCTAGACGGGCATCGAATCCGCCGAGACTGGTCAGAAGCGCGGGATACGCCTGGGCCACGGCGGCCGGCTCACCCTTGACGCCCAGCTCGATGTGGCGGCCGTATTGCGGGTGGTCGACGCTCGGCAGGCTGAAGACCTTCACGCCGGCATGAACCCGCTCGATCTCTTCCATGAGCGGGGTGAGCGTGGCCTCCATTGCACCGAAGACGATCACCGACTTCTCGACCCAGGCCTCGCGCCGGAACAGATGGGCGTAGTGCGTGTCGAGCACCGACTCGATCATCGGCCAGGCCATGACGGGAAAGCCCGGCACGAAATGGACTGTTCCGCCGCCCGCGCCCTTGCAGGAGAAGCCCGGGATCTTGTTGTAGGGGTTCGGGATGATGCGTGCGCTCTCGGGGAACACGCCCATGTTGAGGCGGTGCACGTTGTCGGGGCGGTCGGGCTCGTAGGCAACGCCCTGCTCGCGCGCGGTGTCGCGCATGCGTTCGCGGATGAGGTCGGCCGCCTGCGGATGCAGCACCAGCGGCTGGCCGAGCGCCGCAGCGGCACACTGCCGGGTGTGGTCGTCGGGCGTGGCGCCGATGCCGCCGCAGGAAAACACCGTGTCGGCCGAGGCAAAGGCCCGCGTGAGCGTCTGGGTGATGCGCTCGCGCGAGTCGCCCACGTATTCCGCATACGACAGTGTGAGGCCGCGCGCGCCCAGCAGCTCGATGACCTTGGGCATGTGCTTGTCGGCGCGCTTGCCCGACATGATTTCGTCGCCGACGATGATGAGTCCGAAATTCATGGATCGCTCAGAAGAAGGGGCCGGAAGGCGGCCGGGGCGGCTCGGTCGAGGGTGTCGAGGCGGGTGTCGAGTCGGGTGCCGAGGGTGGCGATGAAGGCGGTGTGGCCGGGCCGGGCAACTGCGGCGCCCCGCCCTCGTCCGCCGGCGGCGCAAGGGTCTCGGCAGGCGACAGGGCCGCACTGCCCGGCTTGTTGCCCGCCAGATCCCCCGCCTCGGCGCGCAGCTGCTGCAGAGCGGCCAGGCAGTAGTGGCCGAACCACAGCGACGAGAAGGCGAACACCAGCGTGTAGATCCAGATCGCCACCGGCACCAGCACGACGAAGGCCGCTGCGAACAGCGCGCCCGAGGCCCAGACGATGCTGGGCGCCATGCCGAGGTAGCCGGTGAGCACGCCGATGCCCAGCAGCCAGCCACGATGCCGGCGGAACAGCTCGCGCCGCTCGGCCGCGCTCGCGTGGTCGGCCAGCGCATCGAAGGCCATCACACGGTAGGTCAGCCAGCCCCAGATCAGCGGCGGCAGCACGAGAATCAGCGGCGGCACCAGCCACAGCGGCATGGACACCACCATGGCGACCAGCGCCAGCAGCGTCGAGCCGAGCGACCAGACGATGCTCAGCAGCAGCGAGCCGCCGCGCTTGCGCTCGAGCTGCGGAAAGCGGCGCTCGGCCACCAGCGACAGGATGGCCGGCATCATGAGCACCGCCACGGCCAGCAGCGAGACCATGACGATCAGCGGCGTGACCGCGAAGATCACGATCAGCGGCACCAGCACCACCTTGAGGTTGGCCAGGCCCAGCCCGGCGAGCCAGCTCCACAGCGAGTCGAGAATGGACATCGCGTCGAGCAGCGCGCGCACCTGGTCGAGTGCCGGGTCCCAGAAGAAGTAGCCCAGGCCCAGCGCGAGCAGGACGGTCAGCAGCAGCGGCAGAAAGGACAGCGCGATCACCCGCGGATGCAGGCAGTAGGCGACGGCGCGCCAGAAAGAGTCGAGAAACAAACTCATGCGGCCAAGCTTACCCCACGGACTGCCGCCGTGCAGCCCCGGCCTGCAGGCGCCGTGCCGCAAGCCCGGGTGACCGGCCTCAGGCGCGCCCGATCAGCCGCCGCAGGCCCAGCCACTGCTGGGCCCAGAAGCCGCGCCCGTACTCGCGCACCGTGCCGTCGGCTGCGGGCTCGACCTGGTCGCGGATGCCGGTCGGGTCGTAGCGATCGTCGAAGTTCACTGTGCCGAACAGCATGTCCCACCAGGGCAGCAGCACGCCGAAGTTGTGCCCGCCCAGCGTGCCCCGGCCGGCGCTCTCGTGTCCGATGCCGATGCTGTGGTGCAGGCGGTGAAAGCGCGGGCTGATCCACAGGCGGTCGCCGATGCGGCCGAACGACAGGCGCAGGTTCGCATGCTGCAGACTCTCGCTGAGCTGGGTGAAGGCCACCACGGCCACGAACTGGCCTGGCGCGACGCCTATGAGCTGGGCTGCCACCGCGATGAGGATGTCGCGCACGACGTCGTCGAGCAGATGGTTGCGGTTGTCGCTCCACATCGTCATCTGCCGCTGAGAATGGTGCAGCGAATGCAGGGCCCACCAGGGCCCGAAGTGATGCTGGCCGCGATGGATCCAGTAGTCGATGAAGTCGAACACCACCAGGTAGAGCAGAAAGGCCACCAGCGCGTTGTCGGTCACGCCGGGCCACAGGCCTTCGAGGTGGAAGGTGCCCAGGCCCTGCACCCGCAGCAGGCCGAACAGGTCGTCGAACAGCGGCTCCAGCGTGAGGAAGAAGGCCACGCGGAACAGCCCGAGCCGGTGGATGAGCGTGTACAGCACGTCGGTGCGGATGGCGCGGCGGTCGGTCACGGGCTCCACCGGACGCCAGCGCTGCAGCGGCGCGATGACGGCCAGCATGATGGCGATCTGGATCAGGCCGACGAGCATCCAGCCGGTGGCGGTGAAGACCTCCTCGAGCTGGCCGCCCAGGCCGACCGCGAACGCCGCCGGCTGCAGCGCCGTCTCGAACAGCCACTGCTGCGCGTCGGAGAAGCGCTCGATCAGCCAGTCGACGGGTGCCAGCATGGGAGCTTCCTTGCGCCTCGCCGCGTCAGCGCCGCGCGGCGATCCAGTCCCGGTAGGCGGGATGGGTGCGCAGCGTCTCGAAACAGAAGCCCCTGTCCTTGAGGCCGACGATCAGCGGCTCCAGCACGGCCGGGGCCCAGGCGTCCTTGCGCGACCAGATGCCCAGGTGAGCGAGCAGCACGTCGCCCGCGCGGATGTCGCGCAGCGCCTTCTTGAGCAGGGCATCGTTGCTGAACTTCTCGCTGGGCAGTTCGTCGCCCAGGAAACCGGCCGGCGCCCAGCCGACGTGCTCGTAACCGCAAGCCTTGGCAGCCGCCAGCAGGCGCGGCGAGGTCTTGCCCCCCGGCGCGCGGAACAGCGGCAGCGGCTTGCGGCCGGTGAGGTCTTCGAGCCGCTGCGCCGCGTGGGAGATGTTCTCGCAGTACTTCGCGGCGTCCCAGGTGAACTCGCGCCCGGCCAGCGCGCCGGCCGAAGGCTGGATGCGAAAGCGCGGCTCGACCCCCTTGAGGTCGCCGCGCCAGTAGGCATGGTCCCAGGTGTGGGAGGCGAACTCGTGGCCTTCGGCCGCGCGGGCCTTCCACCACGGCGCCCAGGTGTTGCCCAGGCTGCCGTCGCCCTCCTGCGTGCGCTCGTTGGCAGCGAAGAAGGTCACGCGCACCTGCTGGCGCCGCAGCACTTCGGCCACCAGCGGGGCCACGCCCATGTGGCCGGTGTCGAAGGTGAGGTAGACCGGTTTGGCGCAGCCGACTGCGGCAGCGGTGCCTTGAACTTGCGCCTGCGCGGGCGCCAGCGCGCCCAAGCCGGTGGCCGCCAGCGCGAGCGCGGTGGCCACGCGGGGCAAGCGGCGCGGCGCCTCAGCGCGGCGCGTGATCGAGCGTCCAGACGCCATGGGGTGATTTTCCGACTTTCACCTGCTGCACGACCTTGCGGCTGTCCATGTCGATCACGGTGAGCTTCTTGGCCCAGCGCGAGGTCACGAGGATGCGCTTGCCGTCGGCCGTCACGTCCATGCAGTCGGGGCCGCCGGGAGCCGGGTAGCTGGCCACGACTTCCAGGGTCTGCAGGTCGATGCGGCTGATGGTGTTGGCCACGCGGTTGCTCACCAGCACGTGGCGCCGGTCGCCCAGCGCGCGGAAGGCATGAGCGCCGTCTCCGGTCGGAATGACCTTGGTGCGCCGGGGCTGCGGGCCGGTCACGTCATAGACCTCGACGCCATTGCCGCCGGTCATGCCGACCAGCAGCAGGCGGTCGTCGGCCGTGCCGTAGACGTCAGCCGGCATCGGGCCGGTCTTGGTGCGCCACTTGATCGCCTGCGTGGCCAGGTCGACCGAGATCAGCTCGTCGCTGTCCTGCATGGTGACGAAGGCGGTCGTGCTGCGGCTGTCGATCCACACATGGCTGGGCGTGCGGCCGGTGGCAATCCGCTTGGCCAGCGTGAAGTCCTTGCCGTCCCAGCGATAGATGTCGACATGGTTGAGCCGGTTGGCGGCCGTGACGAACCACTTCATGTCGGGCGAGAAGCGCAGTTGGTAGGGGTCGAGGATGTTCTTGACGGTGCGCTGCACCTCGCCGGTCTTCGGGTCGATGAACAGCAGCGAATCGCCCAGCGAATTGGCCACGATCAGCGACTTGCTGTCGGGCGTGAGGTAGACGTGATGCGGCTCCTTGCCGGTGGGAATGCGCCGCGTCTCCGTCCAGGTGGCGGGGTCGATGACGCTCACGCTCGCATCCAGCGAGTTGAGCACGAACACGGGGAAGGACTGGGCGCCGGCCGCAAGGCTTGCCAGAGCCAGCGCGGGGACGAGACACGCGCGGCCGAGGCGGCGCGCCACACAACGAAGAAAAAGATTCACAAAAAGCCGCAAATGGAGACCAGCTGCCAGTGTATCCGCCCCGATTCGGTGCCCTGCCCCATTCCCTTACCATCCATGGATGGATTTGATGGACATCAACGGGGTGCGGCTGGAAGTCCAGCGGCTGGCGCCCCGCACAGAGAGCGGCCGGGCCCCGATCGTCTTCCTCCACGAAGGCCTGGGCTCGGTGGCCATGTGGCAGGGCCGGGGGCGCTCCTGGCCGCAGGACGTCTGCGACGCCACGGGCCGCGCTGGCGTGGTCTATTCCCGGCGCGGCTACGGCGGCTCCGACCCGGTGCCCGACGTGCGCGGAGCCGGCCGGCTCCCGCCCGACTACATGCACCGCGAGGCCTGGGAGGTGCTGCCCGCGCTGCTGGCGCAGCTTGAGGTGAGCCGCCCGGTGCTGCTGGGCCATTCCGACGGCGGCAGCATCGCGCTGCTCCATGCGAGCCGCCACCCGGTGGCCTCCTGCATCGTGATGGCGCCGCACGTGAAGGTGGAGGACCTGTCCGTCCGCTCCATCGAGCAGGCCCGTGCCGCCTGGGAGACGACCGACCTGCGCCAGCGCCTGGCCCGCTACCACGCCGACGTGGACGGCGCCTTCTGGCAGTGGAACGACGTCTGGCTGAGCGAGGCCTTTCGCAGCTTCGACATCCGCCCGGACTGCCGCCGCATCGAGGCGCCGGTGCTGGCGATCCAGGGCGAGGACGACGTCTACGGCACGATGGCGCAGATCGAGGAGATCGCGCCGACCCGCGGCAGCGTCACGCTGGCCGCCCTGCCGCGCTGCGGCCATTCGCCGCACAAGGACCAGCCCGAGGTGACGCTCGCCCGGGTGCGCGACTTTCTCGCGGCCCTGCCCTGACGATGGCCGCCCAGGCGGCTTGCGGCATAGGAGGCTTGTGTCGATGTGGGCGCTGCGCGCCCGCGCTCAGGCCTGGAAGCTCACCGGGATGCGGCGCCGGCCGAACTGCCGGAACTCGCCCTCGATCACGTCGAAGCGCCCCGCGATCGGAAAGTCGCAGCGCGGACAGTGGTTGCCCGCCTTCAGGCGCCAGCCGGTGATCTGATGCCAGTCGCGCCCGACCAGCGGCGTGTCGCAGCGCGGGCAGTAGGTGGTGCCGCCCTCCAGGTCGTGCACGTTGCCGGTGTAGACGTAGCGCAGCCCCTGGTCCATGGCGATGCGCCGCGCCCGCATGACGGTGGCGGGCGGCGTGGCCGGCCTGTCGGTGAGCCTGAAGTCCGGATGGAAGGCGGTGAAGTGCAGCGGCACATCCGGCCCCAGCTCGCGCGCCATCCACTGGCTGAGCGCGGTGATCTCGGCGTCGGAGTCGTTGGCGCCGGGGATGAGCAGCGTCGTCACCTCCAGCCAGCAGGCGGTTTCGTGCCGGATGTAGGCCAGCGTATCGAGCACCGGCTGCAGGCTGCCGGCGCACAGCTCGCGGTAGAAGCCTTCGGTGAAGCCCTTGAGGTCGACGTTGGCCGCATCCATGCGCGCATAGAACTCGCGGCGCGGCGCGGCGTGCATGTAGCCCGCCGTGACGGCCACCGAATGCACGCCCACCGCGTGGCAGGCGTCGGCCACGTCCATCGCGTACTCGGCAAAGATCACCGGATCGTTGTAGGTATAGGCCACCGACCGGGCGCCCAGCTGCAGGCAGGCCTGCGCGATGGCTTCGGGCGTGGCCTGCTGGCCGAGCCTGTCGACGTCGCGGCTTTTGGAGATGTCCCAGTTCTGGCAGAACTTGCAGGCGAGGTTGCAGCCGGCCGTGCCGAAGCTCAGGATGCTGCTGCCCGGGTAGAAGTGGTTGAGGGGCTTCTTCTCGACCGGGTCGACGCAGAAGCCCGAGGAGCGGCCCCAGGTGTTGAGCACCATGGCATCGCCGCTGCGTTCGCGCACGAAGCACAGGCCGCGCTGGCCGTCATGCAGGCGGCATTCGCGCGGGCAGAGGTCGCACTGGATACGGCCATCGTCCAGCGCATGCCACCAGCGCGCCGGGTGCAGCGCCGCCAGCGCGGGGGCGTTCATCCCTCGGCCTCCGAGAACTTCTGCACCCGGTAGGTGGCCAGCCGCACCTGCGGCGACCAGAAGTCGAACGGCAGGCCGGCCTTGACCTTGAGGTGGGCCAGGAAGGCGCGCGGGCTGGCGATCTGCTCCCAGACCTGCGGCAGGTAGGTGCTGCGCCAGGCGCGGCCCTGGTGTTCGCACTCGAAGATCACCCCGTCCTCGCCCGGACTGAGCTGCCACAGCGCGTGCGACTCGTTGGCAAAGGCGAGCGGGCGCGGCGCGGTGAGCACCGACACCTCCACCACCAGACCCGGCACCTCGGCCGCCGTCACGGGCGGAAAGCGCGGGTCCTGCAAAGCGGCGGCGGCGGCGTTGGCCCGCACGTCGTCCGCCAGCGGCCGTGTGGCCTGCAGGCTGCCGATGCAGCCGCGCAGCTGGCCCTGGGCCGTGAGGGTGACGAAGGCCGCGCCCGGCGCCTGGAAGCTCTTGAGCCCCGGCACCGGCTCGCGGCCGGCTCCGGTGGCCTCGTGCAGGCTGGCGCGGGCCAGCTGCACCAGCGCCAAACCCTGCTCGGGCGACAGCAGCGCTCCGGAACCCGCGCCAGCGCCCGCGCCTGCCGGCTCGTAGAGCGCAAAGCTCGCGTAACCGACGACGCGTTCGCGGTCGCCAGCCGTGTCGCCGGAATTGCAGCGGTCGATCTGCTCGATGCGCAGGCCGCGCGGGCCCGCCATCTGCAGCAGCGCGTTGACGGGCGTGGCGCCACAGGCCTGCTGGTGGTCGAGCGTGCCGTCGAGCGCCATCACCTTGGCACAGCTCGCGGCGTCGATGCGCTGCGCGTCGTCATAGGCGTGGAAGTGCGACAGGTCGGTGCTGACGAGGATCAGCGTCTCGGGCCCGCCCCAGAGACGGCCCAGGACCTCGGCGACCTCGGCCGGTGCCACGTCGCCCACCACCAGCGGCAGCAGCTCGAAATCGCCCAGCACCCGCTGCAGGAACGGCAGATGCACCTCCAGGCTGTGCTCGGTCGCATGTGCGTCAGGCCGGGTCACCACGCAGGGCAGGTCGGCGATGGCGTCGGCGCCAAGCGTGTCGATCGGCACCGCGCCCAGTGGCGTGGCCCAGGCGCCGGTTCCCGGCAGCGCCACGCCCTTGAAGTAAACCCGGTGGGCCGGGCCGAGCAGCACCACCCGGCGGATCGCGCCGGCAAACGGCTGGATGCGCGCATAGGCGCGCGCCGCCGTCGCGCCCGAATACACGTGGCCGGCATGCGGCGCGATCAGCACCTTGGGCCTTTGCAGCATCGACCGCGGCATGCCCAGCGCAGCGGCCTGCAGATGCGTGTCGACCTCGCGCGCCAGGGCCTGCGCATCGCCGGGGTAGAAGGCGGCGGCGATGGCCGGCGGCCGGCGCGCTGCGGCCAGCGAGGCAGCGAACTCGCCGGGCATGCCCCGAACCTCGGGAGCAATCGTGGCCAGGTAGTCGGCGCGGCGCCTGGCGCGCTCCACGCGCCCCACGGCAAACTCGCTGCGCGCGAGGTTGGCCTGCAAGGCCGCATCACCCGGCGAGCGGGCAACGGCTTTCTCGAAAAGCGCCAGTGCCACGCCGGTGTTGCCGTCCTCGAACGCGGCGCAGCCCGCGAGGTTGAGCGCGCCGGGATGGTCGGGCGCGGCCGCCAGCGCCTGCTGCGCCAGCTGGCGGGCCGACGCCCGGTCGCCACCGCTCCAGCGCGCGGCGGCCTGCTCCAGCGCCTGATCGACGGACAGGGCGACGGCGTGGGCCACGTTGCTCATGCCGCTATCCTGCCCAGATCTTCCGCCGAAAGCCAGCGCCAGTGCCCGGGCGCGAGATCGGCGGGCAGCGCCAGCCCGCCGATGCGCGAGCGGTGCAGCGCCTCCACACGGTTGCCGGCGGCGGCCACCATGCGCTTGACCTGGTGGTACTTGCCCTCGGTCAGCGTGAGGCGCAGGTGATGGGTCGGCACATCGACGGCTGATTCCGGTGGATCGGATGACGCGGCGGGTGGCGTGACGGGCCGCACCGCCTCGCAGGCAGCGGCGCGCACGGGTTGCGGGTCGTCGTCGAGCACCACGCCGTCCAGCAATTTCCGCACCTGCGCATCGGTGACCGGGTGGCGGGTGGTGACCTCATACACCTTGGGCACGTGGTGACGCGGCGAGCTCATGCGGTGGATGAACTTGCCGTCATCGGTCAGCAGCAGCAGCCCGGTCGTGTCCTGGTCGAGCCGGCCCACGGCCTGAACGCCCTGCACTGCGCTCTTCTGCGGGCGCGCCCGCAGCGGCGCGGGCAGCAGCGTGTAGATGCTGGGCCAGGTGGACGGCTTCTGCGAGCATTCGGTGCCGGCCGGCTTGTGCAGCATCAGGTAGGCACGCTCGTGGTACGGCCAGTCCTGCCCCTGCACGGTGAACACCAGACCGGTCTCGTCGACATCCGCGAAGGGGTCGGTGCAGGGCTCGCCTGCCACACGCACGTGCCCCTGCTGCACCAGCCCGGCGCAGACCCGCCGTGTGCCAAAGCCCTGGGAGTAGAGGATGTCCTGGATCTGCATCGGAAATGGTCAGTGGCCGGCCGGTTTTCGCCGGCACGGATGAATGGGTCGAGGCCAAGTATCGCAAAGGCCGGTGAAGCCCGTCGTCAAAGGCCTGCAACCCGGCGGCCCGACCGGATTTCATCGAGCGGCGCCGCTGGCGGGTCCACAATGCGGGGCATTGCGCCGTTCCCCTCGTTCCCCATTCCGTCTGGAGTCCACGCCGTGCCGACAAGCCGCTTACCTTCCCCCCCTGCTTCCGCCCCCGCTTCCCCTTCCAGCCCGGTCGCCCGGGCTTGTTCGCGCCTGCCTTCGCTCGCGCCTTCACTCCTGTCCGCGCTCGTGCTGGCCGGCTGCAGCGTGGCCGCCCCGGTCCAGCCGCCGGACGCCAAGGTGCCGCCGCCGCCCACCCAGGCGGGCTGCCGGGCCGATGATGCGATGTTCGCCGTTGGGCAGGCGCTCACCACGCCCCTGCTCGAAGACGCGCGCCAGCGGGCCGGCGCCGCCACCGCGCGGGCGCTTCGGCCCGACCAGGCCGTGACTCTGGAGTACAACCCCGCACGGCTGAACCTCGACGTCGACACGGCCGGCAAGGTGACACGTGTGCGCTGCGGCTGAGGGCGCTGCGGCTGAGGGCGCTGCGGCTGAGGGCGCTGCGGCTGAGGCGGCGCTCGCCGGAAAGCTCCTCATGACCACCGCCCGCGCGGACGGGCTCGGTCGGATGCAGCCCTTCTGGCCCTGAGCGTCGGCACGCCCGACGCTCGCTCGGGTGCGTTGATCAGTCCGGTGCGTTGATCACGCGCTCGGACTCCGGGTCGTCATCGATGCCTGCGGGCGGCACCAGGCCGTCGTCCGGCAGTTCCACTTCCTCGTCCAGCGTGAGCGGTGGCGGCAGGTCGGCGTCGGTGTCTGTGTTCGTCGGCAAAGGGGTTCTGGGCATGTCGTTTCTCCTGGGAACAAGCCCGATGGTGCGCAGCCGCGCGGCGGGACGGTGCCATCCACCCGCGCGTTGCAATGTCGGCGCCGTCCCACGCGTCACTCGTTCCGAAGGCCGTGCCGCCCTGACCTCCACCCCGTTCCGACCTTCGTCCCGCCCTGACGCTTATCCCTTCAT
>JBGAIH010000007.1:0-157998 GCA_044225675.1 Burkholderiaceae bacterium
GTCAATTCGCACGTAAGTGTAGCTATCCGGGGTGAGAGAGGGAGCTACAACGGGCAGCTCGATGGTGAGCTGCCCCCGCGAAGTGTAGCTATCCGGGGTGAGAGAGGGAGCTACAACCGAGAGTCGACGGGGCTCTCTATGGAAGCGAGTGTAGCTATCCGGGGTGAGAGAGGGAGCTACAACGGGCAGCTCGATGGTGAGCTGCCCCCGCGAAGTGTAGCTATCCGGGGTGAGAGAGGGAGCTACAACGGCCTGGCCAGGATCCTTGTCCACGGGCGAAGTGTAGCTATCCGGGGTGAGAGAGGGAGCTACAACACGGGTTGTCCATTTCAATCTCCAGTCAGTAGTGTAGCTATCCGGGGTGAGAGAGGGAGCTACAACCTGCATCGCGCCGACAATTACCGGCGAACTAGTGTAGCTATCCGGGGTGAGAGAGGGAGCTACAACCTAGTCCGAGGTAGCTGTTGCCTGCAGCAAAGTGTAGCTATCCGGGGTGAGAGAGGGAGCTACAACGCCATCGGAGGGCCGCAGCCATGAATGCGAAGTGTAGCTATCCGGGGTGAGAGAGGGAGCTACAACGACTTCGAGCAAGCCCTGCAGCGCCACACTAGTGTAGCTATCCGGGGTGAGAGAGGGAGCTACAACTGCCTGCGATGGACACGCCGGGACACGATCAGTGTAGCTATCCGGGGTGAGAGAGGGAGCTACAACAAGACCATCATGCGAGACACCATCTTCTGTAGTGTAGCTATCCGGGGTGAGAGAGGGAGCTACAACGTCGGTTCCCCTCAGGCGGTGACGGTCAGCAGTGTAGCTATCCGGGGTGAGAGAGGGAGCTACAACATGGGGGCTGTGGCCCCCATGTCTACTAGGAGTGTAGCTATCCGGGGTGAGAGAGGGAGCTACAACCGAAACGCTCCCGGCGAATCCGTTGCGCCAAGTGTAGCTATCCGGGGTGAGAGAGGGAGCTACAACGGGCTCAGGAACGATGCGGCGCATGATCTGAGTGTAGCTATCCGGGGTGAGAGAGGGAGCTACAACCGTGGTACCGCGCCTGAATTGGCGCGCGCTAGTGTAGCTATCCGGGGTGAGAGAGGGAGCTACAACTTTCTCCTTGATGGTTTTTTTGTCAATTTAAGTGTAGCTATCCGGGGTGAGAGAGGGAGCTACAACGCCGCCCCCGATGTATTCTGGCCGTTGCAGAGTGTAGCTATCCGGGGTGAGAGAGGGAGCTACAACTGTCGATCTGTGCATCGACTTGTGCTAGTTAGTGTAGCTATCCGGGGTGAGAGAGGGAGCTACAACTCGGTACTCGTAGCAGACCGCCGGGCCATCAGTGTAGCTATCCGGGGTGAGAGAGGGAGCTACAACGCTGCGCGCACGTTCAACAAGCGCAACACCAGTGTAGCTATCCGGGGTGAGAGAGGGAGCTACAACCGCGGCATCGAGCGAGAACCACTATGGCGCAGTGTAGCTATCCGGGGTGAGAGAGGGAGCTACAACTGCAGATGCGGGTGCCCTTCATCGTCTTGAAGTGTAGCTATCCGGGGTGAGAGAGGGAGCTACAACTCTCCAGTCGTACATCAACGCCCACAGCTTAGTGTAGCTATCCGGGGTGAGAGAGGGAGCTACAACCTCCAGGTCGCCGACAAGCAGACGGAAGCTAGTGTAGCTATCCGGGGTGAGAGAGGGAGCTACAACTGGGTAATGCCCTATGAAACCACAGGCACGAGTGTAGCTATCCGGGGTGAGAGAGGGAGCTACAACCCGCCGCCTGCGGTTCTGCAGGCCCTCATCAGTGTAGCTATCCGGGGTGAGAGAGGGAGCTACAACCCGCGCTGTGGGGCCGAAGTACAAGGCTCTAGTGTAGCTATCCGGGGTGAGAGAGGGAGCTACAACGGTGTTGATGGTGGTAAAACTAATCCCACAAGTGTAGCTATCCGGGGTGAGAGAGGGAGCTACAACGCCTTCTGAGAGTTCTTGAATCTGACTCAAAGTGTAGCTATCCGGGGTGAGAGAGGGAGCTACAACCTTGGTCATGGCGCGCTCCGAAAGGTTGATAGTGTAGCTATCCGGGGTGAGAGAGGGAGCTACAACGAGCAGGCGCTCGTCGAAGGTGAGCGTCTCAGTGTAGCTATCCGGGGTGAGAGAGGGAGCTACAACGATTTCTGCATGCGTTCCTTTGCCGAACGTAGTGTAGCTATCCGGGGTGAGAGAGGGAGCTACAACGCACTTCCGTTAGGTCCGTTTGTGCTTGCGAGTGTAGCTATCCGGGGTGAGAGAGGGAGCTACAACGTTTTCGTGCGTGCGGATCGCGCGCGCGCTAGTGTAGCTATCCGGGGTGAGAGAGGGAGCTACAACAGTCCCGCTGCTGCCATGTCTTTGATTGCGAGTGTAGCTATCCGGGGTGAGAGAGGGAGCTACAACCCGCGAGTTTGCGTTGCACTTCCGTTAGGTAGTGTAGCTATCCGGGGTGAGAGAGGGAGCTACAACGCTGTTGTTGCTCGCGCCGGATTGCTGCGAAGTGTAGCTATCCGGGGTGAGAGAGGGAGCTACAACCCGTTACTTCGCTGTAGTCGCCATATTGCGAGTGTAGCTATCCGGGGTGAGAGAGGGAGCTACAACCCGGTTGTGTAGATTTCTTTATTGAGGATGAGTGTAGCTATCCGGGGTGAGAGAGGGAGCTACAACCCAGATGGGGCTACATGCCGCAGCGGGATTAGTGTAGCTATCCGGGGTGAGAGAGGGAGCTACAACCGATGACGGATTGATTGAGTACGACCCTTTAGTGTAGCTATCCGGGGTGAGAGAGGGAGCTACAACTTGACCTTCTGACCAGGGGGGCCCCCTGGTCAGAAGGTCGCGCTAAAGCGCCTGCCAATCAAATCAACAAATGCATCTGAGCTGCACACCCCTGCCCTCAAGCCAAGCGGAAAGGCAGCTCGCGCAGCGGCTTGCCTGTCAGCTGCGCCACGGCGTTCGCAAAGGCGGGCGCCAGCGGCGGCAGGCCCGGCTCGCCCATGCCGGTCGGCGGCTCGGCGCTCGGCACAGTGTGCACGCTGATGGCCGGCATGTCGGTGATGCGCGCCACGGTGTAGTCGCCAAAGTTGCGCTGTTCCACCACGCCGTCCTTGAGCGTGATGGCGGCGCCCGGCAGGCACATGCCCAGGCCCATGAGCGCAGCGCCCTGGACCTGCGCCTCCACCGTGCGCGGGTTGACGGCGAGGTTGCAGTGCACGCCCGCCGTCACCTGGTGCAGCACGGGCCGGCCGTCCTGTACCGAGGCTTCCACCACATAGGCCACCACCGACTCGAACGACTCGTGCACCGCCACGCCCCAGGCGCGACCAGCGGCCAGGGTCTTGCGGCCGTAGCCGCTGCGCTCCACCGCGAGCTGCAATGCCGAGCGGTGGCGCGGATGCTGGTCGCCGAAGAGCTTCATGCGGTAGGCCACCGGGTCCTGGCGGGTCTGTCGCGCGATCTGGTCGATCAGCGTCTCCATAACGAAGGCGGTGTGCGTGCTGCCCACGCTGCGCCACCAAAGCACCGGCACGTTGAGCTTGGGATGGTGCACCGTCAGGCGCATCGGCAGCGGGTACGGAGCGCGCATGCCTTCGACCGCCGTCGCGTCGATGCCGTTCTTGACCATCATGGACTCGAAGGGCGAGCCCGCCAAGATCGACTGCCCGACGATGACGTGGTCCCAGGCGAGCACCTTGCCCGCCGCATCGAAGCCGATCTTCGCGGTGTGCAGATGCATCGGGCGGTAGTAGCCGCCCTGGATGTCGTCCTCGCGGCTCCACAGCGTGCGGATGAGCGCGCGCACGCCAGCCGCATGGGCGAGCCGGGCCACGTTGCAGGCCTCCACCACGTATTCGCTGGAGGGAATGGCGCGCCGGCCGAAGCCGCCGCCGGCGGCCTGCACCTCGACCTTCACCCGCTCGGGGCGCAGGCCCAGCGTGCGCGCGGCAGCCAGGCCGTCCAGTCCCGCCATCTGCGAGCCGACCCACAGCGTGGCGGACTGGCCGTCGAAGGCGACGGTGCAGTTCAGCGGCTCCATCGGCGCATGGGCCAGGTAGGGGAACACGAACTCGGTCTCGATCTTCATCGGCGCGGTCGCCAGCGGCGCCATGTCGGCGTCGAAATGCCGGGGGCCGGGCTGCGTCGCGAGCGCGCGGTACTGCGCCAGCTGGGCAGCGCTGTCGACCTTCTCGACGGCGCTGGTGTCCCAGTCGAGCCTCAGCGCCTCGCGCGCGGTGCGGGCCGGCCAGTAGCCGTCGGCGATCACGGCCACGCCTTCGGCGCCCCGGTCCAGCGGCACGCGCAGCACCGCCTTGACGCCCTTGACCGCGCGGGCCGCGCCGTCGTCCACCGTGCGCAGCCGCGCGCCGAAGACCGGCGGCCGCGCAATGACGGCCGTGAGCTGACCCGGCTGGCGCACGTCGATGCCGAAGCTCTGCCGCCCGCTGCTCTTGGCTGCGGCATCCAGGCGCGTGGTCGGCTGGCCGATCAGGCGAAACTGCTTCGGGTCCTTGAGCGACACGCGGGCCGGCACCGGCAGGGCCATGGCCGCCTCGGCCAGTTCGCCATAACCCGCACGCCGGCCGCCCGGGCCGATCACGACGCCCGCCTCGGTGCGCAGGCTGGCCGGCTCCACCGACCAGCGGGCCGCTGCCGCCTGCAGGAGCATGGCGCGCGCGCGGGCGCCGAGTTCGCGGTACTGGGTGAAGCTGTTCTTGATCGAGTTGGAGCCGCCGGTCAGGTGCATGCCGAACATCGGATCGGCATAGGCCATGTCGTTGGTGCCCAGCTGGCTGCGCACGCGCGACCAGTCGGCGTCCAGCTCCTCGGCCAGGATCATGGGCAGCGCGGTCTGCACCCCCTGCCCGAATTCGAGGCGGTTGACCGTCACGGTAACGGTGCCGTCGGCAGCGATGGCGACGAAGGCGCCAGGCCTCTGGGTCGGCTTGAGATCGGCGGCCGCCGAAGCGCCCTGCGCCCGGCCCGGCAACGGAAACACACCGAGCGCAAAGCCCCCGGCCGCGCCGAGCTTGAGGAACTGCCGCCGCGGCAGCTTGGCCGCCGCCGGGGCGCCGGCCTCGCGCGCGAGCAGGTGCTGCAGGGCGCGCGGAAGGTCCTGGGCCGTGGCCTGGGAACCGTCGTGGGTGAGGTGGTTGAACATGACGGTCTCCTTCAGGCGATGGCACGGGCGGCGTCGGCCACGGCGGCCCGGATGCGCGCATAGGTGCCGCAGCGGCACACGTTGCCCGCCATCGCGGCGTCGATGTCGGCCGCGCTCGGCTGAGCGCCGCGCGGCAGCGACTTGAGAAACGCGGTCGCGCTCATGATCTGCCCGCTCTGGCAGTAGCCGCACTGGGCCACATCGTGCCGGATCCAGGCGTCGCGTACGGCCAGGCCGACGCGGTCGTCGCCGCCGGTGACGGCCTCGATCGTGGTGAGCTGCCGGTTCTCGACACTGCCGATGGGCGTGACGCAGGAGCGCACCGCCTGGCCGTCGACGTGCACGGTGCAGGCGCCGCACATCGCCATGCCGCAGCCGAACTTGGTGCCCGTCAGGCCCAGCGTATCGCGCAGGGCCCAGAGCACCGGTGTGGCCGGGTCGACGTCCAGCGTCTGGACGCGTCCGTTGACTTGCAGGGTGGTCATGTCTTTCTCTCCTCAAGTGGGGTGGGAACGTGGACCGGCGCATCGGCCGGGCCGCGCACGCCGTGCGCTTCTGGCGCATGCACAGGCGATGTCGGCAACGGCGCCAGTGTGAAGCGACTGGCCGATCGGCGCTAGCCAGAAACTGCACAAAGCTTGCCCAATCCTCCAGGGCACGACACGAATGCGCCGGGGCCGATACCATTGTGCCCAGTCAAGCTGCCGAGCCGTTCCATGCCCGATCCTTCCGCCGACCACGACCTGCCGGCCGCGCGCGCCTCGCTGGTGCAGCGCATCCTCGCCCGCACGACGCCCGGCGAGATGCACCGCCCCGAGGCCCTGCCGGGCCTGATGCTCATGCATCTGGACCAGCCCGCGCTGAACAACTGCAGCGTGTATGAGCCATGCGTAGCCGTGATCGTGCAGGGCAGCAAGCGCGTGATGCTGGGCGAGGACAGCCTGGCCTACGGCGAGGACCGCTACCTGATCGCGTCCATGGACCTGCCCGTGCGCACCGCGCTCATGCAGGCCAGCCCCGCTTGCCCCTACCTGGCCCTGGCGCTGCGGCTGGACTGGCGCGAGATTGCCTCGCTCATGCTCGAGACGCCGCCGCCTGCCGCGTCGGAGCGCCGCGACGAACCCGACAGCCGCGCGATGACCACGGGCGCCCTCACCGCGCCGCTGCTGCAGGCCTTCGACCGGCTGCTGGCGCTGCTCGACCAGCCCGGCGACCTGCCCGCGCTGGCACCGTTGATCCGCCGCGAGATCCACTACCGTCTGCTGGCGGGCGAGGCTGGCGGGCGGCTGCGCCGTATCGCCACCGTCGACACCCAGAGCCACCAGGTCGCGCGCGCCATCGCGCGCCTCAACGACTGCTTTGCCGAGCCGCTGCGCGTGGAGGCGCTGGCCCGCGAGGTCGGCATGAGCGCATCGACCTTCCACCATCACTTCAAGTCGCACACGGCGATGAGCCCCCTGCAGTACCAGAAGCAGCTGCGCCTGACCGAGGCGCGCCGGCTGATGCTGTCGGAACGGCTGGACGCCTCGACGGCCGCGTTCCGGGTCGGCTATGAAAGCCCGTCCCAGTTCAGCCGCGAATACCGCCGCCTGTTCGGCGCCCCGCCCTCGCGCGACATGGCGGACATGCGGTGGAGCGCGGAGGCGGATGCCACGTGAAGGCTTGCGCCTGCTCGCACACAGGTATCGGCGTCAGGGGCGCCCGGGAACCGAAGCCTCAGCGCGGCGCCCGCGCCGACTCCGGCAGCCCGAACACGCGGTCGAACGTCCAGGTGAAGCCAATGGCGTAGACGAAGAAGAACGCCAGCAGGCCGAGGTTCGCCAGAAACGCGGTGAGGAAGCTCGTCTCCAGCCAGAACGCCATCACCGGCACGAGGATGACCGTGAGCCCGCCTTCGAAACCAATGCCGTGAGCCAGGCGCCGCGCGAAGCTGCGGCCGCGCACGGCCTGGCGCGACTCCCAGCGCTCGAACAATGCATTGAAGACGTAGTTCCAGGCCAGTGCGATCGCTGACAGGACGACGGCCAGGCCCAGCGTCGAGGTGGCCGGCTTGTCAAAAGCCAGGCTCAGGATCGGGCCCACGAAGGCAATGGCGAAGACTTCGTACAGAAGCGCCTGGACGACGCGGCGGGTGGTGGGGGTCACGAAAAGTCCGTCGAAGGTGAAGTGTCACGCGGATGTCCGCAAGCTGCGGACATCCGCCCACTGTGCATCGGTTAGGTCGAGAAAAGATTCAGGCGGGCGCCGGGCTGCATTGTCCTGAAAACTGCGGCGGATGCCGGGTGCAGGGTTTTGCCTGGCGACCCGAACTTTTGCACTGTTTCAAGGGCTCGCAGGGCCGAGCGCCTGGCTCAACGTGATCACTGCTTGCCCGCGTCGGCCTGCTGCCCCGTGAAGGGTTTGATCAACCACCAGAACAGGACGAAGCCGAGCACACCGATGCTCGCCTCGGTGGCTGCGAGCATCAGCTTCTGGCCGAAAGGTGGCAGTCCCGCGATCATGGCGGTGCCGAGCTCGCAGAGCAGGCGAGACCGGTTGGAAGGGTCCACGCACGGGGGAAGCGAAAACTTCGTGAGCGTGAGGACGTCATAGGCCTTGACGAACGAAAATACCGTGAACGCCAATGTCAGGAGGGCCCCGAGGACGCGAAAACCGGGGCGCACGGAATAGTCTGGCATTCTGGGCGGCAGTTGATGGGGCAGCAAGCGACTCTCCTCTCCTGATGGGCACGGGCGCCGCGCAAGCGCAATCCCGACCATTCGTTAAGATCATTATCAACGACCGCGCTCTACGACTTTCCTTCGCACAGCAAGTCAGACAACTCATGTATCCCTGCCCGCACTGCAAGGCGCTTTCGATGCGCTGGACATCCAAGTGGATTTCCTCACCCGTGTTCCCTGCTGCGTGCAAACTTTGCGGCAAGCTCAGTTACGCGCCAGGATCACAGAGTGGGATCTTGCTGGTTGTTTCGATCATCTTGTTTTCGATCGCGGGCCTCGCTGCGTCGTTCTGGCATTCACCGATCCCACTGCTGGTCTGGTTCGTCCTGGCCATCGTCCTGTGGGCAGGTCGGCTGCACGTACAACCCATGCTGGGGCTGCCGCCTCTGCAGGTCGCACAGGCTCGCACGGCCGAAGGTCTGGGCTGGCTGCTGGCGCTGCTGTACGTCTTCATGCAATGAATCTCGGCCAGGACCTCAGGCCGGCCGCTGCGCCACCACTTCCCACAAGGCTTTGGTGCGGATGTACTTCGCCGTCGTCTGGTGTTCCTGGCTGAGCACCTTCCAGCCATCGGCGAACAGCGCCTGGACGCTGGCCTCGTCGAAGAAGCGCTTGGGCTGTCCGTCGACCCGGAAGTAGTTCGGCTCGATCTCGGGATGACCTTCGGCGCCGAAGTTCCTGTCCTCGACGGAGTTGAGCCGGCACAGGAACAGACCGCCCGGCTGGAGCACGGCATGGATGCGCCGCATCAGCACCAGCGTCTCGTCCCATGCAAAGTAGTGAAGCGACAGGCTCGCGACGACGGCTCCGGCCTCACCCGCACCGAGCGGCAACGGGGCCCTGACGTCCTGGCAGTGCACCCGGGCGCGGGGCACGCGCAGGCGGGTGGCGGCGACTGCCGTTTCGGAGAGATCCAAGGCGACGACGTCGAACCCCGCGGCAACGAGAGTCGAGGTGTCGGCGCCGGTGCCGCATCCGATTTCGAGGACAGGGCCTCCGCTGACGGACGCCGTCAGGCGTGGCAGCCAGCGGTCAAGCCAGGGGTCATGAAGCATGGTTTGCGCAAGTCATGAGGTGAAGGCACGAATCGAAGAACGACAGATGACGCCCCATTCAGGAAAAAAGCCCGTGAGACGGATCTCACGGGCTTTCGGGTACTGGCGGAAACGGAGGGATTCGAACCCTCGATGAGGCTCTACACCCCATACTCCCTTAGCAGGGGAGCACCTTCGGCCACTCGGTCACGTTTCCTTCAGGTCTGAAAATATTATCGCACGACTTGATGCCAGCTCAGGCACCGGCCAGCCGATGAATCAGCGGCCGGCCTGCGTACCGATCAGGCCGCCGCCGGCTGGTCCAGGTCGAACGCGCGATGCAGCGCACGCACGGCCAGTTCCATGTACTTCTCGTCGATGACGACCGAGGTCTTGATCTCGGAGGTGGAAATCATCTGGATGTTGATGCCCTCCTCGCTCAGGCAGCGGAACATGCGCGAGGCAACGCCGACGTGGCTGCGCATGCCGATGCCCACGATGCTGACCTTGCAGATCTTGGTGTCGCCCTCGACCTGGGCCGCACCCAGGGCCGGCAGCACCTTGGCCTTGAGCAGATCCACGGCGCGCGCATAGTCGTTGCGATGCACCGTGAAGCTGAAGTCGGTCTTGCCGTCCTTGGAGATGTTCTGGATGATGACGTCGACCTCGATGTTGGCGTCGGCCACCGCACCCAGGATCTGGTAGGCGATGCCGGGCTTGTCGGGAACGCCCAGGACGGAGATCTTGGCTTCGTCGCGGTTGAAAGCGATGCCGGAAACGACGGCTTGTTCCATTTTTTCGTCTTCCTCAAAAGTGATCAGGGTGCCGGACTTGGCCTCCTCGTCGATGTCGATGTCCCAGGGCGTGAAGCTGCTGAGCACGCGCAGCGGCACCTTGTACTTGCCGGCGAATTCGACCGAGCGGATCTGCAGCACCTTGGAGCCGAGCGAAGCCATCTCGAGCATTTCCTCGAAGCTGACGGTCTGCAGCCGCCGCGCCTCGGGCACGACGCGCGGGTCGGTGGTGTAGACGCCGTCGACGTCGGTGTAGATCAGGCATTCGGCCGCCTTCATGGCCGCCGCCACGGCCACGGCCGAGGTGTCGCTGCCGCCACGGCCCAGCGTGGTGATGTTGCCCTGCTCGTCCACGCCCTGGAAGCCAGTGACGATGACGACCTTGCCGGCCGCCAGATCGTCGCGCACGCGCTTGTCGTCGATGGAGTCGATGCGGGCCTTGGTGTAGGCACTGTTGGTGCGGATGGGCACCTGCCAGCCGGCATAGCTCACGGAGGCCATGCCTTCGGCCTGCAACGCGATGGCCAGCAGCGCCGACGAGGCCTGCTCTCCGGTAGCGGCCAGCATGTCGAGTTCGCGGTGGTAGGCGTCGTTGATGCTTGCCGGCGCCAGCTCCTTGGCCAGGCCGAGCAGGCGGTTGGTCTCGCCGCTCATGGCGCTGGGCACGACGACCATCTGGTGTCCGGCGCGCGCCCATTTGGCCACGCGCTTGGCGACATTGCGGATGCGCTCGGTCGAGCCCATCGACGTGCCGCCGTATTTGTGAACGATCAATGCCATTGGAGAATGAAGAATGTCGCGGCTTGCAGGAAATTCTCTTTGGCGGGCCGCACCGCGCAAAGCCTGCAATTATAAAGGGCCGGTCCAGTCGAGGCACCCACCCTGCCGCTCGACGAAGCCGGGGCCGACCTTGATGCGCAGGCGATGACCACGCGTGGTGCAGTCGGCCACCTGATCGAGCAGTTCGCCCAGCTGCGCCGCACTCGCGGTGACGCCATGGGCCTGACGCAGCCAGTGGCGCAGCAGGTTGGCCTGGCGCGGCCGCGACAGTTGCTGCAGCGCATGCAGCGCGGGCGGCGAGCCGGTGTGCGCCAGATCGGCGGCAGCCACCTCGTCGAGCAGTTCCTGGGCCTGCGCGGCATGACGGGCCGAGCGGGCCAGGGTCTCGCGGAAGCGGGGGAAGGCATCGTCCAGCGCTGGCAGAAGCCGGGCCCGGATGCGGTTGCGCGTGAAGTGCTCGTTGCGGTTGGTCGGATCGTCGATCCAGGTCAGGCCGTGGCGGCGCAGCCAGGGGCGGATCGCGGCGGCCGGCACGTCGAGCAGCGGCCGGTGCCAGGTGATGCCGTCGCGTTCACGGCGCGCCGGCATGGCGGCGAGGCCGGGCAGGCCGGCGCCGCGCGAGAGGGCCAGCAGCAGGGTTTCGGCCTGATCATCGGCGTGCTGGGCCAGCGCCACATCAAGCACCTCGCCCGCCCCGGCATCGCCCGCCCAGGCTTCGAGCGCTGCTTCCGCCAGGGCGGCGTACCGAGCCTTGCGGGCGGCGTCCTCAGGGCTCTCGCCGGGAGCATGCCCGGCATCGACCCGGCGCACCACGAGCGGCACGGCCAGGCGCTCGCACAGCGCCGCGCATTGCCGCTCGAAGCCGTCGGCAGCGGCCTGCAGGCCATGGTGGATGTGGATCGCCCTCACCTGCCCGGGCCACCGGGCCGCGCAGGCCGCCAGCAGAGCCGTGGAGTCGGCGCCGCCACTCAACGCGACCGCCAGCGGGAGCCGGGGAGCAAAGCGGGCAATGGCCTCGTCGATGGCGGAGCCAGCCGCCTCATCGCGGGGCACGATGGCCCACCGTGAAGTCGTTGAGCCCGGTGCGGTCCTGGCCGCGCAAAAGCCACAGCGGTCGGGTGGCAAAGCTCACGGCCACGCCGGTCTTGCCGTCCGACGGTCGCAGGCTGCGGTCGAAGTGCGAGCTGCCCGGCATGTAGCGCAGCGCCACGCCGGTGCGGCGGATGCCGGAGGTGTTGGCCTCGGCGCCATGGATCATGTAGATGTCGTGCATCGACATCTGCCCTGGCGCGAGTTCCAGGTCGACCGCTTCGGCCGGATCGAAGCTGCCGTCGGCCATGCGCTGGTTGAGCGTGAGGTCATCGCGGTCCTCATGCAGGTGCGGGTGCAGCACCTGGGCCGCATGCGAGCCCGGGATCACGCGCAGGCAGCCGTTGGCGCGCGTGCTGGGCTCGAGCGCCACCCAGACGGTGCAGTTGGCAAGCGGCCGGATCGGCCAGTAGTGGCCGTCCTGGTGCCAGGGCGTCTCGTAACCTTCGCTGGCCGGTTTGCAGAACACGTGGCAGCCCCAAAGGATCACGTCAGGCCCGAGGACCTGCGCGACGAGGTCGACGATGTCAGGGTTCATCGCCAGGTCGAAGAAGTCCTTGACGCCGCGCACGCCCTCGTCGTTCTGCCCTTCGATATGGGCACTGACGAGCTTTTCGGGCCGCACGCCCGGGTTGTTGCGAATGAGCGTGTCGAGCGCCTGCTGCATGCGGGCGACCCAGGCGTCGTCCAGCCGGAACTGCGGAATGACGTAGCCCGCCTCGTGGTACTGGCGGACTTCGGCGTCGCTCAGACGGGCCATGGCGCGGACAACTCCTGCGGGGCCGGCTTGTGCGCCCTACTTGGCGTCGGCCTTGGTGTCGGTGAAGCGGCCGTAGCTCTGCAGCCGCTCGTAGCGGCGGTCGAGCAGCTCGCGCACCTTCATGTCGCTGACCTGGCGCCAGGCGTCGTTGAGCGCGCGCTTGAGAAAGGCCGACATCTGCTTGTGGTCGCGATGGGCGCCACCCACCGGCTCGTTGACGATCTTGTCGATCACGCCCAGGGCCTTGAGCCGGTGCGCCGTGATGCCCAGCGCGTCGGCCGCGTCCTGCGCACGGTCGGAAGTCTTCCAGAGAATGGAGGCACAGCCTTCGGGGCTGATGACCGAGTAGATCGAGTACTGCAGCATGATGACCTGGTCAGCCACCGAGATCGCGAGCGCGCCACCCGAGCCGCCCTCGCCGATGATGGTGGTGATGATCGGCACTTCGAGCTGCGCCATCTCGTAGATGTTGCGGCCGATCGCCTCGGACTGGCCGCGCTCCTCGGCGTCGATGCCGGGGTAGGCGCCGGGGGTGTCGACGAAGGTGAAGACCGGCAGCTTGAACTTCTCGGCGGTCTTCATGAGCCGCAGCGCCTTGCGGTAGCCCTCGGGCTTGGTCATGCCGAAGTTGCGCAGGCCGCGCTCTTTGGTGTCGCGGCCCTTCTGGTGGCCCAGCACCATGCAGGCCGTGCCGTTGAAACGCGCCAGCCCGCCCACGATGGACAGGTCGTCCGCGAAATGGCGGTCGCCGTGCAGTTCCTGGAAGTCGGTGAAGATCTCGTGGATGTAGTCCAGCGTGTAGGGCCGCTCGGCATGGCGCGCGATCTTGGTGATCTGCCAGGGCGTGAGGTCGCTGTAGATGTCCTTGGTGAGCTGCTGGCTCTTCTTGCTGAGCTGGTCGATCTCTTCGGAGATGTCGACCGCCGATTCCGTCTGCACATAGCGCAGCTCTTCGATCTTGGTTTCGAGTTCCGCGATCGGTTGCTCGAAGTCGAGGAAGGTTCTCTTGCCCATCGATTCTCCTGATGTGTCTCAGTAGTCCACCGGCAGTGGATCCAACGACCGCCAAATATACCAAGTTGCCACGCTGCAATACGGCTTCCAGGCTTCGGCCACCTCGCGCGCGTCGCTGCGGCTGACCGGGTCGCCCGAGAAGTAGTTGCGGCTGATGCCCGTGAGCAGGCCGATGTCGTCCAGCGGCAGGACGTTGGGCCGCATCAGATAGAAGATCAGGAACATCTCGGCCGTCCAGCGGCCGATGCCCCGGATCGCGACCAGCTCGGCAATGATGGCGTCGTCGTCCATGGCGTGCCAGCTTCCGGCGTGGACGGCGCCGCTGTCGAAATGCAGCGCCAGGTCGACCAGGTACTCGATCTTGCGCGCCGACAGGCCGGCCGCCCGCATGTCGTCCACCTTGAGCTTGAGCACATTGCCCGCCGTCATGACGCGCGGCAGCTTGGCAAACCGGTCCCAGACCGACTGCGCGGCCTTGACCGAGATCTGCTGCCCCACGATGCTGCGCGCCAGCGTGATGAAGGCGTCCCCGCGCGACTGCAGGCAGGCGTCGCCGAACTGGGGGATGAGCCGCTTCATCACGCGGTCCTTCTTCATGAGGTGGCGGCAGGCGTCGTCCCAATAGTCGGGGGTCGAGACCTTGACGGCCGGCTCCACGGGCCGCGCGGCTGCCTTCGGCGCGGCTTTGGCAGCCGGACGGGTGGGCATCAGGCACGCTCCCAGGTGGTGCCGGAAGGCGAGTCCTTGAGCACGACGCCCTGCTCGGCCAGCAGCTTGCGAATGCGGTCGGCCTCGGCGAAGTTCTTCGCGGCCTTGGCGGCGGCGCGGGCCTCGATCATGGATTCGATGGAAACCGGGCCGAAAGCCTCCGCACCCGAAGCCGCTGACGCGATACCTGCCCCGCCCTGCAGCCATTTCTGCGGATCGTCCTGCAGCAGTCCGAGGCAGCCCCCCAGCGCCTTGAGCAGGCCCGCAGTCTCCGCGGAGCGGGTGCGATTCACCTCGGCCGCCAGCTCGAACAGCACGGCCACCGCCTCCGGCGTCGCGAAGTCGTTGTCCATGGCGGCCTTGAAGCGCGCGGCATGCGGTTCGGCCCAGTCGATGACCACCGGCGCCGCCGCCACCACGCTCAGCGCGGTGTACAGGCGCTTGAGAGCGCCCCGGGCATCGTCCAGGTGCACGTCGCTGTAATTGAGCGGGCTGCGGTAGTGGGCGCGTGCGATGAAGAAGCGCAGCGTTTCGGCATCGTATTTCTGCAGGACTTCACGGATCGTGAAGAAATTGCCCAGGCTCTTGGACATCTTCTCGTTGTCGATGTTCACGAAGCCGTTGTGAATCCAGAAGCGCGCGAGCGGCTTGCCGCTCGCGCCTTCGCTCTGGGCGATTTCATTCTCGTGGTGAGGGAACTGGAGATCGGCTCCGCCACCGTGGATGTCGAAGGTCTCGCCCAGCAGCGCGCACGACATGGCCGAGCACTCGATGTGCCAGCCCGGACGGCCTCGTCCATAGGGACTACTCCACTGGGCGTCGTCGGGTTCGGTGGGTTTGGCGGACTTCCACAGGACAAAGTCGAGCGGATCGTCCTTGCCGTCGAGCACCGCCACGCGCTCGCCTGCATGCAGCTCGTCCAGCGTCTTGCCCGACAGCTTGCCGTAGCCGGGGAACTTGCGCACCGCGTAGTTCACGTCGCCGGACGGCGCGCGGTAGGCCAGGCCCTTGTCTTCGAGCGTGCGCACGATGTCCAGCATCTGCGGCACGTAGTCGGTGGCACGCGGGTCGTGGTCCGGCCGCTCGATGCCCAGGGCATCGAAGTCGCGGTACATCTCGGCGATCATGCGGTCGGTGAGGGCGCGCACGGTCTCGCCGTTCTCCACGGCGCGGCGGATGATCTTGTCCTCGATGTCGGTGATGTTGCGCACGAAGGTGACGGCATAGCCGCTCGCCTTGAGCCAGCGCTGCACCACGTCGAAGGCGACGTTGGCCCGCGCATGCCCCACGTGGCAGAGGTCGTAGACGGTGATCCCGCACACATACATGCGCACCTGACCGGGGACCAGCGGCGAAAACTCCTCCAGTTCACGCGACAGCGTGTTGTAGATGCGCAGACTCATGGATGATGTGTGTTCCGGCTTCGGGAGATGGGCGCGCGACTTGAAAATCAGGGGTGCGAACGGCCTTGCCGGGTGTTGTTTCAATCAAACGGCCGGGGGAGTGAACCCTACCCCTCGGATACAATCAATAGCAGTATAAAGCCGCCAGTTTGGGGTTGCCACCGCGTTCGTATCAAGAGGCCTTCATGTTGCATGCCCGTTCCGCAATTTCCCGGACCTTCCGGCTTCTCGCCATCGCCGCGCTGTTCGGCTCCGTCGCCGCCCACGCCGACGACTACAGCGACGTCAACCAGCTGCTGCGCAACGGCAAGCTGGCCGACGCACTCACCCGGGCGGACCAGTACCTCGCCGGCAAGCCCCGCGATCCGCAGATGCGCTTTCTCAAGGGCGTGATCCAGACCGAGTCCGGCAAGCCGGCCGACGCCATCGGCACCTTCACCAAGCTGACGGAAGATTTCCCCGAACTGCCCGAGCCCTACAACAACCTGGCGGTGCTCTACGCCAGCCAGAGCCAGTTCGACAAGGCCCGCGCCGCCCTCGAAATGGCCATCCGCACCAATCCGAGCTACGCGACCGCCCACGAGAACCTGGGCGACGTGTACGCCAAGCTGGCCAGCCAGGCTTACAGCAAGGCCCTGCAGCTCGATGCCAGCAACACCGCCGTGCAGCCCAAGCTTGCCCTGATCCGCGACCTGTTCTCGCCCACGGGGCGCGGCGCAGCGGGCCGGCCGGCAGCAGCCGCGCCGGCGGCCGCACCGGCACCTGCCGTCGCGACAGCCAAGCCGCCCACCGCAGCGCCCGCACCTGCCGTGGTCGCGGCCGCACCCGCTCCGGCAGCCAAGCCCCCTGTGGCGGCCGCGCCAGCGCCTGCCGCCTCCTCACCCGCGCCGGCCGCAGCAGGCGGCGCCAGCGAGAAGCAGGTCGAGGACGCCGTGCGTGCCTGGGCAACGGCCTGGGCCGCCAAGGACATGTCCGGCTACCTGGCTGCCTATGGCAAGGAATTCGACCCGCCGGGCAACATGTCGCGCAGCGCCTGGGAACAGGAGCGCCGTGCGCGCATCGTGGGCAAGTCACGCATCACCGTCCGGCTCAATGGCCTGGCCGTCGCCGTCAACGGCAACAAGGCCACGGCGAAGTTCAAGCAGGACTACTCGGCCGACTCGCTCAACATCTCCAGCCGCAAGACGCTGGAACTCGTCAAGTCCGGCGACCGTTGGGTGATCGTCAAGGAATCGACTGGCGCCTGAGTGGCTCCCCTGACCGCAGTCCGCGCGCGTCGGCGCGCGGTCTCTTTTTCTGGTTTGATGAACAACGCATGAAACGGGCTTTCCTGGCTGTCGCTGTCGCCGCGCTCGCATCCATCGCCGTCGCGGGGCAGGCATGGGCGGCCCCTGAAAAAAAGCCCAAGCGCACGCAAGCAGCCAAGACAGCGCCCAAGGCCGCAAAATCCGCCGCCAAGGCAGCTTCCAAACCCGCGCCGCGCGTCGCCCGCGCACCCGTCACACGCGACGGCCAGGCCGAGGCCATGCTGATCGAGGTCTATCGCCTGATCGGCCAGGCCCGGCTGCGCGACGCCCTGGCCAAGGCCGAGAAGCTCGTGGCCGAGCACCCCACGTTCCAGCTGGCCCAGCTGGTCTACGGCGACCTGCTGTCGGCCCAGACCCGGCCGCTGCGCGCCCTGGGCGACGTGCCCGACACCACCGCGCGTGCCGCAGCGCCCATGCTGGCCGAGTTGCGCGAGGAGTCGCAGATGCGCATCAAGGCCCTGCGCGAGCGGCCGCCGCCGGGCACGATCCCGTCGCAGTTTCTCGCGCTCTCGCCGCGCAACCGGCATGCGATCGCGGTCGATGCATCGCGCTCGCGCCTGTACCTGTTCGAGAACTCGGCCACCGGCCTGCGGCTGCTGGCCGACTACTACATCTCGGTCGGCAAGTCCGGGATCGAGAAGGCGGTCGAGGGCGATCTGCGCACGCCACTGGGCGTGTACTACATCACCAGCAATCTCGACCCGAAGTCGCTCAAGGACTTCTATGGCGTAGGCGCGCTACCCATCAATTACCCCAACCCGTATGACGTCAAGCGCGGCAAGACCGGCAGCGGCATCTGGCTGCATGGCACGCCGCCCGGGCAGTTCTCGCGTGCGCCCAAGGCCACCGACGGCTGCGTCGTCCTGGCCAACCCGGACCTGGAGCGCATCATCCGCACGGTGGAGGTCCGCACCACTCCGGTGGTGATCGCCCAGCAGCTCCAGTGGGTGCCCCCGTCCACCGCCCAGAGCGAAGGTCGCAGCTTCGAAGCCGCGCTGCAGGCCTGGCGCAGCGCCAAGGCGTCGGGCGATCTCAACCACCTCCTGGGCTTCTATGCGCAGGACTTCAGCAGCAACGGCAAGACCCTGGCCGACTGGGGCAAGACACTGCGCGCCGAGGTCGACCGCGCGCGCGGCAAGGACGTCCTTCTCAAGGATGTGTCTTACCTGCGCTGGACCGACAGCGCCGACACGATGGTGGTAACCTTTGGCGAACTCCTGGGCGACGCGCGCACCGGCATGACCAAGCGCCAGTACTGGGTGCGCCAGGGTGACCGCTGGAAGATATTCTTTGAAGGAGTGATCTGATGAACCCGTCCCACCGGACGTCGCCCCTGCGCCGGGCCCTGCTCGCGAGCGCGCTGCTCGCGCTGACGGGCGCCCCCGCCCTGGCGCAGAACGCACCGCGCGTGAAGTTCGCCACCAGCGCAGGCGACATCGTCGTCGAGGTCTATCCCGACAAGGCGCCCAAGACGGTCGAGAACTTCCTCCAGTACGTCAAGGACAAGCACTACGACGGCACGATCTTCCACCGCGTCATCGGCACCTTCATGATCCAGGGCGGCGGCTTCGACACGGCCTACGTGCAGAAGAAGACCCGCGCCCCCGTGGCCCATGAAGGCCGCGAATCGATGGCCAAGGGCCTGAAGAACGCCACCTACACGCTGGCGATGGCCCGCACCGGCGATCCCCAGTCGGCGACGGCGCAGTTCTTCATCAACGTGGCCGACAACGCCTTCCTCGATCCGGTCGCCATTCCGCCCGGCGACCCGGTGCCCCGCTTCGAATACCAGGGCCGCGTCTACGAGAACGTTCCTCGCGCCAACCTCGTGAACGCGGCGCAGCTGTTCGGCTACACCGTCTTCGGCAAGGTCGTGAGCGGCACGGAGGTGGTCGACAAGATCAAGGCCGTGCCCACCGGCCCGGGCGGCCCCTTCCCCACGGATGTGCCCAAGACGCCCGTCGTCATCACCTCCGCCACCCTCGTCAAATAACCCTCACAGGCAGACCCACATCATGAGCCAACCGAAAGTCGAACTCCACATCGCCGGCAAGGGCGTCATCACCCTCGAACTCGACGCCGAGAAGGCGCCCAAGACCGTCGCCAATTTTCTGGCCTACGTGAACAAGGGCCACTACGACAACACCGTGTTCCATCGCGTCATTCCGGGCTTCATGGTCCAGGGCGGCGGCTTCGAGCCTGGCATGAAGCAAAAGGCCACCGACGCGCCGATCGAGAACGAGGCCAACAACGGCCTGAAGAACAACAAGTACACCGTTGCCATGGCGCGCACCCAGGCCCCCCACTCGGCGTCGGCCCAGTTCTTCATCAACGTCTCCGACAACGGCTTTCTCAACCACACCGCACCGAGCATGCAGGGCTGGGGCTATGCGGTGTTCGGCAAGGTCGTGAGCGGCAGCGAGGTCGTCGACCAGATCGAACGCGTCAAGACGGGCAACCGAGGTGGCCACGGTGACGTGCCCACCGACGACGTGATCATCGAGAAGGCCGTGGCCGTCTGAGGCCGCGCCCGCACGCGTCTTGCGGCGTTCCTCCATGACGCAGGCCGTGTCTCGGTTCGCGGAGCTTCAAGCCCCGACGGACTGGCGCACGGCCGATTTTTTGTCCGACCTGCATCTGCATCCGTCCGAGCCGGCCACCTTCGAGGCCTGGCTGCGCTACCTGGACACCACGCCAGCCGATGCCGTGTTCCTGCTGGGCGACCTGTTTGAAGTCTGGGTCGGCGACGACGCGGCCGATGAGGCCCAGGGCTTCGAAAGCCTATGTGCGGACGCGCTCGCCCGCGTCGCGGCCCGCAAGGCGGTGTTCTTCATGCACGGCAATCGCGACTTCCTGGTCGGCCACGACTTTCTGGCACGGCGCGGCATCACGCTGCTGCCCGACCCGACGGTGCTCGTGTTGGCGGGCCAGCGCTGGCTTCTGAGCCATGGCGACGCCCTGTGCCTGGACGACGTGGACTACCTGCGGTTCCGTGAGCAGGTCCGCGGTGCGTCCTGGCAGCAGGACTTCCTGGCACGGCCCCTGGCCGAGCGCCGCGCGCTGGCGCGCGGACTGCGCGAGCAGAGCGAAGCCCGGCGGCGCAACGCAGCCGACTACGGCGACGTCGACGCGGCCGCCGCGCAGCAGTGGCTGGGCGATGCAGGCGCGGCCACGCTGATCCACGGCCACACCCACAAGCCCGCCGAGCACGCGCTCGAAGGCGGACGCCGGCGCATGGTCCTGAGCGACTGGGATGCCTCGGCCACGCCGGCGCGCGGCGACGTGCTGCGGCTGGACGGGACGGGTCTGTTGAAGCGGCTCCCCTTGGACAGTCTGCGATGACCCTGGCAAGTCGGCTGCGCCACTGGCTGCAAAGAGGGCGGCAATCGCTTCGCCAGGCGGCTGGCGGTCCCCGCGACATCCCCGATGCGCTGTGGCACGGCACGCTCGCGGCCTACCCGTTCCTGGCCGATCGGACGCCGCAAGAGCGGGAGCGGCTGCGCCTCCTGGCGGGGCGCTTCCTGGCCCACAAGGAGTTTCATGGTGCTCACGGCCTCGTCATCAGCGATGCCATCGCGCTGGCCGTGGCAGCGCAGGCCTGTCTGCCGGTGCTGCACCTGCCAGGCGGCCTCAACTGGTACGACGACTTCGTGGGTATCGTCATCCAGCCGGGCGAGGTGGTTGCACGGCGCGCCGTGATGGACGAAGCCGGCGTGATGCACCACTACGACGAAGTGCTCGCCGGCGAGGCCATGGAGCTGGGGCCGGTCATGCTCTCCTGGGCTGACGTCGCAGAGGCGGGCGCTTCGGCCGCCCAGGGCTACAACGTCGTGATCCACGAGTTCGTCCACAAGATCGACATGCGCGACGGCGAGCCTGACGGCTGCCCTCCCCTGCCGGCCGGCTTTCTCGGCGCGGGGTCGGCTCGCGCAGCGCGCCAGCAATGGTTGGCTGTGCTCGAACCCGCGTGGGAGACCTTTCGCGAGCAGGTCATCATTGCCGAGCGCTTCGGCGGCGAGCCGCCCTGGCTGGACGCGTACGGGGCGCAGTCCATCGACGAGTTCTTCGCCGTGGCCTGCGAGGCCTACTTCGTCAACCGCGAGGCTTTCGACCAGGCCTGCCCCTCGCTGGGGGCCCTCTTTGACGCCTTCTGGCGCCCCACTGCCCCGGCTCGATCTTGACCAGAGTCAAAGCCCGTTAGACTCGCAGGATGCAGTGCAGTCGTTTGGCTCCCCGGAAGTTTTCGTCCAGATGGTGGCTCGCCTGCTGCATCTGGATCGTCTTCCTGTGCCCGGCCGCCTGGGCCGACAGCCCCGGCAAGAACGGCGCGCGCACCATCACCGCCCTCAACACTGTGGTCAACCAGTCGACCACGCTGGCCAGCGCGGCAGCGGCGGGTGCGACCGTGATCACCGTCGCCTCGGCCGCCGCACTCAGCAGTGGTGAAGCCGTGGGCGGCGGCGCCCTGGCGGCCGGCGACGTGGTCCTTCTGTACCAGCCGCGGGGCGCGACCATCGTCACCACCAACACGCCGACCTATGGCGATATCTCCGCCTACGGTGGCGCCGGCAACTATGAAATGCGGACCGTGCAGAGCGTGGCTGGCAACGACATCACGCTGGCGCCGACCACGAGTGGCGGCAGTTGCGTGAGCGGTCTGAAGAACAGCTATGCCGCCGGCTCGCAGGTCGTGCGGGTGCCGCAGTACACCAGCCTCACCGTCAACGCGGGCGCCAGCATTTCAACGACGGCATGGAACGGCTCCCTGGGCGGCGTGGTCGCCCTGCTCGTGCAGAACTCGCTCACCGTCAACGGCAGCATCACGGTCGATGCCCTGGGTTTTCGCGGTGGGGTGGTCGACGGCACGGATCGCGCCTCGGGCGGTGGCCAGACGGTGACCTGGGTGTCGGATGCCAATCCCGCAGGCGGCCAGAAAGGCGAAGGCATCGCCAGCGGCGCCGGCGGCAGCTTTGGCGGCGCGGCCCTCACCTTCTCCAACCAGGGCGGCAATTTCGACATCGGTGCGCCCGCCAACGGCGGCGGCGGCGGCGGGTCGCACAACGGTGGTGGCGGCGGCGGCGCCAATGCCGCGCCGGCCCTCACGCCGTACTGCACGGCCGGCACCGCCACCTACACCACGGCCGCGACCACCGCATTTGTCTGGTGCGGCCAGGGCACGATGCCGGCCACCGACACCGGAACCGTTGCCTGGACCCGCGACCCCGGCTACAAGGCCAATGCCAACGTCCGCACCGCCCACGTCGGCGGCGGGCGTGGCGGCTACACCTACAGCGCCAACAACCTGGATGCCACCACGGCAGCCGGCGCACCGGGCCTGACCGGCTGGGGCGGCGACAACCGGCGGGCGCTCGGCGGCTGGGGTGGGCGCCCCCTGAGCCAGAGCCTGACCACGCGCGCCTTCTTCGGCGGCGGTGGAGGTGCGGGTGCCAACAACAACGGCACGGGTGGCAATGGCGGTGCGGGGGGCGGCCTGATCCTGATCGAGGCCGGCGCGCTGGCCGGCGCAGGAACGATCACGGCCAACGGCGCCGCAGGCGCTTCGACCACCGGCGGGGGCAACGATTCGCCCGGCGGCGGCGGCGCGGGCGGCACGATCGCCGTCAGGGCCGGCTCGGGCAGCGTCGGCCTCATGACCGCCAACGGCGGTGCCGGGGGCAATCAGACGATCGCCGCCGCCGAGACCGAAGGACCCGGCGGCGGTGGTGGCGGCGGCATCATCGCGATCAGCGGTGCGACGGCGACCCAGCAATCGAACGGCGGCAATGGCGGAACCACCTCGGGGCCCTCGCTCACCGAGTTCCCGCGCAACGGCTCAACCAACGGAAGCGCCGGCGTCACCGGCCAGACGGCCCCGACCCTGCTCAGCGATGTGAAGGTCTGCACGCAGCTGAGCGTGGGCAAGACCAACGGCGTGTCGTCCGTGACGGCCGGCGGCACGACCCTGTACACGCTGACGGTGGTGAACTCGGGCGCCGGCCCGGCGAACAATGCCCTCCTCACCGACCCGTCGGTCACGGGCCTGAGCTGCAGCCAGGTCAGTTGCACGGCCGCGCTGGGTGGCGCGGTGTGCCCCACCGCGGCCAGCACCACCATGGCCTATCTGCAGGGTTCGGGCATCACGCTGCCGACCCTGCCAGGTGCGTCGACGCTGACCTTCAGCGTCGGCTGCTCCGTTCCGGCGACAGGCCAGTGATCGGCGCCTGAGTCGGCTCAGGCCGGGATCCATCTGCCGGGGCGCCAAGGTGCCGAAGCCCGCATGAGCGGGGTGTGCGGGCAGGCGGCGCCAGCGGGCCGGAGCGCACGAGCCTACAAGCACCTGAGCGCACGAATGCGTCAGGCCGAGCGCGTCAGCGCATCAGCGCCTTGAGCACCGCCTGCAGCCGTCGCGCCGCAGCGGGATCATGGGCGCTGGACAGCACCCGCCCCACGTCCTGCCCCCAGGTCTGAGCGGGCGACGGATCATTGCGACGCGTGAGCAGCTGCAGCTGCAGCATTCGCCGCGCCGCGATCTGGTCCGCCGGCGTCGGCACCTCGGCCGCGATCTCAAGGCGCAGCAGGGCTTCGGCGCCATCGCCCGAGGGCGCTGCTCCCAACGCCTGGACCCAGCCCGCGCGCACGGCAGGCGACACCGCCCGGCCGAGTTCCTGCTGGCCAGGCACCTGGTCGGGCGTGCGCTTTTCCCACGCGGCCAGCAGCTGGGTGAGCGCCTCGCCATGGGCCTGCGCCGCGAGCTTGCGCAAGGCAGCCTCGGCATGTTCGATCGCATCGCGCTGAGCGCGGAAGGCCACGTCGCCCAGGCGCGGGCCGCGGTCTTCCGCCGCAGCGCGGTCGCCGAAGCGGCCGGCGCGCTCGGGCCGGTACGGCTCGAACTTGTTGTCGCCGCCAGGGCGCGGGCCCCGTGCATCGCGGCCGCCCGGTGCGCCCTTGCGGTCGCCGAACTTGCCGCCACGGCCAGCGCCTGCGGGCTCGGCCTTTTTCATGCCGGGGCGGTCGTCGCCGCGCACGGCCACGACGCGCTTGGGCGCGGCCGGTGCGGGTGCCGCAGGCGCGGCCTGCGCAGCAACAGCGTCGGAGCCAGCCACGTCAGACGCCCCTGCCTCGCTGGCCGACGGCTGCGCGGGTGCGTCGCCGTCCGTCGCGGACGGACTTTGCGCCGCATCGTCGCCAGTTGCGGCATCCTGAGGCGCACCCTCGGCCGAGGCTTCAGGCGCGGCAGCGGCTGCCTCCTGGCTGGCCACCTTTTCGGCAGCGGCTTCGGCCACGCCTGCAGCGACCACGGCCGCTGCCTGGGCCTGACCCTTGAGCGCAGCGTCGAGTGCGGCCATCGCGGCGCGGATCTTCTGGGCGTCGCCCGTTCCGTTGGCGGCCTCCAGGGCCTTGGCAGCCTGCAGCACCGCGCGGTCGCGCTCGCCCAGGGCCGCCGAGGCTTTTTCACGCTCGGCCGTCTTGCGGTTGAAGGCATCGTCGATCGGCTTGCGGAAAGCGTCCCAGAGCTTTTGCTCGTGCTTGCGATCCAGCGGCACCGACTGGGCCTCGGCCTGCCAGCGCTGCTGCAGCGATTTGACGGCATCGATGTGCAGCACCGGCGCGGCCCCGAGCACCTTGGCCTCCTCGATCAGGGCATTGCGGCGGTCCAGGCTCAGCTTCTGCTCGGCCTCCAGCGGGGCTGCGGCGGCGGCCATCGCGGCCTTCCATTGCGGCTGCAGTTCGGCAAAGGCCTTCTCGCCCAGGTGGCCGGCATCGCGCCAGCGGTCGCCAAACTGGAACAGCGCGCGCTGGAAGGCCTTCCAGTCGTGCGGCTCGGTGCGCTGGGCCACGCGCTCGGTCCAGGCATGGAGCTCGGCGATGAGCGCCAGCCGGGCGCCTCGCGTCTCGGCGGCCTCCGATTTGATCTTTTCGAGCCAGGCCTCCACGACCTTGTAGGCCTCGTTGCAGGCATCGTCAAAGCGCTTCCACATCGCGTGGTTGGGCACGCCGCCCTGGTCGGTCTGCTTCCACTGCTCGCGCAGCGTCCGCAGCGACTCCTGCATCTTGCGCCCTCCGAGGGCCTGCCCTTCGGGGCGGTTGAGCAGCCCTTCGGCCTTGGCGACGAGTTCCTCGCGCAGCTGGTCGGCGCGCCAGCGCTGCCAGCCTTCGAGTTCGCCGGCCGCGGCCAGCGCGGCATGGGCCTTGTTCTCGAGCTTGTCGTCGATCAGCTTGCCGTTGTCCTTGAGCGCATTGCGCAGCGCGGCCGCAGCGCCGGCGCTGGCCTTGCCATGCCCTTCGGCGATCTCCTGCTCAAGCTTGCCGAGCGCCTCGCGCACGGCCTGCACCGCCTTGGCGCGAACCTCGGGATCGACCTTGGGTTTGGGCGGCCGCGCCACCGCCTCCGCAGCCTGCCCGCGCGCCACGCGCAGCTCGTCGGCCCAGACGGGTACCGGCGGCAGCGGCGCAGCTGCGTCATCGGCAGCAGCCACGGCCTGCGACAGCGCGCCCTGGAACGCTTCCCACACGACGAGCAGCTGGCTGCGCGAGGCGTCGAGCAAGGGCGGGAACTTCGCGTCCACACTCGGCCAGTTGGCGTCGGCCGACAGGCCGTCGGCCTGCGTCTGCCAGTGGGCCACGTCGGCCCGCAGCAAGTCCCACGCGGCCTGCGCGTCGCGCCATGACTTGGTGGACAGCACCTCGATGCGCTGGGCCAGCAGCACGGCGGCCTCGCGCTGAACCTGCGCCCGATGCTGCAGGTCTTCGACGACCCGCACCCGCTCGGCCAGCTGCTGCTTGAGCGACGCCAGCGGCTCGCGCGACAGCGGTGCGCCGGCCTTGGCCGCGTCGCGCTGCCACGCCAGCGCGTCGGCAATGTTGAGCTTGGGCAAGGCCAGCAGGGCCTGGCCGCGCTCGGCCCATTCACCGGCCAGGGCTTCCTGGCCGCGCGCCCGCTTGAGTTCGTCCAGCTTCTCGCGCAGCGGGCGGGCGGCGCCCTTGTCCCGTACGCTCAGCTCCTTGAAGACCTCGTTCATCTGCTCCACCGTCGGGTTGCCCGCCAGCCATTCGCGCACACGGGCGGCCCGCTCGCCCGAGGTGGGCGCAGAGAACGCGCCGCCGGTCAGCGCGTCGAGAGGATGAGGCTCTTGGGCCTTGGCGGAGGGCTGGTTCACTGCGGGGGCTTCGGTGGGTTGGGACGGACTGGCAATGGAGAAACGGAGCATTGGAACGCTTGGGGAGTGGGTGAGCGCACCGGCGCAGGGCGCGCGCCGGGCAAAGGGGCTATTTTCACCGGGATTCGGTGCGGTTTGGCCCCCGCCGCCGAATTGAGACGCCGGTATCAAGGGTTTGCGCTGACGTCGCCCGCTGCAGGAAGTCGCTTGAACACAACATCAGCCGTCTGGCGTAGTTCCTCGCCGCGAGCCGGGCCGCCCGCAGATGTGACAATGGCGTGACCTGTGGACCTACCGACCAACTCGCTTTTTGACACCGACGCGCTGGACGCTCCCGGCGAACTTGCCGCGGCGCTGGCGCCGCCGGCGGCCGCCGGCCATTTCGACGAGCTGCGGGGCAGCGTCTCGATTCCGCCGGCCTCGGGCGCCGGGCCGGCGGCGGCCCACGCGCCGCTGACGCCGGTGTGGCGGCAGTTCTTCGAGCATCTGGGCAGCGAAGGCTTTGGCGACCTCAACCGCCGCACGGCCAACCTGCAGCGGCAGGTCCGCGCCAACGGGGTCACCTACAACGTCTATGCCGATGCCGACGGCCCGCAGCGCCCCTGGTCGCTCGACCTCTTTCCCCTGATCGTCACACCCGACAGCTGGCTGCAGATCGAAGCCGGTGTGCTGCAGCGGGTGCGCCTGCTCGAGCACATCATGGCCGACGTCTACGGCCCGCAGCGACTCCTGGCCGAGGCCTTCCTGCCGCCTGCGCTGGTGCAGGGCCATCCGGGCTACCTGCGCTCGATGCACGGCGTGGCGCCGGTCGGCGGGATGCATCTGCACATCGCCGCGTTCGACCTCGCACGCGGCCCGGACGGCAACTGGTGCGTGATCACGCAGCGCACCCAGGCGCCCTCGGGCCTGGGCTACCTGCTGGAAAACCGGCTGACCATCTCGCGGCTGTTTCCCGAGGCTTTTCACGACATGCGCGTGCAGCGGCTCGCCGGCAGCTACCGCGCGCTCGTGGAGGGCATCAAGCAGATGAGCGGCGCCGGCCCCGAAGCCCGCATCGTGCTGCTCACCCCCGGCCCCTACAACGAGACCTATTTCGAGCACGCCTATCTCGCGCGCTACCTGGGCCTGACCCTGGTGGAAGGCAGCGACCTCACTGTTCGCGACCAGAAGCTCTACATCAAGACGCTCAAGGGCCTGGAGCCGGTCCACGGCCTGCTCAAGCGGCTGGACGACGAGTTCCTCGACCCGCTGGAGCTGCGCGCCGATTCGCGCCTGGGCGTGCCCGGCCTCCTGCAGGCCATTCGCGCCGGCAATGTGCTGGTGGCCAATGCACCGGGCACGGCCTTCCTCGAATCCACGGCGCTGCTGGGCTTCCTGCCAGCCCTCAGCCGCCATCTCACGGGGGAGGACCTGCAACTGCCCTCGCTGGCCACCTGGTGGTGCGGCGAGCGCGCCGCGATGCAGGCGGTGCTCCCGCAACTGGGCGACCGGGTCATCAAGCCGACCTATCCCGACTCGGCCATGAGCGCCGTCGTGGGCCGCCAGCTGTCACGCCGCGAACTCGACGAGTGGGCCGGCCGCATCGTGCGGCAGGGCGACGAGCACACCGTGCAGGCCTACCTGCCGCTGTCGCAGATGCCCACATGGCACGACAACCGGATCGCGCCGCGCTCCCTCATCCTGCGAGTCTTCGCGCTGTCCGATGGCGCGCAGTCCTGGCGCATCCTGCCTGGCGGCCTGTGCCGCATCGCCACGGCCGACCTCGAGATCGCCTCGATGCAGCGCGGCGGCAGCAGCGCCGACGTCTGGGTCCAGACGCAGGGCGAAGTCGACACCACCAGCCTGCTTCACCATGAGCTTTCCCAGCCCGCCGCCGCGCGCCGCACGCACGGCGTGACCAGCCGCGCGGCCGAAAACCTGTTCTGGCTGGGCCGCTATACCGAACGGGCCGAAAACACCATCCGCCTGGCGCGCCTGACGCTCGAATGCCTCAACGGCGAAGACCAGTCCTCGCCTGCCCTGCTGGCCTGGATCAGCCAGTTGGCGGTCGACAACGCGCTGGTGCTGTCCAAGGTGCCGCCGGCCACGCAGTCGCGCCGCGTCTTCGAGCGCTCGCTGATCGCCGCGCTGGCCGATACCGCCCATGCCACCAGCGTCGGCCACAATCTGCGCGCGATCAAGAACGCCGCATCCGCCCTGCGCGAGCGGCTGTCCCAGGAACAATGGAACGTGATCGTGCGCGCCGAACAGGAGTTCTTCGCGCAGTCGGTCACCTTTGCCGAAGATGGCGACTACTCATCGGTCGAAGCGCTGGCCGTGCTCGAGAACATCAACAGCCACATGGCCGCGATGACCGGCGCGCAGACCGACCGCATGACGCGCGACGACGGCTGGCGCCTCCTGAGCATCGGCCGGCACCTGGAGCGCCTGGGCTTTCTGGCCTCGGCCCTGGCGCGTGGCTTCGAAACCGGCTCGGTCCATGAAGACGGCGGATTCGAAGCCATGCTCTCGCTGTTCGACAGCACGATCACCTTCCATGCGCAGTTCCAGCAAAGCCGCGACATTGCCGCGCTGATGGACCTGCTGGTGCTCGACCGGGACAATCCGCGCTCGCTCGGCTGGGTTGCCCAGACCCTGCGCGGGCGGCTGGCGAAGCTCGCCGGCAGCGCGGCCGGGGAGCTGTCGGACATGGCGCTGACCGTGCCCGAGCCGGGCGCGTGGACTCTGGAGTCACTCTGCACACGCGATGCCGATGGAGGCTACAGCGCGCTCTCGGCCTGCCTTGAGCAGTGCTCCGATGCCGCGTACCATCTGTCGGACGCCATCGGCGCGCGCTACTTCACGCATTCGAGCGACTCCAAGCAAAGCGTCGGCGCCTGAGGCGGCCCCTCCCATGCTCCTGCGCGTCATCCATGAAACCCGTTTCGACTACGTGCCGGCCGTCAAGACCGCGCAGCACGTGGCCCACCTCAAGCCCTGCGTGACCCCGTGGCAGCAGGTGCTGCGGCATGCGCTGGACATCAGCCCCGAGCCGGCCCAGCGCATCGAGAACATGGACGTGTACGGCAATGCCCGCACCTTCTTCTCGCTGCAGTCGCGCCACGAGTCGCTCAAGATCGTGGCCGACAGCCTGGTTCAGACCCGCACCCCGCCGAGTGTGTCGAGCGCGCTCACCTGGGAGCAGGTGCGCGAGCATTTCCGCTACCGGCGCGGCGCGATCTTCGATCCGGCGGCCGAGTTTCTCTTCGCATCGCCCTACGTGCCGCGGCATGCGGACTTCATGGACTACGCCCATCCGAGTTTCGAGGCCGACCGGCCGATGCTGGAGGCCGCGCGCCACCTCATGTCGCGCATCCATGCCGACTTCACCTACGAGGCGGAGGCCACAGAGGTCAATACACCCGCGCTGGAGGCGCTGGCGCTGCGCAAGGGGGTCTGCCAGGACTTCGCCCACATCATGGTCGCCTGCCTGCGCACCATGGGTCTGCCCGCACGCTACGTCAGCGGCTACCTGCTCACCGAGCCGCCCCCGGGCCTGCCGCGCCTGGTGGGTGCCGACGCTTCGCATGCCTGGGTGTCGGTGTACGTGCCGCCTTCTCCCGATGACCCGCAGGCCTGGTCGGGCTGGTGCGACTTCGATCCGACCAACAACCGTGCGCCGGGGGATGACTATGTGACGCTCGCCACCGGACGGGACTACTCCGACGTCTCGCCGATCCGGGGCGTCATCCACGGCGGCGCGAACCACACGCTGGACGTCGGCGTCACCGTGGTCCCGCTGGACCGCGAGCCCGACGTCGAGATCGCCGCAACCGTGACGGCCTGAATCGTCCCCGGCGTCTGCCGACCACCGGTCAGACCTGCCCCGTCAAACGACACGGTCACCGCCTCGCGCGACCCGTCCGGCATGGTGGCATGATGAAACACGCAGGAGGCGCGATCCGATTGGCGAGACAATGCTGCGCAGCATCCGCCGCCCACGCGCGCCGAATCGACTCTTTGACAGACCATCAACCCACAAGGACATCAGCACCATGAACATCAACGACAAACTCAAGGAACTCGGCATCACCCTGCCGCCCGTGGCTACGCCCGCGGCCGCCTACGTGCCTTTCGTGCGCACGGGCAACCTCGTGTTCATCAGCGGCCACACGGCCAAGAAGGACGGCAAGCCCTGGGTCGGCCAGTTCGGCCGCAACATGACCACCGAAGAAGGCAAGCCCGCCGCCCGTTCGGTGGCGATCGATCTCATGGGAACGCTGCAGGCCGCCGTGGGCGACCTCAACAAGGTGCGGCGCATCGTCAAGGTGATGAGCCTCGTGAACTCCACCGCCGACTTCACCGAGCAGCATCTGGTCACGAACGGCTGCTCGGAACTGCTCGGCCAGGTGTTCGGGGAGCGCGGCGCTCACGCCCGCAGTGCCTTCGGCGTGGCCCAGATCCCGACCGGCAGCTGCGTCGAGATCGAGATGATCGTCGAGGTCGAATAAAGCCTCAGCGCCGCAGTTCGGGCTTGCGCGGGCCTTCGGGCACGGGCGTGAGCATCGGGTCCGGATCGATCCGCACCCGCAGGCTCAGCGTGACCTCCTCGCCCGGATCGAGCCGCTCGACGCGCCAGAGCATCTGGTCGCGCCGCCGGTCGAGCGTGACGCGGCGCGCGCCCTCCGGCACAGCGCTGCCGTCCACGTAACTCGTGCCCGGCGGAATCGGAATGCCGAAGTCGATCTGCAGCAGGCGGCGCTGCGAGACATTGCGGTGCCGGGCCGTGTACTGCACGACGTCGCCGATCGTGACGTTGGCGGCCTCCTCCAGCGATTCGCGCCCCGAGGCATCGGCAACGACCTTGCGCGCCTGCATCGACGAAGCCAGGGGCGACGCTGCGGCCGCACGCTTCGGACTGGCGGCCGGTGCCGTCTGTGACAGCGCGGACGGCGCTGCGAACGCACACACCAGCCACACCGCGCAGCCCATCGCGGCCGCCTTCCCCAGCGCGAGTCGCGCCGCACCGAAAACCCCCTCACCCGCCTCGCGCCGCGCGGCCTGCCCGTGCCCGGCCCGGCGCTCCCGCATCACTCCACCCTCAGGATCGTGGCGGGCTTGAAGCCCAGGTCGGCCGCCTTGCCCTTGCGGCCGCGCGCGGCACGCGCGTTGTTCAGCGAGCGGATCTCCAGCGTCTCCTCGCGTTCCTTGCCGCCACGGCCGATGCCTTCGATCCGCACGCTGCGCGTGTAGGCAGCGGCACCGGCCAGGGTGTCCTTGACTTCGAGGTCGATCAGCATGAGGCCGCGTCCGCCGCCGGCCATCGCGCGAAGCTCGCCGATCTCGAAAGTGAGGATGCGGCCGCCCGTGGAAGCGCAGGCCACGTGCGTCGCCGGCGCCATCGGCGGCACATTGGCCGGCGATGGCCGACACACCGTCTCGCCCTCGTTGCAGGTGATGAAGGCCTTGCCGGCCTTGAGCCGGGAGGTCATGTTCTCGACGGTCGCGAGGAAGCCGTAGCCGCCGGAGCCGCTGAGCAGCAGCCAGGCACCGGGCGCCCCGGCAAAGTAGTGCAGCAGCTGCGTGCCCGACTCCAACTCGATCAACGTCGTCACCGGCTGGCCGTCGCCACGCGCACCGGGCAACTGCGACACCGGCACCGAGTAGACGCGGCCGTTGCTGCCGAAGGCCAGCAAGGTGTCGACCGTTCGGCATTCGAAGGTGCCGTACAGGCCGTCCCCAGCCTTGAAGGCAAAGCCCGCGGCATCATGCCCGTGGCCGTTGCGCGCCCGCACCCAGCCCTTCTGCGACACGATCACCGTCACCGGCTCGTCGATCACCTTGACTTCGGCCACGGCCTTCTTTTCTTCCTGGATCACCGTGCGGCGCGGATCGGCGAAAGTCTTGGCGTCGGCCTCGATCTCGCGCACCATGAGGCGCCGAAGGGCAGACGGATTGCCGAGGATTTCGTCCAGGCGCTCCTTCTCGGCACGCAGTTCCTTGAGCTCCTGTTCGATCTTGATGGCTTCGAGCCGCGCGAGCTGGCGCAGCCGGATCTCGAGAATGTCCTCGGCCTGCCGCTCGCTCAGGCGGAATCGCTCGATCAGCGCCTGCTTGGGCTCGTCCGACTGGCGGATGATCGCGATCACCTCGTCGATGTTGAGCAGCACGAGCTGCCGGCCCTCGAGGATGTGGATGCGGTCGAGCACCTTGCCCAGGCGGTGACGCGAGCGCCGCTCGATGGTCGCGTGGCGGAAGTCGATCCACTCCTGCAGCATCTGGCGCAGCGACTTCTGCGTCGGCTTGCCATCGAGCCCCACCATGGTCAGGTTGACCGGCGAGGAAGTTTCGAGCGAAGTGTGGGCCAGCAGCGTGGTGATCAGCTCCTGCTGCGAGATGCGGCTGGTCTTGGGCTCGAACACCAGGCGCACGGCCGCGTCCTTGCTCGACTCGTCGCGCACGCCGTCGAGCACGGCAAGGACCGCCGCCTTCAGCTGCGTCTGGTCGGCGCTCAGCGCCTTCTTGCCGGTCTTGATCTTGGGATTGGTGAGTTCCTCGATCTCTTCGAGCACCTTCTGCGAGCTCACGCCCGGTGGCAGCTCGGTCACCACCAGTTGCCACTGGCCGCGCGCGAGGTCCTCGATCTTCCAGCGGGCCCGCACCTTGAGCGAGCCCCGGCCCGTGCCGTAGGCTTCGGCAATGTCGGTGGCGCTGCTGATGATCTGGCCGCCGCCCGGATAGTCCGGCCCGGGCACGAGCGCATGCAGCTCGGCATCGCTCAGTTTGGGGCTCTTGATGAGGGCGACGCAGGCGTCGGCGATCTCGCGCAGGTTGTGGCTCGGGATCTCGGTGGCCAGGCCGACGGCGATGCCGCTGGCGCCGTTGAGCAGCGTGAAGGGCAGGCGCGCCGGAAGCTGGCGCGGCTCCTCGGTCGAACCGTCGTAGTTGGGAATGAAGTCCACCGTCCCTTCGTCGATCTCGTCGAGCAGCAGGCCGGTGATCTTGGCCAGCCGCGCTTCGGTGTAGCGCATCGCGGCTGCGCCGTCGCCGTCGCGGCTGCCGAAGTTGCCCTGCCCGTCGATCAGCGGGTAGCGCTGGCTGAAGTCCTGCGCCATGCGCACGAGCGCGTCGTAAGCGGCCTGGTCGCCATGGGGATGGAAGCGGCCGAGCACGTCGCCCACGACGCGCGCGCTCTTGACCGGCTTGGCGCCGGTATTGCCGCTGAAGCCCAGGCCCATGCGCTGCATCGAATAGAGGATGCGCCGCTGGACCGGTTTCTGGCCGTCGCACACGTCAGGCAGGGCGCGGCCCTTGACGACGCTCAGCGCGTATTCCAGATAGGCCCGCTGGGCGTAGGTGGCCAGGCTCAGCGAGTCGTCTTCTTCGCGCGGCGCCGCGCCGGAGTCTGGAGTAAAAAGGTCAGTCACGTCGCAAGTGTCCCATCAATGGATAAGGCAGGGTCCAGGCCCGCAAGCACCCGGATCGCGGGGCCGCCCGGCTGGGCGGCCATCTGCGCGAGGGCGTCTTCCAGACCCTTGAGAATGAGGCTGACGTCCAGCCCCAGGTTGGAGATTTCGACGGCGGCGATCTGGAACTTCATCTGGCTGCCGGGCAGGCCATAGTCGTCGCCGCGCAGGCCGTGCGCCAGGATCCGCGTCGCGAGTTCGCTGGCGCCCTGGCTGGCCGAGACGCCCTCGGCCAGGACGCCGAAACGGTTGCCCGAGACGCGCGCGCCGATGTCGTGCGGCCGCAGTGCGCTGGCAATCGCCTGCGCCGCCGCGAGCACGACCGGTTCGCTGTTTTCGGATTCGCGGTCGCGCACGATCTGCTCCAGGTTCTGCAGGCGCACGAGCAGCATGACCGACGCGTATTTGAGATTGAGTGAACGCACCTGCGCGTCGTTGACCTGGCGGAAGAACACCCGTGGCATGACGAAGCCGGTGAGCGGGTCCACCTTGTCGCGCGCCTGCACCCGCAGCTCGTTCTCGCTCAGCAGCCGGCTGCGCCAGACCATGGCCAGGTAGACGGCACTGGCGGCCAGCGCAAGCGCAGCGAGGCTGCCCACCAGGACGCTCGGCGTGGCGCCCGAGATGCCCTCACCGGCCAGATGCGGCAGCACCCAGGCCAGCGCCTGCAGACCCCAGGCCAGCTGCCCCACGGCCAGCCACTGGATCCAGGGCGTCCCGGTCGACCAGGCACGCACGAGATACCAGCTCGCCGAGGCGGCCCACAGCGGGAGGACGGCCAGAAAGGATCCGGGCCACAGGCCCTGCAAGGGCACCAGCAGCACCAGAAGCGCCACCAGCCAGCCGGCAGCGCGCGAAGCCCCCCGCACGGCACCGTCGTGCCCCAGGGTGATGCGCAGCGTCTGCAATGCCAGCGCGACCTGCAAGGCGCCCAGCAGGGTCGGCAGCGCCTCCAGGGCCAGCGAACTGGCGAGCTGGCCGATCAGGCCGACGCCCAGCGTGGCGGCATGCCACCACAGCATGCGTTCCCGGTAGGCCTGGCCGATCAGCAGGCTGAGGCAGAAGATCAGCGCCGTGATGCCGGCAAAGGCACCGCTCAGGAACACCGGGGAGACGCTGACGCCCATCGGCGCCTCACTGCCCGGCCAGGCCGGGGTCGAGCGGGGCGGCCGCGAGCGGACCGGACGGCAGCAGAGGCGCGATCATGTTGCCGCGGCCGACCGCTCCGCCCGCTGGCGCGCCTGTGACCGGCCCGCCGGCTGCGGCACCGCGCCCGCCCTGCAGCTCCATGCGCACCCGCGTGGGCGCGCGCCGCGGGTCGGCTGCGTTGGTGGGTTTGAGCATGGCGTAGAGCTGCATCACAGTCTTCACGTAGTTCTGCGTCTCCTTGTAGTTGGGAATGCGGTTGCCGGCACGCTGCACCGCCCCCTCGCCCGCGTTGTACGCGGCCAGCGCAAGTTCGAGCTGGCCCGGGAACATGTTGATCAGATCGCCGAGATAGCGGGCACCGGCGCGGATGTTGGTGCGCGGATCGACCAGCTTCTTGTGGACCGGCGTTTTGCTGTCGCCCGACACGCCGTAGCGCTGCGCGGTGGCCGGCATCAGCTGCATGAGGCCGACCGCCCCCTTGGGCGACACCGCGTCGGCATCGAAGCCCGACTCGGTGGCGATCAGCGCCTGGATCAGCTCGAAGTCGATGTTGTTGGCGGCGGACGCCTCGCGGATGTGGTGCCGGACCGCCTTGAAGCTCGGCGACACGTCGAAGTAGGTGATCAGCTTGCGGGCCGTGGCAGGCACGGCCACCGGGCGCGGAAGCTCGGCGCGCGCCTCGGCCGGAGAAGCCGCGCCGTTGGCGGTATTGAAGCTCTCGCCCCCGCGGTAGAACAGCTCGTAGCGTTCGTCGAGCTTCTCGTTGGCGAAGTGCGCCACGCCCTTGGCGTCAATGTAGCCCCAGACGTCGGCCCGCGCCGCCTGGGGCAGCGACAGCAGCGCCCCGGCGGCCAGTGCCAGGGCGGGCAGCCAGCGCCTGCGGCCGCTCATGCGGGCACCTCCAGCCCCTGGTCGCGCCGCTGGACGAACTCCGGCTTGAGCATGGACATGACGATCAGCGAGTCGTAGCCGCCCGGCACGCGCACCGCGTCACGCAGCTGGCCCTCGAACTGGAAGCCTTCGCCTTCATAGAGCTGCCGGGCCCGCACGTTCAGGCCCTTGACGTCCAGCCAGAAGCGGTGCGCGCCCAGGTCGTCGAAGGCGATCTTCTTGGCCACGCGCAGGGCTGCCCGGCCGAAGCCCTGACCCTTGACCTGCACCACCATGCGCTTGAGTTCGAGCGACTGGTGCGGGCTGCGGCAGCCGATCAGGATCAGAAAGCCCGACGCGTCGAGACCCTGCCCCGCCTCGATCACGAAATGCCGGAAGTCCGGAAAGCGGATCGCCGCCTCATGCTGCATGCGCTCCCACGGCGTGATGAACGGCAGGTTCTCGGGGTCCCTTTCAAGCGACAGCACATAGTCGAGATCGCTTTGCATGGTCGGCCGCAGCCGCACCCGCGCAGGAACGCGGGGTTCGGAGCTGACGGGGATCACGGCGGCGTTCATGGCGGAGGGTTCAGGCGGGAGGACGGTCCGGTGAAGACAGGTGACGAAAAGATGGGACGGTGGCTGGGTTCAGATCAGGTTTCAAAAGGCGCTTCAGAAGGTCGATTGGGCGTCGGTTCAGATGTCGATCTCGACCGCGTCGCCGTGAAGCTCCATGAGCTCGCGGCGGGCGGCGGCCTCGCCCTTGCCCATCAGCTTGGTCACGAGATTCTCGGTCTGCAGGAAGTCGAACGCCCCCAGCTGCACGGGAAGCAGGCGGCGGGTATCGGGATTGAGTGTGGTTTCCCACAGTTGTTCCGCACTCATCTCGCCCAGTCCCTTGAACCGGCTGATCGTCCAGGCGCCTTCGCGCACGCCGTCCTTGCGAAGCTTGTCGAGTATGGCCGTCAGCTCGCCCTCGTCAAGTGCGTACATCTTGGCGGCCGGCTTCTTTCCACGTGCGGGCGCATCGACCCGAAACAAGGGGGGCCGCGCCACGTAGAGATGGCCGGCCTCGATGAGCTTGGGGAAATGGCGAAAGAACAGAGTGAGCAGCAGCACCTGGATGTGCGAGCCGTCGACGTCGGCATCGCTCAGGATGCAGACCTTGCCGTAGCGCAGGCCGCTCATGTCGGGCGTGTCGGCGGGGCCGTGCGGGTCGACGCCGATGGCCACCGCGATGTCATGGATTTCGGTGTTGGCAAACAGGCGGTCGCGCTCGACCTCCCAGGTATTGAGCACCTTGCCGCGCAGCGGCAGGACAGCCTGGCATTCCTTGTCGCGGCCCATCTTGGCGCTGCCGCCGGCGGAGTCGCCTTCCACCAGGAAGACCTCGTTGTGCGCAAGGTCGCGGCTTTCGCAGTCGGTGAGCTTGCCGGGCAGCACGGCCACGCCCGAGCCCTTGCGCTTTTCCACCTTCTGGCCCGCCTTCTGGCGGCTCTGCGCAGCCTTGATGGCCAGTTCGGCCAGCTTGCGCCCGTATTCGACGTGCTGGTTGAGCCACAGCTCCAGCGCCGGCCGCACGAAGGACGACACCAGCCGCACCGCGTCGCGCGAATTGAGCCGCTCCTTGATCTGACCCTGGAACTGCGGATCCAGCACCTTGGCGCTCAGCACATAGGAGGCCCGCGCGAACACGTCCTCGGGCAGCAGCTTGACGCCCTTGGGCAGCAGCGAGTGCAGTTCGATGAAGCTCTTGACGGCATTGAACAGGCCGTCTCGCAGGCCGCTGTCGTGCGTGCCGCCTGCGCTGGTGGGAATGAGGTTGACGTAGCTCTCGCGAACGGGCTGCCCGTCTTCGGTGAAGGCCACACACCACTGGGCGCCCTCCCCCTCGGCAAAGCTGTCGCTGCCGGCATCGGCAAAACCCTCGCCCTCGAACATCGGGATGACCGGGTCGGCCGTGAGGGTCTGCATCAGGTAGTCGCGCAGGCCGCCCTTGTAGAGCCAGGTCTGCGTCTCACGGGTCTTCTCGACCGTGAGGGTCACGGTCACGCCCGGCATGAGCACGGCCTTGCTGCGCAGCAGATGGGCCAGCTCGGCCATCGGCAGCGCGCTGGTCTCGAAGTACTTGCCGTCGGGCCAGACGCGCACCGTCGTGCCCTGGCGGCGGTCGCCCTCGCCGGCCTTGCGCACCTGCAAGGCCTCGGCCACGTCGCCCGCCTCGAACACCAGGCGCGCCACCTGCCCGTCCCGGTAGGAGACGGCCTCCAGCCGTTTGGCCAGCGCGTTGGTCACGCTCACGCCCACGCCATGCAGGCCGCCCGAGAAGCTGTAGGCCCCGCCCTTGCCCTTGTCGAATTTGCCGCCGGCGTGCAGCCGGGTGAACACCAGCTCGATCACCGGCGCCTTCTCTTCCGGGTGCATGCCGAAGGGGATGCCGCGGCCGTCGTCCTCGATGCTCACGGAGCCGTCGGTGTGCAGGGTGACCTTGATCTTCTTGCCATGTCCGGCAAGCGCCTCGTCCGCCGAGTTGTCCAGCACCTCCTGGATGACGTGCAGCGGGTTGTCGGTGCGCGTGTACATGCCGGGCCGCTGCTTTACGGGCTCCAGGCCCTTGAGCACGCGGATCGAACCTTCGGAATAGTCTGCGGGTGGTTTGCTTGCCATGGGAGGCGCATTGTAAGCGGGTTGCCCCGAAAGACTGTACAAAAATACAGTCAGGCCCGCTGCCCGCCGCGATTGATGCGCGGGCGTCATCAATCCGCGCCGGAGCATTCACAGCGGAAAACGCGCGCGCTCGGTATATTCGACGCCATGCATTCCCCCACGAAATCCCTGTCCATGACGCAGGTCCTCGTCTGCGGCGCCGCGATCGTCACGCTGTCCATGGGCATTCGCCACGGCTTCGGCCTGTGGCTCCAGCCCATCACCCAGGCCAACCAGTGGACGCGCGAGACCTTCGCCTTCGCCATCGCCATCCAGAACCTCACCTGGGGCATCGCCGGCATCTTCGCGGGCATGGTGGCCGACCGGTTCGGCGCCTTCCGCGTGATCATCGTCGGATCGCTGTTCTACGCGCTCGGCCTCATGGGGATGGCCCATTCGCCGACGCCTACGCTGTTCGCGCTCAGCGCGGGCGTGCTGATCGGCATCGCCCAGGCCGGCACGACCTATGCCGTGGTCTATGGGGTGATCGGCCGCAACATCGCGGCGGACAAGCGCTCCTGGGCCATGGGCATCACCGCCGCAGCGGGCTCGTTCGGCCAGTTCCTCATGGTGCCGGTCGAGGGCTTCCTGATCAGTTCCGCCGGCTGGCAGCAGGCGCTCACGCTGCTCGGCTTCGCTGCGCTTTTGATCGTGCCGCTGGCCTTCTTCCTGCGCGAGCCCGGCTTTGCCGGAGGCACCCAGCCCGCCCGTGAACAGACGATCCTGCAGGCGCTGCGCGAAGCCTTCAAGTACCCGAGCTTCCAGCTTCTCATGGCCGGGTATTTCGTCTGCGGCTTCCAGGTGGTGTTCATCGGCGTGCACATGCCCAGCTACCTCAAGGACAAGGGACTGTCGCCCCAGGTGGCCAGCTATGCGCTGGCGCTGATCGGCCTGTTCAACGTGTTCGGCACCTACATCGCCGGCTCGCTCGGCCAGAAGCTGTCCAAGAAGTATCTGCTGGCGGCTATCTACCTCGCGCGCGCGGTCACCATTGCGGTCTTCCTGCTGGCGCCGCTCACGCCCATGAGCGTCTACGTGTTCGCCAGCGTGATGGGCCTGCTGTGGCTGTCGACGGTGCCGCTGACCAGCGGGCTGGTCGCGCAGATCTTCGGCGTGCAGCACCTGTCGATGCTGGGCGGCTTCGTGTTCTTCAGCCACCAGATCGGCTCGTTCCTCGGCGTGTGGCTGGGCGGCTACCTCTATGACCGCACCGGCAGCTACGACATCGTCTGGTACATCGCGATCGCGCTGGGCGTGTTCGCGGCCATCGTCAACATGCCGGTGCGCGAGAGCGCCATCCGGCGCGCCGCGCCGCAGCCGGCCTGAGGCCTCCCGCATGAAGCCCGCCGTCCGCAGGACCCTGGCCTTCACCGCCGCCGGCACCGTGCTGCTGGCGGTGTTTGCCCTGTACACGCGGCCGGATTTCCTCGTCACACTCGGCAACCAGATCTGGGCCTGCTTCTAGCGCTGCAACCGCCGCCTGCCGGGCAGGCCTGTCCAGACAGGCTCCGATTCCCATGACCACACTCATTCTCACGGGCGCGTCCGACGGCATCGGTGCCGAGATGGCGCGCCAGCTCGCCGCGACCCACGGCAACGGCATCCACCTCGTGCTGGCCGGCCGCAACGAGGCCCGGCTGGACGCCGTGGCCGGGCAGTGCGCCGGGTCGGGCGCGCAGACGCTGGCCGTGCGCACCGACGTGTCCGACCGCCGCCAGTGCGAGTCCCTCATCGAGGCGGCCGTCGCCCGCTTCGGCGGGATCGACGTGCTCGTCAACAACGCGGGCATCTCGGCCCATGCGCTGTTCTCCGAGGTGCAGCCGGCCGACCTCGGCTGGTACGAAGACCTCATGCGCGTGAATCTCTGGGGCAGTGTCTGGTGCACGCACGCGGCGCTGCCGCACCTGCAGCGCCGGCGGGGCCGCATCGTGGCGGTCTCGTCCCTGGCCGGTCTGGTGGGCGTGCCCGGTCGCACGGCCTACAGCGCCAGCAAGTTCGCCATGACGGGCTTCTTCGAGGCGCTGCGCGCCGAACTGCGACCCACCGGCGTCAGCGTCACCACCGCCTATCCCGGGGTGGTCGACACCCGCATCCGCCACCACGGTCTCAATGCGCGCGGCGAGGCCGCAGGCGTCAGCGGCCTGAAGGAGGACGGCGCCATGAGCGTGCAGGAATGCGCCCGGCTGATCATCGCGGGCATGGACCGGCGCGACCGCGAAGTCGTCATGACCGCCAAGGGCAAGCTCGGCCGGCTGCTCAAGATCGTGGCGCCGGGCCTGGTCGAGAAGCTCGCCCTGGCCGCGCTCAAGGACGACGTGCGGCCCGGTCCATGAGCACGCATCGCCACGGGGACGCCCCCGCTTTGGGACAGGACGCCCCGGCCTCCGCCCCAGCCGCTCCGGCCCCCCCTGCAAGTCCAGTCCCCCTTGCAAGTCCGGCCGCGCCCATGGCTCCGCCCGTTTCGCTGCAGACTGTGCCCGCAGCGCCGATGGCACACGGCCTGGGCGAGCCATCACCCTGGGTCCAGCGCTGGACGCATCTGGTGGCGCCCGGAGCGACCGTGCTGGACGTGGCCTGCGGGCATGGCCGCCACATGCGCTGGTTTGCCGCACGCGGACACGCGGTCACCGGCGTCGACCGATCGCCCGAGGCGATCGCGGCCGTGGCGTCGCTGGGCGAGGCCATCGAAGCGGACATCGAGAACGGCCCCTGGCCCCTGGCTGGCCGGCAGTTCGGCGCGGTCGTCGTCACCAACTACCTGTGGCGTCCCAACGCGCCGGCCATCCTGGCCAGCGTGGCGCCTGGCGGCGTGCTGATCTGGGAAACCTTCGCCGCCGGCCATGAAGCCGTGGGCAGGCCGTCGCGCGCGGACTTCCTGCTGCGGCGCGGCGAACTGCTCGAGATCTGCCGGGGCCTGCGCATCGTGGCGTACGAAGACGGCTTTCTGGCCGATCCGCCGCGTTTCGTGCAGCGGATCGTGGCCGTGGCAAGCACCCCGGAGGAACCGGAGGCCCCGTGCCCGCTCTGAGTAGAATGCGCGTTTACCGTTACTTATCGCGGACATGACACCCATCACCGGCAGCATCGTTGCCCTGGCCACCCCGATGCATGAAGACGGCAGTGTGGACTACCCCACGCTGCGCAAGCTCATCGACTGGCACATCGCCGAGGGCACCGACTGCATCGGCGTGGTCGGCACCACGGGTGAGTCCCCGACGGTCAACGTGGAAGAACACTGCGAAATCATCCGCGTGTCGGTGGAGCAGGCCCGTGGCCGCGTTCCGATCATGGCGGGCTGCGGCGCCAACTCGACCGCCGAGGCGATCGAGCTGACCCGCTTTGCCAAGCGCGTCGGCGCCGACTGCCAGCTGCAGGTCGTCCCCTACTACAACAAGCCCACCCAGGAAGGCCAGTACCGGCACTTCACCGCCATCGCCGAGGCGGTGGATCTGCCGATGGTCCTGTACAACGTGCCCGGCCGGACCGTCGCGGACATGGCCCACGACACCGTGCTGCGGCTGGCCGCCGTCCCAGGCATCGTCGGCATCAAGGAAGCCACCGGCAACATCGAACGCGCGCAGTGGCTGATCAAGGAAGTTCCGCAGGGCTTTGCCGTCTACTCGGGCGACGACCCGACGGCGGTGGCCCTCATGCTCTGCGGCGGCCAGGGCAACGTCAGCGTGACGGCCAACGTGGCCCCGCGCCTGATGCACGAGCTGTGCATGGCCGCCATTGCCGGTGATGCCCGCAAGGCCATGGCGCTGCAACTGAAGTTGCTGCCGCTGCACCGACACCTTTTCGTCGAAGCCAACCCGATCCCGGTCAAGTGGGCCATGGCCCGGCTGGGCCTGTGTGGCGGCACCCTGCGCCTGCCCATGACGCCCCTGGCCAGCGCCAATGAAGCGGTGGTCGAAGGCGCCCTGCGCGCCAGCGGCCTGCTCTGAACGACTGACGTAGTAGAGGAAACCGAAACGTGAATCCCATTGCCACTCGCGCAGCCCGGTTCGCCGGGGCTCCGGCCCTCGCCACCCGATTCGGCCTCGCCGCCCTCGTCCTGTCCCTGACCGCCTGCTCGGTCTTCGAAGGCGACAAGATCGACTACAAGAGTTCCGGCAAGGCGCCCTCGCTCGAAGTGCCGCCCGACCTGACGCAGCTCTCGCGCGACAGCCGTTACGTGATCCCCGGCGGCGCCGTGACGGCCAACAGCTACCAGACCGGCCAGGCCTCGCTGCCCACCGTTCCGACGGCGGCCTCGGCCATCGGCGACGTGCGCGTCGAACGTGCCGGCAGCCAGCGCTGGCTCGTGGTCAACCGCCCGGCCGACCAGCTCTGGGGCCCGGTGCGGGACTTCTGGCAGGAAAACGGCTTCCTGCTCACGCTCGACCAGTCCAACCTCGGCATCATGGAAACCGACTGGGCCGAAAACCGCGCCAAGCTGCCGCAGGACTTCATCCGCAACACGCTGGGCAAGGTGTTCGACGCGCTCTACTCCACCGGCGAGCGCGACAAGTTCCGCACCCGCATGGAGCGCAACGCCGCCGGCGGCACCGAGATCTACATCAGCCACCGCGGCATGATCGAGGTGTACAACAGCAACAACAAGGAATCGACCGCCTGGCAGCCGCGCCCGAGCGACCCGGAACTCGAAGCCGAGTTCCTGCGCCGCCTGATGGTCAAGCTCGGCGTGCCGCAGGAACAGTCCAGGATCATCGCCGCCTCGGCGCCTCCGAAGTCCACCTCGCGCGTTTCCAGCGTCAACAACACGCCGGTGGTGCTGATCGACGAAGGCTTTGACCGCGCCTGGCGCCGGGTCGGCCTGACGCTGGACCGCACCGGCTTCACCGTGGAAGACCGCGACCGCAGCCAGGGCACCTACTTCGTCCGCTACGTCGCCCCGAACCCCGACAAGAAGGAGCCCGGCTTCTTCGGCAAACTGTTCGGCGCCAGCGGCGACTCCGCCCCGCCGGTCAAGTACCGCATCGCGCTGCGCAGCCAGGGCGAGTCCACCACGGTGTCGGTCCTCAACGCCAACGGCGCGCCGGAAGCCTCGGCCAACGCCCAGCGCATCGTCCAGGTGATCGCCGACGACCTGCGCTGACGCCGGCGGCCGGATGCTGAGGTTTCGCAACCTGGGCAGCGGCAGCGCAGGCAACGCCACAGTGGTGGAGGCGCGGGAAGGCACGCTCGCCACGCGCCTGCTCGTCGACTGCGGGCTGGGCGTCCGGCAACTCGAAACCCGGCTCGGCGAGTCCGGCCTGGGGACGGCGCAGATCGACGCCATCTTCATCACGCACGAACATGCCGACCACATCGGCAGTGCCTGCACGGTGGCGCTGCGCCACGGCATTCCGCTGTGGATGAGCGAAGGCACTTACGCCGCCATCGGCCAGCCCGAGCTGCACGGGCTGCTGCGGCTGGCGCGCGACGGCGAGGCCTTCGCCGTGGGCGGCCTGCAAGTGAGCCCGTTCACGGTGCCGCACGACGCCCGCGAGCCCCTGCAGCTGACCTGTACCGATGGCGACGCGCGCCTGGGCATCCTGACCGATCTGGGCCATGCGACGCAGCATGTGCTGCAGCATCTGGCGGGCTGTCACGCGCTGCTCATCGAATGCAACCATGACCCCGACCTGCTGGCCAACGGCGCCTATCCGCCGTTTCTGAAACGCCGGGTCGGCGGACGGCACGGCCATCTGGCCAATGCGGCCGCAGCGGCCATCGTCGAGGCGGTGCGGCACCCCGGCCTGAACCATGTGGTGGCCGCGCACCTGAGCGAGCAGAACAACCGCCCCGACCTGGCGCGCGAGGCGCTGGCAGCCGTGCTCGGCCGGGCGGCGCAGGAGGTCGGTGTCGCCTGCCAGAAGGCCGGCACGCCCTGGCTCACCGCGCGCCAGAGGTGAAGATCCCATGACGCGCCTGCCCGAGGCAACCGCGGCGCCACCGGCAGCATGCGGGCGCGCCGGCCACTCGCAAGCATCAGACGCCGAACCGTGCGCCCATGAAAAAAGCCGCTCGAAGAGCGGCTTTTTTGCATCAGCGTGAAACGCTGATTACTTGGCAGCGCCGGAAGCGGCAGCAGCAGCGCCGGAAGCGGCAGCGGCGGCACCGGAGGCAGCAGCAGCAGCGCCAGAGGCGGCAGCAGCGGCGCCGGAAGCGGCGTCAGCGGCCGGAGCGGCAGCAGGGGCCGGAGCCGGAGCGGGAGCAGCGGCGGGAGCCGGGGCCGGAGCGGGCGCCGGCTCTTCCTTCTTGCCGCAAGCGGCCAGGGCGGCGGCAGCAACCAGGGCTGCGATGACGAGCGAGTTCTTCATTTTCCAGTTTCCTTAATGGACAGACAAAACTTAAATTCTGAAATGCCTTGAAGCCGGTAAACCAACCACTTCGGCAGAGCATTGCGCTTGTAGGCGAAATGGGCTCAGCCGCTGATTATAGGGTTATTCCGTCAACTCTGACAAACCCTGACAAGGTGTGAAGAGCTCGGCCGAAGACCCGAAAACAACACTCACAGCCCGAGCGTCGTCGCCGGAAAGCCGGGAGAGCTCTTGCGCAGCCATTCATCGAGCGATTCCCGCAGCAGGACGCGCCGATCGGGCTCCGCCCCGCAGACGCCGGTGCTGCGCTCCAGGTCGAGCCGCCGCAGCGCCCACACCGGGCTCCAGATGGCGCTCGGAAGCTCCAGCGGATCGGCCGAGGCACAGCGCCAGCATTCGATGATGTGCGACCAGGTGCGGCGCCAGGTGACGAAGCGCGCGTGGCGCCGTGTCACCTCGTCGTAGCTCCTGGCCAGCAGGATGAACCGGCGCCCCGAGGCCGACCAGGCCTGCAGCGATTCGGCCACCACGCGCTCGCCCAGCGGCCAGTCCTCGAAATTCGCGTCGCTGAACACGATCTCGCGCCAGCCCTCGCGGGCCGCCGTGGCAAGGGCGTCGCGCACCAGCTGCTGGAACTCCGATCTCCCGGCAAACCGGCCCGACGGCAAGGCGCCGGCGGCAGACAAGGTTTCATCGGGCATGAAGCCACCCCGCCTCGATCCAGTCGGCCATCAGCGCCCGGGCGTCCTCGCTGGCGCGCTGCACATCGGACGCAGCCAGCGCGCGGGTGTCGGCCAGCCGGCGCATCAGCGCGGCATCGCGCCCGGCGGCGCGCCAGCTCTCGCCGTTGACGAAGACATGGCGTGCGTCGTGCATCATGCGCGTGCGGCGGTCGAGCGCCACGGCGCCTAGCGCCCGCGGCACACGGCCCGCCTCGAACCAGACGTCGGGCTTGGGCTCGGTCAGGTACTCGCCGAGCGCACGCGCCAGCGCGTCGCCGTCGGCCAGCACGGCCGCAAGCGCCTTGTGCGCAAAGTCCTGCAGCTGCGGCGGGATCGCACCCGGCGAGTCGGCCGCCGGCTGGCCGGCGTCGCGGTAAAGCGCCTCGCCCACGAGGTCGCAAGCGTCTTCGGCCAGGCGCTGCAGCAGCTCACGCGCCACCTCGCCGCGCGCCGGAACGCGGAATCCCACCGAGTAGGTCATGCACTCGCCCACCGCCACGCCATCATGTGCATAGCCCGGCGGCAGGTAGAGCATGTCGCCTGGCTCCAGCACCCATTCCTGTTCGGGCTCGAAATTCGCGAGGATCTTCAGCGGCATGCCTTCGACCAGCGTCAGGTCCTTCTGGGCACTGATGCGCCAGCGGCGCCGCCCATGGGCCTGCAGCAGGAACACGTCGTAGCTGTCCATGTGCGGGCCCACGCCGCCGCCGTCGGTGGCGTAGCTGATCATGATGTCGTCCAGCCGCGCATCGGGCACGAACCGGAACTGGTTGAGCAGACGGTGCACGCCGTCGTCGTGCAGGTCGACGCCCTGCACCAGCAGCGTCCACGCCGCGCGGCTGACGGGCGGCAGCGAACGCCGTGCGAAGGGGCCGCGCCGCATCTTCCAGCCGCCCTCCCCCTGCGACACCAGCCGCGACTCCACGCCCTCGCGGCCGGCCAGGGCGAACAGTTCCGCGCGGTCCAGCAGCGGCGTGAAGCCGGGGATCGCGCCACGAACGAGCAAGGGCCTTTTCTGCCAGTGGCGCTTCATGAAGCGCGCGGGACTCAGGCCGCCCAGCAGCGGCAGGGGTTGGTCTACATCCATGGTGGATCCGTGGTACGGGCTCGCCGGACTGGCGCGCCTTCAAGCTGCGACAATTCTCCTATGGAAATCACCCAACAATGCGTGGTCGCGCTGACCTGGACGCTCAGGGACAGCCTGGGCGATGAGCTGGACGTGCTGGACGAGCCTGTGGAGTTTCTCGTCGGCGGCGCCGACCTGTTCGAGAAGATCGAGCAGGCCCTGCAGGGTCACGAGCCCGGCGCCCGGCTGGACGTGCACCTGGAGCCGCAGGAAGCGTTTGGCGACTACGACGACCAGCTCGTCTTCCTGGAGCCGCGATCACTGTTCCCCGCCGAACTGGAGGAAGGCATGACCATCGAAGGCCATGCCCTGCCGGCCGGCACGCACGCCGACGCACCGCGCGACGCGCTGTACACCGTCACCGAGATCTACCCCGAGCATGTGGTGCTCGACGGCAACCATCCGCTGGCCGGCATCTCGCTGCGGCTTTCGCTGCGCGTGGCAGGCGTTCGCGACGCCACGGAGAGCGAGATCGGCCGCGGCTCGGCCGGCACCGGCTTCTTCAAGGTGCAGCCTCAGGCGCCCGGAAGCGACCTGTTGCACTGACGTCTGGCTTGAGCGGGCTGCGGACGCAGCAAGGGCGGCTGCAGGCAGCCGCCCTTCCATGCTCTTTCCTGCGAGGCCGTCTGGCCCAGCAGCCAGGCATCCTTACATGCGATAGACCACGCCGTTTTCGATGCGCACGCGGTCACCCGGTCGCAGATCGCCCGGCGTGCTCATGTCGTAGCTGCGCGTGGCACCGTTGTCCACACGCACCGAGACCCGGTAGGTGTCGACGGTCTGCGTGCTGTTGTTGCGGCCGATGGCGTTGCCTGCAACGGCGCCGCCCACCACACCGGCAGCGGTTGCGACGTCACGTCCCGAGCCCTTGCCGATCTGGTTGCCCAGCACGCCGCCCACGATGCCGCCGATCACGGCACCCGCTGCGGAGTTCTCACGCGGCTGCTGGGTGCGGATCACCTCGACGCCGGTGACGCGGCCATATTCGACGTACGCCTGCTGGCTGCCATAGCCGCCGGCGGGATAGCCCTGCTGCGAGGGGTACGAGCTTTGCGGGTAGGCCGGATAGGACGACGACTGCTGCACGGGCGTCGGCGAAGCGCAGGCGGCCAGCGTGGCCACGGCAACGGCGGCGGTGACGGCGGATGCAATGCGGGAAATCGGGTTCATGGAACTTCTCCTGTTGAGCTGATCAGGACGACAACGCCGCCCTTGAACCTCGATTAAAGGCGCCTTGCCGGTGGCGCCGCATCGGGAGGCGCGCCATCACCCTGTCGGGCGGGCCCGCTGACCCCTGTAGGAGAAAGACGACGTCCGGCCCCTGCGCGCGCCGGGGCGCAACTCAGGCCTTGCCAGTGGAGCCGTAGCCGCCCTCGCCGCGCTGGCTGGCGGGAAACTCGGTGACGACATTGAATCGCGCCTGCACCACGGGCACGATCACCAGTTGCGCGATGCGCTCCATCGGCTCGATGGTGAAAGGCACGTCGCTTCGGTTCCAGGCGCTGACCATCAACTGGCCCTGGTAGTCGCTGTCGATCAAGCCCACGAGATTGCCGAGCACGATGCCGTGCTTGTGGCCCAGCCCCGAGCGCGGCAGGATCAGCGCCGCATAGGCCGGGTCGGCCAGATGGATCGCGATGCCGGTGGGCACCAGTTGCCAGGCATTGGCAGCCAGGGTGAGCGGGCCATCGAGGCAGGCTCGCAGGTCGAGGCCGGCGCTGCCGGGCGTGGCATAGGCAGGCAGCTGGTCCGCCAGGCGCGGATCGATGATCTTGACGTCGAGGTTCATCATGCGTGAAGGCGCCGCGCTATGTCGGCAACGAGTTGGCGCGCCAGCACCAGCTTGGAGGCGCGCGGAATTTCCTGCGTGCCCTGCTCATCGACCAGCAGCAGGGCGTTGTCGTCCCGGCCGAACGTGGCCGGGCCGATGTTGCCCACCAGCAGCGGCACGCCCTTGCGCTCCCGCTTGGCCTGCGCATGGGCCACGAGGTCATGGCTTTCGGCGGCGAAGCCGACGCAATACAGCGCGCGCGACACGGCGCGCGGCGACTTCGCCACGGTCGCAAGAATGTCGGGGTTTTCGGTGAAGCTCAGCTCGGGGGTTCTGCCCGAGCCGTCCTTCTTGATCTTCTGCTCGCTGGCCGAGGCAGGACGCCAGTCCGCCACGGCCGCAGCCGCAATGAACACCGTCGCGCCTTCCACATGCGCCAGCGTCGCTGCCAGCATGTCGCGCGCCGACTTCACGTCGACCCGCGTCACGCCGCGCGGCGTGGCGACCGACACCGGCCCTGCCACGAGCGTGACCTCGGCGCCGGCCTCGCGCGCCGCGCGGGCAATGGCAAAGCCCATCTTGCCGCTCGACAGGTTGGTGATGCCGCGCACCGGATCGATGGCCTCGTAGGTGGGCCCCGCCGTCACCAGCACCCGCTGGCCGGCCAGCGTCTTGGGCTGGAAGAAGGCCACGATATCCTCGACCAGCTGCGCCGGCTCCAGCATGCGGCCGTCCCCAGTCTCGCCGCAGGCCTGAAATCCGCTGCCCACGCCCAGGATCGTGGCGCCATCGTCCGCCAGCTGCGCCATGTTGCGCTGCGTGGCCGGATGCGCCCACATCTCGCGGTTCATCGCCGGCGCGATCAGCAGCGGCACGCGGACGATCGGACGGGCCAGGCACATCAGGCTCAGCAGATCGTCCGCCCGCCCATGCACCAGCCGCGCCATGAAATCGGCACTGCAGGGCGCAATAAGCACCGCGTCGGCCTCGCGGCTCAGATTGATGTGCGGCATGTTGTTGGGCTCGCGCGCGTCCCATTGCGAGGTATACACCGGCCGATTGCTCAGCGCCTGCATCGTCACCGGCGTGATGAACTGCTCCGCCGCCTCCGTCATCACCACCTGCACCGTCGCCCCGGCCTTCACCAGCCCCCGGCACAGCTCCGCCGCCTTGTAACAGGCAACGCCACCCGTGAGCCCCAAAACAAAATGCCTGCCCGCAAGATCATCCATGGCGCGATGTTACGTGAAGCGCCCGCAGAAACGACCCACCGGAGGGGCACCGCTCCGAAGAGGCTGGCCTCGGCCACGCAAGTCCAGACCCAAAGTCCGGCCCTCGCAGGGCAAGCGCAGCGAAGCCCCTTCGTGAGCACAGGCCGCGCCGGGCCGCCCCAAGCGGCCGCGCGCCCCCCAGTGGGGGGAGGCGGCGCAAAGCGCCGCTTCGGGGGGCGTCCTTCCCCACCTCCTATAATCCCGTTTTACCACCTCCACGGGAATTGCGTCCCGACCCTGACATGACCAAATTCGTCTTCGTCACCGGCGGTGTGGTGTCCTCCCTTGGCAAGGGAATCGCCTCAGCCTCCCTTGCAGCGATTCTTGAATCGCGGGGCCTCAAAGTCACTCTCATCAAGCTCGATCCGTACATCAACGTCGACCCTGGCACGATGTCGCCGTTCCAGCACGGCGAGGTGTTCGTGACCGACGACGGCGCCGAGACCGACCTGGACCTGGGCCACTACGAGCGCTTCATCACGACGCGCATGGGCAAGGCCAACAACTTCACCACCGGCCGCATCTACCAGTCCGTCCTCGAGAAGGAACGCCGCGGCGACTACCTCGGCAAGACCGTGCAGGTGATCCCGCACGTGACCAACGAGATCCAGGAGTACATCCAGCGCGGCGCCGCCAGCGGCGTCGACGTTGCCATCGTCGAGATCGGCGGCACGGTGGGCGACATCGAGTCCCTGCCCTTCCTCGAGGCCGTGCGCCAGATGAGCCTGCGTCTGGGCGCCAACAACACGGCCTTCGTCCACCTGACCTACGTGCCGTGGATCGCCGCAGCCGGCGAACTCAAGACCAAGCCGACGCAGCACACCGTGCAGAAGCTGCGCGAGATCGGCATCCAGGCCGACGCACTGCTGTGCCGGGCCGACCGCCGCATCCCGGACGACGAGCGCGACAAGATCTCGCTGTTCACCAACGTCGCCAAGTGGGGCGTGATCTCCATGTGGGACGTCGACACCATCTACAAAGTGCCGCGCATGCTGCACGAGCAGGGCCTGGACGGGCTGATCTGCGACAAGCTGCGCCTGAACACCCCGCCGGCCAACCTCAAGCGCTGGGACGACCTGGTGTACGAGACCGAGCATCCGCAGGCCGAGGTGACCATTGCCATGGTCGGCAAGTACGTCGACCTGTCCGACAGCTACAAGTCGCTCAACGAGGCGCTGCGCCACGCCGGCATGAAGAACCATGCCCGCGTGAAGATCGACTACGTCGACTCCGAAACCATCACCCCCGACACCGTCGGCCAGCTCGCCCGGTACGACGCCATCCTCGTGCCCGGCGGCTTCGGCAAGCGCGGCATCGAAGGCAAGATCGCGGCGGCGCGCTTCGCGCGCGAGAACAAGCTGCCCTACCTGGGCATCTGCCTGGGCATGCAGGTCGCGACCATCGAGTTCGCGCGCCACATGGCCGGGCTGGCTGACGCCAACAGCACCGAGTTCGAGCCCGACACCCCCCACCCCGTGATCGCCCTCATCACCGAGTGGAAGGACGCCGACGGCACGATCAAGACCCGCAACGAGAACTCCGACCTCGGCGGCACCATGCGTCTGGGCGCACAAAGCTCCGACGTGGCCCGTGGCACGCTCGCCCACAGCATCTACGGCGACGTCGTCACCGAGCGCCATCGCCATCGCTACGAGGCCAACGTCAACTACCTCGACGCGCTGCGCAAGGCAGGCCTCGTGATCTCCGCCCTCACCCAGCGCGAGCAGCTCACCGAGATCGTCGAGCTGCCGCAGAACGTGCACCCCTGGTTCGTCGGCGTGCAGTTCCACCCGGAGTTCAAGTCGACGCCCTGGGACGGCCATCCGCTCTTCAACGCCTACATCGCCGCCGCCCTGCGCCAGCATGCGCAGGCGCCGCACGAGGCCACTGCGGCCAAGAACCTGAAGGTCGTGGGCTGACCGATGAAGCTGTGCCACTTCGAAGCCGGCCTCGACCAGCCCTTCTTTCTGATCGCGGGACCGTGCGTGGTCGAGTCCGAGCAGCTGCAGATGGACACCGCCGGCACGCTCAGGGAGATCACGGCCGCGCTGGGCATCCCTTTCATCTTCAAGAGCAGCTACGACAAGGCCAACCGCTCGTCGGGCACCAGCTTTCGCGGGCCGGGCATGCAAAAGGGCCTGGAAATCCTGGCCAAGGTCCGGCGTGAGCTGGGCGTGCCCGTGCTGACCGACGTGCACACCGAGGCCGAGATCGCTGAAGTTGCCCAGGTGGTGGACGTGCTGCAGACGCCGGCCTTCCTGTGCCGCCAGACCGACTTCATCCGCGCCGTGGCGCAGTCGGGCAAGCCGGTGAACATCAAGAAGGGCCAGTTCCTCGCACCGGGCGACATGAAGAACGTGATCGACAAGGCCCGTGCCGCCGCGCGCGAGAAGGGCCTGCCCGAAGACAGCTTCATGGCGTGCGAGCGCGGCGCGAGCTTCGGCTACAACAATCTGGTGAGCGACATGCGCTCGCTGGCCATCATGCGCGAGACTGGCGCGCCCGTGGTGTTCGACGCCACGCATTCGGTGCAGCTGCCGGGTGGCAACGGCACCAGTTCGGGCGGCCAGCGCGAGATGGTACCGGTGCTCGCGCGTGCGGCCGTCGCCGTGGGCGTCGCCGGGCTGTTCATGGAAACCCATCCGGATCCGGCCAACGCGATGAGCGACGGACCCAACGCGGTGCCCCTCAAGCACATGAAGGCCCTGCTCGAAACGCTGGTGGCCCTCGACCGCGTCACCAAGAAGAGCGGCTACCTTGAAAACAATTTCGGAGCCTGACCCCGTGCCCAGCGCCTACATCCTTGCCAACGTCCGCGTCACCAACCCCGAGCAGTACGAGGAGTACCGCAAACTCTCCACCCTCGCCATGAAGGCGCACGGCGCCGAGGTCTGCGTGCGCGGCGGCAAGGTCGATGTGCTCGAAGGCGACTGGACGCCCGAGCGCGTCGTGCTGCTGAAGTTTCCGTCGCTGGAGGCCGCGCGGGCCTTCAACGACTCCGCCGAGTACGGCGCCGCGCGCAAGGCGCGCCAGGGCGCGGCCGTGATGCGCATGGTGCTGATCGAAGGCGTCTGAGAACCGTTTATCAACTTGCAAGAGACTGAAGAAAAATGAGCGCAATCGTAGACATCGTCGGCCGCGAGATCCTCGACAGCCGCGGCAATCCCACCGTCGAATGCGACGTCCTGCTGGAGTCCGGCACCATGGGCCGCGCGGCCGTGCCCTCGGGCGCGTCGACCGGCAGCCGCGAGGCCATCGAGCTGCGCGACGGCGACAAGAGCCGCTACCTGGGCAAGGGCGTGCTCAAGGCCGTGGAGCACATCAACACCGAGATCTCCGAGGCCGTGCTCGGCCTGGACGCCTCCGAGCAGGCCTTCCTCGACAAGACCCTGATCGACCTGGACGGCACCGAGAACAAGTCGCGCCTGGGCGCCAATGCCATGCTGGCCGTGTCGATGGCCGTGGCCCGCGCCGCGGCCGAAGAGTCGGGCCTGCCGCTCTACCGCTACTTCGGCGGCATGGGCAGCGTGCAGATGCCCGTGCCGATGATGAACGTCGTCAACGGCGGCGCGCACGCCAACAACAACCTGGACCTGCAGGAGCTGATGATCATCCCCGTGGGCGCGCCGAGCTTCCGCGAGGCGGTGCGCTATGGCGCCGAGGTGTTCCACGCGCTCAAGAAGATCATCCATGACAAGGGCATGAGCATCGCGGTCGGCGACGAGGGTGGCTTCGCCCCCAACGTGCCCAACCACGAGGCCGCGATCCAGATGATCCTGGAAGCGATCGACAAGGCTGGCTTCGTGGCCGGCGAGCAGATCGCCCTGGGCCTGGACTGCGCCGCCAGCGAGTTCTACAAGGACGGCAAGTACCACCTGGAGGCCGAAGGCCTGACCCTCAGTGCCGAGGAATGGACCAACATCCTGGCCACCTGGGTCGACAAGTACCCGATCATCTCCATCGAGGACGGCATGGCCGAAGGCGACTGGGACGGCTGGAAGGTGCTCACCGAGCGCCTGGGCCAGAAGGTGCAGCTGGTGGGCGACGACCTCTTCGTCACCAACACCAAGATCCTCAAGGAAGGCATCGACAAGCGCATCGCCAACTCGATCCTCATCAAGATCAACCAGATCGGCACGCTCACCGAGACCTTCGCCGCCATCGAGATGGCCAAGCGCGCCGGCTACACGGCCGTGATCAGCCACCGCTCGGGCGAAACCGAAGACAGCACCATCGCCGACATCGCCGTGGGCACCAACGCGGGCCAGATCAAGACCGGCTCGCTCAGCCGCTCCGACCGCATGGCCAAGTACAACCAGCTGCTGCGCATCGAGGAAGACCTGGGCGAGATCGCCAGCTACCCCGGCCGCGCGGCCTTCTACAACCTGCGCTGACCCCGCCCATGGCCCGCCGCGCCGTCCCCGCCATCCTCATCGCGCTGCTGCTCGTGCTGCATGCGCAACTGTGGTTCGGCCGGGGCAGCGTGAGCAGTGTGGCGCGCATGCAGGACAGGCTCGAAGCCCAGCGCGCCGCCAACGCCCAGGCGCAGCAGGCCAATGACCGGCTCGCTTCCGAGGTCCGCGACCTCAAGGAGGGGCTCGACATGGTCGAGGAGAAGGCCCGGATGGAGCTGGGCATGGTGCGCCCCAACGAGATCTACGTGCAGATCGCGCGGCGCTGAGCCGCTGCCCCGCGCGCCTGCCCGTCCGCCGCCCGTGAGCGAACTGCTCTTTGTCGAAGCCTTCACGCTGTGGGGCTCGCCCGCCACCTGGCTGGAGGTGGTCGCGTGCGTTCTGGCGCTGGCCATGGTGGGGTGCAACATCCGCGAGATCCACTGGGGCTGGCCGCTGGCCATCGTCAGCTCGCTGCTGTACTTCCTCGTGTTCTGGCGCAGCAAGCTCTATGGCGATGCGCTGCTGCAGATTTTCTTTGCGGTGGTCGCGGTCTGGGGCTGGGTCCAGTGGCTGCGCGGCGTGCGGCCTGACGGCTCGGCGCTGAAGGTCATGCGCCTGGGCCGGCGTGGCCTGCTTCGCACCGCGCTGACCGCAGCCCTGCTCTGGCCGGTGACCGGCCTGTTCCTGTTCACCTTCACCGACACCGACGTGCCGTGGTGGGACGCCTTTCCCACGGCACTGAGCCTGGTCGGCCAGTTCCTGCTCGGCCGCAAGTACATCGAGAACTGGTGGGTGTGGATCGCCGTGAACGTGGTGAGCGTGGGCCTGTTCGCCTACAAGGGTCTGTGGCTCACTGTCGTGCTCTACACGGTGTTCATCGCGCTCAGCGTGCTGGGCCTGCGCGCCTGGAGGCAGCGGCTGTGAGGCTCGCGATCCTGGGGGCGGAGAGCACCGGCAAGACCGAGCTGAGCCGCGCCCTGGCCGCCCGCTGGCGCGCCGAGGGCCGCGACGTCACCCTGGTGCCCGAGGTCCTGCGCGAATGGTGCGAGGCCACCGGCCGCGTGCCGGTGGCGCATGAGCAACTGCCGATCGCGCAGGAGCAGGCCCGCCGGGCCGACGCGGCCGCCAGCGACATCCTGATCGCCGACACCGGGCCGCTCATGGTTGCGGTCTACAGCGACATGATCTTCGGCGACACCTCCCTCTACGACATGGCCCTGGCGCACCAGCGCCGCTATGACGTGACGCTCGTCACCGGCATCGACCTGCCCTGGGTGGCCGACGGTTTGCGCGACGGGCCGCATGCGCAGGAGCCGGTCGACCGCCTTGTGCGGGCGGCGCTCGCGCGCGGCGGCATCGGCTACAAGGTGATCTATGGCCGCGGCCCCGAACGGCTGGCCAATGCCCTCCTGGCCATCGACGCTGCCAGCCAGGGCGGCCGGCGCGTGCCGGGCAACGACCGGCCGTGGACCTGCGAGAAATGCAGCGACCCGGACTGCGAGCACCGCCTTTTCACTGGACTGCTGCGGTCGAAGGCGGCTGGTCGCCCGGCTCCCTGAAGATCTGCGCAGCATCGACCGCATCGTAGCGGTACTGCTTGCCGCAGAAGTCACACCCCACCTCGATCTCGCCGCGCTCGGCCAGGATGCTGTCGGCCTCCTCCACGCCCAGGCTGCGGATCATGTTGCTCACCCGCTCGCGGCTGCATGTGCAGGCGAAGAACGGATGGCCCGGCTCGAAGCGCAGCACCTTCTCCTCCCAGAACAGGCGGCGCAGGATGGTGTCGACGTCGAGGGTGAGCAGCTCGTCGCGGGTCAGCGTGTCGGCCAGCATGGCGATGCGGTTGTAGTCCTCGTTGATGCCGATGTCGTCCTCGTTGGCCTTGGGCTTGAGATTGCCCAGGCCCTGCACCGGCAGGCGCTGGATCAGCAGGCCGGCGGCCACCTTGTCGTCAGCAGCCAGCACCAGGCGGGTGTCCAGCTGCTCGGACTGCAGCATGTAGTGCTCCAGTACCGCGCTGACCCGCTCGATCTTCTCGCCCTGGTCGCCGTACAGCGGCACCACGCCCTGGTAGGGCTGCTGCCCCGGGAACTTGTCCTTGGGGTCGAGCGTGATCGCGCAACGCCCCTTGTTGGTGGCGTTGACCATGGCGCTGAGCTGCGCGTCGGCCGCAACCTCGCCCACCACCTTGGCCGTGGCGCGGAAACTCAGGTCGGGCTGCACCTCGGCCACCGCGACCTTGACCGGCCCATCCCCGAAGATCTGCAGCACCAGTGCGCCATTGAACTTGATGTTCGACTGCATCAGCACGCCGGCCGCCGCCATCTCGCCCAGCAGCGCGGCCACCGGCGCCGGGTAGGCACCCGTCTGGTTGTTGGCCGCACGACGGCGAAGAATCTCCTGCCACGACTCGGTCAGGCGCACGATCATGCCGCGCACCGGCGCACCGTCGAACAGGAACTTGTGCAGTTCAGACATTGGCGATCACGCAATCTTCCTGAGGCCCTTGGCGAAGCGCCGGGCGTTGTCGACGTAATGCTCGGCGCTCTTGCGCAGCCGCTCGGCGGCCGCGTCGTCGAGCGTGCGCACCACCTTGGCGGGCGAGCCGATGATGAGCGAGTTGTCGGGAAACTCCTTGCCCTCCGTCACCACGCTGCCGGCGCCCACGATGCAGTTGCGGCCGATGCGCGCGTTGTTGAGCACCACGGCCTGGATGCCGATCAGCGAGTTGTCGCCGATGGTGCAGCCGTGCAGCATCACCTGGTGCCCCACCGTGACGTTGTCGCCGATGGTGAGCGGACTGCCCACGTCGGCGTGCAGCACCGAGTTGTCCTGGATGTTGCTGTTGCGGCCGATGCGGATGGTCTCGGTGTCGCCGCGCGCGATGGCTCCGAACCAGACGCTGGCATTCTCCGCCATTTCCACATTGCCGATCACCTGGCCGCTGTCTGCGACCCAGGCCCCGGGACCCAGGCGCGGCGCGACGCCGTCGAGTTCATAGATTGCCATCGTGTCAGATCTCCTGCTGCCTTCATTGTAGGCAGGCGGCGGGCGGCCGGCCGCCCTGCGCGACAATGGCCGCATGAGCGCCGCGACCACTGCCATGGACCTGCGCGCGGCCGCCCTCGCCGCGCTGGCCGAGCCTGATCCGCACGCCAAGCTCGCGCAGGTCGCGGCGCTTGCAGCCGCATTTGCAGCACCGTGCGACGCATCCACCGGCACGTCGACCAGCCGCTCGTCGGCGGACCACCCACACCTGCTCGATACCGCGGCCGTGCTGACGCCGCTGCCCGGCATCCCGGGCCGGCCAGCGCGCCCCGAACTCATCCACCCCGCCAAGGTGCCGCGGCGCTCGCCCGGCACGGCCGCCGGTCGCGCCGCGCTGCTGCACGCCATCGCGCACATCGAGTTCAACGCCATCAATCTCGCGCTCGACGCCCTCTGGCGCTTTCCCGGCATGCCCGAGTCCTACTACCACGACTGGCTGCGCGTGGCGCGCGAAGAGGCTTACCACTTCACCCTGCTGCGCGACCACCTCGCCACGCTCGGCCATGCCTATGGCGACTTCCCCGCCCATGACAACCTCTGGCAGATGTGCGAGCGCACCCAGGACGACGTCGTCGCGCGCATGGCCCTCGTGCCGCGAACGCTGGAGGCGCGCGGCCTGGATGCGACGCCGCAGATCCAGGACAAGCTGCGCCAGGCCGCCACGCCCGACGCGCTGCGCGCGGTGGCGATCCTCGACATCATCCTGCGCGACGAGATCGGCCACGTGGCCATCGGCAACCGCTGGTACGCCTGGCTGTGCGAGCGCGAAGGACTCGACCCGGTCGCGCACTACGGCGTGCTCGTGCGCCAGTACGACGCGCCGCGCCTGCATCCGCCGTTCAACGAGGAAGCCCGCAGAGCGGCGGGGTTCACGCAGGAGGAACTGGCGCGGCTCGGCATGCCCCCAGGCGACAGCTGAAGCCGCCTGTGCCCCGGCCGATCCAGGCCGCCCGCATCAGGACCTGTCGGAACAGCGGCTGGGGCTGATGAAGATCGTTCCGCCGTCAGGCGTCCGGTCCGGAAACTGGATGTCTGCCCCGATGGAGGAAACAGGCCGCGTGGTGAGAACGCTGCCGCTGTTGGACCGGATCGAGCCGTTGACGACGGAGAGATCGACGCGTATCGGACCGCCAAGAACGTTGTTCAGCTTGATCTGTACCGGAGCCGCAGGGATCCGCTCGCCCGTCCCTGCCGACGTCGCGGACGGGAAGACGAAGTTGACACCGCTCAGCGCGAGACCGCCCGTGCCGTCGATCCGCCGCCCGGCGAGCAGGAGCCCGGCCGACGGCAGGGTAGCCGGCAACGGATCAGCCGATGGGTCATGGACAAACCGCACCACCTGCTGATCGAGTGCGGCCTTCGGACACGCGAGACTGACTCGCGCATCCGAGTTGGAAAGGATGTCGCACCCCATCGCCGTACCGGACGACGGCAGCAGATCGCGCCAGGCAGCGACCGGATCGGTGACGTCAAAGACCATGCCACCACCGTCGGCCGGCCCCTCGTTGATCAGATAGATTCCGTCAGGCCGGGGCTCGGTCGCCTCCGCCAGCTTCAACTCACCAAAGCATGAGGGCGAGGTCAAATTGACGTACAACGTGCCGCCGACAAACGTGCCGAGGTTCAGACCGCTGTTCATGTGGCCGCTCAGGTCGATCAGCGCCTTGCCATAGGCATTGACGCTCCCCGTCACGACCGGTCGCGTGCGAGCCAGCGATGTGTCCGCCGGCAGGCCGAGCGAAGCGCTGACCGACGCCGACGCCTTGTCGAAGTTCGCGACGGTCAGGCCGCCTTCCGCCTTCGCCTGGCTGACTGCCCGCGCGGTCAGAGGGGTCACGAACAACTGCTGGCCTCCAGCATCGACACGGCCGACCACCGAGAGGACCTCTGCCAGCGGGACACCTTTGGCGCCCGTGGCTTCGTCGGTGTAGCTACCGCCCTGCGCCTCGACGATCACCTCGCCCGCATAGTTCAGCGTAAGCTGGTAGTTGCCGTCAGCATCGCTGGTTGTGCACGAGAGTTGGGCGCCCCGGGCACCCGCAGTCAATGCGTACGCGCAGACCGATGCGCCTGCCACAGGCCCCTTGACCACGGCCCCGGTAATGGTCGATCCCACGCTGCTGTCTCCGCCGCCGCTTCCGCCGCATGCCAGGAGCACAGCGGCCCCCAGTGACGACAGCAGCCAGCGATACGGAGCGCTCAGCGCGACTGCTCGAATATTGTTGTGCATGGTTCCTCCCATCTGGACAATCTATCACACCGTCGGGCGGTCCCACCTCGATACGAACCCGAGGTCACAGCGCGCGAGTTCGGCCGACAGCCGGTCCACCACCTCCCGTGCCGCGCCGGCCGGTACGGCAACCAACCCGGTACAAGGCCCCGTGTCAGCCGCGCGGATGGTGCTGCGCATGCAGCAGCTTGAGCCGCTCGCGCGCCACGTGGGTGTAGATGGTCGTCGTCGAGATGTCGGCATGGCCGAGCAGCATCTGCACCGCGCGCAGGTCAGCGCCATGGTTCAGCAGGTGCGTGGCAAACGCATGGCGCAGGGTGTGCGGCGACAGGGGCGCCGTGACGCCGGCCGCCAGTGCATGCTTCTTGACGATCACCCAGAACATGGCCCGCGTCATGCCGCTGCCCCGATGCGTCACGAAGAAGTCCTCGGTCTGCTGGCCGTCCAGGATGGCGGCGCGGGCCTCGGCCAGGTAGCGGCGCAGCCAGAGGCCCGCCACCTCGCCAAAGGGAACGAGCCGCTCCTTGGCGCCCTTGCCCATCACGCGCAGCACATGCTCGCCCATGCCGACGTTGAAGGTCTTGAGCCCGACCAGCTCGCTCACCCGCAGGCCGCTCGCGTACATCAGCTCCAGCATGGTGCGGTCGCGCAGGCCCAGCGGCGTGCCGACGTCCGGCGCGGCCAGCAGCGCCTCCACCTGGGCCTCGGTGAGCGTCTTGATGTTGCGCGGCATGCGCTTGGCCGGCTGCAACTGCAGCGTGGGGTCGGCCGGGACCCTGCGCTCGCGCACGGCCCAGCGGAAATAGCGCTTGAAGACGGTGAGGCGCCGGTTGGCCGAGGTGGTGCGTCCCGACGGGTCCTGCGCGAAACGGTGCGCGGCGTAGGCGTCGAGGTCGTGCCGCTGCGTCTCGTCCAGCGACCGCCCCTGCCCCTGCAGCCAGCCGGCATAGAGCGACAGGTCGCGCCGGTAGGCTTCCAGCGTGTTCTTGGCCAGGCCGTTCTCCAGCCACAGCGCGTCGATGAAGGTGTCGATGCTGTCCTGGCTGGCGGGTGTCATGGGCAGGACGATAGCAAAAGGCGCCTTCGCCGGCTCGCGCATTCGGAACAGGCGCGCAAAAAAAGCCGCCGGCTTGCGCCGGCGGCCCGGGTCACAGGGAGTCGCTGGCTCAGTCGAGCTTGAGCTTGGCCTGCTCGACCACCTTCCTGTAGACGGCCAGCTCGTCCTTCATTTGCTGGGCGAACTGCTCGGGCGAATTGCCGATGACGACCGAGCCCGTGTCCTCGATGCGCTTGCGCACCGCCGGGTCTTCGAGCGCCTTGCGCGTGGCGGCATTGACTTTGTCGACCACTTCGCGCGGCAGGCCCTTGGGGCCGAGGATGCCGTAATAGGCCATGCGGTTGACGGGCTCCAGCCCCAGTTCCTTGAAGGTCGGCACGTCGGGCAGGGTCGCCAGGCGCTGCGGCGCCGCCACCGCCATGGCCACGAGCCGGCCCGCCTTGATGTGCGGAAGGGCCGACGGCACGTTGTCGAAGATGATCTCGACCTGCCCGCCCACGGTGTCGCGCAGGGCCGGGCCCGCACCGGAGTACGGAATGTGCGTGATGAACACGCCCTGCAGGCCCTTCCACAGCTCCGTCTGCAGGTGGCCGATGCCACCCGTGCCCGACGAAGAATAGGAGTACTTGCCCGGCGACTTCTTGAGCACGGCCACGAACTCCTTGTAGTTCTTGGCCGGGAAGCTCGGATGCACCGCGATCACGTTGGGCGTCGCGGCAATGTTGACGATCGGCGTGAAGTCCGTTTCGGCGTTGTAGCTGATCTTCGGGTTGATCGCCGGGTTGGCTGCGGTGGTCGACACCGTGGCCACGCCCAGCGAATAGCCGTCCGGCACGGCCTTGGCCGTCTCGGTGGCCCCGACCACGCCGCCGCCGCCGGCCTTGTTGATCACGATCACCTGCTGCCCGAGCGCCTTGCCAAGCGGCTCGGAAATGGCACGGGCCACGATATCGGTCGTGCCGCCCGGCGCGAACGGCACCTGCAGCTGGATCACCTTGTTGGGATAGGCCTGGGCGAAGGCCTGGCCCGAGAAGGCGCAGCCGAGGGCGACCGCGGACAGGGCAAACCAGTGACGTCGTTGCATGATGGTGGACTCCTTGATGTCGGAAAGTTGTCGGGGAAAACGGCGATGGTAGATGCAAGAGCCGGGCCGACGGGATGTGGATTACCCATAAGGGCTTTCCCGTAAACATGCGGCGCGGCAAGGAACCAAGGCCAGCAATGGCGACCGGGCAGGTCTGCCTCGGCCCTTGCGTCAGCCGATCCCGGCATGCGGCGCGGTTATCCTCACCCGGTGAACTACGCGCAGCTGCTTTTCCCCGACTTCTCGCTCATCCTCTGCGGCTACCTGCTGTGCCGCTACACCGCGCTGAAGCGACCGACCTGGGACCAGGTCGAGATCCTGGTCTACTACTTTCTGTTTCCGATCCTGCTGTTCCAGTCGGTGCTCAAGGCGCCGCTGGACCTGGGCGCGGCCTCGCGGCTGATCGCGGCCGGGCTCACGCTGGCGCTGTGCGCGATCGCCATGGCCTACAGCCTGCCGCACCTGCCCTGGATCGGCCGGCACATCGACCGGCGCGACCATGCGGCCAGCGCGCAGGTCGCCTTCCGTTTCAACTCCTTCATCGCGCTGGCCATCACCGAACGCATCGCGGGGCCGCAGGGCCTGCAGATGGTGGCCGTGCTCATCGGCTTTTGCGTGCCGGTGTTCAACACGGCCGCCGTCTGGCCGATGGCTCGCCACGCGCAGCGCGGCTTCCTGCGCGAGCTGGCGCGCAACCCGCTCATCATTGCGACCAGCTCGGGCCTGGCGGCCAATCTCGCCGGCCTCTCGATCCCCGCCTGGCTGGACCCGACCCTCACTCGCATCGGTGCGGCATCGCTCGCGCTCGGGCTCATGGCCGCCGGCGCCGGGATGCAGTTTTCGCACCTGCTCAGCGGCAAGACGCTGGGCGTGGCGGTGCTCGGCATCCGGCACTTTCTGGCCTCTCTGGTGGCGCTGGCACTCACCCGGCTGTATGGGCTGGATCCGGTCCAGGCCGCTGTGCTGCTGACCTTCTCGGCCTTGCCGACCGCCTCCAGCTGCTACGTGCTGGCGCAGCGCATGGGCTACAACGGGCCGTTCGTCGCCGCGCTGGTGACGCTGTCGACCCTGCTGGGCATGGTCAGCCTGCCCTTCGCGCTGGGGGTGCTGCGCTGAACCTGTGAGGCCCTGCACAGCCCTCTCAGCGCAGCCCCCGCGGCCAGCCCCGCGACACCCGCCGCCCGCCTGAAACCAGGCCCCCGGCATCAGGGCGCTTCGAGCGCCCAGTCCACATGCTCGCGCACGACGGGATCGGGATGCGCGCGCCCGGCCGCCAGTGCCGCGCGCAGCGCCTGCGCCGACGCGGCGTCGAGCGCCCGCGCGCCCCTTTCGCGCAAGGCGTTGCCGCCGGCCACCGCCACATTGCGCAGCCAGCGCGCATGGCCGATGCGGCGGATCGGGCTGCCCTCGGTACGGCGCAGGAACTCCGCCTCGCTCCAGCTGAACAGCTCCGCCAGCTGCGCGCCGGCCAGCCCCTCGCGCTCATCGAAGTCGGGCAGCGGACTGCGCCGGGCGAACTTGTTCCAGGGACAGGCGAGCTGGCAGTCGTCGCAGCCGTAGATGCGGTTGCCCATGAGCGGGCGCAGCTCCGCCGGGATCGGCCCTTCATGCTCGATGGTCAGGTAGGAGACGCAGCGCCGTGCATCCAGCCGGTGCGGCGCCACGATGGCCTGGGTGGGACAGACGTCGATACAGGCGCTGCAACTGCCGCAGTGGGCCTGCACCGGCTCGCTGGGTGGCAGGGCCACGTTCACATAGATCTCGCCCAGGAAGAACATCGAGCCGGCGTCGCGGCTGAGCACCAGCGTGTGCTTGCCGCGCCAGCCCTGGCCGCTGCGCGCGGCCAGCTCGGCTTCGAGCACGGGTGCGGAGTCGGTGAAGGCCCGAAAGCCCAGCGGCCCGATCTCGGCCGCCACGCGCTCGCCGAGCTTCTGCAGGCGGCTGCGCAGCACCTTGTGGTAGTCCCGGCCGCGCGCGTAGACGGAGATGACGCCCTCCTGCGGCCGCGCCAGCCGGGCCCATTCAAGCGCCTGCCATTCATCGGGGCCCTCGGCCGGCAGGTAGTCCATGCGCGCGGTGATCACGCTCACCGTGCCGGGCACCAGCTCCGCCGGCCGCGCGCGCTTGAGACCGTGCGCGGCCATGTAGCCCATGTCGCCATGGAAGCCGGCGGCCAGCCACGCCAGCAGGCCGGGCTCGGCGGCCCCCAGGTCCACACCGGCCACGCCGATTTGGGAGAATCCCAGCTCACGGGCCCAGCCCGCAAGCCTGGATACGAGTTGAGTGCCATCGAACGTCACCCGCCGATTGTAGAAAGCGCACTGCCTGCGGCGGGAGGGCCCGCGCCCGTGCCCGGCACCTGCCGGCAGGTGTGGCACAGCGAGGACGACACGCAGCGCTTCGCGGCGCGGCTGGCGGGCAGCGCTGCGGTGCGCGACGCCTTCATCGAGCTGCGGGGCGACCTGGGCGCGGGCAAGACGAGCTTCGTGCGCCACCTGTTGCGGGCGCTCGGCGTGACCGGCCGCATCAAGAGCCCGACCTATGCGGTCGTGGAGCCGCACGAGGTGGCCGGGCCGCCGCCCCTGTCCATCTGGCACTTCGACTTCTACCGCTTCGACGACCCGCGCGAATGGGAAGACGCCGGATTCCGCGACCTGTTCGCGGCGCCCGGCCTCAAGCTGGCCGAATGGCCGGAAAAAGCCGCAGGGCATCTGCCGCAACCCGATCTCACGGTCACAATCGAGGCCATGCCCGACGAATCGCGACACGTCACCTGCACCGCCCACACCGTCACCGGCCAGGCACTGGCCAGGGAGGCCGGGGCTTGAGGCGGCGCGACCTGCTGCGGCGCTCGTCGCTCGTGCTCGGTCGGCGCGGCGCGCTGGTGCTGCTGCTCGGCACGCAGCAGATCGCACGCGGCGCCACCATCCTCGCGGTGCGTGTCTGGCCTGCGCCCGACTACACCCGCATCACCATCGAGTCGGACGGGCCGCTCAAGGCCCGCCAGTTCTTCGTGGCCAGCCCGCCGCGCCTGGCCGTGGACGTCGAGGGCATCGACCTGAATCCGGCCTTGCGCGAGCTGGTCGCCAAGGTCAAGGCCGACGACCCGTTCATCGCCGGCATCCGCGTGGGCCAGAATGCGCCCAACGTGGTGCGCCTCGTGGTGGACCTCAAGCAGGAGGCCCTGCCCCAGGTCTTCACGCTGCCGCCGATCGCGGCCTACCAGCACCGCCTGGTGTTCGACCTCTACCCGGCCCGGCCTGCCGATCCGCTCGAGGCCCTGATCGCCGAGCGCCTGCGCGACCAGCAGGCCGCCGGGACACCGCCCGCCGCCGCAGCATCCACCCCCGGCGCGCCATCGGCCCGGCCGGCCGACCCGCTTGGCGAGCTGATCGCGCAGCAGTCGCGCAAGCCGGCATCGCAGGGCGCGGGGCCGGGCAGCGCGAGCCCATCGACGCCTTCATCTGCGTCGTCCCGCCCCTCTTCCTCTCCTCCATCCTCTCCTTCTTCCTCGGGTTCTTCCCCGGCTCCCGCCTCGCCCTCCGCACCCCCGCCCGCGCAGGTCGCCCGGCCCGCCATCGTCACACCCGGCAAGACCGACCGGCTCGTGATCGTGGCGCTCGACCCCGGCCACGGCGGTGAAGACCCCGGTGCGATCGGCCCCGGCGGCACGCGCGAGAAGGACGTCGTGCTGCAGATCGCCCATCGCCTGCGCGAGCGCATCAACAACCAGCCCAACATGCGCGCCTACCTCACGCGCGATGCGGACTTCTTCGTCCCGCTGGGCGTGCGCGTTCAGAAGGCCCGCCGCGTGCAGGCCGACCTGTTCATCAGCATCCACGCCGATGCCTTCTTCACGCCACGGCCGCAGGGCGCGAGCGTCTTCGCGCTGAGCGAACGCGGCGCATCGAGCAGCGCCGCGCGCTGGATCGCCGACAAGGAAAACTCCGCCGACCTCGTGGGCGGCATCAACGTCAAGTCGCGCGACGCGCAGGTCGCCAAGGCCCTGCTCGACATGAGCACCACCGCGCAGATCCGCGACAGCCTGCAACTTGGCAGCGCGATGCTCGGCGAGATCGGCAGCGTGGGCAAGCTGCACAAGCCGCGCGTCGAGCAGGCCGGCTTTGCCGTACTCAAGGCGCCCGACATTCCGAGTGTGCTGGTGGAGACGGCGTTCATCAGCAACCCCGACGAGGAAGTGCGCCTGCGCAGCGAGGCCTACCAGGAGCAGCTGGCCGATGCCATCATGCGCGGCATCGGCCGCTACTTTGCCAAGAACCCGCCGCTGGCCCGCAACAGGACGGTCTGAACGCCGGGCGCCGGCATCTGCGCTTTCCGAGCCACTGGCTCCGCCCCGGGCTCTGCGAAGGCGCCGCACTGCAAGGCCGATTCCCGCACCGCCACAGACGCCTCGCGCCGACGTACCCCGTGGGCCTGCTCCTACAGGGCCGGTCCGCAGGCCCGCCTACAGTAAAGCCACGGGACAGCACAGTGTCCGGGCCACGACGGCAACAGGCTTCCAGCCCCCGGCGTCAACATACCGGTCCCTGTGAACGGCCTGAGCTTTCAACCACTCGACCACAAAGGTGACATCATGAAGACGAAGATCCTGCTCGCATTGTCCGGTGCCGCGCTCGTCGCGCTGACGGGCTGCTCCTCCAACCCGACCAATGCCCAGATCGGCACCGCCACCGGCGCCGTCGTGGGGGGTGTGGTCGGAAGCGCGCTGGGCGGCACGGCCGCCACCGTCGGCGGCGCTGCCGCTGGCGCCCTGATCGGCAACGAAGTCGGCAAGGACCGCGACCGCCGCTGATCGCCCTCGTGGACACTGAAAAAAAGCTGAACCGAAGCCGGCCTTGAGCCGGCTTCTTTCATTGCCCCTGGCCTCGCGCCGGCTTCTCTCATTCGGCCTGCCGCCCCGCGCCGCCTCAGATCGGATAGATCAGCGAATTGAGGATCATCTCGCTGTCGTACACACAGATCCGACTCGCGAGGCGCAGGCCCTGCGGCGTCTGCACCAGCGTGTCGATGTAGCGTCCGACGTTGTACACCTCGCTCACGTTGCCGGGCTTGGTGCGGAACACGGCATAGCTGGCCTGCGCGCGCAGCGCGTCGCCGTCACGCGCCACCACCGCCGGGCCGACCACGTGCCGGGTGTAGTACGGGCCGTGATAGATCGTCTGGGTGACGCCGTAGACCCGGTCCTTCATCATGCCCCTGCTCTCCAGCGCCATCAGGGCCAGCGGCAGTCCGCGGTCGAAGTTCTCGCGGGCCTGGACCTTGTAGACCCCGTCGTCCGTGAAGAACTCGGGCCAGTCGTCAAAACGCCTGTCGTCGAGCGCGGCGGCGTAGGCAGCGTTGAGCTGGTCCACCTGATGCTGCAGCCACAGCGCGGCCAGCTGATCGTCCGTGAGTGCGCTCATGGCGTCATCACCTTCTTCCAGTAGGCGTACATGCTGCGGATCAGCGTCTCGGTGACCATGTGCTCGGTCATGCCGGTGCCGGTGCCGCCCAGTTCGCAGAGCGTCTCGCCCGATTCGCCCCATTGCCGGAAACCATCCTGGCTGAACTCGATCACCTCGCCATCGTCGGCACTCACGAAGCCCGCCGGGCCGAACAGATTGGCCTGGCGCAGCCGGCGCTGCGTCATCTCGGGCGTGTCGTCGGCAAAGCCGAAATGCGTCCACACGAAATCGAACTCGCCCTCGCCGCGCGGCACGATGTGGCGCGTCGACAGCGAATTGACCTGCTGCTGGATGATCAGGCTCGGGAACAGCGTGATCATGGTCACGGTGGGCATGATGCTCTGGCCCGGATTCGACGGATCGTCGATCTTCCACCAGGGCTCCGGAACGACGTCGAGCAGGCGCGCATCGTTGAGCGTCATGTTCGCCTTGAAGCTGGTGACACCTTCGGTCACGCTGCGGTTTTCGCCGCCGTCGTTGCGGCGCGAGATCATCACCGCATGGCGGCCGTGCGCGTCCATCACCATGCGGCTCTTCTGGTCGGCGCGCCACAGGCCGAAGGTCACGAACCAGGTATGCAGCAGGCCCGGGTGGTACGGGTCCTTGATGTTCTCCATCATGAGCTTCCAGTTGCCCGGAATGCGCTGCCGGTTGTAACCCAGCAGCGTCAGCTCGCGTCCCTTGAAGATGCGGTCCAGCCAGGGCATGACGCCGGGGCCGAAATAGTCCTCGAGCGGCTCGGTCTCGTCGCTGAAGGTGGCAAACACCAGCCCGTGCAGCACCGCCACACGCAGCCGCGTGAGGCCGTGGTCCTTGAGGTCGAAGTCCGCCGGCATGCCGCCGTTGACGCAGTCGCCCTCCTTCACGCCGTCCTTGAACGGCAGGCCCGCCAGCTCGCCGTTGAGCTTGTAGGTCCACTGGTGGTAGGGGCAGACGAAGCTGCGGGCATTGCCGTGCGGCTGCTGGCAGAAGCGCACGCCCCGGTGGGCGCAGCGGTTCTCCACCACGCGGATGCCATGGTCGGTCGCGCGGTCGCGCGGAGCGACCCGGTCGCGCACCATGATCACCTGCCGCTCGCCGATGTGGCTGAGCTTGAAGTCGCCGGTGTTGGGCACCTCGATGGCAAGCCCCACGTAGGACCAGTGACGGCCGTAGAACAGGGTGTCCAGCTCGCGCTGGTAGAGCTGGGCGTCGGTGTAGGCCCAGAAAGGCACGCGGCTGGAGCCGGGCTGCGGCCAGCGAGAAAGAGCGTCCGGAGCGTTCATCGCTTGTCTCCAAAAACGGGATGATACCGCCGATTTAATATGCATACATATCTTTTCCACGCCGCCGTGGGGGCGGCGTCCGGCCTCCTTCCGCTCGGCGCTCAGGCCAGAAAGATGTCGCAGCCCAGCGCAGCAACCTGCCAGGCCCCGGCCTGCTCGCGCCAGGCCGGTGCGGCGCCGGCACGCTCGAACCAGCCGGCCGTGGCCCGGGCGTCGTCGCATCGCAGGCGGTATCCGGCCAGACCGGGCTGGCGCAGCACCGTGCTGCCGGTGAGACGGGCATAGGCCGCCGCATCGAGCAGCTCGAGCGCCGCCGGTCCCTGGACCACGACAGCATGGCCAGGCCCCGCATCGCGCGCTGGCGCGCCCAGCAGCGTCTCATAGAACTGCGCGGCTTGTGCCACGTCGTCGACCACGCCGAGCACCGCAGCCATGGAGCGCGCGCCATTCGGATGCTTCAGCCATTGCGGCCGCAGGTAGTGCTGCAGCGTGTGGTAGCGGCAGACGTTGAAAGGCAATGGTGCCGGCATGGGCAGCAGCACATCGAACGCAAGATGCAGCCGCTCGCCCGGCAGCACCCATTCGCGCTGGACGGAATGGACGGGCCCCGGCGCGAATCCGCGCCTGAGCAGCTCATCGCGGGTGGCATGGGCGTCCTGCGACACCATCACCATGGAGCGAGGCCCGGCCGGGCCGGCCAGCAGCTGGTTCATGGCCGGCTGCACGGGACGGTCGGGCAACACGCCCATGAGCTCGACGAAGTTGGCCAGGCCCGGCCGGCCGGGATCGAAGAGCACGAGCCGGTTGCACAGCCCCATCGCGTCGATCTCCGAATACGGGGTCACCGAAAAGCCGCATCGCTCGAACCAGTCGCCGGCCTCGCGCGGGGAGTCCACCTTCGTCATCAGATGGTCGATGCAAAGTTCCGCCACAGAGGAGGCGGAGGCGGCGGGCGGATCAGAAAGTGTGTCCATGGTGGGTTCCGATGAAAAGGTTCGCGTCAGTCCGCCAGGGCCTGCTCGACGATGGCCTCGCAGTGCAGCAGGGTCGAGTCCCACAGGCGAAGGCCGTGCGCCTCGGGCAGGAACGCCAGCAGCGGCGGCCGGATCTCGGTGCAGCCGAGCAGCACGTGCTCAAGGCCCTCGGCGCGCCACGCGGAACAGGCCCGCGCCAGCGCCGATGCGGTGAGCGGGCCGGGCTGCCCCTGCTCCAGCTCCGTGAAGATCGCCTCGTCCACGGCCTGTGCCAGCGCAGGCGGCGGCGGCACCAGCGCAATGCCTGCGGCGTCGAATCCGCTGCGAAACACCTGCCCGGCAAGCGCCCGGCGTGTCGCCAGAACACCTGCGCGGGACACGCCAGCCGCCGCCATCGCCCCGGCACAGGCAGGCGCGATATGGACCAGCGGCAAGCCCGTGGCAGCCAGCCCGTCGATGAACAGGTGCCCGGTGTTCGAAGCCAGCGCCAGCAGCGCGGCCCCGGCATCGCGCAGGCGGCCGCCAGCCTCCGCGAATGCGGCGTCGAACCCGCCAGGGGCGTCTTCGCCGCGCGCCAGAAGCGCCTGGAAGTCGAATGACCACAGCCGAAGCTCCAGCCCGTGCAGGCCGCCGAGCCGGCGCTGCGTGAGCTGGTTGAGCAGAACGTAATAGTCGCGGGTGGCCGGCCAGCCGGTGCCCCCGATCAGGCCGACGGTGCGCATCAATCGAGCTTGAGACCGAGGCGGCGGATGATGGGCCCGTACTTCGCGGCGTCGGCCCGGATGCTGGCCTCGAACTGCTCCGGCGTGCTGCCCACCGGGTCGAAGGCAAAGCCGCCCAGGCGCTGCCGCACGTCGGGCTGGGCCAGCACCTCCGCCAGGTCGTTGCGCACCTTCATGACGATCTCGCGCGGCGTGCCCTTGGGCGCGACGAAGCCGAACCACACCTTGTGGTCGACGCCGCGCCAGCCCAGCTCGGCCGCCGTCGCCACGTCGGGCAGAGCCCCCGACCGCTGGGCCGACGTCACGGCCAGCGCGCGTGCCTTGCCTGCCTTGATGAACTGCAGGTAGGGAGCGATGCCGTCGAACACCACGTCCACATCTCCGGCAATCAGCCCCTGTGCAGCGGGCGCGCTGCCCTTGTACGTCACGGCGACGGCTGACATCTGCGCGGCCTCCTCGAACAGCGCGGCCACCACCTGCGTGGAGATTCCGGAGACGCCGTAATTGAGCTTGCCAGGCTGGGCCTTGGCCTGGGCGACCCAGTCCGCCAGGCTGCCCTTAAAGCGCTCGCTGGCCACCACGGCCACCGGCGAGGCCACGGCCATCGAGATCGGAACGAAGTCGGCCAGCGGGTCATAGGGCAGCCGGCTGAACAGGAACTGGTTCTGGGTCAGCGTGGTGTCCATGGCCATGAGCAGCGTGTAGCCATCGGCCGGCGAGCGGGCCACCGCCTCCGCGCCGACGATGGTGTTGCCGCCGACCTTGTTGTCCACCACCACCGGCTGCCCCCACCGCGCCGACAGCCCGTTGGCCAACAGGCGGCCCACCACGTCAGCGCCGCCGCCCGCCGGAAACGGCACCACAAGGCGCACGGGGCGCGATGGCCAGGCCTGCGCCTGAGCCAGAACGGGCAAGACGCAGGCCAGCCCCACGAGAGCGGCGACCAGGGGCCGGCGCAGCGACAACAGGTACGAAGAAGACATCGAGGTTCCTTTCGAAAGCAACGGACAGTGAAGGCATCGTACTTCGTCATTCCAATTTATGCAATGCGTTGCATAAATTGGAATTCAGACCGCACGCGTCCCGCTCCGTGCGCCCGCGCCGGTTACCATCGGCCGAACCACATCACACACACCAAGGCACATGGCGGTCCAGGGAATCCAATCGGTGGAAATCGGCGCGCGCGTCCTGATGGCGGCGGCCCGCTATCCGCGCGGCGCGGCGCTCAAGCAGCTGGCGCAGGACGCGCAGCTGTCGGCGAGCCAGGCCCACCGCTACCTCACCAGCTGGGTGCGGACGGGGCTGATGCGTCAGGACCCGGACACCGGCAGCTATGCATTGGCCGAAGGCACGCTCCAGCTGGGACTCGCCGCCCTGCGCAGTGTCGACGCCATCGAGCGCGCCGCCACCAGCCTGGCACGCCTGGTGGACGACACGGGCCACACCGGCATGCTGACGGTCTGGAGCGACTCCGGCCCGGTCTGCGTGCGCTGGCTGCGCGGCTCCGTGCTCGCCGGCACCGATGCCGGCCTCGGCAGCGTGTTTCCGATCCTGGGCAGCGCCGTGGGACGCCTCTTCGCCGCCCACCTGCCGGCCCAGCTGTGTGAAGGCCTGGTTGCGGAAGAACTCAGGCGGCGCGGCGAGCCGCATGGCAAGGCGGCGGCGCGCGCCGCCATCGCCGCCGTCGCGAACGAAGTCCAGGGGCAAGGCTATGCGCTCGCGCGCGGCCACTTCGTGAACCGGATCGACGCCCTTGCCGCGCCCGTGTGGGACTGGCAGGGCCAGCTCGTGGCTGCGATCGGCCTGATCCTGCCCGACAGCGACTGGCAGCGCCAGGGTGCGCGCTATGAGCAGGCGGTGCTGGAAGCAGCGCGCCGCGCCTCCATCGAGGCCTTGCCCAACACGGACTGAGCCACTTCCGAGGGGCTGCCGCGATCAGGTGGCGGCGGTCCGCCGTGCCTTCCACGCCCCGCCCAGGACAATCAGGCCCGGCACGAGGATCATGCCCCAGATGATCTTGTCCAGGTTCTCCTTGACCCAGGGCAGGCTGCCCAGGAAGTAGCCCGCCGTCACGATGCCGAACACCCAGATCGCCGCGCCGGCCACGTTCCAGAGCGTGAACTTGCTGCGCGTCATCTCGGCCACGCCGGCCACGAAGGGCACGAAAGTCCGCAGGAAAGGCATGAAGCGCGCCAGCACGATGGTGACGCCACCATAGCGCTCGTAGAACGCATGCGCCCGGTTGAAGGCGTCACGGTTGAACCAGCGCGACTGCTCCCACTGGAACACCTTCGGGCCGAAGTAGCGGCCGATCGAATAGTTGCACTGGTCGCCCAGGATCGCGGCAGCCAGCAGCACGGCGCAGGCCACGGGGTAGCTCATGAAGCCGACGCCGCACATGGCGCCGACCACGAACAGCAGCGAGTCGCCCGGCAGGAAGGGCATGACCACCACGCCCGTTTCCACGAAGATGATGACGAACAGCAGCGCGTAGACCCAGGCGCCGTAGGCGGTGACGAAGGTCTCGAGGTGCTTGTCGACGTGGAGGATGAAGTCGATCAGGTAGGCGGCCAGTTCCATGGACCGCGATTATCCGTGCTGGCGGTTCCGTCCCGGCTCAGGCCCCACCGGATGCGGTGTCTTCCACCTCGATGAGGTCCGCGGAAGGATCGAAGTCCAGCAGTTCCTCCTGTGCCGGATCGTCGTGGAGCTTGCGCAGACGCACGGTCAGGCCCGCGTCCTCCTTGGTGTCCGTGAACCTGCTGATCTCGTCGAACTCGTAGGCCTCGCCACGGACCCAGACGCGGTCGCCGGCCTGAGGCGGACTGCTGAGGTCGAGCGGGCGGCGTGCCGGCTGCGATGCGCCGGAGGGTCCGGACAAAGCGCTGGGGGAAGCGCTCGTGGAAGCCGTCGTTGACGCGCTCGCGCAAGCCGTGGTGGAGAGCGTCGTCGTCGCCGTCGGAGTCGGGGTCGTCGGTGTGGTCGACACGTCAGGGGACCGTGCAGGGGTCGGCAGAGCCCGCGGGCGCACTGGCGGCGCCGTCTCGGCGGGCGCCAGTCCCAGCACCTGCCGCGCCCGTGCATGGGAAGGTTGCGATTCCGGCAGCGTCAGCGCGATGCGGCCCCGGTGATCGACATCGGCACCGAGCGCGCGGGCAATGTCCCTGGCGCGCTCCGCCGCCACCTCCGCCGACCGGTCGAAACGCCCGGCATCCAGCAATGCAAGGATGCGGTCGCCGTCGACCTTGTATCTGACGAACTCCAGCTCGTCATACGCGTCGTCGTCCCCGGATCCGGCCTGCAGCCGGATCATGTCGCCCGGATGCAGGGCGGGCAGACGCGCCGCGCTGACCGGTTCGGACGATGCAGCGTAGTCCAGGACGAGCGACAAGGTGACGCCTTGCAGGACGGCTGGCAGGGCGTTGACCAGTGCGCCGCGCGCCGGGAACCCGTCGAGAAAGTCCGGCAGTTCCTTGTCGAGCATTGCATCGGGGGCGAGTTGAAGCTTGCTGAATTCTTCGGTGAGGCGCGCAGCGCCCCCCTCCTGCTCGTCGAACAGAACGCCGGCAGGCTTGTCGCCGGAGCCCAGCGTGTAGCGGTAGACATGGCCCCGATACGCCGTCCTGAGGTGTGTGACCACCCGATCGCGGTCACCGGGCAAGTCATGCGAATTGAACCAGCGGGAGTCCGCGCCGGATCCGGGCGCATCGCCCAGAAGGATCACCCGCTGGGGCTCGGCGACGCGCCGGTCGCGCTCCGACAGACGGGTCGACAGCAGGAACATGCGGCGCGGCCCGGGCAGCGCCATGACCTCGCTGGCAGACAGCAGCTTAATCACGCCGAACTTGCGTTGAAGCCGGTCCAGGGCGGACTGCACATCCCCAGCCCCGGCGTGGGTCGTGCGCCCTCTGGTCATTACCCTGGCGCCTTCCAGCGGCGGCAGGGCCCTGCGGACCCACTTGTCGCCGGCCCGGGAACCGGTGACCGGGGCGGCATCTGCCAAGCCGAACGCACGCTTGAAGGCCGCCCCGCACCGGCTCAGGAACCCCGTCGCTTCGGGGCGGGCGGGGACGCCGCGCGACAGCGCCGGCATGGTGAGGTGGCTGCCGGCGCGCACCCTCACGGTCGGTGTCGAATGCCCGGCCGCGCCAGGCCCCGTCGGCAGGGTGGCCCGGCGACTGGAGCGCGAACGATGGGCTGGATCTCGGGAAGAAGCATGACTGCGTTGCGGGCCGCCGGAGGGTTGCATGATGAGGAGTGGAATGGAATGAAAGATGGGATGGCCATGAACCCATGGCGCAGGAACAAGGGGTCAGGGAAGCGGGGCGAGGATCGTGGGACGAAGAGGCTCGGTACACGGAGTGGCGGAAAAGGCAGGTGCATCCTATAGATGCTCGACGCGCAGCGACGTCATCCGGAGGTATGGTGCACGCTGAGGATGTGGGCCAAGGAAATGGGCCCAGGCAGCGCGCCGCCCTCATTCGCACCTGCGGCGGCCGCACCTCCTAGAATGAGTCGGGTGAACGCCACCCGCCCCCCTGCCCTGCACCGCCCCATCCGCGAACTCCCCGATGAGCTGATCAGCCAGATCGCGGCCGGCGAGGTGGTCGAGCGGCCGGCCTCGGTGGTGCGCGAGCTGGTGGACAACGCGCTCGACGCAGGCGCCTCGCAGGTCACGGTGCGCCTGCTCGCCGGTGGCGTGCGCCTGATCTCGGTGGAAGACGACGGCGGCGGCATTCCGCGCGAGGAACTGCCCGTCGCGCTGCGCCGCCACGCCACGAGCAAGATCACCAGCCTGCAGGACCTCGAGTCGGTGGGCACCATGGGTTTTCGCGGTGAAGCGCTCGCGGCCATCAGCTCGGTGTCGGAGCTGGCGCTGCTGTCGCGCACCGACAGCCAGCCCAGCGCCTTTCTGCTGGACGCACGCAGCGGCGAGCTGCGGCCGGCGGCGAGGGCCACCGGCACGACGGTCGAGGTCAAGGAGCTGTTCTTCAGCACGCCAGCGCGGCGCAAGTTCCTCAAGACCGACGCGACCGAGCTGGCCCATTGCATCGAGGCGGTGCGCCGTCACGCCCTGGCCCGCCCCGACGTGGGCTTTGCCATCTGGCACGAAGGCAAGCTCGTCGAGCAGTGGCGCGCCGCCACGGCCGACCAGCGGCTGGCCGACGTGCTGGGCGACGACTTTCTGGCGCAGTCGGTCGCGGTGGACTACAGCGCCGGCCCGCTGCGGGTGACGGGCCGCGCAGGCATTCCAGACGCTGCGCGCTCGCGCGCGGACCATCAGTTCTCGTACGTCAACGGCCGCTATGTGCGCGACAAGGTGGTCACGCATGCCGCGCGCAGCGCCTACGAGGACGTGTTGCACGGGCACCGCCAGCCGGTGTACGCGCTGTACCTGGCGATCGACCCGTCACGGGTCGACGTGAACGTCCACCCGACCAAGATCGAGGTCCGCTTTCGCGACAGCCGCGAGGTGCACCAGGCGGTGCGGCACGCCGTGGAGAACGCGCTCGCCGCACCGCGTGCGGGGCAGGCGCTGTCGGGCGCGGATACGGACACGGCCGTCGCAGGCGCTGGCTCCCTGCCGCTCGACGGCGGGCCTAACGCTGCGGCGGGAGCCCGCTTCGCGCCCGCCGGCGGTCCGGCCCAGCGCCGCGCCCCGCTTGCGCCCTGGGCGCAGCCGTCGATGCGCTTTGACGGCGCAGGCGCCGGCCACCGCGTGGACGATCTCGCCGCGCTGTGGCAGCCCCGAGGCACCACGGCGCCCTCTACGCCTTCTGCGCTCTCCGGCCCCTGGGCAGCGGAGGCGATGGCCGGTCCGCACGTTGAGGAGCCGGGCTCCGGCGCTGCCCCCTGGGCCGATGCACCCTCGCCGACTGCAGAATTCCTGGCGGGCCCGGGCGGCGCGGCATCGCCCGCGATGGCGGCCGAGCTGCCGCCGGGCGACTGGCCGCTGGGCCGCGCGATCGCGCAGATCCAGGGCATCTACATCCTGGCCGAGAACAGCCAGGGCCTGGTGGTGGTGGACATGCACGCGGCGCACGAGCGCATCGTCTATGAACGCCTGAAGTCGCAGAGCGACAGCGCTGCCATCACCAGCCAGCCGCTGCTGATCCCCGCGACCTTTGCCGCCACGCCGCAGGAAGTCGCCACGGCGGAGAGCTGCGCCGACACGCTGCAGGCGCTGGGGCTGGAGATCACGCCGTTCTCGCCGCGCACGCTGGCGGTGCGGGCCGTGCCGACCTCGCTGGCCCAGGGCGATGCGGTCGAGCTGGCCCGCAGCGTGCTGGCCGAGCTGGCCCAGCACGACGCGAGCACCGTGGTGCAGCGCGCCCGCAACGAGCTGCTGGCCACCATGGCTTGCCACGGTGCCGTGCGCGCCAACCGCAAGCTGACGCTCGACGAGATGAACGCGCTGCTGCGCCAGATGGAAGAGACCGAACGCTCCGACCAGTGCAACCACGGCCGGCCCACCTGGCGGCAGATCACGGTGCGCGAGCTCGACGCGCTGTTCCTGCGCGGGCGCTGAGCGCCCCCCGACCTGAGAGCGCTGCGGTCCGCTCGGCCCGCCCCCGGCCCGGCTTTGCGAAACTTCACCATCGCCCCACCCCCAAACCGGCAGACTGCCCTAATCTTGAGGGGGTGCGCGAACTTTTCGGCGCCATTCCGACTCAAGCCTTGCCATGAAACGCCGCTATCTGATCGCCTTCGCCGCCCTGCTCCTGGCCCTGATCGGCGGCTGTGCAACGCTGGACGAGCGCCAGCGCGCCTGGATCTTCCAGCCCAGCGACCGCAGCTGGGGCGGCCTCACCGCCGAGGGGCTCGATGACGTGTGGATCGAGTTCGACTCGCGCACCACCGGCCAGCCGACGCGGCTGCATGCGCTGTGGCTCGCGGGCGAGCGACCCGACGCGCCGGTGCTGCTGTACCTGCACGGCGCCCGCTGGAACGTCACCGGCTCCACGCCGCGCATCCGCCGCATGCAGGAGCTGGGCTTTTCGGTGCTGGCGGTGGACTACCGGGGCTTTGGCAAAAGCACGCAGGTGCTGCCGTCCGAGACCATGGCCTACGAGGACGCCCGCGCCGCCTGGGACTGGCTGGCTCAGCGCTACCCGGGCCGCCCGCGCTACATCTTCGGCCACTCGCTGGGCGGGGCCATCGCGATCGACCTGGCGTCCCAGGTGCAGGACGAGGCCGGCACCATCGTGGAAGGCACCTTCACCTCGATTCCCGACGTGGCGAGCACCTTCAAGTGGGGCTGGCTGCCGGTCGGCCCGCTCATCACCCAGCGCTTCGAGTCCGTTCGCAAGGTTGCCCGGATCGGCTCGCCCCTGCTCGTCGTGCATGGCGACGCCGACAGCCTGATCAAGCCCGAACTCGGCCGCAAGCTGTATGACGCGGCCACCGGGCGCAAGGCCTTCGTTCTGGTGGAGGGCGGCTCGCACCACAGCACCAACTCGGTCGGCCAGGCGCAATACCGCCAGGCCCTGGCCGAGCTGTTCAGCCTGCGCTGAGCACCGCCCTCCGCAGCTCGCCACAACTCGCCACAACTCCACATAGCTCGCCGCAGCCCGGGGCGCCGGGGACCGATCTGCTACCCTCGGAGCCCGATGCCGCAAGCCCCCTCCTCTGCCCCTTCCTCCGCCAGTTCCACCGCCGCAGCGCCCGTCTCCGGCATGTCCAGCCAGCTCGTCGTGGTGGTGCTCGGCCTGCTGCTGGGCATCCAGCCCGTCACGACCGACCTGTACCTGCCGGCGCTGCCGGCGCTCACCGAAGGCTTCGGCGCCGGCATGGCGCAGGCGCAGCTCACGCTGTCGGCGCTGCTGCTGGCCTTCGGGCTGTCGCAACTCATCTGGGGGCCGCTTTCGGACCGGTTCGGCCGCCGTCCGATCCTGCTGTGGGGCCTCGCCGCCTACGTGGTGGCGGCCGTGGGCGCCGCCCTGGCGCCGTCGATGGCGGCGCTGATCGTGTGGCGCACGCTGCAGGGTGCCGCCATGGGTGCCGCCGTGATGTGCGCCCGCGCGATCGTGCGCGACCTCTATGCGCCGGTCGACGGCGCGCGCGCCATGTCGCGCGGTCTCACCGGGCTGGGCATCATCGCCTGTGGCGGCCCGATCCTCGGCGGCCTGGTGTCGGACCTCACGAGCTGGCGTGTTGCGCTGCTGGTCACGGCGGTGTTCGGCGCCGCGACGCTGGCGCTGATCGCGCTGCGCCTGCGCGAGACGGCGCCTGCGCCGGACCCGCAGGCCCTGCATCCGGCGCGGCTGGCGCGCAACTGGTGGACCATCGTGCGGAACCCGACCTTCATGGCCTTCTGCGCGCTGTCGGCCGCGTCCTATGGCGGGCTGTTCACCTTCCTGGCCGCGTCGTCCTTCGTCTTCATCCGGGTGCTCGGCCTGAGCAAGACGCAGTACGGCCTGACGATGTTCACCATCTCCTTCGTCTACGTGCTGTCCACCGTGCTGTGCCGGCGCCTGCTGCCGCGCTTCGGCCTGCGCCGCACGGTGGCCATTGCCGGCGGCCTGACGCTGGCCGGCGGCACGCTGATGGCCGTGCTGGCTTACGCCGGCTTGCGCTCGGCCTGGGCCATCGTCCTGCCGTTCTACCTCTTCATGATGGGCCATGGTGTGCACCAGCCCTGCAGCCAGAGCGGCGCGGTCGGCCCGTTTCCGCAGGCGGCGGGCACGGCCTCGGCGCTCAACGGGTTTCTGATGATGGTCGCGGCCTTCGCGATGGGCGGATGGCTCGGCACGCACATGGACGGCTCGGTGTTCCCGATGGTCAACGGCATCCTGTTCTGGAGCGCGCTGATCGCGCTGGCGGCCTGGACCCTGGTGCAGCGCTATGGTGAACCCGGCCGCGCCTGAAGTCCCGGCACTGGCGCTGGCCGGCCCCACGGCCGCGGGCAAGACCGCGGCCGCGCTCGCGCTGGCGCGCGAATGGCCGGTGGAGATCATCAGCGTCGACTCGGCCCTGGTGTACCGCGGCATGGACATCGGAACCGCCAAGCCGGATGCCGCCGAACAGGCTGCCGTGCCGCACCACCTGATCGACATCCGCGACCCGCTCGACGCCTACAGCGCGGCCGAGTTCGCAGCCGATGCCAGGCGCCTCATCGGCGAGATCGGCGCACGCGGGCGCCTGCCCCTGCTGGTGGGCGGCACGATGCTGTACTTCAAGGCGCTGTTCGACGGCATCAGCGACATGCCGGCCGCTGCGCCGCCGGTGCGCGCGGCAATCGAGGCCGAGGCGGCCGAGCGCGGCTGGCCCGCGCTGCATGCCGAGCTGGCGCGCGTCGACCCGCTCACGGCGGCGCGGCTGCAGCCGGGCGACGCCCAGCGCATCCAGCGCGCGCTCGAGGTCTGGCGCGTCTCGGGCCGGCCGCTGTCGGCGTTCCATGCCGAAAGCCGCCGGGGCGGGGTCGCCCTGCCGCTCATCTCGCTGGAGCCGGGCGACCGCGCCTGGCTGCATGAACGCATTGCGCTGCGCTTTGACGCGATGCTCGACGCCGGCCTGCTGGCCGAAGTGCGCTCACTGCGCGAGCGCGGCGACCTGACGCCCTCGCTCGCCTCGATGCGCTGCGTCGGCTACCGCCAGGCCTGGGAGTGCCTCGACGCCCTGCAGTCCGGGGCCGAACCGGCGCAGGCCCTCGCGGAGCTGCGCGACAAGGGCATCTTCGCCACCCGCCAGCTCGCCAAGCGCCAGATCACCTGGCTGCGTTCGATGCCGGCGCGGCACGTCGTCGCCTGCGACGCGCCCGACGCGGTGGACCAGGTGCTGGCGCTGGCCCGGCGCCTTGCGGCGAGGGCCAGCGCATGAGCCTCGTCATCACCGAGCTGACCAAGCGCTACGGCGACGTTGCGGTATTCGCCAACGTCTCGCTGACGGTCGAGCCGGGCGAGTTCGTGGCCATCGTCGGCGAATCGGGCGTCGGCAAGTCCACCCTGCTCAACTGCATGGCCGGGCTGGAGCATTGGGACGAAGGCCGCGTGGTGCTGGACGGCGTGGACCTCGGCACGCAGACCGATGCCCAGCGCGCCGTGCTGCGCCGCAGCCAGGTGGGCTTCGTGTTCCAGGCCTTCCACGTGCTGCCGCACCTGGACGTGGCGCAGAACGTGGCGCTGCCGCTCATGCTGCTGGGCCGGCATGACGACGCCCGGGTGGCGGCCATGCTGGACGCGGTCGGCCTGCAAGGGCTCGGCGCGCGGCTGCCGCAGCAGCTGTCGGGCGGGCAGCTCCAGCGCGTGGCGATCGCGCGCGCGCTGGTGCACCGCCCCGCCCTGCTGCTGGCCGACGAGCCCACCGGCAACCTCGACCCGACCACCGCCGCGCTGGTGATGGACGTGCTGGTGGCGCAGACGCGGCTGCATGGCGCGTCGATGGTGCTCGTCACCCATTCCGCCAGCGCCGCAGCGCGCGCCGACCGCCGGCTGCATCTGACGGCCAGCGGCATCGTGCCCGCCTGAGCACGCGGGCGCCGAGGCGCCGACGCGCCGGCCGGAAAATGCGGGCGCCGTTCAGGATGCCTTGGCCAGCCCCAGCTCGCGCAGGATGCGCCCCTCGCGTGCCGACGAGGCCACCGCCCACTGCTGGAACTCCTGCGTGTTGCGGTAGAAGGGCTCCAGCCCGTTCCTGTCCGCCACCGCCTTGTAGGCCGGATCGTCCAGGCCCTTGCGGAAGGCGTCGTGCAGCACCTTGACGACGGCCGGGTCCATCCCCTTGGGACCGGCCAGGCCGAAGGGCGCGATCGACACGATGTCCAGACCCGACTCCTTGAGCGTCGGCACATTGGGAAAGCGCGGGTTGCGCTGCTCGCCCCAGCTCACCAGCACCCGCACCTGACCGCCGTCGAGCATGGGCGAGGTGCCGATGCCGTCGGGCTGCAGCATGACCTGGCCGCTCACCAGGGCCATGGTCGACTCGGCCGTGCCCTTGTACGGCACGTTCACCAGCTTGATGCCGGCGGCGCGCGAAATCTCCTCCATGGTGATGTGCAGGCTGGTGCCCACGCCGGTGGTGGCGTAGGTGACCACGCCGGGGTTGGCGCGCGCGTAGTCGACGAACTCCTTCCAGGTCTTCCAGGGGGCGTCGGCCTTGACCATGATGCCGGTGGCGTAGCCCGACAGGCCGATGATGTAGGAGAAGTCGTTGATCGGGTCGTAGCTGACCTTCTGCATGTGCGGCAGCCGGAACAGGCTCAGGGCCACCTGCGAGATGGTGTAGCCGTCGGGCCGCGCCGTCGCCGCCATGGTGGAGGGCCCGAGCGTGCCGCCCGCGCCGGGACGATTGGCCACCACGATGGGCTGGCCCAGGTGCCGGCTGGCCGCAGCGGCCAGCGCACGCAGCACGTTGTCGGTCGAGCCGCCGGGCGTCCACGGCACGATGAGGGTCACCGGCCCGCTCGGGAAGGCGCCGCCTGCGGTCTGCGCCGCCGCGCCGGTCACGACGGGCGCGGCGGCCAGTGCGCCCAGCGCCTGCAGCGCGCGTCGACGGCCTGTGTCGACGCCCGATGCGGACCGGTCCGGGCCGCATGCCGGGCCAGTGGTGTCGAAGGGTTGATTCATGGTCTTGTCTCCTGAAGAATGGTTGTTGCGGAATTTCATGCAGGACCGTCCAGGCGCACCAGCAGCTTGCCCAGCTTGTCGCCGGCCAGCGCGAGGTTGAGCGCCTGGGGGAAGCTGTCGATGCCGTCCAGCACCTGCTCGCGTGCCACGATGCGGCCCTCGGCCAGCCAGCCGGCCAGTTCGGCGCGCGCCGCCCCGTAGCGGTCGGCGTAGTCGTAGACGATGAAGCCTTCCATCCGCGCGCGCTTGTTCAGCAGCGCACGGTAGTTGGACGGCCCGACGACCTTGCCCGTGCCGGTGTACTGACTCATCGAGCCGCACATCACCACGCGCGCCCGTACCGCCAGGCGCGCCAGCGCCGCGTCGAGCACGTCGCCGCCCGCGTTGTCGAAGTACACGTCGATACCGTCCGGCGTCGCGGCAGCGAGCTGGGCTTCGAAATCGGGCGCGCGGTAGTCGGCAGCGCCGTCCAGCCCGAGCGTCTCGCGCAGGTAGCGGCACTTGTCGGGTCCGCCGGCAATACCCACGGTGCGGCAGCCCTGGATGCGCGCGATCTGCGCCGCGACGCTGCCCACCGCGCCGGTCGCGCCCGACACCACCACGGTCTGGCCCGGCTGGGGCCGACCCACGTCGAGCAGGCCGAAATAGGCGCTCAGGCCGGGAATGCCAAGCACGCCCAGGTAGGCCGACGCAGGTGTGCCGTGGGCCGAAATCGCGAGGACGGGCTGGCCGATCATGTCGGTGCCATCGCTCGCCGCCCATTCCTGCACGCCGAGCCGCCCTGCCACCAGATCGCCCTCGCGAAAGCCGCGGTGGCGCGACGCCGCCACCTGCCCGATCACGCTGGCGCGCATCACCGCGCCCAGCGCGATCGAGGCGGTCACATGCACCACGCCGCTGTCCGGCGCGTTGAGCCAAACCCGCATGGCCGGATCGATCGAGAGAAACAGGTTGCGCACGAGAAACTGGCCGTCGCCCGGCTCGGGCACGGGCTCGGTGGTGAACGACCAGGTGCCGGGGCCGGGCATGCCCACCGGCCGCTCACGCAGGCGCACCTGCCGGTTGAGCGCGCCGCTCACGGGCGGGCCTCGCCGGGCGATGCGGCCGGTGCGGCCGGTGCGGCCGGTGCGGCCGGCCCCTGCAGGCCCATGGCGCGGCGCTGCAGCTGCATCTCGTCCTGGCCGTCGCGCCGGCCGATGACCCAGCCCGCCTGGGGCCGCAGCGCCTCGACCGTGACCTCGTCCACGTGCTTCCAGTCCTGGATCAGGGTGCGACGCGCGATGCGCCATTGGCCATCGCGCCGGGTCATGACGTCGAGGTAGCGCGACGAGGTGAACATGTCGGCCGACGCGCCCGGGCTGCCCGACGCGCCGCCGGTCAGCTGCGCGAGCTTGGCCTTGGCGTCCGGTCCGTAGCGCTGGATGGTGCGCACATAGGTCTCCACCAGCGCCTCATCCGGGCCGGTGAATTCGATCAGCAGATTGCCCACGAGGTGGCTCGACATCTGCGCCGGCGTGAGCGAACGGATCCATTCGATCAGGCCCTCGACCGGCCCGATGTAGGGGCCGTGGCTGTCGATCGCACCGGGGTGGAAGACCGCGAGCATGCCGTCGTAGTCGAGCCGGTCCGCCGCGCGGCACCAGCGCAGCATCAGGTCCTGGATCATCGCGCGGTCGGCCAGCCGGGCGGGGGTGTAGTCCTCGGGTTTCAGCATGGCGCTCAATTGAACACGCGGCCGCCGTTGACCACAAGGTTCTGGCCCGTGATGAAGCGCGCGCCCTCGCTGGCCAGAAAGCCGATCGCATGGGCGATGTCCTCGGGCTCCACCAGCTTGCCCATGGGCACGGCTTCGAGCTTCTTGGCGAGCAGGAAGCCCGCCATCTTCTGCGGTGCCCGGGTGTTGGTGATGCCGGGGCTGACGACGTTCACCGTCACGCCCGAAGGCCCGAGCTCCCGCGCCAGCGAGCGGGTGAACCCCACCACGCCGAGCTTGGCCGCAGAGTAGTCGGCCACGTTGGCGCCGCCCACGAGCGCGCCGTCGGACGACAGGTTCACGATGCGCCCGCTGCCGCGCTCGACCATCTGGTTGACCACCAGCCGCGAGCAGAACAGCGCCGTCTTGAGCGACACGTCGATCACGAAGTCCCAGGTCTCCGGCTCGGACTCGCGGAACGCCGTCATGCGCTCGCGCGCGCTCTGCCCGACGTTGTTGACGAGGATGTCGACGACGCCGAGCTCGGCCTCGATGCGTCCGAAGGCTGCGCGCACCGCCGCGCGGTCGGTCATGTCGACCTCGATCGCGAGCACGCGCCCACCGGCTGCGGCAAGCCGTTGGCGAGCCTCCTCCAGAGGCTCCCTTTCAATGTCCAGCACGGCCACGCTGGCGCCGCGCTCGGCCAGGTGCAGCGCGGTGGCGCGGCCGATGCCGCTGCCGCCGCCGGTGACGACGGCGATTTTTCCGGAAAAGATCTGATCCATGGGGTCCTGCCTGTTGAAACGGGGGCCTGGGCGACTGCCAGCGTTCATTCGGCCTTGATGCCGAACTTGTCGATCAGGCCGCGCCAGATCTTGTCCTCGGCCACCAGCAGGCGCGAGAACTCGTCCGGCGTGGTGCCGGTGGGACGCACGACGAATTCGCGCAGCTTGACCTGGATCTCGGGCCGGGTGAGCACCGCATTGAAGTCACGCGCCAGCTTGTCGGCACGCGCCTTGGGCGTGTTGACGGGCGCGAGCACACCGTACCAGCCCACCGGCTCCAGGCCGGCAAAGCCCGCCTCGCGGAAGGTGGGAGTGTCGGGCAGCAGGCTCGAGCGCAGCGTGCCGGTCACGGCGAGCGGGCGCACGGCCCCGGTCTTCTCGTGCATCGCGATCATGCGCTCGGAGAACAGGCCGGCCTCGATCTGGCCGCCCAGCAGGTCGTTCATCGCCGGGCCCTCGCCCTTGTAGCCGACATGCTGCAGGTCCAGGCCCTGGCGGTCCTTGAAGCCCTCCATCAGCAGATGGGCGCTCGAGCCCACGCCGTAGGTGGCGTAGGAATGCTTGCCGGGTTCAGCCTTGAGCATCTTCACGTAGTCCTGGATGTTGCGCACCGGCGAGCTGGCGCGGATGGCCAGGCCGATGGCGACGGTGCCCATCTGCGTGACGGGCTGCAGGTCCTTGAACGGGTCGTAGCTCGCCTTGCCGGCCAGGGCGGGCCCCTGGATCACGCTGGTGTTGGTGAACAGCAGCGTGTAGCCCTCGTCGCGCGCCTTGGCCACACGGTCGGCGCCGATCATGCCGCCGCCACCGGGTTTGTTGTCGATGACCACCGGCACCTTCCAGGTCTCGGCCAGCGCCTGCCCCACGGCACGCGCGAAGATGTCGAGGTTGCCGCCGGCCGGGAACGGCACGACGAAGGTCACTGCGCGGTTGGGAAAGTCGCCGCTCTGGGCCAAGGCCGCCCCGGCCGGAGCGAGGGCTGCTGCGGCGAGCGCCAGCGCGGCCACCAGCGTCCTGCGGCTGGCCTGGAAGGTGGATCGGGCGATCCGGATGGACTGATTCATGGCTGTCTCCTGTCTGCTGGGTTGTCGTTGAAAAATGAAATGGAAGAACACATCAAGAGGAACGATCAGGTGGTGGGTGCTGGCGCGACGAGTGGCCAGGGCCGCGCGCGCTCCATCTGCGCGGCCACTTCGAGCACGCGCCAGTCCTCGCCGAACCGGCCGGTGAGCTGGATGCCCACGGGCAGGCCCTGCGGCGTGACGTGGAAAGGCACGGATGCCGCCGGCTGGCCGGTGGCGTTGGCAAGCGGCGTGAACGGCGAGTACCGCACGACGCCCTCGGGGCCGGTGCGGTAGGCGAGAAAGTCCGGATGGTCCATGGCGATGCGGCCGAGCGCGATCGGCGGCGTGGCCAGCACCGGCGTGAGCAGCAGGTCGTAGCCGCAGCCGTCGTGACCGGACGAACCGACAGGCCCGTCATCGCCCTGCATGAAGCGGGCCACGCGCCGCGTCACATCGTTGAGCCGGGCGAGCGCGTCAACGTACTGGGCGGCGGTGAGCGTGCGCCCGATGTGCACCGCCGACAGCGTGGCCGGCTCCAGGTCGTCCGGGCCGACGGGGCGGCCGCGCTGGCGCTCCACGCGGTCCGCCGCAAGCGCCATGCCGGCCATGAAGACGGTGAGGATCGGATCGAGCGCCTCGCGCGCGCCCACCGGCGGCGCGTCGAGCGTCACGCGGTGCCCGAGCGATTCGAGCAGCCGGGCCGCCTCGCGCACGACGGCTTCGACCTCGGCGTCGGCCGTGAAGCCGTCGGCGGTCTGCCAGGTGCAGGCGATGCGCAGGGGGCGCAGGGGGCGGTGGTCCAGGGCCTGGACCGCCGCACGCACGTGGTCCGCATAGGCCAGGGGCGCCCGGGGCGAGGCATAGCTGGCGCCGCAGTCCTCGCCAGCCGTCAGATCGAGCGCGAGCGCGCTGTCGCGCACCGAGCGCGTCAGCATGTGCTGCGTGTACAGCCCGCCGCCGCCCTCGCCGTCCGGCGCCTGGGGCATCAGGCCCCGGCTGGGCTTGAGGCCGAACAGCCCGCAGTTGGAGGCGGGGATGCGGATCGAACCGGCACCGTCACTGCCATGGGCGATGCTCACGATGCCGGCGGCCACCGCCGCGCCTGCGCCGCCGCTGGAGCCGCCGGCACTGTGCCCTGGCGCCCACGGATTGCGGGTCGGGCCGCCGTAGGCCCGCGCTTCGGTGGATGGGCTCAGGCCCATCTCGGGCACGGTGGTACGGCCGAAGAAGACGAAGCCGGCACGCCGGTAGCGCGTGACCAGTTCCGAGTCGGCCGGCCAGTCGATGCGCGGGAACAGCCGGGAGCCCATGGTGGATGGCAGGCCGAGCGCCGGCGTGCGGTGGTCCTTGAGCAGGCTGGGAACGCCGAGGAAGGGCCGTTCGCGCCGCAGGCGGGCCAGCGTGCCGGCGTCGCGCCGGGCGGCCGCGAGCTGCGTGTCGAGCGCGCGGGCCAGCTCACGGGCCAGGTCCTGCGCCTGATCCTGCGCCACGGTGCACACCGCGCGCAAGGCCGGGTTGAGGGCGGCCGTGCGCGCCAGCGAAGCGTCGAGGGCTTCTTCGCAGCCCAGGTCGCCGCGCGCGATCGAGGCCGCGAGTTCGATGGCATCCATGGCGTCGGTCTGCGGCATGGCGTCAGGCGTCCGCGGCCTGCGGCTCGGGCTGGCGGCCGGAAGCGGCGCCCGGCGCCGGACCTGCCATCGGCCGGATCACGAACTCGGCCGGCTCGAACCGGTGCGTGAGGTTCCAGAAGTCCACCAGGCGCCAGGGCGAGGTCATGGTCACGCGGTTCTTGTCGTTCTTGTACCAGCTGGTCACGCCGCGATGCGACCAGACCATCTTGCCCAGGCGCTCGTCCACGGCCTGGTTGTATTGCGTGTAGACCTCCGGCCGCACTTCGATGGAGGCGCGCCGGTTCTCGATCATGTCGCGCAGCGCGCCCAGGACGTAGGTCACCTGGCACTCGATGTGGAAGATCGCGCTGCCGCCATGCGCAAGGATGGTGTTGGGGCCGGCCAGCACGAAGAAGTTGGGAAAGCCCGGCACGGTCATGCCCTTGTAGGCGCGCGGATCGTTGTCGCCCCATTCGTCGCGCAGCGAGCGGCCGTCGCGGCCGGTGATCTCCATCGGCCAGAGCAGGCGCGAGGCCTGGAAGCCGGTGGCCATGACGATCACATCGGCGGCATGCGAGCGGCCGTCGCGGTCGACCACCGCACCCGGTTCGATGCGCGCGACGCCGCTGGTCACCAGGTCCACATGCGGCTCGCGCAGCATGCGGAACCAGTGGTTGTCGCGCAGCATGCGCTTGCCATACGGCGGGTACGAGGGGATGCATTTGGCCAGCAGTTCCGGGTCGCCCTCCAGCTCGTTGGTGATGTAGGCGACGATGCGGTCGCGCGTGGCCTGGTTCTCGGCATTGAGCGACTGGTCCTTGCGGTCCCACTCGGGGTCGATGTGCAGCGATCGGTGGAAGCTGTCGGACACGGCCCAGAAGAGCTGGAAGCGCTGCCACTCCATGAACAGCGGAATGTGCTTGAGCGCCCAGCGGTGGCCCCAGGCGATGGGCTTGTGGTAGTTGGGGTCGCCCACGGCCCAGTGCGGGGTGCGCTGGAAGATGGTCAGGTGTGCCACGTCGGGCGCGATGCTCGGGCCGACCTGGATGCCGCTGGCCCCCGTGCCGATCATCACCACGCGCTTGCCCTTGAGGTCGACGCTATGGTCCCAGGCGGCGGTGTGCAGCACCGGGCCACCGAAGCTCTCCAGCCCCTCGAACGAGGGCGTGGACGGCACGTTGTGGCCGACACCGGCGATCAGCACGCGCGCAGTCTGGCGCTGCTCGCGGCCCTGTGCATCGGTGTAGCGCACGTCCCAGGTGGCGCTGGCCTCGTCGTAGCGGGCGGAGCGGACCGTGGAGCCGTAGCGGATGTGGCGCGCCAGGCCGTACTTGGCCACGGTGTTCTCGACGTAGGCCTGGATCTCGTCGCGCTTGGAGAAGTGGTTGGTCCAGGCATCGTTCGGATTGAACGAGAACGAGTAGAAGTGGTTGGGCGTGTCCACGCCGCAGCCCGGGTAGGCGTTCTCGTACCAGGTGCCGCCGGGGCCGCTGTTCTTCTCGAGGATCACGAAGGGCACGCCCGCGTCCTGCAGCCGGATGCCGGTGCAGATGCCCGCGAAGCCCGCACCGATGATCACCACCGGGAAGTCCGACAGCGGCAGGCTGGCCGGGTCGGCCTGCCAGTTGAGCGCCCGCGTGTCGGTGTCGCCCAGCCGCAGTTCCTCGACCAGCAGCGGCACGTACTCCTCGGGCACCTGCACGCCGACGCTCGCGCTCATCATGCGGCGCAGCGTGGCGGCATCGGGCCGGGGAATGGGCCGACCGGTGGCGGCATAGTCCTTGAGCACCTCGACGAGCCGGTTGCGCACCTTGAGCTTGAGCGGCTCGGGCACACCCTGCAGGTAGTTCCACGCGCCGTGGATGTGGGGTGCGACCTCGTCGAGGATGTCGAGGTCGCCCGAGAGGTGCGTCAGCACCATCAGCGTGGGGCCGATGTCGGCATAGGCGAGCGCGGCGCGCAGGCGGGCCTCGTCGGCCACGGCGGTCTTGAAGTCCTGGTTCATGTCGTGCGGTTTTCCTGGAAGTGGGGTTCGCTGGCGGAGGGAGTCGATGAGGGGAGTCGATGAAGAGGTCGACGGGGTGTTGAAGCGTGGGTGGATGCAGCGGCAGCCTCAGGCCTCGCGGCCCACCACGAAGCTCACCACGGTGGTGGCGCTGCCGCCGATGTTCAGCGTCGCGATGCGGCGCGCGCCGTCGATCTGCATGTCGCCCGCGCGGCCCGCCACCTGACGCGCGGCATCGAGCAGCATGCGGACGCCGGTCGCTCCCACCGGATGGCCGGCGCCGATGAGGCCGCCGCCGGGATTGATGGGGATGCGGCCGCCGCGCTCGATGGAGCCGTCTTCGATCGCGCGCCAGCTCTCGCCCGGCGGCGTGATGCCGAAGTGGTCGATGGCCATGTACTCGGTGGTGGTGAAGCAGTCGTGCGTCTCGATGCCGTCGATCTGCGAGACGTCCTGCACGCCCGCGCGGCCGAAGGCGGCCAGGATGGTGTCGCGCACATGCGGGAACACGTGGGGCTGGCCTTCGCTCACACGCAGCTTCTCCGCCAGCTTGAGGTGCGCCGTGCGGTGGCCCCAGCCGTCGATGCGCGGCACGGCGGCCAGCGGCAAGCCGCGGCGCGCCGCCCAGGCGGCGGCAAAGCGCGGCCCCGCCAGCACGACGGCGGCCGCGCCGTCGGTGACCTGGCCGCAGTCCTGGCGGCGGATCATGCCGTCGATCACCGGGTTGAGGGTGTCGTCCGCGCTGAAGGCGCCGGGCGGGTAGCTCCAGCCGCGTGTCTGGGCCAGCGGATTGCGCCGCGCGTTGCCGATGTTGATCTCGGCAATTCGGGCCAGGTGCTCGTAGCGCAGGCCGTAGCGCCGCGCATACTCCTCGCCGAGCAGATGGAACATGTGGGGCCAGACGTAGCGTGCGCCCTGCGCCTCCTCGCCGACCCAGGCCGCTGCGCCCAGGTGGCGCGCGGCCTCCTCGCCTGGCACATTGCGCTCGACCTCGACGCCGGCGACCAGCACGCAGTCGTAGCGGCCCGATTCGATCTCGGCCGTGGCCGCCAGCAGCGCGATGCTGCCCGAAGCGCAGGCGGCCTCGTGGCGCCCGGCCGGCATGCCGTAGAGACCCGGGTCGATGGCGGCGAACAGGCCGCCGAGCTGGCCCTGGCCCGTGAACAGCTCACCGACGAAGTTGCCGACGTGGCCGGCCTCGATCTCGCGCGCATCGACGCGGGCATCGGCGAGAGCGCCCTGCACGGCCTCGCGCATCAGCTCGAACAGCGCGCGGCCGGGTTCCGCGCGGCAGCGCAGGGCGAAATCGGTCTGGGCGCCGCCCAGGATGTAGATGGGGGTGGATCGGGCGGGTGGGGTCGGTGGGGTCATGAGCGGCTCCCGGCCATCTCGCGCGCGCGTTCGCGCAGCGGGGCCTTGACGAGTTTTCCGTTGAGGTTGCGCGGCAGCGGCGTGTCGCTGAGCGTGATGAAGTCGGGCGTCTTGTAGTCGGCCAGCGCACTGCGGCACAGCGCGCGCACGGCCTGCGGATCGACCGGCTCGCGCGCGTGGATGAACACGTGGATGCGCTCGCCAAGCACGGGGCACGGCGAGGCCACGGCCGCGACCTCGATCACGCCGGGCATGCGCTGGATGATGTTCTCCAGCTCGACGCAGTAGACCTTGAAGCCGCCGCGATTGATCATGTCCTTGATGCGGTCGAACACCCGCAGATGCCCCTGCGCATCGAGACTGCCGATGTCGCCGGAGCGCCAGTAGCCGCCGACGAACGCCGCCCGCGTGGCCTCGGGGTGGTTCCAGTAGCCGATGGCGTTGCCCGGGCTGCGGATCCACAGCTCCCCCGCCTCGCCGGGCGCCACCTCGCGTCCCGCCGGGTCCAGCACCCGGATGTCCACGCAGGGCACCTGAGTGCCGACGGTGTCGGGCAGCCGCGCCGCGTCGCCCGCGAGCGTGAGGGTGACGGCCGAGGTGGTTTCGGTGGCGCCGAAGCCGTTGTAGAGGGCCAGTCGCGGCAAGGCGTCGGCCAGGCGCTGGATGGTGACCTCGGGCATCGGCGCGCCGCCGAAATGGCCGATGCGCCAGGTCGACAGATCGCGCTGCGCGAGCTCGGGCTCCAGCAGCAGCAGGTTGTACATGGCAGGCACCATGACGGCGGCGGTGACTCGCTGCGCCTCGATCTCGGCCAGCGCCGTGGACGCGCTGAACTGCGGCATCGACACGATGCAGCCGCCCACCTGCACCATCGCGACCACGATCGCCAGCAGGCCCGAGATGTGGGAGGCCGGGATCACCAGCAGCATGCGCTCGCCCGGGCCATAGCCGAAGCGCCGCTCGTAGTGACGGGCCGTGTGGAAGAAGCCCAGGTGCGACAGCATCGCGCCCTTGGGGTGGCCGGTGGTGCCCGAGGTGTACATGATGCAGGCCGGGGCCTGGTCGTCGAGGTCCGGCGACACGCGCTCATCGCGACCGGCCGCCAGCAGTGCGTCCCACGACAGGCCGGCGGCAGGCACAGCCCCCTCGAGCCGCACCACGAGCCGCACGCCCGGCACGTCGGCTGGTGCGGGCAGGCGCGCTGCGAACGCATCCTCATGGACCAGCGCGCTGGCGCCGCACTGGTTGAGCATGTAGGCCAGTTCGGCCGCGCTCTGCCGGATGCCGATGGGTACCGCGATCGCGCCCAGCCGCCAGATGCCGAACAGCAGCACCACGAACTCGATGCGGTTGCCCATGAACATCGCCACGCGCTCGCCGGGACCAATGCCCTGCGCCGCCAGTCCGCTGGCCACCCGGCTGGCCAGCCGGTCGAGTTCACGGTAGCTGAGCGTGCGCGCGCCGTCGACCACGGCGTCGCCCTCGCCCACGCGCGCCGCCACCTGCACGAGCAGGTCGTCCAGGTTGCGGGGCCGCTCGGCATAGCACGGCACGAGGCGGTCGCCGTAGAGCGTCTCGATGCGGATGGCATCGGCACTGGGCATGCGAGGGCTTGCGGTCATCGGTGCACTCCTGCAGACGGGGCGGCGGCGGCCGACGTCGCCGCAGCCGCTGCGGGCCGGGCCGGCTCGCGCATGCGCACGCCGCCGTCGATGCGCACCCCCGTGCCATTCATCATGGGGTTCTCGATCAGCGCGCGCACGAGATGGGCGAACTCGTCGGGCTGGCCGGCACGGCGCGGAAAGGGCACGTCGGCCACCAGCGTGCGGCGCGTGTGCTCGGGAATGTGCAGGTACATGCCGGTGGCGAAGGTGCCAGGCGCCACGGCCAGCACGCGGATGCCCCAGCGCGCCAGCTCGCGCGCCAGGGGCAGCGTCATGCTCGCGACGCCGGCCTTGGAGGCGCCGTAGCCGGCCTGCCCCGACAGGGCTTCGAACGCGGCGACCGACGCGGTGTTGATGATGACGCCGCGCTCGACGAGGAGCGCCTCATCGTCCCCGGCGCCGTCGGCACCGCTGGGCAACGGCGCGTCAGCAGGGCCTGAAGGGGCATGCGTCGCCGGCTGCATGGCCGGCTGTGTGGTACTCAGACCTGCGGCGAACAGGCGCACCGCATTGAAGGTTCCCACCAGATTGATGTCGATCACACGGCGGAAGCTCTCGAGGTCACGCGGCAGCACGCGGCCGGTCGCGCTGTCGGTGCGGAACACGCGCGCCGGCCCGAGCACGCCGGCGCAGTTGACGAGCACGGTCGGCACGCCCCAGGTGGCCGTCACACGGGCGAAGGCGGCCTCCATGGCCTCGGCATTGCTGACGTCGGCCTCCAGCCAGAGCACGCCGCGCGCATCGGGGGCATCCTGCGGCGCAGCGGTCGGCCGCGCGACGTCGATCGCGGCGACGCGCGCGCCGCCGGCCACGAGCATGTCCACGGTGGCCTGGCCCAGGCCCGAGCCGGCACCGGTGACGAGGGCAATCGAATCACGGATCTGCATGCTTGCCAGGTCCCTCTCGCGTCAGTGCCGCGCCGGCATGCGCAGGCCGCCGTCGAGGCGGATCACTTCGCCGTTGAGCATGGGGTTGTCCAGAATCGCGAGCACCAGCTGCGCGAACTCATGCGCCTGGCCGGCGCGCGGCGGGTAAGGCGGGCGCGCGGCGAACACCGTTGCACGCGAGCGCTCGGGCAGGCCCAGGGTCATCGGGGTTTCGAACACGCCCGGTGAAATGCCCATGACGCGGATGCCATGCTCGCCGAGTTCGCGCGCCAGGGGCAGCACCAGGCCCGCGACGCCGCCTTTCGACGCGGCGTACGCCGACTGCCCGACCTGCCCTTCGGTGGCGGCGATGGACGCGGTGTTGATGATGACACCGGCCTCGTCGCTGCCTTGCCGGCCCTCGATCATCTGCGGCACCGCGCAGCGGATGCAGTTGAGCGTGCCCAGCAGGTTGACGTGCACCACGCGGCGGAACTCGTCGAGCGGCATCGGCAGGCCATGGCGCACCACCGCCCCCGGCTCGGCGATGCCGGCACAGTTGACGAGCACGGCCGTCCGGCCCAGCTGTGCGGCGATCCGGTCGAAGGCGCGTTCCATGCCGGGGCCGTCGGCCACGTCGACGGCGACGCCGAGCACTTCTGGATGCCGGTTCGCTGCGGCATACCGCTCGGCCACGGCCGCGACACGCGCGGCATCGCGGTCCAGCAAGGCCACGCGCGCGCCGGCAGCATGCAGCGCGGCCACGGTGGCCTCGCCCAGGCCCGAGGCGCCGCCGGACACCACGGCCACCGCGCCACGCCAGCGCCCGCCTGCAAGGAGCCGGCCGATGCCCGGACCGCTGCCGGCCAGCGGCTGGGCCGCTGCTTCTTCCAATGCCTGTCCAGGCGCCTGGCTGCCTGTTTGTCCCACGCGTGTCTCTTTCTTGAATGAGTGACCCACTGCTCGATCGCCAGTGGACTTGCAGCGCATTTGAAAGCAATAATTCCCTCTATTCAATCAATTCATTGTGTTTATCCCGATATATGAGAATTCAAACCGAGGCGTCGAGCGGCGCGCAAAGTGCCAGCCGCGTGCTGCACCTGCTGCGCCTCGTGGGTCAGCACAACGGACAGGGCCTGCGGTTGACCGACCTGATCGCGCTCACCGGCTATGACCGCTCGACGGCGCATCGCCTGGTGACCTGCCTGGCCGACGAGGGCTTCATCGAGCGCATTCCCGACAGCAAGCGCTACCGGCTCGGGCTGGAGTCGATGCAGCTCGGACTGACGGCCGAGACGGCGTCGGCGGCCGACCTGTTCATGCCGGTGATGCGGCGCCTGGCGCGCAAGGTCGGCGACACGGTGTTCCTGATGGTGCGGAGCGGCGACTACGCGCGATGCCTGCACCGCGAGGAAGGCTCGTTTCCGGTGAAGATCTTCCTCGTGGAGCCGGGCATGCGCCGCCTGCTGGGCCTGAGCACGGTGGGCGTGAGCATGCTCGCCGCCCTCACCGACGACGAGATGGCCGCCGTGCATGAGCGCAACCGGGCCGAGTACGCGCGCCAGAAGGTGACGCTGCAGAGCCTGCGCGAGATCGTGGCGCAGACGCGCGCGGCCGGCTATGCCGAGCAGTCGTTCTTCATGAAGGAGGTCTACGGCGTGGGCTGCTCGGTGCGCATCTCGCCCTCCGTGCAGGCGGGGGTGAGCGTGGCCGGCATCAACTCGCGCATGACGCCGGCCCGGCGCGCCGAGATCGGCCTGATGATCCGCGAGGAACTGCTGCGCCTGGAGTGGCGCGGGCCGGGCGCAGCAGCCGCGCGGGGCACCGGCTGAGTCTCAGCCACGCGACCAGTAAGCGTAGTCCCACGCCGGCACAAAGCCCAGGCCCGCGTACAGCGAGCGGGCACCGGCGTTGCCCTGCTCCACCTGCAGGAACATCCGTTCGATGCCGCGCCGCACCGCCTCGGCCGCCAGGGCGCGCAGGATCGCACTGGCCAGCCCCTGGCCGCGCCAGGCCGCCAGCGTGCGCATGCCGTGGATGCTGGCCCAGCCATGGCTGTAGCTGCCCATGCCGGCCGCGACCGTGCCACCGCTGGCGTCGCGTACACAGGCAAAGGCCGCATGCCGGGCGCGCGCCAGGATGGCCACGCGGCTGGCGCCGTCGACCGGATCGAAGCCTTCGCCGAGAAAGACGGCGCGCCAGCCTTCGTCGGGCTGCGCCAGCAGGCTGGCCGGAGCGGCGGGTGGGGACGCGGCGCGGCCAGCCACGCGCGCCAGCACCGCGTCCGCCGTGCCGGTCCACACGCTCGTCGGTTTGCCTTGCGCGTAGCCCGCCCGCCGCAGCGCCTCGGCCCAGGCATCGAACGCGGGCAGCATCGGCAGGCGCAGCACCGTGCGCAGGCCCTGCGCGGCATAGACGGCCTCGATGCCGGCAAGCGATGCCCCCTGCGCGGCCGGGCCGGCCGGATCGTGACCGAGCGGCACGGCGCTGTGCGCGCGGCCGACGGTGCCGTGGTCCAGTGCAAGCAGCCAGCCGCCGAGCGTCTGCACCGCCTGTGGCGGCACCGCGTCGAGCGTGGCGCGCTCGATCGCCGCCACGTCGGCATCCGTCAGCGGCGTGCTCATGCGGCCAGCAGTTGGGCGTAACGCGGCAGGTCCACGTTGCCGCCACTGACGATGATGCCCACGCGCTGGCCGCGCAGGTCGAGGCCGCCATGGCGCACGCCTGCCAGGCTCAGGCAACCGGTGGGCTCGACCACCATCTTCATGCGCTCGGCATAAAAGCGCATCGCCTCCACGAGCTGGGCGTCGGTGGCGGTGACGATGTCGGTGACGTCGCGGCGGATGATGCCGAAGGTGTACTCGCCCAGATGCTGGGTCTGCGCTCCGTCGGCCAGCGTCTGCGGCGTGGGGATGCTGACGATGCGGCCGGCGCGCAGCGACTGCTGGCCGTCGTTGCCGGCCTCGGGCTCGACCCCGTAGACCTTGCACTTCGGCGACAGCGCCCGCGCCGCGAGCGTGCAGCCGCTGAGCAGGCCGCCGCCGCCCAGGCAGACGAACAGGCTGTCGAGCGGCCCGGTCTCGTCGAGCAGCTCCAGCGCCGCCGTCCCCTGCCCGGCCAGGATGTGCGGGTGGTCGTAGGGCGGAATGAGCGTCATCCCCCGCTCGCTGGCGATCTGGCGGGTCAGCGCCTCGCGGTCTTCGGTGAAGCGGTCGTAGGCGATGACCTCGGCGCCATAGCCCTCGGTGGCGGCACGCTTGGCCGCCGGTGCGTCCCGGGGCATGAGCACGACCGCCGGCATGCCCAGCATGCGGGCGGACAGCGCGATGGCCTGCGCATGGTTGCCCGACGAGAAGGTCACGACGCCAGCCCGGCGCTGCGCGGCGCTGAATTGCGCGAGCGCGTTGTAGGCGCCGCGGAACTTGAACGCGCCCATGCGCTGGAAGTTCTCGCACTTGAAGAACAACTGGGCGCCCAGCAGCGTGTCGGCCGTGGCGCTGCGCAGCACGGGCGTGCGATGGGCCTGGCCGGCCAGCCGCGACGCGGCGGCGGCGACATCCTCATGAGTGGGCAGATTCATCATGGCACCAGCATAGCCGAGCCCGCAGGACGACAATTGGCGCAGATGCTCGACCTGCTGCGAACCTTTTCGTGGATGGAACTGCGCCAGCACCCGTGGCGCGGCCTGGCTGCCGCCCTCGCGGTAATGCTGGGGGTGGCGCTCGCGTTCTCGGTGCACCTGATCAATGCGTCGGCGCTCAGCGAGTTCTCGAGCGCCGTGCGCTCGGTCAACGGCCAGCCCGACCTCGAGCTGCGCGCTGTGCGCGGCGGCTTTGACGAGAACCTGCTGCGCCGCGTCGCGGCCCACCCCCAGGTCGCGCTCGCCAGCCCGGTGATCGAGGCGGCCACCTACGCCGTGCTGCCCGATGGCGAGCGCCGCGCGCTGCGCGTCGTGGGCGTGGACGCGCTGGCCGTGGCAGCCGTTGCGCCCGCGCTGATGCCGGTGCCGGACGAAGGGGCCGACCGCATGGCCTTGTTCGCACCCGATGCGGTGTTTCTGAACCCGGCGGCGCAGCAGCTGCTCGGCCGCACCGGCACCGGCGGCCCCGCTGCCCCGACCCTGCGCCTGCAGCGCGGGCTCGGCACAGTGGTGGTGACGGTGGCCGGCCGCGTGGCCGCGGGCGGCGGGCCGCTGGCGGTCATGGACATCGGCGCCGCGCAGGATGTGCTCGAGCGCGGCGGCCAGCTCTCGCGCATCGACCTGAAGCTGCGCCCGGGCACCGACTCGCGGGCCTTCATCGCCTCGCTCGCGCTGCCGCCGGACGTGGCCGCCGCCGAGCCCGGTGACGCGGCGCAGCGCGTGAGCAACCTCTCGCGCGCCTACCGCGTGAATCTCACCGTGCTGGCGCTGGTGGCGCTGTTCACGGGTGCCTTCCTGGTTTTCTCGGTCCTGTCGCTGAGCGTGGCCAAGCGGTCCCAGCAGTTCGCGCTGCTGGGCGTGCTGGGCCTGGCCGCGCGCCAGCGCCTGCAGCTGGTGCTCGCGGAGTCGCTGATCATGGGCCTGGCCGGCAGCGCCGCCGGGATCGCGCTGGGCACCGCACTCGCTGCATTGGCGTTGCGCCTGCTGGGCGGCGACCTGGGCGGCGGCTACTTTGCCGGCGTGGCCCCGGCGCTGCAGTGGAGCACCGGCGCCGCCTGTGCCTACGGTGCGCTGGGCGTGGCCGCTGCCGCCGCTGGAGGCTGGTGGCCGGCGCGGGCGGCCCAGGGGATGCCGCTGGCGCAGACGCTCAAGGGCCTGGGCGCGCCGCCTGCAGGGTCGCGGGCGCGGTACCTCAGCCTCGGCGCCATGGCCGCAGGCGCGCTGCTGGCGCTCGCGCCACCGGTGTTCGGCATTCCGCTGGCGGCTTATGTGTCGGTCGCGCTGCTGCTGGTGGGCGGCATCACCGCCCTGCCCTGGCTCATCGGCCTGCTGTATGACGCCCTGGCGCCGCTCGTGGCGCGGCACCTGCTGCCGCTGCTCGCGGTGGAGCGCGCGCGGCGCGTGCGCGCGAGCGCGGCCGTGGCAGTCAGCGGCGTGGTGGCCAGCCTGAGCCTGGCGGTAGCGCTGACGGTGATGGTGGCGAGCTTTCGCGCCTCGGTGACGCAATGGCTCGACGTGGTCCTGCCCGCGCAGCTGTACGTGCGCACGGCCGCCGCCGCAGGCACGGCCGACACGGCCTTCTTTCCGCCCGCGTTTGCGCAGGCTGCAGCCCAGGTGCCCGGCGTGGCCCGCGTCGCCACGCAGCGTACCGGCTCGCTGCTGCTCGATCCGCTGCGGCCGCCGGTCGTGCTGATCGCCCGGCCGCTGGCGGAGCCTGCACGCGACCTGCCCCTGGTCGGCGAGGTAGCGGCGCCCTCGTCTGCGGGCGCGGTGCCGGTCTACGTGAGCGAAGCGATGGTGGACCTGTACGGCGCCCGGCCCGGCGCCGAGTTCGCACCGCTGGCCCGGGCCTTCGCCGATGCGCCGGAGACCCGGTTCGTCGTGGCCGGCGTCTGGCGCGACTATGCGCGACAGACCGGCTCGATCATGATGGACCAGCGCGACTTCGTCCGCCTGACGGGGGATCGCCGCATCAATGACCTCGCGCTCTGGCTGGCCCCGGACGCCGACGAGGGCCAGGTGCGGCAGGCACTCGCGGCGCAGGCAGGCGCAGCGGCGGGCCTGCTGGAGTTCGCCTCGGCGCGCGAGATCCGCACGGTCTCGCTGCGCATCTTCGACCGCAGCTTCGCGGTCACCTACTGGCTGCAGGCGGTCGCGATCGCGATCGGCCTGTTCGGCGTGGCGGCCAGCTTCAGCGCCCAGGTGCTGGCGCGCCGCAAGGAGTTCGGCCTGCTGGCCCATCTGGGGCTCACGCGGCGGCAGATCCTGGCCGTGGTGGCCGGCGAAGGCGCTGCATGGACGCTGATCGGCAGCATCGCGGGCCTGCTGCTCGGGCTGGCCGTGAGTGTGGTGCTGGTGCATGTGGTCAATCCGCAGAGCTTCCACTGGACCATGGACCTGCTGGTGCCCTGGCTCCGTCTGGCTCTTCTGTGCGCTGCCGTGGTCGGCGCCGGCACCGCCACGGCCTGGATCGCCGGGCGCGCCGCAGCGCGCCAGGATGCGGTGCTGGCGGTAAAGGAGGACTGGTGATGGGCGCTGACGCAGGACATGACGCACGGCATGACGCAGGGCTGATGGCACGCGATGACGCACGAACAGACACACGAGCAGACGCACGAACCGATGCGTGCCCTGATGCGCGGCCTGGCAGCGGAGGGAGCCCTCTGCCCCCGGCGCAGGTCAACGCGATGGCCGCGCCCTCCCGCCTGAGCCGGCGCAGCCTGCTGCTGGCCGCAGCGGCGGCGGCCGCGCCAGCACACGCTCTGCCGCCGGCGACGCTGGTGTTCCCGCGCGACCATGGCAGCCATCCCGACTTCCGTACCGAGTGGTGGTACGTGACGGGCCACGCCAGCACACCGGCTGCCGCCGGACAGACCGCCAGGGAGTTCGGCTTCCAGGTGACCTTCTTCCGTTCGCGGGTGGAGGCCGCGCAGACGATGCAGTCCGCCTTAGCCGCACGCCAACTGGTGTTCGCCCACGCCGCCGTGACCGATCTGGCCGGCCGCCGGCTGCTGCACGACCAGCGCATCGCGCGCGAAGGCTTCGGCATCGCCTCCGCCGCCACGGGCGACACGGCGGTGCGCCTGCGCGACTGGTCGCTCGTGCGCGAAGGCGATGCCTACGTGGCCACCGTGGCCGCCAGCGACTTCCGCCTGGATCTGCGCTTCGCGACGACGCAGCCGGTGCTGCTGCAGGGCGACAAGGGCCTGTCGCGCAAGGGGCCGGACGCGGCGCAGGCGAGCTATTACTACAGCCAGCCGCAACTCGCGGCACGCGGACGCCTGGCGCTCGGCGGCCAGACGCTGGAAGTCAGCGGCAAGGCCTGGCTCGACCATGAATGGAGCCGCGAGCTGCTGCATCCGCAGGCCGTGGGCTGGGACTGGATCGGCATGAACCTCGACGACGGCAGCGCGCTCACCGCCTTCCGGCTGCGCACGCGCGAGGGCGAGACGCTGTGGGATGGCGGCTCGTTCCGCCACCCTGCCGCAGGCCTGTTCCGCTTCTCGCGCGGCGAGGTCATCTTCCGGCCGGTGCGGATGTGGAAGAGCCCGCTGTCGGGCGCTTCTTATCCGGTGGAGTGGATCGTGCGCACGCCGGCCGACTACTACACCGTGCGCGCCCTCCTGGACAACCAGGAACTCGACAGCCGGGCATCCACGGGCGCGATCTACTGGGAGGGCCTGAGCGACCTGATCGACAGCAACGGGCGCCGCGTCGGCCGGGGCTACCTCGAAATGACCGGCTATGCGCGGCCGCTGCGGCTGTAGCCGACCCGGGCTTCAGCGATCCTGCGCGGCGCGCATTCTGCGCCGCGCAAACTGCAGCAGTGAGAAACCCACGCAGCCTGCGCCCAGGGCGGCAAAGCCGGCCACCCAGGAGGCCGTGCTGCGGCCGCCGCCGCTGGCATCGAGCGCCAGGCCGAACACCGTCGGACCGAGCATGCCGCCGCCAAAGCCGACCAGCGAATACAGCCCGAGTGCCGCGCCCCGCCGTGCCGGGTCGGACGCCTCCACCAGGCCGGCGGTGAGCGTGGCCGACTCCGCCATGACGGCCAGCGTGTAGGCAAGCACCAGGGCCAGCAGCAGCGGCCACGGTGACGCTGCGCAGGCCGCCGTGACGATGCCCAGCAGGCCCGACACGAGCATCACCCAGCGCACCCAGGTCTCGCGCCCCACGCGCAGCGCCGCTTCATTGCCCAGGATGGACGCGCCGACCGAGCCGAGGCTCACCACGGCAGCAATGGCGCCGGCCGTCCAGGGCAGACGCCCGGCTTGCGCCTGCCCAGCGGCCGCGCCGCCGGCGAACACCAGAAAGGCCACCAGCCACGCACGCGCGCCGAACATTTCGAGGCAGTGCCAGCCATAGCCGATGATGAACAGCCGGCTGCGCGGCTGCGCCAGCACGGCCGCCCAGGCCTGCAGCGGAAAGGCGTCTCGCCAGCTCAGCCGGGCGCGAGATGCGCCCGCGTCCGGCGCACGGGTCCAGGCGAGCACCAGCACCATGGCCAGCGGCGGCGCGGCAGCGGCCGCGAGGAACGCGGCCCGCCAGCCCCAGGTGTCGGCCAGCCATTGGGTGGTGGCCAGCGAGATCGCCGCGCCCAGGCCGTAGAACGCCGTATAGAACGAGAACACCCGGCTCTGCCGCGCCCCCTGGTAGCGATCCGACAGGATCTTCAGGCCCGGCATGTAGGTGGCGGAAACGCCGACGCCGTAGAGCATGTGCCCGAGCAGGGCCACCCAGAAGCCCTGCGCCAGCAGGCCGAAGACGGCCAGGCCCGCGCTGGCGAGGGTGCAGCCGATGAGGTAGATGCGGCGGGCATCGATGCGGTCGGTCAGCGTCGACCACAGGCTCACCGTGCTGATGTAGCCGAGGAAGAAGCCGCTGCCGATCAGGCCGGCCTGCGCGTTGGTCAGGCCCCAGGCCTGCCGCAGCAGCGGCAGCAGCACCGCCCAGGTCGACATGCCCAGCATGCACAGCACCTGGCCGGTCAGCATGGCAGCGGCAGCGCGTTCGGGCCGCCGGGGGGCCGAAGGCAGGGACGGCGTGGAGGGCAGTGGGGACGACAAGCCTTTGAGTTTAGTGGTCAAGCGCCGGTCAGTGGCTGCGCCTACACTTGGGGTGAATGGCCGCTTCTCCCTCCGACGCTCCCAAGGGCGCTCCGCGCTCTCTCACGGGCCTGGTGCCCTTTCTTCGCCCGTACCGGTTCCGCATCGGTCTGGCCCTGCTGTTCCTCGTGCTGGCGGCGCTGGCGACGCTGGTGTTTCCGGTCGCCCTGCGCAGCCTGATCGACGGTGGCCTCGCCGCAGGCGACAAGGGCACGCAGGTCATGGCGCTGCGCAACCACTTCTTCGAACTGTTCGGCGTCGCGGTGGCGCTCGGCCTCTTTTCTGCGGCACGCTTTTACACCGTGAGCTGGCTCGGCGAACGCGTGACGGCCGATCTGCGCAACGCCGTGTATTCGCACGTGCTGCGGCAGAGCCCGCAGTTCTTCGAGACCACGCAGACCGGCGAGGTGCTCTCGCGCCTGACGTCCGACACCACGCTGGTGCAGACGGTGGTGGGATCGTCGCTGAGCATGGGCCTGCGCAATGCGGTGATGGGCGTGGGTGCGCTCGTCATGCTGGTGTGGACCAATCCTTACGTGATGTTCCAGGTGCTCGGCATCCTGGTGCTGGTCGTGCTGCCGAGCATGTGGTTCGGCCGCCGCGTGCGCAAGCTGTCGCGGGCCAGCCAGGACCGCGTGGCGGACTCCAGCGCCATCGCGGCCGAAGTGCTCAATGCCGTTCCGGTGGTGCAGGGCTATACCGCCGAAGCGCGTGAATCCAGCCGCTTTGCCGAGTCCACCGACAACGCCTTCCGCACCGCAGTGCGCCGCACCAAGGCGCGCTCGGCGCTCGTGGCGTTCATCATCATCGCCACCTCGGCCGCCCTGCTGTGGGGCCTGTACCAGGGCACGCAGGCGGTCATGGCGGGCACCATCACGGCCGGGCACCTGGGCCAGACGGTGGTCTACGTCATCATCCTGGCCAGCGCCGCCGCCGTGCTGGGCGAGGTCTACGGCGACCTGCTGCGCGCGGCGGGCGCGACCGAACGCCTGATGGAGCTGCTGGCGCTGCGCTCGCCGATCACCTCGCCGGCCGTGCCGGTGGCGCTGCCCGCCGTGACCTCCGGCAGCACGCTGAGCATCGAGTCGGTCACCTTCCACTACCCTTCGCGCCCGGCCACGGCGGCGCTGGCGGACTTCAGCCTCACGGTGGCACCGGGCGAGACGGTGGCCCTGGTCGGCGCCAGCGGCGCGGGCAAGACCACGGTGTTCCAGTTGCTGCTGCGCTTTTATGACCCGGCGTCCGGCGTCATCCGGCTCGACGGCGTGCGCACGACCGACCTGGACCTGCAGGCGCTGCGCGGGCGCATCGGCATCGTGCCGCAGGATGCGATCATCTTCTCGGCCAGCGCGCTCGACAACATCCGCTACGGCCGGCCCGAGGCGTCGGACGACGAAGTCCGCGCCGCGGCGCGCGCCGCGTTTGCCCACGACTTCATCGAAGCCCTACCCCAGGGCTACGCCACCTTCCTCGGCGAACGCGGTGTGCGCCTGTCAGGCGGCCAGCGCCAGCGCATCGCGATTGCGCGCGCCATGCTGAAGAACCCGCCGCTGCTGCTGCTCGACGAGGCCACGAGCGCACTTGACGCCGAAAGCGAACGCATGGTGCAGGCCGCGCTGGAGTCGGCCATGCGAGACCGCACGACGCTCGTGATCGCGCACCGCCTGGCCACGGTGCAGCAGGCCGACCGGATCATCGTCATGGAAAAAGGCCGCATCGTCGAGCAGGGCACGCACGCCTCGCTGATGGCCCTGGGCGGAGTCTATGCACGCCTGGCGGCGCTGCAGTTCATGGATTGAGGCGAAATCGCGCGGCGATGAACAGCTCGCGGAACTGGACAACTGGGGATTGCCGCTCAAGGCGCTGTTCAGATGTGCGAGGTCGTTTCCAGCTACAAGAGAGTTTGGTACGCCCACGCCTGCGGACAGCTGTATTTGTCAAGGATCATGAGTAGCGAGAAGATTTCAAACGAAGACTACCAGGAGCTCAAGCGCTTCATGGGCCAATTTTACGACTGGTACATGGCTCCTCCAGACGCGCGGCCAGAAGCTCATCCGCTCCACGTAGCGGAAACCATCGAGCGCAAATCATTGAGCAACGCGAAGCGTGGAGTTCTGATGGCAGTCAACGATATTGCCGAAGACACCTCAGCCTGGCACCCCGAGCAGGTCGCTGGGGCGGATGCGCGATTCGCCTCCCTTGGAATGCTTTCTCTGAGCGAGATTCGGCGACGCTATTCGAGGACCCATTTGCAGGTGCTCAAGCGGGGTGCGATCCGCTCAGAGACGGAGTACTACCTCGTGAAAGGGGTAGTTGATGGTGGCAGTATCGAACCTGGAGCTACCGAACTTTTTCGGCTACAGAAAATGATCGATGACTTTGAGGGCGCCCAGTGAATGGTCCATGCACTGGGCGAAAATCAGGCAAGCTTGGACGTTCGACCCCGGCTTGAATGCGATTGAATGAGGCGCAAGGGCATTGCCCTGGTGGACATCGCGCAGCCCTGCGGCGCAGGGGCTTCAGGCACGCCGCCGCCGCCCTACTGCAGCGGCCCCTTGAGCGCCTTGGGAATGGGCAGCGGGACCACGCTGATTCCCTCTTCCAGCAAGGCTTCGGTCTCGGCCTGGGTGGCCTGGCCACGGATGCCCCGCTCCTCGGCCTCGCCGTAGTGCATGCGCCGGGCCTCTTCCGGGAAGCGCTCGCCGACATCCTCGGTCTGCGCCATGACCTGGCGCACCATGCTCATCCAGGCAGCCTGGAGTGCCGCTTCGGTCGCTACCTCGCGTCGGCCTTCGTCCGGCGTCAGGGCAGGTTCTCGCTCCACGGCACGACGAGCCGGCTCGGGCCGCGCGCCCAGGTTCAGGCGGGCAGCCGTGATCTTCTTGGTGATGGTGGAGTCGCCGCACAGCGGGCATTCGACCAGACCGCGCGACAGCTGGCTCTGGAAGTCGTCTTCGGAAGCGAACCAGCCTTCAAACGCGTGCTGGTGCGCACATTGGAGGTCAAGAACTTTCATGACGCGCCCATTATCGCTGCCAGCTCAACTCCCAGCTGCCTGAAAGGACGTTCTGCAGCCACAGCGCGCCGACGAGCGTCTTGCTGTCGGTCACGCGGCCGTCGCGGCACCAGGTCTGCAGCTCGGCCGGCGTGGCGGTGAACAGGTCGAGGAACTCGCCCTCATCGAGCTGCCGGGTGCCGGCCACGAGGCCGCGCGCGAACCAGATGTCGATGAATTCGGTCGAGTAGGAAATGACCGGATGGAGCAACCCCGCATGCGCCCATTCGCTGGCGGTGTAGCCGGTTTCCTCCAGCAGTTCACGGCGCGCGCAGACCAGGCGATCCTCGCCCTTGTCGAGCTTGCCCGCCGGAAACTCGATCATCACCTGACCGACCGGATAGCGGAATTGGCGCTCCAGGAGCACGCGGCCATCGTCGAGCAGCGGCACGATCATGACCGCGCCGGGATGCACCACGTACTCGCGCGTGGCGCTCCCCCCGTCGGGCAGGCGCACCGTGTCACGGAAGGCGTGCAGGAAATGGCCCTTGAGCAGCTCGATGCTGCCGGTCCGCCGTTCGATCAGGTGCTCGTCGTCGGAGGCCATGGCTCAGTGACGCGGCTTGTAGAGATAGCGCCAGACGAAACCGGGAAAGGCCAGCGTCACGAACAATGCGCCGGTGACGGCATAGAACTCCCAGCCCTGCGCCGCGATCTGGCCGGCCCGATGCTCGAGCGCCAGCCCGAGCCCGCCGACCACGAAGTAGAAGACGATGAGTTCGAGCAGCCGCACCAGCAGATTCTTGGGCTGACGCAGCGGCACGACCGCGAGCAGCCGGGAGGTCACGAATGGGAGATTGGCCGCGACGAAAGCGGCCAGAAGAACGATCCAGATGGAGACGGTTTGCGACACGGCGGCACTCCGGGTTCAGCGGGTTCCGGCGCTCAGGCGGCCGGAGGGCTGCGCAGCGGAGCGCCGGCTCGCCATCAGCTGCTCAGCGTCTTGACGATGGCCTGCGCGCAGAGCGTCATGAGGCCGCCGGGGACGATGCCGAGCACCAGCACCAGCGCGCCGTTGAACGACAGCACCACGCGCACGTCGGCCGGCGCCGACACGGTCGTGGCGGTGATGGGCGCGTCGAAATACATCACCTTGACCACGCGCAGGTAGTAGAACGTGGCGATCAGCGACATCATGACGGCGAACACGGCCAATGCGATGTAGGCCCCCTGGCCCGAAGACACCAGCGCCTGCAGCACGGCCAGCTTGGCATAGAAGCCCACCAGCGGCGGGATGCCGGCCAGCGAGAAAAGGCAGACGGCCATCACGCCGGCATACAGCGGGCTGCGCTGGTTGAGGCCGGCGAGATCGGCGATCTCTTCGCTTTCGAAGCCCTCGCGTGCGAGCAGCAGGATCACGCCGAAGGTGCCCAGGGTGGTGAGCACGTAGGTGACCATGTAGAACATCGCCGAGCTGTAGGCGTTTTCGGCCGACAGCACATTGCCGTTGACCACGCCGGCCAGCAGGCCCAGCAGCACGAAGCCCATCTGCCCGATGGTCGAGTAGGCCAGCATGCGCTTGAGATTGGTCTGCGCGATGGCCGCCAGATTGCCCACCAGCAGCGAGAGAACGGCCATGATGGCAAGCATCTGCTGCCAGTCGAGCGCCAGCGGCAGCAGGCCTTCGACGAGCAGGCGGATGAAGATCGCGAAGGCGGCCAGCTTGGGCGCGCCACCCACCAGCAGCGTGACGGAGGTCGGTGCGCCCTGGTAGACGTCCGGAATCCACATGTGGAACGGGACGGCACCGAGCTTGAAGGCCAGGCCGGCGACGACGAATACCAGTCCGAACACCAGCACCTGATGGCGGATGTGGCCCGAGTTGACCGCCTTGAAGACGGCGCCGACTTCCAGCGAACCGGTGGCGCCATAGATCATGGACAGGCCATAGAGCAGGAAGCCGCTGGCCAGCGCACCGAGCACGAAGTACTTCATCGCGGCTTCGGTGGAGGTGGCGTGGTCGCGGCGCAGGGCCACCATGGCGTAGCTCGACAGCGTGAGGAGTTCGAGCCCGAGGTAGATCACGAGGAAGTTGTTGCCCGAGATCATCACGAAGATGCCCAGCAGCGCAAAGAGCGACAGCGTGAACATCTCGCCGCCGCGCAGCATGCCGCGGTCGGCGGAGTACGGGCGGCCATAGACCACGGTCGCCATCATCGCGAGCGCGGCGAAGCACTTGAGCAGGCTGCCCATCGGATCGGTCACGACCATGTTGCCGAAGCCGTAGATCGAGCGGTCGCTCGCGGCGTAGAAGCCTTCGAGCAGGGCGACGATGCCCAGGGTGACGAGGGTCAGGACATAGGTGAGCGTCCGGCGGGGGCTGGTGACGGCGAGGTCGACCAGCGAGATCACGCACACCATGGCCAGAAGGAAGACTTCCGGCCAAACGGCGAGCCAGCTGTTGGAGTCAATCATTCGGTCGTTCTCACTTCAGTTTGGAGGTGGCCACATGCTTGAGCAGGTCGGCCACCGAGCTGTCCATCACATCGGTGAAGGGCTTGGGGAATACGCCCATCGCCAGCACGGCGATCGCCAGCAGCGCCAGCACCAGGAATTCGCGGCTGTTGATGTCCTTGAGGGCCCGCACATCGTCATTGGCGACCGGACCGAGGTAGACCCGCTTGAACATCCACAGCGTGTAGGCGGCGCCGAAGATCAGTGCCGACGCTGCCGCCAGGCCGATCCAGAAGTTCGCCTTGACGGCGCCCAGGATCACCATCCATTCACCGACGAAACCGGCCGTCGCGGGCAGGCCGCAATTGGCCATCGCGAAGAGCAGCGCGAACGCGGCGAACTTGGGCATGGTGTTGACCACGCCGCCGTAGCTGGCGATCTCGCGCGAGTGCACCCGGTCGTACAGCACGCCGATGCACAGGAACATCGCGCCCGACACGAAGCCGTGCGCGATCATCTGCACCAGGCCGCCGGCCACACCCAGATCGTTGAAGATGAAGAAGCCGAGCGTGACGAAGCCCATGTGCGCCACGGACGAATAGGCCACGAGTTTCTTCATGTCCTGCTGGACCATGGCCACCAGGCCGACGTAGATCACGGCGATGAGCGACAGCGCGATCATCAGCCAGGCCCAGCTGTGCGCCGCGTCGGGCGCGATGGGCATGGAAAAACGCAGGAAGCAGTAGGCGCCGAGCTTCAGCATGATGGCCGCCAGCACGGCCGAGCCGCCCGTCGGCGCCTCCACGTGGACGTCGGGCAGCCAGGTGTGCACCGGCCACATCGGCACCTTGACGGCGAACGCGGTGAAGAAACCGAAGAACAGCAGCGTCTGCGCGGTCTCGCCCAGGGGCAGCTTGTGCCAGGTGGCGATGTCGAAGCTGCCGCCCGACTTGGTGTACAGGTAGACCAGTGCGATGAGCGTCAGCAGCGAGCCCAGCAGCGTGTAGAGGAAGAACTTGAACGCCGCGTAGATCCGGTTCGGCCCGCCCCAGATGCCGATGATCAGGTACATCGGGATCAGCGTCGCCTCGAAGAACACATAGAACAGGATGCCGTCGAGCGCGCAGAACACGCCGATCATGATCCCCGACAGGATCAGGAACGAGGCCATGTACTGGTTGACGCGTTCGGTGATCGACTCCCAGCTCGCCAGCACGACGATGACGGTGATGAAGGCCGTCAACAGCACGAACCACAACGAAATGCCGTCGACACCCAGGTGGTAATTGACGTTGAAGCGGGCGATCCACGGCACGTTCTCGACGAACTGCATAGCCGAGGTGCCGAGCTTGAACCCGGTGTACAGCGGCAGCGTGACGAGGAACCCGGCGATGGCGCCGATCAGCGCGATCCAGCGCACGACGCGCGCCTGGTCATCGCGCCCGAAAGCCAGCAGGAACAGGCCGAAGAAGATCGGCGTCCAGATGGCGAGGCTCAGCAATCCCATTTTTGTTGTTCTCCTACTTGAGCCAGACGAAGTACGTCATCAGCACGAACACGCCCACCACCATCACCAGGGCGTAGTGGTAGATATAGCCCGTCTGGAACCAGCGCACGAGGCCGGCGAACACGCCGACGACCTTCCACGAGCCGTTGACGAAGAAGCCGTCGATCACGGTCTGGTCGCCGCCCTTCCACAGGCCGGTGCCCAGGGCGCGTGCTCCGCGGGCCAGCACGTTCTCGTTGAACCAGTCCATGTAGTACTTGTTCTCGAGCAGCCTGTACAGCGGCTGCACGCGTGCCTTGATACCCGCCGGCAGCGCCGGATTGATCATGTACATGTAGTAGGCCAGCGCCACGCCCACCAGCGCCAGCCAGAACGGCGCCGTCATCAGGCCGTGCAGCGCCATCTGCACCGCGCCGTGGAACTCGCGCGCCAGCGTCGCCATCGCCGGATGCTTGTCGTTGTCGACGGTGATCGCGTCCTTGAGGAAGTCGCCATAGAGCATCGGCTGGATTGTGAGGAAGCCGATCACCACCGACGGGATGGCCAGCAGCAGCAGCGGCACCGTCACCACCCAGGGCGATTCGTGCGGCTCATGATGCGCATCGTGGCCATGGCCGTGATCATGGTCATCGTGATGGGCGTCCGGGTTCTGGTCGTAGCGCTCCTTGCCATGGAAGACAAGGAAGTACATGCGGAAGGAATAGAAGGCCGTGACGAACACGCCCGCGAGCACCGCGAAGTGCGCGAAGCCGGAGCCCCACAGATGGCTCTCGTGCACCGCTTCGATGATGCTGTCCTTCGAGTAGAAGCCCGCAAACAGCGGCGTGCCGATCAGCGCGAGCGAACCGAGCAGCGAGGTGATCCAGGTGATGGGCATGTACTTGCGCACGCCCCCCATCCAGCGGATGTCCTGGTTGTGGTGCATGCCCATGATCACCGAACCGGCGCCGAGGAACAGCAGGGCCTTGAAGAAGGCGTGCGTCATCAGGTGGAACACCGCCACGGAATAGGCCGAGGCGCCCAGCGCGACCGTCATGTAGCCCAGCTGCGAGAGCGTCGAGTAGGCCACCACGCGCTTGATGTCGTTCTGGATGATGCCCAGGAAGCCCATGAACAGCGCGGTGATCGCGCCGATGACGAGCACGAAGCTGAGGGCCGTGTCGGACAGCTCATAGAACGGCGACATGCGCGCCACCATGAAGATGCCGGCCGTCACCATGGTCGCCGCGTGGATCAGCGCCGAGATGGGGGTCGGGCCTTCCATCGAATCGGGCAGCCACACATGCAGGGGAAACTGGGCGCTCTTGCCCATGGCGCCGATGAACAGGCAGATGCAGATCACAGTCACCAGCATCCACTCGGTGCCCGGGAAACTGAGCTTGGCCAGTTCGCCGGCCTTCGCGAAGGCTTCGGTGTAGTTGAGCGTGCCGGCGAATGCGGCGATCAGGCCGATGCCGAGGATGAAGCCGAAGTCGCCGACGCGGTTGACCAGGAAGGCCTTCATGTTGGCGAAGATCGCCGTCGGCTTGTTGAACCAGAAGCCGATCAGCAGGTACGAGACCAGGCCCACCGCCTCCCAGCCGAAGAACAGCTGGAGCATGTTGTTGCTCATGACGAGCATCAGCATCGAGAAGGTGAACAGGGAGATGTACGCGAAGAAGCGGTTGTAGCCGGCATCCTCCTCCATGTAGCCGATGGTGTAGATGTGCACCATCAGCGACACGAAGGTCACCACGCACATCATCATGGCGGTGAGGCCGTCGACCAGGAAGCCGACCTCCATCTTCAGGCCGCCGACCACCATCCAGGTGTAGAGCGTCTCGTTGAAGCGCGCGCCATCGAGCGCCACGCTCTTGAGCGTCATGGCCGAGATGATGAACGCCACCAGGACGCCCAGGATGGTCAGGCTGTGGGACAGGCGTCGGCCGATCCAGTTGCCGCCGAAGGCCGTGCCGAAGATGCCGGCAAGGGCTGACCCCACCAGGGGCGCCAGTGGCACCGCAAGCAGGGTTGAAGCAGATAGCGTTGCGCTCATCGTTGGTTCTCTTGGTCTTAGCCCTTGAGCGTGTTCAGCTCATCGACATTGATGCTGGACTTGTTGCGGAACAGCAGCACCAGGATGGCCAGGCCGATCGCAGACTCGGCGGCCGCCACCGTCAGGATGAAGAACACGAAGATCTGGCCGTGCATGTCCCCCAGGTAATGGGAGAAGGCCACGAAGTTCATGTTGACGGCCAGCAGCATCAACTCGATGGCCATGAGCAGAACGATCAGGTTCTTGCGGTTCAGGAAGATGCCGATGACCGACAGGGCGAACAGCATCGCACCCAGCGAAAGATAGTGTCCGAGCGTGAGCGTCATGCCTTGGTCTCCACGGGATCTGCGGGGGGCGCAGGCGGCGCGGCACGTGTCGCGTCGAGCTTCACGATTTCCATGCGGTCGCGCGCGCGGACCCGGACCTGGTCGCCCGGATCCATGTGCTTGCTGTCCTTGCGCTCGCGCAGCGTCAGCGCGATGGCAGCCACGATGGCCACCAGAAGGATCACGGCGGCCACCTGCAACGGATAGAGGTACTGGGTGTAGAGCAGGATGCCGAGCTCTCGCGTGTTCGAGTACTGCGCGGCCACCTGGCCTGCTGCCGTGGCCGTGGCGACTGCGGCCTTGGGCTCCTCGCTGCCGCGAAAGCCGCCCATGAGCACGGCCGCCATCTCGAGCGCAATCAGCGCGCCCACCGTGGCAGCGAGCGGAAAGTGCTTCCAGAATCCCTTGCGCAGGCTGTCGACGTTGATGTCCAGCATCATGACGACGAAGAGGAACAGCACCATCACCGCGCCGACGTAGACCAGCACCAGCGTGATCGCCAGGAACTCGGCCTTGAGCAGCAGCCAGACGGCGGCGGCCTGGAAGAACGCCAGCACGAGGTAGAGCGCCGCATACACGGGGTTGCGCGCCGTGATCACGCGAAAGGCGGCAAACAGCAGCACGATCGCGAACAAATAGAAAAGACCCGTCTTGACGTCCATGGATATGTTCTTCTGGTACTGGTTGGGCGGGGTTCAGCGGTACTTGGCGTCCGCAGCCTTGGCAGCGGCGATCTCGGACTCGTAGCGGTCACCGACGGCCAGCAGCATGTCCTTGGTGAAGTAGAGGTCGCCGCGCTTTTCACCGTGGTATTCGAAGATGTGGGTCTCGACGATCGAGTCGACCGGACAGCTTTCCTCGCAGAAGCCGCAGAAGATGCACTTGGTCAGGTCGATGTCATAGCGCGTTGTGCGGCGCGAGCCGTCGTCGCGCACGTCGGACTCGATGGTGATGGCCATCGCGGGGCAGACGGCCTCGCACAGCTTGCAGGCGATGCAGCGCTCTTCGCCGTTTTCATAGCGGCGCAGTGCATGAAGGCCGCGAAAGCGCGGCGACAGCGGCGTCTTTTCTTCGGGGAACTGCACCGTGATCTTGCGGCTGAAGGCGTAGCGGCCGGTGATGGCCAGACCCTTGAACAGTTCCACCAGCATGAAGCTGGACAGGAAGTCCTTGAGCGAGAACGGAGCGGGCGACAGGGTTTGGGAAGACATCGTGGGTGACTCCGTCATTTCCAGATATTGAACGGGGTCTGCATCCACAGGCCCACGACCACCAGCCACACGAGCGTGACGGGGATGAAGATCTTCCAGCCCAGGCGCATGATCTGGTCGTAACGGTAGCGGGGGAACGTCGAGCGGACCCACAGGAACATGGTGACCACGCAGAAGGTCTTGGCGCCGAGCCAGATCCAGCCGGGGATCAGGTTGAGCAGCGGCGCGTCGATCGGCGGCAGCCAGCCGCCGAGGAACATGATCACCGCGAGGATCGAGACGAGCCACATGTTGGCGTACTCCGCCAGGAAGAACATGGCGAAGCTCATGCCCGAGTACTCGATCATGTGGCCGGCGACGATCTCGGATTCACCTTCGACGACGTCAAACGGGTGGCGGTTGGTCTCAGCCAGGCCCGACACGAAGTACACGACGAAGATCGGCAGCAGCGGCAGCCAGTTCCACGACAGGAAGCCCAGGCCGATGCTCGCGAAGTAGCCCTTGCCCTGCCCCATAACGATGTCGGTCATGTTGAGGCTGGCCGACACCATCAGCACCACCACGAGGCAGAAGCCCATGGCGATTTCGTAGCTGACCATCTGGGCCGATGCACGCAGGGCGCCCAGGAAGGCGTACTTGGAGTTGGAGGCCCAGCCGGCGATGATCACGCCATAGACCTCCAGAGACGTGATCGCCATGAGGAACAGCAGGCCGGCGTTGATGTTGGCCAGCGCCACGTCCGGCCCGAACGGGATCACGGCCCAGGCCGCGAGCGCGGGCATGATCGTCATGATCGGGCCGAGGAAGAACAGGCCCTTGTTCGCGGCGGTCGGGGCGATGATTTCCTTGGTGAGCAGCTTGAGCGCATCGGCAATGGGCTGCAGGAGGCCGAGCGGGCCGATCCGGTTGGGGCCGACACGGATCTGCGTGAAGCCGATCGCCTTGCGTTCCCACAAGGTAAGGTACGCCACGGCGCCCATGAGCGGGATCACGACCACGATGATCTTGATGAGCGTCCAGACCACGGGCCAGCCCACGCCCGTCCACCACGGAGCGGCGATCAGTCCCTGGCCGAAGCCAAAAATCGAATCGATCATGCCGTCATCTCCAGGTTCTGGCCGGTCGTGCCTGCGCCGGAGGGCACGTTGAGCGCCGCGTGGGCCGCATGCCGGCCGTCAGCCGTGAGTTGAAGCGAGGGCGCACGGCGGACCAGTCCGTCAAGCTGGTAGATGCTGGCGACCACGGGCGCGGCGGTGCCAGCGGGCGTCAGCACGACAGGCGCGGAGGTCGCATTGCTCAGGCGCCCTTCGGGCACGCCGTCGGCGAGGCCGCTGGCCGCCAGCACGTCCTGCGCGGCATCGAACTCGAAGCCCGGCAGGCCCAGCAGGTTGCCGAGCACGCGCAGGACCTTCCAGCCCGGACGGGTCTCGCCCAGCGGCTTGACCACGGCGTGGAAACCTTGCACCCGACCCTCGGCGTTGACGAAGGTCCCCGGCGTCTCGGAGAACGGGGCGATCGGCAGCAGCACATCGCTGAATGCCAGATTCGTCTTGAACGGACTCAGGGTCACGACCATCTGGGCCTGATTGAGCGCCGCCTGGGCTGCAGCACCCGCTGCGGAATCGAATTCGGGCTCGTTGTTGAGCAGGAGCACGGCCTTGAGTCCGCCCGCGAGCATCTGCGCGGCGTTCAGGCCGCCCGGGCCCGGCAGCGCGCCCACCAGTTGAGCGCCCACCGTGTTGGCCGCTTCGGTGAGGTAGCCGACGGACGCACCCGTCTGCTCGCCAAGCCAGTTGGCCAGGGCGAGAAGGCTTGACGCGCTGGCGTGATGCGCTGCGGCGTTGCCCAGCAGGATGGCCTTGCGTTCGCCACTCAGCAGGGACCGGGCGATCGCCTGGGCCGCTTCGCCGGCATTGCCGCTGGCCGGACCCGTCACACCCTTGGCCTGCGCCACGGCGGCGGCGACTTCGGCGAGCAGGTAGGTCCAGCTGTCGGACGCGCCGACGAGCGTGGTGCCCACCGGCATGGCCCAGTCCTCGGCCGAGGCGGCAATCGCATGCACCACCCCGCCCTTGCGGACCGACTGGCGGATGCGCTGTGCGAACAGCGGATGATCCTTGCGCAGACTCGAGCCCACCACCAGCACACGCTGCAGCGTGGACAGGCTGGCAATCGGCGCGCCGAGCCAGCGCACGCCTTCGGGTGCCGGGAACTCGGCGTGCCGCAGGCGATGGTCGATGTTCTGGCTGCCCAGGCCGCGCACCAGCGCGCCGGCAAGATACAGCTCCTCGACGGTGCTGTGCGGGCTGGCGAGCAGGCCGATGGCACCTGCGCCATGGTCGGCCTTGATCTGCTTGAGGCCGTTGGCGACATATTCGAGCGCGGTCTGCCAGTCCACCGGCTTCCACTCGCCGCCCTGCTTGAGCATGGGCTGCGTCAGGCGGTCGTCGCCATTGAGAGCTTCATACGAGAAGCGGTCGCGATCCGCGATCCAGCACTCGTTGACGGCTTCGTTCTCAAGGGGCACGACGCGCATGACGCGGTTGGCCTTGACCTGGACGATCAGGTTGGCGCCGGTGGAGTCGTGCGGGCTCACCGACTTGCGGCGCGACAGCTCCCAGGTGCGGGCGCTGTAGCGGAAGGGCTTGCTCGTCAGCGCGCCGACCGGGCAGATGTCGATCATGTTGCCCGACAGCTCGGAGTCGATGGTGTCGCTCACGATGGTGGTGATCTCGGAGTGTTCACCCCGGTTGATCATGCCCAGTTCCATCACGCCGGCCACTTCCTGGCCGAAGCGCACACAGCGGGTGCAGTGAATGCAGCGAGTCATCTCCTGCATGGAGATCAGCGGGCCCACGTCCTTGACCGGCACGGTGCGCTTTTCTTCGTCGTAACGCGAGGCGGACGCGCCATAGCCCACGGCCAGGTCCTGCAGCTGGCACTCGCCGCCCTGGTCGCAGATCGGGCAGTCCAGCGGGTGATTGATGAGCAGGAACTCCATCACCGATTGCTGCGCCTTGATCGCCTTCTCGCTGCGGGTGCGCACGATCATGCCCTGCGTGACCGGCGTGGCGCAGGCCGGCATGGGCTTGGGCGCCTTCTCGACGTCGACCAGGCACATGCGGCAGTTGGCCGCGATGCTGAGCTTCTTGTGATAGCAGAAGTGCGGGATGTAGGTGCCGGCCTTGTCGGCAGCATGCATGACCATGCTGCCCTCGGTCACCTCCACCTTCTTGCCGTCGAGTTCGATTTCAACCATATGCTTTGTCCGCCGCTTCTACGACTGCACCGCGGCCGCAGGCTGGCTCGCCGATGTCTTGTTGATCATGGCTTCGAATTCGTGCCGGAAATGCTTGATCATGGCGCGCACCGGCATGGCCGCCGCGTCGCCGAGCGCGCAGATCGTGCGGCCCTGGATGTTGTCGGCCACCGAGTTGAGCAGGTCCATGTCGCCCGGCTTGCCATGCCCCGTGTGGATCCGGTCCACCAGGCGCCACAGCCATCCGGTGCCTTCGCGGCAAGGCGTGCACTGCCCGCAGGATTCATGCATGTAGAAGTACGACAGGCGCTTGAGGGATTCGACCATGCAGCGCGAGTCGTCCATCACGATCACCGCGCCCGAGCCGAGCATCGAGCCGGCCTTGGCGATGGAGTCGTAGTCCATGGTGACGTCCATCATGATGGACGCGGGCAGCACCGGCGCGGACGAGCCGCCCGGGATCACCGCCTTGAGCGTGCGACCCTTGCGCACGCCACCGGCCAGCTCCAGCAGCTTGCTGAACGGCGTGCCCATCGGCACCTCGTAGTTGCCGGGCATCTCGACGTCACCCGAGACCGAGAAGATCTTGGTGCCCCCATTGTTGGGCTTGCCGCAGGCCAGGTAGGCCGCACCGCCGTTGCGGATGATCCAGGGGACCGCCGCGAAGGTCTCGGTATTGTTGATGGTGGTGGGCTTGCCGTAGAGGCCGAAGCTGGCCGGGAACGGCGGCTTGAAACGCGGCTGGCCCTTCTTGCCTTCGAGCGATTCGAGCAGGCCGGTTTCCTCGCCGCAGATGTAGGCGCCGAAGCCGTGGGCAGCGTGCAGCTGGAAGCTGAAGCTGCTGCCCATGATGTTGTTGCCCAGATAGCCGGCGGCCCGGGCCTCCTCCAGCGCTTCTTCGAAGCGCTCGTAGGTGCCGAAGATCTCGCCGTGGATGTAGTTGTAGCCGACGCTGATGCCCATCGCGAAGGCAGCGATGGCCATGCCCTCGATCACCTGGTGCGGGTTGTACTGCAGCAGGTCCCGGTCCTTGCAGGTGCCCGGCTCGCCTTCGTCCGAGTTGCAGACGAGGTACTTCTGGCCCGGGAACTGACGGGGCATGAAGCTCCACTTCAGGCCGGTGGGAAAGCCGGCGCCGCCGCGACCCCGCAGGCCGGATTCCTTGACCGTCGCAATGACCTGGTCCTGGGTCAGCCCCTCGGACAGGATCTTGCGCAGGGCCTTGTAGCCGTCACGCGCCTCGTAGTCCTTCAGGCGCCAGTTCGTGCCGTCGAGGCCTGCATAGATCTGGGGTTCGATATGCCGGCCGTGGAAACAGGTCTGGACGCCCGTCGCCTGGAACTGGGAAAGCACTTGGTCGACGTTCATGCTCAGGCCTCCGCCTTCGGTGCCGGCTGCGCGGCACGCAGGCCGTCGATCAGCTGGTCCAGCTTGTCGTTGCTCATGAAGCTGCACATGGTGCGGTCGTTCACCAGCATGACGGGCGAATCGGCACAGGCCCCCAGACACTCGCTCTGCTGCAGCGTGAACAAACCGTCGGGCGTGGTTTCGCCCATCGCGATGCCCAGCTTGTGTTCCAGATGGTGCAGGGCCTTCTGGCCGTCACGCAGCTGGCACGGCAGGTTGGTGCAGACGTTCAGCTTGAACTTGCCCACCGGCTTCTGGTTGTACATGTTGTAGAAGGTCGTGACCTCATGCACGGCGATCACGGGCATGCCGAGGTAGTCGGCCACCATCTTCTCGCTGTCGGTGCTGACCCAGCCTTCGGCCTGCTGCACGATCGCAAGGCAGGCCATCACGGCCGACTGCTTCTGCTCGGCGGGATACTTGGCGACCTCGCGATCGAAGCGCGCCTTCATGGACTCAGGAATCATCGGTCGATTTCCCCAAAAACGATGTCCATCGTGCCGATGATGGCCACCGCGTCTGCAATCATGTGACCCTTGCCCATCTCGTCGAGCGAGGCGAGGTGCGGGAAGCCCGGGGCGCGGATCTTGAGACGGTAGGGCTTGTTGGCGCCATCGCTCACGATGTAGATGCCGAACTCGCCCTTGGGATGCTCCACGGCGGCGTAGGCCTCGCCTTCGGGCACGCGGAAGCCTTCGGTGAAGAGCTTGAAATGGTGGATCAGCTCTTCCATGTTGGCCTTCATCGACTCGCGCGAAGGCGCTGCCACCTTGTGGTTGTCGGTGATGACCGGGCCGGGATGGACGCGCAGCCAGTCGACGCACTGCTTGATGATGCGGTTCGACTGGCGCATCTCCTCCACCCGGACGAGGTAGCGGTCGTAGCAGTCGCCGGTCTTGCCGACCGGGATGTCGAAATCCATCCGGTCGTACACGTCGTACGGCTGCTTCTTGCGGAGGTCCCAGGCCACGCCGGAGCCCCGCAGCATGGCGCCGGTGAAGCCCATGTTGAGCGCGCGCTCGGGCGACACCACGCCGATGCCGACCGTGCGCTGCTTCCAGATGCGGTTGTCGGTGAGCAGGGTTTCGTACTCGTCGACGTACTTCGGGAAGCGCCGCGTGAAGTCCTCGATGAAGTCCAGCAGCGAGCCCTGGCGGTTCTCGTTGAGCCGTTCGATCGCGCGGGCATTGCGGATCTTGCTGGCCTTGTACTGCGGCATGACGTCCGGCAGGTCGCGGTAAACGCCGCCCGGGCGGAAGTAGGCGGCATGCATGCGCGCGCCAGAGACGGCCTCGTACATGTCGAACAGGTCTTCACGCTCGCGGAAGCAGTAGATGAGCATGTTCATCGCACCGCAGTCGAGGCCGTGGCAGCCGAGCCAGAGCAGATGGTTCAGCAGCCGGGTGATCTCGGCATACATCACGCGGATGTACTGGGCCCGCTCGGGCACCTCGATGCCCATGAGCTTCTCGATGGCCAGGCAGTAGGCGTGCTCGTTGCACATCATGGACACATAGTCCAGCCGATCCATGTAGGGCAGCGACTGGATGTAGGTCTTGCTCTCGGCGAGTTTCTCGGTGGCGCGATGCAGCAGGCCGATGTGCGGGTCCGCACGCTGGATCACCTCGCCGTCGAGTTCGAGCACGAGGCGCAGCACGCCGTGCGCTGCCGGGTGCTGCGGCCCGAAGTTCAGGGTGTAGTTCTTGATTTCTGCCATGTTCAGCGCCCCGTTCAGCTCAAGCCGCCATAGTTGTCTTCGCGGATGACGCGGGGCGTGATCTCGCGCGGCTCGATGGTCACCGGCTGGTAGATCACGCGCCGCTGCTCGGCGTCGTAGCGCATTTCGACATGGCCGGAGGTCGGGAAGTCCTTGCGGAACGGGTGCCCGATGAAGCCGTAGTCGGTCAGGATGCGGCGCAGGTCGTTGTGCCCCTCGAACACGATGCCGTACAGGTCGAATGCTTCGCGCTCGAACCAGTTGGCGGCGCTCCACACGTCCGTGACCGAGGCCACCACCGGCAGATCGTCGTCGGGCGCGAAGACCTTCAGGCGCAGCCGCTGATTGAGGCTCACCGACAGCAGCTGCGACGCAACGCAATAGCGCGGGCCGTCCCAGGCGCCCTGGCGGTAGTCGGAGTAGTCGACGCCGCAGAGGTCGATCAGCTGTTCGAACTTGCAGCCGTCGGCGTCGCGCAGCAGCACGGCCGCTTCATGGTAGTCGGCGGCGGAGACCACGGCCTCGACCTCGCCGAGCTTTTGCGTGACCCGGCGCGCCCGGCCGCCCAGTACGGCGGCAATGGTGTCGCGGAGCGTGTCGGGGTTGACTGCATAGACTGTCATGGCAAGCCCTCAAACACGCGCGATGGTCTGGTTGCGGCGGATCTTCTGCTGCAACTGGATGATGCCGTACAGCAGCGCCTCGGCCGTGGGCGGACAGCCCGGCACGTACACGTCGACCGGCACGATCCGGTCGCAGCCGCGAACCACGGAATAGCTGTAGTGGTAGTAGCCGCCGCCATTGGCGCACGAGCCCATCGACAGCACCCAGCGCGGCTCGGGCATCTGGTCGTAGACCTTGCGCAGCGCCGGCGCCATCTTGTTGCACAGCGTGCCCGCCACGATCATCAGGTCGGACTGGCGGGGGCTGGGGCGAAACAGCATGCCGAAGCGGTCGATGTCGTAGCGCGCGGCACCCGCGTGCATCATCTCGACGGCGCAGCAGGCCAGACCGAACGTCATGGGCCACAGCGATCCGGTCTTGGCCCAGTTGAGCACCGAGTCGACCGTCGTGGTGACCAGGCCTTCCTTCAAAATACCATCAATTGCCATGGCATCAGTTCCTTGCCGTTGCCGGCGTCATTCCCAGTCCAGGGCGCCTTTTTTCCACTCGTAGGCGAAGCCCACCACCAGAATGCCCAGGAAAACCATCATGGCCCAGAAGCCGCTCGCACCGATGTCCTTGAGCGCCACGGCCCAGGGGAAGAGAAAGGCGATTTCCAGGTCGAACAGGATGAAGAGGATGGCCACGAGGTAGTAGCGCACGTCGAACTTCATGCGCGCGTCTTCGAAAGCCTCGAAGCCGCACTCGTAGGGGGAGTTTTTTTCAGCGTCCGGCCGGTTGGGGCCGAGGATGTATCCGAGAACCTGGGGCGCAACACCTACACCGATGCCGACCAGGATGAACAGGAAGACGGGCAGATACTGATCGAGGTTCATCGGGATGATCATCGCTTGCCTGCCGGTCCGGGGCCTGGAGCCCGTGGCCGGCAAAGGCTTTTTTGTCTGGTGCCGTCGGCGAGACTCGAACTCGCACAGCTTTCGCCACTACCCCCTCAAGATAGCGTGTCTACCAATTTCACCACGACGGCGGTTTTTCTAGCTGCCCGGACTGGCATGAGGAACCCCTGCGGGCTGGCTTTCCGGACAAGCTAAGAGTTTACCCTGAAAACACCCACTCTCCCGAATGAAGCGGGTGCTTTTTCATCTGCTTTTACTTGGTCGGAATCTGGGCCGCGCCCGAAGCCGGCGTCGCAGCCGGCGCCGGGGCTGCGGGGGCCGCTGCAGAAGCTCCGCCGGCAGACGTCGGAGCGGGAATCTGGGCCGCGCCGGAAGCCGGTGTGGCGGGTGCGGGCGCAGTCACCGGCGCGGTCTCGAGAACGCTGCCGGAGCCGGCGGGCCGCATGTGCCCGAAATAGGCCAGGCCCAGCGTGCAGGTGAAGAACACCGCAGCCAGCACCGCCGTCGAGCGCGACAGGAAATTGGCACTGCCGCTGGCGCCGAACAGGCTGCCCGAGCCGCCGCTGCCAAAGGCCGCGCCCATGTCGGCGCCCTTGCCATGCTGCACCAGGATGAGGCCGATCATGCCCAGGGCCGTCAGCATCTGGATCGCGAGGATCACGGTGAGAAAAACGTTCATTCGGTAGCTCCTGTGAGAGGGGTGCGGCAGCGCGCTCAGCGGGCGGCGGCAATGATGGAAAGAAAGTCGGGCGCCTTGAGCGATGCACCGCCGATGAGGCCGCCATCGATGTCCGGCTGCGCCAGCAGCTGCGCCGCGTTGGCCGCATTCATGCTGCCGCCATAGAGGATGCGCACGCGGTCCACGTGGGTCGTCGCGGCGCGCAGCTGGCCTCGCAGGACGGCATGGACCTGCTGGGCCTGCTCGGGCGTTGCCGTCTTGCCGGTGCCGATGGCCCAGACCGGCTCGTAGGCCACGACGATTTCGCTGATGCAGTGCCCGTTGACATGGATGACGGCTGCGAGCTGGCGCTTGACCACCTCTTCCGTCTGCCCGGCTTCGCGCTCGGCCAGCGTCTCGCCGACACAGACGATCGGCGTGATGCCGGCGCCCAGCGCGGCTCGCGCCTTCTCGGCGACGAGCGCGTCGCTCTCGTGGTGGTACTGGCGGCGCTCGGAGTGGCCGACGATCGCGTAGCGCACGCCGAACTCCTTGAGCATGGCAGCCGAAATCTCGCCGGTGAAGGCGCCCTGCGCATGCTGGGACACGTCCTGCGCGCCGAGGCTGACGGACGTGCCGGCCAGCAGCGCCTGCACCTGCGCGAAGTAGGCTGCAGGGGTGCAGACAGCGATGTCGCAGTCCGGCGCGCTGGCGCCTTGCGTGATGTCTCGCAGCAGGGATTCGTTGGCAGCCAGGCTGCCATTCATCTTCCAGTTGCCGGCAATGAGTTTCTTCATGGCGTTCACCAGGTCAGGACGATCTTGCCGACGTGCGCGTTGGACTCCATGAGCGCATGGGCCCGGGCCGGTCCGTCACCGGCAGCGGCAAAGGTGCTGTGAATCACGGGCTTGATCGCGCCGCTCTCGATCTGCGGCCAGACGTGGGCCCTGAGCGCCTGCGCGATCGCCGCCTTGAAGGCCACCGGGCGCGGACGCAGCGTCGAGCCCCCGATGGACAGGCGGCGCCGCAGCACGAGCCCGGCATTGAATTCGCTGCGCGTGCCGCCCTGCATCGCGATGATGGCGATGCGGCCATCCTCGGCCAGGCATTCGACCTCGCGCGCCACATAGGAGCCGGCCACCATGTCGAGAACCACGTCGACGCCCTTGCCGCCGGTCAGGCGCCGCGCCTCCTCGGCAAAGTCGTGGGTTTTGTAGTTGATGGCATGGTCCGCCCCGATCGCGACACAGGCCGAGCACTTCTCGTCCGTGCCCGCCGTCACGATCACGCGCGCGCCCATGGCCTTGGCCATCTGGATCGCCGTGACGCCAATGCCGCTGGAGCCGCCCTGCACGAGCAGCGTCTCGCCCTTTTGCAGGCGGGCGCGGTCGAACACGTTGCTCCAGACGGTGAAGAAGGTCTCGGGCAACGAAGCCGCCTCGATGTCGCTCAGGCCTGCGGGAACCGGCAGGCACTGGCCGACCGGCGCCACGCACAGCTCGGCGTAGCCGCCGCCCGCCACCAGGGCACAGACGCGGTCGCCGACCTTCAGCCCGGCGGCCGCCAGCGCCTTCGCGTCGCCCGAGACGATCTCGCCCGCGACCTCCAGGCCCGGAATGTCCGACGCGCCCGGCGGCACCGGGTAGTTGCCGGTGCGCTGGAGCACGTCGGGCCGGTTCACGCCGCTGGCCGCCACGCGGATCAGCAGCTCGCCCTCGCCCGGAACCGGGTCCGGGCGCTCGGCGAGGCGCAGCACCTGCGGCGCGCCATAGGACGAAATCTCGACTGCCTTCATGGTCGCTCAGCTCGCAACGCGGGCGCAGCCGCTCAGTGCTGCTGATCCTGCGACGCAGGCGCCGGACGGTCCAGCAGAGCCTTCATCGACAGCTTGACGCGGCCCTTCTCGTCGGTCTCGAGCACCTTGACGCGCACGACCTGGCCTTCGCTCAGGTAGTCGCTGACCTTCTCGACCCGCTCATGGGCGATCTGGCTGATATGCAGCAGGCCGTCCTTGCCGGGCAGCAGGTTGACGAGCGCGCCGAAGTCGAGGATCTTGGTGATCGGGCCTTCGTAGATCTTGCCCACTTCGACTTCCGCCGTGATCTCCTCGATGCGGCGCTTGGCCTCGTCGGCCTTGGCGCCGTCGGTCGCGGCGATGGTGATGGTGCCGTCTTCCTCGATGTTGATCTGCGTGCCGGTCTCTTCGGTCAGCGCACGAATGACGGCGCCGCCCTTGCCGATCACGTCGCGGATCTTCTCGGGGTTGATCTTCATCGTGTAGAGCTTGGGCGCGAAGTTGGAGACTTCGGTCTTGGCCTCGCCCATCGCTTCCTGCATCTTGCCCAGGATGTGCATGCGCGCTTCCTTGGCCTGGGCCAGTGCCACCTGCATGATTTCCTTGGTGATGCCCTGGATCTTGATGTCCATCTGCAGCGCCGTGATGCCGTTGGTCGTGCCGGCCACCTTGAAGTCCATGTCGCCCAGGTGGTCCTCGTCGCCCAGGATGTCGGTCAGCACGGCAAAGCGGCTGCCGTCCTTGATCAGGCCCATGGCGATGCCGGCCACGTGGGCCTTCATCGGAACGCCCGCATCCATCATCGACAGGCAGCCGCCGCAGACGGAGGCCATGGACGAGGAGCCGTTGGACTCGGTGATCTCGGACACCACGCGGATGGTGTAGGGGAATTCTTCCTTGCTCGGCAGGCAGGCGACCAGCGCGCGCTTGGCCAGGCGGCCGTGACCGACTTCGCGGCGCTTGGTGGAGCCCATGCGGCCGACTTCGCCGGTGGCAAAGGGAGGCATGTTGTAGTGGAACAGGAAGCGGTCTTCAAACTCGCCGGCCAGCGCGTCGATGCGCTGCGCGTCGCGCTCGGTGCCCAGCGTGGTGACGACCAGCGCCTGTGTCTCGCCGCGGGTGAACAGCGCCGAGCCGTGGGTGCGCGGCAGAACGCTGTTGCGGATCTCGATCGGGCGCACGGTGCGGGTGTCGCGGCCGTCGATGCGCGGCTCGCCGGCCAGGATCTGGCTGCGCACGATACGGGCTTCGATGTCGAACAGCATGCCTTCGACCTTGACGGCGTCGAACTCGGTGCCGTCGGCCTTGAGGCCCGCCATCACTTCGGCGGTGGCTTCGCGCAGGGCCTGCGTGCGCAGCTGCTTGTTGCGGATGTTGTAGGCGGCGCGCAGCTTGTCTTCGGCCAGCGCCGTGACCTTGGCGATCAGCGGCTCGTCCTTCGCGGGGGGCGTCCAGTCCCAGGCCGGCTTGCCGGCGTCTCGCACGAGTTCATGGATGGCATTGATGGCAATGCCTGCCTGCTCATGGCCGAACACCACGCCGCCGAGCATGATTTCCTCGGACAGCTGCAGGGCTTCGGACTCGACCATCAGCACGGCGGCTTCGGTGCCTGCGACGACCAGATCCATCTGGCTGTCCTTGCGCTGGGTCTGGCCCGGGTTGAGCACGTACTGGCCGTTGATGTAGCCCACGCGCGCCGCGCCGATGGGGCCGGCGAACGGAATGCCCGAGACGGCGAGCGCTGCGCTGGAGGCGATCAGGGCGGCGATGTCGGCATCGACCTCGGGGTTGAGCGAGACGGTGTGGATGACCACATGGACTTCGTTGAAGAAGCCTTCGGGGAACAGCGGGCGGATCGGACGGTCGATCAGGCGGCTCGTGAGGGTTTCGAGTTCGCTGGGCTTGGCTTCGCGCTTGAAGAAGCTGCCCGGGATCTTGCCGGCGGCATAGGTCTTCTCGATGTAGTCCACCGTGAGGGGGAAGAAGTCCTGGCCGGGCTTGGCGGTCTTGGAGGCGACCACCGTGGCGAGCACCACGGTGTCGTCGATGTTGACCAGCACGGCGCCGCTGGCCTGGCGCGCGATCTCGCCGGTCTCCATGGTGACCGTGTGCTGGCCCCACTGGAACGTCTTGGTGACTTTGTTGAACATGCTCATCTGTCTCTCCTGGGTAGTCTGCACATGAGGCTGTGCGGGTTGCCCGGAGGCCGGCCGGTCGAACACGATGCCATTCCACAAGGGGCCGAAGCCGTCAGCTTCTTGTGGAATGACACAGCGCGTATCCGTCTGCCCTGTCTCCGATGATTGAAGCGAAAAAGCGCCTGAGCCAGCGAACCAACTCAGGCGCTTTGCATTCGTCTGCCGTTTACTTGCGCAGGCCGAGCTTGGCGATCAGCGCGGTGTAGCGGTCGGCGTCCTTGTCCTTCAGGTAGTCCAGCAGCTTGCGGCGGCGGCTCACCATGCGCAGCAGGCCGCGGCGGCCGTGGTGATCCTTGGCATGGGTCTTGAAGTGGGGGGTGAGTTCGTTGATGCGGGCGGTCAGCAGTGCGACTTGCACTTCGGGGCTGCCGGTGTCGGACGCGCTGCGCGCGTTGGCCTTGACGACTTCGGCCTTGACGGAAGAGGCGATCATTGGATTTCCTGGTGTGTTGAACAACTTGCGCTGGAGGCTGGAACTGCGACCAACGTGCGCCCTGCCGGCTGGCAAAGCCTCGGGATTATATACCGAGCCAGGTCCGAAGCCGGCCCACCCCGGCGGCCAGCCGCCCGGGGTCGCGCGAGGCGAAGCACCAGCGCAGCCAGGCGCCCGCCTCCGGCGCGAAGGCGCTGCCCGGCGCCAGGCCGAGCCCCGCCTCCGCCACCAGGCGCTTGGCCGTCACCAGCGAGTCGGCATGTCCCTCCAGCCGGAAGAAGGCATACATCCCGCCCCGGGCCGGCGCCACGCTCACGCCGGGCAAGGCCTGCAGCAGCGGCACCAGCGTGTCGCGGCACTGCCGCAGGTGGGCCACGACCCTGGGCGTGACCTCGTCGGTGCGCGCCAGCGCCGCCAGCCCGGCGCGCTGGGTGAAAACGCTGGCACAGGAGGTATTGAACTCGATCAGCTTGCCCATCTGCCGCGTCATCGCCGGCGGCATGACCAGCCAGCCCAGCCGCCAGCCGGTCATCAGAAAGCTCTTGGAAAAGCTGTGCACCACCACCAGCCGGTCGTCCGGCACCGCCAGATCCAGAAAGCTCGGCGCGCAGGCCACCCGGCCCGGCTCGGGCGGCTCGTAGTAGAGCCGCTCGTACACCTCGTCGGCCAGAATCCAGGTGCCAGTGGCCCGGCAATGGTCCAGGATCGCCTGCTGCTCGGCGCGCGACAGCGTCCAGCCGGTGGGATTGTTGGGGGCATTGACGATCAGCAGGCGGGTGGCCGGTGTCACGGCCGCGAGCAGGCGCTGCAGGTCCAGCGTCCAGGCGCCGTCCACCGGTTGCAGCGGCACACAACGCACCTTGGCGCCGAGGATGGCGGGTTGCGCCGTCAGGTTCGGCCAGACCGGGGTGACCGCCACCACCTCATCGCCCGCATCCACCAGCGCCTGCACGGCGAGCATCAGCGCGCTCACGCCACCGGAGGTCACGGCCAGCCGGTCGACGCCCACAGGGCCATGCAGCGCGCTCATGTAGCGCGACAGGGCCTCGCGCAGCTCGGGCAGGCCGAGGTTGTGGGAATAGAAGGTCTCGCCCCGCTGCAGCGAGTCCATCGCCGCCTGCCGGATGAAGTCGGGCGTGACCTCGTCGCTCTCGCCAAACCAGAAGGCCAGGACGTCCTCGCGCCCCATGCCGGCATTGGCGACTTCGCGGATTTTCGATTCTTCGAGATTCTGGATGGCTGCGCGCATGGCCGCATTCTGCCGGGTCCGCCAAAAAGGCGTGTCAGCGCGGCGGACGCACCATGCGGCAGGTGGTGGGCATCTCGGCCTGTGCGGCAGTCACCGTGCGCACCACACGAAAGCCGTAGCCCGAGCCCTCGACATCGAACTTGACGCCCGGCGCGCCCTGGCGGTCCATCACCCCGACCACCAGAGCCTGCTGGAACTGGTGGTCGGCCGCACGCATCGCGCCGGCCTGACCCGACAGGGTGACGCTGGCGCGCTCCAGTTGCGGCGCGACGGCTGCGGGCTGGGTGGAGCCGGCCCGTTCCATCGCCTGGACCAGCGCCTCGATCATCAGCTGCATGCGCATGTGCACATAGTCGTCGGCCGGCTTGGGATAGCGCTGGCGGAACGCCTGGTAGAAGGCCTCGCTCTGCGCCGTCTGCACATTGGGCAGCCAGTCGGCCACCGCGATCACCCGGCCGATGCCGGCATCGCCCATCGCGGCCGGCGCGCCAAGTGCATTGCCATAGAAGGTGTAGAACTTGCCTTCGTAGCCCGCCTCGCGCGCGGCCTTGACCAGCAGCGTCAGGTCATTGCCCCAGTTGCCGGTGATCACCGCCTGCGCGCCGCTGGCCTTGATCTTCACCGCATAAGGCAGGAAGTCCTTCACCCGGCCCAAGGGGTGCAGTTCCTCGCCGGCGACCTGCACGTCGGGCCGCTGCTGGGCGAGCTGGCGCCGCGCCTCGCGCAGCACGGCCTGGCCGAAGCTGTAGTCCTGCCCGATCAGATAGACGCTGCGCACGGCCGTGTCGTCCCTGAGCACCTGCATCAGCGCCGCCATCCGCATGTCGGCATGGGCGTCGAAGCGAAAGTGCCAGTAGCTGCACTTCTCGTTGGTCAGCGCCGGATCGACGGCCGAGTAGTTGAGGAACAGCACCTGCCGCGCCGAATCCCGCTCGTTGTGCCGGTTGATGGCGTCGAGCAGGGCTGCGGCATTGGCCGACGAATTGCCTTGCAGGATCACCTGCGCACCGCCGTCGATGGCCGAGCGCAGCGTCGACAGCGCCTCCTCGTTCTGGCCCTTGCTGTCATGGCGCTCCAGCTGCAGCGGCCGCGCACCGCCCGCCTCCGCCGGCAGGCGCACGCCGCCACGCGCATTGACGCGCTCGACCGCCCACAGCAGATTGCGGTAGACGGCCTCGCCCGTGTTGGCGAACGGCCCGCTCAGCCCCTCCACCATCGCCAGGCGGATGGGGGGCCCCGATGGCGCCTGCGCAGCCGCCGCCGTTGCGAAAGCGGCAACAAATAGCGCCACGCCGACTGATTTCAAGACCTGGATTCCGGGAATTTTCATGCTGCCTCGCCTCTTGAAAACATGGGCCGCGTTCGCAGATGCTGGTCATGCGGCGATCACGGTTGAGAGCCGCGCAGTGTAAGGGCGCACCAAGGCACAAATCCTGCCGTCATTCGCCCTTTAATTGACAGGAGATGCACCATGTTTTTCGCCCCCGCCGTCGTTTCGCCGCGCTTCCGCTCGCTTGACCGCAATTTCGAGCGTTTTGTGAACCAGGCCTTCGCTCTGGACAACCGCCCGAACGTGGCCCAGGACGACAAGGCCTGGACGGTCACGATCGACGTTCCCGGCGTCACCCGCGAAGACCTGAACATCGGCATCGAAGGTGCCGTCGTGCGCATCGAAACCCGTGCCGAAGCGCCGCGCCAGTACAAGGCGGCCTATGAGCTGCCGCAGGAAATCGACGCCGCCACCAGCGTCGCCAAGCTCGAAAACGGCGTGCTCACGCTGACCCTGGGCAAGCTCGTGCCCGTCAGCCGCGTGACCCGCCTGGACGTCAGGTAATCCCGGCGAGTTCGGCCAGCGGCCAGCGCGGTTTCACGTCGAAGGCGTAGACCGTGCTGGCCGTTGCCCTGTGCGCCGCCAGGCGCATCGCGGCCGCCATGGCGATCATCGCGCCGTTGTCGGTGCACAGATGCAGTTCCGGGTAGTGCACCCGCACACCGGCGCACCGGCAGGCGGCGTTCAGTTCCTCGCGCAGGCGCCGGTTGGCGCCCACGCCGCCGGCCACCACCAGCCGCTTCATGCCGCTTTCGCGCAGCGCCGCGAGCGACTTCTTCACCAGCACCTCGACGATCGCGGCCTGCGTGGCTGCCGCCAGGTCGGCCGCCCGCGCCGGCAAGGTGTCGCCGAGCTTCTTGGCCTGCGTCAGCACCGCCGTCTTCAGCCCGGCAAATGAAAAGTCCAGGTCGCCGCTGTGCAGCAGCGGCCGGGGCAGCTTGAACGCCTGCGCGTCGCCCGCTTCGGCCAGCCGCGCCAGTGCCGGCCCGCCCGGATAGCCCAGGCCCAGCAGCTTGGCCGACTTGTCGAAGGCTTCGCCTGCGGCGTCATCAATGGTCTCGCCCAGCAGCCGGTAGTCGCCGATGCCGTCCACCTGCATCAGCTGCGTGTGGCCGCCGGACACCAGCAGCGCAACGAACGGAAAGGCCGGCGGATCGGCGCTCAGAAACGGCGACAGCAGATGGCCTTCAAGATGATGGACGCCCAGCACCGGCTTGCCGAGCGCCGCGCCCAGCGCGCAGGCCACGCCCGAGCCCACCAGCAGCGCTCCGGCCAGCCCCGGCCCGCGCGTGTAGGCCACCACGTCCACGTCGGCGAGCGTGCGGCCGGCGTCATTGAGCACCGCCTGGGTCAGCGGCAGCACGCGGCGGATATGGTCGCGGCTGGCCAGCTCCGGCACCACGCCGCCATAGGCCTGGTGCATCTCGATCTGGCTGTGCAGCGCATGGGCGAGCAGGGCCGGCGTGGCCGTGCCGGTCGACTCCACCAGCGCCACACCGGTTTCGTCGCAGGAAGATTCGATACCCAGCACCAGCATGCCCGCAGTTTACGCGGCGGCACGGTAGTTGCTGGGTCACCAACTCCAAAGGCCCCTCGCTCCCCTGCTCGTTCGCCCTCACACCACCGCTGACCGCCACCGCTCCTGCCCCGATGAAATCCGGCCTCAACTTCCTGATCGCGGCGCGCCGCTGCGAAATCAACGACCTCGAACAGCTCACCCGCACGAGCGCGCTGGTCAACGTCATCGGCCGGCTGATCCATGCGCTGCAGAAAGAGCGGGGCCTGTCCAACGTCTTCCTGGCCTCGCGCGGCGGACGCTTTGCCGAGACCCTCGCCGCCCAGGTGGCCGAATGCCGCCAGGTGGAAGGCGAGCTGCGCGCCAGCTTCGACCACCTCGACACCGACGCGGGCCACATCGCCAACGGCGCCCGGTTGTTCAGCCGCATTGCATTCGTGCTGCAGGCGCTCGACGGCCTGGAGGCGCTGCGCGGGCGCATCGCTGCCTTCGGCATCACGCCGGCGGAGGCGACCTCGGCCTTCGTGCAACTCATCGGCCGGCTGCTGGCGGTGGTCTTCGAAGCCGCCGACAGCGCGACGCACCCGGACATCTCGCGGCTGCTGGTGGCGATGTTCAACTTCATGCAGGGCAAGGAGTTCGCCGGCCAGGAACGCGCCTTCGGCTCGGCGGCCTTCACGCTTGGCAGCATCGATCCGGCCGGCCAGCAGCAGTGGCTGCACCTGATCCAGTCGCAGGAGCGGTGCTTCCAGGTCTTCAGCGACTTCTGCACCCCCGCGCTGCGCGAACTGTGGCTGCACAGCCAGCGGCCGGACAACCAGGCCGAGCTTGAGCGGCTTCGCCGCATCGCCTGCGCGGCGGCAGCCGGCACGCTCGACGCGAACCTGAGCCCGGTGTGGTTCGACTGCTGCACCGCCCGCATCGACGCGATGAAGTCCGTCGAAGACCGCCTGGCGGGCGAACTGATCCAGCTGTGCGGCGAGAAGATCGCCCAGGCGCGCGCCGACCTGCACGACCACCAGATGATCATGGCGGCCCTGTCGCGCCAGGGCAAGCTGGCGGCTCCGCCGGCCGGCACGCCCTGGGGGCCGCAGCTCGAACGCTCGATCCTGGAGCTGGTGCAGGACCAGGCCAGCCGCCTGCAGGCCATGGGCGACGAGCTGGAGACGGTGCGGGCCTCGCTCAACGAACGCAAGCTCATTGAGCGCGCCAAGGGCCTGCTCATGGCCCACCGCAAGCTCAGCGAGGAAGAGGCCTACAAGATGCTGCGCCAGACCGCCATGAACCAGAACCGCCGCATGTCCGACGTGGCCGAAGCCGTGCTGGCCATGGCCGACTATCTGGCGCAGTGAACACTGGCGCGGTGCGCCGGAATGATGCACCGCACCATTCAAGGGCAGCCATGCCCCTGCAAGGACGGCCCTGCCCTGTCCGTTGCCCCCCTGCGCCCCGTGCGCGCCGCCGCCCCACGCGCGGCCCGATTCGCCGCCAGCCCGCATGCCACAAGGCCCGGGCTGCTGCACGCAGCGCGGCGCCGGGCCGCTGGCACGGTTAGTGCTTGAAGCTCCACGAAGAAATGCCAACGGCGGCGTTTCGAGCGTATTCCGGACAACGGCGTCCATTTCCGCACCCCAGCGTGGGTGCGACGAAATGGGCGCCGTTTTGTTTTCCGCAACAGGGTTTCGTTCATTTTCCATTCGAGCAAGGAGTTCTCCATGACGCACGCATCCAGGCCCCAGGACGTCTCGCTGCCCACGCAGGCGAGCCGGCGCGACTTCATCCGCAAGGCGGGCGCGGCGGGCACCGCGTTCACATTCGCCAGCCTCGGCCACTCCGGCGTGTGGGCGGCCGGCTCGGACGCGCCCGAGAAGAAGGAAGTGAAGATCGGCTTCATCCCGCTGACGGACTGCGCCAGCGTCGTGATGGCCTCGGTGCTCGGCATCGACCAGAAGTACGGCGTGAAGATCATCCCCTCCAAGGAAGCCTCCTGGGCCGGCGTGCGCGACAAGCTGGTCAATGGCGAACTGGACTTCGCCCATGTTCTGTACGGCCTCATCTACGGCGTGCACATGGGCACCGCCGGGCCGAAGAAGGACATGGCCATCCTCATGAGCCTGAACAACAACGGCCAGGCCATCACGCTGTCGAAGAAGCTGGCCGACAAGGGCGGCGTCGACGGCGCCAGCCTGGCCAAGGTCATGGCGGCTGAAAAGCGCGAATACACCTTTGCCCAGACCTTTCCGACCGGCACGCATGCGATGTGGCTGTACTACTGGCTTGCCAGCTACGGCATCGACCCGTTCAAGGACGCCAAGGCCATCACCGTGCCGCCGCCCCAGATGGTGGCCAACATGCGCGTGGGCAACATGGACGGCTTCTGTGTCGGCGAGCCCTGGGGCCACCGCGCCATCATGGACGGCATCGGCATCACGGCCGTGACCACGCAGGACATCTGGCGCGACCATCCGGAAAAGACGCTGGGCACCACGGCCGACTTCGTCAAGAAGAACCCCAATACCGCGCGGGCCGTGACCGCCGCCATCCTGGAGGCCGGCAAATGGATCGATGCCGGCCTGCAGAACAAGATGAAGATGGCCGAAACCGTGGCCGACAAGAGCTACGTCAACACCGGCGTCGACGCCATCAACCAGCGCATCCTGGGCCGCTACCAGAACGGCCTGGGCAAGACCTGGGACGACCCCAACCACATGAAGTTCTACAACGACGGTGCGGCGAACTTTCCCTACCTGTCCGACGGCATGTGGTTCCTCACCCAGCACAAGCGCTGGGGCCTGATCAAGGAGCACCCGGACTACCTGGGCATCGCCAAGCAGATCAACCAGATCGACATCTACAAGCAGGCCGCCGCCCAGACCAAGACCCCCGTGCCCAAGGACGTGATGCGCAGCAGCAAGCTGATCGACGGCACGGTGTGGGACGGCAAGGACCCGAAGAAGTACGCCGACTCGTTCAAGGTCAAGGCCTGAGCCGGCCCGCAGGAGCACCACCATGGTCAGCGCCGTCTTTCACACCCCGCTCGAAGTCGCGGCAGTCCCCTCTGCGGGCGGCTCCGCACCGCACCGCGACGCCCGCAACAACCGGGAGAGCACCTCCGCCATGAGCCAGTCCGTTTCAGCCGACGCCTCGCCCACGCCGACGGCGGACCCCTCGGTGCAGGCGGACCCCTCGGTGCAGGCCTCGGCCGTGCCGCCAGGCGCCGCCGCTGCGGCGAGCCCGCGCGCCTCGCTGCCCCGCTTCGACGCGCGCGCTCTCGTGCTCAAGGTCCTGCCCCCGCTGCTCGGCCTGGGCCTGCTGGTGCTCGTCTGGGAGATCGTCTCGGCGCGCAGCACGACGGGCTTTCCCTCGCCGCTGGAGACCTGGCGCCAGGCGCTCACCGTGTTCAGCGACCCGTTCTACCAGAAGGGCCCCAACGATCAGGGCATCGGCTGGAACGTGCTGAGCTCGCTCAAGCGGGTGGCGCTGGGCTTCGGCCTGGCCGCGCTGGTGGGCATTCCGGCGGGCTTCATCATCGGCCGCTTCACCTTCATGAGCCGCATGTTCAACCCCATCATCAGCCTGCTGCGCCCGGTCTCGCCGCTGGCCTGGCTGCCGATCGGGCTGCTGGTCTTCAAGGGGGCCAACCCGGCAGCCATCTGGACCATCTTCATCTGCTCGATCTGGCCCATGATCATCAACACCGCCGTCGGCGTGCAGCGCGTGCCCAGCGACTACATGAACGTGGCGCGCGTGCTCAACCTGTCGGAGTGGAAGATCTTCACCAGGATCCTGTTTCCTGCCGTGCTGCCCTACATGCTCACCGGGGTGCGTCTGGCCGTCGGTACGGCCTGGCTCGTGATCGTCGCAGCCGAAATGCTGACCGGCGGCGTGGGCATCGGCTTCTGGGTCTGGGACGAGTGGAACAACCTCAACGTCAAGAACATCATCATCGCGATCTTCATGATCGGAACGGTCGGCCTGGTGCTGGAGTTCGCGCTGATCTCGGTCGCCAAGGCCTTCACGTTCGAAGAGGTGAAATCATGAGCATCGAATCGCTGAACGAAAAATACATCGAGATCCAGAGCGTCGAGCAGACCTTCAGGACGGCCCGCGGCCCGTTCCAGGCGCTGCGCGACATCAACCTCACCGTCGCCAAGGGCGAGTTCGTGGCGCTGATCGGCCACTCCGGCTGCGGCAAATCCACCCTGCTGAACCTGATCGCCGGCCTCACCACGCCGACCCATGGCGCCCTGCTGTGCGCCAACCGCGAGATCGCCGGCCCCGGCCCGGAGCGCGCCGTGGTGTTCCAGAACCATTCGCTGCTGCCCTGGCTGACCTGTTACGAAAATATTTACCTGGCGGTTGAACGGGTCTTCGGCCAGAGCCGCGAGGCCGGCGTGCGGGCCGAATCCAGGGCCCAGCTCAAGGCCCGCACCGAAGCCGCGCTCGCGCTGGTCGGCCTGACCGCGGCGGCGTCCAAGCGCCCCGGCGAGATCTCCGGCGGCATGAAGCAGCGCGTGGGCATCGCCCGTGCGCTGTCCATGGAGCCCAAGGTGCTGCTCATGGACGAGCCCTTCGGCGCACTGGACGCGCTCACCCGCGCCAAGCTGCAGGACGAACTGCTGGGCATCGTTGCGGCCACCCAGAGCACCGTCGTCATGGTCACCCATGACGTGGACGAGGCGGTGCTGCTGTCCGACCGCATCGTGATGATGACCAACGGCCCGTCGGCCACGATTGGCGAGATTCTTGCTGTGAACCTGCCGCGCCCCCGCAACCGGGTCGAACTGGTGGAGGACGCGCAGTACGTTCATTGCCGAAAGGCCGTCATCGACTTCCTCTACACGCGCCAGGCGCACGTCGAGAAGCAGGCGGCCTGAGTCCCCGGCGTTCGCGCCGGACCCGAGGAGAAGCTTGTCCGCCGCCCTGTCCGCCGTTGCCACCCCGCCTGCCGCCGCAGCATCGGATGCGGGTTCCCGCCCTGACGCCGGCGACCGCCTGCGCCGCCATGGTGCGCTGCTGGGCGCGACGGCTGCCTTCGCCCTGCTCGTCTTCGGTCTGCTGACCATGACGTTCTACACCTCGGCGGCCGCCATGCAGGACCTCGCCGCCAGCCGGCTGGCCGGCCGCCAGCTCGGCGCGTCGCAGCGGATCGCCCGCACGCTGCTGGAGCTGGACGCCATGCGCTCTGCCGGCCAGGCCTACCGGGCCGGCACCCTCACCGAACTGCGCAATGCCACCGCCACACTCCAGGCCGCGCTGGGCACGCTGCGCAGCGGCGGCACGATGACCGGCACCGACGGCCGGGCCTTCACCCTCGATCCGGCCGAGACCCCGCGCACGCGCGAACTGCTGGACCGGCTGCAGACCCTCTGGAAGAGCTACCAGGAAAGGCTCGTGCCCCTGCAGGCCAACGACTTCAGCGCGGCCCAGCTGAGCGATGCGCTCGCCTACAGCCAGGCCAACAACGCGGCCATCCTTGCCGTCGGCGGCGACCTCGTCGAGGAGCTTCAGCAGCAGGGCGTCAACCGTTCCGTCGAAGCGCGGCGCTTTCTCACCGGCGGCGTCGTGCTGGCGCTGGCGCTGTTCGTCCTCATTCTGCTGATGCTGCTGCACCGCCTGCGCGTGACGCAGGAAAAGGGCGAGGCCGCCACCGAGATGACGCGGGAAATCCTGTCGAGCGTGCGCGAAGGCGTGCTGATGCTGATGCCCGACTACAGCATCGGCCCGCGCCTGTCGCGCTCGGCGCATGGCATGTTCGGCCGCACGCTCCACGTGGGCGACGACTTCTTCAGCCAGCTCGCCCCGCTGGTCAACGAGAAAGTCCGCATGGATGCCCGCGCCTATGTGGGCAAGCTGTTCGGCCCGCAGACGCCCGACGGCGTCATCCACGAGACCAATCCGCTGCATGCGGTCGAAGTCTCGGCGCGCACCAAACTGGGACAGATGGCGCGACGCCACCTGTCGTTCCAGTTCCACCGCATGTACACCGACGGCATGGTGGATCACCTGCTCGTGACCATCCAGGACACGACGGCGCGCACCGAAACGGAGCGCAAGCTGCACGAGGAGCGGGTGCGGGCGCAGAAGGACTTCGCGATGCTGCTGACCGCCTTCGATGCCGATCCGGCGGTGCTGCGGCAGTTCGTGGAACGCGCCGAAGCCTGCCTGCTCGAAGTCAACGACATGCTCGGCAGCGCCCCGTCCACGCAGGGCGACGCTGCCGTGGTGCGGCTGCTCGACCGCGCCACGCGGCGCATCCACGCTCTGGGCCGCGATGCGGCATCGATCAGCCTCGACAGCCTGGCGGCCATGGCGCGCCAGTTCGAGTCCGAACTGCATCGCATCCAGGTCGCGGGCGGCAATGCACAGGCCATGGTCATCGGGCTGCAGGGCCTGCATCAGCCGCTGTCCGACATGCTCGGCAAGCTCGGCTCGCTCAAGGGCCTGGCCCGTTCCCAGCGCCTCGTCGCCGAGGGCATGCCCGGTGAGCCGATCAACGACACCCTCGTGCGGACCGCCCGCGAAGCGGCGCAGGCCGGTGAGCGCGAGGTCGAGCCCATGGTGCGCATGGGCAGCCACAGCGACCTGGAGCGCGACGCCCGCCACCTGGTCCGCGAGATCGCGATCCAGCTCACGCGGCACGCCGTCGCCCATGGCATCGAGTCGCCGGCCGAACGGCAGGCCGCGGGCAAGCCGGCCGCCGGCCGCATCGAGGTCACGCTGGTGCGCGGCGAGACCGACTGGACCCTGTCGGTCCGCGACGACGGCGGCGGCATCAGCGCGGCGCGCGTCAAGCAGCGCCTGATCGAGCTGGGCTGGTTCAGCGCGCCGCAGCTCGACAGCTTCGACGATCGGCAGATCGTGGCCCACATCTTCAAGCCCGGCTTCTCGATGGCCGAGGCCGGCCCCGACGCGCCGGGCCGCAGCGTTGGCCTGGACGTGGTTCAGGCCAACGTGCAGCGCCTGGGCGGCCGCATGACGGTGTCGGCCGTGCCGGGCCAGTCCACCGAGTTCCGCATCCGCTTTCCGGTCTGAGCGCAGCGCTCGCTGCGGGGCGACGGCTGGCACGGAAACTGCTCAAACCTGTCCATCAGGTGCAACGCCGCACCTGGACCGTGCATCGATCGCGCGGTCATGCGCACGACGCTGTGTGCTGTCTCGTACCAACAAGCCGGTCCGGCCGCACCGCCGGGCTTTTGTTCAAGACACACACGAAGAGTCTGCGCATGAAAAAGATGAAACTCGTCATGATCGGCAATGGCATGGCCGGCGTCCGCACGATCGAGGAACTGCTCAAGATCGCGCCGCACCTGTACGACATCACCGTCTTCGGCGCCGAACCCCACCCCAACTACAACCGCGTCCTGCTGTCGCCCGTGCTGGCCGGTGAACAGACGCTCGACGAGATCGTGCTGAACTCCTGGGACTGGTACCGTGACAACGGCATCACCCTGCACGCCGGCAAGAAAGTCACCGAGGTCGACCGGGTGCGCCGCATCGTGCGCGCCGAGGACGGCACCGAAGCCGCCTACGACCGCCTGCTGATCTGCACCGGCTCCACGCCCTTCATCCTGCCGGTGCCGGGCAAGGACCTGCAAGGCGTCATCGCCTACCGCGACATCGCCGACACCAACGCCATGATCGAGGCCTCGCAGAAGTTCAAGCGCGCCGTCGTCATCGGCGGCGGCCTGCTGGGCCTCGAAGCGGCCAACGGCCTGATGCTGCGCGGCATGGACGTCACGGTCGTGCACGTCATGCCCTGGCTGATGGAGCGCCAGCTCGACGACGTGGCCGGCCGCATGCTGCAGAAGTCGCTGGAGGACCGGGGCCTGCGCTTCATGATCGGCGCGCAGACCGAAGCGCTGATTCCCGACCGCGACGGCCGCGTGATGGCGATCCGCTTCAAGGACGGCACCGAGCTGCCCACCGATCTGGTCGTCATGGCCGTGGGCATCCGGCCCAACACGGCACTGGCCGAGGCCATGCGCCTGCACGTCAACCGGGGCATCGTGGTGACCGACACGCTGCAGACCGTGACCGACGCGCGCATCTATGCCGTCGGCGAATGTGCGGCCCACCGCGGCATCGCCTACGGTCTCGTGGCGCCGCTGTTCGAGCAGGCCAAGGTGGCGGCCAACCACCTGGCGCAGTTCGGCATCGGCCGCTACAGCGGCTCGCTCACCTCCACCAAGCTCAAGGTCACCGGCATCGACCTGTTCTCGGCCGGCCAGTTCATGGGCGGCGACGGCACGGAGGAGATCGTCATGAGCGACCCCTTCGGCGGCGTCTACAAGAAGCTGGTCATCAAGGACGACAAGCTGGTCGGCGCCTGCCTGTACGGCGACACGGTCGACGGCAGCTGGTACTTCAAGCTGCTGCGCGACGGACGCAGCATCGCCGACATCCGCGACCGGCTGGTGTTCGGCGAGTCCAACATCGGCGACGCCGGCCACGAAGGCCACAGCAAGGCCGCTGCGATGCCCGACGACGCCGAAGTCTGCGGCTGCAACGGCGTGAACAAGGGCTCCATCTGCAAGGCCATCAAGGAAAAGGGTCTGTTCACCCTCGACGAAGTGCGCAAGCACACCAAGGCCAGCGCGTCCTGCGGCTCCTGCACCGGGCTGGTCGAGCAGATCCTCATGTTCACCGCAGGCGGCGACTACTCCGCCACGCCCCGCAAGAAGGCCGTCTGCGGCTGTACCGACCACAGCCACCAGGACGTGCGCGACGCCATTCGCGCCAACCGGCTGCTCACCATCGCCGACACCTTCCGCTTCCTGGAGTGGCGCACGCCCGACGGCTGCGCGACCTGCCGGCCCGCGCTCAACTACTACCTGATCAGCACCTGGCCGAAGGAGGCGAAGGACGATCCGCAGAGCCGATACATCAACGAGCGCAGCCACGCCAACATCCAGAAGGACGGCACCTACAGCGTCATCCCGCGCATGTGGGGCGGCGAGACCACGGCCGACGAACTGCGGCGCATCGCCGATGCGGTGGACAAATACAAGATCCCCACGGTCAAGGTCACCGGCGGCCAGCGCATCGACCTGCTGGGCGTGAAGAAGGAAGACCTGCAGGCCGTCTGGCGCGACATCGGCATGCCCTCGGGCCATGCCTACGCCAAGGCCCTGCGCACGGTGAAGACCTGCGTCGGCAGCGAATGGTGCCGCTTCGGCACGCAGGACAGCACGCAGATGGGCAAGGACCTGGAACGCGCGATGTGGCGCATGTATGCGCCGCACAAGGTCAAGTTCGCCGTCAGCGGCTGCCCGCGCAACTGCGCGGAGTCGGGCATCAAGGACGTGGGCATCATCGGCGTCGACTCCGGCTGGGAGATGTACGTCGGCGGCAACGGCGGCATCAAGACCGAGGTGGCGCAGTTCTTCACCAAGCTGCGCACGCGCGAGGAAGTGCTGGAGTACACCGGCGCCTTCATGCAGCTGTACCGCGAGGAAGGCTGGTACCTGGAGCGCACGGTCCACTACATCGGGCGCGTCGGGCTCGACTACGTCAAAAAGCGCATCCTCGACGACCACGAGGGCCGCCGGGCCCTGTGGGAGCGGCTGCAGTTCAGCCTCGACGGCGAGCCCGATCCCTGGTTCGAGCATGGCAAGGCGGCGGTCGACACGCGCCAGTTCAGGCCCATCGCGGCGGCTCTCGAAGGAGCATCCGCATGAGCAACATGAGCGACTGGAAAGTGATCTGCCGCGTCGAGGACATCCCGGTGCTTGGCGCGCGGCGGGTGGCGCGCCCTCTGGGCGCCGACGTGGCCGTCTTCCGCAATGCCGAGGACCAGGTCTTCGCGCTGCTCGACCGCTGCCCGCACAAGGGCGGCCCGCTGTCGCAGGGCATCGTGTTCGGCACCAGCGTGGCCTGCCCCCTGCACAACTGGACGATCAGCCTCGACGACGGCTGCGCCCGCGCGCCCGATGAGGGTTGCGCGCAGAAGTTCGCCTGCAAGGTCGAAGCCGGCCAGGTGCACCTCGACCCGCGCGAGCTGGCGACGCTGGCCATCGATCCGCCGGCCGCGTCACCGGCCTGCGCACCGGACCCCTCCCCGGCTTCCACCCCCGCATCCCACTGAGCCGCACATGGCCCGCACCGAAACCCGCTCCACCTGTCCCTACTGCGGCGTGGGTTGCGGCGTGGTGATCGAAAGCGATGGCCCCCAGATCACCGGCGTGCGCGGCGACCCGGACCATCCCGCCAACTTCGGCCGGCTGTGCACCAAGGGCTCGACGCTGCACCTGACTGCGAGCGCTGCGGTCCGCGACCAGACCCGTCTGCTCGCACCGCAGCATCGTTCAGAGCGCGGCGGACGGCCTCAGCCCCTGGCCTGGGACCGCGCACTCGACATGGCGGCAGATCGCTTCGGCCGCATCGTCGGCGAGCACGGGCCCGACGCCGTGGGCTTCTACATCTCGGGCCAGCTGCTCACCGAGGACTACTACGTCTTCAACAAGCTCGCCAAGGGCCTGATCGGCACCAACAACGTCGACACCAACTCGCGCCTGTGCATGAGCAGCGCCGTTGCCGGCTACAAGCGCACGCTGGGTGCCGACGCGCCGCCGGCCTGCTACGACGACGTGAACCATGCCGGCTGCATCTTCATCGTCGGCAGCAACACGGCCTATGCGCACCCCGTCCTGTTCCGGCGCATCGAGGAGGCGCGCGCCGCCAATCCGGCACTGAAGATCATCTTCTGCGACCCGCGCCGCACCGACACCGCCGAGATCGCCGACCTGTACCTGCCGATCCAGCCCGGCACGGATGTGGCGCTGTTCAACGGACTGCTGCACATCATGCTGTGGGAGGGCTGGACCGACGCCGGCTACATCGCGCGGCACACCAGCGGCTTCGACGCGCTCAAGGCAACGGTGCGCGACGCAACGCCCGCCGTCGTGGCCCAGACCTGCGGCATCCGCCCGGAGGACCTGCTGGCGGCGGCCCGGCTGTTCGCGCTCGGCGGCGGCGGCGATGCGGCGCAGCGCGCGCCGACGCTCAGCCTGTATTGCCAGGGCCTGAACCAGTCGAGCAGCGGCACCGACAAGAACGCCGCGCTCATCAACCTGCACCTGGCCTGCGGCCAGATCGGGCGGGCCGGCGCCGGGCCGTTCTCGCTGACGGGCCAGCCCAATGCCATGGGCGGCCGTGAGGTGGGCGGCCTGGCCAACCTGCTGGGCGCGCACCGCGACCTGGCCAACCCGGTGCACCGCGCCGAAGTCGCCGCGCTGTGGGGCGTGCCCGACGTGCCGGCCACGCCGGGCAAGACGGCCGTGGAAATGTTCGAGGCGGCGGCGGAGGGCGAGATCCGCGCGCTGTGGATCGCCTGCACCAATCCGGCCCAGTCCATGCCCGACCAGCGCACCGTGCGGCGGGCGCTCGAGCGCGCCGAGTTCGTGGTCGTGCAGGAAGCGTTCGCCACCCCCGCGACCTGCGACTATGCCGACCTGCTGCTGCCGGCCACCACCTGGGGCGAGAAGACGGGCACCGTCACCAACAGCGAGCGGCGCATCAGCCGCGTGCGGCCGGCCGTGCCGCCGCCCGGCCAGGCCCGGCACGACTGGGCCATCGCCACCGCCTTCGCCCAGCGGCTCGAGGCGCGGCTGCGTCCCGGCCGGCCCACGCTGTTCCCCTACGACCTGCAGGACGCGCCAGCGGCCACCGAGGTCATCTGGAACGAGCACCGCGAATCCACGCGCGGCCGCGACCTCGACATCACCGGCCTGAGCTACGCGCAACTCGACGCCGCGCCGCAGCAATGGCCCTTTCCCGCAGGCGCCGCCCGCGGGCGGGCCCGGCTCTACGAGGACGGCGTGTTCCCCACCGACGACGGCCGCGCGCGCTTCGCCAACACCGTGTACCGGCCCGTCGCCGAGCCCCGCGAGTCGCGCTTTCCCTTCTCGCTGACGACCGGCCGGCTGCGCGACCAGTGGCATGGCATGAGCCGCACCGGCACGCTGGGACGCCTGTTCGGCCACGTCCCCGAGCCCAGCGTGCAGATGCATCCGCAGGACATGGCGCGGCGCCAGATCGCCGACGGCGATCTGGTGCACGTCACGAGCAAGCGCGGCTCCATCGTCGTGCCGGCGCAGGCCAGCGACGAAATCGGCCTGAGCCAGGCCTTCATCGCCATGCACTGGGGCGAGGAGTTCCTGAGCGGCTGCTCCAGCACCGGCGAGCGGCTTGCCGGCGTCAACGCGATCACCACCTCCGCCTTCTGCCCGGGCTCGAAGCAGCCCGAACTCAAGCACGCGGCAGTGAAGATCCTCAAGGCCGAGCTGCCCTGGTCGCTGCTGGCCCTGGCCTGGCTGCCCGAGGACCGCGCGCTGGGCGTGCGGCGCGAGCTGCAGGCACTGATGCGGCTCTTTCCCTTTGCCAGTTGCGTGCCCTTCTCGAACAACGTGCCGCTCGCAGAAGCCGCCGGCCGCGAACGCTGCGGCCTGCTGTTTCGGGCTGCAGCGCATGAGGCAGCACCAGACGAATGCCTTGAGAAGATCGAGGCGCTGCTCGGACTGCAGACACCCGACACCGCACGCTACGCCGACCGGCGGCGGGGCCAGCGCCGCGCCGCGCGCCTCGTGCGCCATGGCGAGGGCGCGCAGCTGGAAGCGGTGCTGCTCGCTGGCGACACCTCGGCCCAGGCGTGGATCCAGCCGCTGCTGCAGGGCGAGCTTCCGGCCCAGGCCTACAGCCGCCTGCTGCTCGTGCCCGGCGCCAAGGCGCCCACGGCGATGCCCGCGCGCGGCAAGCCCGTGTGTTCCTGCTTGAACGTATCGGCCGACGCGATCAACGCCTGCCTGGGCTCGTGCACGGGCACCGACGCCGAACGTCTGGTCGCCCTGCAGAAAGACCTGCGGTGCGGCACCCAGTGCGGCTCCTGCGTGCCGCAGCTTCAGCGCATGGTGCGGCAGAGCGCCCCGCAGAAGCAGGCGCAGGTGCAGGTGCAGGCGGCGTGATCCGCCTCGCGCCCCGCCATTCAGCAAATAGCGAAAAGTCATGAGCGATCACTGACAATTGCGTTCATGGGCATCAGCCAGTACATCAAGGAAATCGGCCGCGGCAAGGACGGCGCGCGGCCCCTCTCGCGCGAGCAGGCCGCCGACCTGCTGGGCCAGGTCCTCGACGGCCAGGTCACCGACCTCGAAGTCGGCGCCTTCTGCCTGGCCATGCGCATCAAGGGCGAAACGCCCCAGGAAATGGCCGGCTTCCTCGACGCCACGCACGCCAGACTGTCGCGGCCCGCGACCGCCACGCCCGCCGCGGTCCTGCCCAGCTACAACGGCGCGCGCAAGCTGCCGGTGCTCACGCCGCTGCTGGCGCTGCTGCTTGCGCGCCAGGGCCTGCCGGTGCTGGTGCACGGCGCCGCCACCGAGAACCGGCGCGTGTTCGCCAGCGAGGTGCTGGCGCTGCTGGACGTGCCGGCCATGACGCGCATCGCGCCCCTTGCCGCCGGCCAGGTGGCCTTCGCACCGACCGAGCTGCTCTGCCCGGGCCTCAAGCGCCTGCTCGACGTGCGGCGCACGGTGGGCCTGCGCAATCCCGCGCACAGCCTCGTCAAGCTGATGCACCCGGTCGACGGCCCGGCCGTGATCGTCGGCAGCTACACGCACCCGGAATACGCGCTGTCGATGGCGGCGGTGTTCGAGCTGATGGGCGCCACCGCCCTGCTGCTGCGCGGCACCGAAGGCGAGGTGGTGGCCGACCCGCGCCGCGCGCCGGAGATGCGCGGCTTCATCGCCGGCCAGCCCGTGCTGCTGGAAGAAGGCGTCAAGGGCACGCTGCCCGAGGTGCCCGACCTGCCCGCAGGCATCGATGCACCCGCAACCGCACAGTACATCCGCGCCGTCCTGGACGGCGAAAGCCCCCTGCCCGACTCGATCGCGCGGCAGGTCGACCACATCCTGCATCTGGCAAGGAGCGCAAGGCCATGAACTCCCAAGGACACGTCACGCTCGTGGGCGCCGGCCCCGGCGACCCCGAACTCCTCACCCTCAAGGCGGTCAAGGCGATCCAGGCGGCCACGGTGCTGCTGGTCGATGACCTCGTGAGCGACGAGGTGGTGGCGCTCGCCTCACCCACGGCCCGCATCGTCCACGTGGGCAAGCGCGGCGGCTGCAAGTCCACGCCGCAGGCCTTCATCGGCAAGCTGATGCTGATGGCCGCGCGCGAGGGCGAACAGGTGGTCCGCCTCAAGGGCGGCGACCCGTTCATCTTCGGCCGCGGCGGCGAGGAGGTCGAGCAGTTGCGCGAGGCCGGCGTGCGCGTGTCGGTCGTCAACGGCATCACCTCGGGCCTGGCAGCGGTGACCTCGCTGGGCGTGCCGCTCACGCATCGCGAGCACGCGCACGGCGTGGTGTTCGTGACGGGCCATGCCAAGCCCGGCGATGCCGGCACCGACTGGCGCGCGCTGGCGGCCACGGCACGCGACGCCAAACTCACGCTCGTGATCTACATGGGCGTGGCCGGTGCCGCGCCGATCCAGGCCGGCCTGCTCACCGGCCTGCCGGCCGCCACGCCCGTCGCGGTGATCCAGAACGCGACACTGCCCGGGCAGCGCCACACGCTCGCCACGCTCGGCACTCTGCACGAGGCGATCCAGCGCGAAGGCCTGGCCAGCCCCGCCGTGATCGTCGTGGGGGACGTCCTGCGCGGTGTGGCCTGCGTGGCCGACAGTGCGGGCTCGGCAGTCCGGGTGGCTTGAGGGCTCGCTCGGTCGGCTGCCGTCACCAGGCCGCTGATGGTTCGTTTCCTTGGCGATGGACCTCGGGCTGTTGGGTTTCTTTGGCGCTGCACCTCGCGTCTCGCGGCGGGCGGCAGGCCGGTGGGGGCTCCTGCTGGAGCGGCCCTGTCGCTTCGCGCAGGGCTCCGCTGCGGTGCTCAGGCGGGGATCGCATCGCACAACTCACTACGCGCTGCGCGCTGCGTTCGGACAGGTGCGATGAGAATGACACGAAGCGCGCTCACGCGCGCCGATCCCCGCCCTGTGCTCCTCACCGCTCCAGAAGTCGCCCCCACCGGCCTGCCGCCCACCGCGAGACAGAAGAGGCGTGACGTCTGGCGAAGCGGTATTTGATTTCACCGGCCGCAAGCCCGAGCACCGCAGGGCAGTCGGACACGAAGTGCCAACCGCCCCAGCCAAGCGCCCCGGCCCCAGGCGCTGGCGGCTTGGCTGCGCGAGGTCTCCGAAAGCATCGTCCTCCCAAAGCTAAACTTCGAGAAAACCACACAACGGAGGTCCGATGCTCGAAAAACTGAATGAACTCACCGAGAGCCATGGTGAACTGCGCCCGGGCCGCGGCCTCGTCAGCGGCGTCATTGCGCTCTCGCTCGCCATCCTCTGCTTCCTGGGTGTCCTGGCCTTCCATTTCCCCGAATACCTCACCACGCCCCAGCTGCGCAAAAGCTACGACGTCAACCTCATCCGCAACCTCATGCTCGGCGCCCTGGCCATCGCCGGCGGCATCTCGCTCGTCAACATCATCTTCAACCGCGCGCGCTGGCTCTCGTCGTTCGCCTTCCTGCTCGTTGCGCTCACCGCGCTGCTCGGCGGCCACAAGGTCGAGGTCGACCCGAACTTCCCCGACAACACGCCCTACATCGGCCTCGACTGGTTCATCCTCGACCTGCTCGGATCGTCCCTCATCTTCATCTTCATCGAAAAACTCTTCGCCCTGCGCAAGGACCAGCCGGTCTTCCGCGCCGAATGGCAGACCGACTTCCACCACTTCATCGTCAACCACATGATCGTGGGCTTCGTCCTGCTGGCCACCAACCTCATCGTCCACAAGTTCTTCGGCTGGGCCGCCAACGACGGCATCCGCGGCTGGGTCGGCCACCTGCCCTTCTGGGCGGGCCTGCTGCTCATCATCCTCGTGGCCGACCTCGTGCAGTACTGGACGCACCGGGCCTACCACGAGGTCCCGCTGCTTTGGCGCCTGCATGCCGTGCACCACAGCGCCAAGAGCATGGACTGGCTGGCCGGCTCGCGCCAGCACATCGTGGAGCTGCTCATCACGCGCACGCTCGTGCTCGCGCCCATCTACGTGCTGGGCTTTTCCAAGGAAGTCATCGACGCCTACATCGTCATCGTCGGCTTCCAGGCCGTCTTCAATCATGCCAACGTCAGCGTGCGCCTCGGGCCGCTGCGCTACGTCATCGTCACCCCCAACTTCCACCACTGGCACCACAGCCAGGACCAGGAGGCGCTGGACCGCAACTATGCGGCGCACTACGCCTTTCTGGACTACCTCTTCGGCACGGCCGTCAAGAGCGACCGGCTCTGGCCCGAGAAGTACGGCGTGCTCGGCGACTACGTCCCCAATGGCTTCGTGAAGCAGTTCAAGTTCCCGTTCACCTGGAAGGGCTGAGCTTGCACCGATTCGACGCGGTCGTCATCGGTGCGGGCGCGGCGGGCCTGTTCTGCGCCGGCGTGGCCGGCCAGCTGGGCCTGCGCGTGCTGGTGCTCGACCACAGCGAGCGCGTGGCCGAGAAGATCCGCATCTCGGGCGGTGGCCGCGCCAACTTCACCAACCGCGACCTCGACCCGGCCGCACCCCAGCGCCACTACCTCGGCGACAACCCGCAGTTCTGCCGCTCGGCGCTGGCGCGCTACACGCCGCGCGACTTCATCGCCCTCGTCCAGCGCCACGGCATCCCCTTCCACGAAAAGCACAACGGCCAGCTTTTCGGCGACCGCTCGGCCGAGGACTTCATCCAGATGCTGCTGGCCGAGTGCGAGGCCGGCGGCGTGCAGCGCTGGCAGCCCTGCGCGGTGCAGGCCGTGCGCCACGGCGCCGGCGGCTATGAACTCGACACCGCGCAAGGCACCGTGCAGACGCAAAACCTCGTCATCGCGACCGGGGGCCTGTCCATTCCCAAGATCGGCGCAAGCGACTTCGGCTACCGGCTGGCGCGGCAGTTCGGCCTGGCCGTCGTGCCGCCGCGCCCGGCACTCGTGCCCCTGACCTTCGACGGCGACGGCTGGGCGCCCTATGCGGGCCTGGCCGGGCTGGCCCTGCCGGTGCGCATCGAAACCGGCGACAGGAAAGGCCGGATCGCGTTCCTCGAAGACCTGCTGTTCACCCATCGAGGCCTGAGCGGCCCCGCCGTGCTGCAGATCTCAAGCTACTGGCGCGAGCAAACCGACATCCGGATCGACCTGGCGCCCGACACCGACCTGCGGGCGGTGCTCGCCAGCGCCAAGCTGCAGTCGCGCCGCCTGCTGGCCAATGAGCTCGCCGCTCACGTGCCCTCGCGGCTGGCCGATGCGTGGGTCAGCCAGAACCCGCAATGGCAGCGGCCGGTGAACGAGGCGGCCGACAAGGCACTCGACGCGCTGGCCGAGCGCCTGGCGCGCTGGAGCCTCGTGCCCACCGGCACCGAAGGCTGGCGCAAGGCCGAAGTCACGGCGGGCGGCGTGGACACCCGCGCCCTGTCGTCGCAGACGATGGAAGCCCGGCAGCAGCCGGGCCTCTATTTCATCGGTGAAGTGGTGGACGTCACGGGCTGGCTCGGCGGCTACAACTTCCAGTGGGCCTGGTCGAGCGGCCATGCCTGTGCCCAGGCCCTGGCCTCGGCACCGCCACCCCGCATCAACGCTTGACGTCGAAGCGGTCGAGGTCCATCACCTTGGACCAGGCCGCCACAAAGTCCTGCAGGAACTTGCCGCTGCCGTCGGCGCTGCCATAGACCTCGGCAATGGCGCGCAGCTGCGCGTTCGCACCGAACACCAGGTCGACCCGGGTGGCCGTCCAGCGGACGGCGCCGGTCTTGCGGTCGCGGCCTTCGTACTGCTCCTTCGCGGCGGAGGTGGCCTTCCACTCGGTGGCCATGTCCAGCAGGTTGACGAAGAAGTCGTTGGTCAGCTGGCCGGGCCGCTCGGTGAAGACGCCGTGGGCCGCACCGCCGACGTTGGCGCCGAGCACGCGCAGACCGCCAACCAGCACCGTCAGCTCGGGCGCCGTCAGCGTCAGCAGCTGGGCGCGGTCGATCAGGAGCGCCTCGGCAGGCACCGCGAAGCGGCTCTTCTGGAAGTTGCGGAAGCCATCGGCCACCGGCTCCAGCGGCGCGAAGGACGCCACGTCGGTCTGTTCCTGCGACGCGTCGGTGCGGCCCGGCGTGAAGGGCACGTTCACGCTGTGGCCTGCGGCACGCGCGGCCTGCTCCACGCCGGCAGCGCCGGCCAGAACGATCAGGTCGGCCACCGAAATCTTCTTGCCGCCGGCCTGCGCCGCATTGAACTCGCGCTGCAGCCCTTCGAGCACGCCCAGGACGCGGGCCAGCTGCGCGGGCTGGTTGACCGCCCAGTCCTTCTGCGGTGCGAGCCGGATGCGCGCGCCGTTGGCGCCGCCGCGCTTGTCCGAGCCGCGGAAGGTCGAGGCCGAGGCCCAGGCGGTGGACACGAGCTCGGCCACCGAGAGGCCGCTGGCGAGGATCTTCTGCTTGAGCGCGGCCACGTCCTGCGCCTCGACCAGCGGATGGTCGACGGCCGGGACCGGGTCCTGCCAGATCAGCTCTTCGGCCGGCACTTCGGGGCCGAGGTAGCGGGCACGCGGCCCCATGTCGCGGTGGGTCAGCTTGAACCAGGCACGCGCGAAGGCATCGGCGAACTGGTCGGGGTTCTCGAGGAAGCGGCGCGAGATCTTCTCGTAGGCCGGGTCGAAGCGCAGCGACAGATCGGTCGTGAGCATCGTGGGCGCGAGCTTCTTCGACGGGTCATGCGCGTGCGGGATCGTGCCGGCGCCGGCACCGCCCTTGGCGACCCACTGGTGGGCACCTGCCGGGCTCTTGGTGAGCTCCCACTCGAAGCCGAACAGGTTCTCGAAGAAGTTGTTGCTCCACTTCGTGGGCGTCGTCGTCCAGGTGACTTCGAGCCCGCTGGTGATGGTGTCGCCGCCCTTGCCGGAGCCGAAGCTGTTCTTCCAGCCGAAGCCCTGGTCCTCGAGGTCGGAGGCTTCCGGCTCCACGCCCACATGCGACGCGGCTGCCGCACCATGGGTCTTGCCGAAGGTGTGGCCGCCGGCGATCAGCGCCACGGTTTCCTCGTCGTCCATGGCCATGCGGGCAAAGGTCTCGCGGATGTCGCGGGCGGCGGCGACCGGGTCGGGATTGCCGTCCGGGCCTTCCGGGTTCACGTAGATCAGGCCCATCTGCACGGCAGCCAGCGGGTTCTCGAGAATGCGCGAGTGGGTCTTGCCGTCGGCGTCGTCCTCCGACACCAGCACGCCACGGCCCGGCACGCCTTCGGAGCCCTGGGCATAGCGCACGTCGCCTTCGAGCCACTTGGTTTCGCGACCCCAGTACACGTCCTGGTCCGGCTCCCACACGTCTTCGCGGCCACCGGCAAAGCCGAAGGTCTTGAAGCCCATGGTCTCCAGCGCCACGTTGCCGGTAAGGATCATCAGGTCGGCCCAGGATATCTTGTTGCCGTACTTCTGCTTGATCGGCCAGAGCAGGCGGCGCGCCTTGTCCAGGCTCACGTTGTCGGGCCAGCTGTTGAGCGGCGCAAAGCGCTGCTGGCCCCGGCCGGCGCCACCCCGGCCGTCACCGATGCGGTAGGTGCCGGCGCTGTGCCAGGCCATGCGGATGAACAGCGGGCCGTAGTGACCGAAGTCGGCCGGCCACCAGTCCTGCGAGTCGGTCATCAGCGCCGCGAGGTCCTTCTTGAGCGCAGCGAGGTCAAGGCTCCTGAACGCCTCGGCATAGTCGAAGCCGGGGTCCATCGGATCGGACTTGGCCGAATGCTGGTGCAGCAGGTCCAGGCGCAGCTGTTTGGGCCACCAGTCGCGGTTGGTCGTGCCGCCGCCGGCGGTCTGGTGGAAAGGGCATTTGGATTCAGGGGTCTCGTTGGCCATGGGAATCTCCTTGGGATGACGGGCTGGGCAATGAGTTGCCTGGCTCGGAAGTGATTGTGGAAGCTGCGGCCTCAAAAGGCGATGGGGCAGAACCAATCACCGCGATAGAAACATCCCATTCGGCCTCGATCCATCCGGGATAATGGCGCCGCCATGACCTTGCCCCGTTTCTCTCTCGCTGCGCGCCGCGACGCGCCTGCCCCATGAATCTCGCCACGCAGCGCTGGGTCGACCGCTGGGCCGGGATCGTGCTGTGCGCCGTCGTCTCGCTGATCGAGCGGATGGCCCGGGCGCTGGGCTTCGCACGCGAGCCTGCAGGCCCGCCGCGCGCGATCGTCATCATCCTGCTGTCCGAGATGGGCAGCCTCGTGCTGGCGCATGAGATGTTCGCGCGGCTCGCGCGCAAGTACCCCGAGTCGCCGGTGCACGTGCTTCTGCTGGCCAAGAACCGCGAAATCCTCGACCTCATGGGCGTGGTCGATCCGGCGCATGTGCACACCATCAGCGACCGCTCGGCCGGCGCCTTCCTCACGAGCACGCTCGCTGCACTGCGTGCGCTGCGCCGCGCGGGCGTAGACGTGGCGCTGGACTGCGAGCTCTTCTCACGCATCAGCAGCCTGCTGTCCTGGGCCAGCGGCGCGCGCATCCGCGTGGGCTTTCATCGCCACACGCAGGAGGGACTGTACCGCGGCTCGCACATCAACCGGCCCGTACCCTACAACCCGAGCCATCACATCAGCGAGCAGTTCATCGGCCTGGTCGGCGCGATCGACGCCCGCACCTTTCCCCTGACCAAGATCGCGATCGCCCGCACCGTGCAGCCGCCACCCCTCGTGTCGCTGCCGGACGGCCTGCTGCAGCGCATGCGGGCGCGCCTGGCTGCGGACTTTCCCGCCATCGCAGGCCGGCCGCTGGTGCTGGTCTACCCGGGCGGTGGCATCCTGCCGATCCGCGCCTGGCCGCTCGCGTCCTACCGCGCGCTGTGCGAGGCCCTCGTGGCCGACGGCTGCGCAGTCGCGGTGATCGGCCTCAAGGACGACAAGCCGCTCGCGCGCGAACTCATTGCCCAGGTCGCGCAGGGTGCCGGCGACCAGCCCGGCGCGGTCGTCGACCTCACCGGCTACACCGCGTCCATCGCCGAACTGCTCGCGCTGCTGCATCTGGCGCAGCTGCTCGTGACCAACGACGGCGGGCCGGGGCAGTTCGCGGCGCTCACGCCCATCCACACGCTGATGCTGTTCGGCCCCGAGACGCCGGCACTCTATGCGCCGCACACGCCGCGCTGCCACTCGTTCTACAGCGACTGGCCCTGCTCGCCCTGCCTCACCGCCTACAACCATCGCAACTCGTTCTGCGACGGCGACAACCAGTGCCTCAAGGTCATCGCGCCCGAACAGGTGCTGGCCAAGGCACGCGAGTTCCTGGGCCGCGCAGCATGAGCAGCCCGCCGCCCGCACGCCCGGTTTCCGACGAACCGGAAACTCACGGCCCGAACGCACACGACCCGAACGCACACGACCCGAACGCACACGACCCGAACACACACGACCCGAACACACACGACCGGAAGCATCGCGACGGCGAGCCGCTGGCCGAATCGCTGCCGGTGCGCCTGTACCGCCGGCTGCCGGCGCCGCTCAGGCACATGATGGGCTGGCGCTTCGTCAAGTTCGGCATGGTCGGCGGCAGCGGCACGCTGATCAACGTCGCCGTGCTGTACGTCTCGCAGGAGTACCTGCTGCGCGGTATCGCCGACTTCCATCAGCGGCTGAACGTGTCCATCGCGCTGGCCATCACCTGCGCGACCATCAGCAACTTCTGGTGGAACCGGCGCCTGACCTGGCACGACCGCCGGCACGAGGTACGCGACCCGGTGCTCGTGCTCTTTGGCAAGTACGTGATGGCCGCGGGCTTCTCGATTCTTCTGCAGACGCTGCTGACCCGCTGGCTGGCGGGCCATATGCATTACATCCTCGCCAACCTGCTGGCCATCGCACTGGCGGCCGCGGGCAACTATTTCGCCAACGACCGGCTGACCTTCCGCCGGCGCCGCCGCGAGTCCTGAAGCATGAGCACCAGTCGCCCCGACACACCCGCCACGGCCCCTGCGAGTACGGCCATCACGGCCTCCGCAACGCGGACCGGCGCGTGGCTGGCCCTGGCACTGGCCTGCGCGCTCTCCTACCTCTGGGGCCTGGACGGGCTGTACGTCCCCAAGTTCGGCGACGAGATGGTCTACACCCAGATCGCCCGCAGCACGGCGGCCTCGGGCCAGTGGCTACCGCTGCAAAGCGAGTACGCCCACATGCGCAACACCAAGCCCCCGTTGCTGTTCTGGCAGGCCATGGTCGCCGGCCAGTGGGGAGCCGACTGGCGCCTGGGCGCGCTGCGCCTGCCGAGCGTGCTCTACACCTGGGGCACCGCCCTGATGGTCGCGCTGCTGTCGGCGCGCCTGTGGCTGCTGCGGGAAGGGGCTGGCGCGCAGGCAAGGCGCGACGCCTGGGTCGCCGGCGCCATCGGGGCCGCAGCCTTCCTGCTGTTCTTCACCACCATCCGCTACAACCGCACCTACCTCACGAGCGGACCCGAGACCTTCTGGATGTTCGGCGTCATCGCGGCCATCGCATGGCAGCCGGCACGCGTGCTGGCTTCGCGCTGGGCCTTCCCGGTGCTTGCAGGCGTCGCCATCGGCCTGGCCTGCCTGTACAAGTCCTTCGTGCTGGCGGCCCCTATGGGCCTGGCGCTGCTGCTGTGCCATCTGCTGGCGCATCCGCCCGGCGAGCGGCCGGCGCTGCGCCTGCCCCGGCTCTGGGCTGCCGGCTGGCGCAGCGCGGTGAGCGCAGCCATTGGTGTGGGCCTGTTCGGCCTGTGGTTCGCGCTCGACCCGGATCCGACCGCAGTCTGGAAGGAGTTCATCCTCGGCGAGAACGCGCGGCGCATCCAGGGCGCAGCAGGCTATGTGGGTACCGCCCTGGCCGAACGCAACGGCGTGTGGGTGATCCTGAGCGCCTGCTTCACCAACGCGGGCCTGCTGCTGCCGCTGGTGGCCGGCATGGTCCTGGCAGCGTGGCGCGCGGCGCGGCGCGGCGAGCCGGTCAGTGCGTCCGAGAAGGTGCTCTGGCTCTGGCTGCTGGCACTGACGCTGTTCTTTCTCGTGCCCAGCCAGCGCACCGCCCGCTACCTGATCCCGGCCATGCCGGCCGTGGCCATCCTGATCGCGCTCTACCGGCACCGGCTGGCCCGCAGCGGCTTCGTGGTCACGGCCGTGCTCGGCGCGGCGCTGGCCGGGGTGCTGGCGGTCGCGGCCTGGGGAAGCATCCGCGCCAGCGGCGACCCGAACCTGTATCCCGCAGCGTTCTGGCTGCTTCCGGCCGGCGCGCTGGCGGCAGCGGCGGCCAGCCTGATGCGGCGCGACTGGAGCGCGCCGGCCAGCCTGGTATCGGCCTGGCTCGCCTTTCTCACGCTCACCGGCGTTCAGGCTCCTTTCAACGGGCCTGCCGGCCAGTTCAGTGCCGCGACGGTCGAGCGCATGCGCGGCCAACCGGTGGCCCTGGCCTTCCAGTTCTATGGCCAGGAAGAGGCCTACCACTTCGTGCTGCCGGGCGCTGCGCTGGCGCCCCGCCTCGGCCCGCCCGCGCGCGACGAGGCCGAGGTGCAGGCCCTGCTGGTCCGGGCTCCTTATGCCATCGTGATCCGCTGGCCCGGCCAGCCGGTCTGCCAGCAGTGCCGCATCGTGGATGCCCGCTGGGTGCCCGAACCGCGCCCCGGCGCACCTCGGATGGACGCACTGCGCCGCCCCGCCGACTACTGGCTGGCGCGGGAGTACCTTGTCGCACGTCCCTGAGCCCGTTCCTGCGCCCGTCCGTTCATCCGTCGCTGGACCCGCCTTGGCCAGCGCGCCCGCGATCCGGGTGGGCCAGCCCGTTTCCTTGCCTGACCCGGCCAAAGGGCTATAATCTCGGGCTTTGCTGGCAAATCCCCAACGGCCTGATCAACTTTTAGTTGGGGAACACCGCAGTCATGGCGCGACGGGCCCGATCTTCCCTTGCACCCTCTGGCCGCACAAATCGGAAACTTTGACGCAATGACGACCATCCGTGTAAAAGAGAACGAGCCGTTTGACGTGGCTCTGCGCCGCTTCAAGCGCACCATCGAAAAACTGGGCCTGCTGACCGACCTGCGCGCCCGCGAGTTCTACGAGAAGCCCACCGCCGAACGCAAGCGCAAGAAGGCAGCCGCCGTCAAGCGCCATTACAAGCGCGTTCGCAGCATGCAGCTGCCCAAGAAGCTGTACTGAGCACCGGGCCTTTCGGCCCCCGGAACGCCCGCTGAGGGCTTCCCACCAAAGCTCGCCTGGGGACGCTCAAGCGGGCTTTTTTGTTTCCGTCAGGGCCTGGGTCCCTCGCCTGTATCGCCTTCAAGCCTCGCGCGAAGGCAGCCGTTTCGACCGGACCTGCCCGCAATTTCCGCCTTTCCCCCCTTCACCGGATGCCGCCATGAGCCTCAAAGACCAGATCACCGAAGACATGAAGACCGCCATGCGCGCCAAGGACAGCGAGCGCCTGGGCACCATCCGCCTGCTTCTGGCGGCGCTCAAGCAGAAGGAAGTCGACGAGCGCGTGGTGCTGGACGACGCAGCCGTGATCGCCATCGTCGACAAGCTGATCAAGCAGCGCAAGGACTCGATCGATGCCTTCGTCAAGGCCGACCGCAAGGACCTGGCCGACAAGGAGTCCGCCGAGCTGGTGGTGCTGCAGGCCTATCTGCCGGCCCGCCTGTCGGCCGACGAGGTGGCCGCTGAAGTCAAGGCCATCGTCGCCGAACTCGGCGCCAAGGGGCCCGGCGACATGGGCAAGGTCATGGGCGCCGTCAAGACCCGCCTGGCCGGCAAGGCCGACATGGGCCAGGTCAGCGCCGCGGTCAAGGCGGCCCTGGCGGGTTGACGCTCAGCCCAGCCCTCGCGGGCTGGAGGCCGGACGCCCTCACAGGTTGAAGCGCCGGCCGCCACCCCAGGCGCAAGCCCGGGCCACCACCGAGGGTCGAATCCCCTGGCCACAACCGAGGGTCAAAACCCTCTCAGGACCCAGCCACCTTCATGCGGTTGATCAGCACCGAGCCCACGGTCTTGGCGCCGTAGTTGTAGGCGTCGGCGCCGATCGCCTCGATGCCCTTGAACATGTCCTTGAGGTTGCCGGCAATGGTGATCTCCTGCACCGGGAAGGCGATCTTGCCGTTCTCCACCCAGAAGCCGCTCGCGCCCCGCGAGTAGTCGCCGGTCACGTAGTTGACGCCCTGGCCCATCAGCTCGATCACGAACAGGCCCGTGCCCAGCTTGCGCAGCATGGCGTCCAGATCGTCCCCCGGCCGGGTGCGGCTCGACGCCATGATGAGGTTGTGCGAGCCGCCGGCGTTGCCGGTGGTCTTCATGCCCAGCTTGCGGGCCGAGTAGCTGCTGAGGAAGTAGCCCTCCACGCGGCCGGCCTTCACCACCTGGCGCGCGGCCGTGCGCACGCCCTCCTCGTCGAACGGCGAGCTGCCCTTGCCGCGCGGAACGAACGGGTCTTCGTCGATGCTCACATGGGACGGAAACACCGGCTTGCCCAGCGAATCGAGCAGGAAGCTGCTCTTGCGGTAGAGCGCGCCGCCACTGACCGCCTGCACGAAGGCACCCAGCAGGCCGGCCGCCAGCGGCGACTCGAACAGCACGGGGCATTGCGTCGTGGGGATCTTGCGGGCCTTCAGGCGGCTGAGCGCGCGCTCGGCGGCGTAGCGGCCCACGGACTCGGGCGAGGCGAGTTCGTCGGCGCTGCGCATCGAGCTGTACCAGGCGTCGCGCTGCATGTCGTCGCCCTTGCCGGCAATCGGCGCCACCGACATCGAGTGGCGGGAGCTGGCGTAGCCGCCGCGAAAGCCGCGCGTGTGGGCGCTGAAGAAGTGCGACTGCTGCGCCGAGACGCCCGCGCCTTCGCTGTTGGTGATGCGCCGGTCGGTCGACAGCGCCGCGGCCTCGCAGCGCATGGCCAGCGCCGCGGCCTCCTCGCTGGTGATCACCCAGGGGTGGAAGAGGTCGAGGTCGGGCTGGTGCGTGGCAATGTCCTGCGCATCGGGCAGGCCCGCCACCGGGTCTTCGGCGGTGAAGCGGGCGATGTCGTAGGCGGCCTTGACGGTCTGCTCGATCGCCTCGCGCGAGAAGTCGGAGGTGCTCGCATTGCCGCGCCGCTGCCCGATGTAGACCGACACGCCGAGCGACTTGTCGCGGTTGCGCTCGACCGTCTCGAGCTCGCCCTTGCGCACCGACACGCTCAGGCCGCAGCCTTCGGACGCCTCGGCACCGGCGTCGGTGGCGCCCAGCTTCTTGGCGCTGGCCAGCGCCGTGTCCACCAGGTCTTCGAAGAATTCGCGGCTGTAGCTGAAGCCGTTCTTGCCGCCGGTTGCGGTGCGGGATGCAGGTTTGTTCATATCGGCGGCTATGATACTTGGCTGCCCCCGCCGGGGCCGCCGCCCGCCAACGTACCCCTGCTTCCATGTCACGCAAACCCAAAAAAGGCTACTACGTCCGCGGCCAATTCGTCGCCGAAGGCAGCGAGCTCGACCTCGAACTGCGGCGCGAGCTCAAGGGCGACCAGGACGTCAGCAAGACCGATCTCAAACGCGAAAGCACCGAGCTGCAGGAACTGGGCGAGCAGCTGCTGACGCTGCGTGCCGGGCTGTTCGAGCGGCTCGCGCTGCCCGAGAAGCTCGTGGATGCGCTGGCCGAGGCGCGCCGCATCACCAACTTCGAAGGCCGGCGCCGCCAGATGCAGTTCATCGGCAAGCTGATGCGCAGGCAGGAGCCCGAGACGCTGGACGCGATCCGCGCCGCGCTCGACGAGCAGCACCGGGGCGCGGCCAGCGAAACCCTGGCCCTGCACGAAGCCGAGAACTGGCGCAACGCGCTGATCGCCGACGAGACCGCGCTCGACCGCTGGCTCAAGGCCTACCCGGCCACCGACACGCAGCAGTTGCGCGCGCTGATCCGCCAGGCCCGCAAGGACGCCAAGCCGGCCCGCCCGGGCGAGGCGCCGCGCCATGGCCGCGCCTTCCGGGAGATCTTCCAGCTCGTGCGCGAGCAGATGTCCGGCATTCCCGACGCAGGCCCTGACCTCGGCCTGGGCGAGGGGCCGAGTCCCGCCAACCTCACCTGAGAACTTCCCGCGCCATGAGCAGTTCCGCACCCCCCCTCCCCGCCGGCTCCGGCCCGCACGAACCCGTCACCATCGGCATCGTCTCCATCAGCGACCGCGCCTCCAGCGGCACCTACGAGGACAAGGGCCTGCCCGCCCTGCGCGACTGGCTCGGACGCGCGGTGAAGAACCCGATCACCTGGGAAGCCCGGCTGATCCCCGACGACCAGTCCACCATCAGCAAGACGCTCATCGAACTCGTGGACGCCGGCTGCGCGCTGATCCTCACCACCGGCGGCACCGGTCCGGCGCTGCGCGACGTGACGCCCGAGGCGACGCTCGCCATCGCCGACAAGGAGATGCCCGGCTTTGGCGAGCAGATGCGCCAGATCAGCCTGCACTTCGTGCCGACCGCCATCCTGTCGCGCCAATGCGCCGTCATCCGCGGCAAAAGTCTCATCATCAACCTGCCCGGACAGCCCAAGTCGATCCAGGAGACGCTGGAAGGGCTCAAATCGCCAACGGGCGAGCAGAAAGTGGCGGGCATCTTTGCCGCCGTGCCCTACTGCATCGACCTGATCGGGGGCCCGTACATCGAGGCGGACGACGCGGTGTGCAAGGTGTTCCGACCGAAGACCGCGATCCGGCCGCCGCGAACTGCCTGACCGCGCCGCAACGCACCGGGCCTCCGCTGCCTGTTTTACCAGCGCCCTCATGCACCAAGGAAGTACTGTCATGTCCCTCGCGCTCCGTCCTCTCGCAGCCCTTTTTCTGGCCGGCGCCGCCGCGGGCCTCGTTACGCCCCTGGCGCTCGCACAAGGCCCGGCGGCGCCCGCCGTCAGCCAGCCGTCCGAACCCAGCCTGCCCTACGTGGTGAAGCCGTCGGACAAGCTGATCCGCCTTTCGCGCGAGATGCTCAACAAGCCCGGCGACTGGAACGAAGTGGCCCGCTTCAACCGCATGAAGGACCCGAACTTCATCAAGCCCGGCCAGCGCGTCGACATTCCGCTGCGGCTGCTCAAGTCCTCCCCCACCAGTGCCCGGGTGCTCAGCGTGTCGGGCGACGTGACGTCCGGCGGCGCGACGCTGGTGGGCAACGCCTCCGTCAACGAGGGCGCGCCCGTGCGCACCGGCCCCAACAGCTCGGCCGTGCTGCAGCTGTCGGACGGCACCCAGGTCAAGCTGCTGCCCAACACGCTGGCCGAAGTGGCGCGCAGCCGCGACTACGCCTTGCGGGACGCCTCGGCCAGCGGCTCCACCACCTGGTTCTCGGGGCTGATCCGGCTGTCGCAGGGGGCGCTCGAAACCCTGGCCGCCAAGCTGGCCAACCGCGCGACGCCGCTGCAGGTGGAGACACCCACCTCGCTGGTCGGCGTGCGCGGCACGCAGTTCCGCGTGGCCTTTGAAGACCCGGCCTCGCGCAATGCGCGGACCGAGGTGGTGGAAGGCGAAGTCCGCGCCGACAATCCGGCGCAGCAGGCATCGGCGAACCTGCCTGCGGGCACCGGCGCGCTGATCCAGCCGGCCGAGCGCGAGATCCGCGTGGTCAAGCTGCTGCCGGCCCCCGACCTGTCCGGGCTGCCTGCAGAAGTGGCGCTGCCTGCCGGCGGCTGGCCACTGCCCAGCCTGGCCGGCGCAGCCGCCTTCCGCGTGCAGGTCGCTGCCGATGCGCAGTTCAACCAGATCGTGCGCGACATCAAGGCCAGCGGCGCGAGCGTCGACCTGGCCTCGCTGCCTGCCGGCAACTGGAACGCCCGCGTGCGCGGTATCGACGCGCAGGGCATCGAAGGCTTCGATGCGGTGCGCCAGATCGTCGTGCGGGTGGTGGCGCCGCGCCAGTGGCGCGTGAGCGATTCGAGCCTGCGCCTGCGCGACGGACAGACCGTGCTGCAGCTGACGGGCCTGCAGCCCGACGGCACGCCGCTGGCGGCCGGCAGCTACAGCGCCGAAGTCGCGACCGACGCGGCAATGAACAACATCGTGGCCCGCCCCTCGGCCCAGGCGCCGCAGTTGATGCTCGGCGATCTCAAGCCGGGGGTCTACTACATCCGCCTGCGTTCAGGCGGCCTGGCGCCGGACGCCGAGCTCTACCGCTTCGAACTCCCCGGCAACTGGGGCGCGACGGTGTTCGATGTGGGATCGGCTTTGCAGCGGGTGCGTTGAAGTCCTTCTCTTCGCTTTGGGCTTTTGCTTGGGGTCCGTGATTGCTTCGCCCTTCGTTGTGCCGCGCGCAAGGCCGGCGCCTTCGATGGGCGCTTGGCTTCGCCTGCCGTTGCACCGCGCGCAAGGCTGGGGGCCCTTCGGTGGGCGCTTGGCTTCGCCCTTCGTTGCACCGCGCGCAAGGGTGGGAGGGTGGCCGCAGGGGCTTCGCTGGAGCGCCCGCAGCTGCGCTGCGGGTCCCTGCGCTTCTCGCTCCGCGGGGGCGGCTGCGATCACTCCGCACGGGC
>JBGAIH010000008.1:0-153315 GCA_044225675.1 Burkholderiaceae bacterium
GTCCGTCCGAAGATGGCCTGAGGGCCCGGAACGACCTCGAAATCTCATTCGAAGACGCTCCAGACCGGGCATTCCTTCAATCCTCGCAGCGCTCGGACGATCAGATCGACATCGTTTGCGAGTTGTTCAGACCTTCCCTAAGTGGTGACGTCGCTCAGTTTATCAACGAATGCGTGAGGCAGCTTGATGATTCGCCCCTCGACAAAGAAGCCCGCCACGCTCTGCGCCAGCGACTCTCACACCTAAAAAGAGAATCGATAGGGCAGGCGATGCGCAGGCTTGTCGGCGACCTTCCTGACGCAGCCAAGGCGGTCGAGGTGATTAAGAATGCCTATTCAATCCGTAGCCAACTCGTTCATTCCGGAAGGCCAGACGACCCTGACACCGATTTAGCCGAGGAAAGCCGCAAGGTGGCGGGGTTAGCAAGAGCAATCTATGCCGCAAGGCTCAAGCGCGAACTGCGAAGCCCAGCATCGTTTTAGAATGTCATAGGGACACCCACATCAGTATCTTGTTCACTCCACCTTCGAGGTCACCGGGCTTTTGAGGGATGCCGATTCGAATCGACACCGGTGCCTGCTGACTGCCAGCAGATGCAAAAAAACCGCATCCAAGCTAGCAGGTTGATCTGCCTTAGCTCGGGATGCGGCCCTATACCGTTGTCGGACTACGGGCCGACGCCGCCGGGACGATTTATGCCCAGAGCGGCGATGCTATCACGCCAAGCGGGCTAACCTAGCTACGGTCCGCTGAGGTCCATGATTACTCTCACCGGCGCTGCGGCGTCCGCGATAGGACGAATAATGTCCTCTCTGCCCCAGCTTTCACGGAGCAAAAACTCATGTGGACCCAACGAAAGGAAATGCTCTTCGCCGGCAACAATCCCGGCGCTGCTTTCAGAAAATACCGCAACAGACAATAGTGCGGGCAAGATCGTGTGGGGCATGTGTAACGCGCTGCCATCAGTCATGGCCCAGAACTCAATGACACCGCCAACTGGCTTGTGCGGCATCAAAGAGTACTCGGGGGGCACCACATCCCCATGCGCATGAGCGCAACGAAAAACCTCGTAGACCAAGTCGGCAAAATCACCGCCGCGCCTCTTTCCGTCAACCATGAACCCGAACCGGCTGCCCGTGAAATTGAGGCCGCCCACCATGGGTTCAAGAAGCCAGTAATAGCGCCTCAATGTCTGGACGTATCGGCGCTTGACGCGATCATGAGGGTACAAAGATCGCGCTACTGCGTCCACGCTCAAGCAAGCATTCATTAACGCCGAGTCGAGCCTACCCTCATCAATGTCTTCGATTGCATCAATTACGTGCTGATCTATGCGCATGCCCCATTTTGCACATCCGCGTTTCTCGTGGGGGCGCTGATCAAGTCCACGAGCCGACCAGCCACAACCCCATGAGCGCCCAACAAGTCCAGCGCCAATTCTTTACGACTTTGCCCTTTGACTTCTTCGTGAAGAAAAGCCACACCAAGCCCACGATGACAGCCGCTATGCCTTGCAACATGATGAAGTTCATGAACCAGTACTCGCCCCTTCGACGCCATGAAGCGTGATCGGATTGAGAGCTGTGGAGAAGTGGCTCCGCAAATCTGAACAGCGTCTTGAGTGAAACTCCGTGCATGAAGCCGGCCGAGGAAGGCTGGCGACGGGAGTATTGATGGCAAGGAAGTCGCCGCTCACGCGTCGGCGTTCAAGCCGCAGATGCCCCTGGCAGCGCTGCGGGAGGACAAGACGCCGGCGGAGCTGGAGAAGGAGTTCAAGGTGCACCCCAACCAGCTCACCGAACGACGCAGGCTTTGCTTGAGAACGCGGCCGGAGCTTTCGCCGCCAGTGTCGCTGCAGCCGAGCCGGTGGACCTCCCGCCGCTCCACGCCAAGATCAACCCGCAGCCCCCACACCCCTCACCTCTCCAACCCCTCCATCCAAACAACAATCGACTCCTTGTGCGCGAGCCAGGGCTTGGCGTCGGTGATCTGGATGGCGTCGCGGTGGGTTTTGAAGTTGCCGAGCGAGCAGTGGATGACCTTCTTCACGCCGGCGATGCCTTTGCCTGATGCTTCCAGCACGATGCCGATGTGGCCGTCGTGCGACTTGCCGTCTTTGCCCACGTAGTCGGGGTAGACGAGCAGCGCGCCCGGCTCGGCGGTGTCGATCCGCTGGAAGAAGCCGGTGGCCTCCATGCCGTCGCGGTGGATGGCGGTGGTTTCGAACCAGCCGCCGTTGACCTTTCGGTAGAGCGGGTGGTCGACCTTGCGGCTTTGCGAGAACCGCAGCACCCACGACACAAAGCCGCTGCAGTCGTTGGCGGCGCCCTGCGGCCAGGTGTTGGCCGCGAAGGACGGCATCTTGCCGGGGCTGGCGTAGGTGGTGGTTTTGCCCAGGCCCGACTGTGCCCGCGCAAGGGCGGTTGAAACGTTCATGGCATCTGCTCCAAAGTGGGTTGAACGTGGCGGCTCTGCCCGGCAGCAAGGCTGCACGGGCCGCCCCCGGAGCGAACATTAGCGCGTCGCCGCCGGTTTGTCGTCCTCTCTTTGGGGGATGCCCCCGCGCGCCAAGCTGCTAGGGCTGCCCTTCGAACGCCGGCACCGCAGACCCCGCCGCGCCCACGCCGACCCAGCCGAGCTTGCGCTGCGTCCATATCTCGCGCTGGGGCGTGCCCAGTTCGTGCCGCTGCTTCAGCGTGCCACTGCGCAGCGAGTACGCCGACGGCTTGTCGACCGCATGGGCGTAGAGCGAGGTCCCGCAGACCTCGCAGAAGGCCAGCACCCGCTGGTTGCCGCTGGCCGCCGTCTTGACGTAGGTGCGCGGCTTGCCCCTGACGAGCCGAAAGCTCGCGGCCGGCGCGGCAATGTTGGCGCGGAAGGCCGAGCCGGACTGGATCTGGCAGTCGAGGCAATGGCAGACGGTCATGGTGCCGGGCTCGACCTCGGCTTCATAGGCAATGGCGCCGCAGTGGCATTCGCCTTGGACTTTCATGCTGGGCTCCTGGGCATCGAACAAGAATCACGACGGGACGGTGGGAGCCTGCATGGTAGAGGAGCGCGCCCGCGTTGCTGCACCGACGCCGACGCCCTGGCGCTTGCCGCTGCGCCGCCCGGCCCCCGGGGCATTTGTTGTTGCGCGAGCGCCCCGTCCCTGCGACGATGGTCGAACCGGCCCCACCATGTGCTCCAACTACCGCCCCGTCACCAGCACCGACCGCCTGCTGACCTTCTTTGGCGTGGAGCGCACGCGGCGCGATCCGCCGCCGGGCGACGTGTTCCCGTCGGGCCTGGCGCCGATGATCGTGCTGGCGCCTGACGACGGCACCACGCCGCGCCGGCTGATGGCGCTGGAGGAGGCGATCTTCCGCCTGGTGCCGGACTTCATTGCCCGCGTCGAATGGGCGCGCCGCACCTACAACGCGCGCAGCGAGACGGTCGCCACGCGGCGCACCTTTGCCGGGCCGTGGCGTCGGGGGCAGCGCTGCATCATCCCGGCCGAGCACATCTACGAGCCGCGCTACGACGAGTCCGGCCGCTCCACGCGCTGGGCCATTGGCCAGGCGGGCGCGGTGCCCATGGGCATCGCCGGCCTGTACGACGTGGCGGTGCATCCCGACGGCCGGCGCTTCTTCACGATGGCGATGCTCACCGTCAATGCCGACGAGCACCCGTTCATGCGGCAGTTCCACCGCCCCGGCGACGAAAAGCGCATGGTCGTCATTCTGGACCCGAAGGACTATGCCGCGTGGCTGAGCTGCCCGGTGGCCGACGCGCACAGCTTTCTCAAGCCCTGGCACGGCCCGCTGGAAGGCACGGCCGCGCCACTGCCCCGACGCGGCGCCGCGGCCGCGCAGGAGGCACAGCCCTCGGCGGCTGCACCGACTGCAGCGCCGCCCGCTTCCCCTTCCCCTCCCGGTTCTCCTTCTCCGCCGCCTTCTCCGCCGCCTGCTCCGCCCCCTTCCGCGCCGCCCGACAGCGACCCCAAGCCGCGCCCGCCCGAGACCGGCAGCCTGTTCTGACGCAGGCCCGCGCGGCAACCCGTGTTCCCTGCGGCTGTGACTCCGCGGCCGGCCCGCCCGCCACTTGGCGCTACACTTTGCGCGTCTCGAAAGAGATATGGGCTTGGCGGCCCAGTTCGTGCTGTACCCCCACGCGGCCCTACCCGGGTCGCGTGGACCTCCGTACAGCAACACGGCCCCATACGGCGGGCCGTGCGGGAGATCCGCAAGGGTCTACCGGTGCGAACCCGGTCCGCCAACCTGCACGGTCTGCCACCCTCTCTCCTGGCTGTATCTGGACGCGTGGCAGTGAATGAGCCACCCCACTGTTCCAGATCAGGAGCCAGCATGACCCCTTGTTCTTCCAGCCCGAATGCGCCTTGCACCCGCGAGGCACACGCCAGCGATGCACACGCCAGCGACGCTCCGGCAACGGCAGCGAATCCCTTCCCCGCCACCCCGCAGCCGCCCGGCGCGCCCTGCACCTGCGCTGAAGGCGCGATGACGGCCTGCCCGCAGCTCGCGCGGCTCAAGGCAGAGGTGGCAAGGTACGCCTGCGCAGTCGACCGCGCGCGCGACCTGGTCCGCGCCCTGCGCGCCGCATCAGAAGGCAACGGCGTCGAGCCGGCGCCGGAGCTGTATTGGCCGCATCTGCTGGAGGTGGTGGAGGGGGTGTTGCCGGGGGAGTGAATGGATGGCCTATGTGATTCCGACGTGCTGGACGCGGCACGGATCGTCACGCAACTTACCGGTCTTATCGGCCTGGCCTTGGGCCGGAACTTCTGCCCTCGTTGGTTGTGCTGCTGCTATCAACGCGATCAATCCGAGGTCTCTTCGCTACTCGCACGTGGTGTAGAGACTGAGCATCGACCCGGCGAGTATGAAATCTGGGTCGTCAAGTCCATTTCTCGCGGCCAGGTCACCTGGATCCAACTCGTGCATGTCCGCGATCAAGGTCAATGTTTCACCAGGAAGCACTTCGTGTACCCAGTTCGTGCATCGATTGATGCCGACATTGTTGTTCTTGATGACTATCGACTGAACTATTTTTGGACTTTCATTCGCAGACACCGTGCTGGGTATCTGGCTGGGGTCCGATACAGGGGTCTGCGGCGGGATCCCGCCGCTGCCCCCTGCTCCAGCAGGCGACGAATCTGCAAGAGGCTCCGTCCTTGTCTTGGCAAACTCTGGTTCAAGACATTTTGGACTCACGGGAAGCAAGCGACATGTAAGGTGCTGGAGCGGATCTCTTCCTGAGTACGCCCATGTAACGTAGAAGAACACAACAAGGATCAATCCGAAGATCCAACCGGCAATCTTCCCCATTGCAGTAGAAGGCTTGACTAAGCCGGTGTATATCAGCCTTCCAAGCAATATGCCCGATATCACCAGAAATACTTCACCAAGGTGGTTCATATCTGACTTTTTGCGTATCGGGAGATTGTTTTCTCTGAATGGCAGTGCGACCGGCGTGCATCAGTCAAGCGCCGCTGTCTTGATGTGGGCGGGTGCAATCTGAGAAACGAGCTCGATGATCCGCGCTCCTTGCATGCTCCGCCAAAGATGCGTCAATTTCTCTGCCAACTCGTCTTCATCCAGATCATCGTTGACTCGTCCGACACTCTTGGCAACGCGCGTATAGGTTCCCGTTATCTTTCGAGGCTTCTCCCCCAACAAACGCCTCATTTCTTCGATGAAGCCATTCCGGTCAAATGTCTCGCCTTTGACTGGTCCAACCTCAAACCGGAGATGAACTGTCTGATCCACAAGCTTGAACCAGAACTGGACAGGGCAAGGGTTGCTCCATTGAAGTTCATCGGCCACGTCGAAACCTGGAATGTCGGCCCATTTCGCGGCCGTAAAGTTCACTCTGTACGCTCTGCTGTTCTTGGCTTCCTTGAGACCATCCGCTGTTTTCAAGAAGGTCTCGAACGCGATCGCGAGAATTGATGACTGGCCGTGTTGGTACACGAGCTCAATAGCGGTCCGGTGCCTGGCGTAGATCCGCTTGCAAGCTTCAATGATCGCGGGCGATACCATGATGTGTCTTTCAATCAGGTCCAGATAATGATCGATAACAATGGAGGCGGCCAAGTCCACCGATGGGCTTCGAACAGCCTTCGCCTTCCGCAGCTCTGAGCACAGGAGTCCGTACCCGAGCTTCGCCCAACTCTCGTCGTCCCCCGGACAGCCGTCAGGCGTGAGAAACGCACCCAAAAATCGTGTGCCTGGGTACCTCGTCGCAGCGGTGATTCTGTAGTCCGCCAGTTGCTGATCGCGTTCTGACGCATCCACCTTGTTCTCAATGACAAACAGTAGATTCAATGATGCGATGTGCACGGCGATGTCAAAGTGATCTCGCTCGTAGTAGATGACGGCGTCAGCACAGTCCGACGTCGCGACTTCAAGTTTGGAAATTGGAGGATCAGGCACATCTGCCAATGCCGCGAGAAGGAGCTGCTTCAGGAGGCTGTCGCCTAGTCCATGCGGGGCCCCCGGCGTAAGGAGAAACCCCAGGAACCTGGAATGCTTGATCTCCTGCCGGATCATCCCAACCACTTCAAACAGGTTCAGTTTCTGCCCGATTCTGAAATTGCGTTCGAAGTCTTCGAGAGACCCGAGCAACGCGAGGAGTTCGTTTTCCTGTTCCATCGCTTACGCCACTCGAAAGCGAATAGCGTAGCGATCCGCATCCAGAATAACGACCTCTCCAACCAATTCAGGACGGACGGCAAACCCCTTCTTCAACTTGCTCGCGTCAGCCCCTTGATCGACTTTCTCGGTCTCGCGCGTACTGACGAGCACGAGGCGGATCGGGGCTTTGGAGGTAAAGGCGCGCAGGAGATTCGCCCTGAACTCCCTGGCGCCGTGTCCGGCCCAGCGCTCCGTCGATCCTGAGAAAGTGATCGAGGAGTCTGGAGATATGGTCGAGTGATGCGCCCATTGGCTCACCACCAGTTCGCCGCCAGGTGTCCATGCAGATACGGACCACATGCGACTACGAAGCTCAGCTCCGTAAACCGCAAAAGCTTTGACGATGCCAAAGTAAGCCATATTCCCTCCTCGGTTGAATCCTACGTTACAACCAGAACGGGGGCAACATGACTTTCGAATTCCTTAGGCAATCTCTACTCAGCCTCCATCGGCGCCTAGGCCCTCATTAACACCTTTTTGAGATTCGTCGCTGTCACCAGATCATCACCTGGCCTGGCCGCTCACGCGCGCGCAATCGCTCAGGGCAGCGATGCGCAATGGTGTCCCTTGCCCATCTGTACTGAGCCATCAGCAACGGATAGCCGTAGGCTTTCTTGGTGAGGATCAACTGCGTGCCGATCATGGATCGAGGCCGCCCCAGCCTCTCCGAAACGAACTGCCCGATCTGTACGCTGTCACCTGCCGGGATCTCGTCGATCTTGCCTTGAATGACAATCTGAGTACACATCTGGCGCCGATCTTCTTCTAAAGTTTCAACCGGACCCAGGTTGCGGAACTGCACGCACAGCGCCTCGCTGAGGCGAATGACATACGCCGCCTCTGCCTTACGGATCATCTGCTCCTCCGGCACCGGTGGTATTGCCAGCGCGCAGGAAGCTGCGGACACAAGGCTGGCGCTGGCCAGCAGACGATGAGCTTTCAGTTTGCACTGCAGAGGTATACCCACCGCCCGTTGCTCACTTCTTGTAGCGCTTTCCCTTCGGCGAAACGTACTTGCCACCTTTGTGGCTGCTCCCCTTGCCGCCGACATACTTGCCGCCTTTGCTCTTGGCCGAAACCCCGTCGGGCGCGCCAACAGACGAAGGCTGCGGCAAGGCTTGAACGCACGTGCCGCAAAGGATTCCGAGCATCAGTACAGCAACTCGAATCATGTGTGTCTCCTCAGATAAGTTCGAGCAATATCGCACAGACGTCCATGTTTGTCAGGACTCTGGCAAGTCCATCGCCTCCACCCGCCCGCCTTCAGCGCTTGGCCGCCCTCGCCTCTTCCAGCCGCTTGACCGTCGGATCCACGCCGGCGTCGTACATGGCCTTCATCATCCAGTGGACGAGCTTGCCGGTTTTCCCGGGCGTGCCGCCCTGGATGGGCGGTGCGGGGTCGTACTCCATGTCGAGCATGACGGCCTGGGTGTAGCGGGCGCCCCAGTTGTCGTTGAGGATGGCCAGTGACATGTCCATGCCGGCGGAGACGCCGGCGGAGGTCCAGTACTTGCCGTCGCGGGTGTAGCGCTCGTTGGCCGGAATGGCCTTGTACTTGCGCAGGAACTCCTCCTCGCGGTACCAGTTGGTGGAGGCGCGGCGGCCTTCGAGCAGGCCGGTCGCGCCCAGTATCCACACGCCGGTGCAGACCGCGCCGGTGTAGACGGTGTCCTGGTCGATCCGTCGGATCCAGCCGAGCACGCGCTCGTCATACGCCGCTTCGATGGTGCCGGTGAAGCCGCCCGGGATGATGAGGATGTCGAGCCTGTCCACGTCGTCCATGGTGGTGTCGGGGACGATCTGCACGCCCATCACGGTCTTGATCGGCCCGGGCCGCACACCGATGAGGCGCGTGGTGGCGCCCGCCTGCCCGAGGACGTAGCGCGGACCCATGACGTCCAGATCGTTGACGCCGTCATAGACGAGGATGCCGATCTGCCGGATGGCCTGCCTGGGCTTGCCCAGGATGAGGTCCATCACGACGGAGTGGTTCTCGGGCGTGATGGCGGGCGGCAGCTGGGCCTGCAGGGCGCTGTCGTCGGCCGCAGAGACTGCGCTGGCACGCGACTGGGGTGCGGAGGGTGGCGCGGCGGACGCTGCGGAAGGCGGTGCGTCGGAGCCCTTGCAGGCCACGAGCGCAAGAGCCCCGGCCAGCAATGCCTGTCGCAATGCCTGTCGCAATGCCGGTTGCAGGGCCGGCCCGACGGCTGCACGCACCCGCAGGCCGCGTGCAGGCCGGCGGCCGGGTGCCATGACGCTCGATGGAGCGTTGCTCATGGCTGCGCTGCCTCAGTAGTCCACGCGCAGCGTGACCTTTGCCGTGCGCGGGTTGCCGAGCTTGATCCAGTCCTGCACGAACTGGTGGCTGGCGGTGAAGTACTTGCGGTTGAGGACGTTGTCCAGGTTGAACTGCAGCGCTGCCTTGCCGCCACCGAGGCCAAAGCGGTAGGCCGCCATGGCGTCGAGCCGGCCATAGCCCGGCATCTGGAAGGTGTTGGCGGTGTCGCCTTCGCGCTGGCCCTGGGCGAACACGCCGCCGCCCACCGTCCACTGGCTGTCGATCGCGTAACGGGCCCACAGGCTGGCAGTGTGGCGCGCCACGTTGGCGAGCTTCTTGCCTTGGTAGGTGGGGTCACGCGTGACCTCGGTGTCGGTGTAGGCGTACGAGGCAATGACCGACAGGCTGCGGGTGATCTGGCCCGAGAGGTCCCATTCGAGTCCGCGCGCCACGGCCTCGCCGACGGTGACGACGTTGGTGCCCGTGGGCGACAGCGGGTCGATGACGGTGGCGCCGCGGTTGCGCTTGGTGAGCTGGTAGAGCGCCACGGTGGAGCTGAGTTTGTTGTCGAGCAGTTCGATCTTGTGGCCGACCTCGATCTGCCGCGCCCGCTCGGCCTGCAGAGCCGCACCGGTGACGGTGTCGCGGCCGTTGTTGGCGGCGACGGAGTCCTGGTACTGCGCGTAGACCGACTGGTTGGGCGCAAACTTCCACACTGCGCCCAGGCGCGGCGTGGTAAAGGACTGGTCGTTGGGCCGAGCCCCCGGCACGCCGAAGACGGCCCGGGTGCGGTCGTGGCGCAGCGCGGCGGTGATCGACAGGCCGTTGCCCAGGGCGATCTGGTCCTGCACATAGAAGCTGGTCCAGCGGCTGTAGTCGTCGTAGTCGGCCGGCATGGCCATGGTGAGGTCCAGCCCGGGAGTGTTGCCCAGTTGCGGGTTGAAGACGCTGACGGCCGAGATCTGCTCCATGTAGGTGGTGCCGGTCTTGCGGGTGCGATACGTGTCAAAGCCCGTGAGCAGCGTGTGCGTCACGCCGCCCACCTTCAGCTTGCCGGTGAGGTCGGCGTTGACCTGGTCGACCTTGTACAGGCCGTCAGGCCGCACCGCGAAGTAGTAGCGGCACAGGGGGTCGCCGGTGCCGGGGCAGGTCTGCGCCGGCGTCATGCCCATGCCCAGGTCCACGCGGTAGGGATAGATGTCCATCTCCGACGTGTTGCTGCGCAGGCTGAGGAGCCGGCCCTTGATCGTCCAGGTGTCGTTGAGTTCGTGCGATGCGTCGAGCTTGAGGCTGGTGGTGCGAGCGCTGGACAGCGACGGCGAGTCGTTGAACTGGCGCGACCACGGCAGATCGGCCGGGCGGGTGCCGAAGGCCGGGATGCCCATGTCGGTGCGGTAGCGATTGTTGGAATAGTCCAGCGTGGCCGTGATGCTGGTGCGCGTGTCGGGGACCCATGCGAGGCTGCCGGTGAAGGCGCCGAGCCGGTCTTCGACGAAGTCGCGGATGGAGTCCGACGTGTAGTACGAAGCCGCCACGCGGCCGCGCAGGCTGCGGTCGGCGTTGAGCGAGCCGGAGGCCTCCAAGGCGGTGCGCGACAGGCCGTACTGGCCCAGCGTCTGCTCGAAGCTGAACTCGCTCACGCTGGAGATCGGGCGCGACACGACGTTGACCAGCCCGCCCGGCTGCGAGCGGCCATAGAGCACGCTGGCCGGCCCCTTGATGACCTCCACCGACTGAACGTTGGCCATGTTGACGGGCACGCCCATGACCTTGCTGCCGTCGAGAAAGTAGCTGCTGATGCCGGACATCGGCCCCATGGCCGTCATGGAGGTGCTGGGAAATCCGCGCAGGATGAGCAGCGGCTGCTGGCTGCCGTTGAAGCCGAAGTCGTATTGCACGCCTGCGACGTTGCGCACGGCCTCGGTGAGGCTGAGGGCGCCCTGGTCTTCGATCACCGAGCGCGGCACGACCTGCACGCTTTGCGGGGTTTCAAGCAGCGGCGTGGCGGTGCGGGTGGCCGTGCTGCTGGCGGGCGCGCGGTAGCCCTCGGCCGTGTCGGTGACGGTGGTGGTGGGCAGCGAAGGCGATGCGCCGGCGGCGCCAGTCGGCGCCGCGCCCTGCGCGTGGGCACTGCCGGCAGCGGCAAGAAGGCAGGCGCTGGCCAGCGCAGTGAGTCGGAGTTGGGGGCGGATCATGGGTCGGACTTTCGAGTGGATAAAAACAGGATGGGCTTGCGCCTCGCCGCCTCAGTGGCGGGCAACGCGAGCGACCGCATGTCGAATGACTGCGGACGCGGTGGAACAGCTGGCATGCCGCAGCGCAGGCGCCACGCCGGTCAGGCTGGCACCGCGCATGGCGGGGGGTGACGCAGGACGCGCCGCATCAGGATCGACGACCTGCGCCGGCGCGTCAGGCCGACCTCACGAGTCAGGAGGTCGAGCTGCCGCTCAGGCGATGAAGGAGGTCGCCGACGAAGCGCCGGGCGTCAGAGGAAGACCGGTGGGCCGCGTGGTGGCAGCGGCGCGCCGGCAAGCGAGGCGATACGCGCCGCTTCGATCGGCGCCAGGGCATGCTCCAGAGGATGCACGCCCTCCGGACTGGCCAGCGGCGCTTGCATGGGCAAGGCAGTGCCCAGGCACAGCACGCAGTCGAGCGCGTGCGGCCCGGCGGAAGGCGCATCGCCATCGCGGTCCACCGCCACCAGCTTGACCGCACCGCCCGCAGAGCACACCAGCTCCATCGCGCTCGGTGCAACGAGCGGCGAAGCCATCGCCACGCCAAGCGTCAACAGAAACCAGGCCAGCACGAGGCGGGCCAGGTTGGTGGAGCTGCGCAGCGAATGCAAAGTGCAATGCATGCTGCGATTATGACGTCATCCTTGGGGGCAATCGATCGCGAGGCGTCTCAAATTGGTCGACGGCCCCGTCGCTCGATGGTCGAGCGCTTCCGAGTGCTCGTCTCTGCACTCGCTCGCGCGTGCAACGCCATTCGAAGTCGGTGATTCAGGCTCTTGAATCTCATTCCAAGCCACCTCATGACCCAACTCCCCGATACCTCCTGTTCAATGGCGGGCAGGCGCGGATCGCCACTGCGAAAACCCTCTGTCTCGGTCCGCGTCCTGGATGTGACTTTGGTCCGGTGCGAACTTTTGTAGCGCATCTAGATTCCGCAGCACGGCGCGTCCTGGAGACAAGGGCGAGCCGTACATGCCGACGGTGGCAACGGCGGAATCCCGCGCGCGACGTCCGTGGACATGTGCAACGCAATCGTCGACTGCGGGTTCGTGATTGAAGAACACAGAAAGGGAAGAACGAGAATGACCAGAACATTGTTCGCTGTGGCCTGTGCCACAGCCATGCTGGCGGCCTGCGGAGGGGGAGGAACTCCGGCCCCGGACACCTCGATGCTCATGGAGGTTCCGGCCAGCCTCAGCGCCAACCCGGATGCAGCAGAGCAGGCTCAGCTCTACGCCCAGATGGGGCTGTCGGCGATCTCGGCCGACGGCGCCCAGTTCACCCAGTCGAAGGAGGTCGCCTGTCCGGCCGGCGGCAGCCTGACCTACTCGATGACCGACCGGGGCACCCAGGGCACCCTGGATGCAGGCGACGTCATGGTCGCGCTGATGACGAATTGCCGCACGGCGCAGCAGGCCCGGCCCATCAACGGGAGCTTTGCGCTCGCGTTTGTTGCGGTCACCACCGAAGGCCAACGGCCTGTGAAAGGCCAGCTCGACGTCAGCTACTCGCACATCGCCGGCAAAGGCCCCTCGCGCAGCGGCAACGCCGTGATTGCATTCGACGGCGGCACGGTCAAGGTGACCAGCCAGGGCGCGGCAGACCGCCCGTAGACCTCTCAGCAATTGAAAAGGGAACACATGAAAAAACTCATTCTCAAGGCGCTCCTGGCTACTGCGGCCGTCATTCCGCTGGCCAGTCAGGCCATCACGGTGAACACTGCAGCCGACGTGGATCTGGCCTCGCTGCCCTACATCACTCCCGGCGTCATGAACGCCCGCAACGACGGGAAATGTTCGCTCGCCGAAGCCGTCGAGCTGGCGAATTGGACATACAACTCGGGAACGCCCTCGACGAAGCCGACTCTGGATTGCGGGACAGCGCAATCCAGCATGAACGTCATCACATTTGCGGCGGACATCAAGGCCATTCAGCTCGTGTTCAAGAAGTTCTCGCAGGCTGCTTTCGAGATCAATTCACCGATCGAGATCAAAGGCAACAAGCCCGGCACGATCCTCAGTGGGTTCAAGACCAAGAACCGCATCTTCAGACTGGGAGCGTCATGGTCCCAACTGAAGATGACAGACATGGCCATGGTGAATGCCGTCATCCCGACGGGCGGAGGAGCCGCTGTTCTGGTCGACTCCAGCGCCGCGCGGTTCGAGTGTTTCAACTGCGCTTTCGAAAACAACGAGGCCGGGGACGATGGCGGTGCGATCCATAGCAAGGCCTCGCTGCAGCTGGATGACCAGGACCATCTTGTCCGGGGCGTGTCGATCGTGGGGTCGGTCTTCATCAACAACGCAGCGACGCGCGGAGGAGCGTATTTCGGGCCGCCCATGTATGCCGCGTACTCGACCTTCTACCAGAACAAGGCAAGGCGTTCCGGTGGTGCGCTGCACGTCACGACCGGCTCGACACTCGAGATCTACAACTCCGCCTTCACGGACAACGTGGCGCAGGCTCCGCAGAGCTTCTCCTCGAACGACATCATCCAGGGCGGCGCCATCTTCTCGGACGCGGTGCTGTATGTCGGCAAGAGCCGGTTCCAGCGAAACGTCGCCCTTCCGAGTTTCGGACTCGGGCTCGGGTCTGACGCCCAGCAGACCTCGGGTGGAGCCATCCATATCGGGACGGCTGCTGCGGTGTTCGACCCGAACGTCATCGAAGGGTCGATGTTCGAGGGCAACATCGCAGGTTACAACCACGGGCGCGGAGGCGCGCTCGGTCTGGACCAGATTGCGCTGATACGTGAAAGCGGCTTCATCGGGAACATGGCTGCATCCGGCTTTGCGGTGTATGCGAAAACGTCCCTGTCCCACGCAGTCAAGATCGTGAATTCCACGATTGCCGACAATCGCATCACGGCCGAAACCCCGGACTACCCTGATCTCCTTCCGTCGGCCGGCAGCGTTGTGAATGCAGGCACCGCACCGGTGACCCTCATCAACAGCTTTGTCCACCAGCGCGGCCAAGGTTCGGCATTGCTGACTCAGCCGAATTCCGCCGCGACGATCCTCATCGGAAACACGGCGGTAGGTGCGGAGCTTCCGTCCAACCCCGCGCCGCAGCCGCCAGCGCTTCCCTTGTCCGACAAGGCCGCGACGTGCACGGGCAATATCACCGACATGGGCGCAAACGTGCAGTCCAAGACGAACGTCGGTGCGGGCTGTCCGGCCACCGTCCCGTTCGCCGGCAACTCCGACGACTTCGTTTCTGTCGCCTATCAGACGACCCAGGACCTGTTCGGTGTGACGTATGAGCCGCTCGGTATGTACTATGCACTGCCCGGCGGCGGTGTCATGCCCCAGATGCAGGGCAAGGGTCTTCCGGCGCTGTGCAGCGGGTCCCCGGCCGACTCGAAGACCCAGCTGGGCATGGCGCGCACCGGCTGTGACATCGGCCCCGTGAATCTCTAAACGCTGACCCGCTGGAGCAAAGGAGCGGCTTTCGGCGAAGGCCGCTTCCAGGAAAGGGGCAGAGAGCGCGAGCGCTCCCTGCCCTTTTGCCTACCCGCGCTCGAGCAAATGAAAGTTCAGCAGCCGCGTCGCAATCACCGTCTCGGCCAGAAAGCTCAGCAGTGCGGCGAGGAAGCACACCACGCCGGCCAGAAAGAAATAGACCGCCCAGCGGCTGACCTGGTAGGCAGTGGTCTCGCCAAGAAACAGCACGATGATGGTCATGCCGATCAGCAGTGCGCAGGTGGTGAGCAGCGCGATGCACCCGTTGGCCAGGCGGCCGCGCAGGCGCAGCTCGGCAAGTTCCTTGAAGGCCCTGGCGATGAACTCGGCGTCGTCGGAGGCGCGGGCGCGGTCTTCGACGAGGCGGGCCCGGTCGATGATGCGCGCGAGCCGGCCGGCGACGGCGCCGATCATGCCCGAGACGGCGGTGAGCAGGAAAACAGGGGCCACGGCGAGCTGGATGCCGTGGGTGATGGTGTCGGAGTCGATGGGCAGTGCGGCCATGGTGCGCGAGATTATGCGCCGGGCCTGTTCCCGCAACGCATGCGCCGCGTCACAATGCGGCCCACGGGGCCCACCGGTGGCTCGTGCGGGGGACATCATGAGCGAGCAGTCAGCGCCAGCGACGTCAGCACCTTCGGGCGGTCCCACCCCGCCTCCCACCGAGTTTGCCGCCGAAGTGCGGTTCGGCATCGTGATGTATGGCGGCGTGTCGCTGGCGATCTACATCAATGGCGTGACCAACGAGTTGTACGAGATGGTCTGCGCCACGGCCGACGCTGCCCCCGCCTCTGCCGTCGCCCCCGCCCCTGCCGGCCGGCCCGACACGCGCGAGCTCTACCGGCGCCTGGCCTGGCTTGCCGGCAATGCCGACCTGCGGCGCCACTACGCGGACCGGCTGCGTGCGCGTGACGGCGCACCCGTTCCCGCCACCGAGCACGACGCGTGGGACGGCACGGCCGCCTGCCGCGGCCTGCCCACGCGCCTGACGGTGGACGTGATCGCGGGCACCTCGGCCGGCGGCATCAACGGCATCTTCCTGGCCAAGGCGCTGGCCAACGGCGAGCCGTTCAGCCCCTTGCGCCAGCTCTGGGTGCAGGAGGGCGACATTGGCGCGCTGCTCAACGACGGTCGTTCGCGCCGGGGCCTCGACGCGCGGGCGGTGCGGACCATGGCCGAGGAACCGGCCTCGCTGCTGAACAGCGACCGGATGTACCTCAAGCTGCTGGAGGCCATGGACCGCATGTCGGCAGAAGGCGCACACCGCCCGCTGGTGGACGAAATGGACCTGTTCGTCACCACCACCGACATCGAGGGCGCGCCGGTGGCGCTGCGCCTGTCGGACCGGGTGGTGAGCGAGCGGCGCCACAAGCAGGGCTTTCGCTTCGCCTTCGCGCGGGAAGGCGGCAACGACCTGGCGCCGGACGCGAATCCGTTTCTGGCCTTCGCGGCGCGCTGCACCTCGTCATTCCCGTTTGCGTTCGAGCCGATGACACTGGCGGCCGCGCAGCGGCTGGACCTGAGCGGGCGCGCAGGCGACGCCGCACGCTGGGACCGGTTCTTTCCCAATCTGCCGCGCGACGAGGTGGCGCGCGGCGCGCACCGGCTGCGCGCCTTCGGCGATGGCGGCTATCTGGACAACAAGCCGTTCAGCCACGCCGTGGATGCGCTGTCGCGGCGCTACGCGGGCCTGCCGCTGTCGCGCAAGCTGATGTACATCGAGCCGGCGCCCGAGCTGGCGCAGGGGCCCGGCACGCCGGCCGCAGACCCGGCCGAGCCGCCCGACGCACTGGGCAATGCGCTGGCCGCGCTGATCAGCATCCCGGGCTACGAGACGATCCGCGAAGACCTGCAGGCCGTGCTCGCCCGCAACCGGCGGATCGAACGGGTGGAGCGCATCCTGCTGATCGGCGAGCGCGACATCGAGCGCGAGGCCGCGCCCTTTGCAGGGGTGATCCGCCATGGCGACCGCATTCCCGACTGGACGCAGCTGCGCCTGAGCGAGATGGTTCGCTACTACGGCATTGCCTTCCTGCCCTATCAGCGGCTGCGCATCTATGCGGTGACTGACACGCTGGCCGGGCAACTCGGCGCGCAATGGGGCGTGGACCCGGCGTCGGACCACCAGTACGCACTGCGCGCGCTGGTGCGGGTCTGGCGCGAGCGGCATTACGACGACGAGGGCGCGCCGACGCCGGAAGGCGGCCGGCAGACCACCAACGCCTTCCTCAACACCTTCGACGTGGACTACCGCGTGCGCCGGCTCGGGTTCCTGATCCGCAAGGCCGATCAGTTGCGCCGCATCTTCCACTGCCGCCTGCATGCGGCGGCCGAGGGCCTGGCGGCCGGCGACGACTGCAGCGAGCACCTGTCGCCGCTCGACATGGAAGTGGCGCAGCGTATGAGCCGCGACCACCCGCTGCTGGCGCCAGCGGCGAGCCCCAACGCGTTGGCCTCGGGCATCGAGGCCGCCCATGAAGCGCTGGCCGCGCTGCGCACGCTGCGCGCAGCGTTTGTGCAGGCCCGTGCGCGGCTGCTGGCAAGGCAGCAGACGACGCGCGCCTTCCTCCAGGACGAGCTTCGGGCGGTGCTCGACTGCATCCTCGGAGCCTCGGACGCACCGCCCGCGCTGGCCGGCGCCGACGGACAGGCGGTGCCGGTGCGCCTGAGCGCGACCGCCATGGATCGCGCGGCCACCTCGCGCAACCTGCAGGACGCGGTGTTCATCCGGGCGCAGGCCTTGATGGACGCTGCCGTGTCGGCACGCGGCACCGCGCTGCAGCAGGCGCTGGAGGCGAGCCTCGATTCGCTGCGCTACAAGACGGACGAAGGCGGGCCGACCGCGCTGAGCGTGGAAGGCGCACGCGCCTGGCAGCTCCTGGGCGAGCCCCGCCTGGTGGCTCCGGCGAGCGAGGACGGTCGCGTTACCGTGGCGGTGGCGCCGTCGGTGGCAGCGCTGTTCGAGGCTGGCGCGGGCCTGGCGGAAGGCACGCTGGCCGACCTCGACACGCCGGTCGGCCGGCAGCTGCGGCATTTCATCGGCGAGTACTACCTGCGCTTCGACTCGTTCGACCAGATGAGCTTTCCGCTCTACTACGGCACCGACACCGGCGAGCCGGCGACGGTGGACGTGGTGCGGGTGAGCCCGGCCGACGCGACGGCGCTGGTGCGCGAGTCGCCTGCGCGGCGCAAGCTGGCGGGCACGGCGCTCGGCAACTTCGGCGCCTTCCTCGACCGGCGCTGGCGCGACAACGACATCATGTGGGGGCGGCTGGACGGCGCAGAACGCATCATCGCGACGCTGCTGCCGATGAACGACGCCGACACCCGGCGCGTGCGGGCCGAGCTGACGGCGCTGGCCCACCGCGCGATCCTGCGCGAGTCCATCGTGCCGGCCGGACATGACGCGCTGGCAGGCCTGCTGCGGCAGGCCCTGGCGCAGATGGCGCAGGAGGTCGGCGCATCGGGCCACGCCTCCAGCAATTCACCCGCCAGCGCGTCGAGACAAGAGGACGGCGGTGCCGGCGCCGCAACCGCGCGCGGCTCGGCCAACCCCGTGGCCGATCTGCTGCGGCGGCTGCAGGTGGGCAACTCGCAGCAGCGTGACGCACTGGAGAAGCTGCTGGCCTCGCTGCTCGCGGAGGGCGAGCTGGCCGCATACGTGCAGCGGCACGACGTGGACCGCAACCCCGACCCCGAGGTGCTGCTCGACAGCCTGGCGCGCGGCGTGAGCATCACCGGCCGGGTGCTCGAAGGCATCAGCCGCCGGCGCGGCGGCGGCACGCCGGCGGCGCGCTGGATGGCCCGACTCGGGCTTGCGCTGCAGGGCCTGGTGATGGTGTCGCTGCCGCGCACGCTGCTGCGGCCGTGGTGGCGGCACCTGATGAAGGTGCTCTATGCCTTCGAGCTGACCGCCCTGCTCTTTGCCCTGGTGCTGGGCAGTGGCGACATGCGCACGCTGAGCGTGACCGCGCTGGTCGTGACGCTCGGCGTGCACCTGCTGACGCTGGTGGCCGCCGACCTGATGCGCGGTCGCAACCGCTGGCGCAACATTGCGCTCGGCGGCGTCGGCGCGCTGGTGCTGGCTCTCGCGGTGGTGGGCACGGTCACACTGCTGCGCGCATGGCGCTGAATCGCCGCCGCCTCACACAAGGACAGCGTCGCCTCAGCCCCAGACCACCGAGCGCATCGAGATCGCCTGGCCCTGGAAGTTGCTGTTGAAGAAGCGCATGGGCTCGCCCGGGTTCACCGCGCCGGCCGCATGCAGCAGGGGCAGGTAGTGGTCCCAGGTGGGGTGAGCCATCTGCGCGACGGTGCCGAGCTTCTGAAAGTCGACCAGGGCCGCGAGGTCGCCGCGCTCGATCTGACCGGCCACGACCTTGTCGAACTCGAGCGCCCAGTCGTAGGGCGGCACCGGCCCGCCGCGCCGCGGCGCGCGCAGGTTGTGCACGATATTGCCGCTTCCCACGATCAGCACGCCGCGCTCGCGCAGGCCGGCGAGCTGGCGGCCCAGCGCAAAGTGCTCGGCTGCCGGTCGGCTGTAGTCGAGGCTCAGTTGCACAACCGGGATGTCGGCCTTGGGGAACATCGGCTTGAGCACCGACCAGGTGCCGTGGTCCAGCCCCCATTCGGACGTGTCCAGGCCGATGGGCGGCCGGGTGATGGCGCGGCTGATGTCCTGCGCGACCGCCGGCGCACCGGGTGCGGGGTATTGCTGGTCGAACAGGGCTTGCGGGAAACCGCCGAAGTCATGGATGGTCTTGGGCCGCTCCATGGCGGTGAGCCACCAGCCGTTGGTCAGGAAGTGGGCCGAGATGCACAGGATGAGCTGCGGGCGCGGCAGCTTGCCGGCCGACTCGGCGCCCGAGCCCGCGCCCGAGCCGGCGCCAAACTGCGCGCCCAGGGCCTGCCAGCTGCGCCGCCAGGCGTTGTCCTCGATGGCGTTCATGGGGCTGCCGTGGCCCAGGAAGAGCACGGGCATGCGCGGACTCTTCTTGAGCGAGGCGAGCTGGTCGAGCGCGGCGGCTGCGGAGATGGGCTGGGATGTCATGAGGGCTCCGAAGGCTCCAAGGGCGCCGGCGGCGGGCGCGGCCACGGCGCCGGCCAGGACGGATCGTCGGGGAAGGGTCATTATTCGTTTCCGTTTATAACGGGTTTTCGGACCCGGCTGCTACGCCGGAGTTCAGCACGAAGCCGTCATGAAGCTGACAAACAGGCGACACATCACCGTTTCGCATAGTAGTTCCCCTCCAGCGGCAGGCCCCGAAGACTGATATATTGCACTGCAACATTCCTCCCGGAAGTCCCCCGATGCTTTATCAGATCTACGAAACCCAGCGCTCCCTGATGGAGCCGTTCGCGGATTTCGCCCAGGCCGCGGCCAAGATGTACGCCAACCCGCTCACGCCCTTCGGCCAGAACCCGTTCGCGCAGCGCGTGTCGGCCGGCTACGACCTGCTGTACCGGCTGGGCAAGGACTACGAGAAGCCGGAGTTCGGCATCAAGACGGTGCAGGTCGGCGGCAAGCACATCACCATCGACGAGCGGGTGGAGATCGACAAGCCCTTCTGCGAACTGCGCCGCTTCAAGCGCTTCACCGACGACCCGGACACGCTGACCCGCATCAAGGGCCAGCCGGCGGTGCTGATCGTCGCGCCGCTGTCGGGCCACTACGCCACGCTGCTGCGCGACACGGTGCGCACCATGCTGCGGGACCACAAGGTCTACATCACCGACTGGAAGAACGCCCGTCTGGTGCCGCTCGAAGCCGGCGAATTCCACCTGGACGACTACGTCAACTACGTGCAGGAGTTCATCCGCCACGTGCAGGGCATCTATGGCAACTGCCACGTGATCAGCGTCTGCCAGCCCACGGTGCCGGTGCTGGCCGCCGTGTCGCTGATGGCCAGCCGGGGCGAGCCGACGCCGCTGTCCATGACGATGATGGGCGGGCCGATCGACGCGCGCAAGTCGCCCACGGCGGTGAACAACCTGGCGATGAACAAGAGCTTCGAATGGTTCGAGAACAACGTGATCTACCGCGTTCCGGCCAACTTCCCTGGCGCCGGGCGGCGGGTGTATCCGGGCTTCCTGCAGCACACCGGCTTCGTGGCGATGAACCCCGACCGCCATGCCAAGAGCCACTTCGACTACTTCAAGGACCTGATCAAGGGCGACGACGCAAGCGTCGAGGCCCACCGCAAGTTCTATGACGAGTACAACGCCGTGCTCGACATGGACGCCGACTATTACCTCGAAACCATCCGCACGGTGTTCCAGGAGTTCGCGCTGGTCAACGGCACCTGGGACGTGCGCAGCACCGACGGCAAGCTCGAGCGCGTGCGGCCGCAGGACATCACCACGTCGGCGCTGCTGACGGTCGAGGGCGAACTCGACGACATCTCGGGCTCGGGCCAGACGGAGGCCGCGCACAGCCTGTGCACCGGCATCCCGAAGACGCGCCAGCAGCATCTGGAGGCCAAGGGCGCAGGCCACTACGGCATCTTCAGCGGCCGCCGCTGGCGCGAGGTGGTGTACCCGGTGGTCAAGGCCTTCATCCTCGACCACAACGAAGCTTTCAAGGCGGCGCGCGCTGCATCGGGCGCCAAGGCCCCGGCCCGCAAGACGGCCGCCAAGGCACAAGTGAAGGCGCCGGCGAAGGCACCAGCAAAGACACCCGCGAAAGCGCTTGCAGCCCCGGTGCGCAAGGCCGCTGCGACGTCCCGCGCCAAGACGCCGGCCAAGACCGCGCGCTGAAAGCCCCCCGGGGCAGCCGGGCCGGTGAGCGCGGGTGCCCTGCCCCGCTGCCCGACAATACCCCCATGGAACTGGCCGACCGCCTCAATGACGCGCTGCCGCAGACGCAGTGCACGCGTTGCGGCTACCCCGACTGCGCTGCCTATGCGCGCGCGATCGCGCTGGAGGGCGCGCCGATCAACCAGTGCCCGCCCGGCGGCGCCGAGGGCATTGCGCGGCTGGCCGCGATCACCGGGCGCCCTGCCTTGCCTCTGAACCCCGGCAACGGCGTGGAAGGGCCGCGCCACGTGGCCGTGATCGACGAAGCCTGGTGCATCGGCTGCACGCTGTGCATCAAGGCCTGCCCGACCGACGCCATCCTCGGCAGCAACAAGCTCATGCATACGGTGATCGAGCCGTGGTGTACCGGCTGCGAGCTGTGCATTCCGGTGTGCCCGGTGGATTGCATCGCGCTGGTCAACGTGACCGGCGAGCGCACCGGCTGGGACGCCTGGTCCGCCGCCCAGGCGGGCGAGGCACGCGGGCGCTACGAGGCGCGCACGGTCCGGCTGGCGCGGGAGGCCGAGGAACATCAGGACCGGCTGGAGGCCAAGGCACGCGCCAAGCTGGCCGACCTGCCGGCCCACACCCATGGCGCGGAAGGCGCCGAGGCCGAACGCAAGCGCGCCGTGATCGAAGCGGCCCTGGCCCGCGCCAAGGCACGGCGCGCTATGACGAAGGCCGTGTCGGGCGCCGCGCCAGCCGCTGCAACGGCCGCTCCGACGGCCAAGCCCGCCGGCTCTGGCGGCGCCTGAGCCGCACAAGCGCAGCCCAAGCCGATCCGCCCGCCCTGGCATCCATCGTGCTTACCCTCTGGTCAACATGAACGGAGACATCTCTTGAGCGCCTCAGACCCCCCCGCCCGACGGTCTTCCCCGGCCCTGGGCCTGCTGCTGCGGCCCGCACGCCGCCTGATGGACCGGCTCACCTACCCGCGCAAGTTCCTGCTGATCTTTCTGCTGTTTGCCCTGCCGCTGGGGGTGACGCTGTATCTGCTGGTCGGCGAGATCAACAGCTCCATCGAATTCGCCGAGAAGGAGATCGCCGGCACCCGCTACCTGCGGCCGCTTCGCGCGCTGCAGGAAGAGGTGGCGCGCAGCCGGCTGGCGGCCGCGGCCTATCTGCGCGGCGACGCCGAGCAGCGGCCGGAGGTGGTTCGCATCCAGGCCAACATCCAGGGCATCCTGCGCCAGCTCGACCAGGCCGAGAGCAGCTTCGGCAGCGCGCTGGACTCGGGGCGGCGGCTGGGCGTGGTGCGCGAGAACGCCACCTTCCTCGCGAGCCGTCTGCTGGCAGTGCCGGCCGTCGATACCGACGAGCTGCACCGCAAGCTGCAGGACGACATCGGCGCGCTCACCGCCCATGTGGGCGACGTGTCCAACCTGATCCTCGACCCGGACCTGGACGCCTACTACATGATGGAAGGCGTGCTGCTCAAGCTGCCCGATGCGGCGGACCTGCTGCTGCAGGCGCGGCTGCTGACGGAGGTGCGCATGACCAGCCGCTCCCCGCGCGAAGGCCAGAACGCCGACCTGATCCGCCTGGCCGGGCTGATCGAGTCGAACCTGGCGCGCACCCGCTACGGCGCCGAGACCGCCTTCGCCAACGAGAAGACCGGCCAGCTCAAGCTGCGCCTGGCCGAGCCGATGCAGGCCTACGACGCGGCCACGCGCGACGCGATCACCGCGCTGCGGGCGCTGACGGGCGACAGCGTGCCGGCCACCGCCATGGACACCGCGCGCCAGCTGCTGGCCCGCGCGCAGGCGGCCAACTACACGCTCGGCGAGCGCGAGTCGGCCGAGCTGCAGATCCTGCTGGAGGCGCGCATCCACCGCTTCCAGCAGCGCATGCTGGCGGTGGTGGCCTTCGTGGTGGCGATGCTGGCCGTGGTGCTGTATCTGCTGCTGGCCTTCTATGCCGGCGTCATGCGCACCGTCACGCGGCTGCGCAAGGCTTCGGAGCACATGCTGTCGGCCGGCGCCGCCGGCAGCGGCGCGGCCGATGTGACGCTGGACACCCGCGATGAGCTGGGCCAGGTGGTGCTGGCCTTCAACCGCGTGGCGCACCAGCTGCGTACCGAGAAGGCCCAGGCCGAGACCGAGAGCCAGCGCGCCCGCACGGCCGAGGAGGAGGTGCGCGCGCGCGAGTCGGAGCTGGTGCGCGCGCGCGAGGCGGCCGAAGGCGCGGTGCGGGCCAAGGCCGCGTTCCTCGCGACCATGAGCCACGAGATCCGCACGCCGCTCAACGGCGTGGTGGGCATGAGCGCGCTGCTGGCCGAGACCTCGCTGGACGCCGAACAGCGCGACTTCCTGCAGACCATCCGGCTGTCGAGCGACCAGCTGCTGGCGGTGATCAACGACATCCTCGACTTCTCGAAGATCGAGTCCGGCAAGTTCGACATGGAGAAGGAGCCGCTGTCGGTGCGCCATGTGCTGGAGGAGGCCTGCGACATCGCCGCGCCGCGCGCCCGCGAGAAAGGCATCGAGCTGATCGTCGACGTGCCCGAGCCCACCGCGGGTGGACCGCCGCCGGCCGTGCTCGGTGACGTGACGCGACTGCGCCAGGTGCTGATCAATCTGATCAACAACGCGGTGAAGTTCACCGACCGGGGCGAGGTGTCGGTCCATGCGCGGCTGGCCGAGAGTGCCGACGAGACCGGGCAGGCGCTGCTGGAGTTCAGCGTCAAGGACACCGGCATCGGCATTCCACCCGACCGGGTGAACGCGCTGTTCGAGGCTTTCACGCAGGTGGACGCATCGACCACCCGCAAGTACGGCGGCACCGGGCTGGGCCTGGCGATCTGCAAGCGGCTGGCCGAGCTGATGGGCGGCAGCATCTGGGTGGAGAGCCAGGAGGGCAAGGGCTCGACCTTCTCGTTCACCGTGCGTGCGCCGCTGGCCGAGCTGCCCAAGGCGCTCGCGCCGCTCGACGCGGTGGCGCTGTCGGGCAACCGCGTGCTGGTGGTGGACGATCACCCGGTGAACGTGCGTGTGCTGTCGCGCCAGCTGCGGCAATGGGGCATGCGGGTGGCCAGTGCCGAGTCGGGCGCAGCTGCGCTCGACATGCTGCGCCAGGGGCCGCTGCCCGACATCGTGATCACCGACATGCACATGCCGCGTATGGACGGCGTGGAGCTGGCGCGCCAGATCCGCGAACGCAAGGACACGGCTGACCTGCCGCTGGTGCTGCTGAGCTCGGGCTTCATGCCGGGCAGCTCCGACGGCACGAACCTGTTCAACGTGCGGCTGCTCAAGCCGGCGCGGCAGAGCCAGCTGTTCGAAGCGATCGCGCGCTGCCTGTCGTCGGACGCGGCGGTGCAGCCGCGCCCGACGATGCGGGTGGACGTGCGGCGCAACATCACCGTTCTGGTGGCCGACGACAACATCGTGAACCTCAAGGTCGCGCAGGGCATGCTCGCGCGGCTGGGCTACGACTCGATGACCGCCAACGACGGGCTGGAGGCGGTGGAGGCGATGGCGACGGCGCTGGATGCGGGGCTGCGCTTCGGCGCGATCCTGATGGACCTGCACATGCCGCGCATGGACGGCCTGCAGGCCACGCGGGTGATCCAGGAGCGCTTTGGCGCCGACGCGCCGCCGATCATCGCTCTCACGGCCGACGCATCGACCGAAGACCGCGACCGCTGCGCCGCCGCCGGCATGAACGATTACCTGACCAAGCCGCTGCAAGTGGTGGCGCTGACCGAGGCGCTGGAGCGCTGGACGACCGCCGCCGGTAGCCGCAGCGGCGCGGGCGCTGCCGGCGCGGCCGGGGTAGCAGCCGGGCCGGCAGCGGGGCTGGAGAGCACGGCCCGGGCCCAGGGCGGCGTGGCTGGGGGCGACGGCAACGGTGGCCGGGGCGGTATCGGCGCCCCGGATGGCACGAACGGCGATGGCGTCAGTGCGGCTGCGGACGGGACCCCCGCCGATGCCGACGCGGCTGTCCCGGCTGATCTCGCGCGCATGGACTTCTCGCGGCTCAACGAGTTCCGCGAGTTCGACCCCGACCTGAGCACGACGCGCGAGGTGGTCGGCCTGTTCATGGCCGACGCGCCGCGCCGGATCGATGCCATCGGCACGGCCTGGGCGGCACGCCAGGCCCAGCAGCTGTCGGAGGCCGCCCATGCGCTCAAGGGCGCGGCGAGCAACATCGGCGCGGTCGGGCTGATCGACCTGAGCGCGGCGATCGAGTCCTGCGCGAGCAGCGGCGACATTCCGCCGAACATGGATCAGTTCATGGCGCGGCTGCAGGACACCTGGCGGCAGACGGACGAGGCGCTGCAGCGCTGGCTGGCGTCGCCCTCCTACGCCAGCCCGTAGAGGCGCCGGGCGTTGCCGCCGAGCACGGCGGCGCGGTCCACCTCGCCCAGCGGCGCGAGCAGCTCCAGCACCTGCGCGTGCCAGAGCGCGTAGCTGCCGGCCAGTTCAAGCACTGGCCAGTCGCTGCCCCAGACGAGCCGCTGCGGGCCGAAGCATTCGAGCAGATGCGCGGCCCAGCGCCGCACCCGGCCGGGCGCCGGTGCCGGCCCGGCCTCGGTGAGCAGGCCCGACAGCTTGCACGGGGCCTGCGTCTCGCGCGCAAGACGCTGCATCCACCCGGCCCAGGGCTCCCATTGGTCCTGCGCGATTTCGGGCTTGGCGCCATGGTCGATGACGATGCGCAGCGTCGGGTGGCGCGCGGCCAGGGTGAGCAGATGCGGCAGGTGCGCCGGCTTGACCAGCGCGTCGAAGACCAGGCCCGCGCGCGCCATGGCCTCCAGGGCCGGCGTGAGGGCGGGCTGCAGAATCCACTGCGGATCGGCGATGTCCTGCAGCATCGGGCGCAGGCCCTTGAGCCGGGGGTGGCGCGCGAGTGCCGCCACCCGCGCGGGCGCATCGGGCGCGAGCAGGTCGACCCAGCCGACCACGCCCAGCACGCCGGCATGGGCATCGGCCTGGGCCAGCAGAAAGGCGGTCTCGGCCTCGGTCGGCGCGGCCTGCACGAGGACGCCGCCGCTCACGCCATGCGGCGCCGATTCGCGCTGCCAGTCGGCGACCGACACGTCGCGATGGATCGGCGCGAGGGCGGGCGTGAGCCAGCCGTAGTCGCCGCGAGCGAGCTGCCAGCAGTGAAAGTGCGCGTCGATGATCATGGCGTGGGCGCCTCCGGCGGAATGAGCCCCGCATCGCGCAGCGCCTGCCAGAACGCCGCCGGCACCGGCTGGCGCAGCATGGCCTGCGCGTCGCGCCATTCGGCGACCTGGCGCGCACCGAGCATGACGATGTCCACCGCCGGATGGGCCAGCGGAAACTGCAGCGCCGCCGCCCGCAGCGGCACGCCATGCGCCTCGCACACGGCCTCGATGCGGGCGGTGCGCTCCACCCAGGCCCGCGCGGCGGGTGCGTAGTTGAAAGACGGTGCGGCCGCGCCCGCCTGGCGCACACCGGTGGCGAGGATGCCGGAGTTGAACACGCCGCCCAGCGCCACGCGCACGCCACGCGCCAGGCACTGCGGCAGCAGTGCGTCCAGCGCGCTATGGTCGAGCAGGCTGTAGCGGCCGGCGAGCATCAGCACGTCGAGCTCGGCTTCGCGCAGCACCTGCAGCACGACGGCCACGTCATTGGTGCCCAGGCCCACCTGCCCCACCAGGCCCTCGCGCTGCATCTGCCGCAGTGCGGGCAGGGTCTCGTCGATCACCTGCCGCAGCACGGCGCCGGCCTGCGTGCCATGGGTGGTGGCGTCGGGGTCGTGCACATAGGCCACGTCGAGCCGGGCCAGGCCCAGGCGCTGCAGGCTGTCTTCCACGCTGCGGCGGGTGCCGGCGGCGCTGAAGTCCCAATGCTGGCTGAAGGGGAGGATGTCCACGTAGCCATGCTGCGCACGCGGCGCTGCGGCATCGGGCGTGAGCAGCCGGCCGACCTTGCTCGACAGCACGAAGTCATCGCGCGCATGCGGGCGCAAGGCGTCGCCCAGGCGCCGCTCGGACAGGCCGTGGCCATAGTGCGGGGCGGTGTCGAAACTGCGGCAGCCATCGGCCCAGGCGGTGTCGATCAGGGCGCGGGACTGCGCCTCGGGCACGGGTGCAAACAGATTGCCCAGGGGCGCGCCGCCCAGGCCAAGGCGCAGGCCGCTGCCAGCGCAGCGGGGAAAGACGGTCGATGCGTTCAACGCAAGGCTCCGGGTTAGTACGGATGAAAGTTCAGTCATGCTACAACTAACATGTCAGTCACTGATCACGGGGAAACCCGTGGTTGCCCCCCGGAACCTTCACCCATGCTCCGAAACATCCCGCCCCTGCTGACGCCGGACGCCCTGCATGCGCTGGCGAGCATGGGCCATGGCGACGACCTGGCCATCGTGGACGCCAACTTCCCGGCGGCTGCCGTGGCTGCGCGTGGCGCAGGGCGGCTGGTGCGCGTCCCCGGCGCCGATGCGCCGGCCGTGCTGGCGGCGGTGCTCGCCCTGTTGCCACTGGACGACTTCGTGCCCGACGCGGCCTGGACGATGGAGGTGGTGGGCGACGCGAGCCGCGTGCCGCCGCCCGTCGCGCAGTTCCAGGCGGCGCTGGCAGCGGCGGGCGAACGCCCTGCCGCCACGCTGGAGCGCTTTGCGTTCTATGAACGGGCGCGGTCTGCCTTTGCCATCGTGCAGACCGGCGAGCTGCGCAAGTACGGCAACATCCTCCTGCGCAAGGGCGTGATCGCCACGGACTGAGCATGAGTACGTCGCACCTCCACGCCTCCCCTGCCCCGCATGCTGCCTCCCATGCCGCCCCTCACGCGGCACCCATCAGCCTGCGCGCCCAGGCCTACGAGAGCTTCCAGCAGCAGATCGTCGACGCCAACATCCGGCCGGGCCAATTCATCTCGCAGCGCGAGCTGATGCAGCTGCTGGGCATGCCGCTGGGCGCGGTGCGCGAGCTGATTCCCCGCCTGGAGGCCGAAGGCCTGCTCAAGACGGTGCCGCAGCGCGGGCTGCAGGTTGCGCACGTGGACCTCAAGCTGATCAACAACGCGTTCCAGCTGCGCCGGCTGCTCGAACGCGAGGCGGCCAGCCGCTTCGTGACGGCGGTGAGCGACACCGACCTGCACGCCATCGAGGACGCCCACCTGGACATCGTGCGCCGGGCGCGCCGCACCAAGGTCGATGACGCGCTGCTCAAGGACGCGACCACGGTGGACTGGGGCCTGCACGACCTGATGATCGACACGCTCGGCAACGAGCTGATCTCCGAGACCTACCGCATCAACAGCCTGCGCGTGCGGCTGATCCGCCTCGAAGGCTCGACCCTGTCGGCCGACGTGCTGGTGCCTGCGATGGAAGAACACCTCTGGTTCATCGACGCGCTCAAGCGGCGCGACGCTGCAGCCGTGGTCGAGCGGCTGAACCATCACATCGACAGCGCGCATCGCCGCGTGCTCGGCTTGCCACGGCCCGACATGCCGTGGTCCCTGGAGAAAACCGAATGACATCCGCCCCCCATGCCGCCTTCCGCGGCATCTGGCCCGCCCTGCTGACGCCCCTGACGGCGCAGCTCGACATCGACCACGGCAAGTTCGCCGCGCATTGCCAGCGCCTTCTGGCCAGCGGCTGCGGCGGCGTGACCGCCTTCGGCACGACGGGTGAAGGGCCTTCGTTCTCGATGGCCGAACGCCGCGAAGCGATCGACCGGCTGGTGACCGGCGGCGTGCCGGCCGACCGCATCATCGTGTCGACCAGCTGCTCGGCGCTGCCCGAGACGCTGGAGCTGACGCGCCATGCGGTGGCGGCCGGCGTCCACGGGGTGCTGATGCTGCCGCCCTTCTTCCTCAAGGGCGTGTCGGACCAGGGCATCATCGACAGCTACCGGCAGGTGATCGACGGCATGCGCGGCCAGCCGATGCGGCTGTACCTGTACCACATCCCGCAGGTGTCGGGCGTGCCGCTGTCGCACCACGTGATCTCGACGCTGCAGCGCGAATACCCGGGCGTGATTGCCGGCATCAAGGACAGCGCCTGCGACACCGCCCACTCGGTGGGCCTGGCCGAGGCCTTCATGAAGGACCTGACGGTCTATGTCGGCTACGAGCCCGACCTGCCCGAGATGGGCCGGCGCGGCAGCACCGGTGCCATCAGCGGCCTCGCGAACTTCATGCCGCGCGTGGTGCATGGCCTGGTGACGCAGCCCGATGCACCCGGCACGCCTGCCGCGCGCGAGCGCGTGCTGCGCCTGCTGGCGCTGCTGCAGCCCTATTCGCTCATGCCCGCGCTCAAGGGCATCATGGCCCTGCTCGACAAGGACCCGACCTGGCTGCGGGTGCGCCCGCCGCTCGTGGCCTTGACCGACGCGCAGTACCAGGCGCTGGCCGCCGCCATCACCGCCTTCGGCATTGATCCACAATCCGACTGAGTTTCATCGCCCCCATCCCAAGAAGGAGACAACCATGAAGACTTCCCTGCTCCGCCGCAGCCTGCTGGCCGCGGCCTCCACGCTGGCCCTGGCCGGCGGCTTCGTCCCCGCTGCCCAGGCGCAGAACAAGATGGTGCTGCGCATCTCGACGCCGGCCGTGCCCGACGACTGGCACGCCAAGATGTGGACCGTGTTCAAGGAGTCGCTCGACAAGAGCGCACCCGGCGAGTTCGACGTGCAGATCAACCTCAACGCCTCGCTGTTCAAGCAGGGCACGGAGCCGGCGGCCATGGCGCGCGGCAACCTGGAGCTGTCGTCGATCTCGGCCTTCGACATCGCCAAGCTGGTGCCGGAGTTCTCGATCTTCACCGCCGGCTACATCATCCGCGACCCGGCGCACCAGCAGAAGGTCTTCAACGGCCCGATCGGCGACGAACTGTTCAAGCTGGTGGCCGAGAAAATGGACGTCACCCCGCTGTCGACCATCTACCTGGGCACGCGCCAGGTCAATCTGCGCGAGGCCCGCAACGTGAAGACGCCGGCCGACCTCAAGGGCGTGAAGCTGCGCATGCCCGGCTCCAAGGAGTGGCTGTTCCTCGGCGAGGCGCTGGGCGCCACGCCCACGCCGCTGGCCTTCGGCGAGGTGTATCTGGGCCTGAAGACCGGCACCATCGACGGCCAGGACAATCCCCTGCCCTCGGTGCGCGCGGCCAAGTTCTATGAAGTGACCAAGCAGATCGTGATGACCAGCCACCTGGTGGACGGCATCTTCATCGCGATCTCCAACAAGGCCTGGAACGCGTTGACGCCGGCGCAGAAGACCAAGGTGAAGGCTGCGGCGCAGGCGGCGTCCGCCTACAACAACGAGAACCGCATCAAGGAAGAAGGCCAGCTCGTGGACTTCTTCAAGAAGGAAGGCCTGACCGTGACGACGCCCGACGTCGACGCCTTCCGCAAGCAGGTCCAGACGACGTACCAGAACTCGGAGTACGCCAAGGTCTGGCCCAAGGGCCTGCTCGATCGCATCAACGCGACGAAGTAATCCGCGCAGCCCACGGACTTCCGGATGAAAGCCTGGCCCAAGAAGGCCGCCGACCTGATCGGCGGCGGCCTGTTCCTGACCCTGTTTCTCGTGTTCGTGGTGCAGGTGACGGCGCGCTTTGCCTTCGGCAAGCCGCTGCCCTGGACCGACGAGGCGGCCGTGATCCTCTATGTCTGGGTCATCCTGTGGGCGGCCGCCTTCTGCGTGCCCGAGCGCGAGCAGGTGGTGTTCGACCTGCTGTGGAACAACGTCGGCCGGCGCGCACGCCAGGCGATGAAGGCCGTCGGCAATCTGATGATCGGCGGGCTGGCGCTGTGGGCGATTCCGGCGACCTGGGACTATGTGCGCTTCATGGCGCGCGAAGGCACGCCGGTGCTGGGCGTGCCCTTCATGTGGGTCTTCATGCCCTTCGTGCTGCTGCTGGCAGCCCTGGTGGTGCGCTCGGCCTGGGGCATCTGGGAAGCCCTGCGGGGCATTGATGTGGAAGCGGAGTTGCGGCTATGAGCCTCGCCCTGATCGTTCTTTGCGGGGTGCTCGTGGCCGGCATGGCCCTGCGCATGCCCATCGGCTTTTCGATGATCGCCTCGGGCATCGCCTACCTGATCGTCAAGCGCCAGGACCTGGGCCTCGTCGCCGAGCAGATCGGCAACGGCCTGTACAACAGCTATGTGCTGCTGGCAGTTCCGCTGTTCGTGTTCGCGGCCAACATCATGAACGCCGGCACGGTGAGCGAACGCATCTTCGACTTCTGCCGCATCCTGGTGGGCCGCCTGCGCGGCGGTCTGGCGCAGGTAGACATTCTCGTGAGCGTGATCTTTTCGGGCATGAGCGGCAGCGCCATTGCCGACGCCGCAGGCCCCGGGCTGGTGACGATCCGCCAGATGCTCAAGAAGCCCGAATATTCGCGCGGCTTCGCGGGTGCGGTGGTGGTCGCCAGCGCCACGCTGGGCCCGATCATCCCGCCCTCGATCCCGATGGTGATCTACGCGCTCGTCTCGGGCGCCTCGGTGGGCGCCCTGTTCCTCGGAGGCGTGGTGCCCGGCGTCCTGATGGCGCTGATGATGATGGGCGTGGTGCACGTGATCGCCACGCGGCGCAACATGCCGCGCGAAGACAAGATTCCGCTGCGGGAATGGCCGGCCATCATCTACCGGGGGGCACTGCCGCTGTCGATGCCCATCGTGCTGCTGGGCGGCATCTACTCGGGCGCCTTCACGCCGACCGAGGCCGCCGCCGTGGCCGCCTTCCATGCGCTGGTGCTGGCCGGCGTGATCTACCGGGCGCTGAGCTGGCGCAGCTTCTGGGGTGTGGTGCTCGAATCGACGCGCGGCAGTGCCGTGATCACGATGATCCTGGCCGGCTCCTTCATGCTGAACTACGCGTTCACCGCCGAGGGTGTGCCGCAGGCCATGGCCAGCTGGGTCGAAGGCATGCAGTTCTCGAAGGTCGGCTTCCTGCTGATGGTGAACTTCATGTTCCTGGTGCTGGGCTGCTTCCTCGACGTGTCGGTGCTGCTGCTGGTGTTCGTGCCCATGCTGCTGCCGGCCGCCAAGCTGCTCGGCGTGGACCTGGTGCACTTCGGCGTGCTGGTGGTGCTGAACATGATGATCGGCCTGATCCACCCGCCCTTCGGCATGCTGCTGTTCGTGACCAAGGCGCTGACGGGCATCCCGATCGGCGAGATGATGAAGGAAGGCTGGCCCTTCCTCGTGATGCTGCTGCTCCTGCTGCTGGCGATGACGCTGTTCCCGCAGATCGTGCTGTGGCTGCCGCAGACGATGGGGTATGGCAAGTGAGAAATCGGGCGGGCCGTGATGCCGGCGCCGCGCCGGTCGACGTGGTCTGCGTGGCCAGCTGGAACGCGGACCTCGTCTCGCACGTGCCGCGGCCGCTGGCCCGGGGCGAGACGCTGATGGCCGGCGGCTTTGACATCTCCCCCGGCGGCAAGGGCAGCAATGCGGCCGTGGCCGCCGCACGCCAGGGCGCCCGCACCGCGCTGATCGCGCGCGTCGGCGACGACGACTTCGGCCGCATGGGCCTGGCGCTCTGGCAGCGCGAAGGCATTGCCACGGCTGGCGTCGAGGTCGCCGCAGGCGAGCGCAGCGGCGTGGCGCAGATCCTCGTGTATGACGATGGCGACAACAGCATCGCGGTCTTTCCCGGTGCGACGGCCGGCCTAACGGCCCGTCACGCGCAGGCGGCGACCGGCGTGCTGAGCGGCTGCCAGCTGGTGATGGCCTCGTGCGAGGTCCCAGCCGAGGTGACGCGCGAAGCCTTCCGCATCGCCCGCGCGGCGGGCGCGACCACCCTTCTCAACCCCGCACCGGCGCAGCCGCTGGACGACGATCTGCTGGCCCTGGTGGACGTGCTCACGCCCAATGAAACCGAACTGCTCGCGATTGCAGGCGTCGAGGTTTTGGCCGAGGGCCCGGGTGCCATTCCGTCGACGTCTGCGTCGACCTCAGCGGCGACGCCAGCGTCGCAGGAGACTTCGCATGCAGCATCGCCTGAAGCATCGCATGACACATCACGTGAGGCCGCAGCGGCCGAGGCCCTGCTGCGCCGCGGGGTCGGCGCCGTGATCGTGACGCTGGGCGCCGAGGGCTGCCGCCTCTATCGCACGGACCAGGCTGCGGTGACAGTGCCCGGTCGGCGGGTCCGCGTGGCCGACACCATCGGCGCGGGCGACACCTTCACCGGCTCGCTGGCCGCAGCGCTGGCGCGCGGGCAGCCCCTGGAAGATGCGCTGCGGCACGCCAATGCGGCGGCCGCGCTGTCAGTGATGGGCCATGGCGCGATCGGCGGCATCCCGACGCTTGCGCAGGTCGACGCGTTGCTGGCGGGCTGCTAGGCGCGAAGCAGAGCGGCAAGCCGCTCTGCGGCCGCGCGCGAGCGTGCGGCATTGTTGGCTTCGACCATGATGCGCAGCAGCGGCTCGGTGCCGCTCGGCCGGATGAGGACGCGGCCTTCGTCGCCGAGTTCGGCTTCGACGGCACGGGTTTCGGCCGTGAAGGCCGCGTTGGACTTCCAGTCCTGCCCCGGCGCGAGCCGGACGTTGATGAGGGTCTGCGGAAACAGCGTGACGTCGGACAGCAGAGCCGCAAGCGTCTTGCCGCTGCGCACGCAGGCCTGCAGGACCTGCAGTGCGCTGATGAGGCCGTCGCCCGTCGTGTGCTTGTCGAGCGCCAGCAGGTGCCCCGAGCCTTCGCCGCCGAGCAGCCAGCCGTGGCGGGTGAGTTCTTCCAGCACATAGCGGTCGCCGACCTTGGCGCGCACGAACTTGACGCCGAGGATCTTGAGCGCAACCTCGACGGCCATGTTGGTCATGAGCGTGCCCACCACGCCGGGCACCCGCTCGCCGCGCGCCAGCCGCTCGGACACCATGAGGTACAGCACCTCGTCGCCATTGAACAGGCGGCCCGGGGCGTCCACCAGTTGCAGGCGGTCGGCGTCGCCGTCGAGCGCGATGCCGTAGTCGGCCTGGTGCAGGCGCACCGCGTCGATGAGGGCCTGCGGATGGGTCGCGCCGACGCCGTCGTTGATGTTCAGGCCGTCGGGCGCGCAGCCGATGGAGATCACCTCGGCCCCGAGCTCATGAAAGACCTTGGGCGCGATCTGGTAGGCCGCGCCGTGTGCGGCGTCGACGACGATCTTCAGGCCGCGCAGGCTGAGGTCGGCGGCGAAGGTGCTCTTGCAGAACTCGATGTAGCGTCCGGCCGCATCGTCGAGGCGGCGCGCCTTGCCCAGGTTGGCCGAGTCCTGCCAGACGGGCTGCTCCTCCAGCCGGGCCTCGACCGCCTCTTCCCACGCGTCGGGCAGCTTGGCGCCCTGCGCGTCGAAGAACTTGATGCCGTTGTCGGGAAAGGCGTTGTGGCTCGCGCTGATGACCACTCCCAGGCTCGCCCGCAGCGCACGCGTGAGATAGGCCACACCCGGCGTGGGCAGCGGGCCGAGCAGCACGACGTCGACGCCGGCCGAGTTGAAGCCGGCCTCCAGCGCGCTTTCGAGCATGTAGCCGGAGATGCGGGTGTCCTTGCCGATCAGGACCGTGGGACGCGGATCGGTCTCGCGCAGCACGCGGCCCACGGCGTGCGCCAGGCGCAGAACGAAGTCCGGGGTGATGGGCGGCTGGCCAACGGTGCCGCGGATGCCGTCGGTGCCGAAGTATTTTCTGGTCATGGCCGCATTGTCCCCGAAGGGGCGCCGATGTCGATCGACGTGCAAGCTGTTACCTTGGCAAGTTCGCCTGACGCGCGGCAGGACGCCTGCGCTGGCGGGCTCAGGTCGGAGCCGCCACCGTGGCCTGCCACACCTGCAGTGCCTGGGCGGTCTCGCGCACGTCGTGCACCCGCACGATCCGCGCGCCGCGCTCGACCGCCAGCAGCGCGGCCGCGACGCTCGGCACCCGGCGATCGGCCACGTCCAGGCCTGTGACGGCGCCCAGGGACGACTTGCGCGACCAGCCCGCCAGCACGGGAAACCCTGCCGCGAGGAGTTCGGGCTGGCGCCGCAGCAGCTCGAAGTTCTGCACGACCGTCTTGCCGAAGCCGGTGCCGGCGTCCCAGACGATCCGCTCACGCCCGACGCCGCGCGCCAGCAGGGCCGCGCTGCGCCGCGCAAGGAAGTCCAGCACCTGCGGCACCACGTCGCCCTCCATGGGCGCCACCTGCATGGTCCGCGGATCGCGGTGCATGTGCATGAGGCAGACGCCGCACGCCGGGTGCGCGGCAACGGCATCGAGCGCCTGCGGCTGGCGCAGGGCCCAGATGTCGTTGATGATGTCGGCGCCCAGGTCGAGGACGGCGCGCATCACGTCGGCCTTGTAGGTGTCGACCGAGACCGGCACGCCCAGCTTCACGGCCTCGCGCACGACGGGCACGACGCGCGCCAGTTCCTCGGCCAGCGGGACGGCCGGCGCGCCGGGGCGGGTGGATTCGCCGCCGATGTCGAGAATGTCGGCGCCATCGGCCACAAGACGCTCGCAGTGGGCCAGCGCGCCGCGGACGTCGCCATGCCGCCCGCCGTCCGAGAACGAATCAGGCGTGGCGTTGACGATGCCCATGATCTGCGGGCGGGACAGGTCGATTCGGAAGCGGGAGGTCTGCCAGTACATGGGAGGATTTTCGGCTGAAAACCAAAACACAACGGGGCCGCAAGGGCCCCGTCGAGGAAGCAGGCCCGCTGCGGACCTGGAAGAAAAGAAGCCCGGCGACAGAGCCGAGATCCGGCGGGATCAGGCCGCCGTGGGCGCCGGCTCGGTCGCCACCGGGCTGCCGCCGGAGCCGCCACCACCGGAGGTGGGGGTGCGCGGCGTCCAGTCCTTGGGCGGGCGTGGCGGCTTGCCGGCCATGATGTCGTCGATCTGCTCGGCGTCGATGGTTTCCCATTCGAGCAGGGCCTTGGCCATGGCGTGCATCTTGTCGGAGTTGTCCTCGATGAGCTTGCGCGCCAGGGCGTACTGCTCGTCGATGATGCGGCGCACCTCCATGTCGACCTTCTGCATGGTCTGCTCGCTCATGTTGGTGGTCTTGGTGACCGAGCGGCCCAGGAAGACCTCGCCCTCGTTGTCGGCATAGACCATGGGGCCGAGCGCCTCGCTCATGCCGTAGCGCATGACCATGTCGCGCGCCAGCTGGGTGGCGCGCTCGAAGTCGTTGGAGGCGCCGGTGGTCATCTGGTTCATGAAGACTTCTTCGGCGATCCGGCCGCCGAAGAGCATGCTGATCTGGCTCAGCATGTATTCGCGGTCGTAGCTGTAGCGGTCCTGCTCGGGCAGGCTCATGGTGACGCCCAGCGCACGGCCGCGCGGGATCACGGTGACCTTGTGCACCGGATCGCACTTGGGAAGCAGCTTGCCGATGAGCGCGTGGCCGGACTCGTGGTAGGCCGTATTGCGGCGCTCTTCCTCGGGCATGACCATGCTCTTGCGCTCCGGGCCCATGAGGATCTTGTCCTTGGCCTTCTCGAAATCCTGCATCTCGACGACGCGTGCATTGCGGCGGGCCGCCATGAGCGCCGCCTCGTTGCAGAGGTTGGCCAGGTCGGCGCCGGACATGCCGGGCGTGCCGCGCGCGATGATCTCGGCCTTGACGTCCTGGCCGATCGGCACCTTGCGCATGTGCACGTTGAGGATCTGCTCGCGGCCCCGGATGTCGGGCAGCGTGACGTAGACCTGCCGGTCGAAGCGGCCCGGGCGCAGCAGCGCGGCGTCCAGGATGTCGGGGCGGTTGGTCGCGGCGACCACGATCACGCCCAGATTGGTTTCGAAGCCGTCCATCTCGACCAGCATCTGGTTGAGGGTCTGCTCGCGCTCGTCGTTGCCGCCGCCCAGGCCCGCGCCACGCTGGCGACCCACGGCGTCGATTTCGTCGATGAAGATGATGCAGGGGGCGTTCTTCTTGGCGTTCTCGAACATGTCGCGCACGCGGGCCGCGCCCACGCCGACGAACATTTCGACGAAGTCCGAGCCCGAGATGCTGAAGAACGGCACCTTGGCTTCGCCGGCGATGCCCTTGGCCAGCAGCGTCTTGCCGGTGCCCGGGGGGCCTACCAGCAGCAGACCGCGCGGGATCCGCCCGCCCAGCTTCTGGAATTTCTGCGGGTCCTTGAGGAAGTCGACGACTTCGCGCACTTCCTCCTTGGCCTCGTCGCAGCCGGCGACGTCGGCGAAGGTGACGGTGTTGTTGTTCTCGTCGAGCATGCGCGCCTTGCTCTTGCCGAAGCTGAAGGCGCCGCCCTTGCCGCCGCCCTGCATCTGGCGCATGAAGTAGATCCACACGCCGATCAGCAGCAGCATGGGGCCCCAGCTGACCAGCAGGGTCATGAGCAGCGAGCCTTCCTCGCGGGGCTTGACGTCGAACTTGACGTTGTTGTTGATGAGGTCGCCCACGAGGCCGCGGTCGAGGTAGGTGGCGGTGGTGCGGATCTTGCGCTCGTCGTTGGTGACGGCCACGATCTCGGTGCTGCCCTGCCCCTCCTGAATGACTGCGCTCTTGATGCGCCGGTTGCGCACCTCTTCGAGGAAGTCGGAGTAACCGACGGCCGCTGCGCCCGAGGACGCGCGGGTGTCAAACTGCTTGAACACGGTGAACAGCACGAGGGCGATCACCATCCAGACGGCAATTTTCGAGAACCACTGATTGTTCAACTGAATCTCCGATTCGCATGGGGCTGAGGGCCAGCCCCGTACCTGCGACCCATTTTAGGCGTTTCAAGCAGTCCGACGATGTATTTTCACAACGACAGCCATAGGCCCAGCGGGGGCTTGGGGCCGCGCAGGCCGGCCGGTCAGGCGCCCCACCCCGGCGCCGAGCCTGGCGCCTGCACAGCCGGCTCAGGCGGCGCGAAGGCCCATGCCCACGAGAAACGTCTCGGAGGACTTGTCGCGGGACGCCTTGGGCTTGATCGCCTTGACCACCCGGAAAGTGTCCTTGAAAGCCTTGACAAGCTGGCTGTAGCCCCCGCCATGGAAGACTTTGGCCACCAGGGCGCCCTCGGGCTTCATGTGGTGGACCGCGAAGTCGATCGCCAGCTCGACCAGGGCCGAGATGCGGGCCGCGTCGGTGGAGGCGATGCCCGACAGGTTGGGCGCCATGTCGGAGACGACGACGTCGGCCCGGGCCCCGCCCAGGGCGGCCAGGAGCTGCTCGAGCACCGCCGTCTCGGTGAAGTCGCCCTGGATGAACTGCACGCCTTCGATCGGCTCCATGGGCAGCAGATCAACCGCCACGATGGCGCCATTGAGGGCGCCGGCGGCGGCCCCGCCCGGCGACAGGCGCCGGCGCACGTACTGGCTCCAGGCGCCGGGGGCGCTGCCCAGGTCCACGACCAGATGCCCCGGCCGGATCAGGCCCAGGGTTTCGTCGATTTCCTTGAGCTTGTAGGCTGCGCGCGCCCGGAAGCCCTCCTTCTGGGCGAGCTTGACGTAGGTGTCATTGACATGGTCGTTGAGCCATGCCTTGTTGACCTTCTTGCTTTTGGTTTTGACTTTCATCGTGTCCGCGTGCCTGTCACTCGATAATACGGGTTATGCCCCAAATCCAGCTCACCCCCGCGCAGCGCAAGGTCCATCGGGCCGAAGCCCACCACCTCGACCCCGTGGTCATGATCGGCGGCGACGGCCTCACGCCCGCCGTCCGCAAGGAGGCAGACGCCGCGCTCAATGCCCACGGGCTGATCAAGGTGCGGGTGTTCTCCGACGACCGCCAGCAACGCGAGACCTTCTACCAGACGCTGGCCGACGAACTCGATGCCGCGCCGATCCAGCACATCGGCAAGCTGCTGGTGTTCTGGCGTCCCAAGCCCGTCAAGGCCAAGGAAGTCGACGAGGAGCGAATGCCCGGCCCGCGCGACTTCAAGGTTCTGAAGTACAGCAGCCGGGGCGGCCAGCGGCCGGAGGTCAAGACCCTGCGGGTGCTGGGCAACCAGCGCCTGACACCGGGCGGCAAGGTCAAGCGGGCCAAGCCCAAGCAAAAGAGCATCAAGAAGCGCCAGGGCTAGACGCGTCCTGACCTGACGCGCTCCCCGACGCGTCCTGGCCGGAAGGGCCCCGCGACGCGTCCTGGCCGGCCGCGTTGCCCGTCAGGCGCCAGAGCACGAGGCCGGCGCACAGCCACTGCAGCGCATACATGGCGCTGCCAACGCCGTGCCAGAGCCTGAGGTTCTCGCGGGCCACGATACGTGGCGCCACGCCGAACTCGACCAGCAGCGCGAGCACCAGGCCGGCGAGCAGGAACATCAGCACACGCGGCGCCCAGGGCACGATCTCGCCCGGGTCGCGGGCGCGTGAGAGCATGAGCAGCAGAATGCCGCAGCCCAGGCTGACCCAGGTCTGGGCGGTGAACAGGCGCGCCGCCATGCCGCCAGCCATCGCAGGCGTCGGCAGGTTGGCGAACAGCAGCGGCACGACCCAGAAACCCACGGCCGTGAGGCTGCCCCACCAGAGGGCGGCAGCGAGGACGGCCAGGCGCTGTCGGGACGACATGCGGCAGAATGAGAACTTCAGATGTATGAGACCGCAACGATCTCGTAACGCTTGACGCCGCCGGGCGCCTGGAACTCGGCGACGTCGCCCTCGTCCTTGCCGATCAGGGCGCGGGCAATGGGGCTGGACACGTTGAGGAGCCCGAGCTTGATGTCGGCCTCGTCTTCACCCACGATCTGGTACTTCACCTGCTCGCCGGTGGTCTCTTCCTCCAGCTCGACGGTGGAGCCGAAGACGACCTTGCCGCCGGCATCGAGCTGGGCCGGGTCGATGATCTGGGCGGCCGAGAGCTTGCCCTCGATCTCCTGGATGCGGCCCTCGATGAAGCCCTGGCGGTCCTTGGCCGCGTCGTACTCGGCGTTTTCGCTGAGGTCGCCCTGCGCACGGGCCTCGGCAATGGCGTTGATGACCCAGGGGCGGTCCACGGTCTTGAGCTTGTGCAGTTCGGCCTTGAGCTTCTCGGCGCCGCGCTTGGTGATCGGAATGGTGGCCATGGTGTCTCGAAAAGGTCTTGAAAAAAAGAAAAAGCCGGAAAGCCAAGCCGTCCGGCGCATGGCCGTAATTTAACCCAAGCTGACCGGGAAATGAACTGGCCCGGTCCCTCTTCAGGCTTTTCGCCTGCAGAGGGGCCGGGCCAGCGGGTCGGCTGCGACGGCCTGCTCAGGCCGCAGCGAGCTGCGCGTGCATCTCCTGGACCGAGATGACGCCCAGATTGTCCATGTGCTTCATGCCTTCGACGGCGGCCTCGGCCCCGGCGATGGTGGTGAAGGTGGTCACGCGCGCCAGCAGCGATGAAGTGCGGATCGCACGCGAGTCGGCAATCGCGTTGCGGCGCTCCTCCACGGTGTTGATCACCAGCACGATCTCGTTGTTCTTGATCATGTCGACCACATGCGGGCGGCCTTCGGTGACCTTGTTCACCGTGACGCAGGCGATGCCGGCGGCGCTGATGGCGGCAGCCGTGCCCTTGGTCGCCACGATCTCGAAGCCCATGGCGGCGAGCTGGCGAGCCACCTCGACGGCGCGCGGCTTGTCATTGTTCTTGACTGTGAGGAACACCTTGCCGGTGCGCTGACCATCGGCCGTGAACGGCCGGGGCAGACGCGTGCCGGCGCCGAGCTGGCTCTTGACGAAGGCTTCGCCGAAGGTCCTGCCCACGCCCATGACCTCGCCGGTGGACTTCATCTCGGGCCCGAGAATGGTGTCGACACCGGGGAACTTCACGAACGGGAACACCGCCTCCTTGACGCTGAAGTAAGGAGGCGTGACCTCGTCGCGGATGCCCTGCGAGGCGAGCGACTGCCCGACCATGCAGCGCGCCGCCACCTTGGCCAGCTGGATGCCCGTGGCCTTGCTCACGTAGGGCACGGTGCGCGAGGCCCGGGGGTTGACCTCCAGCACGTAGATCACGTCCTTGCCATCGATCTCCTGGATCGCGAACTGCACGTTCATCAGGCCGACGACGTTCAGGCCCTTGGCCATGGCGGCCGTCTGGCGCTTCATCTCGTCGACCGTTTCCTTCGACAGCGAGTACGGCGGCAGCGAGCATGCCGAGTCGCCCGAGTGGACGCCGGCCTGCTCGATGTGTTCCATCACGCCGCCTATGAAGGTGCGCTGGCCATCGCTGAGGCAGTCCACGTCGCACTCGATGGCGTCGTTGAGGAAGCGGTCGAGCAGCACCGGCGAATCGTTGGAGACCTTGACGGCCTCGCGCATGTAGCGCTCGAGGTCGCGCTGCTCATGGACGATCTCCATCGCGCGGCCGCCGAGCACGTAACTCGGCCGGACCACCAGCGGGTAGCCGAGCGCGGCGGCCTTCTCCAGCGCCTCGGCCTCGGTGCGGGCCGTGGCGTTGGGCGGCTGACGCAGGCCCAGCTCGTTGAGCAGCTTCTGGAAGCGCTCGCGGTCTTCGGCCGCATCGATCATGTCAGGGCTGGTGCCGATGATGGGCACGCCTTCTGCCTCCAGGCCGAGCGCGAGCTTGAGCGGCGTCTGGCCGCCGTACTGCACGATCACGCCAAGCGGTTTTTCCTTGTCGACGATCTCCAGCACGTCCTCGAGCGTGAGCGGCTCGAAGTACAGGCGGTCGGAGGTGTCGTAGTCGGTCGAGACGGTTTCGGGATTGCAGTTGACCATGATGGTCTCGTAGCCGTCCTCGCGCATCGCCAGCGCCGCATGCACGCAGCAGTAGTCGAACTCGATGCCCTGCCCGATCCGGTTCGGGCCGCCGCCCAGCACCATGATCTTCTTGCGGTCGGTCGGCTCGGCCTCGCACTCTTCCTCGTAGGTGGAGTACATGTAGGCGGTGTTGGTGGCGAACTCGGCAGCGCAGGTGTCCACGCGCTTGTAGACGGGCCGCACGCCCAGCTTGCGGCGCAGCTCGCGGATGACCTTGTCGGTGGTGCGCAGCTGGCGCGCCAGGCGGCGGTCGGAGAAGCCCTTCTTCTTGAGCATGCGCAGCGTGGCGGCGTCGATGCTGTCCAGGCTGGTCTTCTCCAGCTCCAGCTCGATCCTGACGATCTCCTCGATCTGCACGAGGAACCACTTGTCGATCTTGGTGAGGTCGTAGACCTCGTCGACCGACATACCCTGGGCGAAGGCGTCACCCACGTACCAGATGCGCTCGGGGCCGGGCTCGCCCAGTTCCTTCTCCAGCACCTCGCGGTCCTGCGTCTTCTCGTTGAGGCCATCGACACCGACCTCGAGACCGCGCAGGGCCTTCTGGAACGACTCCTGGAAAGTGCGACCCATGGCCATGACTTCGCCCACCGACTTCATCTGCGTCGTCAGGCGCGAGTCGGCGGCCGGGAACTTCTCGAACGCGAAGCGCGGAATCTTGGTGACGACGTAGTCGATGCTGGGCTCGAAGCTCGCTGGCGTGGCGCCGCCGGTGATCTCGTTGCGCAGTTCGTCGAGCGTGTAGCCCACGGCCAGCTTGGCCGCGACCTTGGCGATCGGAAAGCCCGTGGCCTTGGAGGCCAGCGCCGAGGAGCGCGACACGCGCGGGTTCATCTCGATGACGATCATGCGGCCGTCCTTCGGATTGACCGAGAACTGCACGTTGGAGCCGCCGGTGTCCACGCCGATCTCGCGCAGCACCGCGAGCGAGGCGTTGCGCATGATCTGGTATTCCTTGTCGGTCAGCGTCTGGGCCGGCGCGACGGTGATCGAGTCGCCGGTGTGCACGCCCATCGGGTCCAGGTTCTCGATCGAGCAGACGATGATGCAGTTGTCGGCCTTGTCGCGCACGACCTCCATCTCGTACTCTTTCCAGCCGAGCAGCGACTCTTCGATCAGCAGCTCGTTGGTGGGCGAGGCTTCGAGGCCGCGCTTGCAGATGACCTCGAACTCCTCGGCGTTGTAGGCGATGCCGCCGCCGGTGCCGCCGAGCGTGAAGCTCGGGCGAATGACCGTGGGAAAGCCCACGGTCTTCTGCACCGCCCAGGCCTCGTCCATCGAGTGGGCGATGCCCGAACGCGCCGAGCCCAGGCCGATGCGGGTCATGGCCTCCTTGAACTTCTGGCGGTCTTCGGCCTTGTCGATGGCTTCCGGGGTCGCGCCGATCAGCTCGATCGGCCGGTTCGTGGCCGCGCCCTTGTACTTGGCGAGCACGCCCTTGTGCCACAGGTCGAGCGCGCAGTTCAGCGCGGTCTGCCCGCCCATGGTCGGCAGGATGGCGTCGGGCAGCTCCTTGGCGATGATCTTCTCGACCGTCTGCCAGGTGATGGGCTCGATGTAGGTGACGTCGGCCGTGGCCGGGTCGGTCATGATCGTCGCGGGGTTGCTGTTGATCAGGATGACCTTGTAGCCCTCCTCGCGCAGGGCCTTGCAGGCCTGCACACCGGAGTAGTCGAACTCGCAGGCCTGGCCGATGATGATCGGGCCCGCGCCGATGATGAGGATGCTCTTGATGTCTGTGCGCTTTGGCATGTTCAGTTTTTCTCCGACGCTTTGGCCATCAGGGCGGTGAACCTGTCGAACAGGTAGCCGATGTCGTGGGGGCCGGGCGAGGCCTCCGGGTGGCCCTGGAAGCAGAAGGCGGGCCGGTCGGTGCGGGCCAGACCCTGCAGCGTGTTGTCGAACAGGCTGATGTGGGTGGGCCGCAGGTTGGCCGGCAGGGTTTTCTCGTCCACCGCGAAGCCGTGGTTCTGGCTCGTGATCGAGACGCGGCCGGTGTCGAGGTCCTTCACCGGGTGATTGGCGCCGTGGTGACCGAACTTCATCTTGAAGGTCTTCGCGCCCGAGGCGAGCGCCATGATCTGGTGACCCAGGCAGATGCCGAAGGTCGGCAGGCCCGCTTCGATGAGCTCGCGCGTGGCGGCGATGGCGTAGTCGCAGGGCTCCGGATCGCCAGGGCCGTTGGAGAGGAACACGCCATCAGGGTTGAGCTTGCGCACCTCGGCAGCGGAGGTCTGCGCGGGCACGACGGTGACGCGGCAGCCGCGCTCGGCCAGCATGCGCAGGATGTTGCGCTTGACGCCGTAGTCGAAGGCCACGACGTGAAAGCGCCCGCCCGATGCGGTGCCATAGCCTTCGCCGAGCTTCCACTCGGTCTGGCTCCATTCGTAGGGCTTGTCCACCGACACGACCTTGGCCAGATCGAGGCCGCTCATGCTCGGGGCGCCACGGGCTGCGGCGATAGCCTGGTCGATCACCTTCTGCGATGCCGGCTCGCCGGCCGCCAGCGCCACGATGCAGCCGTTCTGGGCGCCGTGGGTGCGCAGCAGGCGGGTGAGCTTGCGGGTGTCGATGCCGGCGATCGCGACCGTGCCTTCGCGGCTCAGGTAGTCCGAGAGGGTCAGGCTCTTGCGGAAGTTGGAGGCGATGAGCGGCAGGTCGCGGATGATGAGGCCTGCGGCATGGACCTTCGAGGCTTCGACGTCTTCCTCATTCACGCCATAGTTGCCGATGTGCGGATACGTGAGCGTCACGATCTGCTGGCAGTAGCTCGGGTCGGTGAGGATTTCCTGGTAGCCGGTGATGGCGGTGTTGAACACCACCTCGCCGACGGTGGAGCCGGTGGCTCCGATCGAATTGCCGTGAAAGACCGTGCCGTCTGCGAGGGCCAGGATGGCCAGGGGCTGGGTTCCCTGTTGAGACAAAAGCACTGGGTTCTCCGATGGTTGACGGGTACGCCCAAACGCGCTCAAGAGATGTCTCTCGATTGCTGCTTTTGTTAGGGAGGGGGCTTGAATGCGCTAGGCGTACGGGGGTTTGCGGGAAAGCCCCTGATTATAGCCGAGCGTGAGCGATGTTTTCACATAGGCGCAGGCCGCAAAGGCATGGAGGCATGCAGACAGATGGCCGCTGCGGCCGCCACGTTGAGCGACTCCTCGCCCCCAGGCTGGGCGATGCGCACCGAGGCGCTGGCAAGACCTGCCAGTTCCGTACCGATCCCCTGCCCTTCGTGGCCCATGGCCCAGGCGCACGGGCCTGAAAAGCGCGCCTCGTGCAGCCACTGCCCTTCGTGCGAGCTGGTCGCCAGAATCGGCACCCTCAGCACGCGCAGGTCGTCGCAGGCAGCGCCCTCGATCAGGCGCAGGCCGAAGTGCGCGCCCATGCCCGCGCGCAGGACCTTGGCGCTCCACAGTGCAGCAGAGCCCTTGAGCGCGATCACCTGGCGGAAGCCGAATGCGCTGGCGCTGCGCAGGATGGAGCCCACGTTGCCGGCGTCCTGGACCCGGTCGAGGATGACGGAGGCAGCATCGGGATCGATCGCGGGGACGTCCGGCAGCCCGACCACGAAGCCCATGCGGGCGGGCGACTCCAGGCCGCTGAGCGAGGCGAACAGCGTGTCGTCCATCGTCACGACGCGCACCGAATCCGGCAGCGGCAGGCCCTGCTCGCGCCAGGCCGACAGCGAGAACACGGCCTGGGCCGGCTCGACGCCGCGCGCGAGCGCTGCCCGGCAGAGATGGTCTCCTTCGAGCCACACGCGTCCGAGGCGGCGGTAGGCGGCGTTGTCCTGGACCAGGCGGCGCAGGTCCTTGAGCAGCGCGTTGTCGCGCGAGGTGATGTGCTGCGGACCAGAGGTCATGATCCGGCCGGCATGCCGCCCTGGCTGGCCAGCGTCGCGGCCACGGGGCTGAAGTGCCGCCGGTGATGCCGGCAGGCACCGTGCTGCTGCAGTGCGGCCAGATGCTCGCGCGTGCCATAGCCCTTGTGCGCTGCAAAGCCGTACTGAGGAAACTCCTCGTGCAGCGCCTGGCAGAGCCGGTCGCGATGCACCTTGGCAAGAATGGATGCTGCCGAGATCGCCTGGACCTTGGCATCGCCGCCCACGATGGCCTCGGCCAGCACGTCCAGCGTGGGCAGACGGTTGCCGTCGACCACGACCTTGGCCGGCTTCAGGCGCAGGCCCTCGACCGCACGCCGCATCGCCAGCAGCGTGGCCTGGAGGATGTTGAGGTTGTCGATCTCCTCGACAGAGGCTTCGGCGACGGAGCAGCACAGGGCCTTGGCGCGGATCTCGTCATAGAGGCGATCGCGCTGCAGCGCTGTCAGGGCCTTGGAGTCGGCCAGGCCCGAAATGCGGTGGACGTCGTCGAGGATCACGGCCGCAGCCACGACCGGGCCGGCCAGTGGCCCCCGCCCCGCTTCGTCCACGCCGGCCACGAGGCCGATCGGATCCCAGGACAGGCAGGCCTGTTCAGCTTTCAAGAACTTTCTGGATCGCATCGGTCGCCAGGGCTGCGGTATCGCGCCGCAGTTCATGGTGCAGCTCGGTGAATTTCTGTTGCAAAGCGGTGATTGTCTCAGGCTGATCGAACCACGCAAGCGTGGTCCGGGCCAGTGCCTCGGGCGTCGCCGCCTCCTGCAGCAGCTCGGGGACCACGAAGTCGCCGCACAGGATGTTCGGCAGCCCGACCCAGGGCTGCAGCTTCTTGCGGCGCGTGATGAGCCACGACAGCCCGTTCATGTTGTAGGCGATGACCATCGGCCGCTTGAAGAGCGCGGCCTCCAGGGTCGCGGTGCCGCTGGCGATCAGGGTGACGTCGCAGGCGGCCAGGACGGTGTGGGACTGCCCGGTCACGATGGTGAGCGCCCCTCCCGGGCCTTCCCCCGGTCCCTCTGCCAAGCCCGCCTGCCGCGCCGCCTGCCTGATCGCGTCGGCCAGCGCCGGGATGGCGGGCACGACGAACTGCAGGCCGGGACGCTCGCGGCGCATGAGCCGGGCCGCCTCGAAGAAACGGCGCGCGAGGTACTTCACCTCGGCCGCGCGGCTGCCCGGCAGGAGGGCCACCACCTGCGCGCCAGGTGGCAGGCCCAGCGCGGCGCGGGCTGCCGCCTTGTCGGGCTCGAGCGGAATCACGTGGGCCAGCGGATGGCCCACATAGGTGGATGCGATGCCGTGGCGCGCGAGCAGTTCGGGCTCGAACGGGAAGATGCACAGCACATGGTCGACGCTGCGTCGGATCTTCTCGACCCGTTCGGGCCGCCAGGCCCAGATCGCCGGACAGATGAAGTGCACGGTCCGGATGCCGGCGGCACGCAGGTCGGCTTCGAGGTCGAGGTTGAAGTCCGGCGCATCGACGCCGACGAACAGGCGCGTGCCGCCTTCGGCGAGCAGCCGGTCACGCAGCTGGCGGCGGATGCCGACGATTTCGCGGTAGTGCCGCAGCACCTCGACATAGCCGCGCACGGCGAGCTTCTCGCTGGGCCACAGGGCCTCGAAGCCGCGGCGCGCCATGTGCGGCCCGCCAATGCCGCGCGCCGCAAGGCCGGGCCAGCGTGATCGCAGGCCATCCAGCAGCAGCCCGGCCAGCAGGTCGCCCGAGGTTTCGCCTGCAACCATGGCGATGCGGGGCTGGCCGGGGGAAGCGGGAGCGGCCTCGCCCATGCTCGGATGCGTCAGCGCACGATGCCGCGCTGCGGCGACACCCCGTCGAGGAACGACAGCATCATCTGCACGTCGGGCTGGGCCTCGGGCTGCTTGTCGGCGAGCCCGGCGATGGACTGGCGCGCCTGATCGAGCGTGAGGTCCTCGCGGTAGAGCGCCTTGTGCATGGCCTTGACGGCCGAGATGCGCCCCGCCGAGAAACCGCGCCGGCGCAGGCCTTCGAAATTCATGGAGCGCGCCTGGGCCGGCTGGCCCTGACTCATGACAAAGGGCGGCTGGTCGGCAAAAAGCAGCGAGCACATGGCCGTCATGCCATGGGCGCCGATGCGCACGAACTGGTGCACGACCGTGAAGCCGCCCAGAATCACCCAGTCGCCCACTTCCACGTGGCCGGCCAGCTGCGAGTTGTTGGCGAAGATGGTGTGGTTGCCGACGATGCAGTCATGGGCCAGATGCACGTAGGCCATGATCCAGTTGTCGTCGCCCACGCGGGTGACCGCGCCGCCGCCAGGCGAGCCGATGTTGAAGGTGCAGAACTCGCGGATCGTGTTGCGGTCGCCGATGATGAGCTCGCACGGCTCGCCGGCGTACTTCTTGTCCTGCGGGATCGCGCCCAGCGAATTGAACTGGAAGATGCGGTTGTCGCGGCCGATGGTGGTGTGGCCTTCGATCACGCAGTGCGCGCCGATGGTGGTGCCGGCGCCGACCTTCACATGCGGGCCGATGACCGTGTAGGGCCCGACGCTGACGGAGCTGTCCAGCGACGCGGCCGGGTCGATGATCGCGGTAGGATGAATCTGGCCCAAGCTCGCCTCCGTCAGGCGATGCTGCGCATCGTGCACATGAGTTCGGCCTCAACGGCGACGTCCTCGCCCACCTTGGCCCGCGCCTTGAACTTGAAGATGCCGGCCTTCATGCGGTCGAGGTCCACCTCGAGGATGAGCTGGTCGCCCGGCTCCACCGGCCGCTTGAAGCGGGCGCCATCGATGCCGGCAAAGTAGTAGACCGTCTTGTCGTCGGGCGTGACGCCAAGCGTCTCGAAAGCCAGCAGCGCAGCCGCCTGGGCCAGCGCTTCGAGCATCAGCACGCCCGGCATGACGGGGCGGTGCGGAAAGTGGCCGGTGAAAAAGGGCTCGTTCACGCTCACGTTCTTGAGCGCCTTGATGCTCTTGCCCTTCTCGATCGCCAGCACCCGGTCCACCAGGAGGATCGGATAACGGTGAGGCAACTGCTTGAGGATTTGGTGGATGTCCATCATGACGATTCTTTGTCTTGTGTGATCTGCTCGAGGGCGCGGATGCGATCACGCAGGCTGTGGAGCTGCCTGAGCGTGACGGCGTTCTTCTCCCACGCCGCATTGTCGTCGATGGGAAACATGCCGGTGTAGTGGCCGGGTTTGAGGATCGAGCGCGTCACCACCGAGGCGGCGGAGATGTTGACGCGATCGGCCAGCGTGAGGTGCCCCAGCACGATGGCACCGCCACCCACGGTGCAGTGGGCACCGATGGTGGCGCTGCCGGCCACACCGACGCAGCCAGCCATGGCCGTGTGCCGGCCCACCCGCACGTTGTGGCCGATCTGCACCAGGTTGTCGAGCTTGACGCCGTCTTCGATCACCGTGTCGTCGAGCGCACCGCGGTCGATGCAGGTGTTGGCCCCGATCTCGACGTCGTTGCCGATGCGAACGGCGCCGAGCTGTTCGATCTTCTCCCAGGCGCCGGCATTCGGGGCAAAGCCGAAGCCATCGGCGCCGATGACCACCCCCGGGTGCACGATGCAGCGCTCGCCGATGATGCAGCGCTCGCCCACGGTGACGCGCGACGCGAGCACCGTGCCGGCGCCCACGCGGGCGCCGCGCTCGACCACGCAGAGCGGGCCGATGACGGCATCAGCGGCAACCTCGGCCTGGGGATCGACCACGGCACTTGAATGGATGCGCGGCCGTGGCGCGTTGCCCTCGCCCAGGTGCCGCTTCCACAGCTGGGTGACACGCGCGAAGTAGAGATAGGGCTCGTCCGTCACGATGCAGGCGCCGCGGCGCTGCGCAGCCTCGCTGAGGGCGGGCGCCACAATGACGCAGGCCGCCCGGGAGGCGGCCAGCTGCGAGGTGTAACGGGGGTTGCTGAGGAAGCTCAGCGCCTGGGGCGTGGCGGACTCGAGCGTGGCGATCGATTCGATCAGGACGTCAGGGTCGCCATGGAGCTGGCCACCGAGCGCGTCGACGATCGAACCTAGACGAAGCGCCACACCTTGCGTGCCACCCGGCCTCAGCGGCCGGCGTTCAGCGCCCGGATCACCTTGTCGGTGATGTCGTGCTTGGGGTTGATGTAGACGGCTTCCTGGAGGATGACGTCGTACTTCTCGGCCTCGGCAACGCTCTTGACGACCTTGTTGGCGCGCTCGAGCACCTGCTGGAGTTCTTCGTTCTTGCGGGAGTTGAGGTCTTCCTGGAACTCGCGGCGCTTGCGCTGGAAGTCGCGGTCCTGCTCGATGAGCTGCTTCTGGCGGGTGTTGCGCTGGCTTTCGGTCAGCGTGGGGGCCTCGCGCTCGAACTTGTCGGACGCGGCCTTGAGCGCGTTGCCCAGGTCGATCAGGTCCTTGTCCTTCTTGGCGAACTCCTGCTCGAGCTTGGCCTGGGCCGACTTGGCCATGTTCGCTTCGCGGAAGATGCGGTCGGTGTTGACGAAACCCACGCGGAATTCTTCCGCCTGGGCCTGGGCATGAGGCAGCCCCAACGCAAGCACGCCCATCACGAGGGCGAGACGGAGTTGGCGGGTCAGGTAATTCATTAGAAGGACGTTCCGATCTGGAATTGCAATTTCTGGATTCTATCGCCAGGGAACTTGCGCACCGGGTTGGCGATGGCAAAGCGCAGCGGGCCGACCGGCGAGATCCAGCTCAGGCCGACCCCCACGGACGTGCGCAACTCCGACAGCGACACCTTCTGGGAGTCGCCATAGACGTTGCCCATGTCGATGAAGCCGAACACCCGCAGCGTGCGGTCATTGCCGGCGCCGGGGAACGGAGCGATCACCTCGCCGTTCAGCGTGATCTTCTTGGGGCCGCCGATCACGGCGCCGGTGACGTCGCGCGGGCCGAGCGTGCCCTGGTCGAAGCCGCGTACCGAGCCCAGGCCGCCGCTGTAGAAATTCTTGAGCACGGGGAACGGATTGCCGTTGAGGCCCTTGCCCCAGCCCAGGTCGGCGTTGAGGCCGATGGTGAACTGCTTGTTCAGCGGGATGTACTGCTGGTACTGGTACTGGGCCCGGACGTAGCGCGCATCGCCCGCCACGCCGACGTCGCCGGCCACGCGCTGGTACTTGCCGCGGGTGGGCGCCAGGCTGCTGTCGCGGTCGTCGCGCGACCAGCCGATCGACAGCGGGAACGCGGTGCTGGTGTAGCCGAACTTGTTGGCATAGGCCAGGTAGGCGGCCGGGATGTTCGTGCCGGGCTTGATCTCGGTACGCTCGGCATTGCCACCGAAGTAGATCGTGTCGGTTTCGCTGAACGGCACGCCAAAGCGCAGGCCGAGGCCCGAGGTGACGAGTTCGTAGTTGCCGCCCTGGTCCTGGTAGGGCTTGGACGCGCGGTGATAGACGTCGATCGTGCGGGAGATTCCGTCGGCCGTGAAGTACGGGTCGACCGAGTTGAACACGATCACCCGGTTGTACTTGCTGGTGTTGACTTCCACGCCCAGGTAGTTGCCCGAGCCGAACGCATTTTCCTGCTTGATGCTGAACGACAGCGACAGGCGCTCGGCGCTGGAGAAGCCCGCACCCAGCTGCAGGCTGCCGGTGGGCTTCTCGCTCACGTTGACGTTGATGTCGACCTGGTCGGGCGTGCCGGCCACTTCCGAGACGTCGACGCTGACCTCCTTGAAGTAGCCCAGGCGGTCCACGCGGTCGCGGGACAGGCGGATCTTCTCGCCGTCATACCAGGACGACTCGAACTGGCGGAACTCGCGGCGGATGACTTCGTCGCGCGTGCGGCTGTTGCCGCCGATGTTGACCTGCCGAACGTAGGCGCGGCGAGAGGGGTCGCCGAGGATCACGAATGCGACGCGGTTGTTGACGCGGTCGATCTCCGGCCGCACCTCGACGCGGGCGAACGCGAAGCCGAAGTTGCCGAAGTAGTCGGTGAAGGCCTTGCTGGTTTCGGCCACGGCATCGGCGTTGTATGCCTGGCCGGGCTTGATCGTCACGAGCGACTTGAATTCGTCGTCCTTGCCGAGGAAGTTGCCCTCCAGCTTGACGCCCGACACCACGTAACGATCCCCTTCGGTGATGTTGATCGTGATGGTGATGTCCTGCTTGTCGGGCGAGATCGCGACCTGCGTGGAGTCGATCTTGAATTCGAGATAGCCACGCGTGAGGTAGTAGGAGCGCAGCGTCTCCAGGTCGGCATTGAGCTTGGCGCGCGAGTAGCGGTCGGACTTGGTGTAGAAGCTGAGCCAGCCGCCGGTGTCGAGGTCGAACAGGCCCTTGAGCGTCGACTCGCTGAACGCCTTGGCCCCGACGACGCGGATGTCCTTGATCTTGGCGACCTCGCCTTCGGTGACCGTGAAGCTGAGGTTGACGCGATTGCGCTCGATCGGCGTGACGGTGGTCACGACCTCGACGCCGTAGAGGCTTCGGTTGAGGTACTGGCGCTTGAGTTCCTGCTCGGCCCGGTCGGCCAGGGCCTGGTCATACGGCCGGCCCTCGGTCAGACCGACGTCGCGCAGGGCCTTCTTGAGCACATCCTTGTCGAACTCCTTGGCACCGATGAAGTCCACGTCGGCCACCGTGGGCCGCTCCTCGACGATCACCACCAGCACATTGCCGGACACCTCCAGGCGCACGTCCTTGAAGAGGCCAAGGCCGAACAGCGAGCGGATGGCGGAGCTGCCCTTGTCGTCGTTGTAGATGTCGCCCACCCGGAACGGCAGGGACGCGAAGATCGTGCCCGGCTCCACGCGCTGCAAGCCTTCCACGCGAATGTCCTGCAGCGTGAACGGGTCCACCGCCCAGGCCGCATGGGACGCGAAGGCAAGGGCCGCCACGGCCGAGACGGTACGCAAGCGGAAGCGATTGAGTCGTTTTTTCATGAAGTGCTGGTTTGCCGGATTCGCGTGTGGCCAAAGGGCCGGCATCAAAGTTAACCGAAGAGCCGGGTGACGTCGTTGAACAGCGCAATCGACATCATGACCAGCAGCAACGCCACGCCACCGCGCTGCAGCCGCTCCATCCATGCGTCGGAAACGCCCTTCCCCGTCACGCCCTCCCAAAGATAATACAACAGGTGCCCCCCATCCAGAACCGGAAGCGGCAGCAGGTTGAGCACCCCGAGGCTCACGCTGATGAGGGCCAGAAACACGAGATACTGGACCAGGCCCAGACTGGCCGATTTGCCGGCGTAATCGGCAATCGTGAGGGGGCCGCTCAGGTTCTTGAGCGAAGCCTGGCCCGTCACCATCCGGCCCATCATGCGCAGGGTCAGGACCGAGACCTCCCAGGTTCGCACGACGCCGTTGACAAGGCCTTCGATCGGGCCATGCCGCACTTCGACGAATGCCGGCGGCGCGCCGACGTAGGCACCGATGCGCCCGACCGCCTTGCCGCCTTCCGTGCGAAGCTCCGGCAGCACCTGCAGCGTCTGGGTCGATCCGGCGCGCTCGATCCGCCAGGTCCGGGCAACGGCCTGCTGTCCCTCGACGGACCCGCGGATCGCCTCGCGCAGCTGGGCACCGTCGACGATGGGCCGCTCCGCAATCGAAAGCACGAGATCCCCCTGGCGCAGGCCGGACTTCTCGGCCGCGCTGCCTGCCGTCACCTCACCGATCACCGGCCGGCTGAACGGTGCCATGATGCCGACCTTGCGGTACAGCCGCGCGTCGGCCTCGCTGGCGTCGATGCCCGACAGCGGCAGCAGCACCTCGCGGGTGGCGCCGTTGGCCGACGTCGCCACGGCCAGGCGCACGTCGCGGCCATCGAGCGCGCCGCGCGTGAGCAGCCAGCGCAAGTCTTCGAACGAACGGATCTCGCGCAGTTCTTCGTCGGCAAAGCCGGCGCTTCGCACCGTCTCGCCACCCCGCAGGCCTGCGGCCTGGGCCACTGAGCCCGCCACGGGGCTGGCCAGCACCGCCTGTGGCTCCTGCACGCCGTACCAGTTGACGACCGAGTACAGCACGACCGCGAGCAGCAGATTGGCTGCGGGGCCGGCCGCCACGATGGCGGCACGCGCCTTCAGCGGCTGGGTGTTGAAAGCCAGGTGCCGCTCCTCGGGTGCCACCGCGCCTTCGCGCTCGTCGAGCATCCGCACGTAGCCGCCGAGCGGAAACGCGCCGATCACGAACTCGGTCGGTGAGCCCTTGGGCTGCCAGCGCCACAGTACCTTGCCGAAGCCCACCGAGAACCGCAGCACCTTGACCCCGCAGGCGACGGCCATGCGGTAGTGCCCGTATTCATGAACCGCGATCAGCAGCCCGAGGGCAACAATGAAGGCAACGACGGTGAGCATCAGCGGATCTCCTCCAGGTCAGGCAGCTAGGCGGCCGGTGCAGGCCTGCGCGCTCGCGCGGGCCCGGGCATCGAGTTCGAGCAGGTCGCCCAGGGACTGGGGTTTGGAGGGCGAAACCGCCGCCAAAGTTGCAAGATTGACCTCGTGAATCTGGTCGAAGCGGATGCGCCGCTCCAGGAACGCGGCGACCGCCACCTCGTTGGCGGCATTGAGCACGGCCGGTGTGCCCGGCACGGCGCGCAGGCTGTCCCAGGCCAGTTGCAGACCGGGGAACAAGGCCGGATCGACGGCAGCGAAGGTCATGGCCGACAGGGCCATGAAGTCGAGCGGGGCGGCGCCGCCTTCGATCCGCTCCGGCCACGACAGGCCGTACGCGATCGGGCCGCGCATGTCGGGGGTTCCGAGCTGCGCGAGCACCGAGGCGTCGCGGAACTGCACCATCGAGTGGATCACGCTCTGCGGATGGATCACGACCTCGATCTGCTCGGGCGCCAGGCGGAACAGGTAGCGCGCCTCGATCACTTCGAGCGCCTTGTTCATCATCGTGGCGGAATCAACCGAGATCTTGCGGCCCATGACCCAGTTGGGATGCGCGCAGGCCTGCTCGGGCGTCACCTCGCGCAGGCTGTCCGGCGAACGGGTGCGGAACGGACCACCCGATGCGGTCAGGATGATCTTGTCCACCCGGGACGGCCAGGTTGCCGGGTCGTGCGGCAGGCACTGGAAGATCGCCGAGTGTTCGCTGTCGATGGGCAGCAGCGTCGCGCCGCCCTGCTCCACCGCCGCCAGGAACAGTTCGCCGCCCACCACCAGCGCCTCCTTGTTGGCCAGAAGAAGGCGTTTGCCTGCGCGCGCGGCAGCCATGCAGGAGGCCAGGCCCGCAGCGCCGACGATGGCGGCCATGACACTGTCGACCTCCTCGTGCGCGGCAACACGCTCGAGCGCCTGCGGCGACCAGCTCACCTCGACCGGCAGGCCCAGTTCCCGGACCTTGCGGGCCAGTTCGCGACCGTGCGTCTCGCTGGCCATCACCGCATGGCGAGGCCGGAACCGCACGCACTGGGCCAGCAGCTCATCGACGCGGGTCGCGGCGCTGAGTGCGAAGACTTCGAAACGGTCCGGGTGGCGTGCGATCACGTCCAGCGTGCTGACGCCGATCGAGCCGGTGGAGCCAAGAATGGATATGCGCTGGGGCATCGGGGAACTGCAGATCGATCAGAGGGAAGCCAGCATCATCGCCAGCGGCAGGGTCGGCAACAGGGCGTCCACTCGGTCGAGCACGCCGCCGTGTCCGGGCAGGAGATTGCTGCTGTCCTTGAGGCCGACGCTGCGCTTGATGAGGGATTCGACGAGGTCGCCCACCACGCTCATGGCCGCCATGAACACCGCGGCCAGGATGAGGAACCCGCCGCCGTGGCTGAACAGCCGGGTATAGAAGCTCGGCACCAGCGCCTGGGTCTGCGCGTCGGCCCAGACCCAGGCACAGGCCAGCACGACCACGCCCGTCATGCCGCCCCACACGCCTTCCCAGCTCTTGTTCGGGCTGATGGCCGGGGCGAGCTTGCGGCGGCCAAAAGCGCGGCCCGCGAAATACGCAAAGATGTCGGCGGCCCACACGAGCACCAGCACCGACAGCAAAAAGTTGATGCCGACGATGCGGGCCTGCGCCACGGCGAGCCAGGCCATCCACAGGCCGGCCAGTCCGATGGCCAGACGCACGGGCCGCGGAATGCGCGCCCACACCGGCACGCCGCCGCGCAGCAGCCAGGCGCCGCCGAGGACCCAGAGTGCGCCGACGGCGCTCCACAGCAGGAAAAGCGGACGCTCCAGCAGGCCGGAGGCCCAGGAGCCACCGCACAGGACCACGCAGGCCAGACCCGCGAGCACACAGCCGGTCGGGCCGTAACCGGCGAAGCGCCCCCACTCCCAGGCGCCGGCCGCGATCAGCACGAGCGTGATCGCGACGAACGGGAAGGGTGACGGGTAGAACAGCGCGGGCAGGAGGATCGCCAGCAGGATGATGGCGGTGATGACGCGCTGCTTGAGCATGAGGGTGCCTTTCAGGCGGGAACGCCGTGGGCGACGGGCGGCGCCACCTGCTCGGACGTCATGCCGAAGCGCCGCTCGCGCCGGCCGAACTCGGCAATGGCCGCGTCCAGCGCCTGTTCGTCAAAGTCGGGCCACAGGCAGTCGCTGAAGTACAGCTCGGAATAGGCGCACTGCCAGAGCAGGAAGTTGCTGATCCGCTGCTCATCACCCGTGCGGATGAGAAGGTCGGGATCGGGCACATGCGACAGGGCCAGCGCCCGGTCGAGACTGGCTTCGGTGATGGCCTGGCCAGCCGCTGCCAACCCGGCGGCGGCGTGCGCGATGTCCCAGCGCCCGCCGTAGTTGAAGCAGACGTTGAGGATCAGACGTGAATTGCCGGCCGTCTCGGCTTCTGCAGCCGACAGTCCGGCACAGACCTTGGGGGAGAGCCCTTCCCGCCGACCCGGAAAGTGGAGCTGGACGCCGTCAGCCTTGAGCTGCGGCACCTCACGGGCCAGCGCCGTCGCCAGCAGCTCCATGAGGCCCGACACCTCCTCGGCCGGCCGGTTCCAGTTCTCGGAGGAAAACGCGAACACTGTGAGCACGCCGACGCCCCGGGCCGCGCAGGCCTGCACGCAGCGCCGCAGGGAGTCGACGCCCTGCTTGTGACCGGCCACGCGCGGCAGGAATCGCCGTTTGGCCCAGCGGCCGTTGCCATCCATGACGATGGCGATGTGGTGGGGAACGCCGGCCATCGCTGCGCCCGTCCTCAGACGGCCATGATTTCCTGTTCCTTGGCCGCGACGAGCTTGTCGATCTCGGCGATGTGCCGGTCGGTGGTCTTCTGGATGTCGCCTTCGGCCCGCTTCTGGTCGTCTTCGGACGCGAGCTTGTCCTTGACCAGCTTCTTGACCGCCTCGTTGGCATCGCGGCGCAGGTTGCGAATCGCCACCTTGGCGTTCTCGCCTTCGCCCTTGACGACCTTGGTGAGTTCCTTGCGGCGCTCCTCGCTCATCGGCGGCATCGGCACGCGGATCAGATCGCCCATCGACGACGGATTGAGGCCGAGGTCACTCTCGCGGATGGCCTTCTCGATCTTGGCGCCCATGCCCTTTTCCCAGGGCTGGATGCTGATGGTGCGCGCGTCGAGCAGCGAGACGTTGGCGACCTGGCTGATCGGCGTGAGCGTGCCGTAGTAGTCGACCTGGACGGTCTCCAGCAGCGCGGGATTGGCGCGACCCGTGCGGATCTTGGTCAGGTTGTTCTTGAACGAGGCGATGGACTGGTCCATCTTGCCTTCGGTGGTGGACTTGATGTTGGCGATCGTCATTGCTAGCTCCTCGGAGATCCGGCGCCGGCGCACTCCTGCCGGCGACCGGACACATTGTCAGGCATATCAGGCATAGACCAGGGTGCCTTCGTCTTCGCCCATCACGACGCGCTTGAGGGCGCCATGCTTGAAGATCGAAAACACCTTGATCGGCAGCTTCTGGTCGCGGCACAGCGCGAAGGCCGTGGCGTCCATGATGCCCAGATTCTGCGCCATGGCCTCGTCGAAGGAGATCTTGCTGTACCGCGTGGCCGTCGGGTCTTTCTTGGGGTCGGCCGAGTAGACGCCGTCCACCTTGGTCGCCTTGAGCACCAGTTCGGCGCCGATCTCTGCCCCGCGCAGAGCGGCTGCCGTGTCGGTCGTGAAGAACGGATTGCCCGTGCCGGCCGCGAAGATCACGACCTTGCCTTCCTCGAGATACTGCAGCGCCTTGGGGCGTACATAGGGCTCGACGACCTGCTCGATCGCGATGGCCGACATGACGCGGGCCACGAGCCCCTGCTTGTTCATCGCATCGGCGAGTGCCAGGGAATTCATGACCGTGGCGAGCATGCCCATGTAGTCGGCGGTGGCGCGGTCCATGCCAACCGAGCCGCCGGCCACGCCGCGGAAGATGTTGCCGCCGCCGATGACGACGGCCACTTCCACGCCCAGGGCCACGACCTCAGCCACCTCCTCCACCATGCGGATGATCGTCGCACGGTTGATGCCGAAGGCGTCGTCCCCCATCAGGGCCTCACCAGACAGCTTGAGCAGGATGCGCTTATGGGCGGCTTTGGGCTTGGTCATGCGGGGGATTCCTCTGGATTGGCAATCTCGGTGGGCGGGCAGGTCCTGAGCATCGGGCTCCCGGTCAGGCGGCGGCCTTCGCTGCGGCCACCTGGGCAGCCACTTCAGCGGCGAAGTCGTCGACCTTCTTCTCGATGCCTTCACCGACGACGTAGAGCGTGAAGCCCTTGACGCTGGTGCCGGCAGCCTTGAGCATCTGCTCGACGGTCTGCTTGTCGTTCTTCACGAAAGGCTGGTTGAACAGCGAGACTTCCTTGAGGAATTTCTGCACCGAGCCTTCGATCATCTTGGCGGCGATGTCGGCGGGCTTGCCCGATTCGGCCGCCTTGGCGGTGGCGACGGAGCGCTCCTTCTCGACCAGCTCGGCCGACACGTCGGCGCTCGTCAGGGCCACCGGCTTCATGGCGGCCACGTGCATGGCGACGTCCTTGGCGGCGGTTTCGTCACCGTCGAACTCGACGACCACGCCGATGCGGGTGCCGTGCAGGTAGGACGCCAGCTTGTTGCTGCCGGCAAAGCGCTTGAAGCGGCGGAAGCTCATGTTCTCGCCGATCTTGCCGATCAGGCCCTTGCGCACGTCTTCGAGCGTGGGGCCGAAGCTGTCCTGGCTATAGGGCAGCGCGCCCAGGGCGGCGACGTCGGCCGGGTTGTGCTTGGCGATGAGTTCTGCGGCGGCCTTGGCCAGGGCCAGGAAGCTGTCGTTCTTGGTGACGAAGTCGGTTTCGCAGTTGACTTCGACCAGCGCGCCGGTCGTGCCGTCGATGTAGCTCGCCACCACGCCTTCGGCCGTGATGCGCGAGGCGGCCTTGCCCGCCTTGCTGCCCAGCTTGACGCGCAGCAGCTCCTCGGCCTTCTCCATGTTGCCGTCGGCCTCGGTCAGCGCCTTCTTGCACTCCATCATCGGGGCGTCGGTCTTGGCGCGCAGTTCGGCGACCATGCTTGCGGTAATTGCAGCCATTGAATTTCTCCGTCTCGGTTCAGTCAATCAAAAAAATCAGCTAAAAAAAAGGGGCCTGTTCGAGCCCCTCTTTGTGCGCGGCGGTTCGCGCCGTTGAGGGAATCAGGCAGCGGCCTCTTCCACTTCCACGAATTCGTCACCGCTCTCGGCAGACACCGCCTTGACGACGTCGTTGCCGGCATTGGCACGGCCTTCGATGATCGCGTCGGCGATGCCGCGGGCGTACAGGACGACGGCCTTGGCCGAGTCGTCGTTGCCGGGGATCACGTAGTCGATGCCTTCAGGCGAGTGGTTGGAATCCACCACGCCGACCAGCGGAATGCCCAGCTTGCGGGCTTCGGCCACGGCGATCTTGTGGAAGCCCACGTCGATCACGAAGATGGCGTCGGGCAGAGCGGACATCTCCTGGATGCCGCCGATGTCCTTCTCGAGCTTCTCGATCTCGCGGGAGAAGGTCAGTTGCTCCTTCTTGCTCAGGGAGTCGAGGCCGGCTTCCTGCTGGGCCTTCATGTCCTTCAGGCGCTTGATGGAGGTCTTGACCGTCTTGAAGTTGGTCAGCATGCCGCCCAGCCAGCGCTGGTCGACATAGGGGACGCCGGCGCGCTGCGCTTCGGCGGCGACGATGTCGCGGGCCTGGCGCTTGGTGCCGACCATGAGGATGGTGCCGCGATTGGCCGAGAGTTGCTTCACGAACTTCTCGGCCTCCTGGAACATCGGCAGCGTCTTTTCCAGGTTGATGATGTGGATCTTGTTGCGATGGCCGAAGATGAAGGGGGCCATCTTGGGATTCCAGAAGCGGGTCTGGTGTCCGAAATGGACGCCGGCTTCCAGCATTTGACGCATGGTGACTGACATGTGAACTCCAAAGGTTGGGTCTAAAATCCGGTCCGATTTGTGAGTTTGTGTGTCTCGCACACAGGCGAGGCCACCTCAAAACACAACACCTTGACTGAACCGGTTTGCGATTTGCTTCACTGGGCGTCCATCTGCCGATGAAAATCCGCTGATGAAAAGCGGGCAATGGACGAGAAGTAAAACCCAAAGAGTATAGCACAGCGACCCCTCCCCGCCCCCTCTTCACCCCCATGCCCAGAGACATTCACAGCACCCGCGAAGCCATGGCCGCGGGCGCCTCCAGCCTTCGGGCCGAGATCGACAACGCCATCGAAGCCGCCCAGGCGCCCGCCCATGCGGCGGTCTATCTGCGGACGATGTTCGACGAGGCCCGCGCCGGCGCGACCGACCCGTCGGCCGGCTCGCGCCCGTTGGCGGGCCTGCCGGTGTCGGTCAAGGACCTGTTCGACATCGCCGGGCAGACCACGGCGGCCGGATCGGTCGTGCTTGCCGGCCAGCCGCCCGCACTGCAGGACAGTGTGGCCGTCGCGCGGCTGCGCGCGGCCGGTGCCACCCTCATCGGCCGCACGAACATGACCGAGTTCGCCTTCTCGGGCGTCGGCGTCAATCCGCACTTCGGAACGCCGGCCAACGTATGCGACAGCCAGGTGGCGCGCATCCCGGGCGGCTCGTCCAGCGGTGCTGCCGTGTCCGTGGCGGGAGGCTCGGCCTTCATCGGCCTGGGCTCGGACACCGGCGGCTCCATCCGCATCCCGGCGGCGCTCAACGGCATCGTGGGCTTCAAGAACACCGCCCGGCTGACGCCGGCGGGCGGCGCCCTGCCCTTGTCGACCACGCTGGACACCGTCTGCGCCATGACGCGCTCGGTGCGCGACGCCGTGCTGGCCCATGAAATCCTCGCGGGGCGGCGGGTGCCGCTTTCCGGTGCGCCGCTGGCCGGACGTCGCCTGGCGGTGCCGCGCACGGTCATGCTCGATGGGCTGGAGCCCGCCGTGGCACGGGCCTTCGAGCGCGCGCTCGGAACGCTGCGGAACGCAGGCGCACGGATCGAAGAGATCGACCTGCCCGAGATCGCCGACCTCGGCGCCATCCAGGCCAACGGCGGCTTTGCCGCCGCAGAAAGCTACGCCTGGCACCGCCCCTGGCTCGCCGGCCACGCCGGGCGCTACGACCCGCGGGTGGCCACGCGCATCCAGCGCGGCGCCACCATGATGGCCCACGACTACATCGATCTCATCCACGCGCGGCGTGACTGGATCGCTCGCGTCGAGCGCGCCACCGCAGGTTTCGACGCCCTGCTGTCGCCGACGGTGCCGATCACCGCGCCGCCGACGGCCCGCGTGGCGCCCGGCACGGAGCGCGACGATGCGTTCTTCCAGGTCAACGCGCTGCTGCTGCGCAATCCGAGCGTGGTCAACATGCTCGACGGCTGCGCCATCTCCCTGCCCTGCCACGCGGCGGGCGAACTGCCGGTCGGCCTCATGATCTGGCACGGGGCGATGCGCGACGACGCGGTGCTGGACATCGCGCTTGCGGCCGAAGCGCAGCTGAACGGACACCCATGAAGATCGCGATCGTCGGCGCCGGCATCATCGGCGTCACCACAGCCTTCGAGCTGGCCTCGGACGGCCATGAAGTCACCGTGTTCGAACGCCGCAGCGCGGCCGCCGAGGAAAGCAGCTTTGCCAATGCGGGCGTGGTGGCCCCCGGCTACGTCACGCCCTGGGCCGCGCCCGGCATGCCTGGCAAGGTGGCGCGCTTCCTCCTGAGCGCGCATGCCCCGGTGCGCCTGAGCCTGCCGCTGTCGGGCGACGAGCTCGCCTGGATGTGGCGCTGGTGGCGGGCCTGCAGGCTGGAAACCTACCTGGCCAACCGGACGCGGATGCAGCGCCTGGCCTTCTACAGTCGCGAGCGCCTCCACCAGATCACGGCCGACCTGCGCCTCGAATACGACGGCAGCGCCGGCTACATGGTGCTGCTGCGCTCCGAGAAGGACAGCAAGCTGGTGCAGCCTGGCCTGCAGGTGCTGCGCGACGCAGGCGTGAGCTTCCGCGAGATCAACGCCGACGAGGCCCGGCGGATCGAGCCGGCGCTCAACCCCGACACCGCCTTTCTGGGGGCTGTCCATCTGCCGCAGGACGAAGTCGCCAATTGCCGCCAGTTCGCCCTGCTCCTCAAGAAGGAGGCCGAGGCACGCGGCGCCGTGTTCGAGTTCGGGGCGACGGTGTCGCACCTGGACCGCTCGCGTCCTGCGAACGTGCATCTGGTGGGCGAGCCCTCGGCCCGCAGCTTCGATGCGGTGGTGATGTGCGCGGGCCTCGCGTCCGCGCAGCTGCTGCGGCCCCTCGGGCTTCGCATCCCGCTGGTGGCGGTGCATGGCTATTCGGTCAGCGCGCCCATCCGCGAGCCGCTCAATGCGCCGCGCAGTGCGCTCATGGACGAGCGCTACAAGGTTGCGATCTCGCGCCTGGGTGGCCGCGTGCGCGTGGCCGGCAGCGCCGAGATCGGCGGCTCGCCGACGCGCAAGCGCGCTGCATCGCTGCAGACGCTCTACAAGGTGCTGCACGACTGGTTCCCTGGCGCAGCGCAGATCGCCAACACCGGCTCGGCCGTGCAGGAATGGAAAGGCGCGCGCCCCATGCTGCCCGACGGGCCGCCGATCGTATCGGGCACCGGCCTGTCCGGTCTCTGGCTGAACCTGGGACACGGTTCCTCCGGCTGGGCACTGAGCTGCGGCAGCGCCCGCGCATTGGCCGACCTCATGGCCGGGCGCACGCCGGAGATCGACCTTGAGGGCCTGGATGCCGCGCGGCTGACGGGCTGACCCGTTGGAAGACGGACAGGCTGCGCGCGCCCTTGATTCGCTGCGCCAGCACCTGCCGGCATGCCGCACAATGCGCCCATGCACCGCATCTGCCCTGGACACGCCGCCCTGCTGCATGACGTGGCCGCGACGCGCCGGGCCGAAGCCCGGGCGGCCGCCGGCCTGCCTCCTCACACCCTGATGCAGCGAGCCGGCCAGCAGGTGGCCCGGCTCGCCCTGGCCATCGCGCCTCATGCGCGCACGCTCTGGGTCGCCTGCGGCCCGGGCAACAACGGCGGCGATGGACTCGAGGCTGCGGCCCGGCTGGCGCAGCGGGGCAGGCAGGTCATCGTCACGATGACGACGACACCCGAGCGTCTGCCGGTCGACGCCGCGGCATCCTGGGCGCGCGCCCGCGATGCCGGCGTCGCCTTCCACACGTCGCCACCGGACGCATGGGACCTGGCGATCGACGCCCTGCTCGGCATCGGTGCAACGCGTGCCCCGGAAGGCCTGATGGCCGAATGGATCCATCGGCTCAACGGCGCGGCAGCGCCGGTCCTCGCCATCGACCTGCCGTCGGGCCTGAATGCCGACACGGGAGAGGCGTCGCCCGTCTGCGTGCGCGCCCGCTGCACACTCACGCTGCTCACCGTGAAGCCTGGCCTGTTCACGGCCCAGGGCCGCGATACTGCCGGCGACGTGTGGTTCGACCCGATCGGCACGCCCGGTGGCGACCCGTCGGAGGCCGTGGCCAGGCTTGTCGAGGATGCGCCGCTGCCTCCTCGGCCGCATGCCTCGCACAAAGGCAGTTGGGGCGATGTGGCCGTGGTCGGCGGCGCGCCCGGCATGCGCGGCGCGGCCGCGCTGGCGGCGACTGCCGCGCTGCATGCGGGCGCGGGCCGCGTCTATTTGTGCCCGCTTGAGGCGCAGGGCGACGGCTTCGACGCCGGACAGCCTGAGCTGATGTTCCGTCCGCTGGAAGCGCTCGACCTCAGTCGGCTGACCGTGGTGTGCGGCTGTGGCGGAGGCGATGCCGTGCGCGGGGCGCTGCCGCGGGTGTGCAGCTCGGCGCAGCAACTCGTGCTGGATGCGGATGCGCTCAACGCACTGGCGACGGACCCTCAGCTGCAGGCGCAGGTCCGCGCGCGTGCGGCGCGCGGACGGCCCGCGGTCCTGACGCCCCACCCCCTGGAAGCCGCGCGGCTGCTCGGCCAGGACGCACGCCAGGTGCAGGGCGACCGGCTCGCAGCAGCCCATGCACTGTCACGGATGTTCGAATGTGTCGTGGTCCTCAAGGGCTCGGGGACCGTGGTGGCCTCGCCGGGCCAGCGCAGCGCGATCAACACCTCGGGCAACGCCCGGCTGGCCAGCGCAGGCACCGGCGACGTGCTGGCGGGCTGGATCGGCGCCCTGCTCGCGGCTGGCGCCCCGCCGCACGAAGCGGCGTGCACGGCCGTCTGGCGGCATGGCCGCCTGGCCGACCTGTGGCCCGAGGGCCGCGCCCTGACGGCGGGCCGGCTGGCACGTGCGATCAACGCCTGAAATCAGCGCCTGAAATCAGCGCCTGAACACCAGCGCCCCTGAGTGCGGCACAGACCTGCGGACGCCGCAGGCGCCGCTGGACGCCTGCGCTGCCAGAAGCGCGACCGGCCCTGGAGCTTTTCAGCCCCGCCCGGCGAAGGGCATTTTCGTGGCCATGATTGTGTGGAACATCACGTTGGCCTCGAGCGGGAGATTGGCCATGTACAGCACCGACTGCCCCACCAGGTTCACGTCCATCAGCGGCTCGATGGCGATCTCGCCATTGGCCTGGGGCACGCCCTTGGCCATGCGTGCGGCCATTTCGGTTGCCGCATTGCCGATGTCGATCTGGCCGACCGCGATGTCGTACTTGCGGCCGTCGAGCGACGCAGTCTTAGTCAGGCCCATCACCGCATGCTTGGTCGCCGTGTAGGCGATGGAGTTGGGCCGGGGCGTGTGGGCCGAGATCGAGCCATTGTTGATGATGCGACCGCCCATCGGGCTTTGCGACTTCATCACGCGGAAGGCCTGCTGGATGCACAGGAACATGCCGGTCAGGTTGATGTCCACCACGTTCTTCCACTGCTCGAGCGTGAGGTCCTCCAGCGGCACGCCGGGCGCATTCACGCCGGCATTGTTGAACAGAACGTCGACGCGGCCGAAGGCCTTGACGGCGGCCTCGAACAGCGCCTGCACCGAGGCAGCATCCGACACATCGGCGGACACCGCCAGCGCCCGATCGCCCGCGCCGGACTCGGCGGCCACGGCCTGCAGCGGCTCGACACGGCGCCCCGCGAGAACGACCCGGTAGCCGTCCTTGAGCAGCGCCAGCGCTGCTGCCTTGCCCACGCCAGAGCCTGCGCCCGTGACGATCGCAACCTTGCCTGTAGAACTCATCTCCTTCACTCCTTTTCTTCTGGGATCCGCCGGCCTGCGCTGCCACAGACTGGCGCGGTGGCTAACGCCGCGACTTGCGGCTCTTCTTGCCGGCAGCCTTCTTCACGGCTGCCTTGAGATTCTGGATCGGCGAGCGCGCCGACCGGTCCGTCTGGGGCGACGACCCGGAGCGGGCCGCCCGCTTCTTGGCTGACGCCTTGGCCGGCACACCGGCAGGCGCGGTCCCCTTGTCCTTCATGGCGCGGGCCAGCAATTCCTCGCCCTCGCGGATCAGCCGGAAGTCGATCTTGCGGCCATCAAGGTCCACCCGGCTGACCTGCACGCGAACCCGCGAGCCGATCGCATAGCGGATGCCGGTGCGCTCCCCGCGCAGTTCCTGGCGGGCCTCGTCGAACTTGAAGTACTCGCCGCCGAGTTCGGTGATGTGCACCAGGCCCTCGACGTACATCGCATCCAGCGTCACGAAGATGCCGAAGGTGGTGGCCGCCGTGACGACGCCGCCATACTCCTCGCCCAGGTGCTCTCGCATGTACTTGCACTTGAGCCAGGCCTCGACGTCGCGGCTGGCCTCGTCGGCGCGGCGCTCGTTGGCACTGCAATGCAGACCGGCAGCCTCCCAGGCCTGCAGTTCCTGCGTCGGGGCCGGACCCGCCTTCTTGAGTTTCTGCGTGGGCGATTTCACACGGGCGGCCAGCCGGCGCGCCAACTTCTCGTGCGCCTCGCCCGGCAGCGGCAGCGCCGGCAGCTGGTAACGCGTGCCGCCCAGGATGGACTTGATCACGCGGTGCACCAGCAGGTCCGGATAGCGGCGGATCGGACTGGTGAAGTGGGTGTAGGCCTCGTAGGCCAGGCCGAAGTGGCCGCTGTTGTGCGGCGAGTAGATCGCCTGCTGCATCGAGCGCAGCAGCATCGAATGGATCTGCAGTGCGTCCGGGCGGTCCTTGGTGGCCTCGGCAATCGCCTGGAACTCGCCCGGCTTGGGGTCTTCGCTCAGCGACATGCCAACACCGGTGGCCTTGAGGTAGTTGCGAAGGATCTCGCGCTTCTCCGGCGTCGGCCCTTCATGCACACGGTACAGGCCGGGATGCTTGCTCTGCCCGATGAAGTCCGCGCTGCAGACGTTGGCGGCGAGCATGGCCTCCTCGATCAGGCGGTGCGCGTCGTTGCGGGTGCGCGGCACGATCTTCTCGATGCGGCCGTTCTCGTCGCAGACGATCTGGGTCTCGGTCGTCTCGAAGTCGATGGCGCCGCGGCGGCCGCGCGCGGTCAGCAGCGCGCGGTACACGTCGTGCAGGTTCAGCAGATCCTGCACCCGCTCCTTGCGGCGCGCCGCTTCGGGTCCGCGCGTGTTGGCCAGGATGGCCGCGACTTCGTTGTACGTGAAGCGTGCATGGCTCCACATCACCGCCGGGAAGAACTGATAGGCGTGGATCTCGCCGTCGGCCGTGACGAGCATGTCGCAGACCATGCACAGGCGCTCGACCTCGGGGTTCAGCGAGCACAGGCCGTTGGACAGCTTCTCGGGCAGCATCGGGATCACGCGGCGCGGGAAGTACACGCTCGTGGCCCGGTCGTAGGCGTCGATGTCGATCGCGCTGCCGGTCTCCACATAGGCGCTCACGTCGGCGATCGCCACCAGCAGGCGCCAGCCCTTGCCGCGGCCCACGCGCGCCGGCTCGCAGTACACCGCATCGTCGAAGTCGCGCGCGTCCTCGCCGTCGATGGTGACCAGCGGCACGTCGGTCAGGTCGACGCGATGCTTCTTGTCCTGCGGGCGGACCTTGTCGGGCAGGGTCCGAGCCAGCGCGATGCAGGCCTCAGAGAACTCATGCGGCACGCCGTACTTGCGCACCGCGATCTCGATCTCCATGCCGGCGTCGTCGATCTCGCCGAGCACTTCCTTGACTCGGCCCACCGGCGCGCCGAACAGCGCGGGCGGCTCGGTCAGCTCGACCACCACCACCTGGCCGGCCTTGGCCGTGCCGGTCGCACTCTTCGGAATGAGCACGTCCTGCCCATAGCGCTTGTCCTCGGGCGCCACGAGCCAGATGCCGCTTTCATGCAGCAGCCGGCCGATGATGGGCTGCGGCGGCCGCTCGATGATCTCCACCACGCGGCCTTCCGGGCGCCCCTTGCGGTCATGCCGCACCACGCGGACCTTGACGCGGTCCTTGTGCAGCACCGCGCGCATCTCGTTGGGCGACAGATAGACGTCGGACTCGCCGTCGTCCCGCTGCACGAATCCGTGGCCATCGCGATGGCCCAGAACCGTGCCTTCAAATTCGTCCAGCAGACCGCTGGTTTGGCTCAAATTTTTGATACACTACTCTCTTTCCTGAAATGCCCAGGTGGCGGAATTGGTAGACGCACTAGTTTCAGGTACTAGCGAGTAACTTCGTGGGGGTTCGAGTCCCTTCCTGGGCACCAATAATAAATATGCAAGCTGGCCTTTCGGCCAGCTTTTTTTTCGCCTGTCGCTTGCGTCAAACCGGCACCGCCACGAGGTCATGTCCCTGCGTGCCCACGATCCGGGCCCGCGTGAACTCACCCACCTTCAAGGTCTTGCTGATCTTCTCGGGCGGCAGCAGCTGGACCGTGCCGTCGATCTCGGGCGCATCGGCGTAGGAGCGTCCCACCCCGCCCTTGCGGCCCATGGCCGGCGCCGAATCCACCAGCACCTGCATGGTCGAGCCGATGCGCTGGCGCAGCCGCTCGGCCGACACCTCCTCGGCCACTGCCATGAAGCGGGCCCGGCGTTCCTCGCGCACCGCGTCGGGCAGCATGGGCGCGATCGCGTTCGCGGCAGCGCCCTCGACCGGCGAATAGGCAAAGCATCCGGCGCGGTCGATCTGCGCCTCACGCATGAAGTCCAACAGATGCTGGAATTCCTCCTCCGTCTCACCCGGAAAACCCGCGATGAAGGTGCTGCGGATGACGATCTCGGGGCAGATCTCGCGCCAGCGGCGGATCCGGTCGAGGTTCTTCTCGCCGCTGGCCGGCCGCTTCATCCGGCGCAGCACGTCGGGGTGGCTGTGCTGGAAGGGCACGTCCAGGTAGGGCAGGATGCGCCCCGTGGCCATCAGCGGAATGACCTCGTCCACGCTCGGGTACGGGTAGACGTAGTGCATCCGCACCCAGGCGCCGTGCTGCTCGGCCAGCTCGCCGAGTTCCTGCGCCAGCTCCAGCATGCGCGTCTTCACCGGTTTGCCATCGAAGAAGCCGGTGCGGTATTTCACGTCCACGCCGTAGGCCGAGGTGTCCTGGCTGATCACCAGCAGCTCCTTGACGCCGCCTTCGAACAGCGCACGCGCCTCCTTGAGCACATCGCCCACCGGCCGGCTCACCAGGTCACCGCGCATCGACGGGATGATGCAGAAGGTACACCGATGATTGCAGCCTTCGCTGATCTTGAGGTACGCGTAGTGACGCGGGGTCAGCTTGATGCCGGCCGGCGGCACGAGGTCCACGAACGGATCGTGCGGCTTGGGCAGGTGGCCGTGCACCGCCTCCATCACCTCGTGGGTCGCATGCGGGCCGGTGACGGCCAGCACGGCTGGGTGAATCTCCTTGATCAGGTTGCCGCCGCCCTCGCCCGAGCGCGCACCCAGGCAGCCGGTGACGATCACCTTGCCGTTGGCCGCGAGCGCCTCGCCAATGGTGTCCAGGCTCTCCCGCACGGCATCGTCGATGAAACCGCAGGTATTGACGATGACGAGGTCGGCGCCTTCGAAGGTCTTGGAGGTCTGGTACCCCTCTGCACTCAGCTGGGTGAGGATCAGCTCGGAATCGGTCAGGGCCTTGGGGCAGCCCAGGCTGACGAAGCCCACCTTGGGCGCCTGGGAGGTTGCCGGCGCGGCGGCCGGCGGGGAAAGAACATCGCTCATCCCCCTATTGTCCCATCGGAAGGGAGAGTGCGTCCGCAGTCAGCGCTTGAGCCCGAATGCGCCGAGCATCTGCTCGGTCTGCTTCTGCATCTGCTCCTGCATCTGCGTGAGCACGGTCTTGGACTGCTCGGCGTAATTGCCCATCATGCCCTGCAGCAGCGGCGACTGAAGGCTCATGAACTGCGTCCACATCTCGGGCGTGACCGTCTTGGCCTGCTCGGCGAGCTTGGCCTGGATGTCGGTCATGGCCTGCACGTTCTTCTCGAGGTAGGAGCCCATGAAGCCCTGCATCGCATGGCCGTAGAAGCGGATGATGTTGGCCAGCACCGCCTCGGTGAACATCGGCGCGCCGCCCGCTTCCTCCTCCAGGATGATCTGCAGCAGGATGGAGCGGGTGAGGTCCTCGTTGGTCTTGGCGTCGCGCACGACGAAGGACTCGCTGTCCATGACCAGCTGCTTGACTTCGGTGAGCGTGATGTACGAGGAGGTGTCCGTGTCGTAGAGACGACGGTTGGGATACTTCTTGATGATCCGTTGCGCCGGTTTGGCCCCTGCGGCCTTCTTGCTTTGCACTGGTGGACTCCTCGGTGAACGCTGGCGGGATGCGCAGGTGCTGTATTGCGCCGCAACACATTCTAGGGAGCGCGATACGGGGACTTCCCAAGGTTTACCCTGAGGTAGCAGCGGGTCGGCCGGCGAATGCCTCGGGAAGAACGCAGGAGGAAAGGCGGAGGGAGGAACAAACGAGAGGTGAAAACTCGGAGGAGGCTCCGGGTCTGCCCCGGAGGGTTCGTGGACCTGGACTCCACGAAAGAAACACGAAATTGGTAGGCGCGATTGGACTCGAACCAACGACCCCCACCATGTCAAGGTGGTGCTCTAACCAGCTGAGCTACGCGCCTGTGAGTGTGTCCGAGAAACAATGATTGTAGCAGGAAAAAACGCGCATTCTGCGCCCCGTCCCGCGAGATCGCGCGATGGATCGCTCCATCAACCGCGCACGGCCTTCAGCGCCGGCGCGCCGAGCGAACGCCGCTCACACCCTGCACGATCCCCAGCACCTTGGCCAGGCGCGCCGAGTCGGCCACTTCGACGGTGAAGGTCATCCAGGCCGTGCCCTTGACCGACTGCGTCTGCACGCCGATCACGTTCATCTTCTCCTTGGCGAACACTTCCGAGATGTCGCGCAGCAGGCCCTGCCGGTCGGCCGCCTCCACCGAGACGTCCACCGGATACACCGCCGAGTCGGCCGACTTGGGCACGCCCCATTCCACCTCGATCATGCGGTCGCCATTGCGCGCGGCCAGCTCGCGGAAGTTGCTGCAGTCCACGCGGTGCACGCTCACGCCCTTGCCGCGCGTGACGAAGCCGCGGATCTCGTCGGGCGGCGCGGGCTTGCAGCAGCGCGCCAGCTGCGTGAGCAGCGACTCCACGCCCACCACCAGCACGCCGCCCTTGGGTGCCGACTCGCTGTGGCGGGCTTTCTTGAGCAGCAGGTACTCGTCCGGCTGCATCGGCGGCTCGGGCGGCTTGAGCAGGTTCTCGATATTGCGGAGCGAGAACTCGTCCTTGCCCACGACCTCGAACAGGTCGTCGGCCGACTTGAAGCCCAGCTGCGACGCCAGGTCTTCGAGCTTGATCGAGGTCTTGCCTTCGCGCTGCAGGAGCTTTTCGACCGCCTCGCGCCCGCGCGCGACCGTCTCGTGGGTCGCCTGCGCATTGAACCAGGCCCGCACCTTGGCGCGCGCCCGGTGGCTGGCCAGAAAGCCAAGCTCCGCGTTGAGCCAGTCGCGCGAGGGGCCGCCCTCCTTGGCGGCGGTGATCTCCACCGTCTGCCCGTTGGCCAAGGGCGTATTGAGCGGCACCATCGCGCCGTCGACGCGGGCGCCCCGGCAGCGGTGCCCGAGGCTGGTGTGGACGCTGTAGGCAAAGTCCACCGCCGTCGCGCCCTGCGGCAACTCGACCACGGCGGCATCGGGTGTGAGCACGTAGATGCGGTCCTCGAACAGGCCCTTGTTCTCCACCGCGCCCGAGAGGTCGCGCTCCCACGCGAGCAACTGGCGCAGTACCGCGATCTTGGCGTCGTACTCGCCGGCCGCCGTCACGCCCGCGTAGCCCTTGGCACCCGCCTCCTTGTAGGCCCAGTGGGCGGCCACGCCATGCTCGGCATGGTCATGCATGGCCTGGGTGCGGATCTGGATCTCGACCGGCCGGCCGGTGTCGTCGCGCACCACCGTGTGCAGCGACTGGTAGCCGTTGGGCTTGGGACGGGCGATGTAGTCGTCGAACTCGTCGGCCACCGGCGAGAAATGCGAATGCACCCAGGACAGCGCCGCATAGCAGTCCTTGACGTCACCTACCACCACGCGCAGCGCGCGGATGTCGAACACCTGGTCGAAGTCGAGCGACTTGTCGCGCATCTTGCGCACGATGCTGTAGATGTGCTTGGGCCGCCCCTGCACCGTGGCACGGATGCCCTGGGTCCGCAGGTCGGCCTCCAGCTGGGTGCGGATGCGCTCGACGTGGCCCTCGCGCTCGACACGCTTCTCGTCGAGCAGGCGCGCCACCTGCTTGTAGGTATCGGGTTCGAGGAAGCGGAAGGCCAGGTCTTCCATTTCCCACTTGATCTGCCAGATGCCCAGCCGGTTGGCCAGCGGCGCGAACACCTGCAGCGACTCGCGCGCCAGGCTCGGCGGCGCCGGCTGGCGCGACTGCGCGTACCAGCGCAGCGTGTGCAGGCGCGAGGCCAGGCGCAGCATTACCACGCGCAGGTCGCGCGAGAAGGCCAGCAGCATCTTGCGCACATTCTCGGTCTGCACCTTGGGGTCGTCGAGCTGCGCCGATGCATCGGCCCCACGGGCCTGGCGCTGCACCCGGACCAGCTTGGTCGTCTCGACGGCGAGTTCGGCATAGCTGTCGCCGAAGGCCTTGGCAATGACCTCCTGCGGCTTGTTCAGGTGGTCGCAGGCATAGACGAGGTAGCTGGCGGCCTGCATGGCCTCGGAGCCGCCGATCGATCCGAGGATGGCGGCCACCGCATCGGCATGAGCCAGCGTGTTCTCGCCGGTGTCGAGCGTTTCGCCGGCAATGAGCGGCTCGGCAAAGGCCCGCGCCCGGGCCAGCGCGCCGGCCTGCACGGGCAGGCTGTTGGCGGTCGCGGCGATCAGGACGGGCACCGCATCGGCGGTGGGAGCGGAGCCGGTCTGCTCCGCCGTGAGGCTCTTCATTCGTCAATCCAGCAGGAATGCGCCCACTGTATCAACCTGCTGCTTCGACACAAATGTAGGGGCATGGCCGACGCCATCGAACTCCACGAGCCGGGCGCGCGGTCCGCGCTGCGTCATGGCCTGCGCGGTCTCGCGCGAGAACAGGTCCGACTGCGCACCGCGCGTGATCAGCACCTCGGCGCGGATGTTGTCATACAGCTGCCACAGCATGGCCTCGCCCTCGGCCGCCGTCTGCTGCGTGACCGCGCGGAACGGCACGGCGATCGCCGGGTCGTAGTGCAGCGTGAAGCCGCCGCCCTCGAGCGGCTTGACCATGGGCTGCGACAGGGCCAGCCACTCCTCGGGCGTGTGCGGTCCGAAGCTGGTGGAGATCGCCCACATCGCATCGGCTGCCTGCTGCACGCTGTCGAAGCGGCCGGTGTTGCCCAGGTAGGTGCCGATACGCTCGAGCGCCTGCCACTGGATGGTGGGCCCGACGTCGTTGAGCACGAGGCGCCGCAGCGGCGCCGGCAGCGGCAGGCCGCTCTGGCCCGCAACGCCGATGCCGATCAGCCCGCCCATGCTGGTGCCCACCCAGTCGAGCGTCGCCACGGGCGCCTGGGCATGCAACTGCCCCAGCATGGCCAGCATGTCGGCGGCGTACTGCGGGATCTGGTAGCCCGCCGGGTCCTTGAGCCAGTCGCTGCGGCCCCGGCCGACCACGTCGGGGCAGGCCACACGCAGGCGACCGCCCGCGCGCTCGCACAGCGCCCGCGCCAGCACGTCGAAGTCGCGGCCCTGCCGCGACAGGCCATGCACGCAGACCACCAGATGCGGCGCTGCGGCGTCGCCCCACTGCCACCAGGCCATGCGGTGGCCGCCGGCGGCATCGGGGCACGGTACGTAGTTCAGCGTAGGTTCGGACATGATGAAATGCGGCTTGATAATTGCTTCGCCGCCCTGTGCGGCCGGCGCTTCGTCCGCATCGTAATTCATCCGGAGACCTTCCCATGCTCAAAGGCAAGACAGCCCTCGTCACAGGTTCCACCAGCGGTATCGGTCTGGGGATCGCCAAGGCACTCGCGGCCCAAGGCGCCAACATCGTCATGAACGGCTTCGGCGACGTCGAGGCGCCGCGCGCCGAGATCGCCGCAGCCGGTGCGGCGCATGGCATCAAGGTGGTGCATCACAACGCCGACATGAGCAAGGCTGCCGAGATCGAGGCGATGATGGCCTTTGCCGCAGCCGAGTTCGGCCGCGTCGACATCCTGGTGAACAACGCCGGTATCCAGCACGTGGCCAACGTCGAGGACTTTCCGCCCGAGAAGTGGGACGCGATCATCGCCATCAACCTCACGAGTGCCTTCCACACCACGCGGCTCGCGCTGCCGGCCATGAAGGCCGCCAACTGGGGCCGCGTCATCAATGTGGCGAGTACGCACGGCCTCGTGGCCTCGGCGCAGAAGTCGGCCTATGTCGCGTCCAAGCACGGCATCGTGGGCTTCACCAAGGCGCTCGCGCTCGAAACCGCCACCACGGGCGTGACGAGCAATGCGATCTGCCCGGGCTGGGTGCTCACGCCCCTGGTGCAAAAGCAGATCGACGCCCGCGCCGAGCGCGAGAAGATTCCCGTCGATCAGGCCAGCAAGGATCTGCTGCGTGAAAAGCAGCCCTCGCTGCAGTTCACCACGCCGGAGCAGCTGGGCGAACTCGCCGTCTTCATGTGCTCGCCGGCCGGCAACAACGTGCGCGGCGTGGCCTGGCAGATCGACGGCGGCTGGACCGCCCAGTAAATCACCTCAGCTGGACCTGGCCCGACACCGTCACCACGACGGTGCTCTTGCCCGCCTCCACCGGCACCGACTCGTCGGCCGCCTTGGCGCGCATGGCCATCATCTGCGGCCGGGGCATGCCGCCCTGGTCATTGGCGTTGACCGACACCTCGCGCAGCGTGTAGCCGGCAAAGCCGAAGCCGCGCGCGATCTCGGCGGCCTTGGCCTTGAATCCCTCGATCGCCATGGCCTGCGCCTCAGCCTCGACCTTGGCGCGCTGCTCGCGGCTGAGGCCGAAGCTCACGTTGCCCATGGTCAGTGTCTGGATGCGTCCGGCCGTGCTGCTGATGCGGGCGAAGTCGCGCCCCTCCAGCACCAGCTCGGCCGTGCCCTGCCAGCTGCTGATGCGGCCGTCCTTGGCGTAGCGCGGATACAGGCTGAAGTTGCCGGTGCGCACATCCATCTGCCCCGGCGCGGCCGACTTCTTCGCTTCGGCGAGCGCGGTGTCGAGCGCCTGCCGCAGCTGCGACTGCACGGTCGCGGCGTCGGGCGCCTCCTTGACGCTGTTCATGGTCAGCGTGAGCATGTCCTGCTGCACTTCGACCGTGCCGTTGGCGGCCAGTTGCACCACGTTCTGCGGTGGCGGCATCATCTGGGCCGATGCGAGAGCCGCGCCAGCCGACAGGACGGTGGCGACGAGGATGCGTTGGAGGTTCTTCAAGGCGATTCCCTTTCTGGAAGTTGTTGTGATGCGAAGCGGATGAATCCGTTGTGCCTGGGTGCGTTGTGCCTGGGAGGGACGGACCCGGACGCGACAGGCCGGGTGTGCGCCGTGCCGAACCGTCTCCGGCTCGGCGCTCAGGTTCGCAGAAAGCCCAGCGGCTCGAAGCGCCCGCGCACGACCTGCTCGGGCGGCACGCCCCACCAGTCACGCGCCACCGTAGCATAGAGCTGGCGAAAGTCGGTGCTCCAGGCCACATTGCCGGTGCCGTCGAGGCGTTCCAGATCGGGCGCGCGGCCATACAGGCCACCGCGCACCGCTGCGCCGGCGACGAAGTGCGGCGCCGCCGTGCCATGGTCGGTGCCATTGGAGTTGTTCTGGCGAGCTCGCCGGCCAAATTCCGAGAACGTCATGACGACCGTGCGGTCCCAGGCACCCAGCTCCGTCAGGCCGTCGCGCAGGGCCGCGATTCCTTCGGCGAGCTGGCGCAGCAGCCCGGCATGGGTGCCTGCCTGGTTCTGGTGGGTGTCGAAGCTGCCGAGCGTCAGCACGATCACCGGCACGCCGCCCTTGCCGCGTTGCGAGGCCACCACTTCGCAGGCCGCGCGCACCCCGTTGCCGAAGGCGCCCACCGGGAAGGGGGTGGCAAACGCATGGCGCGACCCACGCAGCCCTTCGGCCGCGACGCTGATGTTGCCTTCGACCTGCAGCAGGTACTGGAGCGCGGGATTGCCCGCTGCATGGGCCGGCATGGCCAGGCGCGCCTGATTGACGAAGGCCTCCGGGTTGCTGAGCGTGACCGCGCGCGAACCGGCCAGCGGGCCAAGCTCGCCGCCGCCGATCAGCACGCCTTCGGCCGTGTAGGCGGCGCGGCTGCCCTGCCCTGCCTTCATGGCACGCGCCACCCAGCCCTCGGCCAGGTACTCCTGGGCGCCCGACGCGGTCTCCCAGATTTCGATCGAGCGGAAATGCGACAGGTTGGGTTGCGGGTAGCCCACACCCTGAATGATGGCCAGCTCGCCCTTGTTCCACAGGGGCATCAACGCGCGCAGCTCCGGATGCAGCCCGGTGCGGGCGTCCAGCGGCAGCACCTCGTCGGGCCGCAGTGCAAGGCTCGGGCGCAGTTGCGCGTACAGCGGATCGGCCCAGGGGACGACCGTGTTCAGGCCGTCATTGCCCCCCTTGAGTTCGATCAGCACGAGAATCCGCTCGGCCGCGCCGGCGGCCGGCTGGGCCGCCCCCTGCGCCCAGCCCGGCGCATGGGCCGCGAGCAGCGCGGCGCCCGTGGCACTGGAGAACAGGCGGAGCCATTCACGTCGCTTCATGGAATCCTCACTTGAGCTGGTAAGCCGGGTCGAGCATCAGCGCCCTCACCCAGGCCGTGCCGACCGAGCCGGCCGGAACATCCTGCGTGGGCGTGGTCGCCAGCAGGGCCCGCGTCAGCGCAGCCCGGGCTTCGGGCGAAGGCTCGCGGTCGGCATGGGCGCCATAGGCGGCCAGCCAGGTGTCGGCGCTGAAAGCCATGTCGGCCATGGCGCCTGCGGCAGGACGGAAAACCAGCGCGCTCAGCCGCTTGCGCTCCAGCAGCGTGGTCGCATTGATCCAGTCGGTGTAGCCGGGCCAGCCCTTGACGTTGGGCGGCGCCAGCAGGTTCTGTCCGAGTTGTGCCGCACGCCGCGCGAGCGGCTCGGTGTCCGGCACCACGATGCCCAACTGCCGTACCGTGCCGACCAGCAGCTCCACCGGCGACTTCACGAGCGTGCCGCGCTGGGCCGGCGACCAGAATGCATCGGTCAGCAGGAGGTCGCGGACCAGGCCCGCGATGTCGTAGTCGCTGGCGCGAAAGCGCGCGGCCACGCGCTCGAGCTCGGCTGGATCGGGCCCCGGTGAGACGAGCTCGCGCCACAGCTTGCCGGCGATGAAGCGCGCAGCGGCTGGCTGCTCCAGCAGGATGTCGAGCACGGCATCGCCGTCCAGCGAGCCGCTGCGGCCGAGCACGGTCTTGACGCCGGCATCATGAAAGGCCGGCCGCGCCCGGAACGACAGATCGGCGCGCTCCACGCTCCAGCCGGTGAAGGCCCGCGCCGCCTCGCGGATGTCCTGCTCGGTGTAGCCGCCGCCCTGCGAGGCTTCGCCGAGGGTGAACAGCTCCATCACCTCGCGCGCGAAGTTCTCGTTCGGCGCTTCCTTGCGGCTGTTGGCGCCGTCCAGGTACACCAGCATGGCCGGGTCCCGGGCCACGGCGTGCAGCAGGGTTCTGAAGCTGCCGAGCGCATGGGCGCGCAGCACTTCATGCTGCCGCCACATGGCCATCGATCGCACCACCTTCTGCTGCGAGGTGGCGAAGTGGCCATGCCAGAACAGCGTCATGCGCTCGGCCAGCGGAGTCGGCGTGTCGATCATCTCGCGCAGCCACCAGGCCTTGAGGGTGAGCCCTTCGCGGAACTGCTGCAGGCGCGCGGCCTGCTGCTCCTCGCGGCTGCCGGCGCGGGCCGGGGGCGGCGCCGGCGGCTCCTGGGTAAAGGCCGGCGCCGGATGCAGCGGCCGCGCCGCCTGGGCGCGCGCGACCAGCTCCGACACCGCACGGCGCGCGCTCTGGCCCACCAGGGCGTTCACCTCGGCCTGCGTCGGCGCAAAGCCGGTGCGCACGAGCAGGTGACGGGCCTGCGCTTCGTCGAGCGCGGCCGGTGCGCCTTGCGCCAACGCCGCACCGGCCGTACCGGCAGCCAGCCAACACGCCGTGACCGCCAGGCGGGCCAGCCGGATAGTCCCCCCGCTCATCGCTCCAGGCTTCATGGCCGCCCGGCCTCCTGTCGCCCGGACTCGCGGCGCACGGGCTTGAGCCGCTGCTGCCGCAGCATCTCGCGCAACTCCGCCCGCTCCTGCGCCGTGAGCTGGCGCTGGGCGTCGCCGGGCGCGCGCTGCTCGCGCTGGTGCTGCAGCAGCTGGCGCAATTCGGCGCGGCGCTGCGCGGCGTCAGCGGGCGCCGACGGCGCGTTCGGCCCGCCGGTCTGGGCCCAGACCGGCGGCAGCGCCATCATGGCAAAAGCAAGGGACAGCCGTTTCATCACTTGATGTTTCCTTCGCATTGAACGCGAGAGCCGCCAAAACGCCCACATCTGCCCGATAAAGCTGATGCGGCAGGGGGCAACATATGTAACAGTGTGTCAGGTATGGCAGAAAAACACGGAATTCCTGTTGCCAGCCCTGCAGAATCCGGCTCTGTTACAAATTCACTTTGCGAGTCAAAATGAACCAGACTGCCACCCGCACCGACAAGATTCTCGTCGTCGATGACGACGCCCGCATCCGGGACCTGCTGCGCCGCTACCTCACACAGGAAGGATTTGAAGTCATGCTGGCCGAGGACGGCAAGGCCCTGAACCGGATCATGCTGCGCGACACGGCCGATCTGATCGTGCTCGACCTGATGATGCCCGGCGAGGATGGCCTGTCGATCTGCCGGCGCCTGCGTGCCGCGAATGACCGCACCCCGATCATCATGCTCACGGCCAAGGGCGAGGACGTCGACCGCATCGTCGGCCTCGAAGTCGGCGCCGACGACTACCTGGGCAAACCGTTCAATCCGCGCGAGCTGCTGGCGCGCGTCCATGCCGTGCTGCGCCGCCGGCCGGCCCAGGAAGCGCCCGGCGCGCCCTCGGCCGACAATGAAGTGGTCAACTTCGGCCCGTTCGCCTTCGACATGGGCGCCCGCACACTGCACCGCAACGGCGAGGAACTGCCGCTGACCACGGGCGAATTCGCCATGCTCAAGGCGCTGGTGCGCCATCCGCGCCAGCCGCTGTCGCGCGAGAAGCTCGCGCAGCTGGCCCGCGGCCGCGAGTTCGAGCCGTTCGATCGCAGCCTGGATGTCCAGGTGTCGCGCCTGCGCAAACTGATCGAAGTCGACGCTGCGGCGCCGCGCTATATTCAGACCGTCTGGGGTGTGGGCTACGTGTTCGTGCCGGACGGCGCGGGTTGACCATGCCGCTGGCGGCCCGGCCTGACCAACACGGGTCGCTGGCGCCGGCACGCAGATGTAGACAAGGGAATCGGGGGCCGGGAATCCGTCCCTCAGGCATAGCAAGGTGAGTTCTTGATCCGAGCCGTTTCCACGAGCATCGACGTCACAGGTCCGACTCCGCTGGAGACGGGCCCCGCTCCGCTGGAGCTGCGCCCGCGCGTCGGGCTGAGCCTGTTCTGGCGAACCTTCTTCCTGCTGGCCCTGCTGCTGATCGGCAGCATCGTCGCGTGGCTGCAGACCTTCCGCGCGCTGGAGTTCGAGCCGCGCGCCATCCAGACCGCCAACCAGATCGCCTCGCTCGTCAACCTCAGCCGGGCCGCGCTGGTGCACGCGGACGCCATCGCGCGCGTCTCGCTCGTCAAGACGCTGGCCGACACCGAAGGCGTGCGCATCCTGCCGCGCGAGCCGGGCGACACCTGGGAGGCCTTCGACGCCGAGGTGCTCGACCAGCGCATTGCCGAGGAACTCGCCACGCGCCTGGGTCCGGCCACTGTGGTCGCCAAGTCGGTCAATCGCGAGGAAGGCCTGTGGATCGGCTTCAACATCGAGGGCGACGCCTATTGGCTGCTGATGGACCGCGCCCGCTTCACTGCCGTCGGCGGCAAGACCTGGCTGATCTGGCTGATCATCGCGGCGGCACTGTCGCTGGCCGGCGCCGCGCTGATCGCGCGGCTGATCAACCGGCCGCTCAAGCAGCTGTCGTTTGCCGCCAGCCGCGTGCGCGACGGCGACTTCGACGCGAGCCGCCTCGACGAAAAGGCCGTGACCAGTGAGATCCGCGAGGTCAACATCGGCTTCAACCGCATGGCCCAGCAGCTGGCCAAGATCGAGCAGGACCGCGCGGTCATGCTCGCCGGCATCTCCCATGACCTGCGCACGCCCCTGGCGCGGCTGCGGCTGGAAACCGAGATGAGTGTGGCCGACCTGGACGCGCGCAACCACATGGCGTCCGACATCGACCAGCTCGACGCGATCATCGACAAGTTCCTCGACTATGCGCGGCCAGACCATGTGGAGCTGCGGCCGGTGGTGCTCAACGAAGTGATCGAGGCCTGCCTCTACGCGGTGCAGGACCACGGCGACATGCGCATCAACCTCGATCTCGCGCCCAACCTGGTCGTGATGGCTGATGAGGTGGAGCTCGCTCGCGTCATCTCCAACCTGCTGGAGAACGCCCGCCGTTACGGCAAGACGCCCGAGACCGGCATCGCCGTGGTCGACATCGCGGCCAAGGCGCGCAATGAATGGGTGCTGCTCAAGGTGCGCGACCACGGCATGGGCGTCGCGGCCGAGACGCTGCCCAATCTCGTCAAGCCCTTCTTCCGCGGCGACGCGGCGCGCACCGCCGCCACCGGGGCTGGCCTGGGGCTGTCCATCGTCGACAAGACGGTGCAACGCATGGGCGGCATCTTCGCGCTGGCCAACACCACCTCGGGCGGCCTGGCGGCCCACGTCAAGCTGCAGAAGGCGCGGGAAGGCTGAAGCGTCCGGCCCGCCTGCGTGCGAGGCAGCCCTCAGGCCGCGAGCAGCAGCACCACGGCGCGGGCCTCGATGCTCAGGCCCTGCCCCACCGGCCCCAGCTTCTCGGCCGTCTTGGCCTTCACATTCACCGCATCGAGCGGCAGGCCGAGCGTGGCCGCGATGCGCTCGCGCATGGCCGCGATGTGCGGCGCCAGGCGCGGCGCCTGCGCGATGACGGTGCTGTCGATGTTGCCCACGGTCCAGCCGGCCTCGCGCACGCGCCGCGCCGCCTCGGCCAGCAAAATGGCAGAGTCGGCACCGCGAAAGCGCAGATCCGTGTCCGGAAAATGCGTGCCGATGTCGCCAAGCGCCGCAGCGCCCAACAGCGCGTCGGTGATGGCGTGCAGCAGCACGTCGGCGTCGGAGTGGCCCAGCAGGCCCGTGCTGTGGGGGATGTCGACGCCGCCGATCACCAGGCGCCGGCCCGGCACCAGGGCGTGGACGTCCCAGCCTTCGCCGATGCGCAGGCGCGCCGTCATGCGCGGCCCCTGAGCACCGACTCGGCCAGCGCGAAATCCTCGGGCCAGGTCACCTTGAAGTTCAGCGCGCTGCCGGGCACGAGCCGGGGCAGGTGCCCGGCCGCCTCCATGGCGCTGGCTTCGTCGGTCACGGACGCGCCGGCCGTGCGCAATGCCGCCGCCAGTGCGCCGATGCGAAACATCTGCGGCGTCTGGGCGAGCCATTTGTCGCTGCGGTCCACCGTCTCGGCCGAGCGGCCGCCCGCCTCGCGCTTGAGCGTGTCGGCCAGCCGGTGCGCCAGCAGGCCGCCGACCGGGTCGTCCTGGCAGGCGTCGATCAGCGCGTCGATCTGGGCTGCGGTCACGAGGCAGCGCGCCGCGTCGTGCACGAGCACCCAGTCCTGCAACGCCGCGCCGCCGGCCACGAGGTGATCAAGGCCCGCGAGCACGCTGGCCGCGCGGGTGTCGCCGCCGCAGTCGGCCACCGAAAACAGCGTCCGCCCCGCAAGAATGAGCTGCAGAAAACTGTCGCCCGGCGCCACCACCACCAGTCCGCGCCGGATCCGCTGCACGCCGGAAAAAGCGGCCAGCGTATGCATGACCATCGGCTTGCCGGCCAGCGGCTGGTACTGCTTGGGCGCGCTGCTGCGGGCGGCCCCCAGCGCACGACGGCCCACGCCCGCGCACGGAATCAGGGCATACAACGCGGGGGAGCGGGGAGAGGAACTCATCTGCGAGGGATTCTAAGTCGCAGCGCGGCCTCGGCACCGGGTGCAGCCAGGCGGATTCAAGCCGCCTCACCCGAACATGGGAAGCGCCCACGCCGGCCGCGTGATACAACGCCTGCCGTTGTCTGTCCGGCTTCAGCGCCTACCTCTTTCATCCGCACCCGCCATGCCTGCCCTTCTTCGATCTGTTTCCGCATTCGCCTCGTCCCTGCCTCTTGCGTTGGCGCGCATGCGTCCCCTGTTGCTCGGCGCCGCCCTGCTGAGCGCAGCCGCCGGGGCGCAGGCGCCGGGTGACATCCGCGTTGCGCTGGTGATCGGCAATGCCGCCTACACTGGCGCGCCGGCCCTGGCCAATCCGGTCAATGACGCCAAGGCGATGTCCGAAACCCTCAAGGGCCTGGGCTTCAGCGTGCTGGAACTGCGCGACGGCAACAAGGCCCAGATGGCCGAGGCGATCGAGCGCGTGCGCGCCAGCCTGCGCGGCAAGCAGGGCGTGGGCCTGTTCTACTACGCGGGCCATGGCCTGCAGGTGGATTTGCGCAACTACATGGTGCCGGTGGATGCGCGACTGGCAAGCGCGGGCGACGTGCCCCGGCAGACGGTGGACGTCGGCGCCGTGATCGATGCCTTCAAGGCAGCGGGCAACCGCATGAACATCGTGGTGCTCGACGCCTGCCGCGACAACCCCTTCGGCAAGGACCTGACCAGCGGCAAGGGCCTGGCACCGGTCGACGCCCCCACTGGCACTTTCCTGGCCTATGCCACCGCCCCCGGCAACGTGGCCGAAGACGGCGACGTCAAGAGCGGCAACGGCCTGTACACCCAGTACCTGCTGCAGGAGCTTCGCAAGCCCCAGTCGCGCATCGAGGACGTTTTCAAGCGCGTGCGCTTTGGCGTGCGCAAGGCCAGCAACGGGCGGCAGATTCCCTGGGAGAGCACCAGCCTGGAGGAGGACTTCCAGTTCAACGACGGCCGGGTGGTCGCCGTCGCCAAACCCACGGGCACGCAGCTTCAGGCCGAATTCAGCCAGGAGAAGCAGGACTGGGACCGCATCAAGGACAGCCGCAATCCCGACGACTTCTATGCCTTCGTCCAGAAGTACCCGAGCGGCATCATCTCGGAGTCGGCCCATGCGCGGCTGAACCAGCTCGCGCGCGTGAACATGGTCGTGCAAGGCGCCGGCGCCGACGGCAAGGACCAGGCCTACACGCTCACCAAGTTCCGCCTGGGCGACGTGTATGAACTGCGCAACGGCACCGGCACGCCCGGCGAGAAGACCAGCACCATCGTCTACCGCGTGACGAAGGTGGAGCCGGACCGCATAGAAGTCATGATGGACTATCCGGGCATGAACGTCCCCAGCACGCCGCAGATCTTCGACGGCTCCGGCGCGCTGGTGGCGGTGGGCGAGATCAGCCGCTACGACCCGCCGCAAAGCTACGTGCCGGGCGGCCTGCTGCAGGTCGGCCAGACCTGGAAGGCCGGCTACCAGGTCACCTGGGGCCGCCAGATGAACCTGCCGCCGCGCACGCTCACGGTGGAGGGCCGCATCGCCGCACGCGAGCAGATCGAGCTGCCCGCTGGCCGCTTCAACGCCTTCCGCTTCGACACGTCCAACCGCGCCTTCGATGCCCGGGGTGAGCAGCCGGCCTCGCAGGCCACCGTCTGGATGGTGCCGGACGTGCCGTTTCCGATCAAGGTCGACAGCACCGTCGAGGTGGCCGGCCGCAAGATGCGCAACGTCCTTGAGCTGGTGCGGATGACGCGCGGCAGCTGACGCCATCGCGTGCGCCCGGCGCAACGACGCGCCAACGCACCGAAGCCAAGGGACGCCGCCTCCGCCCACGCGCTGCAAGGGCGCGGCAGGCCCGATAAAATCAGGAGCGTCCACCCCCCGTCCTGACCCACGGGGGGTGTTTTCCATTTGCTCCACGCCGCACACCCTCCCCGATGGACCTTCCCAAGCTCACGACTGGCAAGCGCTACACGCTGCCGCGCCCGCCCGGCTCCGCCGACGCCCTGCTGCTGGCGCGGCTGGCCGCGCGCGACAAGGCCGAGGGACGTCTGACGGCCATCGTCACCGCCGACGCGACCGATGCGCAGCGCCTGCTCGACGAACTCGCGTTCTTCGCGCCCGACCTGCGCGGGGCCCTGTTCCCCGACTGGGAGACCCTGCCCTACGACACCTTCTCGCCGCACCAGGACCTGATCAGCGAGCGGTTGGCCACGCTGTGGCGCATCTCGCGGCGCGAGCGCGACACCGGCGCCGACGTGGTGATCGTGCCCGCCACCACCGCGCTGTACCGCCTTGCACCTCCGTCCTTCCTGGCCGGCTACACCTTCCACTTCAAGGTCAAGCAGAAACTCGACGAGGCGCGCCTGAAGGCGCAGCTCACCCTGGCCGGCTACAGCCACGTCACGCAGGTGGTGAGCCCCGGCGAGTACGCGGTGCGCGGCGGGCTGATCGACCTCTTCCCGATGGGCTCGCCCGTGCCCTACCGCGTCGACCTGTTCGACGACGAGATCGACTCGATCCGCACCTTCGACCCCGACAGCCAGCGCAGCCTCTACCCCGTGCCCGAGGTGCGCCTGCTGCCCGGCCGCGAGTTCCCGATGGACGACGATGCCCGGGCGCGCTTTCGCAGCCGCTGGCGCGAGCTGCTGGAGGGCGACCCGACCAAGAGCCGCATCTACAAGGACATGGGCAACGGCGTGGCGACGGCCGGCATCGAGTACTACCTGCCACTGTTCTTCGAGCAGACCGCCACCGTCTTTGACTACCTGGGCGCCGACGCCACCGTCGTGCTGCACGGCGACCTGGAGCCTGCCTTCCAGGCGTTCTGGCAGGACACGCGCGAGCGCTACCGCCTGGTGCAGGGCGACCCGGAGCGCCCTGCCCTGCCGCCGGAAGCGCTGTTCCTGTCGGCCGAGCAGTTCTACAGCCTCGCCAACGGGCATGCACAGCTGGCCGTCCGTCCGCCGGCCGGTGAGGTCACGCTGGCCGAAGTGTCGCCGCTGCCGCCGCTGGCCGTGGTGCGCGGTGCCGACGAGCCGCTGGCACGCCTGAAAGACCATTTGCGCAACACGCAGCACCGCGTGCTGCTGCTGGCCGAAAGCGACGGCCGGCGCGAGAGCCTGCTCGACTTCCTGCGGGCGAGCCACCTGTCGCCACCGGCCTTCGACTCGCTGGAGGAGTTCCGCCAGCATGACGACGAGAAGATCGGCATCGCCACCGCCGCGCTCGTCACCGGCTTTGCCTGGGACGAGGAAGGCATCGACTTCGTCACCGAGACCGAACTCTTCGCCGCCGGGCCGACGGCGCGCCGGCGCAAGAAGCAGGAGCAGGTCAGCGACGTCGAAGCGCTGATCAAGGACCTGTCGGAGCTGAACGTGGGCGATCCGGTGGTCCATTCGGCGCACGGAATCGGCCGCTACCGGGGCCTGGTCAACATGGATCTGGGCCAGGGCACGAACGCCGACGGAACGCCGCAGCTGCAGGAGTTCCTGCACCTGGAGTACGCCGACAAGGCCACGCTGTACGTGCCGGTCAGCCAGCTGCACCTGATCAGCCGCTACACCGGCGTGAGCGCCGACGAGGCGCCGCTGCACAAGCTCGGTTCGGGCCAGTGGGAAAAGGCCAAGCGCAAGGCCGCCGAACAGGTGCGCGACTCGGCCGCCGAACTGCTGAACATCTACGCCCGCCGCGCCGCGCGCGAAGGCCACCCGTTCCGCTATTCGCCGCAGGACTACGAGACCTTTGCCAACGACTTCGGCTTCGAGGAAACCGCCGACCAGCGCGGGGCCATCCACGCCGTGATCCAGGACATGATCTCGCCCAGGCCGATGGACCGGCTGGTGTGCGGCGACGTGGGCTTCGGCAAGACCGAGGTGGCGCTGCGCGCCGCCTTCATCGCCGTGACCGGCGGCAAGCAGGTCGCCTTCCTCGCGCCGACCACGCTGCTGGCCGAGCAGCACTACCAGACGCTGGTGGACCGCTTCTCCAAATGGCCGGTGAAGGTGATGGAAGTCTCGCGCTTCCGCTCGGGCAAGGAGATTACGGCCGCGATGAAGGGCATCGCCGACGGCAGCGTCGACATCGTCGTGGGCACGCACAAGCTGCTGTCGGAGTCCACCCGCTTCAAGAACCTGGGCCTGCTGATCATCGACGAGGAGCACCGCTTCGGCGTGCGGCACAAGGAGGCGATGAAGGCCTTGCGCGCCGAGGTCGACGTGCTGACGCTGACGGCCACGCCGATCCCGCGCACGCTGGGCATGGCGCTCGAAGGCCTGCGCGACCTCAGCGTGATCGCGACCGCGCCGCAGCGGCGGCTGGCGATCAAGACCTTCGTGCGCAACGAGGGCAACGGCGTGATCCGCGAGGCGGTGCTGCGCGAGCTCAAGCGCGGCGGCCAGGTGTACTTCCTGCACAACGAGGTCGAGACCATCCAGAACCGGCGCGAGCGCCTGGAGCAGTTGCTGCCCGAGGCACGCATCGCGGTCGCCCACGGCCAGATGCCCGAGCGCGAGCTCGAACGCGTGATGCGCGACTTCGTGGCGCAGCGCTTCAACGTGCTGCTGTGCTCGACCATCATCGAGACCGGCATCGACGTGCCGACGGCCAACACCATCGTGATCAGCCGCGCCGACAAGTTCGGCCTGGCCCAGCTGCACCAGCTGCGCGGCCGCGTCGGCCGCAGCCACCATCAGGCCTATGCCTACCTCATGGTCCCCGACAAGGAGAGCCTGACCAAGCAGGCGGCGCAGCGGCTGGACGCCATCCAGCAGATGGAGGAGCTGGGCTCGGGCTTCTACCTCGCGATGCACGACCTGGAGATCCGCGGCGCCGGCGAGGTGCTGGGCGAAAACCAGAGCGGCAACATGCTGGAGATCGGCTTCCAGCTCTACAACGAGATGCTGGCCGAGGCCGTGCGCTCGCTCAAGGCGGGCAAGGAGCCCGACCTGCTGAGCCCGCTGTCGGTAACGACCGAGATCAACCTGCACGCGCCCGCCCTGCTGCCCGACGACTACTGCGGCGACGTGCACCTGCGCCTGTCGTTCTACAAGAAGCTGGCCACCGCGAAGAACACCGACCAGATCGATGCGCTACTGGAGGAGATCGTCGACCGCTTCGGCAAGCTGCCGCCGCAGGCGCAGACGCTGATCGACGTGCACCGTCTGCGCGTGATCGCGCGGCCCTATGGCGTGGTCAAGGTCGATGCGGCGCCGGGCGTGATCAACATCACCTTCCGCAAGGACGCGCCGATCGAGCCGCTGCGCATCATCGAGCTGGTGCAGAAGAACCGCCACATCAAGTTCGCCGGCAACGAGAAGCTGCGCATCGAACGCGAACTCAAGGAGCCCAAGGACCGGGCGCAGATGGTGCGCGACGTGTTGCGCAGCCTCGGCCAGCCGAAGGTGGCCGAGGCTGCCTGAGGCGTGGGCCTCGCCATCCGGCGAGGCCGTTTGCGCTGCGGGAATCAGGCTCGCGCTGCCGCCGCGTGGCCTCAGGCCGACGCCGCCTGCCCCTTGAGCCAGGCTTCGAAGGTCTTGAGCACCGGGTTGTCGGCCTTCTGCTCCGGGCTCACGAGGTAGTAGGCCCGGTCGCTCGGGCAGGCGTGCCGCACGGGGATCACGAGGCGGCCACCGTAGAGGTCGTCGCCAAGCACGAAACGCGGCACGAGCGCCACCCCCAGGCCGCAGGCGGCCGCCTCGAGCGACATGAAGAACAGCTCGTAGCGCGGCCCCGCCAGCTCATGGCCCGGCAGAAAGCCGGCCGACTCGAACCAGTGGCGCCAGGCATAGGGCCGGGTGCCCTGCTGCAGCAGGGGCAGCTGCGCCAGCTCGCGCGGCGACAGGCGCTTGCGCGGCGCGATCAGCGCCGGGCTGCACACCGGCACCAGTTCCTCGGCCATGAGATAGGTCGCGCGCGTGCCGGGCCAGTTGCCGTCGCCGGTGTGGATGGCCGCGTCCAGGCCCGAGTCGTCAAACAGGAAGGGCCGGCTGCGGCTGGCCAGGTTGAGCGTGATGTCCGGGTGCCGCCGCGCGAAGTCCGGCAGACGCGGCATCAGCCAGCGCGTGCCGAAGGTCGGCACGACCGCCAGCTCGAGCGTGCCGCCGCGCCCCTGACGGGCCATGAGGTCGAGCGTGTCGCGCTCCATCTCCTCCAGGCGGCGGCCGATCTGCCGGTGGTAGGCCTGGCCGGCCTCGGTCAGCACCACGCCCCGGCGCGAACGGCGGAACAGCTTGACGCCCAGGAAGCCTTCGAGCCCGGCGATCTGCCGGCACACCGCGCCCTGGCTCAGCGCCAGCTCGCCCGCCGCCTCGGTGAAGCTGCTGTGGCGCGCGGCCGCGTCGAAAGCCGTCAATGCGGCGGTGCTGGGGATCTTGCGGCGCAGGCTCATGGGCGGTCGCGGCGCGGAGGCCGGGTGGAGGGGGGCGCAGGGCGGGCGTAGGTCGGAGTGCAATTCTTGCACAGGTGGATGCAGACAAATCGTTTGCCTCGGCCCGGAATGCCCCGTAGAGTCTCGCCTGGGGCCCGCCTCCATCTTGCGCAAAACGCAATCGGAGCGCCCTCCCTCACCCACTCCGACCCACATTTCACCGAACTTCCACCATGGCCGCCTCCAAAGCAAGCTTCAACTGGGCCGACCCGCTGCTGCTCGACGCCCAACTCACCGACGACGAGCGCATGGTGCGCGATTCGGCCCAGGCCTACTGCCAGGACAAGCTCGCGCCGCGCGTGCTGGAGGCCTTCCGCAATGAGACGACCGATGCGTCCATCTTCCGCGAGATGGGCGGTCTCGGCCTGCTCGGCGCGACCATCCCCGAGACCTACGGCGGCGCGGGCCTGAACTACGTCTGCTACGGTCTGGTGGCGCGCGAGGTCGAGCGCGTGGACTCCGGCTACCGCTCGATGATGAGCGTGCAGTCCTCGCTCGTGATGGTGCCGATCCACGAATTCGGCAACGAGGCCACGCGGCGCAAGTACCTGCCCCGGCTGGCCACCGGCGAGTGGATCGGCTGCTTCGGCCTGACCGAACCGAATCACGGCTCCGATCCGGGCAGCATGGTCACGCGCGCGCGCAAGGTCGACGGCGGCTACGCGCTCACCGGCAGCAAGATGTGGATCACCAACAGCCCGATCGCCGACGTGTTCGTGGTCTGGGCCAAGGACGACGAAGGCGCCATTCGCGGCTTCGTGCTCGAGAAGGGCTGGAAGGGCCTGTCGGCCCCCAAGATCCAGGGCAAGGTGGGCCTGCGCGCCTCCATCACCGGCGAGATCGTGATGGAAGACGTGTTCTGCCCCGAGGAAAACGCCTTCCCCGACGTGCGCGGCCTCAAGGGCCCGTTCACCTGCCTGAACTCGGCGCGCTACGGCATTGCCTGGGGCGCGCTCGGCGCCGCCGAGGACTGCTGGCACCGCGCACGCCAGTACACGCTGGACCGAAAGCAGTTCGGCAAACCGCTGGCGGCCAACCAGTTGATCCAGAAGAAGCTGGCCGACATGCAGACCGAGATCACGCTGGGCCTGCAGGGCTGCCTGCGCCTCGGGCGCATGAAGGACGAGGGCACGGCGTCGGTCGAGATCACTTCGATCATGAAGCGCAATTCCTGCGGCAAGGCGCTGGACATCGCACGCCTGGCCCGCGACATGATGGGCGGCAACGGCATCAGCGACGAGTTCGGCGTTGCACGCCATCTGGTGAACCTCGAGGTGGTCAACACCTACGAGGGCACGCACGACGTGCACGCGCTGATCCTGGGCCGGGCCCAGACCGGCATCGCCGCGTTCTGACGTCACCGCCCTTTCAGTCGCGCGGCTTGAGCGTCAGCTCCGGCTCGGGCGGTCGGTTCTGCTCTTCGCGGCGCTGCTGCTCCAGCTTCTGCGCGGTGAGCTTGGCCACGTACTGGAGCTTGCGCAGGTCCTCGGGATGGGCCTCCTCATGCGGGGTGAAGCTGAAGGCGCAGAGCGTGCCGTAGACCTCGCCGCTGCGCAGCACGACCGGCGTGCTCATGTAGGTGCCGACGGGATAGGACGTCTTCTGCAGCAGCGGCGCGGCCTCGGGCGAGCGGGCCGTGTCATGGATGTACTGCGGCAGGCGGCCGTCCACGACGCGCTGGCACCAGGTCTCCTCCAGCGGATCGGACTCGCCCACCGCCACAACCTGCTGTCCCGGCCGGCTGGCGACCTGGCGGAACACCCGGCGTCCGCCGGTGAACTCCGAGACGAATACCACGTCCATGTTCATGCGCTCGCGCAGCAGGCGCAGCACCTCGGGCACGCAGTCGTCAATCGCCACATCCGCGGTGTCCGAGGTCGCCACCAGCAGTTCGGACACCTTGACGGTGAGGTCGTCGGGCCCATAGCCGAAATCGTTGAGCGGGTTCATGTCCTTGCCTCCTTGGGAAGAGAAGCCGTCGGATCGGCACTGCGCCGCAGCGCCTGGTCGATCAGCGGCAGAACGTCGCCAGCCGCTGGCTGGCGGGCGATCAGCGACAGGCTGAGCATGGACAGCAGCAGCGGAGCTTTCGCTTCACCCGCCTCGCCCAGCGCCCGGCACAGCGCCGTGTAGCAGATATCGAGATCCTGGTCATTCATGGCAGATCCCCTCGTTTTCCAGAGCGCGAAGCGCCGCAAGCACAGGCGCCGGATCGAGCCCGCGCCAGCGGCCCAGCACATAGCCGTCAGGCCGCACCAGCACCAGCCCGGTCGGCAGCGACCGGCCCGATCCGCTCGCAGGCGCCGGCAGCCCGTAGCGCGACCAGGCCTGCCCTGCGGTGTCGGCGTCGGGCTCGATGAGGAGCACGCCCACACCTGCGTCGACGAGGCGCGCAAGCGCCGGCGCCAGCGCACCGTCGGCGAACACCAGGCAGGTGAAGCCGTGGCCGAAGCACTGGGTCAGGTGCATCGGCCCGTTGCGTCCGGCCAGCAGCGCCTCGGGCGCCGGCATGCCGGGCGCCGCCGCATCATGCAGCCACTCGCCCTGCTGGCCCGCATTCAGCGGTGAGCCGCTGTAGGCGATGGGGGCGCTCTGGCGCGGATTGATGAGCGCCCGCACCGCCGGGTCTTGCACGGCGAGACGCAGCGTCGCTTCGCGCAGCAGGCGGAACGCGAAGTCCGGGGGCGCCATGAACTCGGTGCTCTTGGCGCCGTAGGCAATGTTCTCTCGCGCGGCGTGGACCCGTTCGGCCGAATAGGAGTCGAGCAGGCGCTCGGGGCTCTGGCCGTGGATCACCCGCGCCAGCTTCCAGGCCAGGTTGCCGGCATCATCGAGCCCCGAATTGAGCCCGCGCACGCCGAAGATCGGCACGAGGTGCGCCGCGTCCCCCGCGAACAGCACGCGGCCGTGGCGGTAGCTGTCGAGCGTGAGGCACTTGGCGTTGTAGATCGAGATCCACAGGGGCTCCCACGGCTCGTCCTCGCCGATCATCGCCAGGTGGCTGCGCACGCGCGGCAGCACGTTCTCGGGCTTGACGGCCTCGGCAGGGTCCTCGTCGTCGCGGATCTGGTAGTCGATCCGCCAGACATCGCCGGGCTGCCGGTGCATGAGCAGGGTCGAGCCCGGATTGGACGGCGGATCGAACCAGGCCAGGCGCTCGACCGGCCGGCGCGACTTCTGCACGATGTCGACGATCACATAGCGGCCGTCGTACTGCATGCCTGCGAGTTGCAGGCCCAGTTGCTCGCGCACGGTGCTGCGCCCGCCATCGCAGGCCACGACCCAGTCGGCCTGGAGTTCATGGATGCCGTCAGGCCCTTCCAGTTGGATACGGGCACCATCATCGGCTGGACGCACCTGCGCCAGCCGGGTTGCGAAGCGGACGTCGGCGGGTCGGCCGTGCGAGAGCGCTGCCTCGCAGGCCAGCGCCTCGACGTGGTGTTGCTGGATGTTGACCATGGGCGCGAAGCGCTGGGTCGGCTCGCTGGGCATCTGGAAATGGAGGACTTCCGTGTCACGCCAATAGCTGCGTCCACCCACCCATGACAGTCCGGTGCGCACGAGCCCGGCATCCGCGCCGACCCAGCCAAGAATTTCCTGCGAGCGACGGGACATGCAGATGGCGCGGCTGCCGGTGCACCAGCCCGCATCGGCTTCCGCCACCAGGCAATCGACACCCTCGCTGGCCAGGAGCGCGGCCAGCGTGAGCCCGACCGGCCCACCTCCTGCGATCAATACCGGCACACGCGAGGGTAGCGGGCGATGGGCCACAGGGGGCAGGGGCAAGGGCGTGAAGGCAGTCGTGAGCGTCATGAATGCACGGCCGGGTGTTGACCCTGCGCACTATAGACGCGCTCGTGTCTGCGGCGAAACCCGGCGGGCGAAAGCCCATGTCAAGGGCCTTGTCCGCTGGCCGCCGGTCGCGAGACGGGTGCCGAAGCACCCGATGATCAACCGCCGCGACGACGCATCTGGCCGCGGATTTCCCCGTTGGGGTTGGCGGCGGTGTGGATGTTGAAGTACCAGCGGCCCGCCGCCAGATCGTCGGCCTGGGACTGGGTCAGCACGGCTTCACCCTGAATCGTCCCCAGTTGCGGCGTACCCAGCGTCACGGGCAGCGCCACCCCGGCATTGGACGACGGATCGGCCGGCCCGTGGAAGTGGGCAGCGGTCGGCGGGCCGCTCAGGTTCGAGAAGGTGCCGCGCCAGCTGAGCTTCATTTCGGAGGGTTTCCAGACCGCTTCGATCTGGCCCGTGCCGTAGGTCTGCACCGGCGGAACTTCGCCAGCGCCGTTGAGCGTGGCTTCGAAGATGGTGGTCGTCATCGACGGGCGATGCGACGCGCAGCCGGCAAGGACGGCCGTGCCGATGACCGTCACGGCCAGGGCGGTGCGCAGGAAAGTGTGGCGTGTGATCATTGTGATCTCTCCTTGATGCGGGTTGATGGAACCGCTTCATCATCGGGGCCGGCTCCCCCGGGGACTGTAGGACGGAGCCGCCGCCAGCTGTCGTCCCGCTGCAGCATGGGGCAAGGCGTGTGCGGCAGCCCACATTGCGCCGTCCGCTCCTGCCGCTGCACGCGCTGGCGAGGGTCGCGCCTATGATCTGCAGAGAATCACCCCCGAAGAAAAAGGAGACAACACCATGCCCGCCTGGTCCACGCTGCGCATCGACAAGGATGCCGCCCAACCCCGGATCGCCCGCCTGCTGCTCAATCGGCCCGAACGGCTCAATGCCATCAATGACGAGACGCCGCGCGAGATCCGCGCGGCGGTGGACTGGGCCAATGCCGACGAGGAGGTCCACGTCATCGTGGTGGAAGGTGCGGGCAAGGGCTTTTGCGGCGGCTACGACCTGCAGCACTTCGGCGAAGGCCGCATCGACCATCCCTGCCAGCAGGAGAGTGCGCCCTGGGATCCGATGGTCGACTACGCCTTCATGAAGCGCAACACGGAAGACTTCATGTCGCTGTGGAAGAGCCCCAAACCCACCATCGCCAAGGTGCATGGCTGGGCGGCGGCCGGCGGCAGCGACATTGCGCTGTGCTGCGACCTGCTCGTGATGGCCGACGACGCACGCATCGGCTACATGCCCACGCGCGTGTGGGGCTGCCCCACGACGGCGATGTGGACCTACCGGCTCGGCCCGACGCGTGCCAAGCAGCTCATGTTCACCGGCGACACGATCGACGGCCGCACCGCCGCCGCCTGGGGCCTGGCCAACGAGGCCGTGCCGCTGGACACGCTGGAGGCGGCCACGATGAAGCTGGCAGCCCGGATCGCCGGCGTGCCGCGCAGCCACCTCGCGATGCACAAGATGGTGGTGAACCAGGTGCTGCTGGCCATGGGTCTGGAGCAGTCGCAGCAGATGGCCACGATCTTCGACGGCGTCACGCGCCACAACCCGGAAGGCCTGTGGTTCCGCCGCTATGCGCAGGCCGAAGGCTTCAAGGCCGCAGTGCAGTGGCGCGACAGCGGGCGCCCCATCCCGGAAGGCGAGGAAGCCCGGGAGCTGGTGCGGGCCATGGAAGAACACGCGCGGCAGGAGCGCGGCTCAAGCGGCTCGTGAAGAGGCCGACGCGCCTGGTGCAATGCAAGCCCGCAGCACTGGCTCGCCGGTTGAGACAAACAAGCAAAGAGGGCGGCAGCCACATCATGGCCGCCGCCCTCTGAATCACGCGAACGAATCACGCGAACGAATCCCGTGAACGATTCACGTGAACGACCCGCGTGAAAGAGTCACGCGAAGTTACTTGGCTGCCTTGAGCGTGTCGCGCAAGGCCTTGATTTCGTCATGGTTGCGCTGGGCGCCCTGGTACTGGCGCTGCAGGAGCGTCTGAATGCCGGCGGGCAGCGGCTCCTTGAGCGCGCTGCGGTAGCGTGCCAGGGCCTTGTCTTCGCCACGCTCGCATTCCTCGAGCATGGCCAGATCGCTGAAGCCGGTCAGCGTGCCGCGCACCGCGACCCAGCCGCGATGCAGCATGCCCGACGCCGTGCCGCCTTCGTCGGCCTTGCCGCCCAGCGAACGGATCTGCGTCGCAATCTCCGAGGCAGCCATGCGACATTGCTCCGCGTGGCGCGTGAACAGCACCTTCAGGTCCTGGGCCTGCGTGTGGTCGGCGCAGGCGCGGAAGCCATATTCGCCGTCACGGCAGTTTTCCAGGATGTCGTTGAGCGTGTCGATCACGTCGTCGTTGTCGATGTCGCCAGCCTGCTCGCCGGCCGCCGCTCGCCAGTTGTCCAGGCGGTCCCAGGCGGCACGCGTGGCCGGTTTGGCCTGCGGCCACGAGAGGCTGGAGCCCGCGCGGCTGCGTTCCCAGTCTGCAGCCAGGCTCGGCTCGACGGCATCGAAGTCGTCGCCGTAGCGGCCGCGGCTGCCCCAGCCCAGACGGTAGGCCGGACCGTAATCGTCGAAGGTGCGGCCGGATTCGTAGTAGCTCTCGCGGGTGTAGGCGTCACGCCAGTAGGCCTCTTCGGCCGTGGGATTGAACGCTTCAGCCGCCGCCTTGCCGCCGAGCCCGCCTGCGACCGCACCGGCCACCGCGCCCACCAGGGCTCCGGCCGGGCCGCCGAAGGCACCCGCTGCCGCGCCCGCGACGGCGCCACCGGCTGCAGCGCCCAGGCCCGTCCCGATGGGGTGCGCCCCCGGCTCGTCCGTGATGGGGTCGCGGTTCATGTCCTTGTCTTCTGCTGCCATGTCTGTTCTCCTGAGATGATGTTGAGGTGTTGCGCTGCGGAGTCGCTGGTTCTGTCGATCGGCGAGGGCCGCTTGCACCTGTTCATGGTCGCGCGCATTGCTGTGCGGGGCGGTCAGCGAAGCGGGAACCAGCCTGTAGGAGAAGGCGCCTGATACAAGTCGCGTCTGTCTGGGGGCGGTTGGCTTGCTCAGTGCGTGGGACGTTGCGGACGCAGACCTCGCGGAAGGCGGGCGGCGTGGACCCTTTCTGCGGAGTGCTCTGCTTGCGCTACGTTGCGGGCGCAGACCTCGCGGAAGGCGGGCGGCGTGGACCCTTTCTGTGGAGTGCTCTGCTTGCGCTACGTTGCGGGCGCAGACTTCGCGGAAGGCGGGCGGGTTTGCCGGGCCTTCACGCGCGATGACTCTTCGTGACTGCGCGTCGGCTCCCATGCACGACCTATCCGGCGGGCGTGCGCCTAAGAGTACAGGCCCCGGTCTCTCGGGCGAGCGAAGCAACGCACCGCCGGGGTGGGTGGTTCGGGGGGGCGGGCGCAGGGCCAGTCGCGCTGCGTACAAGAGCCGTGCATGCCTGCACGGAGGCAGCGCCAACCCGTCGGGCGCGCTACAAAAACATCTGCGCGAGGTGCCCGGAGAACGCCCCCCCGGGCCGCCCGCCCCTGCCAACCCAGCAGGCACGACACAGGCACAAAACAGGCACAAAACAGAACACCACCGCCTCGGGGTTCCGCCGAGTACCCTCCCCCCCACATGCGACCTAAAGTCAAGCCATGACCACGCCCCTCCGCTACCACCCCAACGACCTCCTCCGATACGCCCGCGAACTCCTGCGCGAAAGCGGTCTCGACGAAGACAAGTCGGAAGCCGTCGCCTCCATCCTCGTCGAAGGTGACCTGCTCGGCCACACCACGCATGGCCTGCAGCTGCTGGCGCCCTATCTGGCCGACATCGAATCGGGGGCGATGCGCAAGGACGGCGAGCCCGAAATCGTCGCGGACCACCCGGCCGCGCTCACCTGGGACGGCCGCCGCCTGCCGGGCCCCTGGCTCGTCCTGCGGGCCATGGACGTTGCCACGGAACGGGCGCGCACCCAGGGCACCTGCACCGTCGTCATCCGGCGCAGCCACCACATCGCCTGCCTCGCCGCCTTCCTCCAGCGCGCCACCGACCAGGGCCTCATGATGATCCTCACCTGCTCGGACCCCAACGCCGCGAGCGTTGCGCCCTTTGGCGGACTCGACCCCGTCTTCACCCCCAACCCGATCTCGGCCGGCATTCCCACAGGCGACGTGCCCGTCCTCATGGACGTCTCCACCTCGGCCACCACCAACGGCCTCACCGGACGGCTGCACAAGGAAGGCCGGCGCCTGCCGGCCGACTGGGTCATGGATGCGCACGGGACGCCCGGCAATGACCCTGCCGTCCTGTTCACGCAGCCGGCCGGAACCATCCTGCCCCTGGGCGGCAAGGACTCCGGCCACAAGGGCTATGGCCTGAGCCTGCTGGTCGAGGCGCTCACCGGAGGCCTGGCCGGTCACGGCCGGGCCGACCCGCGCGAAGGCTGGGGCGCGACCGTGTTCCTGCAGATCCTGGACCCACGCGCCTTTACCGGACTCGATGCCTTCACCCGGCAGACCGGCCACGTCACTGCGCAATGCCGCGCCTCGCGGCCGGTGACGCCAGGCACGGCCGTGCGAACGCCCGGTGAAAGCGGCGTGCGGCTCTCACGCGAGCAGCAGGCTGGCGGCGTGGCACTCTATCCGACCATCCTGCCCGCGCTCGAAGCCTGGGGACGCAAGTTCGGCGTCGCGGCGCCTGCGCCCCTCTGACCCGAGCGTTCAGATACCGCGCCCTCCTCCTGCATGCACGCGGCGCTTCACGCGGCCGAGGCGCAGGGGCGCCTCGCTCAGCCCACAGCACGCCGCCGGCGCAGCCACGCCAGAATCAGCGGCGTCGTCCAGATCAGGATCGTCAGCACCGCCAGCACGGCGGCGATCGGCCGCGTCACGAAGGCGGCCAGATTGCCGTCGGACTTGATCATCGAGGTGATGAAGTTCTCCTCCAGCATGCTTCCCAGGACCACGCCGAGAATCGCCGGTGCGATGGGGAAACGGTTTTCCTCCAGCACGTAGGCGATGACGCCAGCCACCAGCATCACCGTCACGTCGAAGATCGAATTGTTGATCGCGAAGGTGCCGACGATGCAGAACAGCAGGATCAGCGGCATCAGCACATTGCGCGGCACCTTGAGAATGCGCCGTGCGACCTTGATGCACAGGATGCCCAGCGGCACCATGATGATGTTGGCGATGATGAACAGCAGGAACACGGCATAGATGTTCTGCGGATTCGTGGTGAACAGCGAAGGGCCCGGGTTCATGTTCTTCATGTAGAGCACGCCGATCACGATGGCGGTGATCGAGTCGCCCGGAATGCCGAACACCAGCGCGGGAATCCAGGCGCCCGCCAGCGCACTGTTGTTGGCGGCGCCCGACTCGACGATGCCTTCGACGTGGCCGGTGCCGAACTTCTCGGGCTCGCGGGAGAACTTCTTGCTCATGGCGTACGACATCCAGGCCGCGATGTCGGCACCCGCGCCGGGCAAGGCGCCCACGGCGGTGCCCAGCACGCTGCCGCGCAGGATCTGCTTCGGATAGCGTTTGGCCAGGGCCCACTGCCCCTTGAGCACGTTGCCCACCTGCTCGACCACGAGTTCAGCGGGCGGGCTGGTGTCCACGGCATAGCGGATGATCTCGGAGATCGCGAACATGCCGATCATCATCGAGATCATCCCGATGCCGCCGGTCAGCTCCGTGCTGCCGAAGGTGAAGCGCGGGTGCCCGGCCGGATTGCCCAGCCCGACGCAGGCCACGAGCAGCCCCAGGCCCAGCGTGATGCAGCCCTTGAGTGGCCGGTCAGACGTGATGAACACCGCACAGGTCAGGCCCAGCAGCACCAGCCAGAAATACTCGAAGGAGCTGAACCGCGTGGCGAAGTCCGCCAGTGCCGGCGCGGCGACGATCAGCACCACCGTGCCGAACAGTCCGCCCACGGCCGAGAACACCAGGCCCGCGCCCAGCGCCATCTCGGCCTGGCCCTTGCGCGTCATGGCAAAGGCTTCGTCGGTGTAGGCGGCCGACGCCGGCGTGCCGGGAATGCGCAGCAGGCAGCCCGGAATGTCGCCCGAGAAGATCGCCATGGCCGTGGCCGTGACGATGGCCGCGATGGCCGGGATCGGCGGCATGAAGAAGGTCACCGGCACCAGCAGCGCGGTGGCCATGGTGGCCGTGAGGCCCGGTACCGCGCCGACGAACAGGCCGAAGAGTGAGGCGCCCACCATCACCATCAGGGTGTAGGGCTCGAACACCATGCCGAAGGCCTGGCTGACTGCAGTCCACATGAGTGCGCTTCCTTGAAGGGTTGGACTTACCAGGCGTAGTTCTTGAGCACGCCCCAGGGCAGGGGCACGCGCAGCAGCTTGTAGAACGCGAAGTGGATCAGCAGCGTTGCCACCAGCGCCATGCCGATGGCCGGCAGCGGCCGCACACGGAAGGTGATGAAATTCACGAACAGCAGCGCCGCCGCCACCGGAAGAAAGCCGATGCGTTCGGCCGCCAGCATGTACACCAGAACCGAGCCGATCACTACCAGCGCGCCGGCCACATGGCGCGGCGAGCGCAGCCAGTCGTCCGCAGTGAACCAGGGCACGGCCTTGCGCTCACGCCAGCCGCGCACGAGCAGCACCAGACCTCCGACGCACAGGCCCGCCGCGATGAGACCGGGGAACAGCGCCGGCCCGACCTGCTGGCCGGGGATCTTGGGATAGCCCTGGACGATGGTGAGGACGGCCGCGCCCAGGGCGAGCAGCACCGCGCCGAAGACGGCGTCGTTGAATTTCATCAGCCCGCTCCCGGCTTACTTGGCGATGCCCACGGCCTTCATGGTCGCACCCAGGTCGGTGCTGGACTTGGCCATGAACTTCGCAAAGTCGTCGGGGCCGGCGTAGATCACGCCGAAGCCGCGCGAGCTCATGAAGTCGGTGTACTCCTTGCTCGCGGCGATCTTGCGGATCGAGGCAGCCAGCTTGTCGCGCACGTCGTTGGGAATGCCCTTGGGCGCGACGATGCCGCGCCAGGCCGCCATGGTCCAGTCGCTGCCGATCGCGGCCTTGAGCGTGGGCACGTTGGGGTAGAGCGAAGCGGGCTTGTCGTTCATCACGGCCAGGCTCTTGACCTTGCCCGCATCGATGAGCGAGCGCGCCTCGGGCAGCGAAACGGGTGCGATCTCCACGCCGCCCGCGATCATGTCCTGCAGGCCCGGAGCCGCGCCGTTGCTGGGCACCCAGGGCACGGTGGCCGGGTCGATCTTCTGGTCGCGCAGCAGGCCGGCGATGGCCAGGTGCCAGATACCACCCTGCCCCGTCCCCGAGGCCTTGAACTTGCCCGGGTTGGCCTTGATGGCGGCCAGCAGGTCCTTGACGTCCTTGTAGGGCGCGTCGGCGCGGACCTGGATGCCGGCCGGATCGGCGTTCACGAGTCCGATGGGCGTGTACGACGCACCCGTGAGATCCGTCAGGCCCTGCCAGTGCATCATGCCGATCTCCACCGTGGCCATGCCGATGGTGTAGCCGTCGGGCGGTGCCGAGGCAATGGCCGCATGGCCCACCACGCCGCTGCCGCCGGTGCGGTTGACCACGTTGACCGGCTGGCCCAGGTCCTTCTCGAGCAGGCTGCCGATGATGCGGGCGGTGGCGTCGGTGCCGCCCCCAGCGCCCCAGGGGACGATCAGCGTGATCGGCCGGGCGGGATAGTTCTGCGCTGCGGCCGGCAGCGCAGCGGCGGCGAGGGCGAGCCCGGCCAGGGCGCCTGCGGCGCGGGCGGTGAACGAGCGACGGGTCGGTTTGAGCATGGTGTGTCTCCTCTGCATGGGTGGTGAACTCACGAGCCCGGCACGCTGTTTGGTGTGATGATGTGATGAATAGCCGGGCTGCAGCCAATTTAGCTGCAATGACGGCCGCCCGGCATCAGGGGTAACCATTCCCCCATTGGTGAATTGTTCAGCGCGACTGCCCCGTCTCCTGCTGATAGAGCGCGGGCAGGAAATGCTCGAACAGGCCGACCTCCTCGATGTTGTGGCGCAACCAGGCGATGCCCTGCTCCCGGCTGAAGATGAAGCGCTCGATCAGCGGATTGAGCCACCGGCGCCAGCCGCTCGCGCCCCCCACGATGAGGCAGTTTTCGTACAGCGTGCCTTCCGCAAGCGGCGTAAAGGTGTACTCCATGCGGGCGATCCCCGCGAGGCCGTGCGTGACCGGGTTGTGGATGTAGCCCCCTTCGTCGAGCTTCTCGATATGGGTCAGCACGTTCACCTCGAAGCGCCGGTTCGCTCCGAGGTATTCGCGCAGCCGGATCACCGCGCCCGGCCCGACCGAGCCGTCCGGCAGCCTGCGCGCGTAGCTGGCGTGGACGTGGTCGTGCGGATGCCAGGCGCGGTAGCGGTTGATGCGGCGTCCCTGGACTTCGATGTCGCCCTCCAGATGGGAGAACCACCACACGAGCATGGCGGGCGTGACGCCGCGCAGGACCTCATGCCGGATCCAGAAGCACAGCCGGCCGTCAGGCAGTCGCCGCACCCCGGACTGCGCAGAGGCCATGGGCCGCATCGGCCAGGGCACGAGCGCGGGCTCGGCCGGCCGGTTGCGGTCGGAAGGATAGGCGGGCATGTCGCGCGTGGCGTCGAGCGTGAGGGGAAGTGCGGGGGTCATCAAGGGCTCCTTCGGTAAGTGGCTGGCGGGGTGGGACGAATGCCTGGGGGCGAAAATTAACTGTATAGTAGATACTATACTTTCAAACCCCAGATTTGTATAGTGTTCGCTATACAATCAATGCATGAGCGACCTCTCCCCTCCCCGCCGCGGCCCGGCCCCCACCAAGCACGTCGATATCCTGTGGGCCGCCGCACGCCTGTTCGCGCAGCGCGGCGTCGCCCAGACGACCACGCGCGAGATTGCCGCAGCCGCACAGACGACCGAGCGGACGCTGTTCAAGCACTTCGGATCGAAGGACGCGCTCGCCCAGGCCGTGATCGCCGAAGCGGTGCTGCCTCATCTGGCACCGACCTCGCTCGAAGGACTGCGCCAGGCCATCGAAGCGCATGGCAGCGATCTGAAGGCATGGCATGCCGCGCTGCTCGGGGCACGCGCCGAGGCTCTGGCCCAGGCGCCCGAGCTCACGCGACTGCTGCTGGTCGAGCTGCTGCGCGACGACGCCCTGCGCGCGGGCTTTGCGGCGCAATGGAAGGCCGCGGCCTGGGAGCCACTGCTCGGTCTGTTCCTGCAGCTCCAGAAAGACGGCCGGATGCGGCGCGACCTGGCGCCCGGGATGCTGGTGCGGATCTTCCTCAGCCTGAACCTCGGCTACCTGATCGGGCGCTTCGTGCTGGCATCCGCGCATTCCTGGGACGACGCTGCAGAGATCGAAGGACTCACGGCCTTCTTCATGACCGGGGCGCGCGGCGTCTGAGCGCCGCACGCGCAAAGCCGAAAACCTACTGGCCCGTGGCCGTCACGCCGCAGGTCAGCGTGAAGGTCAAGGTGCCGCCTGCGCCGAAGGTGCCCAGGGCCAAGCCGGTGGGTGCCGTGGCATTCTGCAGCTGGGACGTGGTCAGCCCGCTCGGACAGGCCGTGCCTGGCCCGGACGCGACACACGCGGGCGTGGCCGAGCAGCTCAGCCCCGTGGCCACGGGGTCGTAGAGCCGGGCGCCGTCCGCCGGATAGTCGCCTCCGTTGCTGACGGTGATGGTGTAGGTCGTGATCCCGCCAGCGGTGACTGCGGCGACACCATCCGACTTGGCGATCACCAGGTTGGTCGAGCCGATGTTGGTGGTGACGGAGGCGCTGTTGTTGGCCGGGGTGCTGTCGACGACGCCCACGGGCACGCCGACGTTGACGGTGTTGACGACCCCGGCCGCCGTGGTCGCATTGGCGGTCACGGCGGTGACCGTGATCTGCACCCGGCCACTGGCCAGCAGGTTCGCCGTGAGCGAGATCGCATTGCCCGAGCCGCTGGCCGTACCGCAGCTCGACCCGCTGGTAAGCGTGCCGCATACCCAGGTGACGGTGCCGAAGCCGGTCGGCACGACGTCGGTGATGGGCACGTTCACGACATTGGACGTGCCGGCATTGAAGGCCTGGATGAGGAACTGCACGGTGGTGCCCTTGGGCACGACGGGCAAGGTGCTGGAGAAGGCGCCGGAGGTGCCCTGCCGCTGCTGCTTGCTGGCCTGCAGATCGGTCTGCAGGGGCACCTGGTCGGCCGCGCAGCCGTAGTTGGGTACGTCGGTGCCGCTGCACACCACGGCCGTCACACTGGTGGGAAAGGTGCTGTTCTGCGGATCCGTGCCATTGGTGCCGACCTTGGCCCGGTTGACCAGTTCATTGGTCGCGGCGGCGGCGACCGTCACGGTCACCGTGACGATGGCGGTCGAGCCGGCGGTGAAGATCCCGGCCGTGTTGTTGCAGGTCACCACCTGCCCGACCGTGCCGCAGGTGAACGGCGTTCCGGCCGCCGTCGCGCCGATGGTGAGTCCGGCGGGGATCACGTCGACCATGCGGACCGTGTTGGCCGCCGAGCCGGAGCCGCCCGTGTTGGTGATGCGCAGGACGAACGGAAAGGTGTTGCCCGGCACCTTGGCTTGTGGATTCGCATGGGACTTGCTCATGCGGATCTCGGGGGCGTTCTGGATGGTGTTCAGGTCGATGGCGCATCCAGGACCATTGCCGTTGTTGATGCAGGCCGTGACGCTGGCCGCAGGAGGCGTCGACGTGGACAGCGTCACGTCGCCCCCGCCGCCGATGCGTGCCTTGTTGCGCTGCTGCGTCCCCACCGCATCGCCGCCGACACCGGCGGTGAGGATGAAGCTCGAGCTGCTCCCGGCGGCGATGCTGACCGTGGACGTGCAGGACACGTCGGTCGCAGAGTTGCGCGTGCAGCTCCAGTTGGCGCCGTTGGTCCCGGTGGGCGTGAACGGTGACGTGACGGCGGTGGTGGTCATCGAGCCCGGAAACACGTCGCGGAAGGTGATGGTCCCGGTGCTGGCCACCGTGCCGATGTTGCTGACGACGAACACGTAGTCGGTGCGTCCGTTCTGGGCCACGAAGGGTTGGCCGTCGTCCTTGGACAGCGAGAGGCTCACGTACAGCACGCTGTCGGTGTCGCTGGCGCACCCGTTGTTCGGGTCGGACGCGGTTGTCGCCGGGGCGACCGGGTCAGCGCATGCGGTAACGCTGGCGGCCACCGGCGTCGACTTGGCAGGACTCGGATCGCCGCCGCCTCCGACGCGCGCCTTGTTGGTCACCGCGCTGGTCACCGACGAATCGACGGTGACCCTGAAGCTGATCGTCGCGGTAGTGCCTGCCGCCAGCGCCGTCGTGCGGACGCAGCTGAGATTGGGGGCTGCCGACGTGCAGACGAAGCCGCTGACCGTGGTGGTGCCCGCGAACGCAAGCCCTGACGGCAGCACATCGAGGACCGTGATGGTGCCGCTCGTCGGTGTGCTGCCGGCATTGGTCACCACCAGCGTGTAGGTGGTCGTGCCGCCTCGCAGGACGGTGTCGGTCCCGTCAGTCTTGGTGAGCACGAGATTGGGCGCAACGACCGTGTCGGTGTCCAGCGCGCAGCCGGCGGGCGCGTTGTTGGCCGTGCAGGCGGCCGCTGCGGTAACGCCGTCTGCGGCCGTTGCGGGCAACGGCTTGTTCGGGTCGCTGCCGCCCTGCACGATCGCGCGGTTCACCTGCGAACCCGTCGCCGAGGGCAGGACCTGAACCGCCAGCGCGAAGGAGCTTGAGCCGTTGCCCGGAACCGCACTCGTGGACGTGCAGGTGATGTCGGTCGTGGCGGTGGCCGTGCAGGACCAGCTGGCCGCGTTGGCGCCCGTGACGGTCAGTGCGCCGTTGGCAACGGCCATGCCGGCAGGCAGCTTGTCCGAGACGGTCACCGTGCCGATGGTCTGACCGATTCCCGCATTGTTGACCGTGAACGTGAAGGTCGTGGTGCTGCCGGCCGTGACCGAGCTGACGCCGTCGGACTTGGTCAGCGAGAGGTTGGGGTCGCACTGCGCTGCCGGCGGCGCGCCCGGCACGTTGGGCGCGAGGAAGGCGGTCAGGCCGCCGTTGAAACCAGTGGAGCCGTAGTTCTCCTCAGGCGTCAGGTCGCTCATCGTGCGGCCCGGCGCACCGCCATTGACCGATGCCGACAGGGCCATGCTGGAGGGCGAGTAAGCAATGAAGCCACCGCCCCCCGCGCCACCAGGGCCGTGACGCCCGGCGAGGCCGCCTGCGCTGCCCGCCCAGGCATTGCCGCCGTCGCCACCCGTGGCGTTCACCGTGGCGTTGCCGCCGTTGCTGGTCTGGATCACGACCGAGCCGCCGGCCCCGCCGCCCCCGCCCGCGTCATTGGCCACGTTGTAGCCATGCGCGCCGCGCACGTCGATCACGCCACTGCCGGTGATGCTGCGCGCGCGAATGATGGCGATACCGCCGCCAGCCGCGCCGGACGAACACAGCCCGTTGCCCAGTGCGCACGCGACGCCCAGGTTGGTGTAGACGTTGTTGTCCGACGTCCCGTCATTGCTCCCGCCGGCGCCGCCTCCGCCCCCCAGGAAGACGCGGTTGAAGGCCAGCGTCCCCGAAAAACCGGCGCCACCGCGGCCGCCCGTGTCCTTGAGCGGGTCATTCCAGGGGCGACCGCCCACCCCTCCCGGCCCATAATTGCCGCCGCCGCCGCCGCCGGCATTCTCGTCGTTGCCAGAGCGGGCATCGCGACCGTCGGTGCCACCGCCACCGGCATTGGCCGGCGCACCCCGCGCGTAGGAGCCGGACGGGTAGCCCTCGAACGCGCCTGTCGTCAATGAAATCGCAGGTACGCTGGTTGCGGCAGACGCCCAGCCCGAGGTCAGGGTCGCCAGCTGGATCGGCGTGCCTGCGATGCCCTCGCCCTTGCCGCCGTTGGTGTTGTCGGTCGACAGCGTGACGTAGTCTCCACTGGTGCCGAACGAGCCGCCCCGCTGCACGCCGGCGGCTCCGCGAAAGCCCTTCCCCGCAAGAAAGATGGCCGAGGTCTGCCCTTCGAGCGAACCGCTGCCCAGCGTGAGCGTGTCTCGCACGTCGATGGAGACGACGCCGCCACTCAGGCCGTTCCATGCGGGTGCCGTCATGGCGGCGAGGGTCACCGCGCTGAACTGCGGGACGCGAATCACCTGGTAGCGCTTCTGCGCGGTGCTCGCGGTCGCGTCCAGCTGCTGGTAGGAATTGGTCAATGGCGGGGTGAAAGCCAGCGGCGCCACCGAGGTGATGCGCACGAACTCATAGAGGCCCGAGCGTCCGACCGAAGAGCTGCCCTGGCCCGAGCCCGAACCGTTGCCATAGGTGTTGTTGTTGGACGAATTGATGCTGGCGTCCTGCATCTGGATGATCAGCAGCAGATCGCCCACCGACAGCGCAGTGTTCGAGCCCCGGACGTCGACCGAGCCGAGCGTCAGCGTGGTGGCGCCGACGGCCAGCGTGCCGACACCGGGGTAGTAGTTGTTGACGATGCCCGAACCGGGGCTGGATATGAGGTTCGCCGGCGAAGGGCAAAGCTGCGCCCAGGCGGGAAATGCCACCCAGCACAGAAGATTCAGGAACAGGCCGCGCCATCCGATGGCACCCCACAAACTGCCGGCAACTCGCCGTGTTTTAGACGTCATGGACTCAAGAGATATCAATTTGTAAAAAATTGTACGCATGCCAAGTGCCATCGGATTGACCTTGGTACCTCCGCGAGATGTAAATGTTGGGCGGGTCGTGATCTAAGGCCACCTCGCCCTTCCTGAAGTAACCCTAAACGACTCATCTCCATTCAGGGTTCCGTCAGGAATGAAGGCATGGCTGACGGCCTGGATGGTTTCGTCAACAATGCAGGCATGCACCACGCTCCGTCACCCGCCCCGGCATCTGGTCCGGCCCGCACTTCCTTGCATGACGCCACGAAGGCGATTGCGCCCGCCGCCGCTCCCGACTACCTCCACCCCGTGATCCCGCCCGGCATCCGCACGGTGCGCATTCCGGTCGTCGAAGCCACGCCGCAATCGCTTGAAGGCTACGGCGTGCTCGTCGATGATCCTGACCGCCAGGCCATCGAGATCGTGCGCTGGCCCGCCCAGGGCTGGCGGCCGGTGGACATCGACAGCGGCAACGAGGGCGGAACCACCCAGGGCACCTTCTTTTCCGAGTGGGACGGCGACATCCTCTACGGCCGCAACGACGCCGTCGGAGGGCACTACATCATTGGCTACGGCACCCTGCCGGAGCTGGCCTGCACGGGCCATCAGCGCCCGCCGGAACGCCTGCTGCTGTGGCACTGCAACTACCACCCCGACGGCGGCCAGATGTTCTTTCCGCTGGAGCCCGGCCCCTTCCTGGTGCCGATGGCCAAACCTGGCGACGACGTCAAGCCCGAAGACTTCGTGTGCTTCTGGTTCCGGGGCGGCCAGGGCCTGTGCATGCATCCCAACGTCTGGCATGAGGGCGTGTTCTCGACCCGGGGACTGCGCAGCTTTCACGATGTCCAGGGCGCCGTCCATGCCCGCGTCTCGGTGAACTTTCCTGCGGAGTTTGGCTGCCTGCTCGAGATGGCGCTCGCACCGGCCGGCGCCACATGACCGGCACGCTGGTGCCGCTGGCCATCACGCTGGCCATCCAGGCCATGGTGTCGATGGCGCTTCTGACGCTGCCCGTGATGGCGCCCGTGGTGGCGTTGGCGCTCGGCGTGTCGCCGGCCCTTGCGGGCGTGTACGTTGCGGTGGCGTATCTGGGCGCCATCGTGGCCAGTGTGGCCAGCGGCGCGGCGGTCGCGCGCTTCGGCGCGATCCGGGTGAGCCAGGCGGGGCTGGTGATCTGTGCCACGGGCCTTGCGCTGTGCGCCGTCCCGGCGCTGCCTGCGGTGGCAGTGGGGGCGTTTCTGGTGGGCATCGGCTACGGTCCGATCACCCCCGCGAGCTCGCACCTGCTGGCCATCACCACGCCAGCCCACCGCATGTCGCTCGTCTTCTCGATCAAGCAGACCGGCGTGCCCCTGGGTGGCGTGTTGGCAGGCGCCATCGTGCCGAGCCTGCTGCTGCTGGCAGGCTGGCAGGGCGCGCTGCTGGCTTCGGCCGCCGCCAATCTGTTGTGCGCCGTCGTGGCGCAACCGCTGCGGGCCTCGCTCGACGCCGACCGCGACCCCGCACGGCCGCTGGCGCTGAGCAATCTGGCGCAGCCGATCCGGCTCGTGCTGTCGCATCCCGCCCTCAAGATGCTCGCTGCCTGCTCCTTCGTGTTCTCGACGGCGCAGCTTTCACTGACCGCCTATGCCGTGACTTACCTCAACGAGTCGCTGGCCTACACGCTGATTGCCGCAGGCCTGGCGCTATCGCTGTCGCAGATGGGCGGCGTGATCGGCCGCGTGCTGTGGGGCTGGGTGTCGGACCAGGGCCTGGGCGCGCGACGCACGCTGGGCCTGCTGGCCGGGCTGATGGCCCTGTCATCGCTGGCGACGGCGCTGCTGCAGTCCGGCATGCCCGCCTTGTTCGTGATTGCGGTGCTGGTGGTGTTCGGCGCCTCAGCCGTCGGGTGGAACGGTGTGTATCTCGCGGAAGTCGCGCGGCAGGCCCCTGCCGGGCAGGCCAGCATGGCAACGGGCGGCACGCTGGCCTTCACCTTCTTCGGCGTCGTGGTCGGCCCGCCCTTGTTCGGCGCGATCTCGGGCCTGTTCCAGAGCTACCGCGCCGGCTACGTGGCGCTGGCCGTGCCGCTGCTGGTGTTTTGCGTGGCCCTGCTGCGACGGCGCCCTGCCCCTGCCGGGTGAGCGGCAGTGACGCGTCAGTGCCAGTGACGCGTCAGTGCCAGTGACGTGTCAGGGGCAGTGACGCGTCAGTGGCACCCGTGCGGCCGAGATGCCGAAGGCGCCTGAAAGCCGGCGATGCCGCGACGATCAGTTGCCGCCGCGGACCAGACGCACCGCGCCGGGCGACGAGCGGGGGTTCTCACCGGCGCTGCCGTCCGCGAAGGCCACGTAGGTGAAGTAACCGGGGCCGGTGCTGCTGGCCGTCCAGAAACGCAAGGTCGGCGTACCGGGAAACGCCGCCGGATTGATCGCCGCCTTGCCTTCTTCGGCTTCGCGCGGGGCCACGATGCTCGACAGTTCCTTGAGCACCGGCAGACGCCACTGGCCGCCGGCGGCCTTGGCGCGCGCACTTGCTTCTGTATGACTGAACACCGACGCCTGGCCGGTGCACGTCTTGCCCTTGAACACCATGCCCTCGGCACAGCGCTTCCAGATGAGCCCCGTGCGCGAGTCGGTGACCTCCTGGCCATCGGCCGAAACCGCAAAGCGCTCCTGAGCGAGTGCGGCACCCGCGCACAGGAGCAGCCCGCAGGATGCCCATCGCATGACGCGCCTCGTTCCGCTTGTTCGCATGGCTGTCCCCCAGATGTTGACGTTCGATCTGCGCATGCTAGCCAGCGGCAGCCAGCGCCTACTGAGGGAAGCTACGTAGCGGTAAGTACCTAGACGCGCCCAGGCGGCTGCGGCTTCGCAAGCATTTGGTCAACGGAAGTCCACAGGCACGCGCCGGATCAGGCAAGCAGGCGCCCTTCGATCAGACGCCAGTGATGCGGCTCGACGGGCGTGATCGACAGCCGGTTGCCTTTCTTCAGCACCAGCATGTCGGCAAGTTCGGGCGTTGCCCGCATTTCGGCAAGCCCGAGCGTGCGCGTCTTGCGCAGCGCCTGAACGTCCACCAGCAGCCATCGCGGATCCTCCCGCCTGGACGCCGGGTCGTGGTAAGGCGACTTCGGGTCGAACTGCGTCGGATCCGGATAGGCCGGCGAGGCCACGCGCGCGATGCCGACGATGCCCGGCTCGGCGCAGCTCGAATGGTAGAACAGCACCCCGTCGCCGACCCGCATGCCGTCGCGCATGAAATTGCGCGCCTGGTAGTTGCGCACGCCCACCCAGGGCACCGTCGCACTCTTGGCTGCCAGGTTGTCGTCGATCGAGCACTCGTCGGGCTCCGACTTCATCAGCCAGTAGCGGGTCATGCGGACACACCTCGGTAAGCCCATGCAGTGGGCACTTTGCCGTCCGCCGCAGCGCCTGAGGCTTCGAATGCGCGGATCGCATCGAGCGCCTCCTTGAGGCTCATCTCGCCCTGCGCGAGCAGGCGTTCTGTCAGGTGCGTCGTCAGGGGCATCAGCCGCTCCAGGGTGGCGCAGGTTTCCGCGAAGAGGCGTTCGCTCTGCGCCTCCATGAGCGCGCGGGTCTGGCTGTCGGGCTCGCGCGTGGCGCCCTCGGCCTGCAGGGCGCCGAAGTTCAGCCTCGTCTTGCGGTACATGCCCATCTCGGCGATGGCGTGGTGCAGCAGCCGCGTGACGCGGGTGATGTCGTTGTGCGCTCCGTTGGTCGTGCCCTCCTCGCCGAAGAACAGCTCTTCATTGGCCATGCCGCCCAGCAGCACCCGCACGTCATGCTCGATGTCGGCCTTGGTCTTGAGCAGCGCACTGCCCTGCTTGTGGAAGACGAAGCCCAGCGCATTGTTGCGCGGGCTGGCCTTCAGCGAGATCTTGATCGTTTTCATGTCGGCTTCGAGGCGCGCCCAGTCGCCGCCAGCGAGTTCGCGCTCGCGCGCGAAGTCCACCAGGAAATGGCCCCATTCGTGGATGGCGATGATGCGCCGCTCACGCTCGCGCTCGCGGGTCGCGTGGCCATTGACGTTGCCCACGAGCACGCGTTCGGCCGCCTGCATGAGCACGGCTTCCGAAATCAAGCCCCCGGCCTGCACGGCGCTGATTCCGGCCTGGTCGATGATGGTCTCGATGTCGGCCGGGCTGCGGCCTTCGGTCAGTTCCACGAGATGACGCAGGTCCATGCCCGGCGCCACCTTGCCGGCGCGCCGCGCGAGGTAGTGGCCGATGATGGCCAGGCGCTCCTCGCCATTGGGCAGGCGGAAGTCCACCTTCATCTGGAAGCGCCGCAGCATGGCTTCGTCCATGGCCTGCGTTTCCTGGTTGAAGTTGGACGCCACGATCCAGATGATCTCGGCGTCGTCGCGCGTGCGCACGCCGTCGAGCACGGCCAGCAGCATGTTCTGCGTGTCGTCGTCGAACTTGCGGCGGCCGCCGCGCTTCATGAACAGGTCCTGCGCTTCGTCGAGAAACACGATGCAGCGGCGCCGCCGCTTGGCCATTGCCAGGATGCGGTTGAGCGTCTGCGCGCCGCCGCCGACGAATCCGGTTTCAAGATTGACCGCCGAGTGAAACAGGATCGGCAGATTCAACTCGCGCGCGAGGTAGCTCGCCAGCTTGGTCTTGCCCGTGCCGGCCGGGCCGCTGAACATCACGTTGAACGGCTTGCTGATGCCGTACTCGGCATAGGCGGCGCGGCGTTCGTACTGGTCCTTGATCTGCGCCACCTCGGCCTTGATGTCCTCCATGCCGACCAGATCCTCCATGCGGCCCTGGATCTGCGACGGCTCGATGAACTTGAGCGCCTTGACGTTGCCGCGCAACTGGGTCCACAGGAAGGCCAGCAGGCCGATCGAGAGCGACGCCGACACCAGCGCCCCCAACTGGCCCTTCCAGGCATCCCGCTCCGATTGCGGGCGGGCGCCCGAGAAGCGTTGCTCCAGCCGCGAGAACACCTCCAGGCTGGCCGCATCGAGTTCGCTGTAGGGAACGAAGACCAATCTGGCGCCCCAGGGCGCGGTCAGCGCCTTGTCGGTGAAGATCCGCGTCTCCATGTCGGAAGGGTAGTAGGCATACTGGCGCCCCCGCGACTCGACGAGCACGAAGCGTTCGGACACGCTCCATGACAGAGGCCGGTAGACGACGGTGATCCGATCCACCGGATTGCGCTCCAGAAAGCCCAGAACGGACCCGGCGCCAAACACCACCGGCAGGTCCTTGTTGTAGGTCCACGCGGTTGCAGCCCCGGCCTCGCTGGCGACCATGGCCTTGAGCTGGGCCTCCATCAGGGACTGCTTGCGCATTTCCCAGCCCGCATAGCCGGCCGTCAGAGGAATCAGGAGGGCGACTGCAAGGACCAGCAGGCGGCGCCCCGGGGGCTGGACCGCGAACCAGTCCTGCAGCCGGGCGAGCCATTTGCGCAGGCGATCGACCGGCCGGCCCGTGGCGTCGCGGCCGCTTCGGCTTTCACCGTCGCCGAGCGGACTGTCCTGGCTGGCGAGGTCGGCGGCAGATGCCTGCGCCGCTGCGGCGGGCTTGTCGTTGGTGAGATCGGACATGGGAAATCAACCCCTGCGCAGGCGAAGGCCCACGCGAAGACGAGGCTCCATCCTACAGACACGGCAGATTCCGGCGCTATGGGAGGGGATATGCCCGGACTCAGCGCCAGCAGGCATCGCGCCGCGCGCCATCGCCGGTGACGCCCCGCCGGCCATAGGAGTCGAGCGTGAGCGCACCACAGTCGTCGTTGGCCATGCGCTGGCCGGCGACGGGGTGCATCACGAGTCGAAACTCGGTCGCGCTGGCCGCGCTGCCGCCCGCGCCGAACTCGATCCGGTAGATGGCCGTGCCCTCCGCTGGCGACTGAAGGAGCTGCGAAGGAATGATCCGCTCCACCGGCGTTCCTGCACGGTCCTGGGCAAACGAGTCGTTGGCCGCATGAAAGCGCTGCATGTACTGCGATGCCAGCAGCAGTTGCACCCGCGCCTGCGCGCGCAGGCCGCGCGTCACGTGGCTGGTGTAGGCCGGTATGGCGATGGCTGCCAGCAACGCCGCGATCGCCAGCGCGATCAGCAGTTCGATCAGGCTCAGGCCGCTCGCTCTGCCGTGCGGGTCAGGCGCAGATCCCGTCGCCGCCCTTGAGTATCTGCACGCTGCCCACGGGACTGACGCAGACGGTGCGTGAGAGGCGCGCCCGGTCTTGCGGGCTCGCGCCAGCGGGAACGAAGCGCAGCGTTGCGGCGGGGCCGGGCGCCCAGCCGGTCGGGAGATACCTGAGATGGTCATGGTGGGAGTCGTCATGGGTCACGAGGTCGACGCTGTGCGCCAGCGCAGACTGCACGCGCAGCACGGGCTCGGTGGCGGCGCGCTGCAGGTCACCGTTGTAGTCGAGGTAGATGATCCAGCCGGTGTGCCAGCCGCCTGCATCCTGCGCACCTGCGCATCGGGGCTGGGCAGCCTGCGGGTCGGGCGAGCGGCACATCGTGACGCTGATGCCGCGCCGCAGCGCTTCCGAACGGGTGAAGCGGGCATCGTCGACGAACTGGTTGGCATCGCGGGCCACGGAATCCACCGAGAGCAGCCTGGCAAAGGCGGGGACGCCAAAGGCCACCATGACACCGGTGATGGCAACACCGACCAGGATCTCCAGCAGCGTGACGCCGCGCAGATGCTGGCGGGCGGATCGAGAGCGCCCCGGCGGCGCGAACCGGGACGCTGCGGGCTGGCCGGCCGCCGGCATCGACAAGGGCGCCGCCAGGGACCCCGACCCGGATGATGAAGACCGTCGTGTGGAAACTGCTTGCATGGCAACCTCTGCTGTGGATGGCCGCCAGTGTCTGGTTCGCTGGCCAGGCGTTCAATCAGCCTTTGGGCTCAGGCCTCGGGATGCGTGGCTGCCCGAAATCACCCTGGAAGATGAAAAATTCCGGACTCATCCTGGGCATGAGACCTAGGCCTTTTGACCCACCCTGGAACAGGCGCAATGTCTGCCCACAAGGATGGGGGCGACGACTCGCTGACGCGCTTCACAGGCTCCGCAGAAACAGCTGGCGCCACCAGCGTGCGGTCACAACGGGCAATCCGGCGGCGTCGGGCTGAACAAACACCACGGCCTGGAGCCACACCTCGGTTCCGCCTGCGGACTCGCCTGCGGGCCCGGGTGCCTGCGGCTCAGGCCCCCATCCACGCGCCGTGATCACGAGACTGCCGGGCCGCGTCGCGTCGTAGCCTTCGACCAGGCATTCAGGAGCGCGTTGCACAACCGTGTGACGTCCCGTGGCGTCTGCCGTATCCCACGGCAGGGTGACCACCGCCGCGCGCTGGTCACCATCCCACTGCTCCGGGTCCTGCCAGAGAGGAGAGCCATCGGGCGTGACGGGGGCAGCTGCGGGCGCGATGCCTGAATCGGGGTCGCCCGCGTGGACCAGAGCCCCGCGTTCGCAGTGCAGCAGCGCAGCTTCGGCCGCCTGCAGCGCGATCGCCTGGGCACGCGCATGGGCCGCCACGGCATCACTGCTGGACGCGCCGCGAACCGACACCGCCGCAGTCAGCGAGAGCACCGTCAGAACCACGAGGCACACGATGAGCACGACGCCACGGGCAGCCGCGTGCGCTGCGGCCGGCTGCCGCGCTCCTTCCGTCCGGCGCCGCCTCATGGCGCGGACCTGTTGCGCAACTGCACCGTCAGTTCGAACGCCTGGCGCAGACGCCCGTCGGGGGACGTGCGGCGCTGCCCGCCACAGTCCAGGTACGTCGGTCCCGGGTCCCAGGGCTCCACCACCGGCGTTGCGCTGCGCACCAGCACACAGACTTTCACGGCCGATACCAGGGCCCACCGCTCGGCTGGCGTCAGGGCTCGCAGGCTGTCCTCCACACCGGGACTGCCGGTCGAATCCGGCGCGAGCGCGCTTCCGGCGACGGGCCCCAGGCTGGCCGCGCTCAGGAAGCCGGCCGGCTCGACGGGCGGGCCAGACCTGCCAGAAGGGCTCCCGGGTGCGCCGACCGCAAGCATGAACCGCAGGTCGTCGACGTTCTCGACAAAGGGCTGCGGGTTGGTAAAGGGCCTCACGCCACCGCTGCCGGCGCACATGAGATTGCCGCGCTCGACGAACAACCGGTTCTGCACAACCGAGTAGTCGCCTTGGTCGTCGCTCGCCGGATGAATGCCGGAGCCGACGCAGTCCGTCGCTTCTCCGCCGGAGGCGGTGCGCAGCGTGTTGTAGCCGTCCCCCAGATAGGCAACGGCCAGCGCAGCCGGGCCGCCCGGGGTCTTGCAGGCGAGATCCCCGAAGTCCGCGCGCGTCGACACGAAGCCCCCGTCGCAGGCGAAGATCGTCATGGCACTCGTCCGCAGATCATGCGCACTGGCGGCGCCCGGCGGTGGCGGGTTGTAGCCCGCCTGCCGCAGATGATGCGCAATGAGCGCGAGCGCGGCCTGCCCGTCATCGTGAAGTTGCGTCAGAGCCGTGGCCGTGCGGGTGGCACGCGCATTGCCGAGATAGAGCGACAGCACGGCGCTGATGACGAGAAGTCCGAGTGCCAGCGCCACGAGCAGTTCCATCATCGTGAAGCCGGCCTGGGCCGCCGAACGGCGTCTTCCAGCGGGCCTCATGCGCCGACCCGGAGGCGAAGGCAACGCGGCATCCGCGCCGCAGCGCGCCAGGCCGCCGGGCAGTCGTCGAAGTCCTTTTCTGCCAGATGGCCGTCGCCGCCAGCCGACGGCGCATGAAAACGCGGCTCCTGCCAGCCGACCCAGATGTCTGCCCCGGCCCCGCCGGACGCGGGTGCCGCAATGAGGAGGTTGCCCTCGGGCAGTTCTGCACGGGCGCGATGGCGAAGCCGGTCGAGTTCCAGCGCAGCCAAGGCCTGGGCCGTGCAGGCCGGATACCGGCACGGGCGCTGCGCCGTGTCATCGTCCACCGCGCTGTCCACACCGTCGCGACCCCGGGCAGCCTCCAGCACGCCAGGTTGGCCGCGCAGAACCTCCGCTGCGTCGATGGCCAGCAGGCTGGCCTGCAAGCGGTATCCGCTGGTCTGGCTGCCGGCGATGGCGTAGCCCTGCAGGGCTCCCATCGCGAACAGCCCGAACGAGAGGATCAGGATCGAGACCAGCACCTCGATCAGGGAACTGCCGCGCCCGAGGCTGCGCCCCGTCCTGCATCGACCCGGAAAACCGAAGTCGCGCTGCGTGTCACGCGCGCGGTTCGCCCTCTGTCGCTTCGGTACTGCACAGACTCCCCTGCCCATCCCAGCCCTCCCGATGTGGTTCGGACCGGAGTGTCGATGCCCGGGGCGGGCGACTTCAATCGTCCAAAAGACCGATGCGGGATGATGCACCGGCGCCAAGGCCGAGGTGGCCCAACGCACCCTGCGCCGCCACGCGTCCGCTGGACAGGCACGCCGTCAGCAGGTAGCCGCCGGTCGGCGCCTCCCAGTCGAGCATCTCGCCCGCACAGAACACACCCGGCAGCGCCTTGAGCATGAGGTTGTCCGCGAGCGCATCGAAGGCAACGCCTCCGGCCGTGCTGATCGCTTCGTCAACGGGTCGTGCCGCCGTCAGCGTCACGGGCAGCGTCTTGATGGCAGCAGCCAGACGCTGCGAATCGGCCATCCCCTCCTTGCCCAGATGCTCGTACAGCATCGCCAGCTTGATGCCGTCCAGCCCGAGGCGGCTCTTGAGGTGCGCCGGCAGCGAGCGCGAGCCGCGCGGATGCATCACCTGCGCGCTCACGTGCTCCGCGCTGCGATCCGGCAGCAGGTCGAGTTCGAAGACCGCACTGCCGTGCGCCTCGATGGCGTCACGCAGCCAGGCCGATGCCGCGTAGATGAGGCTGCCCTCCACGCCCGTGGCCGTGGCCACGAACTCTCCCTTGCGGCTGAGCCGCCCGCCCTGGCCGTCCGCCCAGCGGATCGCCACCGACTTGAAGGGCTGGCCGGCGAAACGCTCGCTGAAATGCGCGCTCCAGCCGCCTGCCACATCGAACCCGCAGTTGGCGGGCCGCAAGGCGTTCACCGTCACCCCCCGATCCCGCAGCCACGGCACCCAGGCGCCATCGGAGCCCAGGCGGGACCAGCTGGCCCCGCCGAGGGCCAGGACGGCTACGTCGGCGCGCAACGTCAGCGGGCCTTGAGGTGTGTCGAAGCTCAGGGCGCCGTCCGCGCTCCAGCCCGTCCAGCGGTGCCGCATGTGGAACACCACGCCGGCAGCACGCAGCCGGTGCAGCCAGGACCGCAGCAGGGGCGCTGCCTTCAGGTCCTGCGGGAACACCCGGCCCGACGTGCCGACAAAGCTCGCAATGCCCAGGTCCTGCGCCCAGTCGCGCAGCGCCTGCGGCCCCCACATGTGCAGCCAGCGGCCCACCTGCTCGGCGCGTTCGCCATAGCGAGCCGTGAAGGGCGCGATCGGCTCGGAATGCGTGAGGTTGAGGCCGCCCTTGCCCGCGAGCAGGAACTTGCGCCCGACCGAGGGCATGGCGTCAAACACCTGCACCGCCACGCCGCCCTCGGCCAGCACCTGCGCTGCCATGAGGCCTGCGGGGCCTGCACCGATCACCACGGCGGTTCTTGCTGTCGTCATCCGATCGTCACCATATCTCCCTGGCCCGTCAGGAACGCCGCCCGGACCTGTGCGTCCGGGTGGATCGCCTGCACCGCGTCGCGGTAGGCCGTCAGTTGCATCACCAGCTCCGACTGCGCCAGCGGCCGCGCCGCAGACTTGTAGTCGAGCACCCACCATTCGCCGGTATCGCGCCGGCGCACCAGCCGGTCCAGCCGCAGGGCCGATCCCTGATGGCTCACCGGCACTTCGTTGGACTCCCAGTTCACCACGCTGGCATCCCAGGCCCAGGCGCCCTGCCCGCGCAGGATGCGCCGTGCCATGTCGGCCGCCGCCTGCGCCTGGGCGCGATCAAGGCTGAACGCGCGGGCCACGGCGTCGACCTGCAAGCGCGCAAAGTCGGACGGGCCGGCCGCGCCCCATTGCAACAGGCGGTGCAAGGCCTGGCCGACGCGCGATTCGGGCGTATCGTCGCCTGGCGGGCCGGCGTCACGCGGCGGCGCCTCGGCTGGCCGTCGCAACGAGGCATGCAGCGGCGGCAGCACGGGCAGCGCGATCAGGCCGTTCTGCTCGGCGGCTGGCGACGCGGGCATGCGGCCCCCTCCGACGTGCGGACCGGTCAGGGCCACGCGCGCAAGCCCTGCCGCCGCGCTGCCCGGCGCAGGGTGCCCGGCCGCCAGCCCTTCGGGCGCGGAAACCTCGTTGCACAGAGGCTCCAGCCGGCTCCACCAGCTGCCGGGGGCGGGCCGCCAGGGCTCGATCGCGGACACCACGAGTTCGCGGCGGGCACGCGTCATCGCCACGTACAAGCCATTGAGCTCCTCACGGCGGCGCGCGGCCAGCTCGTCCTGCAGCAGATCGTTGCAGCATGCCGGGGGCCGGCTCTCGCTTGCGAGGAACACGAAGCGGCGCGGCGCGCCGGCTTCGGCCGGCCAGTCGACCAGCACCCCCATCGAGTCGGCATTGCGCTCCTGCGCGTCGGTGTCCAGCAGCACGACGATGTCGGCCTCCAGCCCCTTGGCGCCATGCACCGTGAGAAGCTGGACGGCATCGCGCCGGGCATTGGCTGGCGCCTGAACCGTGCCGGCCTTGAGTGCGCGCACGAAGGCATAGGGCGTGGCAAAGCGCGCACCGTCGATCTGCAGCGACACGGCCAGCAGCGCTTGAAGATTGGCCAGCACCGTCTCGCGCTGTTCCGCCGGCGCTGCGGCGGCGAAACGCGCGAGCAGGTCGGCGTCATGAAAGATCGCGTCCAGCGCATCGTGCGGCGGCAGCGCATCGAGCCAGGCGCGGTAGCGCTGCAGCGCCCGGGCCGCCTGCTGCAGCGGCTGCGGCAGTTCGCCACCGGCCTGCAGCACGGTCCACCACGGGATGCGCGAGCCGCCGCCCGATGGCAGTTCCTCCTGCATCTGGCGCTGCCGCAAGGCCAGCGCCACCAGCGCATCGTCGCCCAGCCCGAACACCGGCGAGCGCAGCGCGCGGGCAAGCGACAGATCGTGACGCGGCGACACCAGGACGTCCAGCAGTGCCACCACGTCCTGCACCTCGGCAGCCTCGATCAGGGCGGTCTTCTCGCCCAGACGGGCCGGAAGATGCAGCGCCCGCAGCGCGTCGAGCATGGGCGCGAGCGACGACCGCTTGCGCGCGAGCACCATGACGTCCTCGGGCCGGACGCCGGCCGCGACCCGCCCGGCGATCCAGCGCGCAGCCTGGCGCGCCTCCAATGTGCGCAGCGTCTCCTCGGGCAGCTCACGCGGCGTGGTGAGCGAGTCGCGCCACGGCAGGTCGGCGGCAGGCGCCCCACCCTTGTCGGGATCGTCCGCCTGCCCGGCTGCCGGGCGCGGCACCTTGGGCAGGCGCAGGCAGGCGCCGGTGTCGCCGGAACTGCTGGTGTGCGCCCGGAAGCCCGCGTAGCCGTCGTCGCGCACCGCCTGCGCCATGGCCGCGTTGACGGATTCGATCACGCGCTGGGCATTGCGCCGGGTGTGGTCACAGCCGAGCGCCTCGCCCTGAAGACCCTCGACGACGAACTGCTGCGCATCGGCGAAGACCTTCGGCTCGGCACGACGGAACCGGTAGATGCTCTGCTTGGGGTCGCCCACGATGAACACGCCCGGCGCGCGGCCGGCACCGCCATAGCTGGTCAGCCATTTGAGAAGGGCCTGCCACTGCAGCGGGTTGGTGTCCTGGAATTCGTCGATCAGCAGGTGCGACACCTGCGCGTCCAGCCGCTCCTGCAGCCAGCCGCTCAGCAGCTCGTCGCCCAGCAGCGTCACGGCCGCGCTCTCCACGTCCTGCATGTCGACCCAGCCGCGCTCGCCCTTGAGGGCGGCAAAGTCGGCCAGCAGCGCACGGGTCAGGCGCGTCATGCGCTCCTGGTGGGCCCGCGCCGCCTGCTGGCGCTCGGCCAGGAGGATCTGCAGGAGCCGGTCCTGCGCCTGCGCCACGCGCTCGGCACCGTCGATCCGGTCGCTGAACTTGCGCGGCTCGCCCTTGCCCGTCAGCAGTGCGTCGAACACGCCCTGCACGTCGCCCGCCGTCAGCGCCTGCTCGAGCGCCGCGCCCTGGCGCGACGCCACCTTGAGCGTCGATCGTCCCAGCGCGAGCGCCGCGTCGGCAAGCAGCTCGCGGCAGGACGGGCTGGCGAGCACGAGTCCGAGCGCCGAAGCCTGTGAATCCGGCGCATCCGCGAACAGCGCGGGGAAGATGTCGCCGGCCCCTCGGACCGCACCTTCGACGACGCCGGCCGCATCGGCCAGCACAAACTCCACCCGCTTGTCGAGCGCGGCCTCCAGCGCCTTGCGCGTCTGCGAGCGGCCGTACGCCGCCACAGACGCTTCGTAGTCGGCCCGCAGCTGCGGCGCGCCGGCCAGCGTGACGTAGAAGCGCCGCCAGACCTGGGCACGGGCCTGCGTATTGTCCTCCAGCAGCTCGTAGTTCAGCGGCAGTTCCAGTTGCTGCAGCACGGCCAGCGGCGCACTGCGCAGCAGTGCCGCGAACCAGCTGTGAAAGGTGCGTATCTCGACGGGGCGACCGGTGGCGAGCAGCCGCGCGTACAGGCCTGAGAGGAGCGCGACCTGCTCGTCGGTCGGCTCCGGCAAGCCGCGCAGGGCGAGCTGCGCGCGCAGTCCGCTCGCGTCCAGCAGCGAGAACTCGCGCAGCCACTCGTGCAGCCGCTGACGCATCTCGCCGGCAGCCTTGCGGGTGAAGGTGATGGCCAGGATGTCCTGCGGCCGCGCGCCGTCGAGCAGGGCCCGCAGGATGCGTGACACCAGCACCCAGGTCTTGCCGGCCCCGGCACAGGCCTCGACCGCGACGCTGCGGCGGGGATCGCAGGCCACGGCATAGAACGCATCGGCCGGCACCTGCCGGCCCTGGTGCCAGTAGGCGGCCTGTTGCATGAGGGTCCCGGCCGTCATGGCAGCACCTCGCGGAAGTCCTTGCGGCACATGCCGCGCGCGGCGCAGTAGTCGCAGGCCGAGCCCTCGCCGAGCGCAGGCAATGCGGCGCCGTCGCCGATGCGAAGCATGTCGTGCAGAATGCCTTCGACCAGCGCGTCGCGCGCCTCCCGCACCCCCTCCTGCGGATACAGGCGGGTACCCTCCCGCTCGCCCAGGTTGAGGTAGGCCGCTTCCAGCCGGGCCTCGCCGGTCGCATCCACGAGGGCCGCATAAAAGGCCAGCTGAGTGTCCTCCAGCGGATCCTTCACGCGCGCGGCCGTCGTCGCACGGGCTTCGGTCTTGTAGTCGATCACCAGTGGCCGGCCGTCCGCCAGATGGTCGATGCGGTCGACCCGCCCCTCCAGCACCACCGGCCCGAGCGGCAGGCTCCTGGGCGACTCGCCCTCGACGAACCGCCCCCCGGCGGCCTCGTGTTCGGCGAGCCATGGCAGGTAGCCGTCGCGCACCTGCGGCCAGGCCGCGGCAAAAGGCAGGAAATCGCTCTCGGGCAAGGCCAGCTCGCGTGTGGCCACCTCGGCGGCCGCATCGATCAGCGCCCGGCGCTGCGGTCCGTCGGGAACCGGATGCTCGGCCAGCATCTGGTGGAACTGGCGCAGCACCGCATGCAGCCAGTTGCCGAAGTCCCGCTTGTCGACGTCGCTTTCGAGCTCGTCGGCCTCCTGCAGCCGTAGCAGGCGCATCGCGAAATACCGGTAGGGGCAGGCGCGCAGGTCGGCATAGGCGCTGGCCGACAGCCTGCCGCCCGCCAGAGCCGGTGCCACCGGCATGGGTTGCGGCGTCGGCGCAGGCGGAACCAGACGCACCGGACGCGGATCGGCCGCGCGGTGCAACTCGCCGGCACCTTCCAGGGCCGGGGCCTCGGCCTTCTCGCGCTTCGCTTGCGCCAGATCGAGCTCCTGAATGAAGCCGCTGGGCAGCAGATGCTCGCCGCCTTCGCTTTCGCGCCAGAGCAGGTCGATCTGGGGCGCCTGCAGCGCACACTCCCAGGCGGCGCGATGCGCGGCCGCCAGTTCCTCGCGAGACGGCATGCCCAGCGCCAGCCGCTGGGCCGGAGTCCAGGGGCCGGCCGGCTCGGGCGATACCGGCAGGCGCACCTCGTCGCAGCCCGGCAGCACCACCGACATGAAAGGCCGGCCGAGCAACTGGCTCAGCGGCAGGATCACCACCTGCGGCTCACGCGGATGCGCCGGCTTGAAGCTGGCACCCTCGAGCGCAGCCTGGACCCAGGCCGTGAAACCGCGCAGATCCATGCGGCGCGTGACGTCGGCAAACTCGGCCTCGGCATCGTCGTGCAGCCGCAGCGCCGCCAGCAGCGCATCGCCCGCCGCATCGGCCAGCAGGCCGTCCCACTGTCCGCTCTGACGCAGGGCCCCGCGCAAGTCGCGCAGCCAGTGGGTCAGCGGGCGGGCCGCGCGCAACCCGGCGCGCAGTGCGTCCGCCGGTGCGAGCAGCGGCTCATCGGCGGGAAGATTGCGCCAGTCGCGCACGCCCAGCCGGCGCAGCCGTGCCTCCAGCGCCGACACGGCGGCCGGCTCGAACGCCGGCGCGTTCTTGAGCCAGTCAAGGACCTGGTCCGACGAGGCGTCGTGCCGGGCCGCGCGCAGCAGCGCCATGAGCTGCGCCGCCGCGCGGGTGGTCGAGAGCTTCCAGCCCGTTTCGTCGCGGATGGCCACGCCCTGCGCCGCCAGCATGGCCCGCACGCGCCGTGTCAGAGCCCGGTCCTGGGCGACCAGGGCGACCGGCCCCGCAGCCTCGGCGATGGACGATGAATCAGCGCGAGCCGGGTCGACCTCCGCCGCGCCCCGCTGCGCCATCGCATTGAGGCGGTTGATGACACAGGCCGCCGCGCGCCGGGCCTCGTCCTCGGCCTGCGGCGCCGCATGCAGCGCCCGCTCGCCGGCAGGCGCGCCGAGATGCCGCGTCGGAAAATCCAGCGACCCGGCCCTGGCGCCGAAGTGGCTCACGAGCGCACGGCCGACGGCGTCGGGCTGGAAGCCTTCCACCAGGATCAGCGCCTCCACGTCGCGCGCGACGCGCGGCTCGAACAGCACATCGCCCGGGTAAGCTGAATGCGCCGCCCAGGCCAGCGCCACCTGCGCGACGACGGCTTCGATCCGGAACGCCTCCGCATCGGCCATGCCACCCGGCAGGGCCAGAAGTCTCTCGCGCAGCGCGGCGCCCCAGTCGGCGCGGCGCGACGGCGGCACGGCGGAGGCGAGCACGGCCAGATCGTGCGCCGCCTCGACCACGCGCGGCGCGAGCAGTTCGGCCAGTGCCCGCAACCGGCCGCCGCTTTCTTCCACGATGGCGGCGGCCGACAGCATGTCGCGCGCCACGTCAAAGCTCACGTCGCGTCCCTGCGCCACGAAGCCGCCGACCCCGGCCGCCCAGTTCATCGTGGTCTCGAACCGGGGCGTGAAGCCGCTGCCGGCGGCTTCCTCGGCCCAGGCCTGCCCGGCCAGCGGCATCATCTGGGCAAAGGGCAACAGCACCACGGTGCGCGCGGGATGGGCGCCGCGCCGGGCCAGATCGCTGCGGATCTGACGCATGAGCAGGGCCCAGCCCTGGCGGGCACCATGGCTTTTCGCTATCTCATCCATAGCAGGCATGCGGCCGACGCTGGCACTTGGTTTCTGTCACAATTTCCTCACTGTACCTGTACCGTCACTCCGAACAAGGAAGTCCCATGGCAAGCGAACTCATCAAACACATCTCCGACGCGTCGTTCGAGTCCGACGTGCTGCAGGCCGACAAGCCGGTGCTGGTCGACTACTGGGCCGAATGGTGCGGCCCCTGCAAGATGATCGCGCCGATCCTCGACGAGGTCTCCACCGCCTACGAAGGCAAGCTGCAGATCGCCAAGATGAACGTGGACGAGAACCGCGACATCCCGGCCAAGTTCGGCATCCGCGGCATTCCGACGCTGATGCTGTTCAAGGGCGGCCAGCTCGCGGCCACCAAGGTCGGCGCCATGAGCAAGGCCCAGCTGACCGCATTCATCGACCAGCAACTGGCCTGATCGCATCCCCCGGCGGCCGCGCGCGCAGCGTTTCGGCCGCCGCTGTTTTTCCTGTCATAATCCGCACAGTTCTCCGGACACCCATCCCAAGGTTCGCCGGATCGAGTTCCCGGTATGCAGGGCGCCTCTAGCCCCGCATCTCAACCTCCCCCGTATCTCCACCGGACTCCGCAAGGGGTCATTGACGCAGGTTCAGTCATGCACTTAAACGAACTCAAGGCACTGCACGTGTCTGAAGTCCTGAAGCAAGCCGAAGAGCTCGAGATCGAAAACACAGGGCGGATGCGCAAGCAGGAGTTGATGTTTGCGATCATCAAGAAGCGCGCCCGTGCAGGCGAGCAGGTGTTCGCCGATGGTGTGCTCGAAATCCTGCCCGACGGCTTCGGCTTCCTGCGCAGCCCCGACACCAGCTACACCGCCAGCACCGACGACATCTACATCTCGCCGAGCCAGGTGCGCCGCTTCAACCTGCACACCGGCGACATGATCGAAGGTGAGGTCCGCACCCCCAAGGACGGCGAACGCTACTTTGCACTCACCAAGCTCGACAAGGTCAACGACGGCCCGCCGGAGCAGAACAAGCACAAGGTGATGTTCGAGAACCTCACGCCCCTGTTCCCCAAGGAGCAGATGCGCCTGGAGCGCGACATCAAGGGCGAGGAGAACATCACCGGACGGATCATCGACATCATCGCGCCGATCGGCAAGGGCCAGCGCGCGCTGCTGGTGGCGCCGCCCAAGAGCGGCAAGACGGTCATGATGCAGCACATCGCCCACGCGATCGCGGCCAACTATCCCGAAAGCCACATGATGGTGCTGCTGGTGGACGAGCGGCCCGAGGAAGTGACCGAAATGCAGCGCTCGGTCAAGGCCGAGGTGATCGCCTCCACCTTCGACGAACCGGCCGCCCGCCACGTCCACGTGGCCGAGATGGTCATCGAGCGCGCCAAGCGCCTGGTCGAACTCAAGAAGGACGTGGTGATCCTGCTGGACTCCATCACCCGTCTCGCCCGCGCCTACAACAACGTCGTGCCCTCGTCGGGCAAGGTGCTCACCGGCGGCGTGGACGCCAATGCGCTGCAGCGCCCCAAGCGCTTCCTGGGCGCCGCCCGCAACGTCGAGGAAGGCGGCTCGCTGACCATCATCGCCACCGCGCTGATCGACACCGGCAGCCGCATGGACGAAGTGATCTTCGAAGAGTTCAAGGGCACCGGCAACTCCGAAATCCATCTGGACCGCCGGCTGTACGAAAAGCGCGTGTTCCCCTCGATCCAGCTGAACCGCAGCGGCACCCGCCGCGAGGAACTGCTGCTGGCGCCCGAGGTGCTGCAGAAGACCCGCATCCTGCGCCAGTTCATGTACAACATGGACGAGATCGAGGCCATGGAAATGGTCCTCAAGTCCATGAAGGCCACCAAGAGCAACGTCGAGTTCTTCGACATGATGCGCCGCGGCGGCTGAACGGCGGCCGGCCAGGCCGGCAATTCCGTCCGAATGCCCGATTTCATGCGATAATCCAAGGCTTCGCGAAAAGTGCCCGGGCATGGTGCCCGAGGTGGCTGACGCACCTGACACCCTCAAGGAAACACCATGGCCAAAGAAGACATCCACCCCAACTACCGTGAAGTCCTGTTCGTGGACCTGTCCAACGGCTTCCAGTTCGTGACGCGTTCGTGCGTCAGCACCAAGGAAATGGGCAAGACGGCCGACGGTCGTGAACTTCCGCTGTACAAGCTCGACACCTCGAGCGAATCGCACCCCTTCTACACCGGCACGCAGAAGTCGGTGAACGACATGGGCGGCCGCGTCGACAAGTTCTTCAAGAAGTTCGGCAAGGCGCCCGCGAAGGCAGACGCCGCCAAGGCCTGATCTTCCCGACAGGTCGCCAGCCCGTGAAGCTGGCAGCCGACCCCCGAGGGCAGCCCGGTTTACCGCGCTGCCCTTTTGCTTGGCTGCCCGCCCGCAAGGCCACCGTCGCAAGGCCAGCTCCATGGTGCCTGGGCTTTCGAGCCCTGCTTGCCGACCGCCTGGCTCCAATCCTTGACATCCCCTGCCAGTGCGGCCGCAGTGGATGCCCCAAGTCGATCTCGCCGCTTCCGTGACACACTCGAACTTCTGACTGCGCCTCGCACCGACACCCCGTGAACCAGCCCACCCCCGCCATCGTCGCCCAGAGCGCCGTGCGCCGCCTGCCGCGCCTGGCGCTGTGGCTGCTGTGCCTGGCCTACGTGCTGCCGGGTTTCTTCGGCCGCGGCCCGTGGAAGAGCGCCGACATCGCAGCCTTCGGCTACATGGCAGAACTTGCGCGCGGCGCCTCGTCCTGGCTGCATCCGTCGCTGCTCGGGCAGGCGCCCGACGTCGAGGCCCTCGCGCCCTACTGGATCGGCGCCTGGGCCATCCAGATCGCGCCCGCCTGGATTCCCGCCGACCTGGCGGCCCGTGTGCCCTTCGCCCTCTTTCTTGCGCTGACCCTGATCGCCGCCTGGTACGGCTGCTACTACCTGTCGCGCAGCCCGCAGGCCCAGCCCGTGGCCTTCGCCTTCGGCGGTGAAGCCTCGCCGTCGGACTACGCCCGCGCGATGGCCGATGGCAGCCTGCTGGCGCTCATCGCCACGCTCGGCCTGGCCCAGCTGTCGCATGAGACCACGCCCGCGCTGGCCCAGCTGTGCTTCACCGCGCTGATGTTCTATGCGGTCGCGGCTCTGCCGTACCGCCGGATCGGCCCGCTCGTCGGCTTTGGCATCGGCACGCTGGGCCTGGCGCTCAGCGGCGCGCCGGCGATGGCCACGCTGTTCGGTCTGGGCAGCGCAGCCATCTGTCTGCAGGACCGTGCCGATGCGGATCAGGCGCCCGCCGACCGATGGCGCCTGGCGCTTGCGCTGGCAGGGCTGACGCTCGCGGCGGCGGCTCTGGCCTGGGCCCTGGGCCAATGGCACTGGCGCATCGCGCCGTACGCCGGCTTTCGCGACTGGAAAAGCGTCGGCAAGCTGCTGCTGTGGTTCACCTGGCCGGCCTGGCCGCTGGCCTTGTGGACCCTGTGGCGCTGGCGCCGCCATCTGGGCAGCCGGCACGTGCTGCTGCCGCTGTGGTTCGCGCTGGTGGCACTGGGGACGACGCTGCTGACGGCCTCGACCGACCGCTCGCTGCTGCTCGGCCTGCCCGCCGCCGCCACGCTGGCGGCCTTCGCGCTGCCGACTCTCAAGCGCAGCGTGGCCGCGCTGATCGACTGGTTCACCCTGCTGTTCTTCAGCGGCTGTGCGCTCGTCATCTGGGTGATCTGGATCTCGATGCAGACCGGCATTCCGGCCAAGCCCGCCGCCAACGTCGCTCGGCTGGCGCCGGGCTTTGCGCCCAGCTTCTCGCTGACGGCGTTTGGGATCGCGCTGGCTGCCACGCTGGCCTGGGCCTGGCTGGTCAAATGGCGGGCGGGTCGGCACCGCGCGGCCATCTGGAAAAGCCTGGTCCTGCCGGCGGGCGGGGCGGCACTGAGCTGGCTGCTGCTGATGACGCTGTGGCTGCCCCTGCTGAACTTCGCCCGCAGCTACGAGACGCAGGTCAAGGCCATCGTCGCGCGCATGGACACGCCGGGCTGTGCCCAGGTGCATGGCCTGAGCCGGGCCCAGCTGGCGGCACTGCGCTTTCACGGCGGCCTGGAGCTGCGCGTGGCGGGCACGGTGTCCACCTGCCCCTGGCTGATCGCCGACGCTGACGCACTGGACTCGCTCAACTCGTCGATGGACATGAAGCAGTGGTCGCTCAAGGCCAGCCTGCGCCGCCTGACCGACGAGAACGACGACGTGCTGCTGTTCCGGCGCGTGGGCCGCTGAGGTGGCTGAGCCGGTGACGCAGACCTCGGGCCGCTCGGAACTGGGCGTCATCGCCCGCCATGCGGGCACGGTGCTGGTCGGCCAGCTGGCCGTGATGGCCTTCGGCGTGACCGACACCATCGTCGCGGGCCGCTACTCGGAAGCCTCGCTGGCCGCGCTGTCGGTCGGCGCCGCGATCTTCATCAGCGTCTTCGTGGCGCTCAACGGCGTGCTGCAGGCCCTGCTGCCCGTCTGGGCCGAGCTGCGCGGCGCGGGCCGCCATGCCGAGGTGGGCCGCTCCTGGCGCCAGGCGCTCTACCTGTGCGCGATCACCATCGCGCTGGGCATGGCCGTTCTGCTGTTTCCCGCGCCCATGCTCGCCTGGGCCGAGGTCCCGCCCGCCCTGCGCGGGGAAGTCACGCGCTACCTGGCCGTGCTGGCGCTGGCCCTGGCGCCCTCCCTGGTGTTCCGCATGTACGGCACGCTGAACCAGAGCCTGGGCCATCCGCGGCTCGTCACCTGGCTGCAGATCGGCTCGCTGGCCGTCAAGGTGCCGCTGTCGATCTGGTTCACCTTCGGCGGCCTCGGGCTCGATGCCCACGGCGCGGTCGGCTGCGCCTGGGCCACGCTGGCGGTCAACTACCTGATGCTCGCGGTCGCCCTGTGGATGCTGCGCACGCAGGACATCTACCGACCCTACCGCATCTGGCAGCGCATTGAGCCGCCGGACGGGGCGCGCATCCGGGCCTTTGCGCGGCTGGGCGTGCCGGGCGGACTCGCGATCCTGGTGGAGGTGACGTCCTTCACGCTGATGGCCCTGTTCATCGCACGCCAGGGCGTGACCGCCGCCGCCAGCCATCAGATCGCCTCCAACCTCACGGCCGTGCTCTACATGATGCCGCTGTCGCTGGGCCTGGCCACGAGTTCGCGGGTGAGCTGGTGGCTGGGCGCGGGCAATCCGGCCATGGCACGGTCAGCGGTCCGCACCGGCTTCCGGCTGGTGCTGCTGGGCGCGCTGCTGTCGGCGGGGCTCGTCTTTGCCGCGCGCGACATGATCGCTTCCATCTATTCGGCCAATCCGGTGGTCGCTGCCACGGCGGCGGGACTGCTCGGCTGGGTGGCGCTCTACCACCTGGCCGATGCGACGCAGGCGCTGTGCATCTTCCTGCTGCGCTGCTTCCGCGTGACGGTGGCCCCGCTCGTGGTCTATGGCGTGCTGCTGTGGGGAGTGGGACTGTCGGGCGGCTATGTCATGGCCTACCGGGGCCTGGCGGGCTGGCCGCCTCAGCCGAGTCCGGCCACGTTCTGGATCGCCAGTGCCGTGGCCCTGGCGCTGACCTCGCTCATTTTTGTGCTGCTGCTGTGGCGTGCGATGCGTCACCCGCCAGTGCCGCCGCAGGCACCATAGACGCCGGTGCGGGCACGGCGGGCAGCCGGATCCGGCTGGCCGGCAGCACGAAGGCGAAACGCGAGCCCTGGCCCGGCGTGCTGTCGATGCGCAGCTCGCCGCCGTGGCGCTGCACCACGTGCTTGACGATCGCCAGACCCAGCCCGGTGCCGCCGGTTTCGCGCGAGCGGCTGCGGTCCACACGGTAGAAGCGCTCTGTCAGACGCGGAATGTGCTCCGGCGCAATGCCGGGCCCGCCGTCGACCACGGCAAACTCCGCGCGCCCGTCGGGCAGCACCTCCCAGCTCACCTGGATCGACTCTCCGGCCGGGGTGTAGCGCACCGCATTGCTCACCAGATTGGACATCGCACTGAGCAGCTCCGACTGCGAGCCCGACACTTCGCAGGCCGTGCGGCAGCGGAACTCCAGCGCATGGCTGTCGGCCGTGAGCAGTTGCGAGAGCTCGCGCCCCTCCTGCTCGCACTGCGCCATCAGCGCGGCGGCCTGCACCCAGTCGCCCGCGCCCGGCAGCGGGCTGCCCTCCAGCCGCGACAGCGTCAAGAGGTCGTTCACCAGGGTCTGCATGCGCTGCGCCTGCTGCGACATCATGCCCAGGTAGCGGGACCGGTCCTCGGCATTGAGCGGCAGCGTCTGCAGTGTCTCCACGAAGCCGCTGAGCACCGTCAGCGGCGTGCGGATCTCGTGCGACACGTTGGCCACGAAGTCGCGCCGCATCGCGTCGGCCTGCTCCAGCGCCGTCACGTCGCGCGAGATGAGCAGACGCCGGCCCTCGCCATACGGGTGCAGCTGGGCCGAGATGCGCACCGGGCGGCCCACCGCGCTGGCACGGCCCATGAGCACGATCTCCTGCGTGAAGTCGTCGCCCGCGTAATAGGCGGCAAAGCCCGGATCGCGCACGAGGTTGCCGATGAGCTGCAGCTTGTCGCGCTCGGCGTCGAAGCCAAAGTGGCTCGCCGCCGTCTGGTTGCACCACTCGATGCGGCCTTCATCGTCGAGCAGCACCACGCCGTTGGGCGAGGCCTGGATCGCAGAGAGGAATTCCTGCAGCCGGGCTTCGGCCTCGCGCGTCTGCTGCTCGCGGTTGCGCAGCAGGCGGCGCGTGCGGTCCGACACCTCGCCCCAGACACCGCGCATGGCCGGCGCATCGCGGGACTCGCCGCCGCGCAGCCACTTGAGCACCCGCGCGCCGCGCAGCAGGTCGATCAGCACCCAGGCTGCGCCGCCCAGCACGACGCCGGCCAGCGCACCCGGCCAGTTCGCAATCCAGCTGCCGGGCAGCCACCACCCCACCAGGCCGCCGACCAGCTGCAGCAGGACGAAGGTGCTCAGGCGCAGCAGCATGGCGTGATCGGAGCCGGGCTCCCGGCGAATGGACGCATCAGGCCTGCGCCGCCACCTGGGGCTGTGAGGTCAGCCGGTAGCCCGCGCCGCGCACCGTCTCCACCATGGCGCCGGCGGCGCCCAGCGCCTCGCGCAGGCGCTTGACGTGCACGTCCACCGTCCGCTCCTCGATGAACACATGGTCGCCCCACACCTTGTCGAGCAGCTGGGCGCGGCTGTGGACGCGCTCCGAATGCTTCATGAGGTAATTGAGCAGCTTGAACTCCGTCGGCCCGACCTTCAGGGGCTGGCCGTTCCACGACACGCGATGCGTCGCGGTGTCGAGCACCAGGCCGGCGATGGCCACGCTTTCGGTCGACTGCTCGGGCGCGCGGCGGCGCAGCACGGCGCGGATTCGCGCCAGCAGCTCCTGCGTGGAAAACGGCTTGGTGATGTAGTCGTCGGCCCCCGCATCCAGGCCGGCCACCTTGTCGGGCTCATCGCCGCGTGCCGTGAGCATGAGGATGGGAACGGCCTTGCTGCGTGCGTCGGCGCGCCACTTGCGCGCCAGCACCAGGCCGCTTTGGCCCGGCAGCATCCAGTCGAGCAGGATCACGTCGGGCAGCACCGCGTCCAGCTCGCGCTGGGCCGACGCGCCGTCCTCCGCCCAGATCGGCGAAAAGCCGTTGTGGCGCAGATTGACGGCGATCAGCTCGGCGATGGCCGGCTCGTCTTCGACGATGAGGACACGAGGCAGGTTCTTCATGAAGGCCTCCCGGGATTCACTGGACCGCGGATTCGATCTTCTCCATCGAAGTATGGCGCACATCCGCGCCCTTGACGATGTAGATGATGAACTCCGCGATGTTCTTCGCGTGGTCGCCGATGCGCTCGATCGCCTTGGCCAGGAACAGCAGGTCGAGGCTGGCCGAGATCGTGCGCGGGTCTTCCATCATGTAGGTGATGAGTTTGCGCACGAAGCCGTCGAACTCCTTGTCGATCTGGTCGTCTTCCTTGAGGATCGACACTGCGGCCGCCGTATCCAGGCGGGCAAAGGCGTCGAGCGCCTTGCGCAGCAGGCCCGAGGCGAGGTCAGCTGCGATGCGCAGGTCCGACGACGGCAGCGAGCGCGCCGCGCCGCTTTGCACGATGGACTTGACCATGCGCGCGATCTTGTTGGCCTCGTCGCCCACGCGCTCGAGGTTGGCGGTGGTCTTGGAGATCGCCATCAGCAGGCGCAGGTCGCGCGCCGTGGGCTGGCGCCGCGCGATGATGGACGACAGGTCGCGGTCGATCTCGACCTCCATCGCATTGACGCGGTTCTCGTTCTCGATCACGTGGTCGGCCACCTCGGCGCTGAACTGCGACAGCGCGTAGATTGCCTGCTGGATCTGCGACTCGACCAGGCCGCCGAGCTCCATGACGCGGGAGGAAACGCCGTTGAGTTCGCTGTCGAACTGGGTGGAGAGATGTTTGTCGGGCATGGGATGTCCTTGCTTGGCTCAGCCGAAGCGGCCGGTAATGTAGTCCTCGGTCTCCTTGCGCTTGGGCTTGAAGAACAGCTGCTCGGTCTCGCCGAACTCCACCAGGTCGCCCAGGTACATGTAGGCCGTGTAGTCGCTGCAGCGGGCGGCCTGCTGCATGTTGTGCGTCACGATGACCACGGTGTAGTCGTTCTTCAGCTCGGCGATCAGCTCCTCGATCTTGGCGGTGGAGATCGGATCGAGCGCGGAGCAAGGCTCGTCGAGCAGCAGCACCTCGGGCTTGATGGCGATGCCGCGCGCGATGCACAGCCGCTGCTGCTGCCCGCCCGACAGGCCGGCGCCGCTCTGGCCGAGCTTGTCCTTCACCTCGGTCCACAGCGCGGCCTTGCGCAGCGCCCATTCGACGCGCTCGTCCATGTCGGCCGGGCTCAGGTCCTCGAACAGCTTCACGCCGAAGGCCACGTTGTCGTAGATCGACATCGGGAAGGGCGTGGGCTTCTGGAACACCATGCCGACCTTGGCGCGGATCAGTGCCACATCCTTTTTTGAGGTGAGCAGGTTCTCGCCGTCGAGCACGATGTCGCCTTCGGCGCGCTGCTCGGGGTAGAGCTCGAACATGCGGTTGAAGGTGCGCAGCAGCGTCGACTTGCCGCAACCGGACGGGCCGATGAAGGCTGTGACCTTCTTCTCGGGGATCTCCAGGTTGATGTTCTTCAGCGCATGGAACTTGCCGTAGTAGAAGTTCAGGTTCTTGACCGAGATCTTGGAGCCGGCCTGCTGGTTGGTGATGGCGTTCATGTCTTGTTCCTTCGATAGCGGCCGCGTCAGGCCTTGTTGCGGGTCAGGACGCGGGCCAGGATGTTCAGGCCGAGCACGGCGACGGTGATCAGGAACACGCCGGCCCAGGCCAGCTGCTGCCAGTTCTCGTACGGGCTCATGGCGAACTTGAAGATGGTCACGGGCAGGCTGGCCATCGGCTCGCCCAGGCTGGAGGTCCAGAACTGGTTGTTGAGCGCGGTGAACAGCAGCGGCGCCGTCTCGCCCGAGATGCGGGCCACGGCGAGCAGCAGGCCCGTCACGACGCCGGCGCGTGCGGCACGCAGCGTGATGCTGACGATGACCTTCCATTTGGGCGTGCCAAGCGCGTAGGCCGCTTCGCGCAGCGCCGAGGGCACGAGCTGCAGCATGTTCTCGGTGGTGCGGATCACCACCGGAATCACGATCAGCGCCAGCGCGATGATGCCGGCCGCGCCCGAATACGTCTTGAAGCGCGCGACGATCACCGCGTAGACGAACAGGCCGATCACGATCGAGGGCGCCGACAGCAGGATGTCGTTGACGAAGCGCGTGGTGTTGGCCAGCCAGTCCTTGCTGCCATATTCGGCCAGGTAGATGCCGGCCATGATGCCGATGGGCGTGCCCACGAAGGTCGCGAGCGTCACCATCAGGAACGAGCCGTAGAGCGCATTGGCCAGGCCACCGACGTCATTGGGCGCCGGGGTCATCTGTGTGAACAGGCCCAGCGAGAGGCCGCCCACACCCAGGCGAACCGTCTCGAACAGGATCCAGATCAGCCAGAACAGGCCGAATGCCATCGCCGCCAGCGACAGCGTGAGCGCCACATTGTTCAGGCGCTTGCGGCGGGCGAACTTGGCCTCGCGCGCGGCGGCGGCGTCCGCCGCCTTGATGAGGGCTGCGCCCGTGCTCATGACTTGGTTCCTTCACTCTTGCGCAGCTGCGCGAGCAGCAGCTTGGACAGCGACAGCACCACGAAGGTGATGAAGAACAGCACGAGGCCGAGGTAGAACAGCGAGGCCTGGTGCAGGCCCGAAGCCGCCTCGGCAAACTCGTTGGCCAGGGCCGAGGTGATGCTGTTGGCCGCCTCGAACAGGCTCAGCGAATTGAGCTGGTTGGTGTTGCCGATCACGAAGGTGATGGCCATGGTCTCGCCCAAGGCACGGCCCAGGCCGAGCATGATGCCGCCGACCACGCCGCCCTTGGTGTAGGGCAGCACGACCTTGAACATCACCTCCCAGGTGGTGGAGCCGAGCCCGTAGGCCGACTCCTTGAGCAGGGGGGGCGTGACCTCGAACACGTCGCGCATCACCGAGGCGATGAACGGGATGATCATGATCGCCAGGATGATGCCACCCGACAGGATGCCGATGCCCACCGGCGGCCCCGATACCAGGGCGCCCAGGTAGGGCACGTTGCCGACCAGTGCCTGCAGCGGCTGCTGCACATAGGTCGCGAGAATCGGGCCGAACACCAGCAGGCCCCACATGCCGTACACGATCGAGGGCACGGCGGCCAGCAGTTCGATGGCGGTGCCCAGCGGGCGCTTGAGCCAGGCCGGCGACAGTTCGGTGAGGAACAGCGCGATGCCGAAGCTCACCGGCACGGCGATCAGCAAGGCGATGAACGAGGTGGCCAGCGTGCCGTAGATCATCACCAGGCCGCCGTATTCATTCTGCACCGGGTCCCAGGTGCTGCTGACCAGGAAGCCGAGGCCGAACTTCTCGATGGCCGGCCAGGCGCCCACCACGAGCGAACCGAGAATGCCCACCAGCAGCGCCAGCGTCAGCCAGGCTGCGCCTTTGGCGGCCCAGCCGAAGAGCCGGTCGGCCAGGGGACCGAAATTCACCTGATTGCGCGCGGGCGGAGTGCTCATGGCTTGGCCGCGGTCCTTGCCGGCGGATTTGCCGGGCAATTCATAGGAATCCGCTTGGGCTGGAAGTGTAGAGGACACGTTGGAATCCCTCGTGGTTCTTGTGGCTGCCGGCGCCCGCCCCCCGCGGTCGGCCGGCAGGCAACTTTCAGCTTACTTGTAGGCGACGGCCTTGCCGGACGCGTCCTTGATCTCGCCCCAGGCCTTCTCGATCGTGGACTTCACGGCGGCAGGCATCGGCACGTAGTCGAGGCTGTCGGCCGTGGCGTCGCCGTTCTTGTAGGCCCAGTCGAAGAACTTCAGGGCGGCGGCGGCCTGCGCCGGCTTGTCCTGGGTCTTCTGCATCAGGATGAAGGTGGCACCGGTGATCGGCCACGAATCCTTGCCGGGCTGGTTCGTCAGGATCTGGTAGAAGCTCTTGGACCATTCGGCGCCAGCGGCCGCCGCCTTGAAGGCGGTGTCGTCGGGCGAGACGAAATTGCCGGCAGCGTTCTGCATCTGCGCGAAGGTCATCTTGTTCTGCTTGACGTAGGCGTACTCGACGTAGCCGATCGAGTTGGGCAGGCGGCCGACGAAGGCGGCGACGCCTTCATTGCCCTTGCCGCCCGCGCCCACCGGCCAGTTCACCGCCGTGCCCTCGCCGACCTTGGACTTCCACTCGGCGTTCACCTTGCTCAGGTAGTTGGTGAAGATGAAGCTGGTGCCCGAGCCGTCGGCGCGGCGCACCGGCGCGATGGCGGCGTCCGGCAGAGCCAGGCTGCCGTTGAGCGCCTTGATCGCCGGGTCGTTCCACTTGGTGATCTTGCCCAGGTAGATGTCGCCGAGCACGGCGCCGCTCAGCTTGAGCTGGCCGGGCGCGATGCCCTTGATGTTGACCACGGGGATCACGCCGCCGATGACGGTGGGGAACTGCATCAGGCCCTTCTTGGCCAGCTCGTCGTCCTTGAGCGGGGCGTCGGAGGCGCCGAAGTCGACCGTCTTGGCCTCGATCTGGCGCAGGCCGGCGCCGGAGCCGACCGACTGGTAATTGATCTTGACGCCAGTGGCCTTGTTGTAGTCGGCCGCCCACTTGGAGTACAGCGGGGCCGGGAAGCTGGCGCCGGCGCCGGTGACTTCCTGGGACTGGGCGAAGGCGGAGAGCGAAACCAGGGCCGCGGCCAGCGCGACCTTTGCGAAATTCGTTGTGTTGGACATCGTAGAACCTTTCAGGTGGATGGAACGATGTGGAGAACTCTACGAAGCCTTTGTGACAACCCCATGACACATGCGTTTCATTGGGAAGACAGGGGCTTTTGCGTCAGGCCCCGCTGAGTACGGCGTCACGGTTCTGTCACATCGCGCCGATACGCTCCACGCCAATCTTCAACCCGGAGCTCATCATGATCCAACGCCTTGCGGCCGTCGCCGCCCTCACCGCTGCCCTCGCCGCCTCGCTGGCCGGCTGCGCCACCACCGCCACGCCCGTGTCGGTGGCCGACACCATCGCCGCCGACCCGCAGCTGAGCACGCTCAACAGCCTCGTGGTCAAGGCGGGCCTGGCCGACACGCTCAAGGGCACGGGCCCCTACACCGTGTTCGCCCCGACCAATGACGCCTTCAAGGCCGTGCCCGCCAAGACCCTGGACGATCTGGCCAAGGACCCGGCCAAGCTCAAGGCCGTGCTGGCCTACCACGTGCTGCCGGCCAAGGTCGGCTCGGCCGAAGTCAAGAACGGCAACGCCAAGACGGTCAACGGCGCAAACCTGGCCCTGTCCAAGGCGGGCTCCTTCGTCACGGTCGAAGAAGCCATGGTCCAGACCGCCGACATCCCGGCGACCAACGGTGTCGTGCACACGGTCGACCGCGTGCTGATGCCTCCGCGCTGATGCCGGTGAACGCCATCGACCGCCGCCGTTGGCTGCAAGGCACGGCGGCGCTGGCAGCGCTTTGCGCCGCGCCAGCCCGGGCCCAGGCACCGAAGGCGTCCAGAACGCCCTTCGTCGCGCAGATCGTCGACGTCTCCAACGAGCAGCAGGACGTGTCCAAGGACTTCCTGATCGGCTCGCGCGCCGCCTGGCAGGAGTCGGCCAGCCGCGGCGGCCTGCGCGGCCGACCCGTCGGGCATCTGGCGGTCGAGGTGGACGGCACCGAAGCCGGCCTGCGCGCGGCGCTCGCGCAGCTGGCCGACAACCCGGCCTGCGTCGCGCTGTCGGGCACCGCCAGCGATCCGGTCGCGGCGCTGGCGGTGGCGCAGTTGCGCAAGGACGGCCTGGCGCTGGCGCATGCGGCGCCCTGGCTGCAGAACTCCAGCATCGAGACCGACGAGCGCACCTTCCCGATCTTCGCGACCCGGCAGGAGCAGATCGGCCACGCCCTCAAGTCCCTCACCGTCATGGGCGTGCAGGAACTCGGCGCGGTCTACGCCTCGGCGCGCGAGCATGGGCTGTACCGCGAGGACGTCGAGCGCATTGCCACCACCTTCCGGCTGCGCCTTCAGTCCTACGCGCCCACGGGCGACCTCAAGGCGCTCGGCCAGCGCGTGGGCCAGGGCTCGGCCGCGATCCTGCTGTTCATCGGCGGCACCCCCGAACTGGTGCAGTTCACCCAGGGCCTGGAGAAGCAGGCGCGCCAGCGTTACCTGATCGCGCTGGCCGACGTGAACCTGCAGACCATGCTGCAGATGGGCGGCTCGCGCAGCACGCCGGTCATCGCGACCCAGGCCGTGCCGATGACCAGCCAGTCCTCGCTGCCCGTGGTGCGCGCCTACCGCGACACCATGGCCCGGCTCTTCGACGAACCGCCAACGCCGCTGAGCCTGGCGGGCTACATCGCCGCGCGCTACACCCAGGACGTGATGGCCGAGGTCGACGGGCCGCTGACCCGCGCCTCGGTGCTGCAGGCCTTCCAGCGGCGCGCCAGCGTCGACGTGGGCGGCTTTCGCGTCACCTACCAGCAGCAACGGCGCGGCGCCAGCTACGTCACGCAGACCATGCTCTCGGCCGACGGCCGGGTGATCGGTTGAGCGGCTGATCGGCCGACCCGACGACCGACCCGCAGCGGACCTGGCTGAACGGCCTTGCGCACCCCCGACGCCCTGCGCCCGCGGACCCGGCCCCGCCCTGCTCCGGCGACGCGCCGGGGCCTTTCGCGCGGGTCCGCTCGCCCCTCGGGCTACCATGCAGCCTGCACCCCTCCTGAATCCCTCATGCAAAACGGAACCCGCCTCGCCGCCGTCGATCTCGGCTCCAACAGCTTTCGACTGGAGATCGGCCGCTACGACCATGGCCAGATCCACCGCACCGAATACCTCAAGGAAACCGTCCGCCAGGGCAACGGACTGGACGCCGCGCGCAACCTCACCCCGGAAGCGATGCAGCGCGGCTGGGACTGCCTGGCGCGCTTCGGCGAGCGCCTCGCAGGCTTCCCGCGCCACCAGGTGCGCGCCGTGGCCACGCAGACCCTGCGCGAGGCCCGCAACCGCGACGAGTTCCTGGCGCGGGCGCATGATGTGCTGGGCTTTCCGATCGACGTGATTCCGGGCCGCGAGGAAGCGCGGCTGATCTACCAGGGCGTGGCCCACCTGCTGCCGCAGTCGGACGAGCGCCGGCTGGTGGTGGACATCGGCGGGCGCTCCACCGAACTCATCCTCGGCCACGCCTATGAAGCCTCGGTCATGGAGTCGTTCCGCGTCGGCAGCGTCGCCTGGTCGATGAAATACTTTCCCGAAGGCCACTTCACCGCCACCGCCTTCGACCGCGCCGAGATCGCAGCCAAGGCCGTGCTGGAGGAAGCGCTCGACGCCTACCGGCCCGACGCCTGGGACGTGGCCTATGGCTCCTCCGGCACCGTGGGCGCGGTGGGCGACGTGCTGGCGGCCGCCGGCTACCCTGCGGGCCAGGTCACGCAGGAGGGGCTCGACTGGCTGCTCGACCGCCTGCTCAAGGCGCAGAGCGCCGACCGGCTGCGGCTCGACGGCATGAAGGACGACCGGCGCGCGGTCATCGGCGGCGGCGTGAGTGTGCTGCGCGCGGTGTTCAGCCTGCTGCAGGTGCGGCAGATGGCGACGGCACAGGGCGCGCTGCGCCACGGCGTGCTCTACGACCTGCTGGACCGCGAACAGGGCCAGACCGACCTGCGCTCCACCACCGTCGAGCGGCTGCGCGCACGCTTCGGCGTGGACGCGCCGCAGGCCCAGCGCGTCGAGCGCGTGGCCACGCACCTCTTCAGGCAGCCCGGTCCTGTGGCCGGCAGCGAGCCGGACGAGCTGGAGCGCCACTTGCGCAAGCTCGGCTGGGCCGCGCAGCTGCATGAGATCGGCAGCGTCATCTCGCACAGCGACTACCACAAGCACGGCGCCTACATCCTCGACAACGCCGATGCGCCGGGCTTTGCCCAGCCCGAGCTGCACCGGCTCGGTCTGCTGGTACTCGGCCATCGCGGCAAGCTGCGCAAGCTCGACATCGACTACGGCGACACCGTGTTCGTGCGGCAACTGCTGGCCCTGCGTCTGGCCGTGATCCTGTGCCACGCCCGGCGTGACCCGGACCTCAAGGGCCTGCAACTGTCGGCGGGCATCGACGGTGCCGCGTTCCTGCTCGACTGCCGCGAGGGCTGGGCCCAGGCCTATCCGCAGTCGGCCCACCTGCTGCGCGAAGAAGTCACGGCCTGGCAGAAGACGCCCTGCCCGCTGGCAGTCCACGGCTGCTGACGGCGCTGCAGGGCGCCTCGCGCCTTTGCCTTGCGGCGTGCCGCGCCATGCACGCGAGTTTGACCGATGCACCCGGAACGGTATAAACTGTTTATACCGTTTACGCAAAGGACTCTCCATGGCCACCGCCTCCCGTACCCGCACCGCAGCCAAGCCTGCGGCCAAAGCACCCGGCAAGACCTCTGCCAAGCCGCCAGCCAAGTCAGCCGCAAAAGCGCCGGCCAAGGCACCCGCTGCAGCGCCCTCCGCCGGGCTGTCGCAGTCCCCCTCGCCAGCCAAGGCGGCTCCCGCCCCGGCCAAGCCTGCCGTCCCGACCAAGCCTGTCGCTGCGGCCAAACCCGCAGTGCCCGCGAAGCCGGCCGCACCCGCCAAGCCTGGCAAAGCCGCCAAGACCGACAAGCCGGGCAAATCCAGCAAGGCCGACAAGGAGGCCAAGCCCAAGAAACCCAAGCAGGTGCGCGACAGCTTCACCATGCCCAAGGACGAGTACGCTGCCATCGCCGCGCTCAAGCTGCGCGCCGCACGCCTGGGCAAGCCGGTCAAGAAGAGCGAGCTGCTGCGCGCCGGCATCAAGGCCCTGGCCGCCATGGCCGACGGCGCCTTCCTCGCGGCGACGCAGGCCGTGCCGGCGATCAAGACCGGCCGTCCCTCGCAAAGCGGCGACTGAGCAGCGGCCGCCCTGCCCCGGGCGCGTGACGGCTTCGTGACATCCACGGCCGGCGCTCGGGCTTGCCCCCTCGTTGCGATGGAAAGGGTTACGCTCGAAGGCTGAACCCCGAAGGCCCACCATGCGCACCGACCCCCTTGAAGAAGCCCACGGCCTGCGCCGCGAACTGCTCGACAGCTACGACGAAGAGCTCGAACTCGAACTGGACGACCATGCGGTGGACGGCCAGCTCTCGGCCGAAGACCGGCTCGAGCGCGCCCGCTACTTCCGCGAGCTGTTCCGCCTGCAGGGCGAACTCGTCAAGCTGCAGGACTGGGTGGTGGCCACCGGCCACAAGATGGTCGTGGTGTTCGAGGGGCGCGATGCCGCCGGCAAGGGCGGCGCGATCAAGCGCATCACGCAGCGGCTGAGCCCGCGCGTGTGCCGCGTGGCTGCCCTGCCCGCACCCAACGACCGCGAGCGCACCCAGTGGTACTTCCAGCGCTACGTCAGCCACCTGCCGGCTGCGGGCGAGATCGTGCTGTTCGACCGCAGCTGGTACAACCGCGCCGGCGTCGAGCGCGTCATGGGCTTTTGCTCCGACGAGCAGTACGAGGAGTTCTTCCGCAGCGCGCCCGAGTTCGAACGCATGCTGGTGCGCTCGGGCATCCAGCTCGTCAAATACTGGTTCTCGATCTCCGACGAGGAGCAGAACCTGCGCTTTCTCAGCCGCATCCGCGACCCGCTCAAGCAATGGAAGCTCAGCCCGATGGACCTGGAGTCGCGCCGCCGCTGGGAGCAGTACACCCGCGCCAAGGAGGTCATGCTCGAACGCACCCACACCGACGAGGCGCCGTGGTGGGTGGTGCATGCCGACGACAAGAAGCGGGCGCGCCTGAACTGCATCGACCACCTCCTGTCGCAGGTGCCCTACAGCGCGGTCGACCACCCCGAGGTCCAGTTGCCCGAGCGCGAGCGACACAGCGACTACGCGCGCCGCCCGGTGCCGCAGGAGCTGTTCGTGCCCGAGCGCTACTGAGCCGGGCGTTACTGAGCCGATGGCCACGGAGCCGACCGCCGGCCCACATGCCGGCCCACATGCCGGCCTGCACTCCGGCCCGCACGCCGGCCCGCCCGCCGCCTGCTAACGTTCCCGGCGCCAGAACGTGAGCACCGCCGCCACCGCCGTGAAGCTCAGCACCACGGCGACGATGATCCAGAAGCCTTGCGGGTCCTGCGCCAGCGGCACACCGCCCACGTTCATGCCGAACAGACCGGCCAGGATGTTGATCGGCAGCGCCAGCACCGTCACCACGGTGAGCACGAACAGGCTGCGGCTGTTGGCCTCGTTCACCGCCGCGGCAACCTCCTCCTGCAGCAGCCGGATGCGTTCCTGCAGCGACACCATGTCGCTGAGCACCACCGCGAACTCCTCCGACGCGCCGCGCAGCTCCTGCGCGTCGCCGTCGGCGATCCAGGCCGGCGGATGCGACAGCAGCCGCAGCAGCGATGCCGGCTCGGGCGCCAGCAGGCGCTGCAGCCGCACCAGGAGCCGGCGCATCGCGCCCAGCCGCACGCGCTTGTAGCGGGCCTTGCCGCCCAGCAGGTCGTCCTCCACGTCATCGACGCGCCGGCTGACCGTGCGCACGATCTCCACCAGCACGTCGGCCTGGGCCCGCAGCAGGCGCTCCAGCAGCTCGACGGTGGAGCGGATCGGCTCGCCCGCGCGCACCCGCGAGCGCAACTGGTCGACCGAGCGCAGCGGCTGGTGGCGCGCCGTCACCACGAGCGACTGGTCCACGCTCATCCACAGCGTGGAGATCTCGGACGGCTCGAACGAGAAGTCGAAGTGCACGTCGTTGAGCACCGCGACCAGGCTGTTCTCGTCGCGCTCCACGCGCGTGGAGCGCAGGCGGTCGTCCAGCGCCTCGAAGAACGCGGCCGACAGTCCGCCATGCCGGCGCAGCCACCGCAGCGTGCCCGAATGCGCGAGATTGAAATGCAGCCAGACGATGCCGTCCCGTGTGCCCGAACGCAGTGCCTGCAGCACGTCCGCTGCGTCCTCCGACGCCACCGGGCTCGCCACGCCGGTGGCACTGAAGCGAAAGCCTGCGATCAGGCCGGATTCGTCGGCACCCCAGGCCGCTGCTGCGCTGGCGGCGGTGCCGGGTGCAAAGGTCTCGGAGCCGAAAGCACGCGGCACTACGTGTTCAGAGCCGGCCGCGTCAACGCGCGGCTGCAGCAGCCCCTGCGGTACCTGACCGGCCCGATCCTGCCGCATCGCATCGCTCTCCATGCCAGCGACTCACAGCATGTCGGGCGACTGCGCGGTCAGCAGCACCACCTGGCCCTGCCCTTCGCGGTCGCGGCTGCGCAGCCACCAGACCGCTCCCTTGCGGATCGCGCACTCCTGGGCCGGAATGCCCAGCAGCAGCGCTGCGACCTGGCCCAGCGTGGGTTGGTGGCCGACCACCAGCACGGTCACCTTGCCGTGCGGCCATCGCACCAGCTCCAGCAGGTCGCCGGCCGTGCCCTGCGGCCCCAGTTCCGTGCGCAGCTTGAACTTGCGGCCGAGGGCCAGGGCGGTCTGTTCACAGCGGCGCGCCGGGCTGCACAGCACGCGCGCGCCCTCGGGCAGATGCCGGTCGAGCCAGGCGGCCACGCGTGCGGCCTGCTTCTCGCCGCGCTGCGTCAGCGAACGCTCAAGGTCGTTGCCGCCCTCGGCCGGCTCCTCGGCTTCGGCGTGGCGCCAGAGGATGAGGTCCATGGCGTCAGTCTCCGCCTGCGCCTGAGGGGGCAGCGCCATAGCGGGCGATCAGCGCGGCCTGCGCGCCCGGCCCTTTGCGGCGGCCGCCTGCGTCCACGCGCAGGTAGCGGCCATCGGGCTGCAGGTCCCAGGCATCGGCGCCGTCGTGCAGGTAGGCCACCAGGCATTCGTCGATCAGGCGCTGCCGCAATGCCGGATCGTTCACCGGCCAGGCCAGTTCGACGCGGCGCAGCATGTTGCGGTTCATCCAGTCGGCACTCGACAGGTACAGCTCCTCCCGCTCGCCCTGCCGGAAGTAGAACACCCGCGAATGCTCCAGAAAGCGGCCGATCACCGAGCGCACGCGAATGTTGGCGCTCAGCCCCGGCAGCTGCGCCGGCAGCATGCAGGCGCCGCGCACGATCAAATCGATCTTCAGGCCCTTCTGGCCGGCGCGCAGCAGGCTGTTCATCAGGGCCTCGTCGGTCAGCGCGTTCATCTTGGCCACGAGGCGCGCGTCCTGCCCGGCGGCAGCGGCGTCGCCAAGTGCGTCGATCTTCTCGATCAGGCGCCGGTGCAGATGGAAAGGCGCCATCCACAGCTGGGCCAGGCGCGGCAGGCGGTTCTGGCCCGCCAGGTGCACGAAGACCTGGTCCATGTCGGCCGTGATGGCCGGATCGGCCGTCAGGTGGCTGATGTCGGTGTACAGGCGCGCGGTGCGCGGGTTGTAGTTGCCGGTCGACAGATGACCGTAGCGGCGCAGCTGCCGGCCCTCGCGCCGCGTGACGAGCAGCATCTTGGCATGGGTCTTGAGGCCGACCACGCCGTACACCACCTGCGCGCCGATCGACTCCAGCATCTCGGCCCAGTTGATGTTGGCCTCCTCGTCGAAGCGGGCCTTGAGTTCCACCACGGCCGTGACCTCCTTGCCGCGCCGCACGGCCTCGCGCAGCAGGTCCATGAGCGCCGAGTCGGTGCCGGTGCGGTAGATGGTCTGCTTGATCGCCAGCACCTGCGGGTCATTGACCGCCTCGCGCAGGAACGCCAGCACGCCGTCGAAGCTCTCGAACGGCTGGTGAATCATCACGTCGCCGCGCTGGAGCCGCTCGAAGAAGCTCTGCCCCGGCACCAGCGCATGCGGGTAGCTTGCACGGTAGGCCGGGAACAGCAGGCGCGGCGCGTCGATCAGATCGATCAGCTGCGTCAAACGCACCAGGTTCACCGGGCCGTGCACGCGGTAGAGCGCGAGGTCGGGCAGGCCGAACTGGGTCAGCAGGAAGCGGGACAGGTACTCGGAGCAGCCGGCCGATACCTCCAGCCGCACCGCCTGGCCGAAGTGGCGGTGCTGCAGGCCCTGGCGCAGCGCCATGCGCAGGTTGCGCACGTCGTCTTCGTCGACCGCGAGGTCGGAATGGCGGGTAACCCGGAACTGCGAGAACTGCCCGACCTCGCGCCCCGGAAACAGCTCCGCCAGATGCGCGCGGATCACGCTCGACAGCGACACGAACAGCGTGCGCCGGCCCGATACCTTGGCCGGCAGCCGGATCAGCCGGGGCAGCACGCGCGGCACCTTGACGATGGCGATCTCGTTCTGGCGGCCGAAGGCGTCCTGGCCGCCCAGACGCACGATGAAGTTCAGCGACTTGTTGGCCACCTGCGGGAACGGATGGGCCGGATCGAGCCCGACGGGGATCAGCAGCGGCCGCACTTCCTGCTCGAAGTATTCATGCACCCATTTGCGCTGCGCGGCATTGCGGTCGCCGTGCGAGACGATCTCGATGCCCTGCTTCTTGAACGCGGGCATGAGTTCGTCGTTGAACAAGGCGTACTGGCGCGCGACCAGCTCGTGGGCCGTGGCGGCCAGCCGCTCGGCGGCCGCCCCGCCCGGGCCGGAAGCCGCCGCCTGCCAGGCCGCCAGCGGCTCCGCCGCGCGCACCTCGAAGAACTCGTCAAGATTCGACGAGACGATGCACAGATAGCGCAGGCGTTCGAGCAGCGGCACCTCGGGGCGGCGCGCCCAGTCGAGTACCCGCTCGTTGAAGGCGAGGATGCTGTGGTCGCGGTCCAGGAAGGGCACCGCTGCCGGTGGCCCCGCCTGCGCAGCCGCGCCCGGGGTGGAGGTCGCAAGGTCGGTCACGATGTGACAAGTATTTAGCGTTTTGATGACAGCGGCGTGACATCGTCGCCCGAGCCGGCTGGTGCCAGGACCGCCGCGGCCGCCGGGGCCGCCCCCGTGCGGCCGGTGCGCGTCCCGCTTGCGCCGCCGGCCGGCACCAGATGGCTCACGAACAGCCGCGCCGCATGGGCCCAACTGAACTCCAGAGCCCGTGCGCGAGCCTCCTGTCGCGGCACCGACAGCGCCTGGTAGCAGGCATGCTGAAGGTCTTCGTGCAGAGCGCCGCCCGTGGGCCCCGGCGTGCCGTCGGCGCGGCGCTGGCCCAGCACTTCCAGCGGTCCGTCCACCGGGTAGGCCGCCACCGGCGTGCCACAGGCCATGGCCTCCAGCATCACCAGCCCGAAGGTTTCGGAGCGGCTCGGAAAGGCAAAGATGTCGGCGGCGCCATACACCTGCGCCAGCTCAGCGCGCGGCAGCAGCCCGAGCCAGTGCACCTCGGGGTAGCGCTGCCGCAGCGACGCCTCCAGCGGCCCGACGCCGCACACCACCTTGCTGCCCGGAAACTTCATGCGCAGGAAGGCGTCGATGTTCTTTTCGTACGAGACCCGGCCGACGAACAGTGCCACCGGCCGCGGCAGGCCTGCGAGCGGCCCGTCACGCCGAGCCACGGGCTCGCAGGTGAACAGCGACACGTCCACGCCATGCGTCCATCCACGCAGCCTGCGAAAGCCCCTTTGCTCCAGCATGCGCAGCACGCCCTGGGTCGGCACCATCACCCCCGACGAGGGCCGGTGGAAATGCCGGAACAGCGCGTAGCCGAGGAACAGCGGCAGCTTGAGCGCGGCCTGGAGAATTTCGGGAAAGCGGGTGTGAAAGGCCGTCGTGAACGCGAGCCCCCGGCGCAGGCAATGGCGCCGGGTCGCCCAGCCGAGCGGCCCTTCGGTCGCGATGTGGATGGCATCGGGCCGGGCTTCGTCGAGCAGCGCCGCAACGCGCGCGCCCGGGCGAATGGCCAGATCGATGCCCGCATAGCCCGGGCACGGGCGGGTGCGGAACTGGCCCGGCTCGATCACCACCGTCTCGTGGCCGGCGGCTTCAAGCTCGCGCACCAGTTCCACCAGCGTGGTGACCACGCCATTGACCTGCGGCGCCCAGGCATCGGTGACGAGGGCGATCTTCATGCGGCCACCGTCCCGGCCAGCCGGCCGCCCGCATCGACGCCGCCCGCCCAGTGGACCAGCTCCAGCCGGCCGTCGACATGCTCCACCAGCGCGGTGCGGCTTTCGACCCAGTCGCCGTCGTTGCAGTACAGCGTGCCGCCGATCTCGCGCATCTCGGCGCGGTGGATGTGGCCGCAGACCACGCCGTCGTGGCCGCGCCGGCGGGCCTCGGCCGCCACCGCCACTTCGAAGTCGGTCACGTAGTTCAGCGCCTTCTTGACCTTGTGCTTGAGGTAGGCCGACAGCGACCAGTAGGGCAGGCCGAGCCGGCCGCGCCAGTGGTTCAGGTGGCGGTTGAGCTTGAGGGTGAACTCGTAGAGGTTGTCGCCGACATAGGCAAGCCACTTGGCGCACTGGATGACGCCGTCGAAGTAGTCGCCATGGATCACCCACAGGCGCCGGCCGTCGGCGCAGGTATGCACGGCTTCGTCCAGCACCTCGATGCCGCCGAACTGGTGGCCCACGAACTGCCGCGCGAACTCGTCGTGGTTGCCCGGCACGTAGACCACCCGGCAGCCCTTGCGCGCCCTGCGCAGCAGCTTCTGCACCACGTCGTTGTGGGCCTGAGGCCAGTACCAGCGCCGGCGCAGTTGCCAGCCGTCGACGATGTCGCCCACCAGGTACAGCGTATCGCTGGGGTGCGCCCGCAGGAAGTCCAGCAGTGCCTCGGCCTGGCAGCCCGGTGTACCCAGGTGCAGGTCCGAGATGAACACGCTGCGCAAGCGGCGCGGGTCGCGGCCGCCATGCTCATCGGCGTCGACCTCGCCCGACCGCCCGGCGCCCCAGTTGCCGAGGTTTGCGCCGAAGGCGTCGAAGGCGGTGCGCATCAGGCCCCCAGGAAATGCTTGCGGTAGCGGGCCGGGAGATCGGCGATGCGCATCATCATGGGCAGATCGGCCGTGTTGAAGTCCGGATCCCAGGCCGGCGCGCCGAGCACCTTGGCACCCAGCCGAAGGTAGCCCTTGATCAGCGCGGGCGGCTCAACCGGCAGCGAGCCGTCGAGCTGGTCCACCGGCAGCGCCAGCCGGGGCAGCACGTGGTATTCGATCGGGGCCAGATGGGTCTGGCGCAGCTGCTGCCAGATGCTGGCGGCCACGTGGCCGCCCGACACGCCGTTGTGCTGCATCGGAATGCTCGCGCAGCCGATCATGGTGTCGAGCCGGTTGCGCATCATGAACTCCGCGAGAGCGCCCCACAGGGCCATGATGACGCCGCCCTGACGCCAGTCAGGGTGCACGCAGCTGCGGCCCAGTTCCACCATGTTGTCGCGCAACCCGCGCAGGCGCGTGAGGTCGAACTCGGTGTCGCTGTAGGTGCTGCCCACGCGGCGGGCCTGCGCCGGGGTGAGCACGCGGTAGGTGCCAATCACCTCCCGGCTCGCGGTGTCGCGCACGATCAGGTGTTCGCAATAGTCGTCGAACAGGTCGATGTCGTGGCCTTCGACGGGCGTCGACAGGCGCGCGCCCATCTCGCCGGCAAAGATGTTCCAGCGCAGACGCTGCGCCTCGCGCACCTCCTCCTGGTGGCGGGCCCAGGACACGTCGAGGCCGCCGCGCTCCGGCCCTTCCGAAGAACCTGGCGCACGGCCCTGCGTCGCTCCCGCATCGCTCGTCAGGCCCTGTAACCTGCCCTGGCCCGCCCTGGCCGCGTCCTGCCCTGCAGCCGGCTCGCCGGCCGATGCGGCGCTGGCGGCAAGAACGGACGCTGCGACAGGCGCGGCGCCTGCATCCGTCTGCATCTGCCGGTGCACAGGCAGCCCGGCCATCCCTGCCTTGCGCGCGCCCTTGCCGAACCAGCCGCGCGGCAATGCCAGCGGGGGCCAGGTCAGCGGTGACAGCGGAAACGTCGGGTTGGGCAGTTCTTTCATCAGTTGTCCTTTCGTGCTGCTTGCGAGGCAGTGTGAAAGGACGCGGTGACGCCTGCATGACGCGCAGATGGCAGCTTGATGACGCACCGGACGGCGGGGCAGCGGCCCCGATGCGGACGCGGGCGTTCAGTGCGTCGGCCGGACGCCCGACTGCTGAACTTCGAAATGGCGGAACAGCGCCATCGCCAGTTCGCGCAGGCGATCATCGGACATGGCGTGCGCCTGCGCCAGCTGCTCGATCGCGTAGCGGCGGTCGCCGAGCATCATGGCGCTGCTGACCGAGAAGCCGTGCGCGGCCATCTGCAGGGTGAACGCCTGCAGCAGGTCGGCGGGCCAGTAGCCCGCGCCCCCCGGAGGGGGCACGAAGGACGCGGCCGGCTGAAAGGAGATGATCGGTGCCTGCATGGGACTGCTCCTGCGAAGGGATGCACCGATTGTTGGCCGCGCCGGCCGCAGGCCAAGGCCGAAATAGCGGGGGGAAAGCCCGCCAATCCTCGCGTTGCGCTACCGGCGCGGCCTGCGTGGAGGGCCTGCGTGGAGGGCCCGCGTGGATCGGTCGACGCAGCAGCGTCTGTCGCGGGGAGCGCCTTCAGGCCGGCGCAGCCGCCAGGCGAGCAAAGGCCGTCACCACCTCGGGCGGCGCCTGCACCAGCTCGATCAGCACGCCTTCGCCGCCGACCGGCAGCTCCTCGCTGCCCTTGGGGTGGACGAAGCAGATGTCGAAGCCGGCCGCGCCCTTGCGGATGCCGCCGGGCGCGAAGCGCACCCCCTGCGCCGTGAGCCACTCCACCGCCACCGGCAGGTCGTCGATCCACAGGCCGATATGGTTGAGCGGCGTGGTGTGGACAGCCGGCTTCTTCTCGGGGTCGAGCGGCTGCATCAGGTCGACCTCGACCTTGAAGGGGCCGCTGCCGATGGCGCAGATGTCCTCGTCGACGTTCTCGCGCTCGCTGCGGAAGTTGCCCGTGACCTCCAGACCGAACATCTCGACCCAGAGCTTGCGCAGGCGCGTCTTGTCGGGCCCGCCGATGGCGATCTGCTGGATGCCCAGCACCTTGAAGGGGCGCGCCGCGCTCATGCGAACTCCACGATCGGCTGGTCGACCGTGAGCGACTCGCCCTTGGCAGCCAGCACCTTGCCGACCACGCCGTCTGCGGCGGCGAACAGCACGTTCTCCATCTTCATGGCCTCGATCACCGCCACCCGCTCGCCGGCCTGGACCTTCTGGCCCGGCTGCACCGCCACCTCGACCAGCAGGCCCGGCATCGGCGAGAGCACATAGCGGCTCATGTCGGGCGGCGCCTTGTAGGGCATGAGCGCGTGCAGTTCGGCCGTACGCGGCAGCAGCACCATCGCGTCGAGCGTGGCGCCGTTGTGGGTGATGCGCAGGGCCAGCGGGTTCTTGCCCACGCCGCGCTCGACCTGCGCCGAGAAGGGCCGGCCGTTGACGTTGCCGCGGATGCGCGCGCCGCCCAGGTGCCAGGTCGGGCAGCAGACCTCGTAGCGCTTGCCGCCGACCTCCACGATGCTGGAGCCGGACTGGGCCTGGAAGTCGCTCACCGTCGCGGGATGATGGACCGTCTTGCCACCCGCGCCCAGTTCGACCACCACGAAGGCCTCGCCGACCTTGAACTCGTGGCCCTTGAGTTGGCCGCTGATGCCGGCCGAGCGCTGCAGCGCGCGGCGGTTCACGTAGGCGGCCAGCGCGAGCAGCAGCGCGGGATCGTCATGGGTGACGTCCGAGGGCTTGAAGCCGCCGGCGTAGTTCTCGGCGATGAAGCCGGTGTTGAAGTCGCCGCGACCGAACTTCGGGTGCGCCAGCAGCGCCGCCTGGAACGGAATGTTGCTGCTGATGCCGCGGATCACGAAGCCGTTGAGCGCCTCGCGCATCTTCGCGATCGCTTCGGCGCGGTCCTTGCCGTGCACGATGAGCTTGGCGATCATCGAGTCGTAGAACATCGGAATCTCGCCGCCTTCCTGCACACCGGTGTCCACCCGCACGCCTTGCAGGTGCTGCGTATCGGACGCCCACATCGTCTCCTTCGGTGGCTGGAAGCGCACCAGTCGCCCGGTGCTCGGCAGGAAGTTGCGGAACGGGTCCTCGGCATTGATGCGGCACTCGATGGCCCAGCCGTTGCGCTGCACGTCCTTCTGCGCGAGCGGCAGCGTCTCGCCGGCAGCCACGCGGATCATCAGCTCCACCAGGTCCAGGCCGGTGATGCATTCGGTGACCGGGTGTTCCACCTGCAGCCGGGTGTTCATCTCCAGAAAATAGAAGCTCTGGTCCTTGCCGACCACGAACTCCACCGTGCCGGCGCTCTGGTACTTCACCGCCTTGGCCAGGGCCACGGCCTGCTCGCCCATGGCCTTGCGGGTGGCGTCGCTGATGAAGGGCGACGGCGCCTCCTCGATCACCTTCTGGTGGCGGCGCTGGATCGAGCACTCGCGCTCGTTGAGATAGATCACGTTGCCGTGCGCGTCGCCCAGCACCTGGATCTCGATGTGGCGCGGCTCCTCGACGAACTTCTCGATGAACACGCGGTCGTCGCCGAAGCTGTTGCGCGCCTCGTTGCGGCAGGAGGTGAAGCCTTCGAGCGCCTCCTTGTCGTTGAAGGCCACGCGCAGGCCCTTGCCGCCGCCGCCGGCGCTGGCCTTGATCATCACCGGGTAGCCGATGCCCCTGGCGATCTCCACCGCCTGCTCGGCCGTGTCGATGGCGTCGTTGTAGCCCGGAATGGTGTTGACCTGCGCCTCGGTGGCCAGCTTCTTGGACGCGATCTTGTCGCCCATGGCGGCGATGGAGTAGTGCTTGGGGCCGATGAAGACGATGCCCTCTTCCTCCACGCGCTTGGCGAAGCCTTCGTTCTCGGACAGGAAGCCGTAGCCCGGGTGCACGGCCTGCGCGCCGGTCTGCTTGCAGGCCGCGATGATGCGGTCGGCCTGCAGGTAGCTCTCGCGCGAGGGCGCGGCGCCGATGTGCACGGCCTCGTCGGCCAGCTCGACGTGGCGGGCGTCGCGGTCGGCGTCGGAATAGACGGCCACCGTCTTGATGCCCATCTTGCGCGCGGTCTTGATGACGCGGCAGGCGATTTCGCCGCGGTTGGCGATCAGGATTTTCTTAAACATGGATCATCTCCGGCAAGCGTGCTATTACGGGGGCCACCGCGGAACCGGCTTTGCCGGGCCGCTGGTGGCGCCCCCTTGAGGGGGAGGCGCCGCAGGCGCTTCGGGGGGGAGTCATCACAGCGGGATGTTGCCGTGCTTGCGCCACGGGTTTTCCAGCTTCTTGTCGCGCAGCATGACGAGCGAGCGGCAGATGCGCTTGCGCGTCTCGTGCGGCAGGATCACGTCGTCAATGAAGCCGCGCGCGCCGGCCACGAAGGGGTTGGCAAAGCGGGCCTTGTACTCGGCCTCCTTGGCCGCGAGCTTGGCCGGGTCGCCCTTGTCCTCGCGGAAGATGATCTCCACTGCGCCCTTGGCGCCCATCACGGCGATCTCGGCATTGGGCCAGGCGAAGTTGACGTCGCCGCGCAGGTGCTTGGAACTCATCACGTCGTAGGCGCCGCCATAGGCCTTGCGCGTGATGACCGTGACCTTCGGGACGGTGCATTCGGCGTAGGCGTACAGCAGCTTGGCGCCGTGCTTGATGATGCCGCCGTACTCCTGGCTCGTGCCCGGCATGAAGCCCGGCACGTCCACGAAGGTGATGACAGGAATGTTGAAGGCGTCGCAAAAGCGCACGAAACGGGCGGCCTTGATCGAGCTCTTGATGTCCAGGCAGCCGGCCAGCACCAGCGGCTGGTTGGCCACGATGCCGACGGTGTGGCCTTCCATCCGCGCGAAGCCGATGATGATGTTCTTGGCGTACTCCGGCTGCAGCTCGAAGAAGTCGCCGTCGTCCACGGTCTTGACGATCAGCTCCTTCATGTCGTAGGGCTTGTTGGGGTTGTCGGGCACCAGCGTGTCGAGGCTGCGGTCCATGCGGTCGGCCGGATCGTTGCTCGGCCGCACCGGCGCCTTGTCGCGGTTGTTCAGCGGCAGGTAGTTGTAGAGGCGCCGCAGCATCACCAGGGCCTCCACGTCGTTCTCGAACGCCAGGTCGGCCACGCCGCTGCGGCTGGTGTGGGTGATGGCGCCGCCCAGTTCCTCGGCCGTGACCTCCTCGTGCGTCACGGTCTTGACCACCTCGGGGCCGGTGACGAACATGTAGCTCGAATCCTTGACCATGAAGATGAAGTCCGTCATGGCCGGCGAGTACACCGCGCCGCCGGCGCAGGGGCCCATGATCATGCTGATCTGCGGCACCACGCCCGAGGCCATCACGTTGCGCTGGAACACGTCGGCATAGCCGCCGAGCGAGGCCACGCCTTCCTGAATGCGCGCGCCGCCCGAGTCGTTGAGGCCGATCACCGGTGCGCCGATCTTCATCGCCTGGTCCATGACCTTGCAGATCTTCTCGGCATGGGCTTCGCTGAGCGCGCCGCCGAACACGGTGAAGTCCTGGCTGAACACGAACACCAGGCGGCCATTGATCATGCCGTAGCCGGTGACCACGCCGTCGCCGGGGATCTTGTTGGCCTCCATGCCGAAGTCGGTGCAGCGGTGCTCGACGAACATGTCCCATTCCTCGAAGGTGCCTTCGTCGAGCAGCAGTTCGAGCCGCTCGCGCGCGGTGAGCTTGCCCTTCCTGTGCTGCGCCTCGATGCGCTTGGCGCCGCCGCCCAGGCGCGCCGCTGCGCGCTTCTTTTCAAGTTGTTCAAGGATGTCTTGCATGGTCGGTCTTCCTGCGGTTCGTCTTGGGTTGGCGTTGAAGCGGTGGATTGGAGGGGGTGGCGCTAGCGCGCCGGCAGCAGCACGGCGGCTGCGGCCTTGCTCATGTCACGGGAGTTGTGCCCGACGCCGGGCACGGTCACGAGTTGCCAGGCCAGGGCCAGGCCCGACTGCCGGGCCTGCTGGGCCGAGCGGTCGAAGAAGTGGCGGCCGCGCTCCAGGCGATTGGCGCCCTGGGCGCGGGCCTGCCGGCCTCGCGGCAGATTGGCCGCGTCGGTGGCGGTGTCGGCCTCGCCGAGCATCACGACCAGCTTGCGCGCGAACACGCTGCGCAACTGGCGCGGCGGCAAGATGCGCTCGTCCAGCGCATAGGGAAAGCCGTCCTCGCCGGCCGACGGATAGGCGGCGATCGTGTAGCTGCCGGCATTGGCCGCCACGGCCAGCGACACGCGCGGCTCGTCGGCCAGCAGCATGAGCCGGTGCACGAACTGCGCGCCGGCCGAGTGCCCGAACAGAAGGTAGTCGCTCGCCTGCAGCTGCTCGCCAGCCCGCACCGCGTCGAACAGCCGCTCGATCAGGCCGAAGGTCCAGCGCGTGCGGTCCGGCTCTTCGATGTTGCCCATGTTGAACAGCCGTGACGGAAACCGCGCGGCGTCGAACTCGGGCGCGAGAACGATCAGTCCATGCCGCTCGGCATGGGGCCGCCAGTTGTCGCGTGCCTGCGCCGCATTGCGCTCCATGCCGTGAATCGCCAGCAGCACGCGGGCGTCGGGGCCGGCGCTGCGGGCCTTGTAGTAATGGACGGTGACGGGCTTGTCGGCGAAGTAGCCCGGGTCCTTGAACACGAAGCGGGCAGCCTCGCCGGACCGCAAGGGTTCGATGCGCGGGCCCTCGACCCGCGGAGGCCCGGCGCGCGAGGTGTCCGCAGCCACAGTCTGCGCATGTAGCTCGCGCCCCAGCCCCAGCAGTCCAAGACCCGCCAGCGCTCCGATGCAGACTGCACGCCGGCCGGCGGAATCGGCAGAATCGGCCGGGGCGGCCAGGACGGCCCGTGCGGCCGGGGCGGCGGCACGGGCTGGCAGGCTGCCGAGATGCCCGCGATGCATCAGCTTGTCCATGAAGTTCATGCGGCCCGCCCCGCCCACACGTCGAGCAGCGTGCGGGCTGCGGTGGACGCGGCCAGCCGCCCTTCGGTCACGTCGGCCAGCGTCCGGGGCAGCAGCGCGCGCACGCCGGGGCTGTCGCGGAAGGCCTGCTTGAGCCCGGCATCGACCCGCTCCCACATCCAGGCCAGCGACTGCTGGCGGCGCCGCGCGGCGAGCCGGCCGTTGGCGGTCTGCAGCTCCCGGAACCGGCTCACCGCAGACCAGAAGCTGTCCACCCCCTGCCCCAGCAAGGCGCTGAGCTGCAGCACCTGCGGATGCCAGATGGCCGCGTCGTGGTGGGCATGGTCCGGATGGCCATGCTGGCCGAACAGGCGCAGTGCGCTCGTGATCTGCGCCTGCGCGCGCGTGGCGGCCCCGGCGTCGAGGTCGGCCTTGTTGATGACGACGAGGTCGGCCAGCTCCATCACGCCCTTCTTGATCGCCTGCAGGTCGTCGCCCGCATTGGGCAGTTGCATGAGCACGAACATGTCGGTCATGCCGGCCACGGCCGTCTCGCTCTGGCCCACGCCCACCGTCTCGACGATCACGACGTCATAGCCGGCGGCCTCGCAGACCAGCATGGCCTCGCGCGTCTTCTCGGCCACGCCGCCGAGCGTGCCGCCCGACGGGCTCGGCCGGATGAAGGCCTTCTCGTGGACCGACAGCCTCTCCATGCGGGTCTTGTCGCCCAGGATTGAGCCGCCCGAGACGGTGGACGAGGGGTCGATGGTCAGCACGGCCACCCGGTGGCCCTGCCCGATCAGGTAGAGGCCGAGCGACTCGATGAAGGTCGACTTGCCCACGCCGGGCACGCC
>JBGAIH010000009.1:0-153031 GCA_044225675.1 Burkholderiaceae bacterium
TGCGCACCTTCAGCCGCCGGGGCACGGTCGCCCTCGCGGCGCTCGCGCGGACCCCGGTCGCCACGCTCGCCGCGGCGTTCACCGCCGCGGCCTTCATTGCGGCCTTCGCCGTTGCGCTGACCTTCCGGCCGGCCTTCTGCGCGGGGCTCGCCACTGCGACCTTCGGAGCGGCCCTCGCCACGACCCTCGCCACCGCGACCTTCGGAGCGCCCCTCACCTCGACCCTCGCCACGGCGGCCGCCACGGCGACCGTCGCGGCCACCCCGGTTGCCGTCACGGCCTTCGCCGCTGCGGCTGCCTTCGCGCCGGGCTTCGTCCTTGCGGGCTTCGGCGGCCGGAGCAGGTGCCGGTGCCTCGGCCGGCTTGGCGCCGAAGAGGCTCTTGATCCAGCCGAAGAAGCCGGTCTCCGCCGGGGCCGGTGCGGCCACCGGGGCCACGGGCGCCTTGGCTTCGACCGGCGCGGCCTTCACAGGCTCGGGCTTGGGCGGAGCAGCCACCGGCTGGGGCGCCGGCATGTCGGGCAGCACGCCCTTGATGACGGGCTCCTGGCGATTGGTGCGTTCCTGCGAGCGGCGGGTGACCGTTGCGGGGTCTTCCACCTCTTCGGCGAGCTTGTAGCTGGCCTGGATGTTGTCCAGGCGCGGGTCGTCGTGCTTGAGCCGCTCGAGGCGGTAGTTGGGCGTCTCCAGTGCCTTGTTGGGCACCATGAGCACGTTGATGCGCTGCTTGAGTTCGATCTTGGCGATCTCGGTGCGCTTTTCATTGAGCAGGAAGGACGCGACTTCCACCGGCACCTGGCACATGACCGAGGCGGTGTTGTCCTTCATGGACTCCTCCTGGATGATGCGCAGGATCTGCAGCGCCGAGCTTTCGGTGTCGCGGATGTGGCCGGAGCCGCCGCAGCGCGGGCAGGGGATGGAGGCGCCTTCCGACAGGGCCGGCTTGAGGCGCTGGCGGCTCATTTCCATGAGGCCGAACTTGCTGATGGTGCCGAACTGCACGCGGGCGCGGTCCTGGCGCAGCGCGTCGCGCAGGCGGTTTTCCACCTCGCGGCGGTTCTTGGACTCCTCCATGTCGATGAAGTCGATCACGATCAGGCCGCCGAGGTCGCGCAGGCGCATCTGGCGTGCCACTTCGTCGGCCGCTTCGAGGTTGGTGCGGGTGGCGGTGTCTTCGATGTCGCCGCCCTTGATGGCACGGGCCGAGTTGACGTCGACGGACACCAGCGCTTCGGTGTGGTCGATCACGATGGCGCCGCCCGAGGGCAGTTGCACCGTGCGGGCGTAGGCGGACTCGATCTGGTGTTCGATCTGGAAGCGGCTGAACAGCGGCGCGTCGTCACGGTAGCGCTTGACGCGGGCGGCATGCTCGGGCATGACGTGCGCCATGAACTGGTGCGCCTGCTCGTAGATGTCGTCGGTGTCGATCAGGATGTCGCCGATGTCGTGATTGAAGTAGTCGCGGATCGCGCGGATCACGAGCGACGACTCCTGATAGATCAGGTAGGCGCCCTTGCCGTCCTTGGCGGCGCCGTCGATGGCGCCCCAGAGCTTGAGCAGGTAGTTCAGGTCCCACTGGAGTTCGGGCGCACTGCGGCCGATGCCGGCGGTGCGCGCGATGATGCTCATGCCGTTGGGGTATTCCAGCTGGTCCATGGCCTCCTTGAGCTCGGCCCGGTCGTCACCCTCGATGCGGCGCGAGACGCCGCCGCCACGCGGGTTGTTGGGCATGAGCACGACGTAGCGGCCGGCCAGCGAGATGAAGGTGGTGAGGGCCGCGCCCTTGTTGCCGCGCTCTTCCTTCTCGACCTGGACCAGCAGTTCCTGGCCTTCCTTGATGACGTCGTTGATGCGGGCCTGGCTGACCGGCACGCCCTGCGCGAAGTACTGGCGCGAGATTTCCTTGAACGGCAGGAAGCCGTGGCGCTCTTCGCCGTAGTCGACGAAGCAGGCTTCGAGCGAGGGCTCGACCCGCGTCACCACAGCCTTGTAGATGTTGCCCTTGCGCTGCTCGCGCCCTTCGATTTCGATTTCGTAATCGAGCAGTTTCTGCCCGTCCACGATCGCCAGGCGGCGTTCTTCAGCCTGCGTGGCGTTGATCAGCATCCGCTTCATGGGTAGCCTTCCTTGTTGTCATCGTCCATACCAGCCCTCATGGGGCCAACGATGCCTTCGGACGCGACGAAACGGATGGAATTGCCGGATGGCCTGCGGATGCCCGAGCTTTCTAGCTCTGCAAACGTGGCGGTGGCGCGTGGATGGGTGCGAGACGGGGTGGGTGCTGGCACATTGCGGGAAGTGCAATTGCATGCGCCCGGCTGGCGGGCGCCTTGCGCGACGCAAGGCCATGCAGCGGGGGCAGGAGCCACCGCATGCAGGCAAGGATCAGCGCAATCATCAACACGAGGAGTCTCGTTTCGATCCGCCCGCGAGCTGGACGCTTGCGGGCTTGGGTATTCCGTATCAGTGTTTCGTTACGTCGGATTGACCGCGCAACCTGATGGCCACCACAGGCTCTGGCTTGTGATTGACCCCCTGGCGACGCGATGGCATCGACCTTCCAGCGCGGCCTGGTGGGTGCGTGTGGACTAAACTCCAGACGAATCAACCACTTACAGCGTAACGCTAGTGAAACAGATTATAGGGGCCGAAACAGTCCCTGCAAGCGTGCAGGCCAAAACAGTCGCGGTTGACGAGGAATCGGCCGGGCAGCGGCTCGACAACTTTCTCATTCGTCATCTCAAGGGCGTGCCCAAGACCCATGTCTACCGGATCATCCGCAGCGGCGAAGTGCGGGTGAACAAGGGTCGGGCGGCGGCCGACACGCGGGTGGCGGCTGGCGATCTGGTGCGGCTGCCGCCGGTGCGGGTGTCCGATTCGGTCGCGGCACGCGCCGCCCGTCCGGCGCCCGCCCGCGAGTTTCCGGTCCTGCTGGAAGACGACCATGTGCTGGCCATCGACAAGCCGGCCGGCGTCGCCGTCCATGGCGGCAGCGGCGTGAGCTTCGGGGTGATCGAGCAGTTGCGGCAGGCGCGGCCGCAGGCCCGCTTTCTGGAACTGGTGCATCGGCTCGACCGGGAGACCTCGGGCATTCTTCTGGTGGCGCGCCGGCGCAGCGCGCTCACCCACCTGCAGGACCAGTTCCGCGAGCGCGAGACCGGCAAGACCTACCTGGCGCTGGTCCAGGGCGACTGGCCGGCCAGCCGCAAGGTAATCGACGTGCCGCTTCACAAGTACCTGCAGGCCGACGGCGAGCGGCGCGTGCGGGTGGTGGCCAAGGACGATCCGGACGGCATGCGGTCGATCACGCTGGTGAAGGTCGCGCGCCGGCTGCCCGGGCTGACGCTGCTGGAAGTCACCATCAAGACCGGGCGCACCCACCAGATCCGCGTGCACCTGGCTTCGCAGGGGCATCCGATCGCCGGCGACGACAAGTACGGCGACTTCGAATTCAACAAGGCGCTCGCGCGGCAGGGGCTCAAGCGGATGTTCCTGCATGCCTGGCGCCTGCGCTTTGCCCATCCGCACACGGGTGCCGAGGTGAATCTTCAGGCGCCGTTGCCACCGGAACTCGCCGCATTCGCTGCTGCGGACTGAGCGCCGGCGCGGGATAATCGCCGCATGCCTGCTGCCAGACCGCGCCAATTCGACCTCATCGCCTTCGACTGGGATGGGACGCTGTTCGACTCCACGGGCATCATCGTGCGCTGCATCCAGCGCGCGGTGGCCGACGTGGGCGGCACCGTGCCGAGCGACAGGGACGCGGCCTATGTGATCGGCATGGGGCTCATGCAGGCGCTGGCGCATGCCGCGCCCGACGTGCCGCAGGACCGGTACCCCGAGCTGGGCGCGCGCTACCGGCATCACTACATGGCGCACCAGAACGACATCAGCCTGTTCGACGGCGTGCTGCCGATGCTCGGCGCACTCAAGGAGCGGCACCACTGGCTCACGGTGGCCACCGGCAAGAGCCGGCGCGGGCTCGACGAGGCCTTGCACACGGTGGAGCTCAAAGGCGTGTTCGATGGTTCGCGGACGGCCGACGAGACTTCGGGCAAACCGCACCCGCGCATGCTCCATGAACTGATGGCGGAGTTCGGTGTGGCGCCGGAGCGCACGCTGATGGTCGGCGACACGACGCACGACCTGCAGATGGCGCTGAACGCCGGTTGCGCAAGCGTGGGCGTGAGCTACGGCGCGCACGAGCCCGACGCCTTTCATGCGCTGCGGCCCCTGCACGTGGCCCATTCGGTCGGCGACCTGCACCGCTGGCTGGCCGACAACGCCTGAATCGACGGATGCCGGTGGCCCGCGTCCGAGCCCTGCGATGACCGACCGCGTGCCCCTGTGCAATTCACGTGACCTGGTGGATGGCGCCCAGGCCGTGCCCTTCGACGTGGTGTATGGCGGGCAGACCTGCCGCGCCTTTGCGATCCGCTACGAGGGCCGCTGCCACGCCTATCTGAACCGCTGCACCCACGTGGCCATGGAGCTGGACTATCAGCCCAACCGCGTGTTCGACGACTCCGGGCAATGGCTGCTGTGTTCCACGCACGGCGCCGCGTACCGGCCGGCCACGGGGCAATGCGCGGGCGGGCCGTGCCGAGGCGGGCTGGTGAAGATCGAGCTGTCGGAGGCCGATGGCGTGGTCCACTGGCATACTGCATACAACCTTCAACCTGTAGATTTCTGACATGAACGACCCTGATCCGTCCGGCCTGCCGGGCCCTGACTCCGCTCCCGGCTCGACCCGGGCTGCCGCCGGCGCGAGCGACGCTCCCGGCTGGGAGCGCGCGACGCTGGAGAAGCTGGCTTTCGCCGCGCTGAACGAGCAGAAGGCCACGCGGCGCTGGAAAACCTTCGTGCGCCTGTCGTGGCTCGCGTTCTTCATTCTGCTGTTCTGGGCGCTGCTGTTCCGCGGCGCGCCGCACAGCGACAAGTCGACGGCCCACACTGCCGTGGTGGAGATCAAGGGCGAGATCGCATCCGGGGCCGATGCGAGCGCCGAATTCGTGGTCGCCGCGATGCGCAGCGCCTTCGAGGACGAGGGCGCCCAGGCCGTGGTGCTGCTGATCAACTCGCCGGGCGGCAGCCCGGTCCAGGCCGGCATCATCTACGACGAGATCTTTCGCCTGAAGGCCCGCCACAAGAAGCCCATCTATGCGGTGGTCGAGGAATCGTGCGCATCGGCGGCGTACTACCTGGCCTCGGCGACGGACACGATCTTCGTGGACAAGGCCAGCATCGTGGGGAGCATCGGCGTCCTGATGGATGGGTTCGGCTTTACCGGCCTGATGGACAAGCTCGGTGTCGAGCGCAGGCTCATGACCGCGGGCGCGAACAAGGGCTTTCTCGACCCCTTCAGCCCCCAGTCGCCGGAGCAGCGGGCCTTTGCGCAGACCATGCTGGACCAGATCCACAAGCAGTTCATCGCTGCCGTCCGCAAGGGACGCGGCCAGCGCCTGAAAGAGACGCCCGAGATGTTCAGCGGCCTGTTCTGGACGGGCCAGCAGTCGATCGAGATGGGTTTGGCCGACCAGCTGGGCAATCTCGACTACGTGGCGCGCGAGGTGGTCAAGGCCGAAGATGTGATCGACTACACGCGCCGCGAGAACGTGGCGGAGCGCCTGGCCAAGCGCTTCGGTGCCGCGGTGGGTGAAGGCGCCGTCAAGGCCTTGCGCGCGCTGCCCGCCATCCGCTGAGCGGGAGGGGCTCCTGGGGGCCGGGTCGACTTCCGACCCGGCGTCCAGGTCAGTGGCCGAGTCAGCGGCCGATGGCGAACACACAGGGCGTGTGCTTGCCGGGCGGCTCGGCCTTTTGCTTCCACTGCTTGACGCTGTGGCTGCGGATGCTTGACTCGGCCAGGGTCAGTCCTGCGCAGACGGCCAGCCGCGTGTTGTGCTGCAGGGTCTGCAGCAGCGCGGCCATCAGCGCTGCATTCCGGTAGGGCGTTTCGATGAACAGCTGCGTCTGGCCGCTTCGCAGCGCCAGCGACTCCAGCTCGCGGATGCGCGCCGTGCGGTCGGCTGCGTCCTGGGGCAGATAGCCGACGAAGGCGAAGTTCTGTCCGCCCAGACCGCTGGCCGCCAGGGCGAGCATGAGCGAGACCGGACCGGCCAGCGGCACGACGCGCACCCCCAGCTCGTGCGCCGCGCGGACCACCGAGGAGCCCGGGTCGGCGACGGCGGGCATCCCGGCTTCGCTGACGAGGCCCATATCGTGTCCGGCCAGTGCCGGCGCGAGCAGGCTGCGGGCGTCGAAGCTGGCACCGGCCGCACCGGCATGGTCACCTTTCTTGTGAACCTCCCGCGGCAGCTCATCCATGTTCAGGGCTTGCAGTTCCTGCGCAAGGGGATGAACCACACCGACGCGTTTGAGGAATGCGCGGGCGGACTTGGCGTTCTCGCAGATCCAGTAGCCGAGCCGCGATGCGACGCGCAGGGTGCCGTCGGGCAAGGTTTCTTCGATGGGCGGCTGGGGCTCGCAGCCGAAGTCCAGCGGCGTCGGCACGAGGTAGAGCGTGCCGGGATTCATGGCAGGGCGATGCCGGCAGCCCGGATCATCCGGCAGGTCCGGATCAGCGGCAGGCCGACCAGCGCCGTAGGGTCGTCGTTGTCGATGGACTCCAGCAGGGCGATGCCCAGGCCCTCGCTCTTGGCGCTGCCCGCGCAGTCGTAGGGTTGCTCGGCCTGCAGATAGGCCTCGATCTCGGCATCGCTCAGGTCGCGGAAACGCACCTTGACCGCGGCCAGGTCCACCTGCTCGAAACCGCTGGCCCGGCAGACCACCGCCAGAGCCGTCTGGAAGATGACGGTGCGCCCGCGCATGCGCCGCAGCTGGTCGGTGGCGCGCTCATGGTTGCCCGGCTTGCCCAGCGGCTCGCCATCGAGGTCAGCCACCTGATCCGAGCCGATGACGATGGCGTCGGGGTGACGTGACGCGACTGCATGGGCCTTGGCAAGAGCCAGGCGCAAGGCCAGTTGCTGCGGACTCTCGCCGGGGCGGGGCGTCTCGTCGACCTCGGGCGCTTGCACGTCGAACGCGATGCGAAGGCGCTCAAGCAGCTCGCGCCGGTAGCGGGACGTCGAGCCCAGGATCAGGCGGCGCGTGCCGCCCGGGGGTGAATCGTTGGCTTGAAGCATGGATCGATTCTCTTACACTGGCCGCATGAGCAAGACGTTTGCAGCCCGACGGCTGGATTTGAAGTCGTTCGCGCAGGAGGCGGGCACGCTGAAGGGCACCAGCCCGCTGGCCGCCTATCCGCGCCTGGCTGCGGAGGCGCAGGGTGATCTGGCGGGATGCGACGTGGCATGGGAGGCGGCCGGCCAGCTGCGCCCGGTACGCGGCGGCCCGAGCCAGATCTGGCTGAACCTGCGGGCCGACGCTCTGGTGCCGCTGACCTGCCAGCGCTGCCTGACGCCGGTGCAGATGCCGGTCAGCTTCGAGCGGGACTTCCGCTTCGTGCCGGACGAGGCAACGGCCGCCGCCGAGGACGAGGAGGCGGAAGAAGACGTGCTGGCGCTCAGCCCCGCGTTCGATCTGCAGGAACTCGTCGAAGACGAGCTGCTCATGGAACTGCCGCTCGTGCCCCGGCACGAAACCTGTCCGGTCGAGGTGAAGCTGGCGGCGGTCGATCCGGCGTTCGAGGAGGAAATGGCCGCCAAGGCGAACCCGTTTGCCGCCCTGGCGCGCCTCAAGGAATAAAGCCTGTCAAATCAATGAGTTGGGCTATAATCGAGGGCTTCGCGCATTCTTGGACCCGGATTTCAAGTTGCGCATCACCACTGTCCAACCCTTTTGAGTCCAGGAGCCAACCATGGCCGTCCAGCAAAACAAGAAGTCCCCTTCCAAGCGCGGCATGCACCGCTCGCACAACGCTCTCGTGGTGCCCGGCATTGCCGTGGAGCCGACGACCGGCGAAACCCACCTGCGCCACCACATCAGCCCGAACGGCTTCTACCGTGGCCGCAAGGTGCTCAAGACCAAGTCCGAAGCCTGAAGCGCTTCAACAATCCAAGGCCCGGCGCTACGTTTTCTGTAGCCACGGGCCTTTGTTTTGATCCTTCCCGATCTACGAGAACGTCTGGCTTTGAGTGAGTCGCTCCTGACCACCGTGGCTGTCGACTGCATGGGCGGAGACCATGGCCCCCGCGTCACGCTCGCCGCCTGCCGCCAGTTTCTCGAATCGCATCCCGACGCCCGCCTGCTTCTGGTGGGGCGTCCCGACAATCTCTCGTCCTTCTCGCATCCCCGCGCGCAGATCGTGCCCGCCACCGAAGTGGTCAGCATGGACGACGCGGTGGAAGTCGCACTACGCAAGAAGAAGGACTCGTCCATGCGCATTGCCATCCAGCAGGTCAAGGACGGCGCGGCGCATGCCGCCGTCTCTGCCGGCAATACCGGCGCGCTGATGGCCATCGCGCGCTACCTCCTCAAGACGCTCGACGGCATCGACCGTCCCGCCATCGCCACCCAGATGCCCAATGCCAAGGGCGGGGCGACGACCGTGCTCGATCTGGGCGCCAACGTCGACTGCACGGCTGAGCACCTGCTCCAGTTCGCTGTCATGGGCTCGGCGCTGGTATCCGTCATCAAGAGTGACGACAACCCCAGCGTGGGACTTCTCAATATCGGTGAGGAAGTCATCAAAGGCAATGAAACCATCAAAAAAGCAGGTGAACTGCTTCGATCTGCGGGCAATTCTGGCGATCTGAATTTTTACGGGAACGTCGAGGGCAACGACGTCTTCAAGGGCACGACCGACATCGTCGTGTGTGACGGCTTTGTCGGCAATGTCGCGCTCAAGACCAGCGAAGGTCTTGCCTCGATGATTGGCGATTTTCTGAAGGCCGAGTTTTCTCGCAACATCTTCACGAAAATTGCCGGCATCATCGCGTATCCGGTCTTAATGGCATTCAAGCGGCGAGTCGATCATCGTCGATACAACGGCGCTGCCTTGCTGGGCCTGCGCGGGCTGGTCTTCAAGAGCCACGGCTCCGCCGACGCCTTCGCTTTTGAGCAGGCCCTCAATCGCGCTTATGATGCAGCGCGAAACAACTTGCTGGACAAAGTTCAGGCCCGGATCGCCCACGCAGCCCCTCTCCTGGCGCTGCCTGAGCAGATGCAGGGGCAGGACGCCGTCACAAACCATTGATGAGACGCTATTCACGCATCACCGGCACCGGCAGCTACCTGCCGCCGCGCCGGCTGACCAATGCAGAGCTCGCCGCGCAACTGGCGGAGCAGGGCGTAGAAACCTCCGATGAATGGATCGTCGAGCGCACCGGCATTCGGGCTCGCCACTTCGCGGATGCAGACGTCGCCGCGAGCGATCTGGCGCTCGTTGCCGCGCAGCAGGCCATGGAGGCCGCTGGAGCCGGCCCGTCCGACATCGACCTGATCATCGTGGCCACGTCCACACCGGACATGGTGTTTCCCTCGACGGCCGCCATTCTTCAGCACAAGCTCGGCATTGCCGGCTGCCCGGCCTTCGACGTCCAGGCGGTGTGCAGCGGATTCGTCTACGCACTCTCCATTGCCGACGCCATGATCCAGACCGGGGCCGCCAGCAAGGCGCTGGTGGTGGGCTCCGAAGTCTTCTCCAGAATCCTCGACTTCAAGGACCGCACCACCTGCGTCCTGTTCGGCGATGGCGCGGGGGCCGTCGTGCTGGAGGCATCGGACACGCCGGGCATTCTGTCGAGCGAGCTGCATGCCGATGGCAAGCACGTGGGCATTCTCTGTGTGCCGGGCCATGTGTCCGGCGGGCAGGTTCTGGGCGACCCGACGCTCAAGATGGATGGTCAGGCCGTCTTCAAGCTCGCGGTCGGCGTGCTCGCTGACGTTGCCAGATCGGTTCTGGCCAAGGCCGGTCGCACCGAGGCCGACATCGACTGGCTGATTCCTCACCAGGCCAACATTCGGATCATGCAGGGGACCGCTCGCAAGCTCAAGCTGGGCGAGGACAAGGTCATCGTGACCGTGGACCAGCACGGCAACACCTCGGCTGCGTCGATTCCGCTCGCGCTGGATGCCGGCGTGCGCGACGGCCGCATCCGGCCCGGCCAGACCTTGCTGCTCGAAGGTGTGGGCGGTGGCTTCACCTGGGGTGCGGTCCTGCTGGACTTCTAGGGCACCGCCGCCCCGGTTGCGATCGCGCCGCTGAAAAGCGTTCAAAATCCGTCTGAATCATGAAACCATTTGCATTCGTTTTTCCGGGTCAGGGCTCGCAGTCCGTGGGCATGCTCGATGCGTGGGCCGGCCATCCGGCAGTCGCCGAAACGGTGGCCGAAGCCTCTGACGCCCTGGGCGAGGACATTGGCAAGCTCATCCGCGAGGGCCCGAAAGAGGCGCTGGCCCTGACGACCAACACCCAGCCCGTGATGCTCGTGGCGGGCGTGGCCGCTTACCGCGCATGGCTGGCCGAAGGGGGCGAGGAGCCGGCGATCGTTGCGGGCCACTCCCTCGGTGAGTATTCCGCCCTGGTCGCTGCCGGCGTGCTGACGCTGCGGGACGCCGCCCCGCTCGTTCGCTATCGCGCTGCGGCCATGCAGGAGGCCGTGCCCGTCGGTGCCGGCGCGATGGCTGCAATCCTGGGCATGGACGCGGCTCGTGTCATGGCGGGTTGCCAGGAGGTGAGCGCAGGGTTCGGCCCCGGCAGTGCCGAGGTGGTCGAGGCCGTGAACTTCAACGACCCGGCCCAGACGGTGATCGCGGGCAGCAAGGCCGCGGTCGAGAAGGCCTGCGAGGCGCTCAAGGCTGCCGGCGCCAAGCGCGCGCTGCCATTGCCTGTGTCTGCGCCTTTCCATTCGAGTCTCATGAAGCCGGCCGCCGACAAACTGCGCGAGCGCCTTGAGTGCGTGGAGCTGGCCGCCCCCCGCTTTCCGGTCCTCAACAATATCGACGTGGCCCTGGAGGTCGACGCCGACAGGATCCGCGACGCGCTCTACCGGCAGGCCTTCGGTCCGGTGCGCTGGGTCGAGTGCGTCCAGGCGATCAAGGCGCGGGGCATTGTGGCGGTGGTCGAGTGCGGTCCGGGCAAGGTGCTTGCGGGCCTCGTCAAGCGCATCGATGCCGAGCTGACGGGCGCGGCGATGTTCGATCCCGCCTCGCTGGCGGACGTGAAAGGCCAACTCGCATGACCGAAGCAAAATTCGAAGGCCAGGTGGCCCTGGTGACCGGGGCTTCGCGGGGTATCGGCGCGGCGATCGCGCTGGAGCTTGCCCGCCGGGGCCTCAAGGTGATCGGCACGGCCACGACCGACGATGGCGCAGCGCGCATCGGCCAGGCGCTGGCAGGCTTTGCCGGCTGCTCCGGCCGCCGGCTCGACGTCAATGACGCGGCGCTGTCGGAGTCGCTGGTCGATGCGATCGTCAAGGAGCACGGCGGGCTGCAGGTGCTGGTGAACAACGCAGGCATCACGCGCGACATGCTCGCCATGCGGCTGAAGGACGAGGACTGGGATGCGGTGCTGGACACCAACCTGAAGGCCGTATTCCGGATGAGCCGTGCCGTGATGCGCACCATGATGAAACAGCGCTACGGACGCATCATCAGCATCACCTCGGTGGTCGGCGCCTCCGGCAATCCGGGGCAGGCCAACTACGCAGCGGCCAAGGCCGGTGTGGCCGGCATGACGCGGGCCCTCGCGCGCGAGCTGGGCAGCCGGGGCATCACCGTCAATTGCGTGGCCCCGGGCTTCATCGAGACCGACATGACGGCCAGCCTGCCCGAGGAGCAGCAGAAGGCCCTTCTGGGCCAGATCCCGCTGGGACATCTGGGCAAGCCGCAGGACATCGCACATGCGGTGGCCTATCTGGCTTCGCCGCAGGCGGGGTACGTGACGGGGCAGGAACTGCACGTCAACGGCGGTATGTATATGTGACAGTCGCCGCCTGGCGGCGAAAGACCCTGCCGGTACATCCGTCCGGCGGCCGGACTGGGGGAAGCACCCCGGGCCAGCTAAAATCACGGATTAACTTACAACCCTCCGAGGGAACCATGAGCGATATCGAAGCACGCGTCAAAAAAATCATTGCCGAGCAACTTGGCGTGGAAGAGTCCCAGGTCACCAGCGAGAAGGCTTTCGTGGCCGACCTGGGCGCCGACTCCCTGGACACCGTCGAACTCGTGATGGCACTGGAAGACGAATTCGGGATCGAGATTCCCGATGAGGACGCCGAGAAGATCACCACGGTGCAAAACGCCATCGACTACGCCAACGCCCACCAAAAGGCCTGAGTCCAGGCCCGGGCATCCCGCCGGCCCCGGCCGCGCGGGTGAATTGAAAGGTTTCCAGCGCATATGAGCCGTCGCCGAGTTGTCGTGACTGGCCTGGGTTGCATCAGCCCCGTGGGCAACACGGTGGCTGAGTCCTGGTCCAATCTTCTGGCAGGAACCCCCGGAATCGATCTCATCACCCAGTTTGACGCGAGCAACTTCGCGTGCAAGTTCGCGGGCGAGGTCAAGGGTTTCAACGTCGCTGATTACATCCCTGAAAAAGAGGCCCGGCACATGGCCCGGTTCATCCACCTCGGGATGGCCGCAGCCGTCCAGGCCGTGGCTGACAGCGGGCTGCCCACCGGGGATGCGCTGGACGACGAATTTGCCACGCGCATCGGCTGCAACATCGGCTCGGGCATCGGCGGCCTGCCGACCATCGAAGACACGCATGCCGATCTGGTGAACCGCGGGCCTCGCCGGGTGTCGCCTTTCTTCGTTCCGGCGTCGATCATCAACATGATCTCGGGTCACGTGTCGATCCGCTTCGGCTTCAAGGGCCCCAACATCGCCGTCGTGACGGCCTGCACCACGGGCCTGCACGCCATCGGCCTGTCTGCGCGCCTGATCGAAGCCGGCGACTGCGACGTGATGGTGGCTGGCGGCGCCGAATCCACCGTTTCGCCCCTGGGCATCGGTGGTTTTGCCGCCGCCCGGGCTCTGTCCACGCGCAATGACGACCCCAAGACGGCCTCGCGCCCCTGGGACAAGGACCGTGACGGCTTCGTCCTGGGCGAGGGCGCGGGGGTGCTCATTCTGGAGGAGTACGAACACGCCAAGGCCCGCGGCGCCAAGATCTATGCCGAGGTCGCCGGCTTCGGCATGAGTGCCGACGCCTTCCACATGACCGCGCCGGACGTGGATGGCCCGCGCCGGTCGATGCTCATGGCGCTGCGCAACGCCGGCATCAACGCCGATCAGGTCGACTACCTCAACGCCCACGGGACGTCCACGCCGCTCGGAGACCTCAACGAGACGAATGCCATCAAGGCGGCGCTGGGCGACCACGCGCGAAAGATCGTCGTCAATTCGACCAAGTCCATGACGGGGCATCTGCTCGGTGGCGCGGGCGGCATCGAGTCGGTCTTCTCGGTGATGGCGGTGCACGACCAGAAAAGCCCTCCCACCATCAACATCTTCAACCAGGATCCGGAGTGCGACCTGGACTACTGCGCCAACACGGCGCGGGACATGAAGATCGACGTGGCGGTCAAGAACAATTTCGGCTTTGGCGGCACCAACGGCACGCTGGTTTTCAAGCGGCTGAGCTGAGGCCGAAGGCGCCTGCTTCGCAGGCAGCTTTTCACGCATTCCATGATCAACGCCCCATCGGTCACATACCCGGTGGGGCGTTTTCCTTGGGCCGGCCGACTGTTGCCGGGCCTTTGGCTCAGCGGCGTGTTCGTCGCCTTCGTCTGGGCGGCGGGCTCTGCGCCGTCGGCGTGGCGGCTCGCGTGCATCGTCGCCTGCGTCGTGGTGACGGGGGGCTTTGCGGCCTGGTCCTGGCAGCGCACCCCCGTGGGCGATCTGGCCTGGAAGGACGGCCAGTGGCGTTGGGAAGGCGACGGGGAAGGCCTGACGGGCACGGTCGAATGCTGCCTGGACCTTCAGACAAGCATGCTCGTGCGCTTTGAGGCGCACGGGACGACACGCCGTGCCGTCTGGCTCATGCTCGCGCGGGCGAACCACCCTGCAAAGTGGAACGACTTGCGTCGTGCGGTATATTCGCGCGCCAGAATACCTCCGTCACCGGCGTCCGAGTCGGCTGCGGCGAACCCTCCGAGGCCATGAGTTCCGCACCCCCACCGTCTCCGCCGGCTCCCGACAGCGACCTGCTCCTGGTCCAGCGCACCGTCGCGGGCGATCAGCGGGCCTTCGAGCTGCTGGTCGTGAAGTACCGGCGCCGGATCGAGCGGCTGATCGGGCGCATGGTGCGCGACGCCGATCTGGTGGAGGACATCGCCCAGGAGACCTTCATCCGCGCCTACCGCGCGCTTGCGCAGTTCCGGGGCGAGGCTCAGTTCTATACCTGGCTCTACCGTATCGCCGTCAATACCGCCAAGAAGGCGCTGGTCGACCTGAAGCGAAACCCCGTGATTTCCGACAGTGCATTGCGCACGGGCGACGATGACGATGAAACTTACCGGCCCGACAATGAACTAACAGCTTCGGAAACCCCCGAAACCGAGCTGGCGGCCAAGGAGATCGCGTCGGCCGTCAATGCGGCGATGGAAGCGCTGCCGGAAGAATTGCGTCAGGCCGTGACCCTCCGGGAGATCGAAGGCCTGAGCTATGACGAAATTGCCGTGCTGATGAATTGCCCGATCGGCACGGTCAGGTCGCGGATTTTCAGGGCACGCGAGGCGATCTCGGCAAAGGTCAAGCCGATGCTGGAGAACCAGACGGGCAAGCGGTGGTGATTTCCTGTTGAACAAATGGCTGGAACGACGATGGATGATGTATCTCGTACAAAAGAGCTGATCTCGGCGCTGGCCGACGGTCAGTTGCGCGGTGACGAACTCGCCAGCGCCGTGCGCCTGGCTGCGTCGGACGCTGAGGCCCGTGCGGCCTGGCATGTCTACCATCTGGTGGGCGACGTGCTGCGATCGCAGGATCTGGCTTGCGCATCGACGGACGCTGCTTTCATGGCACGGCTGTCCGCGCGGCTCGCCCACGAGCCGATGGACGCGCCGGAGGCGGCGCTGCCGGCTCCGGTGGCGGTGGATGCCGTCGTGCGGCCAGCGCTGCCTGCCGCCAATGACGCAGGATTCCGCTGGAAGATGGTTGCCGGGCTGGCCTCCGTGGTGGCTGTAACTGCGGTGGGTTGGACGAGCTTTAGTGCGATTCAGGCCGGTGACGGTGCCCGCCTTGCGAGCGCCACGGCTCCTTCCACGCCCGCCGCCGCGCCGGTGGCTGGGGTGGCGCAGCCAGCCCAGGTTCAGCAGCAGGTCAATGTGGCAGGCACGCCGCAGATCATGCTGCGGGATCCCCGGTTGGACGAGCTGATGTCGGCGCATCGCCAGTTCGGCGACGCGTCCGCGCTCCAGATGCCTGCAGGCTTCCTGCGCAATGCCACGTTCGAGGCGCCGGGGCGTTGAGCAGGCAATGAACGTGCGTACCCTCTTCGGTCTTGTGGCGCTGCTGGCGGCGTTCGCGCCCTTCGGTTCGGCCCAGGCGCAGGCGGCTCCAGCGTCGGCGGCTGCCGCCGAAGTGGCCCAGGCCCCGCGCGACATCAGCGACTGGCTGCTGCGCCTGCACGAGGCGTCGCGCAAGCGGGCCTACATCGGCACGTTCGTGGTGTCCTCGTCTGCCGGCAACATGTCCAGCGCGCGGATCTGGCACGTATGCGACGGCGACCAGCAGATCGAGCGCGTCGAGGCGCTGACGGGCGCACCGCGAACCGTGTTCCGGCACAACGACCAGGTGGTGACCTTCCTGCCCGACAGCAAGGTCGCGCGGGTCGAGAAGCGCGAGTCGCTGGGCCTGTTTCCGGGGCTGCTGCGCAGCAGCGGCTCGTCGATTCCCGAGTTCTACGTCGCCCGCCAGCAGGGTCATGAGCGGGTTGCCGGCTTCGATGCAGACGTCGTGCAACTGCAGCCGAAGGACGCGCTGCGCTTCGGCTACCGTGTCTGGAGCGAAAAGCGCACCGGACTCGTCGTGAAGCTCCAGACGCTCGACCCGGAAGGCCGGGTGCTGGAGCAGGCCGCGTTCTCGGAGCTGCAACTCGATGCGCCCGTGCGCAAGGAGAAGCTGGCGCGCATGATGGCCAATACCGACGGCTACAAGGTCGAAAAGCCCGATGTGGTCAAGACCAGCGCCGTGGCGGAGGGGTGGGAACTCAAGAGTCCCGTGGCCGGCTTCAAGCCGATGAGCTGCTACAAGCGGCCGGTGTCTGCGGGTGGAGCCAGTCCTGCCGACGCCACGATGCAATGGATTTTCTCGGACGGTCTGGCGTCGGTGTCTCTGTTCGTCGAGGCCTATGACCGCCAGCGGCACGTGCAGGAGGTGGTCGTCTCCTCCGGTGCCACGCAGACGCTGACCCGGCGCCTGCCGGACAAGGCGGGTGACTGGTGGCTGACTGCGGTGGGCGAGGTGCCCGTGCAGACACTCAAGGCTTTCGCACAGAATCTTGAGCGCCGCAAATAAGTCCCCATCTGATGCCGTTTCCATTCACGAAAGGTCGATGATGCTTCAACTCGCTTGGCCCCAGCTTCGCGTCCGCGCTCTGGCCCTGGCGCTGGTCGCAGGTGCCAGCCTGACGGCGCTGCCGGTCCAGCCGGTCCGGGCGCAGTCCGCTCCCCTGGTGCGAGGCCTGCCCGACTTCACGGATCTCGTGGAGGCCGTGGGCCCCTCGGTCGTCAACATCCGCACCCTGGAGAAGGCCAAAGCCTCCTCGGGTTCGAGCAACGGCGTCGACGAAGACATGCAGGAATTCTTCCGCCGCTTCTTCGGTCAGCCGCTGCCGGGCGTTCCGCGCCAGTCACCGCGTCCCAATCGTCCGCAGCCGCAGGACGAGGAAGCGCAGCCACGCGGCGTGGGCTCGGGATTCATCCTCACCGCAGATGGCTTCGTCATGACCAACGCCCACGTGGTCGATGGCGCTGACGAAGTGCTGGTGACCCTGCCGGACAAGCGCGAGTTCAAGGCGCGCATCATCGGCGCCGACAAGCGCACCGATGTGGCCGTGGTGAAGATCGAGGCCACCGGTCTGCCGGCGGTGAAGATCGGCGACGTGAACCGGCTCAAGGTGGGTGAATGGGTCATGGCCATCGGCTCGCCCTTCGGCCTCGAGAACACGGTGACGGCCGGCATCGTGAGCGCCAAGCAGCGCGACACGGGGGACTACCTGCCCTTCATCCAGACCGACGTGGCGATCAACCCCGGCAATTCGGGTGGCCCGCTGATCAACATGCGTGGCGAGGTGGTGGGCATCAACAGCCAGATCTACTCGCGCTCCGGCGGTTTCATGGGCATCTCCTTCGCGATCCCGATCGACGAGGCGACGCGTGTGAGCGATCAGCTGCGTGTTTCGGGACGGGTCCAGCGCGGCCGCATCGGCGTGCAGATCGACCAGGTCACCAAGGACGTCGCCGAGTCCATCGGCCTGGGCAAGCCGCAGGGTGCGCTGGTGCGCAGCGTCGAGCCGGGCGCGCCGGCCGACAAGGCTGGCGTCGAGCCGGGCGACATCATCACGCGCTTCGACGGCAAGGTGATCGAGAAGTCGACCGACCTGCCGCGGCTGGTGGGCAATACCAAGCCGGGCGCCAAGAGCACGCTGACGGTATTCCGGCGTGGCAAGACGCAGGACCTGACGGTGACGATCGCCGAGATCGAGGCCGACAAGCCGGTGCGCAAGGCCGCCGACAAGGAAGAAAAGCCCAAGGCCACGGCGGCGGGTCAGTCGCTGGGGCTGGCGGTCAGCGACCTCAGTGATGCACAGAAGAAGGAGCTCAAGCTCAAGGGCGGTGTGAAGGTCGACACGGCGGCAGACGCCGCTGCGCGCGCCGGCCTGCGTGAGGGCGACGTGATCCTGGCCATCGCCAACACCGAAGTGGGCAACGTCAAGGAGTTCGAGGCGGCCGTTGCCAAGGTCGACAAGACCAAGCCCGTCAACGTGCTGTTTCGGCGCGGCGACTGGGCTCAGTACGCACTGATCCGTCCCGCGCGCTGAGCGCCAACGGCGCCAGCAAGGCCCCAGCCCGGACTCGGGAATGGGGCCTTTTTTCTGAACGTGTGCCAGCCGACGGGAAGTGGACAGAATTTTTTTTGTTGGACGCTTGAGGGCTTGAATTTGTGTGCAATCACTAACTTGATTGAGGGCTTTCGACAGGATTGGTTAGAATCGAGCCTGCTGACACGTCATTACTGGCATATCGGTGAGCTGCAAGCCCACGATACGGGAAGATTTGAGGCGGTCCACCGCCGATCCACAGATCGCCCACATGTTGTCCAGACTGTCGTCCAATCCATGTGTTGATAAGCTGTGTATAAAATCCATGTTGCTGCGCTGCAACGACGCGAATTTGCTGGTGGCTGGCCTGTACGTCCGGGGCTTTTTGCCTACAATGAAGCTCCAACTATCGCAGTTGCCATAGATTGTTGGTTTAGGGCGCGTCACCAGAGGGCGCGCCCTTTTTTCTTGTCTGTCGCCTTTTCAATTCAATCACTTAAGCGTTCCCGTTGATGAATCACATCAGAAATTTTTCAATCATTGCGCACATCGATCATGGCAAGTCGACGCTTGCCGATCGCCTGATTCAGCGCTGCGGCGGATTGAGCGAACGCGAGATGGAAAGCCAGGTCCTCGACTCGATGGATCTCGAAAAGGAGCGTGGGATAACCATCAAGGCGCAGACCGCAGCGCTCAAGTACAAGGCCCGCGACGGACGCATCTACAACCTCAATCTGATCGACACGCCCGGCCACGTCGACTTCTCGTACGAAGTCTCGCGCTCGCTGTCGGCATGCGAAGGCGCGTTGCTCGTCGTCGATGCGAGCCAGGGGGTGGAGGCGCAGACGGTGGCCAACTGCTACACCGCACTGGATCTGGGCGTCGAGGTGGTGCCCGTGCTCAACAAGATGGATCTGCCGCAGGCCGATCCCGAGAACGCCAAGCTGGAAATCGAGGACGTGATCGGGATCGACGCGAGCGAAGCCATTCCGTGCTCGGCCAAGACCGGACTCGGCGTGGACGAGATCCTGGAGGCGATCGTCGCCCGCATCCCGGCACCGCGGGGCAATCCGGACGGTGCGCTGCGCGCGATGATCATCGACAGCTGGTTCGACAGCTACGTCGGCGTGGTGATGCTGGTGCGGGTGGTGGACGGGCGGCTTGCCAAGGGCGACCGGATCAAGATGATGGCGACGGAGGCGGTCTACAACGCCGACAACCTGGGCGTGTTCACGCCTGCCAACGAGCCGCGCGACGCCCTGGAGGCGGGCGAGGTGGGCTACGTGATCGCAGGCATCAAGGAACTGCAGGCGGCCAAGGTGGGCGACACCATCACGCTGCTCAAGGCCGGCACCGGCGGCGCGGCCTTTACCGCCACGGAACCGCTGCCAGGCTTCAAGGAAATCCAGCCGCAGGTGTTCGCCGGCCTGTACCCGACCGAAGCGAACCAGTACGACTCCCTGCGCGACGCCCTGGAGAAGCTCAAGCTCAACGACTCCTCGCTGCACTACGAGCCCGAGGTATCGCAGGCCCTGGGCTTTGGTTTCCGTTGCGGCTTTCTCGGGCTGCTGCACATGGAGATCGTCCAGGAGCGGCTCGAGCGTGAGTTCGACCAGGACTTGATCACGACCGCGCCCAGCGTGGTCTACCAGGTGGTGCGCGGCGACGGCGAAGTGCTGATGGTCGAGAACCCGTCCAAGATGCCCGAGCAGGGCAAGATCCAGGAAATCCGCGAGCCCATCGTCACCGTCCACCTGTACATGCCGCAGGAGTACGTCGGGCCAGTCATGACGCTGGCCAACCAGAAGCGCGGCGTGCAGCTCAACATGGCCTACCACGGCAAGCAGGTCATGCTGACCTACGACATGCCGCTGGGCGAGATCGTGCTGGACTTCTTCGACAAGCTCAAATCGGTCTCGCGCGGCTATGCGTCGATGGACTACGAGTTCAAGGAGTTCCGCGCTTCCGACGTGGTCAAGGTCGACATCCTGCTCAACGGCGAGAAGGTCGACGCCCTGTCCATCATCGTCCACCGCAGCCAGTCGCAGTACCGCGGCCGGGCGGTGGCGGCCAAGATGCGCGAGATCATCTCGCGCCAGATGTTCGACGTCGCGATCCAGGCGGCCATCGGGGCCAACATCATCGCGCGTGAGACAATCAAGGCGCTGCGCAAGAACGTGCTCGCCAAGTGCTACGGCGGCGACATCACTCGCAAGCGCAAGCTCCTCGAGAAACAGAAAGCAGGCAAGAAGCGCATGAAACAGATCGGTTCGGTGGAGGTGCCGCAGGAGGCATTCCTGGCGATTCTGCAGGTGGAGGAATGATGCAGATCCTCACAGCCATGATCCTGGCGGCCTTCGTCGGCTATGCAGGCGCCTGGTACTTCGGCGCACTCGAAGGCAACTTCGCGCTCCTGCTGTTTCTGGCAACGGTCGTCACCGGGGTCTATTGGCTTGCGGAGCAGTTCTTCTTTCTTCCGCGCCGGCGCGCGGCCGCTGCGCGCGTGGAGGAAGAAGGCATCCGCCGGCGGGCCGAACTCGCCAAGATGGGCATCAGCCAGGTCGACGGCGACATCGAGCAGGCCAAGCAGCGCCTGATCATGCAGCCCTGGTGGCTCGACTGGACCGCCGGTCTGTTCCCGGTGATCCTGGCGGTGTTCGTGCTGCGCTCCTTCCTGTTCGAGCCCTTCAAGATTCCGTCGGGCTCCATGATCCCGACCCTGCTGGTCGGCGACCTGATCCTGGTCAACAAATTCCACTACGGCCTGCGCCTGCCGGTGATCAATACCAAGATCACCGAAGGCAACAAGCCGCAGCGCGGCGACGTGATGGTCTTCCGTTACCCGCCCAAGCCGAGCCTCGACTACATCAAGCGGGTGATCGGCGTGCCGGGTGACGAGGTGGCCTACCTCAACAAGACGCTCTCGATCAACGGCAAGCCGGTGCCCAAGGCGGCCTTGCCGGAATTCTTCGACGACGATGCGATGCGCTACTTCAAGCAGTTCGAGGAAACGCTCGACGGCCGGCGCTTCCGCCTCCTGAACGACGACAACCGGCCGGCCTTCGTGCCGGGGGTGGAGGAGTTCCAGTTCAAGCAGAATTGCCGCTACAGTATCGAAGGGGTGGTCTGCAAGGTGCCAGAAGGCCACTATTTCATGATGGGTGACAACCGCGATAATTCGCTCGATTCGCGGTTCTGGGGCTTTGTGCCCGACAGCAATATCGTCGGCAAGGCCTTCTTCATCTGGATGAATTTCGGCAATTTCAGGCGAATCGGATCATTCGAATAGTCACAGTTCCTCCAAGAGGTAAGCGTATGAAGCTCGGGCTCAAGTCCAAACAGCGTGGCATCTCCTTCATCGGCCTGATTTTCGTGGGCGGGGTCCTGGCGTGCGCCGGCGTGGTCGCAGCGCAGGTGTTCCCCACCGTGGTCGAGTACCAGGCCATCACCAAGGCGGTCAACAAGGCGCGCGAGGGCAACTCCGTGGCCGAGGTGCGCTCGATCTTCGACAAGGCGGCCGACATCGACAACATCAAGAGCATCCAGGGCAAGGATCTCGACGTCGCCAAGGAAGGCGACAAGATCGTGGTGTCGTTTGCCTATGCGCGCGAGATCCACCTCACCGGTCCGGCCTACCTCGTGCTCAAGTACTCCGGACGCTCCAAGTAAGCGTGGATGGCGCTCTTTCCCGTCTGCAAGCCCGCTTGCAGTACCAGTTCTCCGACCCGCAACTGCTCGTTCGTGCGCTGACGCATCGCAGCTTCTCGGCCGACCATAACGAACGCCTCGAATTTCTGGGCGACTCGGTTCTCAATCTTGCCGTCGCGGCGCTCGTCTACGAGCGCCTGCGGCATTCGCCCGAGGGCGATCTGTCGCGGATCCGGGCGAATCTCGTCAAGCAGGACACCCTGCACCCCCTCGCCACGAGCCTCGGACTGCCCGAGCTGCTGCGCTTGGGTGAGGGCGAAGCCCGATCCGGCGGCAGCAAGCGGCCGTCGATTCTTGCGGACGCGCTGGAAGCCGTGATCGGCGCGGTCTACCTCGATGCCGGCTACCCGTCGGCGCAGACGCTGGTCCACCGCCTGTTCGCCGACGTGGATATCAGCCCGCGCATGCAGGCCGTGGCCAAGGACGCGAAGACAGAGTTGCAGGAATGGCTGCAAGGGCGCAAGATGAAGCTGCCGCTGTACCGTGTCGTGGGCACGCTGGGCGCCGCGCACAAGCAGACGTTCGACGTCGAGTGCGAGATCACCGAGCTGTCGCACACCGAACGCGGCATCGGCGGCTCCCGACGGGCTGGCGAGCAGGCCGCTGCTGCGGCGATGCTCGCTCACCTCAGGACACTCCGAACATGACCGACCCGACTCCTGAAGCCAGCCCCGAAGCCGACGATGCAGGTCCCGCACTCCCGCAGCGCTGCGGCCTGGTGGCCATCGTCGGCAAGCCCAACGTCGGCAAGTCGACGCTGCTCAACGCGCTGGTGGGCCAGAAGATCAGCATCACCTCGCGCAAGGCCCAGACGACGCGGCACCGCATCACCGGCATGCGCACCGTCGGCGCGAGCCAGTTCGTCTTCGTCGACACCCCGGGTTTCCAGACGCGCCACACCAATGCGCTGAACCGTTCGCTCAACAAGACGGTGACCGGCGCCGTCGGCGACGTCGACCTCGTGCTGTTCGTGGTCGAGGCAGGAACATTCACGCTCGGCGACGCCAAGGTGCTGTCGCTGCTGCGCGAATCGACGCCGACCCTGCTCGTGGCCAACAAGCTCGACCAGGTGCACCGGCGCGCCGAGATCGCACCCTGGCTCAAGGCCATGCAGGAGCGCCACGCCTTTGCCGAGTTCGTGCCGATGTCGGCCAAGAATCCCAAGGACGTCGAGCGCCTGCTGGGCATCTGCGAGAAGTTCCTGCCGGAGCAGCCCTGGTGGTACGGCGAGGACGAGCTCACCGACCGCAGCGAAAAGTTTCTGGCCGGCGAGATCGTGCGCGAAAAGCTGTTCCGGCTGACCGGTGACGAACTGCCGTACACCTCCACCGTCGTGGTCGACAAGTTCGAGGAGGAGCCGGGTCGCAGCAAGAGCCGGATGGTCCGGATCGCCGCGACCATCGTGGTCGAGCGCGACGGCCACAAGGCCATGGTGATCGGCGAGAAGGGCGAGCGCCTCAAGCGCATCGGCACCGAAACCCGGCAGGAGCTGGAAAAGCTCATGGACGCCAAGGTCTTCATCGAGCTGTGGGTCAAGGTGCGCTCGGGCTGGGCCGACGACGAGGCGCGCGTCCGTTCGTTCGGATACGAGTGATGGCGCCGGCTGTCGCATGCGGCTGAACCGGAGCGCCGCATCATGAAGCGCATCGCCGACGAGCCGGCCTATGTGCTGCACCGCTACGACTGGAGCGAGTCCAGCCTGATTCTGGAAGTCTTCACGCGCCACTACGGCCGGATCGCCCTGGTTGCCAAGGGTGCCAAGCGGCCGAGCTCGAATTTCCGTCCGGTGCTGCTGCCGCTGCAACCCCTGCAGGTGGCGTTTGGCGGTGACGCCGAGATCCGTACGCTGAAATCGGCCGAGTGGGCCGGCGGCAACGTCATGCCGACCGGGGACGCACTGCTGTCGGGCTACTACCTCAACGAGTTGCTGCTGCGACTGATGGCGCGGGACGACCCGCACGAGAATCTCTTCGACGCCTATGCCCGCGTGGTCCAGCTTCTGGGATCGGGCCATGGCGACGCCCTGCAGGCCTCGCTGCGCGCCTTCGAGCTGCTGCTGTTGCGCGAGATCGGCCTGCTGCCCGCGCTGGATGCCCAGACGCTGACCCTTGCGCGCCTCGCCCCCGACCTGCGTTACAGCCTGGTGCCCGAGGGCGGCCTGCGCGAAGCGGGTGAGGGCGACCGGGCGGCCCTGAACGGGAGCCAGTGGCTGGCGCTCCAGCGAGCGCTCGACGATTCCGCACCCTTTGCCGCCACGCTCATGGCTTGTGTCGACATGCAACAGGAACTCAAGTACCAATTGCGGGCCCTGCTGAACTACCATTGCGGTGTTTCAACCTTGCGCACCAGGCAGATGATGAGGGAGTTGCAGACGCTATGACCACCAGCACCACCAGCGCCGGCGAGGCGCCGCCGCGCCGCACGGCCCTGTCCGTCAATCTGAACAAGGTGGCGCTGGTTCGCAATACCCGCCACCTGGGCATCCCGAGCATCATCCGTGCGGCCACCCTGTGCCTGCAGGCGGGGGCGAATGGCATCACGGTTCATCCCCGGCCGGATGCGCGCCACATCCGTACCGAAGACGTGCACATGCTGCACAAGCTGCTCAAGGCCTGGCCGCAGGCCGAGTTCAACATCGAGGGCAATCCCTTCCACAATCTGATGGACTTCGTGCGCGAGCTGCGTCCTCACCAGTGCACCTTCGTGCCCGACAGCGAAGGCCAGTTCACCAGCGACCACGGCTGGAGCTTTCCCGAAGACGCCGCACGGCTCAAGCCGCTGATCGCCGAGGCGAAGGAGCTGGGGGTGCGCGTCAGCCTGTTCATGGACCCGTCATCCGAGCTCATGCGCGGCGTCCGTGCCGCCGGCGCCGACCGGGTCGAGCTGTACACCGAAAGCTATGCGAGCGCCTTTGGCACGGCCGACAAGGAGGCCGTGCTCGCCCGCTTCGTGCGGACGGCAGCCGAGGCGGCCCGCCTGGGGCTGGGGGTCAATGCGGGACACGACCTCAATCGCGAGAATCTCACCGGCTTCCTCAAGGCGGTGCCGCAGGTCCAGGAGGTCTCGATTGGCCATGCGCTGATCTCCGACGCACTTGAGCTGGGCTATGCCGCCACCGTCAGGGAGTACCTCCAGTGCATCGAGCGCGCGGCCAGCTGAGTGCCTTCCCGGGGCGTACGGCATGATCTACGGCATCGGCACCGACATCTGTGACGTCCGCCGCATCGAAGCGTCCCTGGCGCGCCATGGCGAGCGCTTCGCGCGCAAGATCCTGAGCGAGGGCGAACTCGCCACCTGGAAGGCACGCAGCGCCCGCTGGCCGGAGCGCGGTGTGCGCTACCTGGCCACGCGCTTTTCCGCCAAGGAAGCGTTCAGCAAGGCGATCGGGCTCGGCATGCGCATGCCCATGACCTGGCGCCTGTGCGAGATCGGCAAGCTGCCCAGTGGCAAGCCTGCGATCATCCTGCACGGTGTCCTCAAGGACTGGTTCGAGGCTCGCAAGCTCACCGCGCACGTCAGCGTCACCGACGAAACCGACTATGCCGCCAGTTTCGTGGTGGTCGAACATCTCTCCTGAATCCTTGCCATGTCCCAGCACGCCCCCGTCATTCTCGACATTGCCGGCACCCGACTGAGCGCGACCGACCGGCGCCGCCTCGCCCATCCGCTGACCGGCGGCCTCATCCTGTTCGGCCGCAACTGGCAGGACCGCGCGCAGCTCACCGCCCTGTGCGACGAGATCAAGTCCGTCCGTTCGGAGCTTCTGATCTGCGTCGATCACGAAGGCGGCCGGGTCCAGCGCTTTCGCACCGACGGATTCACCCACTTGCCGCCCATGCGCGCGCTCGGCGAGCTGTGGCTGCGCGACGCGCCCGGCGCGCCGGGCTCGGGTGCGATGGCTGCGACTGACGCCGCCACGGCCTGCGGCTTCGTGCTGGCATCCGAACTGCGTGCCTGCGGGGTCGACTTCAGCTTCACCCCCGTGCTCGACCTGGACTTCGGCCGCAGCGCGGTGATCGGCGATCGGGCGTTTGCGCGCGATCCCCGGGTTGTCGGTCTCCTCGCCAGGAGCCTGATGCACGGCCTGCTGCTGGCCGGCATGGCCAACTGCGGCAAGCATTTTCCCGGCCACGGTCATGTCGCCGCCGACTCGCACACCGACATCCCCGTGGACCGGCGCAGCCTCAAGGCCATCCTGGAGGACGACGCCGCACCCTACGGCTGGCTCGGCACCGTGCTGTCGAGCGTGATGCCCGCGCATGTGATCTATCCGAAGGTCGATGCACGGCCCGCAGGCTTTTCCGCCAAGTGGATCGAGGACATCCTGCGCGGTCGGCTCGGCTTTGCCGGCGCCGTCTTCAGCGACGATCTGAGCATGGCGGGTGCGCGGCTCATCGACGGGCGGGAGGTCAGCTACACCGAGGCGGGCCTCGCCGCGCTTCATGCCGGTTGCGACCTCGTGCTGCTGTGCAATCAGTCGCTGGGCGAGGGGCGGGCGGTCGACGAACTGCTGGACGGGCTGACCGAAGCCCAGGTCAAGGGGCGATGGATGCCGAGCGAAGCGGGCGAGCAGCGCCGCCGCAGCCTGCTGCCGCAGCGACCGGCCGTGCCTTGGGACGACCTGATGGCCAGCCCGGACTACATCCGGGCGCTTGGCCTGATCCCCTGAGCGCGGCGGCTCAGGATTCTCTTCGCAGCGCGGGGAAGAGGATCACGTCGCGAATGCTCGGGCTGTCGGTCAGCAGCATCATGAGGCGGTCGATGCCGACGCCGCAGCCGCCCGTCGGCGGCATGCCGTACTCCAGCGCACGGACGAAATCATGGTCGAAATACATGGCCTCGTCGTCGCCGCTGTCCTTGGCCGCGACCTGCGCATGGAAGCGGGCCGCCTGGTCTTCCGCGTCGTTCAGCTCGGAGAATCCGTTGCCGAACTCGCGGCCGGTGATGTAGAGCTCAAAGCGCTCGGTCACTTCGGGCCGTGAATCGTTGGCGCGGGCCAGCGGCGAGATCTCGGTCGGATGCTCCATGATGAACGTCGGCTGCCACAGCTTTTCTTCGACCGTCTCCTCGAAGTAAAGCACCTGCAGGCTGGCCAGCGAGCGCGTCGACAGCCGGTTCTTTTCTTCCGTCAGGCCGAGCTTGCGCAGGGCCTGGGTCAGCCAGGCGGCATCGTCCACATGGACCCCGGCCTCGGTGTACTTGAGGATCGCCTCGCGGATCGTCAGCCGCTCGAAGGCGGGCGCCAGATCGACGGGCTTGCCCTGGTAGGTCAGCTGAAGCGATCCGACGGCCTTCTGGGCGGCATCGCGGATCAACGACTCGGTGAAGTCCATCAGGTCGCGGTAGTTCCAGTAGGCCGCGTAGAACTCCATCATCGTGAACTCGGGGTTGTGGCGAACCGAGATGCCCTCGTTGCGGTAGCTGCGGTTGATCTCGAAGACACGCTCGAAGCCGCCGACGATCAGCCGCTTGAGATAAAGCTCTGGCGCAATCCGCAGGAACATCTCCTGGTCGAGCGCGTTGTGGTGGGTCTTGAACGGCTTCGCGTTGGCTCCGCCCGGGATCGGGTGGAGCATCGGGGTCTCGACTTCGAGAAACCCGTGCGACACCATGAACTCGCGAATCGAACTGACGGCCCGGCTGCGCGCGGTGAAGCGCCGGCGGGCCTCCTCGTCCATCATGAGGTCGACATAGCGCTGGCGGTACTTCTGCTCCTGGTCGGCCATGCCATGAAACTTGTCGGGCATGGGCCTGAGGCTCTTGGTGAGCAGCCGCACCCGGGTGGCGTGGACCGACAGCTCTCCCGTGCGCGTCTTGAACACCTTGCCCTCGGCGGCAATGATGTCGCCCAGATCCCAGTGCTTGAAGGCCGCGTAGGTCTCCTCGCCGACGTCATCGCGCGTGATGTAGACCTGCATCCGTCCGGTGGCGTCCTGGAGGGTCGCAAAACTGGCCTTGCCCATCACGCGTTTGAGCATCATGCGCCCGGCAATGCTGGCCGGCGTGCCCTCGGCCGCAAGTGTCTCTGCATCCTTGTCGCCGTGCTCTGCCACCAGGGCTGCGGCCCGGTCCGCCGGCTTGAAGTCGTTCGGAAAAGCCACGCCCGCGCCGGCTGCCTGCGCCTGACGCAAGGCCTTGAGTTTTTCGCGGCGCTCGGCGATCAGCTGGTTTTCATCCACGGCGGGGGGCGAAGTCTTGGAGTCGGACATGGGAGATGCAATCAGTAAGTCGTAGCGGGGAGAGGCGGGGCGAATCCACGATTCTAGTTTTTTGTGGGCGCAGCGGCCGGCGTGCCAGCAGCGGCGCTTGATAATTGCCCCATGTTGCTTCGAGCCGGGATCGTATCGCTGCTGCTCCTGCTGGCCAGCCGCCTGCTGGGGCTCTTGCGCGAATCCATGCAGGCTGCGGCCTTCGGTGCCTCGGGGCAGGGCGACGTCGCGGTGCTGATGCTCACCTTGCCGGACTGGATTGCAGGCCTGCTGGCCAGCGGCGCGCTCGCGTATGTGCTGGTGCCGTATTGGTCTTCGGTGCCGCCGGCGCTGCATGCCCGGTCGCAGCGCCGGGTCGCCACGGTACTGCTCGCGCTGGGGGCCTTGCTGGGCCTGGCACTGTGGGCCTGGCCGGGTCAGGCCGTGGGGCTGCTGGCGTCTGGCCTGCCGCCCGAGCTGCGTCCGGCCGCTCGCGGCGCCATGGTGTGGAGCGCGGTTTCCATCCCGCTGGCCCTTCTGGCCGCACTGTGGGCGACGCGGCTGCAGTTCGAGCGCGATTTCGTGGGCATGTACGCGGCCGGTCTGGTCGTGAATCTCGTGCTCGTGGCTGCCCTCGGCTATCTGGCGGTGCGGCCGGATCCGGTATTTGCGCTGGCCTTCCTCGGCGTGTGCCTGGGGATGGCCATGTTCGCCCGACTGGCGTGGCTCGGCTGGCGCCTGCCGCCCGATGGTCCGGCCCCGGCGCAGCCGGCCGCGGCTGCGGCGATGCCGGCCGCGTCCGTGTGGCTGTGGGCGGTGCTGTCGGCGGGGCTTCCTCTGGCGCTGCCGTTTGTCGCACGGTCGCTGGCTTCGCAGGCGGGGGAGGGTGAGCTGGCTGCGTTCAACTATGCGTGGAAGCTCGTGGAGCTGCCCCAGATGCTGGCTGTGCAGTTGGTCGCGACCCTGGCGTTCCCGGCCATCGCGCGCGCCATCGCCGACGGGCAGGATCCGGGGCGCCACATGCGGCAGGCCCTCCTGCTCGCGTGGACCCTGGCCTGCGCGGCGGCGGCGGCCCTGCTCGCGGGGTCTCCCGCGATTGCACAACTGCTGTTCGGCTGGGGCCGGATGACGCCCGACAGCGTGGCTCGTGTTGCCACCTGGGCTGCAGTGGGCGCATGGAGTCTGCTGCCCCAGGCCATCGTTGCCGTGTCGCTCAACATGCTGGCCAGCGGGCGCCGCCTGCGCCCGGTCGTCGTCGCCTATGCGGTGGCGCTGGCGGCCCTGGCGGTGACGGCGCCGTGGAGCCGTGGCGACGGCACGCGGCTCATGGTCGTGATCGACACCGGGCTCGCCTTCGTGGCGCTGGTCAGTCTGCTGTCGCTCGGGCGCGCCGTGCGCGGCTGGATTCCGTGGCGGCCGATGGCGGTTGCGCTCGCCTTGCTTCTGGCCTGCGCCGCCGTGCGCGCCAGCGGGCTGTTGACGGGCCTGAGCATGGCGTCCGGCTTGGCCTGCGCAGTCGCGGCAGCGCTGGCGGTGGCGGCCGGCGCCTGGCTGGTCAGTGGCGAGCGCTTGCCCGGGCTGCACAGATAATCAGGCGTCAGATGATCGAGCTGTTGCAAATCACCAATGATCCGGCGTTCGCGCGCCGCTGCGACGCGATGGCCGGCATCCGGCTGTTCGTCGACCTCGAGCGCATGGGCAAGGCCGAGCGTCAGGCCGGCCGCAATACCTTCATCAGTGCCCACCAGGTGGACGATGTCGCGCGGATTCGCGACGCGGCGCCGCGCAGCAGTCTGATGGTGCGGGTCAATCCACTGCATGCGGGCTCCGCCGCCGAAGTCGAGGCCGTTCTGGCGCGCGGCGCCGATCTGCTCATGCTGCCGATGTTCACCGGCGCCGCGCAGCTGCAAGCGTTCTCCTCGATCGTTGCGGCGCGGGTGCCGATCGTGCCCTTGCTGGAGACCGGTGCCGCGCTCGACAGCGTGGCCGACTGGGTCCGCACGCCCGGGCTGCACGAGGTGTTCGTCGGCCTGAACGACCTGCATCTGTCCTTGGGCTGCCGGTTCATGTTCGAGCCTCTGGCCGACGGTCTTGTCGACCGGGTGGCGAAGGTCGCGCAGGCGCAGGGCCTGCGGTTCGGGTTTGGCGGCATCGCTCGGCTTGACGAAGGCCTGCTGCCGGGACGCGACGTGCTGGCCGAGCATCTTCGCATCGGCTCGCAGGCGGTGATCCTCTCGCGCACCTTTCACGGTGCCGGACGCGAGGGCAGCTTCGAGGAGCAGGTCGCTGCCCTGAGGCAGGCCGAAGCCGAGCTTGCGCTGCGCTCGCCGGAGGAGGTCGAGGCGGATCGGCTGAGGGTGTGTGCGGCAATCAAGGCGGTGGCTGCCCGTGTGGAGGCGGGTCGGTGAAGCGGCTGATGGACATCGTTCTGTCCCTGGCTGCGCTGATCGCGCTCAGTCCGGTGCTGCTGGTTGCCGCGCTGGCGGTGGTCCGCGAGGACGGTTTTCCCGTCCTGTTCCGGCAGCGCCGGGTCGGCTGGCGCGGTCGCGAATTCGGCCTGTACAAGTTTCGAAGCATGGTGAGGAACGCCGCCGCCATCGGCCCCTACTTCACGTCGGACCAGGACCCGCGCATCACGCGCACCGGCCGCTGGCTGCGCCGCACCAGCATCGACGAGTTGCCGCAACTGCTGAACGTGCTCAAGGGCGACATGAGCCTGGTCGGGCCCCGGCCCGATGTGCCGGCGCAGCGATCGCTCTACACCGACGCTGACTGGGCACAGCGGCTGAGCGTCCGCCCGGGCCTCACCGGGCTCGCCCAGGCCCTGGTCCGCTCGGAGGCCACCCCCGAGCAGCGGCTCGCGCTGGACCTGCAGTACACCCGGGAGGCCAGCCTCTGGCTCGACCTGCGCATCATGGTGTGGACCGTGCGGCGGCTCGGCGGGCGACAGTCCAACTGAGCCGGTTTGCGGCCCGGCGCAGCGCGCAGCGGCTTGAGCAATCACCGCTACGTTGCCGCCCGGTTGCCGCCGCACTACCGCAGGTCGGACGCAGCTGTGCAACGGAATGTTTCCAGAGGGGGTCCCCGCCTATAATCGGCCCCTGTTGTGCTGCTGACTTCAACCGCTGCGCCTGCAGGCGCCCTCACCCTGTGAATCAACGACAGAATGACTCCCTGATGGAGCGACAGCCCGTCGGGTACAACGTCCACACCGGCTCGGATGTGCAGGCGATGCTCCAGACCATGGGGCTTCATTCGGTGGAGCAGCTGCTGGCCGACATTCCCGCGCAGGTGCGTCTTCGCCGTGAGCTGGACCTGCCGCCCCCGCTGAGCGAGTGGGATCTGATGCGCGACGTCCGCGCCATGGCCGCGCTCAACAGCACCGTCCAGACCCATGCCTGCTTCCTCGGCGGCGGCGCCTACGAGCACTACGTTCCCTCGGTTGTGGACGCCATCGTGTCGCGTGGCGAGTTCCTGACCGCCTACACGCCGTATCAGCCCGAGATGAGCCAGGGCCTGCTGCAGGCCCTGTTCGAGTTCCAGGTCCTCGCGGGCCGGCTGCTCGGACTCGACTGCGTCAACTGCTCGGTCTACGACGGCGCCACCGCACTCGCCGAGTCCTGCTGGATGATGTGCTCGGCCACCGGCCGGCGCCGGGTCGTGGTCACCCGCGCCCTGTGGCCCGAGTACCGTGAGGTGCTGGCGACCTATCTCGCACCGCGCGGGGTGACGGTCGACTACGTCATGCCCGACGCCCGCACCGGCCTCACCGATGCCGCCGCCATCGAGCGCCTGCTGGCGGCCGGCGACGTGGCCGGTGTGGTGGTGCAAAGCCCCAACGCCCTGGGCGTGGTGGAGGATGTCGCTGAGGCAGGCCGCGTGTGCCGCCCGCATGGCGCGCTGTTGACCGTCTGCGTCAATCCGGTCCTGTGCGGCTGGCTCGAAGCGCCGGGCAAGCTCGGCGCCGACATCGTCACCTGCGAAGGCCAGCCGCTCGGGCTGCCGCTGTCCTCGGGCGGGCCTTACGTCGGCATCATCGCCTGCGCCAAGCCGCTCGAGCGCTACCTGCCGGGGCGTCTGGTGGGGCGTGTGCACGACCTCAACGGCAAGCTGGGCTATGCGCTGGTCAAGGAGGACCGCGAGCAGCACGTGGCCCGCGACAAGGCCACGAGCCACATCTGCTCCAACCAGGCCCTCAATGCGATCCGGGTGGCCATCCACCTGTCCTGCCTGGGTGACGCAAACTTCATGCGGATCGCGCAGGCCAATGCGGCGCTGGCGGTGCAACTGCGCGAACTGCTCGTGGCCCTGCCCGGCGTGCGGCCGCTGCGCACCGGCGTGCATTTCAACGAGTTCGCCATCGAGTTGCCCGTGGCCGCCGCCGTATTTTGCGAGCGCATGCGTGCGCAGGGCGTCTTCGCAGGCATCGAGGTGGACGAAGCCTTGGCCGGCAACCGGCGCGGACTGCTCGTCGCCGTGACCGAGACCAAGTCCGCAGCCGACCTGCAGGCCTATGCCCGCAAGGCGGCCGCCTGTCTGCAGGAGTCCTGAGATGGCCGCCACCACCGCCTCCCAGACCATCGTCGAGCTGCACCGCGCCGGCGCCGCCAGTGACGTGTTCGCGGGCGCCGCTCGCCCGGCGCGGCCCGCGCCGATTCCGTCGTTTGCGCGAGCGCGCAGCACCCTGGGCCTGCCCGAGGTCGCCGAAGTCGACGTCGTGCGGCATTTCACGCGCCTGAGCCAGGAGTCGCACGGTGTCGACAACGGCCCGTATCCGCTCGGCTCCTGCACCATGAAGTACAACCCCAAGCGCAACGACGAGCTGGCGCGCCTGCCCGGCTTCATCGACGCGCATCCCATGCAGCCGGCCGACGCGCTGGGCGGCGTCTGGGAGCTGTACGAGCGCCTGCAGGGCATGGTCTGCGAGGTCACCGGCATGGACGCCTGCTGCCTTGCGCCGGCGGCCGGCGCGCATGGCGAGCTGGCGGGGCTGCTGGTGATCCGCGCGCACTATGCCCGCCTGGGCGACCGCCGCCCGGTCGTGCTCGTGCCGGATTCGGCCCATGGCACCAACCCGGCGTCGGCGGCGATGGCTGGCTTCGAATGCCGCATCGTCCCCTCCGACCTGCAGGGCCGGGTCGACCGGGTCGCCTTGCGGGAGATGCTCACGCCCGACGTCGCCGCGTTCATGCTCACCAACCCCTCGACCCTCGGCCTGTTCGAGGAACATATCGTCGAGATCGCCGACGCCGTGCATGCCAACGGCTCGCTGCTTTACTACGACGGCGCCAATCTCAATGCCCTGATGGGCATCGTGCGGCCGGGCGACATGGGCTTCGACGTGGTTCACGTCAACGTTCACAAGACGTTCTCGACCCCGCACGGCGGCGGCGGACCGGGGGCGGGGCCGGTGGCGGTGAAGGCGGCGCTGGCGCCTTACCTGCCAAGTCCGGTGGCCGTGCGGCGCGACGGCGTGGCCTGCCGGGACGACGACCGCCCCCTGTCCATCGGCCGCATGAAGAGCTTCCATGGCCACGTCGGTGTGCTGCTGCGCGCCTATGGCTACCTGCGCACCATGGGCGCGGCGGGCCTGCGCGAGGCGTCGGAAAACGCCGTGCTCAACGCCAACTACCTGCAGCACCAGCTCGCGCCGATGCTGCCGCCGGTGTACGACCAGTTCTGCAAGCACGAGACGCTCCTGTCCGGCGAAAAGCTCAACACCTCGGCGCGGCAATTCGCCAAGCGGCTGATCGACTACGGCATCCATCCCCCGACCCTCGTGGGCGCAGGCTGCGTGTACTTTCCGGGTGACCTCAAGTCGGCCATGCTGATCGAGCCCACGGAAACCGAGACCAAGGCGAGCCTGGACTGGCAGGTCAGCATCTTCCGCCGCGTGTTCGAGGAGGACGCGACCGACGAGGCCCTGGTCGGCAGCGCGCCGCTGTCGCGCAAGATTGCACGGATCGATTTGAAGAACTGAGGATTTGCCATGTGTGGAATTGCTGGCGTCGTGAACGCCACGGAGGTCACCCGCGACGACGTCTGGGGCATGATCGAATGCATCAAGTACCGCGGCGTCGACGAGCAGGGCGTGGAGCACCTGGGTCGAGCCGTCCTCGGGCATGCACGGCTGGCCGTGGTCGACCCCGAGAACGGCATGCAGCCCATGTGCAGCACCGACGGCAAGGTCTGGGTCGTCTTCAACGGCGAGATCTTCAACTTCATCGAGCTGCGCGAACAGCTCAAGGCCAAGGGCTACAAGTTCAAGTCGCGCTGCGATACCGAGGTGCTGGTGCACCTGTGGTGCGAGAAGGGCGAGAAGATGCTCGACGACCTGGTCGGCATGTTCGCCTTCTTCATCTGGGACCAGCGCACCGAGACCGGCATGCTGGCGCGCGACCGCCAGGGCATCAAGCCCTGCTTCTATGCGCCTTACCAGGGCGGCATGGCCTTTGCGAGCGAGATGAAGGCCATCCTCGCGCTGCCGAAGTTCGAGCGCAAGGTCAACGAGTCGGCCCTGGGCAACGTCTTCACCTTCAACTACTGCCCGCCGCCGGAGACCTGCTTCGAGGGCATCCGCCATCTGCCGCCCGGCACCTTCATCCGTTACGGGGCAGGGCGGTTCTCCGAGCCGGTGCGCTACTGGCAGTGGCCGCTGGACGGCGAACGCGTGGACGCCACCCAGCAGGACCTCGAGCGGGCGCTGGATGAGGCGGTGCGTCTGCAGATGCGCTTTGACGTCGACGGCGGCCTGTTCCTGTCGGGCGGCGTCGACTCGTCGGTGATCGCCACGCGTCTGGTCAAGCAGTGGAACCGGCCGCAGCTCGATGCCATCGGCCTGCGCATCGAGGACAAGGGCTTTTCCGAGTTTGCCTACGCCGAGCGCGTCGCAGCGGGTCTGGATATCAACCTCAGCGCGCTGGACATCCGTCCTGCCAACATCCCCGAGATCGCGCAGAAGGTGGTGCGCCACGCCGAGCAGCCGCATGGCGACTTCTCGTTCTTCCTGTTCTTTCTGCTCTCACGCATGGCGCACCAGCAGGGCAAGATCGTCATGTTCACCGGCGACGGCCCCGACGAGGTGATGCTCGGCTTCCGCCACAACGAGCAGTTCTTCTCGGAGATGACGCGCGCCAATTTCTCGATGCGCAGCTACTTCGACCTGATCAGCTACAGCACCGAGAAGGACCGCCGGCGCCTCATGAGCCCCGGCTTCCTGCCCCATACCGAAGGCGCTCTCGACCGCTTCATGGACATCGTGCAGCCCTTCAGCGACCTGGAACCGATGGAGCAGGTCGCGGCCTACGAGCTGACCTCGCTGATGCCGGGCAACAATTCCATCAAGGGCGACCGCATGGGCGCCTGCTGGTCCATCGAAGGCCGGGCGCCGTTCCTCGACCATCGCGTCAGCGAGCTGTTCGCGCGGCTGCCGATCACCTCCAAGTTCTACCAGGGCGTGGGCAAGCATTTCCTCAAGCAGGCGGCGGTGAGCTACTTCGACCGCGACTTCGTGTTCCGGCCCAAGACCATGCCGACCCTGCCCATCGGCGAATGGATGAAGGGCCCGCTCTACCAGTGGGCGCGCGACGTGCTGGCCCTGCCCGACGGCGGCCGCTTCGACCGCAATGAGCTTTTGGTGCTGCTCGAGGAGCATCGCAGCGGCATGCACAATCACACCAAGCAACTGCGAACCCTGCTGATGACCAAGCTCTGGCTGCAGGAATTCTTCCCTTCACAACAATAAACCCAGGACAGGGCACGCCATGGCCGACTATGACTACTACCTCGCGCAGTTCGTCGACATCCACGGACGGCCCAAGGCCAAGCTCGTGCCGGGCAAGCACAAGGACATGATCTTCGGTGCCGGCGCGGGATTCGCCGGCTTTGCGATCGCGGGGATGGGCATGGGGCCGCACGGCTCGGAGTTCATGGCCATCGGCGACCCTGCCGACGTCCGCCCGGTTCCGTGGATGCCGGGCACGGCCGTCGTCACCTGCGACGGCCATGTGCAGGGCAAGCCGCATGCCTTCGACTCGCGCGTCATCGCCAAGCGGGCGCTCGCGGCGTTCAAGGAGGCCACGGGCCTGACCTTCTTCTCGGGTCTGGAGCCCGAGTTCTTCCTGCTGCGCAAGGATGCCAGCGGCAGCTACGTCGTGGCCACCGAATCCGAGTCGCTGGACAAGCCGTGCTACGACTTCCGCCACCTGTCCACGGTGTCGCCCTTCCTCATGGAGCTGCAGTCCACGCTGGCGCAGGCGGGCATCGACGTCTACCAGATCGACCATGAAGACGCCAACGGGCAGTTCGAGATGAACTTCACCTACGCCGATGGCCTGCGGACGGCAGACAACCTCACCTACTTCAAGATGGCGGCGCAGGCCATCGCCCGCAAGCACGGGATGCTGTGCTCCTTCATGCCCAAGCCGTTTGCCGAGCGCTCCGGCAGCGGGCTGCACATGCACATGTCGGCGGGCAGCAAGTTCGGCCACAACGCCTTCGAGGACCCGAAGGACCCGCGCGGCATGGGCCTGTCGCAGCTGGCCTACCACTTCCTCGGCGGCCTGATGGCCAATGCGCATGCGCTCACCGCCATCGCCGCGCCGAGCGTCAACAGCTACAAGCGCCTCGTCAAGCTCGGCTCCCGTTCCGGCGCCACCTGGGCGCCGATCAACGTGGCGTATGGCGACAACAACCGCACGGCCTTCGTGCGGATTCCGGGCGGCCGGCTCGAGCTTCGCCTGCCCGATGCCGCGTCCAACCCCTACCTCCTCACGGCGGCCATCATCCATGCAGGCCTCGACGGCGTGGCGCGCAAGCTCGATCCAGGGGCGCCCTGCAACGACAACCTCTATGCGCTCAACGCGGCCGAGATGGCGGCCAAGGGCATCCGCCGGCTGCCGACCTCGCTGCCCGATGCGCTCGATGCGCTGGAGGCCAGCGAGGTCATCACCCGCGGGCTCGGCAAGGCCTTCGTCGCCGAGTTCCTCGACGTCAAGCGCGCCGAGTGCGACGATCTGCTGCTGAACGTCTCGCCTGCCGAGTTCCGGCGCTACGTGGACTTCTTCTGATCCCCCGGCCCGGCCGGCGCGCCATGGCTCGTCCTGTCGCCCCATGAAGGACGTCCTCTTCGTCACCTATGGGAGCGGCCATGTTCGCATGGTGCTGCCGGTCGCGCAGGCTCTGGCCCAGGCCGGCCTCGCGCGGCCGAAGGTCCTGGGGTTGACGACCGCCGCCCCGCTGGTGCGCGCTGCGGGGCTGGAGCTGCTGCAGTTCAAGGATTTTGTCGGCCCCGACGATGCGGGCGCGCTGGCCCATGGGCGCCGCCTGCTGGCGGCCATGGCTGGGCCCATCGCCGATCCGGATGAGAGCGTGGCCTATCTGGGCATGAACTATGCGGAGCTTGAGCAGGATGTCGGCGCCGACGAGGCGGAGCGCCGGTATGCGCGCGACGGCCGCCAGGCTTTTCTGCCGCTGCGGGTCCTGCGCCGCATCGTCGCGCGGGTGGCGCCCGACCTGGTCGTTGCAACCAACTCGCCGCGCGCGGAGCGAGCGGCGATCGTCGCCGCACGGGCGCTGGGCCTGCCCTCGGTCTGCCTGGTCGACCTGTTCTGCCTCGATGAAGTGCAGTGGATCGGCCAGCCGGGCTACGCCGACCTGGTCTGCGTGCTCAGCGAGTCGGTTCGGGAGTTTCTCGTGGGCGCGGGCCGTCGGGCGGACGAGGTGGCCGTCACCGGCAATCCGGCCTTCGACACGCTGGCCGACCCGTCTCATCGGGCCGAAGCGGCCCGCATGCGTGAGGCGAGGGGCTGGCAGGACCGGCATGTGCTGCTGTGGCCGACGCAGGTGGAGCCTGCGTTCCATCCGTTCGATGGACGACCGGGCGATCCCGGCCTGCCGCAGCGCGTCCTCGACCAGGTCATCGACTGGGTCCGTGCACGAAGCGATGCGGTGCTGTGCGTGCGTCCGCGCGCGGGCGAAGCGCCGCCCCGACTGCCCGACGATCCGCGATTCGTGGTGACAGGGCAGGACGTCCCCCTGCCGGTGCTTCTGCAGGTCGTGGATACAGTGGTCACGCTCAATTCCACCGTCGGCCTCGAAGGGCATCTTGCGGGCACTCGCCTGGTGCAGGTGCTCGGCTCGGTGTTCGACGAGGCCATGCCCTTGCTGCACCATGGCATTGCCGACGCGGCCGTGGCGGTGGACGCGATCCATGGGGCCCTCGATCAATGCGTGTCCATGGGGCGGCGCCCGAGCGGCGCAGGCAGCCGCAATGCCACTGCCCGGGTCGTGAATGCACTGCGCAGATTCCTATAATCCTTTCATGCCGCCGTCGGTGCTCCGCAGTCGGCCCCCTGTTGACGTCCACTCCCTGGTCGGTCCCCATGTCATTGATCAAGATTCCCGCTCCTGTTGACCTGTCGCTGTTCGAGGCCGGCGATGACGACGCCGAGGTCAAGTATGGTCTGCCCAGGTATGTTCACTTCTGCAAGCAGTGCGTCATCTCCAACCAGCGACCCAATTCAGCGGTGGAATACCAGCACACCAAGGGCAGCAGGAAGGCCACCATTGCATTCGACGAAGAGGGCGTGTGCGACGCCTGCCGCTTTGCCGAGCAGAAGCACAACACCATCGACTGGAAGGCGCGTGAAGACCAGCTCGCGGCGCTGTGCGACAGGTATCGCAGCAAGAGCGGCTACGACTGCCTGGTGCCGGGCTCGGGAGGCAAGGACAGCTTCTATGCGTCGCACATCCTGAAGACGCGCTTCAACATGCACCCGCTGACGGTGACCTGGGCACCGCACGTCTACACCGAATGGGGCTGGAAGAATTTCGAGTCCTGGATTCAGGCGGGTCATGACAACTACCTGATGACGCCCAACGGCCGCATCCACAGGCTCCTCACGCGGCTGGCCGTCGAGAACCTGTTCCATCCGTTCCAGGCCTTCATCTTCGGCCAGAAGTCGCTCGCGCCCAAGATGGCCATCCTGCACGACATTCCCTTTGTCGTGTACGGCGAGAACGAGGCCGAGTACGGCAATCCGATCGGCGACACCAGCAGCGCCAAGCGCGACTGGTCCTACTTCACCTCGGCCAACAAGTCCGAGATCTACCTGGGCGGCACGTCGCTCAAGAGTCTTTACGAGGACTTCGGCGTCGAGGAGCAGGATCTGCTGCCGTATCTGCCCGCCGACCCGGCCCAGATCGAGCGCAAGCAGATCGAGGTCCACTACCTCGGCTATTACCTCAAGTGGCACCCCCAGAGCTGCTACTACTATGCGGTGGAGCACGGCGGATTCGAAGCCTCGCCGGAGCGCACCCCTGGCACTTACAGCAAGTACAACAGCATCGACGACCGGATCGACGACTACCATTACTACACGACGTTCATCAAGTTCGGGATCGGTCGCGCGACCTACGATGCGGCCCAGGAAGTGCGCTCGCGCGACATCACGCGTGACGAGGCCGTGGCGTTGGTGCGCCGCTACGACGGGGAGTTTCCCGAGCGCTTCGCCGACGAGATCTTCCGTTACCTGAGCATCACCCCCAAGGAGTTTCCGAAGGCCTCCCGCATGTTCGAGCGACCGGTGATGGACCGCGCGCACTTCATGCAGCTTGCCGACAGCTTCCGCTCGCCGCACCTGTGGCGGCGCGAGGCCGGCCAGTGGAAGCTGCGGCACACCGTGTTCGACACTGACGGAAGGCCTCCGGGATCTCCCGCATGAGCCGCCTGCGAATCATTCCGCGCCTCGACATCAAGGGGCCGAACCTGATCAAGGGCATCCGGCTGGAAGGCCTGCGCGTGGTGGGGAACCCCGGCGAGTTCGCGCTTCGCTACTACAGCCAGGGCGCCGACGAGATCATCTTCATGGACATCGTCGCCAGCCTGTACCAGCGCAACAGCCTCAGCGAGATCATCAGCCAGGCCGCCGACCAGATCTACATTCCGATCACCGTGGGGGGCGGCATCCGCACGCTCGACGACGTCAACACCATGCTGCGCTCGGGCGCCGACAAGGTGGCGATCAACACGGCGGCGATCGCCCGGCCGGAGCTGATCTCGCAGGTCTCCAAGAGGTACGGCTCGCAGTGCATGGTGCTGTCGGTCGAGGCCAAGCGCAGCGGTCCCGGGCGCTGGGAAGCCTATACCGACAACGGTCGCGAGCACACCGGCCTGGACGCAGTCGACTGGATCGAGAAGGCCGTTGCGCTTGGCGCGGGCGAGGTCCTGCTCACCGCCGTGGACCAGGAAGGCACGCGCAAGGGCCTGGACATCGAGCTGCTTCAGGCCGTGAATGCGCGCGTCGGCGTGCCGGTCATCCTGAGCGGCGGCTTCGGTCCGGTGGAAGACCTCCGGCGCGCGAGCGACGCCGGCGCGTCGGGAATCGCCATCGCAGACGCACTCCACTGGCAACGCATGTCGGTGCCCGAGATCAAGCGGCAGGCTCGCGACCAGGGCGTGGAGGTACGGACATGAGGTGGACGCCATGAGTGCCCGGCAGGTCACGGTCATCGACTACGGCATCGGCAACCTGCTCAATGTCGTGCGGGCGCTCGAGCATTGCGGTGCCTCGGCGCGTGTGGTGGACTCCGCGAGCCAGGTGTCCGAGCTGCCTGACCGGCTGGTCCTGCCCGGTGTGGGCGCCTTTGCCGACGGCATGGCCGAGCTGAGGGCTCGCGGATTCGACGATCTGGTGCGGCGCCATGCCGGCTCGGGTCGCCCGTTTCTGGGCATCTGCGTGGGCGCGCAGATGCTGTTCGACGTGGGCGAGGAATTCGGCGAGACCGAGGGCTTGGGCCTGATTCCGGGGCGCGTGCAGCCCGTGCCGGCCCTGGCTGCGGACGGACGACCCCATCGCATCCCGCACATCGGCTGGAGCCCGCTCCAACGGCCGCCGGCCCGCAGCGACTGGCAGGACACGCCGCTCGCGCGCGTCGAACCGGGGGAGCCGGTGTACTTCGTTCACTCCTTCGCACCGGTGCCCACCCACGAGGAGCACCGCCTGGCCGACACCTTCTACGACGGCGTCCGCGTCTGCGCGGCGGTGGCCCGCGACAACATCTTCGGATGCCAGTTCCATCCCGAGCGCAGCGCCCACAGCGGCCTGGGCATCCTCACTGCGTTCCTGGACCTGTGATGGCGCGGCGCCTGCTGCTCACCGGCCGGGGCTCCATTGCGCAGCGCCACCTGCGGCACTGGCGCGAGTTCGAGCCTGAGGGCGAGGTGGGGGTGGTTTCGGCCAGCGGTGAGGTCGATCCCTCGTTCCATCCGTGCCGGATCTTTCCCGACACGGCCGCCGGCCTGGCCTGGGTGCCCGATGCGGTGGTCATTGCCAGCGTGTCGAGCCGGCATGCCGATGAACTTGGCGCCTGCCTGCGGTTAGGCTTGCCAGTGCTGACTGAAAAGCCTCTGGTCACGTCGCGTGTGCAGCTCCTGCAATTGCAGGGAGTCATGGCCGCGGGCCCGGGCTCGCCGGCTGTGCTGGTGGGCTGCAACCTGCGCTATCTGCCGGTGCTGTGCCACATCGCGGCAAAGCTGCAGGAGCCGGCGTCGGGTCGCCTGGTGCGGGCCCATCTGGAGGTCGGCCAGCACCTGCCCGCGTGGCGGCCGACGCGGCCGCTGGCTGGCAGCTACAGTGCGGATGCGGCGCAGGGCGGTGGCGTGGTGTTCGATCTGGTGCACGAGATCGACATGGCGCGTGTGCTGTTCGGCGAACTGCGGGTGCGTGGCGCCGTCGGAGGCCGTTTGTCAGGCCTTCCGATCGACGCGGACGATGTTCACGTGGCGCTGCTCGCGCACGCCGGCGGCGCACCGGTCACGGTCAGTCTCGACTACGTGTCGCGTCAGCCGATGCGGCGCTACGTGGCCGTGACCGAGGGCGGAACGCTGACCTGCGACATCATGGCGCGCGAACTGAGCTGGGCCGGCCCCGACGGCGTGCAGCGGATTGATGTCGGCCCGGAGGCGTTCGATGTGGCGGCGACCTACCGCGCCCAGATGCAGGACTGGCTGGCGGCCATGGTCGATCCGGGGCATCGGCTGCGCTCACCGCTGCAGGATGCCTTCGCTTCGGCAGAGCTCATGTTGGCCATGAAGGAGGCCGCGTCATGCGCCTGATCAGCATCTGTGCCCGCGGCGGTTCGGTGGGCGTGCCGGGCAAGAATATCCGCCTCCTGCGCGGCAAGCCGCTGATCGCCTGGACCATCGAGCAGGCGCTGGCCTGCGGCGAGGCCGACCGCGTCGTCGTCTCCACCGACAGCGAGGAGATCGCTGCCGTGGCCCGGGCGAGCGGGGCCGAAGTGCCGTTCTTGCGGCCTGCGGAGCTGGCGACGGCGACGGCTGGCAAGATCCCGGTCATCCAGCATCTCGTGAGTGAAGTCGAGGCGCTGCATGGGCCGGTTTCGCGCATCATCGACCTCGACCCCACATCTCCGTTGCGTGATCTGGACGACATCCGCGCCTGCGCGGCCCTGCTCGACGCGGAGACCGACGTCGTGATCACGGGTTACGAGTCCGACAAGAATCCGTACTTCAACATGGTGGAACTCAAGCCGGGCGGCTTCTACGAGCGGGTCTGCCGGCCTGCAGGCGAGGTCATGGGCCGCCAGGCCGCACCCAAGGTCTATGCAATGAATGCGTCCATCTACGTGTGGCATCGCCATACCCTGGCGCCATCGCTGTGGGCATCGCCACGCATCCGTCTTCATCCGATGCCGCGCGAGCGATCCATCGACATCGACCACCCGATCGACTTCGATCTGGTGGATCTCCTCATGCGCAGGAAGGAGCCCTCATGAGTGATGCATTCTCGCTCGACGGCAAGGTGGTCGTGCTGACCGGTGCGGCGGGCATCATCGGCCGCGAGGTGGTCAAGGCCTTTGTGGCCAGCGGCGCCCGGGTGATGGCGCTCGATCGCGATGCCCAGGCGCTGCAGGAGCGGCTCGGGTCCGATCACGAGGCTCTGCTGACCCATGCCTGCGACGTCACGCGCCGGGAGTCGCTGGTCCAGGCGCTCGACAGGTTGCAGACGCGCTGGGGCGAGCCCGATGTCCTGATCAACAATGCGGCCACCAAGTCGGAAAACTTCTTCGAGCCCTTCGAGACCTTCCCTGTCGATGACTGGAACGAAGTGATGGCGGTGAACCTGACGGGCGCGATGCTCTGCGCGCAGGTGTTCGGCGGCGACATGGCCCGGCGTGGCCGGGGCAGCATCGTCAACACGCTGTCGATCTATGGCATCGTGGCGCCGGACCAGCGCATCTACGAGGGCTCGCAGTATCTGGGGCGTGCCATCAACACCCCGGCGATCTACTCGGCCAGCAAGGCCGGGCTGTGGGGCTTGACGCAGTACCTGGCGGCCTACTGGGGCCATCGCAAGGTGCGGGTCAATGCCGTGACGCCGGGCGGCGTCTTCAGCGGGCAGAACGACACTTTCGTGCAGAACTACTCGCGGCGCACGCCTCTGGGCTCGATGGCCTCGGCCGACGACATGGCGCATGCCATGCGCTACCTGGCCAGCGATGCATCGAAGTACGTGACTGGCCACAACCTGGTGGTCGATGGAGGATGGACGGCATGGTAGGCGACCCGGTGTTCGTGATCGCCGAAGCCGGCGTCAACCACAACGGTGACCTCGACCTGGCGCTGCGCCTGTGCACGGCAGCACGCGAGGCGGGCGCGGATGCCGTGAAATTCCAGACGTTTCGCGCGGAGGACCTGGTGGTGCCGGGCGCGCCCACGGCCGAGTACCAGGCGCGGCAGACGGGCGATCTGGACCAGTTCGCCATGCTTGAGCGGCTTGAGCTGTCGCCCGCGCAGCACCAGGCCATCCAGGCGCACTGTGCGCGCATCGGCATCGAGTTCTTCTCGACGCCGTTCTCGGTGGAGGCGGTGGATCTGCTCGTCGGCCTCGGCGTGCGCCGGCTCAAGATGTCGTCGGGCGAACTCACGCACCGGGCCCTGATCGAGCATGCGGCGGCCACGCAGCTGCCGCTTCTGATTTCCACGGGCATGGCGACCATGACCGAGATCCGGGAGGCTCTGGACTGGGTGGCGGCAGCGCGGGGACACCTTCGCGAGATCGCGGTGCTGCATTGCACGTCCGCCTATCCGGCGCCGGACGAGACTCTGAACCTGCGGGCCATGCAGGCCATGGCGCGCGACCTCGGCCTTCCCGTCGGCTACTCGGACCACAGCCTGGGCATCGAGGCGCCGCTGGCCGCCGTCGCGCTGGGCGCTTCCGTGATCGAGAAGCACCTGACGCTCGATCGCTCGCTCGCGGGCCCCGATCATGCGGCTTCGCTCGAACCCGCCGACATGGCCGCCATGGTGCGCGGCATCCGGCGGGTCAGCGCCATGCTGGGCGACGGCGTGAAGTCCCCCCTGCCCGCCGAACTCGACACGGCGCGGGTGGCCCGTCGGGGCGTGGTGGCCGCAGTGGACATTCCCGCGGGCGCGGTGCTGACGGCTGCCATGCTGCAGTGCCGCCGGCCGGCCGTCGGCATCCTGCCGCGCGACATCGGCCAGGTGATCGGGCGACGCACCCGGCAGGCCCTGCCTGCAGGCGCGCCCGTGCAGTGGAGCGAGCTGGAAGGCGGCGAGCCGGCATGAGCTCTCCGGGGCCGTCGCGACGCAAGCTGGCCTACCTGAGTGGCACGCGGGCCGATTTCGGCTTGCTGCGATCGACCCTTCAGCGCGCAGCCCTGACGCTGGATGTGTCGGTGCTCGTGACCGGGACCCATCTGTCGGCGAGTTTCGGCCACACCGTGGACGAGATCCGCGGCGCCGGCCTGCGCGTTGCAGCCGAGCTGCCGATCGATGTCACCACGCGCTCGCCCGAGACCATGGCGGCCTCCATCGGCGACTGCCTCAGGCAGGTGACTTCGGCGCTGGCCCGGGACATGCCCGATCTGCTGCTGCTTCTGGGCGATCGCGGCGAGATGCTGGCCGGCGCGATCGCGGCCTTGCATCTGGGCCTGCCGACCGTGCATCTGCACGGCGGCGAGCGCTCTGGCACGGTGGACGAACCTGTCCGCCATGCGATCAGCAAACTGGCCAGCTACCATTTCGTGGCGACCGAAGGCGCGCGCGAGCGCCTGCTCCGGATGGGCGAGGCGGCCGACCGCGTGTTCGTGACCGGCGCGCCCGGATTGGATGGACTGACCGAGCTGGCGAACCTGAGCCGCGCCGAGACCTGTGCCGCTCTGGGGCTGCCCTCCGACGCGCCGTTCGCGCTCGTCCTGTTTCACCCGGTCGTCCAGCAGGCCGGGGAGGCCGCGCGCCAGACCGCCGCGCTGGCGCAGGCGCTGACGGCGACAGGCCTGCCGGTGGCGTGGCTGGCCCCCAATGCAGATGCCGGTTCGCTGGACGTGCTGCGCGCGCTCGACGCGGCCGGGCTGCCGCCCGGCTCGGTGCGGCTGCGGCATCTGCAGCGGCCCCTGTTCTGCGCGGCGATGCGGCATGCAGCCGTGCTGGCCGGCAACTCGTCCGCCGGAATCATCGAGGCCGCTTCGTTCGGCACGCCGGTGGTCAATGTCGGCGACCGGCAACGCGACCGCGAGCGCAACCCCAATGTTGCCGACGTCTCGCCCGATACCGGTGCCATCGAGCGCGCACTGGCGGCAGGCATCGCGAGGGGACGGTGGCCATGTGACAATCTCTATGGTGACGGGAGGGCCGGCGAGCGGATCGTCCGGCTGCTCGAGAGCCTGCCGCTGCACCGGGGCCTTCTGGAAAAAACGAACTCGTACTGAACCACTGAACCACGCCGCATGCAAGAAGCTTCCACCCCGTTGACCGTCGATGCCGGCTTGCTGCTGTTCGGCGCCGGAGGGCATGGGCGCGTGGTGGCGGATGCGGCCTTGTGCGCAGGCTGGCAGGGGGTCTTTGCCTCCGACCGCGACCCCGCGCGTTGCGAGGGGCTGCTGGTGCCCGGCGTGCCCCGGGTGCGGGATGTCGCGCAATGGCGTGGTGCCGTCCACGTGTGCATCGGCGACAACGCGGCGCGCGAGCGTGAATCGGCATCTTGGTCTGCCGAGCGGCTTGCGACGGTGATCCATCCCCGGGCCGTGGTGTCAGCATCGGCTATCGTGGCGCCGGGCTGCTTTGTTGCGGCCTGTGCGGTGGTCGCGCCGTCGTCGCACGCCGGGCGCGGTGTCATTCTCAATCACGGCGCGGTGCTGGACCACGATGCCCGGGTCGGCGCCTGGAGCCACGTGGCCCCTGGCGTGAAGATCGGCGGCGGCGCGCTCATCGAAGATCGCGTCCTGCTCGGCAGCGGCGCCGTGGTGCTGCCCGGCGTGCGGATTGCCGCAGGAAGCGTGATCGGCGCTGGCGCTGTCGTACTGAGGCATATCGAGGAGCCGGGCGTCTACGTGGGCGCGCCGGCCAGGAGAGTTGCATGAATCCTTCGCAGTTCGAGGCACTGTGCGTGCCGCCCACGCTACAGGTTCGGGAGGCGCTGGCGCGCATGGACCAGGCGGGGCGGGGCATCCTGCTGGTGGTCGCCGCCGATGGCACGCTGGCGCGCACGCTCACTGACGGCGATCTGCGCCGAGCCCTGCTGGGCAGCGCCGAGGGCCGCCAGACGGTCGGCTCCCTGCCTGAGCAGTCGCCGATCACGGTGCGGGAAGAAGACAACGGCGCTGCGGTTCTCGCACTCATGGATCGCCACCAGATCGACCACGTGCCCCTGGTGGACGCTGCGGGCCGGCCCGTCGATGTGGTTTTCCGTCGGGAGCTCACGCATCGCATCTGGCTTTCCTCGCCTCATCTCGGCGACGAAGAGACAGCGTTTGTCGAGGATGCGTTCCGCAGCAACTGGATCGCGCCGCTCGGCCCGCATGTCGACGGCTTCGAACGCGAACTGGCGGCGCACGTAGGCGTGGCGCATGGCGCTGCCGTCAGTTCGGGCACGGCCGCCATCCATCTGGGCCTGCTGCTTCTGGACGTGCGTCCCGGCGATACCGTGTTCTGCTCGTCGCTGACCTTCGTGGCCAGCTGCAACCCGATCCTGTACTGCGGCGCGAGGCCGGTGTTCATCGACTCCGAACCCGGCACCTGGAACATGTCGCCGCAGGCGCTCGAACAGGCCTTTGCCTGGGCAGCGCGCGAGAGCCGCCTTCCGCGATGTGTCGTCATCGTCAACCTGTACGGCCAGAGCGCCGACATGGACGCGCTGCTTCCGATCTGCGAACGCTATGGCGTGCCGGTGCTGGAAGATGCGGCCGAATCACTCGGCGCGACCTACCGGGGCCGGCCGAGCGGCAGCTTCGGCAAGCTGGCTGCCTACTCCTTCAACGGCAACAAGATCATCACCACATCGGGCGGCGGCATGCTCGTGGCCAACGACGCCGGCCTCATTGCGCGGGCCCGCAAGCTCTCGACCCAGGCGCGTGAGCCGGCCGCGCATTATGAGCATGTGGAGATCGGCTTCAACTACCGGATGAGCAATGTGCTGGCCGGCATCGGCCGCGGCCAGCTGCGCGTGCTCGAGGAGCGGGTGCGGCAGCGTCGCGCGGTGTTCGAGACGTACGTTCGCGAACTGGCGGATCTGCCGCAGGTGCGCTGGATGCCCGAGCCCGAGGGCTACAGGTCGACGCGCTGGCTGACCTGCTTCACGCTGGACGGGCCCGATGGCGCCGCCGCCGCGCAGCGCGTGATGCGCTCGCTCGAGCGCCATTCCGTGGAAGCCCGCCCGGTCTGGAAGCCGATGCATCTCCAACCCCTGTACCAGGGCGCGCCGTATTTCCCGCACGAGCCGGGCCAGGACGTGTCTGCGGGCCTGTTCCGCGCCGGTGTCTGCCTGCCTTCGGGATCGAACCTGACGGACATCGATCTCGGGCGTGTGGTGGACCACCTGCGCCGCGCGATCCGGCTGACGGAGAACCAGCGTGCGGTGGCATAGGGACATCCTCGTCCTGCTCGCGCTCGACCTCGGGCTGGTGGTGCTGTCCTGGTGGACGGCGTTCTGGCTGCGCTTCAATCTGGATGTCCCGGACGAGTTCATCGATACGGCCCTGGCCACCACGCCTTACTGCCTGGCGGGATTCGGCATCGGGCTGGTGCTGGCGCGGGTCTATCGCCAGGTGTGGCGCTACACCAGCCTGCCGGAGCTACGGCAGCTGGTGATCGGCATCGTGCTGGGCGCACTGACGACGACGGCGATCGTGCTGATGCTGCGGGTGCCCAACTTCCCGCGCTCGGTGCTGATCATGCAGCCGCTGCTGGCGCTGCTTCTGCTCGGGGCGGTGCGTGCGGGCTGGCGCACGCTCGCCGAGCGCCACGCGGGCCGCAGCCACGGAGCACGGCCGCTTCTGGTGCTCGGTTCCTTGCAGCACGCGTCGGACGCGCTGCGTGCCTTGCACGGCTCGCAGCAGTGGCGCGTCGTCGCGATCGTCTCGCCGCATCGGGAAGAGGGGGGGCGATCGATCCAGAACGTGCGCGTGCATGGCGGGGCCACCGATCTCGCAGCCATCTCACGCGCACACGACGTCACCACGGCCCTGATTGCAAGCCCGCCCGGCTCGCCCGAGCGGCGCGAGATTCTGCTGGGCGCGGGCGAGGCTGGCCTCGGCCTGCTGACCATGCCCCGCGCAGACGAATGGCTGCGCACAGAAGGCGCGGGGCCGCGCAAGGTCGAACTGGAGGACCTGCTCGGCCGCGATGCCGTGCGCCTGGACGTGCAGGGCCTGTCGGAGCTGCTGTCGGGCCAGACCGTCATGGTCACGGGTGCAGGCGGCTCGATCGGCGCCGAGCTGTGCCGGCAGATCGCGCGCTTCGGCGTCGCCAGGATGGTGTGCATCGACGTTTCCGAGTTCGCGGTCTACCGGCTGGAACAGGACCTGCGCGCAGCGCATCCCCAGATGCAGGGCCTGTACTACACCGCCAACGTCCGCGAGCCCGACCGCATCGAGGCGATCGCCCTGCTGCACCGGCCAACGGTGGTGTTTCATGCGGCGGCCTACAAGCACGTGCCGCTCATGGAGGAGCTCAACGAGATCGAGGCGCTGCGCACCAATGTGCTGGGCACGCTGCATGCGGCGCGCATGGCCGGGCGCTGCGGCGCCCGCCGCTTCGTGCTGATCTCCACCGACAAGGCCGTCAATCCGACCAATGTGATGGGTGCCAGCAAGCGCATGGCCGAGCGGGTGGTGCAGGCTGTCGCCGCGGAGTTTCCGTCGACGCAGTTCGTGTCGGTCCGCTTCGGCAATGTCCTGGGTTCGAGCGGCTCGGTGGTGCCGCTGTTCACCAGCCAGATCGCGCGCGGCGGGCCCGTGACCGTCACACACCCGGACATCGTGCGCTACTTCATGACGATTCCCGAGGCCGCGCAGCTGGTGCTGCAGGCCGGCCTGATGGGACGCTCGGGCCAGATCTTCGTGCTCGACATGGGCGAGCCGATGAAGATCGTCGAACTTGCCCGCATGCTGATCCGCCTGAGCGGCAAGACCGAACAGGACGTGCCGATCACGTTCACCGGCCTGCGCCCCGGCGAGAAGCTGTACGAGGAACTGCTGGCCGACGATGAAACCACCGAGCCCACGCCGCATCCGAAGCTGCGCGTGGCCAAGACCTCGGGCGAGCAGGCCGTGTCGGTCGAGGCCGTGGTGGAATGGATCGAGCGTGCGGGCGCGTCACCCACCAGCGCATCGCTGCGGGACTGGCTGCGCAGCCAGGTTCCCGAGTACGTGTCCAAGGCCTGATCGGCTCCGCGCGACTTGCACGTCTGCCGCTTGGCTGGGCCGCAGCTGCGGCGCTGGATCAGCGTTACATCAGCGCTTTGTCAGCCCGCGATCCCGGTCCGCGCCAGGACGTCGCCGACGAGTTCGAGCCGGACCAGCGGATTGTCCAGCTCCATGAGCCGCTGCTTGAGCTCCAGCGGCAGCGGAAGCAGTTCGCACCAGCGGTTGGCCACCCAGCCGCAGTCGTCCAGCTGCCAAGGTTCGGGCACGGCGAGGTCGGCTGGCGTGGCGGCGCGCTCGCGCAGCTTGCCCAGGACGGTGCCAAGTGCCGTGGCCACCGGCTTGAGGTCATCGGGGACGGAGACGGTCTGGTCAATGTCCAGGCGCTCCACATCGGCGACCCACAGGCCATGGCGCATCTGGTCACGCGACTGGATCCTGAACCGCTGGGCGCCGGCGCACTGGATCGCCAGCAGGCCGGGCCGCGGGGCGTCCAGCTCGGTGATGAGCGCGAGCGTTCCAACGGCACTGAAGGTTTCGGGCGCCGCACCGGCCACCCGCACTTCCTGACCCTGGGTCAGCGACACCACGCCGAAGGGCGCGCCGGCCTTGTGGCAGCGCGAGATCATGTCGAGGTAGCGGACCTCGAAGATGCGCAGCGGCAGCCGCCCTCCCGGAAACAGCACGGTGCCCAACGGGAACAGGGGAAGCGAAGAGAGCGTCAAGGCCTGTGTCATTGAATCATTCTGCCTGACCGCTATGATCCCATGACCTGATTGACCCGTGTCCATGCTCTACCAAATCATCGCCCTCCTGCTCGATGTTGCCGCCGGACTGCTCGGGGGCGCCTGCCTGCTGAGGCTGTACATGCAGTACCAGCGCGTGTCCTTCTCCAATCCCGTGGGGCGCGTTGTGTTTGCGTTCACCGACTGGCTGGTGCTGCCCTTGCGCCGGGTGATCCCGGCCATCGGCCGATGGGACACGGCCAGTCTGGTGGGGGCCTACCTCGTCGAGCTGGTCCAGTACGGCATTCTGTGGCTGCTTGCGGGCGCCGGTGTCGGGCTCGCGTTCCTGCCGGTGCTGGCGATCTTCGGGCTGGCGCGGCTGGCGATCTCGGCCATGATGGGGCTGATGATCGTCTACGCCGTCCTGTCCTGGGTCCAGCCGGGCTCGCCGATCTACGATGTGATCGACCGCCTCTGCGCACCGCTGCTGCGGCCGCTGCGGCGTGTCATTCCCCTGGTGGGCGGGGTCGACCTGTCGCCCCTGGCCTTCCTGCTGTTGCTGCAGGTCGCCTCCATCGTGCTCGGCCATCTCCAGGCCGCCGTGCTGCGCTGAGCACAGGGGTCTGACTCAGGCCACCGCGTCGGCCGGCTGGCGCTGCAGCATGGCCAGTGTGCTGGCGATGGTCTTGCGCAGCTCACGGCGATCGCAGATGAAGTCGATCGCGCCTTTTTGCTGCAGAAACTCCGCGCGCTGGAATCCTTCGGGCAGCGTCACGCGCACCGTGGACTCGATCACCCGCGGACCGGCAAAGCCGATCAGGGCCTTGGGTTCGGCGATCACCACGTCACCCACGAATGCGAAGCCGGCGCTCACGCCGCCCATGGTCGGATCGGTCAGCACGCTGATGTAGGGCAGGCCCTTCTTGGCCAGGCGCGTCAGGGCCGCATTGGTCTTGGCCATCTGCATCAGGCTCAGCAGGCCTTCCTGCATGCGGGCCCCGCCAGTGGCGGTGAAGCAGACGAACGGGACCTTCTGCTCTATCGCGGCATGCACGCCGCGCACGAAGCGCTCGCCCACCACGCTGCCCATGCTGCCGCCCATGAAGTCGAACTCGAAGCAGGCAGCCACCAGGCTGATGCTGTGGACGGCACCGCCCATCACCACCAGGGCGTCGGTCTCGCCGGTGCTCTCGAGGGCCTCCTTGAGGCGCTCGGGATACTTGCGGCTGTCCTTGAACTTCAGTGCGTCGACGGGAATGACTTCCTGGCCGATCTCATAGCGGCCTTCCGCGTCCAGAAAGGCGTTCAGCCGGGCGCGCGCACCGATGCGATGGTGATGGCCGCAGGTGGGGCAGACGTTCTGGTTCTGCTCCAGGTCGGTCTTGTAGAGCACGGATTCGCAGCTCGGGCATTTGATCCAAAGGCCTTCGGGCACGCTGCGCCGGTCGGCCGGATCGGTCTGCTGGATCTTGGGCGGGAGAAGTTTTTCGAGCCAGGACATGCGGGTTCTCCTTGCGGTTTAGCGTGAGTCTAGCGCGGCGCGGATGCCCGCCAGGAATTCCCCTGCGGCCGCCGTGACGGCCTCGCGGGGCTGGTTCTCGATGAGCTGGATGATGCGGCTTCCGATCACGACCGCGTCGGCCACCCGGGCCACCGCCTTCGCGCTCTGCGCGTCGCGGATGCCGAAGCCGACTCCGACGGGGATGTTCACGTGCGATCGGATGCGCGGCAGCATGGCCTCGACCGCAGCCGTGTCCAGGTTCCCGGCGCCGGTCACGCCCTTGAGCGACACATAGTAGACATAGCCGCTGGCCACCCGGGCGACCTGGGCCATGCGGGCGTCGGTCGAGGTCGGCGCGAGCAGGAAGATCAGGTCCATGCCGTGGGCGCGCAGCGCGGCCGCGAACTCCTCGCACTCCTCGGGTGGGTAGTCGACGATCAGCACGCCGTCCACCCCGGCGGCGGCTGCATCTCGGATGAAGGCGCCCGCGCCCTGCTTGAGGTCATAGCGCTCGACCGGGTTGGCGTAGCCCATCAGCACGACGGGCGTCGTGCTGTCCTGGGACCGGAACGCGCGCACCATCTCCAGCACCTGACGGGTGCCGATCCCCAGCGCCAGCGCCTTCTCGCCGGCCTTCTGGATGACCGGCCCGTCGGCCATCGGGTCGCTGAACGGCACGCCCAGCTCGATGATGTCGGCGCCGGCGCGCACCATGCCATGCATGAGTTCGGGCGTGACGTCGGCGAACGGGAAGCCGGCGGTGACGTAGGGGATCAGGGCCTTGCGCCCCTGCGCCTTGAGCCGGTCCAGCGTGGCGGTGATGCGGCTCATGCCTTGCCTCCCTTGACCGACAGGCCGCGCATGGAGGGGCGGTCGTAGAAGTCGACGCCGGCCAGGTCGGCGACGGTGCCGATGTCCTTGTCACCGCGGCCCGAGAGATTGACGAGGATGCTCTGGTCCCGCCGCATGGTCTTGGCGAGCTTGAGCGCATAGGCCACCGCGTGGCTGGATTCCAGGGCCGGGATGATGCCCTCCGTGCGGCACAGGTAGTGGAAGGCCTCGAGTGCTTCCTTGTCCGTGATGCCGACGTATTCCGCGCGGCCGATGTCCTTGAGCCAGGCATGCTCGGGTCCGACGCCCGGATAGTCGAGGCCTGCGCTCACGCTGTGCGTCTCGGTGATCTGGCCGTCCTCGTCCTGCAGGATGTAGGTGCGGTTGCCGTGCAGCACGCCGGGGCTGCCGCGTTGCAGAGAGGCCGAATGCTTGCCGCTGTCCAGGCCTTCGCCGGCCGCCTCGACGCCGATCAGCCGGGTGGACTCGAAGGGGATGTAGGGATGGAAGATGCCCATGGCGTTGCTGCCGCCGCCCACGCAGGCGATGACCGCGTCCGGCTGGCGGCCCGAGTTCATGTCGGGCATCTGCTCGATGCATTCCTTGCCGATGATGCTCTGGAAGTCGCGCACCATCATCGGGTAGGGATGCGGGCCGGCGACGGTGCCGATGATGTAGAAGGTGTTGTCGACGTTGGCCACCCAGTCGCGCATGGCTTCGTTGAGCGCGTCCTTCAGCGTCTTGCTGCCCGACTCCACCGGCACCACCGTGGCGCCCAGCAGGTTCATGCGGTAGACGTTGGGGCTCTGGCGCTTGACGTCCTCGCTGCCCATGTAGACGATGCATTCGAGGCCGTAGCGCGCGCAGATGGTGGCCGTGGCCACCCCGTGCTGTCCGGCACCCGTCTCGGCAATCACCCGGGGCTTGCCCATGCGCCGCGCCAGCATGGCCTGGCCGATCACGTTGTTGATCTTGTGGGCGCCGGTGTGGTTGAGGTCTTCGCGCTTGAGGAAGATCTGGGCGCCGCCCATCTCGGCGCTCGTGCGCGCAGCGTGGTAGACGGGCGACGGCCGGCCGACGAAGTGGGCCAGCTCATAGGCGAACTCGGCAAGGAACTCCGGATCGTTCTGGTAGCGCGCGTACGCCTCGCGCAGCTCGTTGATCGCGTGGGTGAGCGTTTCGCTCACGAAGCTGCCACCGTAGATTCCGAAGTGACCCGTCGGATCGGGTTGCAGATAAGGGGACATGAAAAAACTCTCAGGCAGGGAGCCTGTCGGCGGCCCGCACGGCCGCGACAAACTGGTGGATCTTGGTAGCGTCCTTGATGCCCTTGAGGGTTCCTCCGCCGTCGGCGGACATCTCGACGCCCGAACTCACGTCAACGGCCAGCGTCTTGCACAGCGGCCGCAGCTGCACGATGCCATCGGTCACGTTTGCAGACGTGAGTCCACCAGACAAAACGAGGTGACGCAGCACGACGGCAGACTCGACGGAGCCTGCCGGAACGCCGGATGCGGTGATACGTGACCAATTGAATGTTTTCCCGCCGCCGCCGTAGCCCTCGACATGGGCGTCCAGCAGCAGGGCCTGGGCTTCCTGGTAGTCTGCCGCAAATTTTAGCAAGTCGAAGGGGCTGGCATCGTCCAGGGGAATTCGCGCCGCGCGCATGAAGGGGCGGGTGGCCTGAGCCGATGCTTCCAGGCATTGCGACGGGGTCTCGTCACCATGGAACTGAATCAGGGCATGGCCGATGCGGTCGGTGGCGGCACGAATGTTCTCGGGCGTTTCATTGACGAACAGCAGCACCGGCGTCACGAAGGGCGGCAGCCGCCTTGCCAGCACGGCGGCGCGCTCGGCCGTGACCGCACGCGGGCTGCGCGCCAGCACGGCGGCGCGCTCGGCCGTGATCGCCCGCGGGCTGCGCGCATACAGCACGAAGCCGACGGCGTCCGCGCCGGCCTCGACCGCGGCGTCCACGTCCTGCTCACGGGTCAGGCCGCAGATCTTGATTCGGGTGCGCTCGTTCATGGCAGCCAATCATACGCAGCCGTCCGCTCGGGCAGGTTCCACTGCGCGTCATAGACCGGGCCGAGGAAATACAGGCCATCGGGCGAGAAGGTGGGCGCCGCCGCATCCCGGTCGCGCGCAGCCAGCACGTCCTGCATCCAGCCGGGCGGGCGGCTGCCCTGGCCGATCGCGATCAGGCAGCCCATGATGTTGCGGATCATGTGATGCAGGAAGGCGCTGGCCTCGAACTCGAACCGCCAGTAGGCGCCGCGTCGCAGGATGTCGATCCGCTGCAGGTTCTTCACGGGGCTCTTCGCCTGGCATGCGGATGCCCGGAACGAGGTGAAGTCATGCTCGCCCAGCAGATGCGCCGCCGCGTCGCGCATGGCGGCAGCGTCCAGCGGCCTGAACGTCCATCCCACACGGCCGGACTCGACGCTCGGGCGCACCGGCGATTCGAGCAGGACGTAGGCGTAGCGGCGAGCGATGGCGCTGGCACGGGCATGAAACGCGTCCGGCACGACGCGGGACCACTGCACGGCAATGTCCGGGGGCAGGAAGCTGTTGGTGCCGCGCACCCAAGAGAAAGGGTCGCGCTCGACCGTCGTGTCGAAATGGACCACCTGCATGAGGCCGTGGACGCCTGCATCGGTTCGGCCCGCGCACAGGGTCGTGACGGGCCCATCGGCAAAACGGGTGAGGGCGTGCTCGAGCCGGTCCTGGACGGTACGGCCGGACGGCTGGCTTTGCCAGCCGTCATAGGCCGTGCCGTTGTAGCTCACGCCCAGTGCGATTCTCATGGTGCGGATTCCGCGAAAGCGCCTGCCCGCTTCAGCATGGCGGGAAACTGCGAGAGGGATTCGGTGGCAGGCTCGCCGGCCTCGCGCGGGCCGACGAGCGCCTGCGCGTCAGGTCAGCTCCGCGAGGAAGCGCTCGGCCTTGGCCTTGAGGCTGCCGGAGGCTTCGGCGACGACTTCCTGGACCAGCGCACGCGCGCCGTCGGTGTCGCCGATCGAGCGGAATTCCTCTGCCAGGGCCAGTTTGGTTTCGAGGGCGCCCCCTTCTGCGGCAGGCGCAGGCGAAGGCGCCTCAGGCGTTGCATCAAGGTCCAGCGACAGGGAGCCGAGGTCGAACTCGATCATGCCGGCATCAGCCTGCGGAGCAGGGGCCGGCGCGCGCGCAGGTGCGGGAGCAGGCGCCGGCTCGGGTGTGAAGCTCAGGCTGCTTGCCGACAGGGCGAGATCCGGAACGGACAGCTTGACCGTGTCGGTCACAGGCGGGGTGGACGGCGGCGGCGCCGGTGACAGGGCCACCGTGGCCGACCCGAAGTCCATGTCGAGCGAGGGCGGTGCGACCGGGACGGCCTTCATGGCGATCGTCGGTTCAGGCGCGGCGGCCGGGGCGCTGGGCTCATCGCCCAAGGAGAAGTCGAGGTCGAGGTCGAGGTCCACCGGCGCGGCAGACTCTGCCACTTCGGGCGCAATGGCCTGAGGAATGGTGCTGGTCGCAAAACCGTGACCCGCGCCCGCATTGGCCGACGCACCCGGCCGTGCCGCCGGCTGCCCGCCGGGCTGGTACATCGGGTTGGACGAGTCGAGCTCGCGGCCGAGTTCGCAGATGTGCTCCCACTCGGGGCCTTCGCCGCGCGTCAGGCCGAAGGCCTCGGTCGCCACGACTTCGAAGGCCTTGGCATCGCGGCGCTTGGCGTAGATCTCGAGCAGCTTGCCATGGATGGCCACGCGCGACGGATTGGTCCGCATGGCTTCCTTGAGGATTTCTTCCGCCTGCAGGTCCCGTCCGTAGGCGAGGTAGACGTCGGCTTCGGCGACCGGGTCAACGTCTCCGGCAGCGTCCAGCTGGCTTGGCGAATAGACCATGGAGGAGCCGGTGGCACCGCCTTCGTTCGTGTCGATGCGCTGGCCGCCGCTGGCGCCAAAGAAGGAGTCCGGCTGGAGACGGCTTTCGAGGAAGGAACTGTCGACCTGGGTGGCGCGGCGACGCTGGCGGATTCGATAGACACCAAAGCCAGCCAGCAGGGCCACGAGCAGAGCGGCCGCGCCAGGGATCAGCGGATTCTCCATCAGCTCTTCGAGCAGGGTCGGCTCGGGCGGCGGCGGAGGCGGTGCCTTGGCAGCGGGCTTCGGGGCGGGGGCAGGGGTTGCTGCGCTGGCCGCCGGCGCAGCGGACGCGACGCCCGCCGCAGCGGAGGCCGGCGCGGCTACGCTGGAAGCGGCGACCGAGGCGGAAGCTGCGGCAACGCTCGAAGCTGCCGCAACGCTCGAAGCTGCGGCGGCAACGGGCACGGCCGTGGCGGCGGGGGCTGGGGCAGACGCCACGCTGGCGGGGGCAGATGCCGGGGCGCTGGCGGGCTTGGAAGCGGCCAACGCAACAGTCGGCGCTGTAGCCGGCGCTGCAGCGGGGACCGCCGGGGCCGCCGCAGAAGCGGGGCGCGAGGCCGCTGGCGCAGGCAGCGACGCCGCAGGCCTGGCTGCGCTCGCCGGAGCCAGGCTGCCGGTCGGCAGCGCCGGACCCTTGGCCGCACTGGCGGCCGCTGCGGCCGGCGCAGCGCCAGGGGCGCCAGAGGCGGCGCCGAGCTTGCTCAGCTCATTGATGTTCTTGGACAGCTCCGCCACACGGGTGGAGGCTTCCTTCGCCTGCCGCTCCTTGGCAATGCGATCTTCCGCTGCCTTGGCCTGCACGGCGCCCTTGGACAGCGTGAGCTTGTCGGGCGTGGCGGCGGCGGGCTTCTTGTCTTCGACGCGGGCCTGGACCTTGCCGGTCGCGGCGCGGTCTGCTGTTTGAGTCTGGGTCGCTGGCGCACCTTCGGCCAGCTTGCGACGGAATTCGTTGAAGTCCTTGCTCTGAACCACGAGCGTCTGTGAAGCCTCGCTTGCCGGGACGGCCCCTGCCTGGTCGGCCGAGGGAACGTCCAGCACGGCGCCCGCCTTGAGCCGGTTCACATTGCCGCCGATGAATGCGTCGGGGTTGGCGCGAAGAAGCGCCACGAGCATCTGGTCAAGAGAGACGCTGGCGGGCTTGTTGGCGGCAGCGATGCGCCCCGCCGTGTCGCCGGCCTGCACCGTGACCTGCCGGCCATCGCCAGAGGGTTGCGGCCGGCTCTGTGCGGGTGGCCGTGCCGCAGCAGCAGGTGCGCGGGCCGCCTGAGCGGGAGGCGCAAATGAGGGTGAGGGAGCGGGAGATGCCGCTGGCGACGTTGCCGGCGCTGCAGCCCGAGGCGTGGTCTGCGGAGCCACCTGCGGCGCCGTGGGCGCGACGACAGACCCGCCCTGGCGCAGCGCCGGCGGGTCGAACAGCAGGGTGTAGTCGCGGACGATGCGCCCGGACGCCCAGTTGACCTCGAGAATCAGGTCGAGGAAGGGGTCGTTGACGACGCGATCGCTCGACAGCCGCAGAAACATGCGGCCGTCAGGACGGCGCATCAGCGCGATCTGCATGTTGGAGACCGTGAGACTGTGCTCCAGGCCCGCCGCCTTGAAGGCTTCGGGGGAGGCGACGCCCGCCTTGAGGCTCGCGGCCTCATCGGCATTGATTTCGGGGATGTCGATCTCTGCGCGGAGCGGCTCACCGAGGGCAGACTGGACTGTCAGGCGCCCCAATGCGAGCGCGTTGGCGTCAAAGCTGGACAGGCCAAGGAGGATGGCTGTGGCCGCCGCCAAAGCAGTGGCCTGCCAGCGCTGCGGCTTCTGCTTCACCACTTTTTGAGCCTCCATTGCTCTGTCAGCAGGCAATATTTTTCTCATCATTCGGACCAAACGCCTTGACGCTGAAATCGGAAAAACGAACTTAACATCAATGTCTTAGGCTGACAAGCTGAGACAGGTTTTAACTTTGGGGGACGGGGCTCAGCGGGCAGTTCGACCTAGGCCCTTGTTGCCAAACGACAACGGCCTGTAACCCGTAGTTACAGGCCGTTGCCAAGGGCGCGGACAAGCCGATCAGGCGTCAAGCAGGATGCGCAGCATGCGGCGCAGCGGTTCGGCGGCGCCCCACAGGAGCTGGTCGCCGACCGTGAAGGCTCCGAGGTATTCGGGCCCCATGGCCAGCTTGCGGATGCGGCCGACGGGAATGGTCATGGTGCCGGTGACTGCGACCGGCGTGAGGTCGCGGATGGTGGCCTCGCGCGTGTTGGGCACGACCTTGACCCAGGGGTTGTCGGCCGCAATCATGGCCTCGATGTCGGCCAGGGGGACGTCCTTGCGCAGCTTGAAGGTGAGTGCCTGGCTGTGGCAGCGCATGGCGCCGATGCGGACGCAGAAACCGTCCACCGGCGTGGCCGCCGTACCGAAGCCCGGGCCGCGGCCGAGGATCTTGTTGGTCTCGGCGCCGCCCTTCCACTCTTCCTTGGAGGTGCCCCAGCCGTCCTCGCCCTGCTGCTTGCCCAGGCCCAGGTCCTTGTCGATCCACGGAATCAGGCTGCCGCCCAGGGGCACGCCGAAGTTGGCGGTCTGGTCCGGCGTGAGCGCCTGCTGACGCGCCAGCACCTTTCGGTCGATCTCGAGGATGGCCGACTTCGGGTCGTCGAGCAGCGCGCGGACCTCGGCATTGAGCGTGCCGAACTGCGTGAGCAGCTCGCGCATGTGCTGGGCGCCGCCGCCCGATGCGGCCTGATAGGTCATGGAGGTCATCCATTCGACGAGACCCGCCTTGTACAAGGCGCCGACCCCCATGAGCATGCAGCTGACCGTGCAGTTGCCGCCGATCCAGTTGCGGCCGCCCTTGGCCAGGGAGTCCTTGATGACATTCAGGTTGACCGGGTCGAGCACGATCACCGCGTCGTCCTGCATGCGCAGGGTGGAGGCTGCGTCGATCCAGTGGCCGGTCCAGCCCACCGCGCGCAGCTTGGGATAGATCTCGGTGGTGTAGTCGCCGCCCTGGGCGGTGAGGATGATGTCGCACTTGCGCAGCGCCTCGATGTCGTGCGCATCCTTCAGCGTGGACTCGTTCTTCGCGAACGCGGGGGCCTTGCCGCCGGCGTTGGAAGTGGAGAAGAACACCGGCTCGATCAGCCCGAAGTCGCCTTCAGCCTGCATGCGGTCCATCAGCACGGAACCTACCATTCCGCGCCAGCCCACGAGCCCTACGAGATTACCGACCTTCATCACATCGCCCTTTCAAAAAATACGAGTTTTCTGCCCCGGCTCGTCTCGGCCGGGGGAGGGCGCGCGACGAACCGGGCTGAATCAGCCTTTGATAGTCTTCTTGGTAATGGCAGCCACGACCGCGTCACCCATTTCACGGGTGCCGACCTGGGTGGTGCCTTGGGAATGAATGTCTGCCGTACGCAGGCCGAACGCGAGAACGTCCTTGACCGCCGACTCGATCCGGTCAGCGGCTTCAGCCTGGTTGAGTGAGTAGCGAAGCATCATGGCAGCAGACAATATTGTAGCCAAAGGATTGGCAATGCCCTTGCCGGCGATGTCGGGCGCGCTGCCGTGGCTCGGCTCATACAGGCCACGGCTTTGCGCATTGAGGCTCGCCGAGGGCAGCATGCCGATCGAGCCGGTGAGCATGGCGGCCTCGTCGGAGAGGATGTCGCCGAACATGTTGCCGGTGACGACCACGTCGAACTTCTTGGGCGCCTTGACCAGCTGCATCGCGGCGTTGTCCACGTACATATGGTCCAGCGCCACGTCGGGATACTCCTTGCCGACTTCGGTCATGACATCCTTCCATAGCTGGAAGGTTTCCAGCACGTTGGCCTTGTCGACGCTGGTCACGCGCTTGCTGCGCTTGCGTGCGGCCTGAAAGGCGACGTGGCCGATCCGCTCGATCTCCGGGCGGGTGTAACGCATCGTGTCGAAGGCTTCCTCGGCGCCGGGGAAGTGGCCGTCCGGGCTGCTGCGGCGGCCGCGCGGCGTGCCGAAATAGATGTCGCCGGTCAGCTCGCGGATGATCAGGATGTCCAGGCCCGACACCAGCTCGCGCTTGAGGCTGGAGGCGTCCACGAGCTGCTCGTAGCAGATGGCGGGGCGGAAATTGGCGAACAGGCCCAGGTTCTTGCGCAGCCCGAGGATGGCCTGTTCGGGCCGCAGGGGCCGGTCCAGCTTGTCGTACTTCCAGTCGCCGACGGCGCCGAACAGGACGGCATCCGCCTCCTTGGCCAGCCGGAGCGTGGCTTCGGGCAGGGGGTGGCCGTGGGCTTCATAGGCGGCGCCGCCGACGAGGGCGGTCTCCAGTTCGAACTTCAGGTCGAGGACCTGGAGCACCTTGACGGCTTCGGCGACGATTTCCGTGCCGATGCCATCGCCCGGCAGCACTGCAATTTTCATGATGAACGATCCTCGATGGGTGACGGCCCGGTCGGGCCGTCGGTGAAACGTGGGGGCTGCAGGCGAATCCGGCCTGGGACCGGCTCGCCCGTCATGGCGGGCTGGGAGGCCCGCTCAGGCGGCCAGCGTGTGGGCGAGCCAGGGCTTGGTGGCCAGGCGCTCGGCCTCGAAGGCCTTGATCTTGTCGCGCTGGCGCAGCGTGAGGCCGATGTCGTCCAGGCCATTGAGCAGGCAGTACTTGCGAAACGGCTGGACGTCGAAGGGCAGGGTCTCGCCGCCGGGCCGCACGATCAGCTGGCGCTCCAGATCCACGGTCAGCGAATAGCCCGGGAACGCGGCGCATTCGTCAAACAGCTGGGCCACCTGCGCATCGGGCAGCACGATCGGCAGCAGCCCGTTCTTGAAGCTGTTGTTGAAGAAGATGTCGGCGTAGCTCGGCGCGATGATCGCGCGAAAGCCGAACTGGTCGAGCGCCCAGGGCGCATGCTCGCGCGACGAGCCGCAGCCGAAGTTCTTGCGCGCAAGCAGGATCGAAGCGCCCTGGTAGCGCGGCTGGTTGAGCACGAAGTCCGGGTTCGGCTTGCGGCTGGCCGGGTCCTGGCCCGGATAGCCCGGGTCCAGGTAGCGCCACTCGTCGAACAGGTTCGGGCCGAAGCCGGTCTTGCGGATCGACTTGAGGAACTGCTTGGGGATGATCGCGTCGGTGTCGACGTTCTCGCGATCCATCGGGGCCACGAGGCCCTTGTGTACGGTGAATTTCTGCATTTATTTCTTCTTGGCGGCGTCTTCGATCGCGCTGCCCGCGCGCTGGATGTCCTGGCCCGCGCCCTTGACGGTGTTGCAGCCGGAAAGGCCCAGCGACAGGAAAGCGATGGCAAGCAGGGAAGCGATGGTCGTCTTCATGGTTCAGTCCTTTCAGGCAAATTTGCGGATGTCAACGAAATGTCCGTGCAGGGCCGCTGCGGCAGCCATGGCGGGGCTCACGAGATGCGTGCGGCCGCCAGCACCCTGGCGGCCCTCGAAGTTGCGGTTGGAGGTCGAGGCGCAGCGCTCGCCCGGCTCCAGCCGGTCGGCGTTCATCGCCAGGCACATCGAGCAGCCCGGCTCGCGCCATTCGAAGCCCGCCGCCTTGAAGATCTCGTGCAGGCCTTCGCGCTCGGCCTGCTCCTTCACCAGGCCGGAGCCGGGAACGACCATGGCCAGCTTGACGTTGCGCGCCACCTTCTGCCCCATCTTCTTCACGACGGCGGCGGCCTCGCGCATGTCCTCGATGCGGCTGTTGGTGCAGGAGCCGATGAACACCTTGTCGATGAGGATGTCGTCCAGGGCCTTGCCCGGCTGCAGTCCCATGTAGGTCAGCGCCCGCTCGATGGCGCCGCGCTTGTTGGCGTCTTTCTCGGCATCGGGGTCGGGCACGCGTGCGTCGATGCCCAGCACCATCTCGGGCGAGGTGCCCCAGGTGACCTGCGGGACGATCTTCGCGGCGTCGAGTTCGACGACGGTGTCGAACTTCGCGTCGGGGTCGGATTGCAGCGTCCGCCAGTACGCGACGGCCTGGTCCCATTCCACGCCGGTGGGTGACAGCGGGCGCCCGCGCAGGTACTCGATGGTCTTGTCGTCGACCGCGACCAGGCCGGCGCGAGCGCCGCCTTCGATGGCCATGTTGCAGACCGTCATCCGGCCTTCCATCGACAGCGCGCGGATCGCCGAGCCCGCGAACTCGATGGTGTAGCCCGTGCCGCCGGCCGTGCCGATGCGCCCGATGATGGCCAGCACGATGTCCTTGGCCGTCACGCCGGGGCTGAGCCGGCCCTCGACCTTGATGAGCATGTTCTTCGCCTTCTTGGCCAGCAGCGTCTGCGTGGCCATGACGTGCTCCACCTCGCTCGTGCCGATGCCGTGCGCCAGCGCGCCGAAGGCGCCATGCGTGGAGGTGTGCGAATCGCCGCAGACCACCGTCATGCCCGGCAGCGTCGCGCCCTGCTCGGGGCCGATCACGTGCACGATGCCCTGGCGCTTGGACAGGAACGGGAAGAAGGCCGCCGCGCCGAACTCGGCGATGTTGCTGTCCAGCGTGGTGATCTGCTCCTTGCTGATCGGGTCGGCGATGCCGTCATAGCCGCGCTCCCAGCCGGTGGTGGGCGTGTTGTGGTCGGCGGTGGCCACGATGGAGCTGACGCGCCAGACCTTGCGGCCGGCCTCGCGCAGGCCTTCGAAGGCCTGCGGGCTCGTGACTTCATGGACCAGGTGGCGGTCGATGTAGAGGATGGCGGTGCCGTCTTCCTCGGTGTGGACGACGTGCTCGTCCCAGATCTTGTCGTACAGGGTGCGTCCCATGGATAACTTTCCTCGTGGTCAATGATTCTAGGCAGTTGTGGCGCGGGCGGTAAGGTGGTCCACCAGCAGCCGCGCGGTGACGGGCAGGGTCGTGAAGTCGCGCGCGACGAGCTGGATCTTCCGTTCGGACCAATCATCGGTCAGGGCGATGCTTTCAAGATCGCCCACCCCGTGCATCAGCTCGAAGGCCCGCAGCGGCATGACGCCGACCCCAAGACCGTTGTGGATCATCCGGCACATGGCGTCGAGCCCGGTCACGTGGATGCGCAGCCGGATGCTGCGTCCGGCCCGGGTGGCGGCGCCGTGGATCGCCATGTAGATCGAGCTGGTGGAGTGAAGGCCGACGTGGTCGAAGTCCAGGCTCTCTTCAAACGCGATCGCCGGGCGCCCGGACAGCGGGTGGCCGCGCGGGATGATCAGCGCCAGGCGGTCCTCGCGGTAGGCCATCGTCTGCAACTCGCCGACGCCGGCGGCTACGTTGCAAATGCCCAGGTCGGCGGCGCCTTCCTGGACGGCCCGGACCACTTCGGTGCTCAGGTGTTCTTCCAGATCGATCTTGATCTCTGAATGATCGCGCACGAAGGCACCGAGGTCTTCGGGCAGGAACTGCACGATGGCCGAGATGCTGGCGTGCACGCGCACGTGGCCGCGAATGCCGTCCGCGTACTCGCTGAGCTCGCCCTGCATCTTCTCCAGACTGAAGAGCACGGAACGGGCATGGTGCAGCAGGCTTTCGCCCGCCGGCGTGAGGTTCACGCCGCGCGTGTGGCGGTACAGCAGGGGAGTATCGAGCGTGGCCTCCAGGTCGGACAAGCGCTTGCTGACCGCTGAGGCGGCGATGAACTCGCGCTCCGCCGCCTTGCCGATGCTGCCCAGCTCGCAGACGGCCACGAACAGCTGCAGCGAGGTGAGGTCGATGCGGCGGGCGAAGTTGCGCTCGGAGGTCTTCATGGCGGGGAGGGGCCTCTTGTCATCGTGCTCCAAGATGGCTTCCTGGATTTTCTCCCTTTTGGTGTGTGTTCGTCATCGTCAACCGCGATGACCGGCATGCCGGGGCGCGCACCGAGGAATGAGCACGCGATCCGGGGCCTTGAGAAAAGGCCTGCAATGGAGCTGCCAGAACAAAAAAGGCCCGCAGAGCGGGCCTTTGAGGAGCATGGCTGCCGGTTCGGCGATCAGCGCTTGTCGATCGTTGGCACGTCGCGGCGCGGCGAGCCGGTGAACAGCTGGCGCGGGCGGCCGATCTTGTATTCCGGATCGCCGATCATCTCGTTGAGCTGGGCGATCCAGCCGACGGTGCGGGCCAGCGCGAAGATCGCGGTGAACAGCGGCACCGGGATGCCGATGGCGCGCTGCACGATGCCAGAGTAGAAGTCCACGTTCGGGTAGAGCTTGCGCGAGACGAAGTACTCGTCTTCCAGCGCGATCTTCTCGAGCGCCATGGCCAGCTTGAACAGCGGGTCGTTCTCAAGGCCCAGCTCGCCCAGCACCTCGCGGCAGGTCTCCTGCATGAGCTTGGCGCGCGGGTCGTAATTCTTGTAGACGCGGTGGCCGAAGCCCATCAGCTTGACGCCGGAGTTCTTGTCCTTGACCTGCTTGATGAACTCGCCGATCTTCTCGACGCCGCCTGCCTTCTGGATGTCGTGCAGCATGTTGAGTGCGGCCTCGTTCGCACCCCCGTGGGCCGGTCCCCAGAGGCAGGCCACGCCGGCAGCGATGGCTGCGAACGGGTTGGTGCCCGACGAGCCGCACAGACGCACCGTGGAGGTGGACGCGTTCTGCTCGTGGTCGGCGTGCAGCGTGAAGATGCGGTCGAGCGCGCGCTCGAGCACCGGGCTCACCACATAGGGCTCGCACGGCGTGGCGAACATCATGTGCAGGAAGTTGCCGGCATAGCTCAGCTCGTTCTTGGGGTACATGTACGGCTGGCCGATGGTGTACTTGTAGGCCATGGCCACGAGCGTCGGCATCTTGGCGATCAGGCGGATCGCCGCGATCTCGCGGTGCTCGGGGTTGTTGATGTCGGTGCTGTCGTGATAGAAGGCCGACAGTGCGCCGACCAGGCCCGTCATGATGGCCATCGGATGCGCGTCGCGGCGGAAGCCGCGCAGGAAGAACTGCATCTGTTCGTTGACCATGGTGTGCATGCTCACCAGGCGGCTGAAGTCCTTCTTGCCCTGGGCGTTGGGCAGCTCACCGTACAGCAGCAGGTGGCAGGTTTCCATGAAGTCGCAGTTCGTGGCCAGCTGCTCGATCGGGTAGCCCCGGTACAGCAGCTCTCCCTTGTCACCGTCGATGTAGGTGATGGCCGATTGCGTGGCCGCAGTCGACAGGAAGCCCGGGTCGTAGGTGAACATGCCCGTCTGCGCGTACAGCTTGCGGATGTCCACGACGTCCGGCCCGATGGTGCCCTTGTAGACGGGCAGCTCGACGCTGGGGCTGCCGTTACTGAACGACAGGGTGGCTTTGTTGTCAGCGAGTTTCATTGCTAGTTCCTTGGTTTCCTTGCCCATCATCCGGCGATGGCTTCCTGCGGCAGGACCCTGCCACAGTTGCGCAACATCTCCAGCACTTGTTTTGCCTCTGTTGTTATCGCGGCCTCGGGATCCTTGCGCCTGAGCAGCAGGTCCAGCAGGTCGTTGTCTGCCAAATCCATCAGTTCCCCGAGTCCGGCCGCCTGCGACACCGTGAGCGTGGACTCGTGGCGGGCGAAGAACTTCTCGATGAACAGGTCGTTCTCGAGCAGGCCGCGTCGGCAGCGCCAGCGCAGCTTGCTGAGTTCACGTTCGTCGAGCAGCCGGTCGGTCATGTCAGACGGCGCGCCTCACCATCAGTTCCTTGATCTTGCCGATCGCCATCGTCGGGTTCAGTCCCTTGGGGCAGACATCGACGCAGTTCATGATCGTGTGGCAGCGGAACAGGCGGTACGGGTCCTCGAGGTTGTCCAGGCGCTCGGAGGTGGCCTCGTCGCGGCTGTCGGCGATGAAGCGGTAGGCCTGCAGCAGGCCGGCCGGGCCGACGAACTTGTCCGGGTTCCACCAGAAGCTCGGGCAGCTGGTCGAGCAGCTCGCGCACAGGATGCACTCGTACAGGCCATTGAGCTCTTCGCGCTCTTCGGGGCTCTGCAGGCGCTCCTTCTCGGGCGGCAGGTTGTCGTTGATCAGGTAGGGCTTGATCGAGTTGTACTGCTTGAAGAACTGCGTCATGTCCACGATCAGGTCGCGGATGACCGGCAGGCCGGGCAGCGGCTTGAGCACGATCGTGCCCGGCAGCGAGCGCATGTTCGTGAGGCAGGCCAGGCCGTTCTTGCCGTTGATGTTCATGGCGTCCGAGCCGCAGACGCCTTCGCGGCAGGAGCGGCGGAAGGAGATCGTCGGGTCTTGCGCCTTGAGTTTCATCAGGGCGTCCAGCAGCATGCGCTCATTGCCTTCGAGTTCGATCTCGATGGTCTGCATGTACGGCTTGGCGTCCTTGTCCGGGTCGTAGCGGTAGATCTGGAAAGTGCGTTTTTGCATGTCGTGGGGCTCCGGGCCTGAACTGGTCTGATTAGAAACTGCGAACCTTCAGCGGGACTGACTCGACCGTGAGCGGCTTCATCTGCACCGGCTTGTAGGACAGGCGGTTGCCTTCGCTGAACCACAGCGTGTGCTTGTGCCATTCGACGTCGTTGCGGCCGTTGGGGAACTGCGGCGAGTCGCCGTAGTCGTTCACCGTGTGCGCGCCGCGGCTCTCGTGGCGGGCTGCCGCCGACACCATCGTGGCCTGCGCGGCCTCGATCAGGTTCTCGACCTCCAGCGCCTCGATGCGGGCGGTGTTGAACACCTTGGACTTGTCCTTCAGGTTGATGTTCTTGACGCGCTCGCGCAGCGCGGCGATCTTGGCCACGCCTTCGTCCATGCTGGCCTGCGTGCGGAACACGCCCGCGTGCTGCTGCATGCAGGAGCGGATGTCGTTGGCCACGTCCTGGGCGTACTCGCCGTTGCCGGCGCTGTCCAGGCGTGCCATGCGGGCCAGCGTGCGATCCGCAGCGTCGGCCGGCAGCGGCTTGTGGCTGCGCGCGGTCTTGTTGAATTCGACGATGTGATTGCCCGCGGCGCGGCCGAACACCAGCAGGTCCAGCAGCGAGTTGGTGCCGAGCCGGTTGGCGCCGTGCACGCTCACGCAGGAGCATTCGCCCACCGCGTACAGGCCGTTGATCGGCTCGGCGTGATTGGCCGCCGTCTGCGTCACCACCTGGCCATGGATGTTGGTGGGGATGCCGCCCATCTGGTAGTGAATGGTGGGCACCACGGGAATCGGCTCGCGCGTGATGTCGACGTTCGCGAAGTTGTGGCCGATCTCGAACACGGAAGGCAGGCGCTTCATGATCGTGTCCGAGCCCAGGTGGGTCATGTCGAGGTTGATGTAGTCCTTGTTCGGGCCGCAGCCGCGACCTTCCTTGATCTCCTGGTCCATGCAGCGCGAGACGAAGTCACGCGGCGCGAGGTCCTTGAGCGTGGGCGCATAGCGTTCCATGAAGCGCTCGCCATTGGCGTTGCGCAGGATTGCGCCTTCGCCACGGCAGCCTTCGGTCAGCAGCACGCCGGCACCGGCCACGCCGGTCGGGTGGAACTGCCAGAACTCCATGTCTTCGAGCGGAATGCCGGCCCGCGCGGCCATGCCCAGGCCGTCGCCGGTGTTGATGAAGGCATTGGTGGACGCCGCGAAGATGCGGCCTGCGCCGCCGGTGGCCAGCAGCGTGGTCTTGGCTTCGAGGATGTGCAGCTCGCCGGTTTCCATCTCGAGCGCGGTCACGCCGACGACGTCGCCGTCGGCGTCGCGGATCAGGTCCATGGCCATCCACTCGACGAAGAAGGCCGTCTTGGACTTCACGTTCTGCTGGTACAGCGTGTGCAGCATCGCGTGGCCGGTGCGGTCGGCCGCAGCGCAGGCGCGCTCCACGGCCTTTTCGCCGTAGTTGGCGGTGTGGCCGCCGAACGGGCGCTGGTAGATGGTGCCGTCGGCATTGCGGTCGAAGGGCATGCCCATGTGCTCGAGGTCATAGACCACGTGCGGGGCCTCGCGGCACATGAACTCGATCGCGTCCTGGTCGCCGAGCCAGTCGGAGCCCTTGACGGTGTCGTAGAAGTGGTAGTGCCAGTTGTCCGGGTTCATGTTGCCCAGCGAGGCACCGATGCCGCCCTGCGCCGCCACGGTGTGCGAGCGGGTGGGGAACACCTTGGTGAGCACGGCCACGTTCAGGCCGGCGCGGGCCAGTTGCAGCGAGGCGCGCATGCCGGAGCCGCCGGCCCCGACGATCACGACGTCGAACTTGCGCTTGGAAATCGATTGAGCCATTTTCTTAGAGTCTCCAGAGGACTTGGACTGCCCAGCCCGCACACGCGGTCAGCCAGACGATGGTGAGGATCTGCAGGGCCAGGCGGACCGAGACGGGCTTGACGTAGTCCATCCAGATGTCGCGCATGCCCACCCACACATGCCACAGGAGCGAAACGATCACGGTGAAGGTCAGGACCTTCATCCACTGCGAGGCGAAGATGCCGGCCCAGCGCTCGTAGCCGACGGGGCCGCTGGTCAGCAGCACGCGGGCCGTGACGATCAGCACGAAGACGGCCATCAGGCCGCCGGTGATGCGCTGGCTGAGCCAGTCGCGAAGTCCGTAGTGCGCGCCGACGACCGTGCGCTTGGAGCCGTAGTTGACTGCCATGGTGAATTGCTCCTTGTCGCTCAGTAGAGGCCGAACAGCTTGGCGCCGAACACCAGCGTCAGCAGCACGCTGAGGGCCAGGGTGACGACGGCGGAGGTCCTGCCGAACTGCTTGCTGACGGCGGCATGGCTCACGTCCATCCACAGATGGCGCAGGCCGGCGATCAGGTGGTGCAGCAGAGCCCAGATCAGCACGAGCGCCACCAGCTTGAGAAACCACCCCGGAACGAAACCAAGGCCGCTGTTGAAGGCGGCCTTGAAGCGGGCATACGAGTATTCGGAGGAGACGGAGGTGTCGAACATCCAGATGATGAAGGGCATCAGCAGGAACATGATCGCGCCGCTGATGCGGTGCAGGATGGACACGATGCCCGCAGCGGGCAGCCGGTAGGTGGGCAGGTCCGTGAGGGCGTTGATGTTGCGGAATTCAGGCCGCTTTTTCGCGAGCTCGGTCATGGAATGTGGCTTTCGTGGATGTAACTGCTTTGTAATTTCGTGAACGAGGACAGCTCAAAATTCTATTGCAACGCAGCAAGCACCGTGCATTGCGTCACGAATTTAATCGACTGGCCTGCTCAACTGAGCTCGTTGCGGTAGTGATGGGTGTCGGTGCGGTAGAGGCCGCGGCGCAGTTCCATGGGTACATCGTTGTAGGTATAGGCAATTCGTTCGACGCTCAAAAGGGGCGTGTGGCGCTCCACTTTCAGGAGCGCGCGCTGGGCCTCGTCGGGCATCACGGCGCGGATCTTTTCTTCGGCGCGCACCATGCGCACGCCGAACTCGGTCTCGAAGAGCGCGTACATCGGGCCGTGGTAGTCGGCCAGGCGCTCGGCGGTCAGGCCCTTGAACGGGCCGCCGGGCAGCCAGAGGTCCTCGAGGATCGTGGGCGTGCCCGCGAAGGCCAGGATGCGCCGCGCCTGCAGGACCGCGTCGCCCGGCCGCAGGGCCAGGGCCCGGGCGACGTCGGCGGTGGCACGCAAGCGCTTGCAGTCGACGATGTCGCGCTGGGCCGGGCCTTCGGCGTCAGGCGTGCCGCTGTCGGGCATCAGGCGCAGGAAGCGGTAGCGCACATGCTGCTCGGCATGGGTGGCGACAAAGGTGCCCTTGCCCTGGCGGCGCACCAGCAGGTTCTCGGCGGCGAGTTCGTCGATCGCCTTGCGCACCGTGCCCTGGCTCACGCGAAAGCGCGCCGCCAGGTCCATCTCGCTCGGAATCGCCTCGGCTGGCTTCCACTCGCCGGCCTGCAGGCTCTGCAGGATCAGCGCCTTGATCTGCTGGTACAGCGGGCTGAAGGCCGGCGCCTGCGCACCGCTGGCGGCATCGGTGCCGTCGGTCGCCGTCGAGGGTGTCTGTGCCATTCGAAAGAAAGCTCCGGGCAGGGTGGGCCGCAAGGCATTGGGATGGTGCAATCATATCTTATATAAGACATAAGACAAATTGACGCTAGCGGGTTTTCGCGGGTAAACTCCCGGGCTGTTTCCAAGGGTCTCCAGCGCCGCCCAGGGCATGCAAGGGGACCTGCCGAGCGCCTGTCTCCCACCCACATTTCTGGAGTTTTCCCATGAGCAAGAAGCCCGTCCGCGTTGCCGTCACCGGCGCCGCAGGCCAAATCGGTTACGCCCTGCTGTTTCGCATCGCCTCGGGCGAAATGCTCGGCAAGGACCAGCCCGTCATCCTGCAGTTGCTCGAAATTCCGGACGAGAAGGCCCAGAAGGCCCTCAAGGGCGTGATGATGGAACTCGAAGACTGCGCCTTCCCGCTGCTGGCCGGCATGGAAGCGCACGCCGACCCGATGACCGCCTTCAAGGACACCGACTATGCGCTGCTCGTGGGCGCACGTCCGCGCGGCCCCGGCATGGAGCGTGCCGACCTGCTCGCCGCCAATGCCCAGATCTTCACGGCCCAGGGCAAGGCGCTCGACAAGGTTGCCAGCCGCAACGTCAAGGTGCTCGTGGTCGGCAACCCGGCCAACACCAATGCCTACATTGCCATGAAGAGCGCGCCCAGCCTGCCGCGCGAGAACTTCACGGCCATGCTGCGCCTCGACCACAACCGCGCGGCCAGCCAGATCGCGGCCAAGACCGGCGGCAAGGTCGGCGAGATCGAGAAGCTCACCGTGTGGGGCAACCATTCGCCCACGATGTACGCCGACTACCGCTTCGCCAGCATCGGCGGCAAGAGCGTCAAGGACCTGATCAACGACCAGGTGTGGAACGCCGACGTGTTCCTGCCCACCGTGGGCAAGCGCGGCGCCGCGATCATCGAGGCCCGTGGCCTGTCGTCGGCCGCATCGGCCGCCAACGCCGCCATCGACCACATGCGCGACTGGGCCCTGGGCTCCAACGGCAAGTGGGTCACGATGGGTGTGCCCTCCAACGGCGACTATGGCATCCCCAAGGATGTGATGTTCGGCTTCCCGGTCACCACCAAGGACGGCAAGTACGAGATCGTGCAGGGCCTGGAGATCGACGCGTTCAGCCAGGAGCGCATCAACAAGACGCTCAAGGAACTGCAGGACGAGCAGGCTGGCGTCGCCCATCTGCTCTGATCGACGGCAGGCCGCGACCCGCTTGAGCCCCATGGGTGACTGGAACCCCGCGCTGTACCGCCGCTACGAAGACGAGCGCACGCGGCCGGCGCGGGACCTGCTGGCCCAGGTGCCGCTCGCAAGCGCCGAACTGGCGGTGGACCTGGGCTGCGGCCCCGGCAACTCGACGCAGTTGCTGGTCGAGCGCTTTGGCGCCGGCCAGGTGCTCGGCACCGACAACTCCGAACCCATGCTCCAGAGCGCGCGCAAGCGCCTGCCCGAGGTGGCGTTCGAGTTCAGCGACGTGTCCACCTGGCAGCCCTCACGCGCGCCGCAGCTGATCTTCGCCAATGCGGTGCTGCAATGGGTTCCCGGTCATGAAGCCCTGATCCCGCGTCTGTTCGCCGCGCTCGCGCCCGGCGGCGTGCTCGCGATCCAGATGCCCGACAACCGCAACGAGCCGACCCACCGGTCGATGCGCGAGGTGGCGGCGCTGGCGCCCTGGTCCGAGCCGATCGGCGATGTCAACGCGCTGCGCACGGCTGTGCTGCCCGTCGAGGCGTACTACGACCTGCTGACGCCACAGGCGGAACGGGTCGACGTCTGGCACACGGTCTACCAGCATCCCATGGCCTCGCCGGCGGCGATCGTCGAATGGGTCAGCAGCACGGGACTCAAGCCCTTCGTGGACCGGTTGCCGGCCGAGCTGCGGCCTGGCTACCTCGCCGAGTACGAGCGGCGCATCGGCCTGGCCTATCCGCCGCGCGCCGACGGCCGGCTTCTGCTGGCCTTTCCGCGCATGTTCATCCTCGCGCAGCGCAAGCCATGACCGGCGCCGCCCATCCCCGCACCGTGCTGCTCGGCGCCCAGGGCGGCGGTGTGGTCCTGCCCGTCTGCGACCACTACAGCGGCGTCGAGGCGCGCATGCGCAAGAGCCTGCAACTGCAGGCCGAGATGATCGACGAGTTCGGCGCCTGCGCCTTCGACGTCACGCTCGACTGCGAAGACGGCGCGCCGGTGGGCGGCGAAGCCGATCATGCCGCGCTCGTGGTGGGGCTGGCGCTGGCCGCCGACCCGCGCGCCCGCGTGGCCGTGCGCGTCCATCCGGTGGACCATCCCGCGTTTGCGCAGGACGTGGCCCTGATCGCCGGCCAGGCCGGCGCGCGCCTGTGCCACCTCATGATTCCCAAGGTCGAGACCCCGGCCGACGTGAAGCGCGCCGCGGCGGCGCTCGACGCGGCGGGCGCGCCCCGGCTGCCGCTGCACGTGCTGATCGAATCGCCTGCGGCGGTGCACCGGGCCTTCGACATCGCGGCCGAGCCGCGCGTCCAGTCGCTGAGCTTCGGCCTGATGGACTTCGTCTCGGCGCATGGCGGCGCCATTCCTTCGGCGGGCATGGGCGTGCAGGGGCAGTTCACCCATCCGCTGGTCGTGCGCGCGAAGCTGGAGATCGCCTCGGCCAGCCATGCGCACGGCAAGGTCCCGGCCCACGGTGTGGTGACCGAATTCAATGACACCGCCGCTTTCCGGGCTGCGGCCGCGCGCGCGGCCCGCGAATTCGGCTTCACCCGGATGTGGAGCATCCACCCGTCACAGATCCGGCCGATCCTAGACGCCTTTGCGCCCGAGGAGCGCGAGATCGACACCGCTGCCGCAATCATCGAGGCGGCGTCTGCCGCCGGCTGGGCACCGATCAGCCATGCCGGCGCATTGCACGACCGTGCCAGCTACCGGTATTTCTGGCAGGTGCTCGAGCGTGCGCACCAGACCGGACGACCGCTACCCAACGAGGTGCGGGCCTATTTCGGACCCGATGCACCCGAATCCAAGGAGACACGACTTTGAAATACCTCATCACGACCCTGCTGCTGGCCTCGGTGCCGGCGCTGGCGCTGGCCCAGTCAGAGGGCAAGGCCGCTGCGGCCAAGCCCGCTGCAAAAGCCGCCGCAAAGCCCGCCACCAAGGCGCCCGCCAAGCCGGCGGCGCAAGGCACCTCGAGCCGCACCCAGCTCAAGAGTGCGGCCAACCAGGTGGCCAGCGGCATCATGGCCGCCGAGGCCGCCCTCGGGCCCGACGAAATCAAGCTGGCCGAGCGCGTGCACACCGGCAAATTGCCCTGCGAGCTCGGCTCGTCGGTGCAGGTCGAGGCCGACGCCAAGTCGCCTGGCTACTTCAACGTCCTGGTCACCAAGGGGCCGAGCTACCGCATGATCCCGGTGGCCTCGCGCACCGGCGCCATCCGCCTGGAAGATGCGCAGCGTGGTGCGGTCTGGCTGCAGCTGGCCAACAAATCCATGCTGATGGACCAGAAGGCCGGCCGTCGCCTGGCCGACGAGTGCATGAGCCCCGAGCAGGCTGCCATGGCCCAGGCTCTCAAGACCAACCCGGCACCAAGCTTGCTTGATGCCCCTTCCGTGCAGCAGGCGCCGCTGCCCTCGGCCGCCGCCGCCGTGGCCGTGGTGCCGGCGTCCGGCGCCGCCGCGCCTGCCAGCCCGACCGGCACTGCGGCCTCCGCCCCCGCCGCGCCTGTGGCGCCGGCCGCCCCGGCCTCTGCCGCCCGATGATTTCGCATAGCCATTGAAAGCCAGGAGAAAAACATGTTGAAAGCCTACCGTGACCATGTCGCCGAGCGTGCCGCGCTTGGCATCCCGCCGCTGCCGCTGTCGGCCAAGCAGACGGGTGAGCTGATCGAGCTGCTCAAGAACCCGCCGGCCGGCGAGGAAGCGGCGCTGGTCGACCTCATCACGCATCGCGTGCCGGCAGGCGTGGACGATGCCGCCAAGGTCAAGGCCTCGTACCTGGCCGCCGTGGCCCATGGATCCGAAAAGTGCCCGCTGCTGTCGGCCGAGAAGGCGACGGAGCTGCTGGGCACCATGCTGGGCGGCTACAACATCAGCCCGCTGGTCGACCTGCTCGACAACCCGAGCGCTTCGGTCGCCGAAGTGGCTGCTGCAGGGCTCAAGAAGACGCTGCTGATGTTCGACCAGTTCCATGACGTCAAGGAAAAGGCCGACAAGGGCAACAAGTATGCGCGGGCCGTGCTGCAGAGCTGGGCCGATGCCGAGTGGTTCACCAGCCGTCCCGAAGTTCCGCAAAGCATCAAGGTCACGATCTTCAAGGTGACGGGCGAGACGAATACCGACGACCTGTCGCCCGCGCCCGACGCCTGGAGCCGCCCCGACATCCCGCTGCATGCGCTGGCCATGCTCAAGAACCCGCGCCCCGGCATCACGCCCGAGGAAGAGGGCAAGCGCGGCCCGGTCAAGTTCATCAACGATCTCAAGTCCAAGGGCCACCTGGTGGCCTACGTCGGCGACGTGGTGGGCACGGGCTCTTCGCGCAAGTCGGCCACCAATTCGGTGCTGTGGTGGACGGGGGAGGACATTCCCTTCGTGCCCAACAAGCGCTTCGGCGGCGTGTGCCTGGGCTCCAAGATCGCCCCGATTTTCTACAACACGATGGAAGACGCGGGCGCGCTGCCGATCGAGCTGGACGTCAGCCAGATGAACATGGGCGACGTGGTCGAGCTGCGGCCCTATGAAGGCAAGGCGCTCAAGGACGGCCAGGTCATCGCCGAGTTCAAGGTCAAGAGCGACGTGCTGTTCGACGAAGTGCGCGCCGGCGGCCGCATTCCGCTGATCATCGGTCGCGGCCTCACCGCCAAGGCCCGCTGGGCGCTGGGCCTGCCCGTCTCCACGCAATTCCGTCTGCCGGTCAACCCCGAGGACACCGGCCGCGGCTTCTCGCTGGCGCAGAAGATGGTCGGCCGCGCCTGCGGCCTGCCCGAAGGCCAGGGCGTGCGCCCCGGCACCTACTGCGAGCCGAAGATGACCTCGGTGGGCTCGCAGGACACCACCGGCCCGATGACCCGCGACGAACTCAAGGACCTGGCCTGCCTGGGCTTCAGCGCCGACCTCGTCATGCAGTCGTTCTGCCATACCGCCGCCTACCCGAAGCCGGTGGACGTCAAGATGCACCACGAGCTGCCCGAGTTCATCAGCACGCGTGGCGGCATCAGTCTGCGTCCGGGCGACGGCATCATCCACAGCTGGCTCAACCGCATGCTGTTGCCCGACACCGTCGGCACGGGCGGCGACAGCCACACGCGCTTTCCGATCGGCATCAGTTTCCCGGCGGGCTCGGGCCTCGTGGCCTTTGCCGCCGCCACCGGCGTCATGCCGCTGGACATGCCCGAGAGCGTGCTGGTCCGCTTCAAGGGCGAGATGCAGCCGGGCGTCACGCTGCGTGACCTGGTCAACGCGATTCCGCTCTACGCCATCAAGCAGGGGCTGCTGACCGTGGCCAAGCAGGGCAAGAAGAACATCTTCTCGGGCCGCATCCTCGAGATCGAGGGCCTGCCCGACCTCAAGGTCGAACAGGCGTTCGAGCTGTCGGACGCGTCGGCCGAGCGCTCTGCCGCAGGCTGCACGGTGCACCTGGACAAGGCGCCGATCATCGAATACATCAAGAGCAACATCACCATGCTCAAGTGGATGATCGCCACCGGCTATTCCGACGTGCGCACCATCAACCGCCGCATCGCCGCCATGGAAGCCTGGCTGGCCGACCCGCAGCTGCTCAAGGGCGACGAGGACGCCGAGTACGCAGCCGTCATCGAGATCAACCTGGCCGACATCACCGAGCCCATCGTGGCCTGCCCGAACGATCCCGACGACGTGAAGACGCTGTCGGACGTGGCCGGCGCCAAGATCGACGAAGTGTTCATCGGCTCGTGCATGACCAACATCGGCCACTTCCGCGCAGCCTCCAAGCTGCTGGAGAACAAGCGCGACATTCCGGTCAAGCTGTGGATGGCACCGCCCACCAAGATGGACGCCAAGCAGCTGACCGAAGAAGGCCACTACGGCGTGCTGGGCACGGCCGGCGCCCGCATGGAAATGCCCGGCTGCAGCCTGTGCATGGGCAACCAGGCGCAGGTCAAGGAGGGCGCAACGGTGTTCTCCACCTCGACGCGCAACTTCCCCAATCGACTGGGCAAGAACAGCAACGTCTACCTCGGCTCCGCCGAGCTGGCCGCGATCTGCTCCAAGCTCGGCCGCATCCCCACCAAGGCCGAGTACCTGGCCGACATGGGCGTGCTCACCGCAGCCAGCGACAAGATCTACCAGTACCTCAACTTCGACCAGGTCAAGGACTACACCGACATGGCCGATACCGTGAAGGCGCCGGTCGCAGCCTGATCGTTCGCGCGACGGACCTCGACGACAAAGCGGCCTTCGGGCCGCTTTGTTTTTTGGGAAGTCAAGACGCAACGCGCGGGGCGGTCGGTATCATCGCCCTTCGTTTCCGCATTGCGCCCCGCGCGCAGTCTCAGGCCAGCCGCACTTCCTTGTGTTCACCCAGATCGCGCGGGCGCTCGCCGGTGATCGCGGCCTTGGCCATCTTGATGAGCTGCACCATCTTGCTGTCGTCCACGTCCCAGTATTCGGCGTGGGCGATGCGTACTTCCAGCAGGGCCAGGTCTTCGTCAGCCGGACCACCCGGGAACCAGGCCTTGTTCATGTCCGACCACAGTGCCTGCTTCTGCGCCAGGTCGTGGACGATGCGGGCCGTGCCCGAGATCGACACATACGAGTCGTCCGAAGGGTCGGCGTAGGAGACATTGACGTTGCCGTCCGTCGCGAGGGAGGTGGCCATCTCGCTGCTGGCAGAGATGAAGAAATACAGCAGCGAGCCGTTGTCGGTGGACTTGTTCTGAGTCGTCAGCGGATGACTGTGCAACATGCCGTCGGCGTGCCGGTGCACGAGCATGCCAAAGCGGATGTTGCGGATCAGTTCCCAGAGCTTGTCGTGTTCATGGTTGTCCATGGTGTTCCCCTTGCAGATGGTCAAAAGTCCATTGTGCAAACGCAAGAGGCGCGCGCAGGTCGGCGGCGGGCCCCTCGCTCTGTCGGTGCAGGCCGACAGGCGCAGACGGCTCGGTGCCCGTCGTGAGTGCTCGTCGGGTCAGTACCCGCCGCTCAGTGCGCGCCGGTCAGTGCGCGCCGGTCAGTGCGCGCAGGGCCTGGGCCGTGAAGTCGTCGGCTGGAAAGAACGACTCCACCGCCAGCTCCTGCAGGGTCACGTCCACTGGCGTGCCGAAGACCGTCGTGGTGCTGATGAAGTTCAGCACGCCGCCGTCGGTGCGAAAGCGAAATGGCATCGCCACGCCGAGCAGCTCGCCTTCGAGCTGAAGGTCGTCTGCGCTGGCGGGCAGGGGGTATTGGCGCAGTTCCTCCATCAGCGTGGCGAGGGTGCCGTCGCCCGTGGCATGGACCTGCTGGCGCAGCCGCTCCAGGAGGTGGCTGCGCCATTGGCCGAGGTTGGCGATGCGCGGCGCCAGTCCCTGCGGATGCAGGCTCAGCCGGAGCACGTTCACCGGCGCCTGCAGCAGCGCCGCATCCACGCCGGCGAGCAGATGCGACACGGCCGCATTGGCAGCCACCATGTTCCAGTGCCGGTCCAGGGCCAGCGCCGGAAACGGCTCGTGACCCTTGAGCACCCGTTCGACGGCCTGGCGCGCGGCCGCCATGGACGGGTCGTCGAGGCCCGACTCCCGGTACATCGGCGCGTAGCCGGCGGCCACCAGCAGGGCGTTGCGCTCCCGCAGGGGAATGTCCAGGCGCTCCGACAGGCGCAGCACCATCTCGCGGCTGGGGCTGGCGCGACCGGTCTCCACATAGCTCAGGTGCCGCGTGGACACGTCGGCCTCGTGCGCGAGGTCGAGCTGGCTCAGGCGCCGGCGCTGGCGCCAGTGGCGCAGATGTTCGCCGAAGGCCAGGGCGCTGCGCGGGCGGCTGCGCGCTCCGGCGTGGGGGGCGGGGTGGGCGGGTGCGGTCATGGCCCGATGGTAGGGCCAGCGTGGCCGCCTTTTCCATGACCTGGCAGGTCATCGACGCGGCGCGGGCGCGGCGACACCATGACCGCACTTTCCGCACTTTTCCATCATTCCAAGGAGTTCATCATGTCTGCAGCGTCCCTCCTGTCGTCACCCCGGTTCCTGCGCAACGTGCTGTGGGCCGATGCCGCTTCCTGCCTCGTCTGCGGCGCCCTGCAAGTGGCCTGGCCCGGCGGCCTGGCGCCGCTCTTGGGCTTGCCGGCCGCCGTGCTGCTGGGCACCGGCGCCTTCCTGCTGATCTATGGGGCCTTCGTGGGCTTTCTCGCAACGCGCGAGCCGGTGCCGCGGCCCGTGGTCTGGTTGCTGGTCGCCGGCAACCTGGGCTGGGCGCTCGGCTGCGTGGCGCTGGTCGCCTCGGGGGCGCTGCCGCTCACCGGGCTGGGGCAGGCCTATGTGCTGATGCAGGCACTCACGGTGGCCGTCCTAGCCGAACTTCAATGGTTCGGGCTGCGCCGTGCGCCGGCCGGTTGGGCCTGAAAGCCGGCGGTCTGTGCCCGAGGGGTGAGGGGCCGCAGGCCGGCGCCAACGCGGGCCGGGCCGATCTTGTATGCTTTGAGGCCGCCGTCCGCCAGGACGGCGGCTTCATGCCTCACCCCAGAAAGATCCATCCAATGACCCGTGTATTCAACTTCAGCGCCGGTCCGGCGACCCTTCCAGAATCCGTGCTGCGAAAGGCAGCCGAAGAGATGCTCGACTGGCACGGGTCCGGCATGTCCGTCATGGAGATGAGTCACCGCGGCAAGGAGTTCATCGCGATCCACGCCGAGGCCGAGGCCCTGGTGCGCGAACTGCTGGGCGTGCCAGCGAACTACAAGGTGCTGTTCATGCAGGGCGGCGCCATTGGCGAGAACGCCATCGTGCCGATGAACCTGATGGGCACGCAGGGCGTGGCCGACTATGTGGTGACCGGCGACTGGTCCAAGAAGTCGCTCAAGGAAGCCCAGAAGTACGGCAAGGTGAACATTGCCGCCTCGGGCGAGGCGGGCAAGTTCACCAGCATTCCGCCGCAGTCGGGCTGGAAGCTCGACCCCAACGCGGCCTATGTGCACATCTGCTCCAACGAGACCATTGGCGGCGTCGAGTACCACTGGACGCCCGACACCGGCAAGGTGCCGCTGGTGGCGGACATGTCGTCCAACATCATGTCGCGCCCGATCGACGTCAGCAAGTACGGCCTGATCTACGCCGGCGCGCAGAAGAACATGGGCCCGTCCGGCCTGACCATCGTCATCGTGCGCGACGACCTGCTCGGGCGCGCGCTGCCGATCACGCCATCGGCCTTCAACTACAAGGAGCAGGCCGAAGCCGACTCCATGCTCAACACGCCGCCCACCTATGCGATCTACATCGCCGGACTGGTGTTCGCACACATCAAGGCCACCGGCGGACTGGCCGCGATGGAGGCGCACAACCAGGCCAAGGCGGCCGTGCTGTATGACTTCCTCGACGCGAGCAGCTTCTACAGCAACCCGGTGGCGCCGGCCGACCGCTCGATCATGAACGTGCCGTTCAAGCTCAAGGACGAGTCGCTGGACGAGGCCTTCCTCAAGGGCGCGCAGGCGCGCGGCATGATCCAGCTCAAGGGTCACCGCTCGGTCGGCGGCATGCGCGCCTCGATCTACAACGCCATGCCGATCGAAGGCGTGAAGGCCCTCGTGGCCTACATGCAGGAATTCGAGAAGCAGCACGGCTGATGCTGCGGGCGGCGCCAAGGTGCCGCCCTCCGTCTGCCCCACCGGCACGCACAGCGGCCGGCTTTCGGGGCAGATTTCTCCTGGCCCCACCCCTACAAGAATCGAGACAAGCCATGAGCAAGCCCTTCCAGATCCTGGTCCTGAACCAGATTTCGGCCAACGGCCTCAAGCGCCTGCCGGCCGGCCAATACGTTGCCGGCAAGGACGTCGCCGAGCCCGACGCCGTGCTGGTGCGTTCGGCCGACATGCATGCGATGGAGATTCCACCGAGCGTGCAGGCCATCGGCCGGGCCGGGGCCGGCACCAACAACATTCCGGTGCCGGCCATGAGCCAGCGCGGCGTGCCGGTGTTCAACGCACCCGGAGCCAATGCCGGCGCCGTCAAGGAACTGGTGCTGGCCGGCATGCTGCTGGCGGCGCGCAACCTGGCGCCAGCCCTGCGCTTCGTGCAGGGACTGGATCCGGCATCCCCCGATCTTGACAAGCAGGTCGAGGAGGGCAAGAAGAACTTCGCCGGCATCGAGCTGGCCGGGCACACGCTGGGCATCATCGGCCTGGGCAAGATCGGCTGCCTGGTGGCCGATGCGGCCATCAAGCTGGGCATGAACGTTCTGGGCCATGACCCGGAGATCACCGTGGACGCGGCCTGGAGCCTGCCGTCGCAGGTGCGGCGGGCCGCCAGCGTGGCCGAGGTTCTGAAGAGCGCCGACTTCGTGACCCTGCATGTGCCGCTGGTCGCGGCCACCCGGCATCTGGTGAATGCCGGCAACATCGCCCTGATGCGGCCCGGCTCGGTGCTTCTGAACTTCTCGCGCGAAGGCGTGGTGGAGGATGCGGCCGCCCTCGCGGCGCTCGACGAGCGCAGGCTGAGCTGGTACGTGTGCGACTTTCCGTCCGCTGCGATCCACGGCCATGCAAAGGTGATCGCGCTGCCGCATCTGGGCGCGTCCACCCAGGAAGCCGAGGAGAACTGCGCCGTCATGGTGGCGGACCAGCTGCGCGACTACCTGGAGCATGGCAACGTGGCCAACGCGGTGAACTTCCCGAGCGTGGCGATGGCGCGGGAGTCCGACTTTCGCGTGGCGATCGCCAATGCCAACGTCCCCAACATGCTCGGTCAGATCTCCACGGTGATGGCGCAGGCGGGGCTGAACATTCACAACATGGTCAACAAGTCGCGCGGTGACGTGGCCTACACCCTGGTGGACGTCGACAGCGCGGTGGCCCCGGCGGTGCTGGGCAGCCTGCGCGCGATCGAGGGCGTGCTGGCGGTGCGCTACCTGCCGCTCGACCGGGCCTGAGGCCCGCCGGGCTCGCCACGGCCACGCCATCGCGGGCTGCGCATGAACCATCCGGGCGCACGGCCCATTCAAGTTGGGTCACAATGTTTCGGAGATGACAACAAGGAGTGACCCCATGGCTCATGCCCACCCGTTTCCCGAGACGCTCAAGACCTTCCGTACCGCGTCGGGCCAGGCCGGCAAGCTGTACTCGCTGCCGGCGCTGGCGCGGCAGTTTCCCAAGGTGTCGCGCCTGCCGGTGTCGCTGCGGATCGTGCTGGAGTCGGTCCTGCGCAACTGCGACGGCAAGAAGGTGACGCCCGATCATGTGCGGCAACTGGCCAACTGGTTTCCCAATGCCGACCGCAGCGACGAGATTCCCTTCGTCGTGGCCCGTGTGGTGCTGCAGGACTTCACCGGCGTTCCGCTGCTGGCCGATCTGGCCGCGATGCGCAGCGTGGCGGCCCGGCTGGGCCGCAAGCCCGGTGCGATCGAGCCCCTCGTGCCGGTGGACCTGGTCGTCGACCACTCGATCATGGTGGACTATTACGGCACGAAGAAATCGCTCGACCTCAACATGAAGCTCGAGTTCCAGCGCAACCGCGAGCGCTACGAGTTCATGAAGTGGGGCATGCAGGCCTTCAGCACCTTCGGCGTCGTGCCTCCGGGTTTCGGCATCGTTCACCAGGTCAATCTGGAGTACCTCGCGCGCGGCGTGCACCGCACGCCCCAGGGGCTGTGCTACCCCGACACGCTGGTTGGCACCGACAGCCACACGACCATGATCAACGGCATTGGCGTGGTGGGCTGGGGGGTGGGCGGCATCGAGGCGGAGGCGGGCATGCTCGGCCAGCCGGTGTACTTCCTCACCCCTGACGTGGTGGGCTTCGAGCTCACGGGCCGGCTGCGCGAGGGCGTCACGGCAACCGACCTGGTCCTCAGCGTGACGGAGATCCTGCGCAAGGCCAAGGTCGTCGGCAAGTTCGTCGAGTTCTTCGGCGAGGGCACGCGCACGCTGGCGCTGCCCGACCGCGCGACCATCGCCAACATGGCGCCGGAGTATGGCGCGACGATGGGCTTCTTCCCGGTCGACGACAAGACCATCGACTACTTCAAGGGCACGGGGCGCACGCGCGCCGAGATCGAGGCCTTCGAGGCGTATTTCCGGGCCCAGGGCCTGTTCGGCGTGCCCGCAGCCGGCGAGATCGACTACTCGCAGGTGATCCGGCTTGATCTGGGCGACGTGACGCCAAGCCTGGCCGGGCCGAAGCGTCCGCAGGACCGCATCGAGCTGGGCAAGGTGGCGGGGCAGTTCACCTCGCTGTTCAGCCGCCCGGCGGCGGACAACGGCTTCAACCGGCCGGCCGAGCTGCTGCATACCCGGCATCTGGTCCACCCTTCGGGTGAGGCGCCCGACCCCAAGGTGCCAACCGCGCCGCCGACTGCGCTGGCGGCGCCGCGCTCGGTCATGGAGATGGAGGGCAACAAGCCGACCCTGGCGGCTGCGCATGCCGAAGCCCAGCCGCCGGTCAAGACCTCGCGCGGCATCACCATCGGCAATGGCGACGTGCTGATCGCCGCCATCACGAGCTGCACCAACACCTCCAACCCGAGCGTGCTGCTGGCCGCGGGCCTGCTGGCCAAGAAGGCGGTGGAGGCGGGCCTGAAGGTGCAGCCACACATCAAGACCTCGCTGGCGCCCGGCTCGCGCATCGTGACCGAGTACCTCACCGAAACGGGGCTGCTGCCCTACCTCGAGAAGCTCGGCTTCGCCGTGGCCGGTTACGGTTGCACCACCTGCATCGGCAATGCCGGGGACCTGACGCCGGAGATCAACGAGGCCATCACCAAGAGCGACCTGGTCTGCGCTGCGGTGCTGTCGGGCAATCGCAATTTCGAAGCCCGCATCCACCCCAACCTCAAGGCCAACTTCCTGGCCAGCCCGCCGCTGGTGGTGGCCTACGCCATTGCCGGCACGGTGCTGCGCGACCTGATGACCGAGCCGGTGGGCCAGGGCAAGGGCGGCAAGGACGTTTTCCTCGGCGACATCTGGCCGACCAGCGACGAGATCCACAAGCTGCTGCGGTTCGCGATGAACGGCAAGGCCTTCCGCGCCAACTACGCCAAGGTCAAGTCCGAGCCAGGCAAGCTGTGGGAGAAGATCAAGGGCGTCACCGGCGAGGCCTATACCTGGCCGGCCAGTACCTACATTGCCGAGCCGCCGTTCTTCAAGGACTTCGAGCTGGCGCCGGACGCTGCATCGCAGGGCGAGGTCGCGGTTCGCGGCGCGCGCGTCATGGCGCTGTTCGGCGACTCGATCACCACCGACCACATCTCGCCGGCCGGCTCCATCAAGGAAAGCTCGCCCGCCGGGCAGTGGCTGCTGGCCAATGGCGTGAGCCGGCAGGACTTCAACAGCTACGGCGCGCGGCGCGGCAACCACGACGTGATGATGCGCGGCACCTTTGCCAACGTGCGCATCAAGAACCTCATGATTCCTGCGACGGCCGACGGCTCGCGCGAGGAGGGCGGCATCACGCTGCACCGCGACGCGGCGGGCCAGGCGACGCGGATGTTCATCTACGACGCGGCGATGAAGTACATCGCCGAAGGCCGGCCGACGGTGATCTTCGCGGGCGAGGAGTACGGCACCGGTTCGTCGCGCGACTGGGCCGCCAAGGGCACGCAGCTGCTGGGGATCAAGGCCGTGATCGCCCGCAGCTTCGAGCGCATCCACCGCAGCAACCTGGTGGGCATGGGCGTGCTGCCGCTGCAGTTCAGGGGCAGCGACACCTGGCAGTCGCTGCGCCTGGACGGCTCGGAGCTGGTGGACGTGATTCCTGCGCCGGACCTGCGCCCGCAGAGTGACGCCAAACTCGTGATCACCCGTGCCGACGGCTCGCGCGACGAAGTGGTGGTGACACTGCGCATCGACACGCCGATCGAAGTGGACTACTACCGCCATGGCGGCATCCTGCCCTACGTGCTGCGGCAACTGCTCGCAGCCTGACGTCCGCGTGCGGAGCCGGACAGCGGCATGACCCATCAGGTGCTGATCGCGGGGGGCGGCATGGCCGGGCTGGCGGCCGCCATCGCGTCGGCGCGGGCCGGCTGGCTGCCGCGTGTCTTCGAGCAGAGCGATGCGTTCGGTGAGGTGGGGGCGGGCATCCAGCTCGGTCCCAACAGCACGCGGCTGCTGGCCGACTGGGGGCTGGAGTCCGAGCTGCATCGTGTGGCCGCTCTGCCCTCCGCGCTGGTGGTGCGCAGCGCACACGACGGCCGCGAACTGGGCCGTCTTGCGCTGGGCGATCTGATTGCTGCGCGCTATGGCGCGCCCTATGCCACCGTGCATCGCGCCGATCTGCACGAGGTGCTGCTCGAGGGCGCACGCCGCGCCGGCGCGGCCCTGCGCCTGGGCGCGCGCATCGCGGCCGTCGTGCCGTGCACCGGGGCCGTGTCGGTGCGCCTGGGCGACGGAATGGAGATCGAGGGCGACGCCCTGGTGGGCGCCGACGGGCTGTGGAGCGCCGTGCGGGACCAGGTGCATGCCGGCGAGCCGCCCCGGCCCACCGGACACCTGGCCTACCGCGCACTGGTCCGGCAGGGCGACCTGCCGCCATCGCTGCGCCAGCAGGACGTGCAGGTCTGGCTCGGCCCGCGCATGCATCTGGTGGCCTATCCGGTGCGTGCCAGCGAGCAGCTCAATGTGGTGGCGCTGGTCGAAGGCGCACCGCCGGCCGACCAGCGCGACTGGGACCAGCCCGGCGTGGCCGGCGTGCTGCGCGCCGCCATGGGGCCGCTCGACGCCCGGCTCGAATCGCTGGTGCAGGCCATGCCCGGCTGGCGGCTGTGGAGCCTGCATGCCCGGCCGCCGCTCAACGGCCCGGACGAGATGGTGCGAGGCCGCGTGGCGCTGGCGGGCGACGCCGCGCACCCGATGCTGCCCTACCTCGCTCAGGGCGCAGGCATGGCGCTCGAGGATGCGGCCGAGCTGGGCCGGGTGCTGACCCAGGTCGACGCGGCGGCCATCGACGTGCCGCTGGCCCTGCGCCGCTACGCCCTCAATCGGTGGAGCCGCAACGCGCGCGTGCAGGCGCGGGCGCTGCGCAACGCGCGCATCTTCCATGCGACGGGCGCCGTGCGCTGGGGGCGGGACACGGCCATGCGCCTGCTGGGCGAGCGCGTGCTCGACATGCCCTGGCTGTGGGGCGCGCGCCCGGGCGGCTGATCAGAGGCTGGTGCGCAGTTTCCAGATCTCGGGGAACAGCACCACGTCGAGCATGCGCCGCAGGTAGCTGACGCCGCCGGTGCCGCCCGTGCCGCGCTTGAAGCCGATCACGCGCTCGACGGTGGTGACGTGGCGGAAGCGCCAGAGCCGGAAGGCATCTTCCAGATCGGTCAGTTCCTCGCCAAGCTGATAGAGATCCCAGTGCTGCTTCGGGTCGCGGTAGACGGCGAGCCAGGCCTGCTCCACGGCGTCGCTTTCAACGTACGGCTGCGTCCAGTCCCGCGTGGTGTAGCTTGCGGGCACGGGCAGGCCGCGCCGTGCCAGCAGGCGCAGCGCCTCGTCGTAGAGCGAGGGCGCCTCGAAGGCGGCCTGCACCTGGGCCAGCAACGCCGGGCGGTGGGCATGGGGCTTGAGCATCGCGGCATTCTTGTTGCCGAGCGCGAATTCGATGCAGCGGTATTGCGCGCTCTGGAAGCCGCTGGAGTTCGCGAGATACGGCCGAATCGCGCTGTATTCAGGCGGCGTCATGGTGGCCAGGACGTCCCAGGCATGCACCAGCTGCTCCATGATGCGGCTGACCCGGGCGAGCTTCTTGAACGCATCCGCCAGCTCATCGCGGGCGACGTTGCCGATGGCCGCATGCAGCTCGTGCAGCATGAGCTTCATCCACAGCTCGCTGGTCTGGTGCTGCACGATGAACAGCATTTCATTGTGGTCGGGCGACAGCGGCTTCTGCGAACTGAGCAGACGGTCGAGCTGCAGGTAGTCGCCATAGCTCATGTCCCGGCTGAAATCCAGCTGCGGGTTTTCGCTGCGCACGATGTCTTCGGGCCGGCTCGGGTTCATCAGGTCACCGCCTGTCTGCTGCTGAACTGCGGTTCGCGCCACTGGGCGCTGACGAGCACCTGGCGCAGATGCTCCACCGCATGCCAGGTGTCTTCGAATCCGATGTACAGCGGCGTGAAGCCGAAGCGCAGGATGTCGGGATGGCGGCCGCCGTCGCCCGCGCGGAAGTCGCCGATGACGTCACGCGCGATGAGCGCCTGCACGATCGCGTAGGCGCCTTCTGCGCGCGAGAGGCACACCTGGGAGCCGCGGTGCGCATGCGCGCGCGGCGTCACCAGGTCGAGGCCGTGGCCGCTGCAGCGCTGCTCGACGAGGTCGATGAACAGGTCGGTGAGCGCGAGCGACTTGGCGCGCAAGGCAGCCATTCCGCCCAGCGGCAGCGATGCCAGCACAGTGTCGAGCCCGCAGTCCAGCGCGGTCATGCTGAGAATGGGCTGGGTGCCGCAGAGATAGCGGCCGATGCCGGGCGCGGGCCGGTAGTCGGGCGTGAACTCGAACGGCGCCGCATGGCCCCACCAGCCTGCCAGGGGCTGCCAGAAGCGGTCGGCCAGGTCCGGCCGGCTCCAGACGAAGGCCGGCGCGCCGGGACCGCCGTTGAGGTACTTGTAGCCGCAGCCCACGGCGAAGTCAGCCTGCGCGCCGTTCAGGTCCACCGGCACGGCGCCCGCGCTGTGCGCCAGGTCCCACAGCATCAGGGCGCCAGCAGCGTGGGCTGCGGCCGTGACGGCGTGCATGTCGTGCATGGCGCCGGTGCGGTAGTTGACGTGGGTCAGCATCAGCACGGCAACCGTTTCGTCGAGCGACGCTTCCAGGTCTTCGGGCTCGATGAGCCGCAGCTCGAATCCGCGCTCGCGGCACAGCGCCTGCGCAATGTAGAGGTCCGTGGGGAAGTTGCTGCGTTCGCTCACCACGATGCGGCGCTCCGGCGCGTCCTCGCTCGCGATGTGCAAGGCCGCACTGAGCGCCTTGTAGAGATTCACCGATGTGGTGTCGGTGGCGACGACCTCACCTGGGCCGGCGCCGATCAGCCGGGCGATCTTGTCGCCGACGCTGCGGGGCAGCTCGAACCAGCCGGCGCTGTTCCACGAGCGGATCAGGCCCTGGCCCCATTCGGCGGTCACGGCCTGCGCCACGCGGGCTGGCGCAGCACGGGGCAGCACGCCAAGGGAGTTTCCGTCGAGGTAGATCACGCCCTCGGGCAGATCGAACTGGTCTTTGAGCGCACGCAGCGGGTCTTCGGCGTCCAGTCGCCGGCAGTCGTCAAGGGTAGTCATAGGGGGCCACAGGCAGAGGAATGGGGTCGCGGGCCGAAAGGTCGGCCGACCGCGCCGGGTTTGCGGACGGGCCCGGGGCCGCAGGCGAGAGGGCGCGCAGGATCGCGCGCACCGGCGAGGCGTCGGCTTCCATCAGCTTGAGCGGCAGGGCGATGAGTTCATAGTCGCCCTCCGGCACCTCGTCGAGGACCAGGTTCTCCAGCACCCGCAGCCCGCGTCGGCGGATCACCTGATGGCTGTCGAGCGTCTTGCTGGCGGCGGGGTCGATGCTGGCGGTGTCGATGCCGATGAGGCGCACGCCGCAGTCGGCCAGCAGTTCGACCAGCTCGGGTGCGAAGGCGGCGAGGGCCGGGTCCCAGCGGTCGACCGGCATGCGCTGATAGGTCCGCACCAGCACACGCGGCGGCAAGGCATCAAGCGCGTGCTCCAGATGCCGCGCGGTGACGAGCGGTCCGCAGCCGATGGCGTGGATCACACGGCACGTTCCGAGGAAGGGCTCGAGTTCGAGCGTGCCGATGGCGGCGCCGCCAGCGTCATAGTGCAGTGGCGCGTCGGCATGCGCACCCACGTGAGGAGACAGTGTGAGCGTGCTGACGTTCACCGGGCAACCCGGAGCGATCTGCGCCGCCCACTGCTGGGCATAGGGCGTGTCACCCGGAAAGACCGGCGAGCCGGTCTGCACGGGGGGCGAGATGTCCCACAGGCGGGGCGAGGTCGCTCGGTTCATGGGCCGCAGTGTGCACCGCACCCACGGGCCGTGGTGTCGGTTATTTCCAACAGGAAGGGATTTTGTTGAGGCTTAAAGCATCGGCCTGCGGGGCCGACCCGTCACGCAAGGCCTTCGAGCGGCGCCATGCCGTGGCGCAGGCGCGCGCGGCCACAGGCGTCGGAGCCGGCCTCGAACTCGCGGCAGGGCGAGGGGCGCCATTCGTAGATGCCGCAGGCGACCTGCTGTCCGATCCTGCCGGTCAGGGCCGCGCAGCGGATCGGCACATGGTCGGTGCCGCGCATGCGGCAGGTGGTGCCGTTGACCTCGACGGCCAGGCCGGAGGGCACCTGTCCCCCCGCCTCGTCAAGTTCATAGATGGAGAAGTCGACGCGGAAATTCGCGCAGCAGGCGCCGCAGCCGAGGCAGGGGTGGGCAGAGGCGGCGGGCGGCGGCACAGGCGGGCGCTCAGGCGACCTTGCCGAGCAGCAGGTACTCCATCAGCGCCTTCTGCACATGCATGCGGTTCTCGGCCTCGTCCCACACCACGGACTGGGGGCCGTCGATCACCTCGGCCGTCACCTCTTCGCCGCGGTGCGCCGGCAGGCAGTGCATGAAGAGCGCGTCGGGCTGCGCCGCGCGCATCATCTCGGCGTCGACGCACCAGTCGGCAAACGCCTTCTTGCGGGCTTCGTTCTCGGCCTCGTAGCCCATGCTGGTCCACACGTCGGTGGTGACGAGGTCAGCGCCGGCACACGCATCCATCGGGTCCTTGAAGACGCGGTAGCTGTCGGCGGAGCGAAGCCCGGCGACCGACTGGTCCACCTCGTAGCCGCCGGGCGTGCTCACATGCACCTTGAAGCCCAGGATCTCGCTGGCCTGCAGCCAGGTGTTGGCCATGTTGTTGCCGTCGCCGACCCAGGCCACCGTCTTGCCGCGGATCGAACCGCGATGCTCCTGGTAGGTGAAGATGTCGGCCAGGATCTGGCAGGGGTGGAACTCGTTGGTCAGCCCGTTGATCACCGGCACGCGCGAGTGTTCGGCAAAGCTCTCGAGCTTGTCCTGCCCGAAGGTGCGGATCATGACGATGTCGACCATGCGGCTGATGACCTTGGCGCTGTCTTCGATCGGCTCGGCGCGGCCGAGCTGGCTGTCGCCCGTGGTCAGGTGGACCACCGAGCCGCCGAGCTGGTACATGCCGGCCTCGAAGCTCACGCGGGTGCGCGTGGACGCCTTCTCGAAGATCATGGCCAGCGTCCGGTCGGCCAGCGGGTGGTACTTCTCGTACGACTTGAACTTCTTCTTGATGATGGAGGCGCGCTCGAACAGCCACGCATACTCGGCCGCATCCAGGTCGCTGAACTGGAGATAGTGCTTGATCGTCATGGGGCTGTCGTCACTCGGCCAGGATCTGCTTGATGAGCGGGCACAGGATGGCCACGACCTCGTCGGCTTCGGCGGCCGTCATGATCAGCGGCGGCACCAGGCGGATGACGGTGTCGGCCGTGACGCTGATGAGCAGGCCCTTGTCGGCGGCGCGCTGGACCAGCGCCCCGCAAGGCCGGGCCAGCTCGACGCCGAGCATCAGTCCCTGGCCGCGGATGTCCTTGACGCCGGCGACACCGGCCAGCTCGCGTTCGAGCGCGGACTTCAGGTGAGCGCCGACCGTGGCGGCATTGGCCAGCAGGCCGTCTTCCTCCATGATGCGGATCGTCTCGACGCCGGCCCGCATCGCCAGCGGATTGCCGCCGAAGGTGGTGCCATGGTTGCCTGGCTGGAAGATGTTCGCGGCCCGGGGGCCGGCGACCACCGCGCCCACTGGCACGCCCGAGCCCAGGCCCTTGGCCAGCGGCATCACGTCGGGCAGGATGCCCGCCCACTGGTGGGCGAACCACTTGCCGGTGCGGCCCATGCCGCACTGGACCTCGTCGATCATCATCAGCCAGTTGTTCTCGTCGCACAGCTTGCGCACCTGCTGCAGGTAGTCCACCCGCATCGGATTGACGCCGCCTTCGCCCTGGATGGTCTCGAAGAACACCGCCACCACGTTGGGGTTGCCGTGGGTGGCCTTCTTCAGCGCCTCGATGTCGTTGAGCGGCACGCGGATGAAGCCCTCGACCAGCGGCCCGAAGCCGGCCTGAACCTTGGGGTTGCCGGTGGCCGACAGGGTGGCGATGCTGCGGCCATGGAAGGCCTTTTCATAGACCACGATCTCGGGCCGTTCGATGCCGCGGTCGTGGCCGAACTTGCGCGCCAGCTTGAGTGCGGCCTCGTTGGCTTCGAGCCCGGTGCAGCAGAAGAACACATTGGTCAGGCCCGACAGCTCCACCAGCTTGGCCGCCAGCTTTTCCTGGTTGGGCACGTGGTAGTAGTTGGAGCTGTGGATGATCCTGGTGAGCTGGTCCTGCAGGGCCGGCACCAGCTTGGGGTGGTTGTGCCCGAGGGTGTTGACGGCGATGCCACCCAGCGCGTCCAGATACTGGCGGCCGTTGACGTCCCACACGCGGCAGCCCTGGCCGTGCGACAGGGCGATCGGCACGCGGCCATAGGTGTTCATGGTGTGCGGGGATGCGGCTTCGATGAAAGGCTGCGCGGCTGCGTTCATGCGTCACTCCAGGCAATTTGGCGCTCAAACAAAGCGGCCCAACGAAAAGTTGAGCCGTCGAAGCGCAATTTTAGGCCCACGCCTTGCTACGCTTGTTTGACAATTCCTCATCACTGCAATGCTTACCTGCGGCGCGGCCGGTGCCTCGGGCAAGTCTTATATAAGATAGAATTCTTGTGCATTGCAGCAATGGGGCGATCCTCCTTGGCTGTTGCGTCCTCAACACCTCGACCCGATGGTTTCCGACACCGCCAAACAAGTCTTCATCCAGGGCGTGACCCGGGATGGCCGGACGTTCCGCCCCAGTGACTGGGCCGAACGGCTGGCGGGGGTGATGTGCTCGTTCCGTCCCGGCGGGGCGCAGCCCGGCAGCCACCTGAGTTACTCGCCGTGGTGCGTGCCCACGACCATCAATGGCGTCAAGTGCGTGATCGTGGACAGAGAGTTGCGCGACCACGAGCCCATGGCCTGGGATTTCTGCCTCAACTTTGCTCGGGACAATGATCTGCAGATGGCCGAGGCCTGCCTCGTGCCGGATGCCAAGCCCTGAAGCGGCGGCCGGGATCCGTCCCGGTCCTCCAATTCCCATCGCCCACAAAAAAAGCCGTCTTGCGACGGCTTTTTCTGCTTTGCTGCAGCGCACCCGATTCAAACGGCAGGCCGCTTGCGAGCGGCCCGGGCGGTGCCTGAATGTCAGGCGGCGAGGGCCAGGGCCTTGACCTTGGCGGCCAGGCGGCTCTTGTCGCGCGCGGCCTTGTTCTTGTGGAAGATGCCCTTGTCGGCAACGGTGTCGACGACGCTCTGGGCCTTGGCGAAGGCTTCGGCGGCCTTGGTCTTGTCACCGGCAGCCACGGCCTTCTCGACGTTCTTGACCGCGGTGCGGTACTTCGAGCGCAGCGAGGTGTTGGCGGCGTTGATCTTGACGTCCTGGCGGACGCGCTTGCGGCCCGACGCCAGGCGCGGGTTCTTCTTCTTGGGTTTGGCTGATGCCATGATGTGATTCCTTCAGTGTCTGAGGATGATGCAGCAAAGCCCTCTATTGTAGCAGCAGGGGCGCCAGGCGCCCGACCCGCCCCAGGAGGCCGGCCGGCGGGGGCTACACTCGGGCGCGTGAGTCTCTTCAAAGCCGCCTCCACCGTCTCGCTGTTCACCCTGCTGTCGCGGATCACCGGGCTGGCGCGCGAACTCCTCATGGCCTCGACATTCGGCGCCAGCGCCATGACGGATGCCTTCAACGTGGCCTTCCGCATCCCCAACCTGTTCCGCAGGCTGTTTGCCGAAGGGGCGTTCAGCCAGGCTTTCGTGCCGGTGCTGGCGGCCAGCAAGGCGCAGCATGGCGAGGAGGCCACCCGGCTGCTGATCGACCGGGTCGCCACGCTGCTGGCGTGGGCGCTGGCGCTCACCTGCGTGATCGGCGTGGCCGCCGCGCCGGTGCTGGTCTGGCTCATGGCCAGCGGCCTCAAGCAGGAGGCGCGCGGCTTCGAAGCCGCCGTGTTCATGACACGCTGGATGTTCCCCTACATCGCCTTCATGTCGATGGTGGCGCTGTCGGCCGGCATTCTCAACACCTGGAAGCGCTACGCCGTGCCGGCCGCGACGCCCGTCATGCTCAATCTCGCAATGATCGGCGCTGCGGTGTGGGCGGCGCCCTGGTTCAAGGCTCAGGGCATCGAGCCGATCTACGCCATGGGTGCCGGCGTGATGGTGGGCGGCGTGCTGCAGCTGGCGGTGCAGGTCCCGGCCTTGCTGCGGCTGGGCCTGCTGCCGCGCATCGGCGGCAGTCCAGCGGCCATCCGCGCAGCCTGGGGCGATCCGGCCACGCGCAGCATCGCGCGACTGATGGTGCCGGCGCTGTTCGGCGTGAGCGTCGCGCAGATATCGCTGCTCATCAACACGCAGATCGCCTCCCACCTGCCTCCGGGCAGCGTGAGCTGGCTCGGGTATGCCGACCGCCTGATGGAGTTTCCGACGGCCATGCTGGGCGTGGCCCTCGGCGTGGTGCTGATGCCGCAACTGGCTGCCGCGCGTGCAGCGGGCGACAGCGACCGCTATTCGGCCATGCTCGACTGGGGGCTGCGACTGGTGGTGTTGCTGGCGATCCCCAGTGCCCTGGCCCTGCTGGTGTTCGCCAGGCCGCTGGTCGCCACGCTCTACCACTATGGCGCTTTCACGCCGGCCGATGTGCAGCAGACGACGGTGGCGCTGATGGGTTATGGCGCGGGGCTGCTCGGCCTGGTGGCCATCAAGGTGCTGGCGCCCGGGTTCTATGCCAACCAGGACATCGGCACGCCCGTGCGCATCGCGGTGGTCGTGCTGGTCCTCACCCAGCTGCTGAACATCGCGCTCGTGCCGTTGCTCGCGCATGCGGGACTGGCCCTGTCGATCGGCATCGGTGCGCTGATCAATGCCGCATGGCTGCTTGCAGGGCTGATCCGGCGTGGCAGCTACCGGCCGCAGGCCGGCTGGCCGGCCTTCGTGCTGCAGGTGATTGCTGCCAGCGCGCTGCTCACGGTCTTTCTCACCTGGTCGGCGGGCGCATTCAACTGGACGGCGCTGCGCGGCCTCGGACGGGTCGGCCTGCTGCTGGCGACCGTGTCGGGCGCAGCGGCCATTTATTTCCTCGCCCTCTGGGCTGCCGGCCTCAAGCTGAGGCAGTTCATCCGCCGCTAGGCAGGGGGCGGGCTGCCAGCCGGGCATAGAGTGGACGCCGGTGCGCAGGCTTGTCGCGTGGAAGCGCTGTCGAGTCCTCCTGCACCTGAGCCGATTCGGCCCGACCCCGCTGCGACTTGACGCCATTTCGCCCGTCCATTACAAATACCCATGCAGTTCAGCTTTGCTGCGCCTTCGCCGCTTGAGTACTTCAGCTCCCTGGTGCAGAGCGACGACCATTTCCCCCTGCTGGAGGCTGCGGTCAGTCTGGCGCAGGACGAGTACCCAGACCTGGACGTGCAGCAGGTGCTGGGCGATGTGGACCAGCTTCTGGCGCGGCTCAAACGCCGCCTGCCGGCCGACGCGGGTGCCCTGCAGCGCCTGCGCGTGCTGAACCAGTTCTTCTTCCGCGACCTGAGCTTCGGCGGAAACATCAACGACTATTACGACCCCGACAACAGTTATCTGAACGCGGTGCTGCGCACGCGTCGCGGCATCCCGATCTCGCTGGCTGTCCTGTGGATGGAGCTGGCCCAGGGCGTGGGGCTGCATGCGCGTGGCATCGGGTTTCCCGGGCACTTCATGGTCAAGGTCAACCTGCCCAAGGGGCAGGTGGTGATCGACCCGTTTACCGGCCAGTCACTCAGCCGCGAGGAGCTGGCCGAGCGGCTTGAGCCCTACAAGCGCCGCAGCGGCCTCGTCAACGAATTCGACGTCCCGCTGGGCCTGTACCTGCAGCCTGCGCCGCCGCGCGACATCATTGCCCGGATGCTGCGCAACCTCAAGGAGATCCATCGCATGCAGGAGGACTGGGTGCGCCTGATCGCCGTCCAGGACCGCCTCCTGATCTTGCTGCCCGAGGCCTGGAGCGAATTCCGTGATCGGGGGCTGGCTCATGCGGAGCAGGGCAATACGGAGCGTGCCGTGGTCGATCTCGAAACCTACCTGGTCCATGCCGAGGAGGCGCTGGACATCGACGTGATCGCCGATCGCGTGGCCGAACTGCGCCGGGCCCGAAGCTGAGCGGCTCACGTCCCCGCGATGCGGGCCGGCAGTCCGTGGATGGATGTCCGTCCGGCGCCGTCTGCGGCGCCATGGGCCTTGTCAGGCCCCGCGCTTGAGAAACTGCGGAATGTGCAGCCCGCCGGAAGCAGGCTCGCGCGTGAGGGCCGGCCTTGCCGGCGCAGGAGTCGCAGGAGCGCGTGCGGGCGCAAACACCGACAGCCGGCCGCCGTGGATCAGCGATTCCTGTGCTGGCATCAGGTTCTGGGGCCGCGAGGTGCCCAGGCGTGAAGTGCCCATGCGCGAGGAGGCGGACTCCGTGGCCGGTGACGGATCGTTGGCCGCCTGGACCGGATACAGCAGGGGTGACAGCCACGCCAGGATCGGCGCCCACTGCGCCATGTCGGCTTCGGTCTGCTGCGGCGGCAGGTCGAACAGCGTGAGGCCCCGCTCCAGGCTTCGCACATACAGCTGGGTTTCGCGCAGCGCGCCGAGGAAGGGCACGCCCAGACCGGCCGACCATTCGCGCAGGGTGTCGGCCGCACGGGTGCGGCCGTCGATGCGCATGCCCACGGTGGCCAGCCGGCAGCGGCCGCTGGCCACGCGCGGCAGTGCCTGCAATTCGGCATGGCAGGCGGCCGCCGATTCCCGGTCGAAGACCGAATGGCAGACCGGCATCAGGATGGCGTCGGCGAACATCACGACGCGCGCCAGCTCGAAGCCGTGCATGCCGCCGGGCGTGTCCAGGACGACATGGGTGATGCCCGTCGGCACCCGCAGCACGTTTTTCTGGTCGAGAGCCCAGGGGGCGATGGACGGAAGGGCGGCATCACGCCGGCGCAGCCAGCCACGGCTGGATTGCTGGCGATCGACGTCGCCGAGCATAACGGCACTGCCCTGGCGCGCGCACCACGCGGCGATATGCGCCGCGAGCGTGCTCTTGCCACTGCCGCCCTTGCGGTTGACGATCGCGATCACGGGCATGGAGGAACCCCTGGGAGCCTGTCGGGAACCCAGTTTGTTACAAATAAGCCTCAAAGTCCAGAAAACACACGCCGGACAGCTAGGATTTTTGTAGCGGGTGGCGTCCGCGCCACGCCGCACCCGGCCCGGCGGGCTGCCGTGGCCCGGGTTGCCGGGCTTGATGCGTCCCCGCCGGCGGAGTCGTCGCTCAGGCGACGACGACGGGCGCGGCCTGGCCGCGCAGGGCGATCACGCCGATCTCATGGACCTGCTCGCCCGCCGCACGAAGCGTCTGCGCCGTGGACTGGGCATGGTCTGCGCCCACCACGACCACCATGCCGATGCCGTTGTTGAAGGTCCGGTTCATCTCGTGGTCGTCGATGCCGGCCGTCCGCTGCAGCCATGCGAACAGCTCGCTCTGCGGCCAGCTGCCCTTGCGCAGATGGGCGGCCGTGCCGTCAGGCAGCACGCGGGGAATGTTCTCGAGCAGGCCGCCGCCGGTGATGTGGGCGAGCGCCTTGATCGGATGCGCCGCCAGGGCTGCCAGCACGTTCTTGACGTACAGACGCGTGGGTTCCATCACGGCCTCGCGGAAGGGCTTGCCGTCCAGCGTGGCGGGCAGGTTCGCGCCAGCCCGCTCGATGCACTTGCGCACCAGGCTGAATCCGTTCGAATGCACGCCGCTCGACGCCAGGCCGAGCACCACATCGCCCGGCGCGACGTTCTGGCCGGTGAGGATCTTCGACTTCTCGACCGCGCCCACGGCAAAGCCCGCGAGGTCGTACTCGCCGGGCGGGTACATGCCGGGCATCTCGGCGGTCTCGCCGCCGATCAGGGCGCAGCCCGACAGCTCGCAGCCGCGCGCGATTCCGCCCACGACGGCCGCGGCAGTATCGACATGCAGCTTGCCGCAGGCAAAGTAGTCGAGGAAGAACAGCGGCTCGGCGCCCTGCACAAGCACGTCGTTGACGCTCATGGCCACGAGGTCGATGCCCACGGTGTCGTGCATGTTCCACTCGAAGGCCAGCTTGAGCTTGGTGCCCACGCCGTCCGTGCCGCTGACGAGCACCGGCTCCTTGTAGCGCTTGGGCACTTCGAACAGCGCGCCGAAGCCGCCGATGCCGGCCAGCACACCCTCGCGCATCGTCTTGCGGGCCAGCGGCTTGATGCGTTCGACCAGCGCGTCACCCGCGTCGATGTCGACGCCGGCGTCTTTGTAGGAGAGAGGGGTTTGGCTCATGGATGGGGACCAGGAAAGGGCCCCGAATGGCAGCCCGATAGAATTTGCCGAGATTCTAAGGGTTAGCCCCATCCCACTGTATGCAATTCACATCCGCCCAGAGACGCGCCGCCGCGTGGCTCAGCATCGCCGCCTTGGCCGTCCTGGCCCTGTGGCTGCTCGGCCCCGTCCTGACGCCTTTTGTCGTGGCGGCCGTCATCGCCTACGCCCTCACGCCGCTGGTCGACCGGCTCGACGACCTGGGCGACGGGCGCATGCCGCGCGTGCTCGTGGTCATCGTCGTCGAACTGCTGTTCATCCTGCTCGTGCTGAGCGTGCTGCTCATGATCGTGCCGGTGCTCGCCAAGGAGCTGCCGCTGATGCGCGAGCAGGCGCCGGCGCTGTTCGACAACCTCAACGGCTGGCTCAAGCCCTGGCTCGCTCAGTTCGGCATCCACGTCTCGCTCGACCTGAGCAGCATCAAGGCGGTCGTGCTCAAGTACCTCAACGCCAACTACGAGGACGCCTTCGGGTCGCTGATGTCCTCGCTCAAGCTTGGCGGCAGCGTGGCGCTGGCCGTCATCGGCAATGCCCTGCTGATGCCGGTGGCGCTGTTCTACCTGCTGATGGACTGGGACCGCTTCGTGGCGCGCGTGCTCGAACTCGTGCCCCTCAAGCTGCGGCCCTCCTTCGACAGCTTCACCGACGAAGCCGATGAAGTGCTCGGGCAGTACCTGCGTGGGCAACTGCTGGTGATGGCCATCATGGCGGTGTTCTACAGCGTGGGCATGGCGCTGTTCGGGCTGGACCTGGCCCTGCCGATCGGCATCTTCACCGGCGTGGCGATGTTCGTGCCCTACCTGGGTTTCGGCGTCGGCATGATCCTGGCGGCGCTGGCGGGCCTGATGCAGTTCGCTTCGATCAAGGCGGTCGTGATGGTGGCCGTGGTCTACGGGCTCGGGCAGGTGATCGAAAGCCTGTTCCTCACGCCCCGTCTGGTGGGCGAGCGGATCGGGCTGCATCCGCTGGCGGTGATCTTCGCGCTGCTGGCCTTCGGGCAGCTGTTCGGCTTTGTCGGCGTGCTGGTGGCGCTGCCCGCCAGTGCGGTGCTGCTGGTGGCGATCCGCCGGCTGCGCACGAGCTACATGGACAGTGCCCTCTACAAGGGCTGACAGGCGGCGGTGGCGGCATGAGGCAGTGGGCGGCATGAAACAGCTTGCGCTTGACATCGGGCTGGCCTCGGGGCCGACGCTGGCGAGCTTCTTCGCCGGGCCGAACGATGCGGTCGTGCGGCACCTCCAGCTGTGGGCCGGCAATCCGACGCGCTCGCCCGTCCCGACCTATCTCTGGGGCGCCGAAGGTGCCGGCAAGACCCATCTGCTCAAAGGCGTGCAGGAGGCGCTGCGTGAGCAGGGCGCCAGCGCAGGCGAGCACGTGGGCTGGATGGACGCGACGCTGCTGGAGCCGCCGGAGTACCGCGACCATTGGGTGGCCGTGCTGCTGGACGACGTGCACCTGTACACCGCCGTGCAGCAGCACATGGCCTTCAACTGGTTCGTCAACGCCCAGACCCACCATCGCTGGGTGCTGGCCGCCGGGCAACTGCCGCCGGCCGACCTGCGGCTGCGCGAGGACCTGCGCACCCGCCTTGGCTGGGGTCATGTGTTCCAGCTGCAGGTGCTCAGCGAGCCCGAGCGGCGCGCCGTGCTGCGCCAGGAGGCGGACGCCCGCGGCATCTTTCTGGGTGACGAGGTGATGGACTTCATGCTCACGCGCTTTTCCCGCGACCTCGGCAGCCTCATGCAGTTGCTGCACCAGCTCGACGGCTACGCGCTGCAGACGCAGCGCGCCGTCACGATCCCGCTGATCCGGTCGATGCTCGAATCCGAGTGACGGCTCCTGCACCCGAATGCTCCGCACCCCCCGCATGAAGCTTGCGCTTTTCGACCTCGACCACACCCTGCTGCCGATCGACTCGGACTACTCGTGGGGCGTCTTCACCACCCGCATCGGCTGGACCGATCCGGTGGCGTTCGCGCGCCGCAACGACGAGTTCTATGCCCACTACAAGGCCGGCACGCTCGACATCCATGACTACGTGCGCTTTGCGACCGAGGCCGTTCGATTGCGCGGCCGCCAGGAGGCCCTGCGCGCGCGGGACCGGTTCATGGCGGAGGTGGTGCGGCCGGCCATGAGCCCGGCCGCGCTCGACCTGGTGCGCCAGCACCGCGAGGCGGGCGATCAGGTGGTCATCATCACCGCGACCAATGAGTTCGTCACCCGACCGATTGCCGAGCTGTTCGGCGTCGATCAGCTGATCGCCGTCGAGCTTGAATGCGGCAGCGACGGCTGGATCACCGGCGAGATCAAGGGCACCCCTTCGGCGCGCGACGGCAAGGTGGTGCGGATGGCCGAATGGCTGCGGGCGCGCCGCCTGGACTGGTGCAACGTGGACGCCGTCTTCTACACCGATTCCATCAACGACCTGCCACTGCTGGAGAAGGTGGACCAGCCCGTGGCCACCAACCCCGACGACCGCCTTCGCGCCATTGCCGTCCAGCGCGGATGGCGCATACTGGACCTGTTTCAAAAAATCACATGATCAAGAAATTCATCGACAAGCTGCTTGGAAAATCGTCCGGCGCCAAGAGCCGCAAGCCGCGTTTCGGCAAGCGCGAGGAGGTCGGACCCGAGGTCCACGGCATCGATCCGGCCCTGGTGGACGAGCGGGCCGTCAACGTCGTGCGCACGCTGCGGCAGGCAGGCTACGAGGCCTACATCGTGGGCGGCGCGGTGCGCGATCTGCTGGTCGGCCTGCGGCCCAAGGACTTCGACGTCGCCACCAATGCGACGCCCGAGCAGGTCAAGGGCCTGTTCCGCCGCGCCTTCATCATCGGCCGGCGCTTTCGCATCGTGCACGTGGTCTACGGGCGGGGGCGCGAGCACGAGGTCATCGAGGTGTCCACCTTCCGCGCCTACATGGACAACACCGCCGCGGAGGCAGTGGCTGGCAACGAGAAGACCAGCAAGAGTGAGCTGGCCCATCTCAAGCATGCGGTGGACGCGTCGGGGCGCGTGCTGCGCGACAACGTCTGGGGTCCGCAGGACGAGGACGCCACGCGGCGCGACTTCACGGTCAATGCGATGTACTACGAGCCCGAATCGCAGGTCGTGGTGGACTACCACAACGGCATCCAGGACGCCAAGAAGCTGGTGCTGCGCATGATCGGCGATCCGGCCACGCGCTACCGCGAGGATCCGGTCCGCATCATCCGCGCAGTGCGCTTTGCCGCCAAGCTCGGGCCGCTCGGCTTCAAGCTCGAGCCCAAGACGGCCGCGCCGCTCAAGGAGATGAAGGCCTTGCTGGCCGACGTGCCGCAAAGCCGTCTGTTCGACGAGATGCTCAAGCTGCTGCAGACCGGGCATGCGGTGGCGACCATCGCGCAGCTCAAGCTGCTGGGCATGGCGCGCGGCATCTATCCGCTGCTCGACGTGGTCGTCGAACGCTCCGAGACGCCGTTCGTCCTCGCGGCCCTGCAGGACACCGACCGCCGCGTGGGCGAGGGCAAGCCCGTGGCGCCCAGCTTCCTGCTGGCCTGCGTGCTCTGGGCCGACGTGCGTGACGGCTGGGCCCGCCGGCGTGCGCAGCGCGTTCCGCCGTTCCCGGCATTGCAGGAGGCGATCGACGAAGTGTTCGATTCGCGCATCGGCGACGTCTCGGGTCGCGGCAAGCTGGCCGCCGACATGCGCGAGATCTGGATGATGCAGCCGCGCTTCGAAAAACGCGTCGGCAGCACGCCGTTCTCCCTGGTGGAGCAGCCGCGTTTCCGGGCCGGTTTCGACTTCATGCGCCTGCGCGCCGATGCCGGCGAGATCGACGTCGTGCTGGCCGACTGGTGGCAGGAGTTCAGCCTGGCCGACGATGGCGCACGCCAGGGCCTGATCGACCAGGCACGCGAAGACCAGCAGGGGCAGCCGCGTCAGCCGCGCACGCACCTGGTGAAGAAGTCGCCGGTTTCTGATCGGGCTGATCGGACTGGCCCGGCGGATCGGGCCGAGCCGTCGTCCGGTGCGCCGGAGGGCGGCGGGACCGACGCCGGCGCCGATGCAGGGGCGGGGGTGGGTGACGCCCCGCGCAAGCGCCGCAGGCGCCGGCGCTCCGGTGGGGCAGGGCGGGCCGACGGCGCACCGCAGGGCGAATCGGGCGGCTGATGCCGGACCTCCGCGCGCCGGTGACGGCCTACGTCGCGGTCGGGGCCAACCTGGGCGATCCCGCAGCCGCCGTCAGCGAGGCCATCGAGGCCCTGGGGTCGCTGCCCCGGACGCGGCTGATCCGGCGCTCCGCCCTCTACCGTACCGCGCCGGTGGATGCCGAGGGGCCGGACTTCATCAATGCCGTCGCCGAAATCCTCACCGGGCTGTCGCCCCATGACCTGCTGGCGGCGCTCCAGGCGCTCGAGCAGGCGGCCGGTCGCAGCCGGCCGTGGCGCAATGCGCCGCGCACGCTCGACCTCGACCTGCTCCTGCACGGCCAGACACGTGTCGACGATGCGCAACTGACCCTGCCGCATCCGCGCATGCATGAGCGCGCCTTCGTGCTGGTGCCGCTGGCCGAAATCGCCCCGCAACAGGTCGACGCGGCAAGCCTGCGCGCAGTGGCCGGCCAGCGCATCGAGCGCCTGACCGGCCGATAATCTCCCGATGCAAGCCCTCCAGACCCTGCCGGTGTCGCTGCAGACCATCGTGCTGCTGACGCTCTCCAACGTGTTCATGACCTTCGCCTGGTACGGGCATCTCAAGAACATGGCGACGTCACCCTGGTACGTGGCTGCGCTGGTGAGCTGGGGCATCGCGCTCTTCGAGTACCTGCTTCAGGTGCCGGCCAACCGCATCGGCTACACCCAGTTCAACGTCGGCCAGCTCAAGATCATGCAGGAGGTGATCACGCTCACGGTGTTCGTGCCGTTCGCGGTGTTCTACCTCAAGCAGCCGTTCAAGCTCGACTACCTGTGGGCGGGTCTGTGCATGGTGGGCGCCGTGTACTTCATCTTCCGCAGCCACTGATCGGGCGGGACGGATCTGGCAGGTCTGAGCGGGCCGGTTAAACTCGCGCCAGTCACAAAAACGTCATTTCTCTGACACATTCCCCCGCCTGAGGAGTCCGCCATGCTGTTTGGCAAGCTGTTGCCGCGCGAAGGCAATTTTTTCGAGATGTTCAACCAGCATGCCGACAAGATCGTCGAGGCGGCGCGGGCGTTCTCGATGCTGGTCGCCAACTACGCCGATCCGCATCTGCGCGAGAAGTACAACCAGGACGTGGACAACGCCGAGCGCGGGGCCGACCGGATCACGCATGACGTCAACCGTGCCCTGCACAAGACCTTCATAACCCCGATCGACCGCGACCAGATCCACTCGCTGATCAACACGATGGACGACGTGGCCGACCTGATCCAGGACTCGGCCGAGACCATGGCGCTGTACGACGTGCGGCACATGACCGAGGAGATCACCCGCCTCACCGACCTGAGCGTCAAATGCTGCGAGCGCGTCAAGCATGCGGTGTCGCTGATCGGCCAGGTCGCCGAGCCGGCCACCGCCGAGGCCGCGCTCAAGACCTGCGAGGAGATCGACCAGCTCGAAAGCGATGCCGACCGCGTGATGCGCGCGGCCATGAGCAAGCTGTTCCGCGAGGAGCCCGATGTGCGCGAGGTCATCAAGCTCAAGGCCATCTACGAGCTGCTGGAGACCATCACCGACAAGTGCGAGGATGTGGCCAATCTGATCGAGGGCATCGTCCTCGAGAACTCCTGAGCGGAAGCGGGCGATGGCAACGGTTCAGGTGGCCCTGTGGGTGGTCGTGCTGCTGGTGGCGCTGGCGCTGGTGTTCGACTTCATGAACGGCTTCCACGACGCCGCCAACTCGATCGCGACGGTGGTGTCCACGGGTGTGCTCAAGCCGACGCAGGCGGTGCTGTTTGCCGCGACGTTCAACTTCGTCGCGATCTTCGTGTTCCACCTGAGCGTGGCGGCGACCGTGGGCAAGGGCATCGTCGTGCCCGGCGTGGTCGACACCCATGTGGTGTTCGGTGCGCTGATCGGGGCGATCACCTGGAACGTGATCACCTGGTACTACGGCATCCCGAGCAGCTCCTCGCATGCGCTGATCGGCGGCATCGTCGGCGCCGTGATCGCCAAGGCCGGCGCGGGCTCGCTCATCTCGGGCGGCGTGCTCAAGACGGTCGCCTTCATCTTCGTGTCGCCTTTTCTGGGCTTCGTGCTGGGGTCGCTGATGATGGTGGCCGTGGCGTGGGTCTTCCGACGTGCCACCCCCTCCCGCGTGGACCGCTGGTTCCGGCGCCTTCAGCTCGTCTCGGCCGGCGCCTACAGCCTGGGCCATGGCGGCAACGACGCGCAAAAGACGATCGGCATCATCTGGATGCTGCTGATCGCCACGGGCTACAGCGCTGCGAACGAAGCCTCCCCACCGACCTGGGCGATCGTAAGCTGCTACTTCGCCATTGCGGCCGGCACCATGTTCGGCGGCTGGCGCATCGTCAAGACGATGGGTCAGAAGATCACCAAGCTCAAGCCCGTGGGCGGTTTCTGCGCCGAGACCGGCGGCGCACTCACGCTGTTCCTCGCAACCGCGCTGGGCATTCCGGTGTCCACCACGCACACCATCACGGGCGCCATCGTCGGCGTGGGCTCCACGCGCCGCGCCAGCGCCGTGCGCTGGGGCGTGGCGGGCAACATCGTGTGGGCCTGGATTCTCACGATCCCGGCGAGCGCCTTCGTCGCGGCGATCTCCTACTGGGTCAGCCTGCAAATCTTTTGAGGCTGACGGGGCACCTCCCGCCGGTCGATCCCGGCAGGCAGCTGCGCTCGCCCCGCTGGCTGCCCGAGCCGCTCACTGAGAGATCTTGCGGGCTTCCTCGATCTGGTACTCGAAGTACCGCTGAAAGCTGAAGGCGATGCTGGCCATCAGCACCGTCGTGCCGATCAGCAGCGACACCACGATGGCGCCGATGGTGAGCCATCCCGTGCGGCCCGCCGGCGCATCGGCGGGGCCCTGCGGGTTGTAGCGCGCATTCCATTGGTCGGGACTCATCAGGCCGTAGACGATCGCGGTCAGGGCGCAGGCCGCGATGGTGAAACCCAGGAACGGAATCAGCACCCAGCTGGCCTGGTCGTCAAGGCCGAAGGCCTGTACGCGCTGGATGCCGTAGATGCCCAGCGCCGTGGGAATGGGCAGCACCCAGCCCCACAGATCGCCGAAACCATGCAGGTAGAAGCGGTGCAGGCCCAGCGGGCCGCCGACGAAAGCGAGCCACGCGGCGAGAGTCTTGTTTTTCATGCTTTGCCCAACGGTTCGGCGGGCGTGGTGTCGCCGTCTCCGAGAAATTTCTCCATCAGCACGACGTCGAGCCAGCGGCCGAACTTCCAGCCGCAGGATCGCAGGACCCCGACCTGCGAGAAGCCCAGGGCCCGGTGCACGCCGACCGAGCCCGCATTGGCCGAATCGCCGATGACCGCGATCAGCTTGCGAACGCCTGCGGCCTGCGCCTGGTCGGCCAGCGCCTGCAGCAGTGCGCGCCCGTGGCCCTTTCCTGCCGCGCTGGTGGCCATGTAGATCGAGTCCTCGGCCGAAAAACGGTAGGCCGGGCGGGGCTTGAACCAGTTGCAGTAGGCAAAGCCGACGACCTGTCCGCCTTCCTCGGCAACCAGGTAAGGCAGGCCCTTGCCGAGCACGTCGGCCCGGCGGCCCGCCATGTCGGCCTCGGTGGGCGGCGTGGTCTCGAAAGTGCCTGTTCCGTGAAGCACGTGATGGGCATAGATGGCCGTGATGGCAGCGACATCGTCGTCGCGGCTGGCGCGAAAGTTTGGCATAAGGGTCGGAAACGTTATAATCAGAGGCTTTTCAGCGTGTTGCTGGCCGGGTGGCCATGTTACGTGTCTCAACGCTGGAGATTACCGGTCGCGCGGCTTACCCCGGCCAACCGACTCCCCGAAGGATAAATCATGGTCGTCATTCGACTCTCCCGCGGCGGCGCCAAGGCCCGTCCGTTCTTCAACATCGTCGTGGCCGACAAGCGCGTGCGCCGCGATGGCCGCTTCATCGAGCGTCTGGGTTTCTACAACCCCATCGCCAAGCCCAACGAGGAAAGCATCCGCATCGCGCAGGACCGCCTGACCTACTGGCGCAGCGTTGGCGCCCAGGCCTCCCCCACGGTGGAGCGCCTGCTCAAGCAAGCTGCCGCAAAGGCCGCTTGATGCGCCGGTGATGTTCCCGGGCCTCGAACCCGCCGCCTTGCCGGCGGATGCTGTCGAAGTCGGGCGCATCGCCGATGCCTGGGGCATCAAGGGCTGGTTCAAGGTCCTGCCCCACAGCGCCGATCCCGAGGCGCTTTTCTCCTCCAAACGCTGGTTTCTGCAGCCCTCCGAAAAAGGCGCCAAGACCTTTTCGGGGACGGTGCTGCTGCGCATCGTCACGGCCAAGGAACACTCCGACAGCATCGTGGCGCAGGCGCATGAGGTGGACGACCGGACAGCCGCCGAGGCGCTGCGCGGAGCCCGCATCTTCGTGCCGCGATCGAGCTTTCCGACCGCCGGTGCCGACGAGTTCTACTGGGTGGACCTGATGGGCCTGGAGGTCGTCAATCGCGAAGGCCTGGCGCTCGGGCGCGTCACCGAACTGCTGTCCACCGGGCCGCAGACCGTCCTCGTCATTGGCTACGAGGAAGAGGGCAAGGCCCGCGAGCGCATGATTCCGTTCGTTTCGGCGTATGTCGATGCCGTCGACGTGCCCGGCGGGCGCATCACGGTCGACTGGCAGCCGGACTACTGACGCGACGCCATGCGGTTCGACGTCGTTACGCTCTTTCCCGAACTGTTCGAGCCGTTTCTCAGGAGCGGCGTTACGCGCCGGGCCTATGAATCCGGGCTCGTGGATGTCCGCCTGCAGGACCTGCGTCTGCACGCGGATGGCAACTACCGCCGGGTGGATGACCGCCCCTTCGGCGGCGGGCCGGGCATGGTGATGATGGCAGAGCCGCTGGCGCGCTGCCTGGCGGCGATCCGGGCTGAGCGGCCCGACGCTGCACCCGTGGTTCTGTTCTCGCCGGTCGGGCAGGTTCTCGACCATGCCGGCGTGTCCGAATGGTCGGCCGGCACGGGCGCCATCCTGCTGTGCGGCCGGTACGAGGGCATCGACCAGCGCTTCATCGACCGGCATGTCGATGTCGAAATCAGTCTGGGTGACTTCGTGCTGTCGGGTGGCGAAATTGCGGCCATGGCTCTGCTCGACGCCGTGGCCCGCCTGCAGCCGGGCGTCCTCAATGACGAAGGCAGCCATCAGTTCGACAGTTTCAATCCCGCGCTCGACGGCCTGCTGGACTGCCCGCATTACACCCGCCCCGAAGTCTGGGAGGAGCAGGCCGTGCCCGAGGTTCTGCTGTCGGGCCACCATGCGCGCATCGAGCGCTGGCGCCGTGATCGCCGCCTTGAGGTGACGGCCAGGCACCGTCCTGAACTCATCGCCGCAGCCCGCGATGCCGGCCGGCTGTCGGCCGCTGACGAAGCCTTCCTCGGCAAGCTGCTGGCCTGAGTCTCAAAAACTGTTTATAATCAAAGGCTTTTCGATCCTCTACCCGGCCGCGGAAACAATCATTCAGGAAGCCGGCGCGTCCCGCGCCTTTCCTTGTCCGCCTTTAGTGCAGCCAGGCACGATCAATGAGGTCATCATGAATCTGATTCAAACTCTCGAGCAGGAAGAGATCGCCCGCCTGGGCAAGAAGGTCCCCGACTTCGCCCCCGGCGACACCGTGATCGTCAGCGTCAATGTGGTTGAAGGCAACCGCAAGCGCGCCCAGGCCTTCGAAGGCGTGGTGATTGCCAAGCGCAATCGCGGCCTGAACAGCGGCTTCACCGTTCGCAAGATTTCCAGCGGCGAAGGCGTGGAGCGCACGTTCCAGACCTACAGCCCGCTGATCGCCGGCATCGAAGTCAAGCGCCGCGGCGATGTGCGTCGTGCCAAGCTGTACTACCTGCGTGACCGCAGCGGCAAGTCGGCCCGCATCAAGGAAAAGCTTCCTTCCCGCGTCAAGCCGGCGGCCGCCGCCGAATAAGCAGGGTTCGCCAGGCTTTTCATCCGGCCCCCGAGCCGCCGCAGCTCCAGCAGCTTGCGGCGGCTTTTTCATTCAGGTGTCCCGTGCCGACTGCGCCCGTCACTCCGTCCGTTACTCCGTCCGTCACTCCGCTGTCGAAAATTCCGGCGTTCGATCCACGTCGCATTCCCGCGATCCCCATCGCGCAGGCCCTGCCGCCCGTGCAGCGTGACCTGCTGCAGCCGGACGCGTTGCGGCAGCGCTTTGCACAGCCGCCGAGCTGGCGCCCGGAGCTGGTCCGAGAGGTCAAGTTTGCCGATCGCCAGACGGCGCAGGCGGCCGTTCTCGTGCCCATCGTGATGCGCGGTCCGCACGGCGACCGGCCCACGGTGCTGCTCACCGAACGGACGCAGCACCTCTCGACCCACTCGGGCCAGATCGCCTTTCCCGGGGGCCGCACCGACGACACCGACGCCGACGCGGCGGCCACGGCCCTGCGCGAGGCCCAGGAAGAGGTGGGGCTCGAAGCCCGGTTCGTCCAGGTGATCGGCCATCTGCCCATCTACGTGACCGGCACCTCCTTCGTCGTGACCCCCGTGGTCGCTTTGGTGCAGCCCGGATTCGACCTTCGGCCCAACCCGCACGAAGTGGCCGACGCTTTCGAGGTCCCTCTCGACTTCCTGATGGATCCGGCCAACCACCGGCTCCATGCCTTCGAGTGGGAGGGGGTGCGTCGCGAGTGGTACTCGATGCCCTATCGCGACGGTGAGCGGGAGCGCTTCATCTGGGGCGCCACGGCCGGCATGCTGCGCAATTTCTATCGGTTTCTGGCGGCCTGAGACGGCAAGGCGTGCGCTGCCATGAAGCAGGCGCACGGGCGGGCCGCTGACGCAACTCATGAGCGCGGCAGGCGGCCGGTGCCACTCGCTATCATTGGCGCATGAGCTTCTTTGCCATCCTGTTCGCTTTGCTGATCGAGCAGGTGCGTCCGCTGGCACGCGGCAATCCTGTCCATGCCGGACTGCGCGCATGGGCCCGCTGGGTCAGCGGCAACTTCGATGCGGGCAAGCCCCAGCACGGCTGGATCGCCTGGACGCTCGCCGTGGTCGTGCCGGGAGCGGTGGCCATGGGTGTGCACTGGCTGCTCACCTGGCTCATCGGCTGGCCGGCGGCGGTCCTGTGGAGCGTCGCCATTCTGTATGCGACGCTCGGGTTTCGCCAGTTCAGCCATCATTTCACCGACATCCGCGATGCGCTGGACGCGGGCGATGAGGCGCTGGCCCGAGAGCTGCTGGCCCGTTGGCAGCAGGTCGATGCCGCAGAGCTTCCGCGCAGCGAGATCGTCCGGCACGTGATCGAGTATTCCGTGCTGGCGGCGCATCGGCACGTCTTCGGTGTGCTGGGCTGGTTTTCGGTGCTGGCCGCCTTCGGCTTCGGCCCTGCAGGTGCGGTGATCTACCGCATGAGCGAGTTCGTGTCGCGCTACTGGAAGTACCGGTCCAAGGTGCAGAACCAGCCTGTGAGTGCCGCGCTCCAGGGGGCGGCGGCGCGGGCATGGACGGTGATCGACTGGCTGCCCGCGCGCGTCACGGCACTCGGATTCGCCGTGGTCGGCAGCTTTGAAGACGCCATCGATTGCTGGCGCAACTACGCGCAGCGCTTTCCCAACGACAACGACGGTGTGATCCTTGCGGCGACGTCCGGTGCGGTCAATGTGCGACTGGGTGGCGAGACGCTTGCAAGTGCGTTCGCTCCCAACGCCTCCCAGGGCTTCCGCGCCAGCGCGCCTCGCGCCGACGCGCTGGAGCCGCCGGTGGAGCTTCCCGGCCGCGAGCCCGAGCCCCAGCACCTTCGCAGCATCGTCGGCCTCGTGTGGCGCACAGTCGTGATGTGGATGGTGCTGCTGGCCCTGCTCACCCTGGCCCGGCTGCTCGGCTGAGAGCGACGCCTTCTGGCTGCCTGCGCTCAGTACCGAGGCTGCTGCGACAGTTCGGCAAACAGCTCGGCGTAGATCCTGTAGCGCGCGGGGCTGATGCCGTCCGCCGCCTCGTCATACTGCCCGTCCGGCGCAATATGTGCCCGCACGCCGCAGCCCGGCTCATGCAGGTGCGTGCAGTTGTAGAAGCGGCACTCGGCTACGTGCGGCCGCAGATCGGGCATGCAGGCGGCCAGCTGCATCGGGTCGATGTGATGCAGCCCGAACTCCTGGAAGCCAGGCGAATCGATGATGGCCGTGGTCCGTGCCGCGTCGGTCCAGTACAGCGAGGTGCTGGTCGTCGTGTGCTTGCCGGAGTTGAGAGCCTGCGATATCTCGCCCGTCAGGGCCGCAGCGCCGGGCACCAGGCGGTTGATGAGGGTACTCTTTCCGGCGCCCGAAGGGCCAAGCACGAGCGTGGTCTTGCCGTCGAGCCAGGCAGCGAGGTCCGCCGGGTTCGCCGTGTCGCCTGCACGCGGCTTGAGCGCCACGCCCGTCACGCCGTAACCCATGCGCCGGTAGGGCGCGAGCTTTTTCCAGGCGCGCTGGAACGGTTCGTCCAGGTCGGCCTTGTTCAGCGCAATCAGCGGCGTGATCCGCTCGGCCTCGGCGGCAATCAGCGCTCGCGCGAGCTGGCTCTCGGAGAACTCGGGCTCGGCCGCAACGAGAATCAGCACCTGATCGAGGTTCGCCGCGAACGATTTGGTCCTCAGCTCATCCTGCCGGTAGAACAGGTTGCGGCGCTCCTGCACCTTCTCGATCGTGCCTTCGTCGGTGGACGGCAGCCACAGCACCCGGTCGCCCACCACGGCCTGGCTCTTCTTGCCGCGTGGGTGGCAGATCACCCGGCGGCCTTCTGGCGTTTCGACGAGCACATGGCGCCCATGGCCCGAGACCACCAGGCCGGTCTCAAGCTCGGGGCGGGCACTCAAGCCATGACCTCAGGCCAGCAGCGCGTCGACCTGGGCCGCGCATTCGAAGTCGGTGGAGGACAGGCCCTGGACATCATGGGTGTTGAAGCGAACCACGCAGCGGTTGTAGTGGACCGACAGGTCCGGATGATGGTCCTGTGCATTCGCAATGAAGGCCAGCGCATTGACGAATGAAATCGTCTCGTAATAGTTGGCGAAGTGGTAGGTCTTCTCGATGGCCACGTCCGCGCCGTCGCCCGTGAGCTTCCATCCGTCCAGCCGGGCGAGGGCCGACACGATGGCCGGCGCCGACATCGCGCTGCGGGGCAGGCTGGACCAGTCTTTTTTCTTGAGCATGGATTTATGCGCCCATTCGGGCCAGCCGCTCGGAGGCCGGTGGGTGGGAGTAGTAGAACTTCACGAAGACCGGATCGGGCGTAAGGGTCGACGCGTTGTCCTCGTAGAGCTTGAGCAGGGCCGTGGACAGGTCGCGGCCGCTGGTCTGGGCCACTGCATAGGCGTCGGCCTCGAATTCGTGCCGGCGCGACAGCTGGGCGAACAGCGGCGACACGAAGAACGTGAAGGTCGGCACCGCGAGCATGAACAGCAACAGCGCCAGCGCGTCGTTCGGGGCCGTCATGTTGGGCACGACGCCCAGGCCGGTATAGAACCAGGTCTGCACCGACAGCCAGCCGAGCAGCGCGAAGCCCGCCAGGCTCATTGCGAACAGACTCGCAATGCGCTTGATGATGTGCTTGTGCTTGAAATGGCCGAGTTCGTGCGCCAGAACCGCATCCACTTCATCGGCCGACAGCTTGGCCAGAAGCGTGTCGTAGAACACCACCCGCTTTGCCGTTCCAAAGCCGGTGAAATAGGCGTTTGCATGGGCCGAGCGCTTGCTTCCGTCCATCACGAACAAGCCCTTGGCCGAAAAGCCGCAGCGCTGCATCAGCGCTGTCACGCGCGCCTTGAGCGACTCGTCGTCGAGCGGCTTGAACTGGTTGAACAGCGGCGCGATGAAGGTCGGGTAGATGACGAGGAGCAGCAGGTTGAAGCCCATCCAGCAGCCCCAGGCCCACAGCCACCAGTAGGAGCCGGCGGCGCCCATGAGCCAGAGAATCAGCGCCGCGATGGGCAGTCCGATGGCGGCGCCCAGCAGCGTGGACTTGGCCAGGTCGATCAGCCACAGGCGCAGCGTCATCTTGTTGAAGCCGAACCGCTCTTCGACCACGAAGGTCTGGTAGAGCGTGAACGGCAGGTCGACGAGTCCGCCGATCAGCACGAAGGCGACGAGCAGCGCCAATTGCTGCAGCATGCCGCCACCAAGCGCCGACAGGAGCACCTGGTTGAGCAGATCCAGCCCTCCCAGCAGCGTCCAGCCGAGCACCAGGCCCGACCCTACGGCCAGCTCCAGCAGGCCGATGCGTGCCTTGGCGATGGTGTAGTCGGCGGCCTTCTGATGGGCTGCCAGGGTGATGGTCTGCGCGAACGCGGCCGGGACCGCATCGCGATGCCGCGCCACATGCCGGATCTGCCGTGTCGCGAGCCAGAATTTCACCCACATGCCGGCCACCAGGGCCACGGCGAAAGCCAGGGTCAGAACGAGGGAAGGGTGCATGCGGGCGAGTTTAGGCCATCGGCGACAATCGCGGGAATGACTCAAGCCAACTCCCCAGAGGCCGTGATGCTGGCCAAATCCGACCAGAACCTCGTCTGGCTCGACTGCGAAATGACCGGACTCGACCCGGAGAAGGAGCGCCTGATCGAGATCGCCATCATCGTGACCGATCCGATGCTCGCCATCCGCATCGAGGGCCCCGTGCTGGTGATCCACCAGAGCGATGCCCAGCTCGACGCCATGGACGCCTGGAACAAGGGCACCCACGGCAAGAGCGGCCTCATCGACAAGGTGCGCGCCTCGACCCTCACCGAAGCCGAGGCCGAGCGGCAGATCCTGGACTTTCTCGCGGCCTACGTGCCACGTGGAGCTTCGCCGATGTGCGGCAACACCATCAGCCAGGACCGGCGCTTCCTGGTGAAGTACATGCCGCTGCTCGAGGCATTCTTTCACTACCGCAATCTGGACGTCAGCACGCTCAAGGAGCTGTCGCGGCGCTGGCGGCCCGAGGTGTACAACGCGTTCAAGAAGCAGCAGAGCCACACGGCCCTGGCCGACGTGCACGAGTCGATCGACGAGCTGATCCACTACCGCACCCATTTCCTGCGTCTCGAATGAGCTTGAGCGCACAGGCAATTAGGTAAAAACCCGAGGCTGTGCCATAATCGAAGGCTGCGCAGCAATTGCAGCGCAGTTTGTGCATCTCCCTTCACGCACGACCCGCCCGGGCAGGCTTTTGCAGCCCGAGGCCATGCAAGGTCAACTCACACGCAGCTTTCGCGCTGCAGCCGTTGCGGCAGATTTCTTCTGTCCCCCGGTTCTGAGCTTCGTTTGATGGTCGATGTTTTTTAACCATTGACGGAGCCCGCCGCCTCGATCGCGGCACTCCCGAGCGAGTAAACATGACTGACACTTTTGAAGTGCGCGGCGACTTTTCGCCCGCCGAAGAATCCTTTGAATCCGGTATCCCGGCCGTGACCGCGACGTTTGCGGAAGGCGCGGACACCGCGCTGCCCGAGGCCGCGGTTGGCGCTTCCGACGCGGCGGCACCTGCGGCTGAAACGCCGAACGGCTTTGCACGCATGGGCCTGGCCCCCGAGCTGCTGAGTGCCGTGGCGGACCTGGGCTTCACCGAGCCCACCATCGTCCAGGCCACCACCATCCCCAAGGCCCTGCCCAGCGGCAAGGACGGCGAAGCCCGCGGCTACATCGACCTGATGGTCTCCAGCCAGACCGGCAGCGGCAAGACCGCCGCCTTCCTGCTGCCTGTGCTGCACACCCTGCTCAAGCTCCAGGACGAAGCCCTGGCGCGCGAACGTGCCGAGCATGAGAAGGCCGTCGCCGACGCCATCGCCAAGGGCGAGGCGCCGCCCAAGCGTGCCAAGCGCAAGGACCCCACCAACGCGCGCAACTTCAAGGCCGCCACCCCGGGCGCACTGATCCTGTGCCCCACGCGCGAGCTGGCCCAGCAGGTGGCCCATGATGCCATCGACCTCGTCAAGCATTGCCGTGGCCTGCGCATTGCCAACGTCGTCGGCGGCATGCCCTACCAGCTTCAGATCGCCCGCCTGCAGAACGCCAACCTCGTGGTCGCCACGCCGGGCCGTCTGCTCGACCTGCAGCGCTCGATGCAGATCAAGCTCGACCAGGTGCAGTTCCTCGTGGTCGACGAAGCCGACCGCATGCTGGACCTCGGCTTCTCGGACGATCTCGCCGAGATCAACAACCTGACGATCGAGCGCAAGCAGACGATGATGTTCAGCGCGACCTTCGCGCCGCGCATCCAGCAGCTGGCCGCCCGCGTGATGCGCGAGCCGCAGCGCGTGACCATCGACAACCCGCAGGAAAAGCACGCCAACATCAAGCAGTCGCTCTACTGGGCCGACAACGCCCAGCACAAGCGCAAGCTGCTCGACCACTGGTTGCGCGACACCTCCATCAACCAGGCCATCGTGTTCGCGAGCACCCAGATCGAGTGCGACGGGCTGGCCAATGACCTGCAGCAGGACGGCTTTTCCGCCGTCGCGCTGCACGGCGCCCTGAGCCAGGGCCTGCGCAACCGCCGGCTCATGGCCCTGCGCAACGGCCAGGTCCAGATCCTCGTGGCCACCGACGTGGCGGCGCGGGGCATCGACGTGCCCACGATCACCCACGTGTTCAACTTCGGCCTGCCGATGAAGGCCGAGGACTACACCCACCGCATCGGCCGCACCGGCCGTGCCGGGCGCGACGGCCTGGCGATCACCTTCGCCGAGATGCGCGATCGTCGCCGCATCATGGACATCGAGCAGTACACGCGCCAGCAGTTCAAGGCCGAGGTCGTTGCCGGCCTGGAGCCGCAGCAGCGCTTCATGGACACGCGCCTTCCGCGCGGCTTCGGCGGCCGTGACGGTCAGCCGCAAGGCCGCCGTCCTGCGCCCAGGGGCCGCAGCCCCGAGCGCAACGGCTTCGCCGGCTTTGGCGGCAACGGCGGCGTGGTGGGGCCTGCCGGCGACAGCCGCCGCAGCGGCGCCCAGCGTGAGGGATTCAGCTACGAGCGCAAGGGCGGCTTCAACGACCGCTTCGCCGGCCAGCGCCAGGAAGGCTTCCGTCAAGAAGGCTTCCGCCAGGACGGCGCCGCGCCGCGCGGTGACTTCGCGCCGCGCAAGCCCGCGTTCGCCAAGCCGGGCTTTGCCAAGCCGGCGCACGCCCGCCCGGACGGCGGTGGCCGTGCCTTCGTGCCGCGCGACGGCGCCAAGAAGCGTCCCGCCAAGCCGGTGCGCTGAAGGCGGCCGCTCAGCGACTTGCCGACGGACGCGGCGAGCGCCCGATGAATGAAAGCCGGCGCATGCCGGCTTTTTTCATGGAGCGAGGCGATGGATTCGGAACGCAGAAGAGACGTGCAGCCTGCATGCCCGGCGCATGGGGCGCCCAGAAAAAAGCCCTCGCTGTTCAGCGAGGGCTTTTCAATTTCGGGGTATTTGGTGGGCCCTGAGTGACTCGAACACTCGACCTACGGATTAAGAGTCCGCTGCTCTACCAACTGAGCTAAGAGCCCCCGTGAAACCTGTCAATGATGCTGTGGTGGAGAGGAGGAGGATCGAACTCCCGACCTTCGCATTGCGAACGCGACGCTCTCCCAGCTGAGCTACCCCCCCACAACATCCAGTAGTTTAAACCATTCTTGCGAGGCGGCGAAAGCAAGACCGCAATTATGCCGCAAATTTTGTGCTGCTTCGATCAGCTCATGCCATTGCGGCTCGCAAGTTCGACGAAGAGTCCCGAGTGATCAAGGTCGGTCAGTCCGTGCGCGATGCCATCGGCATAGAGCTGCTCGAACAGCCGCGTGATCGGCGCGTCGAATCCGATCTCGTCGGCCGTGGCGAGCGCATTGCGCATGTCCTTGAGTTGCACCGACATGCGGGCCCGCGGCGCGAAGTCGCGCTCGACCATGCGCTGGCCGTGCAGCTGCAGAACGCGGCTTTCGGCAAATCCGCCCGAGATGGCTTCCTTCACCTTGGCCATGTCGGCGCCGCCGCGCGCGCACATGAGCAGCGACTCGGCGACAGCGCCGATCGTGATGCCCACGATCATCTGGTTGGCGAGCTTGGCCAGCTGGCCACTGCCGTGCGGCCCGACATGCGTGGCGCGGCCCAGCACACGGAACACCTCCTGCGCGCGCTCGAAGTCTGCGGCCTTGCCGCCGACCATGATCGCCAGGGTGCCCTGCTCGGCGCCGACGGTGCCGCCCGACACGGGGGCGTCGAGGTGCTGCACGTCCAGCGGTCCGAGACGTGCGGCATGGTCGCGCGCCTCGCGCGGTTTGATCGACGCCATATCGATGAACAGCGTGCCGGCTCGCATGGCGGCTGCGGCGCCCTGCTCGAACAGAACATCGCCGACCACCGCGCCGTTCTCGAGCATGCTGATGATGACGTCGCCAGCGGCCGCCGCAGTGGCGGCCGTGGCATGCACGGTGGCCCCGAAGGCCGCCAGACGCTCGGCCTTGTCGCGCGAGCGGTTGAACACATGGACCTCATGGCCCGCCTCGCACAGGCGCCGCGCCATCGGAAAGCCCATCAGGCCGATGCCCAGGACTGAAATTTTCATGCTGTCTCCTCTGCTTGGGTTCCACGCATCATGGAACCGTGCAGGGCGGATTTGCTGTCAGGCGGCTTTCAGCTGCGGCGCGGCGAACATGTCTTCCATCTCCTTGCGGATGCGGAAAGCACGTGTGGCTGTGTCCATCGCCACGTCGGCCCAGGTGAGCGACTGGCCTTTGCGCACCGGGCGCACCACCTTCACGTCGTGCGCCAGGCCCAGGGGCAGGCCGCCGACCTGAGCGGAGGTCTGCGCGGGCAGCAGCTTGCCCCACACGGTGTAGCCGCCTTCGCCGTCGAGCATCTCGCCCGGTGCCAGGTCCTTCTTGGCCGTGGCCACGACGTCGGCGTTCCAGCACGTGGCCACGCCGGTGGCCTCGCCGCGCAGCGCGACGCTCGCAACCGAGACCCCCACCTCCAGGCCGATCAGATGCCAGCGCTTGTACAGCGTGAAGTAGCGGCCGCTCGGATCGGTGTGGGCGTTGTATTCCTCGAAGCAGTTGCGGATGTACTCCGTCTCGCCTTCGACGGTGACCCACACCCCCATGCGGATGTCGTAGGGGATCTTGCGTCCATTGGCCTCCAGCGAGGAGATGACCTCGACCATGCCCTTGCGCTCCAGCACGCCGCCTTCGCTGATCGGCCGCGTGACGAAGGGAATGTCCTCCACGCTCGCCGGCGGATACAGGAGGCCGTTGGACGGCACCGTGAGCCCGGTCGCGTTGGCCACGGCGGTGCTTTCGATCGACGGCTTGGAGCCGTCCAGGAAGCTGTTGAACATCTTCGGGTTGAGGCCGCCGCGCCGCGCCTGCTCGGGCGTCAGGCCGTAGTTGCCCCAGACCGTCTCGGGCGTGGACTCGCAGAAGTGCGGCAGCCACTTGTGGCCGCGGCCGGCCGCGACGACGGGAAAGCCGCAGGTGCGGGCCCAGTCGACCAGATCGCAGATCAGCGCGGGCTGGTCGCCGAAGGCCAGCGAGTACACCACGCCGGCCTGCGCGGCCTTGCGTGCGAGCAGCGGACCGCAGAAGGCGTCGGCCTCCACCGTCACGTTCACCACATGCTTGCAGTGGGCGAAGGCGGCCAGGCAGTGGTCGACCGCGGCGATCGGATGGCCCGTGCATTCCACGATCACGTCGATCGCCGGATGGCGCGCGAGCGCTTCCCAGTCGTCGCTGATGAAGGTGGTGCCGCGCCGCAGGGCGTCGTCGAGCGACGTGGCCTCGGTGCGGGCAGGCTCCCAGCCCACGCGGGCCAGATTGGCGCGGGCGCCGTCGGGCGAGAGGTCGGCAATGCCGACCAGGTGCACGCCGGGCGTGCGCGGAACCTGGGCCAGGTACATGGAGCCGAACTTGCCGGCGCCGATGAGGCCGATGCGCACCGGCTTGCCGTCGGCCGCGCGCTGAAGGAGCTTGGCGTGCAGGTTCATGCGTCAGGCCGCCTTCTTCATCGTGTCGAAGGGTTCGGACGAGGTGACGAGCGCGCTGGCGGGCATGCCGTTCTTCCACGGCAGGTCCACCGGGTAGTTCTTGAGCAGGCAGTCGTCGGGCAGGGTCTCGATCGGCGTGAAGTCGCGGTGGGCGATGTATTCGGGCCGCTTGAAGCGCCGCACGTGGTTGGACACGGCGCACAGGCTGAGGTAGACGCTCACGCGGTTCCAGGGCGACAGGTTGCTGGTGGAGGCATGCACCAGGCAGGAGTGGAACAGGATCATCGAGCCGGCCGGGCCCTTGGGGCTCACGATGCCGCCGTTCTTGCCGCCTGCGCGCTCGACCAGTCGTGCAATCAGATCGTTGCTCACCGTCCACAGCGGATAGCTCGTGGTGGTCAGATCGTGATTGGCCTCCACCACACCCTTCTTGTGGCTGCCGGGGATGAACATCAGCGGGCCGTTGTACTCGTTGACGTCGTCCATGAAGATGGCGACGTTCATCGCGCGCTCGGTCGGCATCATGTCGTCGTTGAGCCAGGTGCCGTAGTCCTGGTGCCACTGCCAGACGTCGCCTTCGAAGGCCATCTTGCCGTTGATCTTGAACTGGTGCATGTACAGCTTCTCGCCGAACAGGTCCTCGACCGGCTCGACCATGCGCGGGTGACGCGCCAGCCGCGCGAAGGGCTCGCTGTACATGTGCGCGGCAAAGTTGGTGCGTACGGCCTCCTTGCCCTTTTCGCGCACGTTGTAGGCCTCGCGCCGGCTGTACAGCTCGGGCACGGCGTCGGTGAGCGTGCGCACCTCCTCCGGCCGGAACAGGCCGGGGAAGAAGAGGTAGCCGTCGCGGTCGAACTGGTCTTTCTGTTCCTGCGTGAGTCTCATCGCTTGTCTCCTGGATGGGCGGTTGGGGATGCTTGAAGGGATTCGAGCCGGATCGCTAGCCGCTCGGTGAGGTCGGCGCTCGCCTGAAGGGCGTGATGCTCGACGAGGCAGACCGCGCGCGCGGCATCGCCGGCGGCAATCGCCTGCGCGATCGATTCATGCTCGTCCCAGACATGTTCGCGCTGGCGCGAGGACTGCAGCACCGCGCCCATCACCCGGCGCAGGTGGCGCCAGTGCAGATGCGCGCTCTGCTCGATGAGCGGGTTGTGCGAGGCGGCGTAGATGGCGTTGTGAAAGGCCATGTCCGCGTCGATCATGGCCTGGATGTCGCGGCCGCGCGCGGCCTTGCGACCCTGCTCGATCAGCCGCGGGTCGAGCCGCCAGCGGTGTTCCGCAGCCAGCCGGGCGGCCAGCGCGTCAAGCGCGCCGCGCACCTGGTACACCTTGGCGGTCCATTGCGCATCAAGGGGCGCGACCTGAACGCCGCGGCCCGGGGCATCGAGCACGAAGCCGTCCTTCTTGAGCAGGCGCAGTGCCTGCAGCACGGGCTGTCGCGAGACCGCCAGGCGCTCGGCTATGTCTTCCTGGGTGATGCGCTCGCCCGGGGCGAGCGAGCCGTCGCTGATGGCGTCCAGCAGCGCGCGGTAGACCTGGTCGACGAGGTCCGGCGTGGCGGCGAGCTTGACGAGGGTGGCAGGCATGATCTTTGAATTCTGTATACAGAGAGGCGCCAGCATAGCGGCTTTCCACCGGGCTGTCACGGGCGCGGGCCAGCCGGGTCCGCATCGACAGGAGGGGCATGGGCTGGAAACGGGCCGGGAGGGCCAAGCCGGAGCCAGGCAGGAGGCCAGGCAGGAGGCCAGGCAGGAGGCCAGGCAGCGGCAGGACAGCGCGCCCGGTGCTGTGCCAAGATAGGCCTCTTTGGCAAGCTCATTCAGGAGGCAAGACGATGGCTCGACTCGACGGCGCCTGGCTCGACAGCATGTACAACAACCGCGCCCTGGTACCGGATCACGCGGACTACTTCAGCCGCTGGGCGGCCGAGTCGGCGCGCGTTCGCGCCACCGGGCCCGCGCAGCTCGACGTGGCCTATGGCGACGGCCCTGCGGAGACACTGGACATCTTCGCGCCGCCAGCCGGGCGCTCCGGCAGGGCGCCGGTGCTGGTGTTCATCCATGGCGGCTACTGGCGTTCGCTCGACAAGTCCGACCACTCCTTCGTGGCACCGGCGTTCACGCGGGCAGGGGCCTGCGTCGTCGTGCCCAACTATGCCCTGTGTCCGGCGGTGACCATTCCGCAGATCTGCCTGCAGATGGTCAAGGCGCTGGCCTGGGTCCACGCCCACATTGCGCAGCATGGCGGGGACCCGTCGCGGATCACGGTGGTCGGCCATTCGGCGGGCGGGCACCTGGCGGCCATGCTGCTGGTCTGCCAGTGGAAGCGCTGGTCCTCCAGTCTGCCGGATGCGCTGGTGCGAAATGCCTTGTCGCTGTCCGGCCTGTACGAGTTGGAGGAGGTGATGCACACGCCTTTTCTCAGGGACTCGCTGCGGCTCACCCAGGAACAGGTGCTGCAGACCAGCCCGGCGTGGATGCCTGCGCCGGCGAAGGGCGAGCTCTACACAGTCGCCGGCGCCGACGAGAGCCCGGAGTTCCTGCGCCACAACGCGTTGATCCAGAAAGCCTGGGGTGAGAAGGTCGTTCCGGTCCGCGAGGCGCTGCTCGGCCTGAACCACTTCAGCATCGTCGATGCGCTCGCGCAGCCGGGTCACCGGCTGCATGGCTTTGCGCTGAAGCTGCTGGGTCTCTGAGGCGAGGACACGCCGACTCGGATGTGTCGCGCGGCGACGCCGCGCCGATCACATCAGCAGGTGCTCGCCCGCGTTGTCGCCGCCCAGGATCACGTAGTTGACCTTGCGAATGTCCATGAGCTTGCGGCCGCCCGCATACGAGATGGAGCTCTGCACGTCCTGCTCCATCTCGACCAGGGTCTCGGCCAGACGGCCCTTGACCGGCTCGAGGATGCGCTTGCCTTCGACGTGGCGGTACTCGCCCTTGTTGAAGTCGCTCGCGCTGCCGTAGTACTCCTTGTAGAGCCGGCCGTCGACTTCCACCGTCTGTCCGGGCGACTCCTCATGGCCGGCCAGCATCGAGCCGATCATCACCATGGTCGCGCCGAAGCGGATCGACTTGGCGATGTCGCCATGCTCGCGGATGCCGCCGTCCGCAATGATGGGCTTGGTCGCCACGCGGGCGCACCACTTGAGCGCCGAGAGCTGCCAGCCGCCGGTGCCGAAGCCCGTCTTCATGCGGGTGATGCAGACCTTGCCGGGGCCGATGCCGACCTTGGTCGCGTCAGCGCCCCAGTTCTCCAGGTCGATGATCGCCTCGGGCGTGCCCACGTTGCCGGCGATGATGAAGGACGCCGGCAGCTTCTGCTTGAGATGGCCGATCATGTTCTTGACGCTGTCGGCATGACCGTGCGCGATGTCGATCGTGATGTACTCGGGCACGAGGCCCTCGGCGGCCAGGCGGTCCACGGTTTCGTAGTCGGGCTGCTTGACGCCCAGCGAGATCGAGGCGTAGGCGCCGCGCGCATGCATGTCGCGCACGAACTTCACGTTGTCGAGGTCGAAGCGGTGCATCACGTAGAAGTAGCCGTTCTGCGCCATCCACACGCAGATCGACTCGTCGATCACCGTCTTCATGTTGGCCGGCACCACCGGGATGCGGAAGCTGCGGCCGCCCAGCTCCACGCTGGCGTCGCATTCGGACCGGCTTTCCACGCGGCATTTGCGCGGCAACAGCAGGATGTTGTCGTAGTCGAAGATTTCCATGGTTCCAAGCTCCGTAGAGGCTGTGTTGCAACAGTGGGCGCTTGGAATGGACCCGGTTCGTGCCGCGCAATCCACGAGGGACGGGGCACAAAAAACCGGGCCGCAATTGCTTGGGCCCGGTGATTGATTCTACCCGCCGCGATGCGGGAGCGGCCAGCCCCGCTGGGCTATGGGCCTCATATGGCAAGGCTTATGCGGCAGCGGCGCGCGCGGTGGAGTCTGGCGCAGCAGATGAAGGCGCGGCAGCGCAAGAGCGCCGAAAGGGCGGCAAGGACGGCAAGGGCGTGAGAGGGCGCGAAAGGGCACTGTCCGGCGCCGGCCTCATTCGGCGCAGCGCGAGGCGGCGGCCGTCACGATGCGGCCGCGCGCGTCTTCCACCCAGCCGGCCACCCGCAGCCGGTCGGGGTTGGCGCCCTCGGGGATGCGCATGGCACGCGACTCCTCCAGCCGCATCGCGCCGCGGCGCACGGGCCGGGTCCATTCGACGCGCAGTGCGTTGCGCACGAGCTGGCGCTCCACCGTGGAGCCTTCGGTGCCGGCCGGCAGGGTCTCCAGCAGGACCAGCCAGCCGGTCAGGGCCGTCGCCGGTCGGCTGGCCCCGCCGCCGCGCAGCTCGATGGACACACCCAGATAGCCGTTGTAGGGCAGGCCATGCGCCACCCGAAGGCGCGGCGCCGCCGTGCCGGGCACGCGCCGCTCCCGTGCCGACGTGGCCGCGGGCAGGGGCAGGCCCAGCGCTTCGAGGCGTTCCGCCGCATCGCGCGTCGCCACGGCCGACAGCGCGCCGTCTTCGCCTTGCGGGCCGGGCGCCACCCAGTCCACGGCCAGCGCGCGTGGCGCCGGCTTGGGGGCGGCCACGTCGGCCCAGCAGCCGGCGCAGTCGGCGTTGATGAAGCGCTCCAGCAGCGCCGTCGGTCGGGCCTGGCCGTCGCTGGAGCAGGACGACTGCGCGTGGACGGTCATGCTGCACAGCAGACAGGTGAGGGCCAGCAGGTGTTTCATGCGGAGATTGTCCTTCGGGTGGGGCGCTTGCGCAGGGCGTTCCTACAATGAGCCCATGTTTGCAGAAGTCGCGGCGGAGTCCCCGCTCTTACACCACCTCAATCCGGAACAGCGCGCCGCCGTCACGCTGCCGGCCGAGCATGCGCTCATCCTGGCTGGCGCCGGCTCGGGCAAGACGCGCGTGCTCACCACCCGCATCGCCTGGCTGCTGCAGACCGGGCAGGTGTCGCCGGGCGGCATTCTCGCGGTGACCTTCACCAACAAGGCCGCCAAGGAGATGCTGACCCGCCTGTCTGCCATGCTGCCGGTGAACGTGCGCGGCATGTGGATCGGCACCTTCCACGGCCTGTGCAACCGCTTCCTGCGGGCACACTACAAGCTGGCCAACCTGCCGCAGTCCTTCCAGATCCTGGATACGCAGGACCAGCTGTCGGCCGTCAAGCGGGTGATGAAGGCGAACAACGTCGACGACGAGCGCTTTCCGCCCAAGCAGGTGCAGTGGTTCATCGCCGGCTGCAAGGAGGACGGCCTGCGGCCCGAGGCGGTCGAGGTGCGCGACGCCGAGACCCGCCACAAGGTCGAGATCTACCGGCTCTACGAAGACCAGTGCCAGCGCGAGGGCGTGGTCGATTTCGGCGAGCTGATGCTGCGCAGCTATGAGCTGCTGCAGAACCACGAAGCGGTGCGCACGCACTACCAGCAGCGCTTCCGGCATATCCTGATCGACGAATTCCAGGACACCAACCGGCTGCAATACGCCTGGATCAAGCTGCTGGCGGGCGTTGGCGACGCGGGCATGCCGTCCACCGGCGGCGCCGTGCTGGCCGTGGGCGACGACGATCAGAGCATCTATGCCTTCCGCGGTGCGCGCGTGGGCAACATGGCCGACTTCGTGCGCGAGTTCCAGGTGCGTCACCAGATCAAGCTGGAAGAAAACTACCGCAGCGGCAGCAACATTCTTGACTCCGCCAACGAGCTGATCAGCCACAACAAGACCCGGCTGGGCAAGAACCTGCGGACCTCGCAGGGCCCGGGCGAGCCGGTGCGGGTGCACGAGTCGCCGACCGACTTCGCCGAGGCGCAGTGGATGGTCGACGAGATGCGCCAGCTGGTGCGCGACGGCCACGAGCGCAAGGAGATCGCGGTCCTCTACCGCAGCAATGCGCAAAGCCGGGTGATGGAGACGGCGCTGTTCAACGCCGGCGTGCCCTACCGCGTGTATGGCGGCCTGCGCTTTTTCGAGCGCGCCGAGATCAAGCATGCACTGGCCTACCTGCGCCTGCTGGAGAACCCGCACGACGACACGAGCTTCCTGCGCGTGGCCAACTTCCCGCCGCGCGGCATCGGTGCGCGCAGCTTCGAGCAGCTGCAGGATGCGGCGCGTGCCGCCGGATGTTCGCTGCACGACGCGGTGAGCGTGGTCACTGGCAAGGCGGGCGCCAACATCGGCGCCTTCGTCGCCAAGCTCGACGTGATGCGCGAGCAGACGTCCGGGCTGAGCCTGCGCGAGATCATCGAGCTGGTGCTCGAGCACAGCGGCCTCATCGAGCACTACAAGGCCGAACGCGAAGGGGCCGACCGGGTCGAGAACCTGGAGGAACTCGTCAACGCGGCGGAGAGCTTCGTCACGCAGGAAGGCTTCGGCCGCGATGCGGTGGCCCTGCCGGTGGACGAGACCGCCGGCTCGCGGCCGCTCACCCAGTCGCCGGCCAGCCAGGGCCTGGACATGTCCCTTCCTGTCGAGGCGGTGGAACTGGCCGAAACGCTCGCGCCCGACGCCGACACGGGCGAGACGCTGTCGCCGCTGGCCGCCTTTCTCACGCATGCGGCGCTGGAGTCGGGCGACAACCAGGCGCAGGCCGGCCAGGACGCCGTGCAGATGATGACCGTGCATTCGGCCAAGGGCCTGGAGTTCGACTGCGTGTTCATCACCGGGCTCGAAGAAGGGCTGTTCCCTCACGAGAATTCGATGAACGACTACGAGGGTCTGGAGGAGGAGCGCCGCCTCATGTACGTGGCAATCACGCGTGCCCGCAAGCGCCTGTACCTGAGCCACTCGCAGACCCGCATGCTGCACGGCCAGACGCGCTACAACCTCAAGAGCCGCTTCTTCGACGAACTGCCCGAAGGCGCGCTCAAGTGGATCACGCCGAAAAACCAGGGCTTCGCTTCGGGCATGGGCGGGGGATTCGGCGGCGGCTACGCCGGCTCGGGCGCGCGCGGCGCACGCCCCGCCTGGGGCCAGAGCAGCCTGGGCAGCCTCGACACCTTCAAGAGTCCGCCGGTGCCGGTGCAGAAGGCCGCGCCCGCGCACGGCCTGAAGGCCGGCATGAAGGTGTTCCACAATAAGTTCGGCGAAGGCTCGGTCGTGAGCCTCGAAGGCACCGGCGACGATGCCCGGGCGCAGGTGAACTTCCCGCGACACGGCACCAAGTGGCTGGCCCTGTCGGTCGCCAAGCTCACGTCGATCTGAGCGGCGCGTTCGCGCCGCGTGAATGCCAGGCGCAGAGCGCCGCTCAGCGCTGCGGCATGGTCATGGCCGGGTGCGTCTCGCCGGGCTTTTGCTCCATGTAGCCCATGCCGTCCTTCACGCCCTTGCGGCCCGCGATCTGCCAGGCGGTGCGCTGGTTGACCAGCATGGCGAGGAATTCGAGTTCCTCGTCGGTGTGGTTGATCGCCTTGGCCGGTGTCAGCATGCGGCCGTCCTTGGGCTCGACCTCGCCCCAGAAGGCCTGGTGGTAGTCGGCGCGGCTGACCGCCCGGTCGGCGCCGGCCGCCATGTCGACGGTGCCATAGCAGTTGCAGAAGTAGCCGCGGCCCCCCTGGTCGGCGAAGATCTCGGTGTACACGCCGGTGCCGCGGATGCCGGCGGTGATGGTCGGCGTGACGATCTGCCGGCTCGTGCCCTTGCCCCAGACGCTGACCACCGCGCCGGTGATCATTCGCAGCACGCTGACGGAAAACAGGCTGCTCCCCCGCTCGACGCTGACCATCGAGTTCTGCCGCACCTGGAACGCCGAGTTGCCGATGACGAAGATCAGGTTCGAGCCGGGCCCGGTCTGCACCTGGTCGCCCGTCAGCACGGTCTGCTGGGCCGTGAGGCGCTGACCATTGACCAGCACGTCCCCCTGCAGCTCCACGATGTTGCTGCGCTGCTGCGCGACGGCGGCGCCGAAGCCGCCCATGGCCGTCCAGGCCGTCGCCGCCTTCAGGAAGCTGCGGCGCTGGAACCAGAGCACTTCGTCATCGGTGCGGCCTTGCAGGGTGTGTCGTTGGGTCATGGGGCATCTCCAGAGGAACGGGGCAGGTCAGTCGGGGCGGGTGCGGAAGGCGCCTGGGGCGCGTCCGGGGTGAAGCAGTCGCGAAAGGTGAACCACAGCGACGATGAGAACATGGCGGCCATGATCAGCGCCAGCGGCAACATGGCCGTGCCCACGGCCTGCGGCCCGGCGATCAGGCCGAGGACGAGGCTGAACACCAGGCCCACGCCCGAGAACACCGCCATCCACAGCAGTCCGAACACGGCAAAGGCGCCGATGTTGCGCAGGCAGGCCACGAGGCTGAAGAACAGGCTCTTGACCGGCGTGACGCCGTGCCAGTGCACCAGTGCCGGCGCGTGCCAGAACATCAGGAAAAGCGGCGTGTGCAGCACGAGCGCCAGCAGCATCAGCGGGTCCATGGCCGGGGTGCCGGCCGCGCCGGCCGCCCCCGCAGCTGCAGCCGTGGCGGGACGGCTGTCGCCGACCAACTGCACGATCCCGAGCACGAGCAGCGAGCCCGCCGCATAGAGCGCGCCCAGCACCAGCATCGACTGCGCGCGCTCGCGGCCTGCGCGAAACGCGCTGGCCAGCACCGAGGGCATCGGGAAGCGGCCTTTTTCGGCCTCCTGGGTGGCGGCCATCAGGCCCAGCGTGAACGCGGGCACCAGCGCCGCGCCCAGCACCGTTCCGACGAAGGGCAGCAGCGACAGCAGCACCACGACCGACATGAACATGAAGAACAGCCCCGCCATGGCCAATGGCTGGCGGAAGAACGTGCGGATGCCGAGCTTGACCCATGCCATGCCAGTACGAGCGGGAACGATGTTCAGTTTCATGAAGGGTCACGATGGATGGCTGTCGGGTCGGGACAGCCGCAGATTACAGGCGGAGGGCCGCCGGCACGTGCCGGTGAGGCCTTTCGTGCGAAATTTAACGTATATCGAGCGATACCGGATGCTGCACCCGCTGGCGCAGCACCCGCTCGAAATGCGTGGGGTCATGGGGCTTGAGCATGGAGGCTTCGCGCGGCAGGTGGAAGTCCCACAGCCGCGAGATCCAGAAGCGCAGGGCACCGGCTCGCAGCATCGCCGGCGCCAGCCGCCGCTCGGGCGCGGTGAAGGGCCGCACGGCGGCATAGGCCTGCAGCATGGCGGCGGCACGCTGCGGGTCGTGGCGACCGCTGGGCAGGTCGATGCACCAGTCGTTCAGGCAGACGGCCAGGTCGAACATCCAGGTGTCGACGCCCGCGAAGTAGAAGTCGAAGAAGCCCGTCAGCGTCTCGCCGTCGAACATGACGTTGTCGCGGAACAGGTCGGCATGGACCGGTCCGCGCGGCAGGGCGGCGTAGTCGGAGCTTTCCGCCACATGGTTCTGGTAGGCCAGCTCGGCGCTGATCAGCGATGCCTGGGCCGGCGTGAGATGCGGCAGCACCACAGGAACGGTTTCGTTCCACCAGGGCAGGCCGCGCAGGTTCGGCTGGCTGCGCGCATAGCCGCAGCCGGCCAGGTGCATGCGCGCCAGCATCGCGCCCACGGCCGCGCAATGGACCGGCCCGGGGGCCAGCTGGCTCTTGCCACGCAGGCGGTTGACCACGGCGGCCGGCTTGCCACAGACCTTGTGCAGAATGTCCCCGGCCTTGTCGGCGGCCGGGTCGGGCACCGGAATGCCGCGCTGCGCGAGGTGCTTCATCAGGTACAGATAGAACGGCAACTGCTCGAAGCCCAGCCGTTCGAACAGCGTGAGCACGAACTCGCCCTGGTCGGTGGTGGCGAAGTAATTGGTGTTCTCGATGCCGCCTTCGATGCCCTGCAGCGCGGTCAGCTCGCCCAGCCCCAGCCTGAGCATGAGCGCGCGGGCCTCTTCCTGGGAAACCTCTGTGAAGACAGCCATGTTCAGAACTTCAGGACGTTCCAGACCCGCTGGCCCGGCGCCCCTGGCAGCGAATCCCGGCTGAGTGCGGGGCTGCGGGTGCCGCCCGACGGCTGGATCTCGTAGCCCGGGACATCGGCCTTCGGGCTCACGGTGATGCTCTGCGACGTGCCGCCGTAGCGGACCTCTTCGATCACCGTGCCGCCGTCTTCGACACGGATGCGCTCGATGCGCTGCTCCACGGCGGACGACCCGAGCGGCGGCACTGACGGCGTCGCGGCCTGGGCCACGGCGACCTGGGCCATGGCAACCTGGGTGATCGCAACTTGGAAGATCGCAACTTGGAAGATCGCAGCGCACAGGACCGCAAGGCCTGCCAGGCCCGGCATGCGCCGCAGATTCGACGGGACAAGGGAGGCGTTCGAGGGCATGGCGGGATTGTAGGGGCCGGGCGCGCCGGGCCGCGCGAACCCCCACGGTCCCCGGTGGCGTGCACAATGCCTGCCATGACCGATGAATCCGCCTCCCCGAAGACTTTGCTGCTGGTCGATGGCTCCAGCTACCTGTACCGCGCGTTCCATGCCATGCCGGACCTGCGGGCGGTGCCGGGCGATCCGGCCAGCCCGGCCACCGGCGCCATCCGCGGCATGATCAACATGATGCAGAAGCTGCGCAAGGATGTGCGCGCCGACTACGCGGTGTGCGTGTTCGATGCCCCCGGCAAGACCTTCCGCGACGATCTGTACCCCGAGTACAAGGCCAACCGCTCGCCGATGCCCGATGACCTGCGCTCGCAGATCCCGGCCATCCACGAGGTGGTGCGCCTGCTCGGCTGGAAGGTGCTCGACGTGCCGGGCGTCGAGGCCGACGACGTGCTGGGCACGCTCGCGACGATTGCCACGAGCCAGGGGGTGCACACCGTCATCTCCAGCGGCGACAAGGACCTGAGCCAGCTCGTCAACGAGCATGTGGTGGTCATCGACACCATGAATGATCGCCGCCGCGACATGGCGGGTGTGGAGGCCGAGTTCGGCGTGCCGCCGCGGCTGATGGTCGACTACCAGGCGCTGGTCGGCGATGCGGTGGACAACGTGCCCGGCGTCAGCAAGGTCGGCCCCAAGACCGCCGTCAAGCTGCTGCTCGAATACGGCTCGCTCGACGCGATGATCGAGCGCGCCGCCGAGATCAAGGGCGCGGTGGGCGAGAACTTCCGGCAGGCGCTGCCGTGGCTACCGAAGGGGCGCGAGCTGCTCACCGTCAAGAAGGACTGCGACCTGAGCGGCTTCATCCCCGGTTTGCCGGCGCTCGACGACATCGTCATCGGCGGGCAGGACACCGAACGTCTCAAGAACTTCTACGAGCAGTACGGCTTCAAGAGCCTGGCCCGGCAGCTCGAAGCCCATGCCGGCGCTGCCGAGCGGCCGGCCGACCACGCCGAGCAGCGCCAGGAGGGTCCCGGTCCCGGCCTGTTCGACGAGCCCGACCTGTCGGGGCCATCGGCCGCAAGCAATCTGCGCTATGAGACGATCTTCACCTGGGCGCAGTTCGACGACTGGATGGCCCGGCTGGAAGCTGCGGAGCTCGCAGCCATCGACACCGAGACCACCTCGCTCGACGAGATGCGCGCCGAGATCGTGGGCATCTCCTTCAGCGTGACGCCCGGCGAGGCGGCCTACATTCCTCTTGCGCACGACTATGGCGACGCACCAGCCCAGCTGCCGCGCGACGAGGTGCTCGAGCGCATGAAGCCCTGGCTGGAGAACCCGGCGCGGGCCAAGCTCGGCCAGCACATCAAATACGACCGCCATGTGTTCGCCAACCATGGCATCGAGGTGCAGGGCTATCTGCACGACACCATGCTGGAGAGCTATGTGCTCGAAGTGCACAAGCCGCATGGCCTGGCCAGCCTCGCCGAGCGCCACCTGGGGCGTGCAGGCATCGACTACGAAACCGTGGCCGGCAAGGGTGCGCACCAGATCCCGTTCTCGCAGGTGGCGGTGGACAAGGCCGCCGAATACTCCTGCGAGGACTCCGACCAGACGCTGGACGTGCATCGCAAGCTCTGGCCGCGCCTGGCGGCCGACGAGCGCCTGCGCTTCGTCTATGAGCTGGAGATCGCCAGCAGCGAGACGCTCTACCGCATGGAACGCAATGGCGTGCTGATCGACGCACCGATGCTGGCGCGCCAGAGCCACGAGCTGGGCAACCGCATCATGGCATTGGAGAAGGAGGCGCACGAGCTGGCCGGCCAGCCCTTCAACCTCGGCAGCCCCAAGCAGATCGGCGAGATCTTCTTCACCAAGCTTGGCCTGCCCGTGGTCAAGAAGACCGCCACCGGCGCCCCGAGCACCGATGAAGAGGTGCTGGAAAAGCTGGCCGAGGACTACCCGCTGCCGGCCCGCATCCTGGAGCACCGCGGCCTGTCCAAGCTCAAGGGCACCTACACCGACAAGCTCGCGCAGCTCGCCCACCCGCGTACCGGCCGCGTGCACACGCACTATGCGCAGGCGGTGGCCGTGACGGGCCGGCTGTCCAGCAACGACCCGAACCTGCAGAACATCCCGGTGCGCACGCCCGAGGGCCGGCGCATCCGCGAGGCCTTCGTCGCGCCTGCGGGCCGCGTGATCGCCAGTGCCGACTACTCGCAGATCGAGCTGCGCATCATGGCGCACATCAGCGGCGACGAGTCGCTGCTGCGGGCCTTCCATGAAGGCATCGACGTGCACCGCGCCACGGCGGCCGAGGTCTTCGGCGTGGCGGTGGGCGAGGTCAGCAGCGAGCAGCGCCGCTACGCCAAGGTGATCAACTTCGGCCTGATCTACGGCATGAGCAGCTTCGGCCTGGCGCGCAACCTGGGCATCGACAACACCGCCGCGAAGAACTACATCGAGCGCTATTTCCAGCGCTACCCGGGCGTCAAGGCCTACATGGACGAGACGCGGGCGCAGGCCAAGGAGCGGGGCTACGTGGAGACGGTGTTCGGCCGTCGCCTGTACCTGCCCGAGATCAATTCGCCCAACGGGCCTCGGCGCGGCGGCGCCGAACGCGCCGCCATCAATGCGCCGATGCAGGGCACTGCCGCCGACCTGATCAAGCTCAGCATGAACAAGGTACAGCAGGTGCTCGACGCCGAGCGGCGCGGCACCCTCATGATCATGCAGGTGCATGACGAACTGGTGTTCGAGGTGCCGCAGGACGAGGTCGAGTGGGTGCGCCAGGAGGTCCCGCGCCTGATGGCCGGCGTCGCCAGCCTCAAGGTGCCGCTGCTGGCCGAGATCGGCTTCGGGCCCAACTGGGAACAGGCCCACTGAGGGCTGCCAAGAGGCGCGCAGCGCCATCGAGAGGTGCGCCGCTGCCTTGAGCGCGGCCCAGCCGTCGGCAGGCCCGGCGCGGTCCGTACCGGGCGCGGACCGGTGCCCGGGTCTCTATGTACGTGTGTCCCGCTCCGGCCGCGTCAGGTCCAGAACGCTGATGCCCGCTGGCGGCCGCGCGCGGTTCTTCCAGCGTGGATCGGCAAGACTGCGCTGCACGTCGTGCTGGCCGCCGGCCCAGTGCGCGAGCATGGTCGCGCGAGAGAACTCGTAGTCCTTGGCGCTGGCTGACTGGCTGCCGCTGCGGTTGATCAGGTGCAGTACGGTCACGGCAGCGGGGCACCCGGCGTCGAGCAGCAACTGCAGGTCCGGGTCGCCGGCATAGCGCGCGGGCAGCCGCGCGGCAAGGCGCTGCGCTGCAGCGCGTTGGCGCTGCTGGCGTGCCATCACGTCGGTGTTGAGCCGGGTGCGGCTGGCATAGCGGATGTCCTTCTCGCGCGCGGCCACTTCGCCCAGGTCGGCCGGCAGGCTGCCGCGGGCGCTGAACAGGTCGACCTGCATGACCAGCATGTCGCCCGGCGGCGGCTGGTCCAGCACGTACTGCAGCGGCGTGTTGGAGACGAGGCCGCCGTCCCAGTACCACTGGCCCTCGATCTCGACCGGCGCGAAGCCCGGCGGCAGGGCGCCGCTGGCCATGATGTGGCGCGGCGTGATCCGCGTCGCAGGGCCTGCGCCGCCCGCAGCGCCCGTGTCGAAGTAGGTGAAGTTGCCCGTCGTCACGTTCACTGCGCCGACCGACAGTCGCACGCGATGGCGCGGATCGGTGCTGTTGAGGAGGTCGAAGTCGATCAGCCGCTCCAGGGTTTTTTCCAGCGGCGCGAGATCGTAGTAGCTCAAGGCCTCGGCGGTGCCACGCGGCTGGAACGGTGCGGGCGGATAACGCGGCCGGAAGAAGCCCGGAATGCCGATCGCCGCCGCCATCGCGGCGCTCGACTCGCTGAAGAAGTCGCGCGCCGTCTCGCCATAGAACGCAGGCAGTGCGGGCGCCAGCAACTGCGACGTCACGCCCTCCCAGAACTCGCGCAGTTGCGCCACGCGCCGCTCGGGCGGATTGCCCGCGATGATCGCGGCATTGATCGCGCCGATGGAAATGCCGGCCACCCATTGCGGCCGCAGACCGTGCGCATCGAGCGCCTCGTACACGCCGCCCTGGTAGGCGCCGAGCGCGCCGCCGCCTTGCAGCACGAGCACCCGGGTCTCGTCGGGCGTGGGGGCTGGGGCGGCCTTGGCGGCAGCGGGGCGGTGGCGCGTGGCGGGGCGTGGTTGGGGAGCATCGGACATGGGGACCGTGAAGCAAGTGCCGGGCCACGGCGCAGACGTGCGCATTCGCGTCACGGGGCTCAGGGGCTCGCGAGGTTCAGGGTAAATCCCGACGGGTCGCAGGGCTTCCTGCCTGAACTTCACCTGACGACTAGACTCCCACGCGGGTTAGCTCACCAACCATCAGGAGAACAATGCATGCTGCACGACAATTTGATGAAGGATTTCAATGCCCTGCTGCCTGGCAACGGCCAGGGTGAGGGCGCCTCGCGCCGGACGGCGCTCAAGGCGGCGCTGGGCGTGGGCTACGCTGCCACGGCGCTGCCCATCATGGCTCAGACGGCCATCAAGACTTCGTCCGAGGGCCTGACGGCCGGCGAGGTGATGATCGACGTCAATGGCTTCAAGATGCCGGCCTATCGGGCCGCGCCGGCCGGCAAGACCAACCTGCCCGTGGTGCTCGTGATTCAGGAGATTTTCGGCGTGCACGAGTACATCGCCGACACGGCGCGGCGCTTTGCCAAGGCGGGCTACATGGCCGTGGCGCCCGAGCTGTTCGCGCGGCAGGGCGATCCGACCAGCTACAACGAGATGGCCAAGCTCATGGCCGAAGTCGTCTCCAAGGTGCCGGACGAGCAGGTCATGGGCGACCTCGATGCCGCCGTCAAGTGGGCCGGCGCCAATGGCGGCGACACCGGCAAGGTCGGCATCACCGGCTTCTGCTGGGGCGGGCGCATCACCTGGCTGTACACGGCGCACAGCAAGAACGTCAAGGCCGGCGTCGCCTGGTATGGCCGCCTGGTGGGGCAGAGCACGCCGCTCACGCCCAAGCATCCGGTCGACGTCGCAGCGCAGCTCAACGGGCCCGTGCTGGGCCTGTACGGCGCGGCCGACACGGGCATCCCCGTCGCCACCGTCGACCAGATGAAGCAGGCCCTGGCCGCAGGCAGCGCCGCTGCGAAGAAGTCGGAGTTCGTCGTCTACCCCGACGCGCCCCATGCCTTCCATGCCGACTACCGGCCCAGCTTCCGCGCCGGCCCCGCGCAGGACGGCTGGACGCGCGCGCTGGCCTGGTTCAAGGCCAACGGCGTGGCCTGAACGCCTGCGGGTGCAGCCCCTCAAAAGCCGCAGCGAGGCGGCTTTTTTGCGGGCGAGAGACAATATCGCCCCCGGCATGTCGCCGGTTCACGCTGCACCATGACCCTTCTTGCCATCATCTTCGCCACCCTGGCTGCCGGAATCGGCAGCGTATGGCTGGCCGCGCTGCTCGGTTTCGCCATGCTCGGTCGCTTCACGCAGCATCTGCTCAGCCTCGCGGCAGGCGCCTTGCTCGCGACGGCCTTCATGCACCTGCTGCCAGAGGCGTTCGAGAGCCAGGCCTCGGCCCGCACGCTGTTCGTGACGCTCCTGGTCGGGCTGGTGTTCTTCTTTCTGCTCGACAAGGCGGAGCTGTGGCATCACGGCCATGAGCACCACCATGACGGCGGGCACGAGGGCCACGGGCATTTCCATGGCCATGGGGAAAGCCACGCCCATGATCACGGCCATGACCACGCCCATGACAGTCACGGTCACCCGGCGGTGCAGATGGCCGCGGCCCACGGGCCCGGCGCCGCGGCCAAGGCGCCCGCGCTCCGCTCGGGGAGCTGGGCCGTGCTCGCGGGCGACAGCGTTCACTGCTTCGGTGACGGCGTGCTCATCGCGTCGGCCTTCGTGGCGGATATGCGCCTTGGCGTGGTCGCGGCCCTGGCCGTGCTCGCGCATGAAGTGCCCCACCACATGGGCGACCTGGCGGTGTTGCGCGGTGTGACGGGTGACCGCCGCGCCGCGCTGCTCAAGGTCTCGCTCGCCGGCGCGGTGACGACGCTCGGTGGCGTGCTCGGCTGGTGGCTGGTGGCCCTGCTCGAAGCGTGGCTGCCCTACTTCCTCGTGGTCGCGTCGAGCAGCTTCATCTACGTGGCGCTGGCGGATCTGATCCCCCAGCTGCAGAAAAGGCTCACGCTGCGCGGCACGGCGGCGCAGATCGCCTGGTTGCTGGCCGGGATCGCCCTGGTCGCCGTGGTCAGCGAACTGGCCCACGGACACAGCCACTGAGCCGCAGGAGGCTCGAACCAGGTGACTCAGCGGGTCGAGTAGCCCGTCACGCGCCAGCGTCCGTCGTTCTCGCGCATGGTCATGACGATCTCATCGGTGGCCGGCTTGCTTGGGAAATCGCTCACGAACAGCACCGACACATACTGTCCATTGGGCAGGCCCTGCATCTGGGTCTTGTAGGCGATGTCGCCGACCTTGCGTTCGCGGGCGGCACCCAGGGCGCTGCGCGAACCCGTCATGCCTTTGACGAAGGCATCCTTGGGCACGTTGCTGCGGAACAGGGTGCTGGCCGTGTCCCAGGCGTCACCAAAGCGCCCAGCGTCCAGCAGGGCCAACCACGCCGCAGCGGCAGCCTGGCCGGCGCCTTCGGCTGCGGCCGCTGCCTTCTGCTCGACGGTCTGCGGTTCGCCGTCGGAGGACTGGGCCAGCGCCGGCGCGCCGGCGATGGCGCAGGACATGATCAGAAGGGTCAGCAGACGGGACATGGAGGCTCCGGAAGTAGGAAGGCAAGGGGCACATGACAGGGCCCGCCCTGCAGTCTAGCTGCTGGCGGGCCCTGTCTCAAAGACCGTGCTCAGCGGCGGTTGGGGTTATTGGGCTTGTTGTCGAAGCGGTTGGGCACCCCGTCACCATCACGGTCGCGGTCGAAGCGGTTGGGCACGCCGTCATGGTCCCGGTCGCCACGCCCGCGCTGCCAGGTGCCGCCTTCGCGCACCCAGCCGTTGCCGCGCTGCACCCAGACCGGCTGACTGTAGTAGTAGCCCGGCCGCTCGCGGACCCAGTGGCCCTGCATCCAGACATACTGGTTCATGCGCGGGCGCCAGTCCCAATGCCCCGGGACCCAGACGTGGCCGCGGCGCGGTGCCGGGCGGTATTCGGCGCGCGGCGCGGGTGGCGCCACCTGCACGTAAATCGACGTCTGGGCCGAGGCGGGTGCCGAGACGCTGGCGCCGATGGAGGCGATCGCCAGTGAGGCTGCGAGCAGTGTGGTCTTGATCATTTGAAATCTCCTGTGTTGTGAATGGAGGAGCTTTCATGATGCGTGGCGCCGGTAACGCGCAGGTAGGTCTCGTGAAAATTCTTGTGAAGCGGTGTATCGGGCATGCCGTCCTACACCACCATGCGGCGAGTGGCCACACCGATACACTGGCGGTGCCATGTCCCATCATTCCGACACCCTGCCTCGCATGTCCGCCAACCTGCCCTCGCGCAGCCTTCAGCTCGCCGGTGCGAGCAATTTCCGCGACCTGGGTGGGTACGTCGGCCACGATGGCCGCAGCATCCGCTGGCGCCGGCTGTTCCGCTCCGATCACCTCGCAGGCCTGACGACCGAGGATCTGGCCGTCCTGCGCGCGCTGGGCGTGCGGCGCGTCTGCGACTTCCGCGGTGTGGTGGAGCGCGAAAGCGCGGCGTGTGCGCTGGCCGATGCCACTGTGCATTCACTGCCGATCGAGCCGACCGTCGTGCAGAAGCTGACCGATCTGCTGGACGCGGGGCAACGCCCGGGCGAGATGCAGGTGGTGGCACTGATGCAGGACACCTACCGGAACTTCGTGCGGCACAACACGCACCGCTTCGCGGCGCTCTTTGCTCATTTGCTCGAAGGCGATCAGCCGATCGTGTTCCATTGCACCGCCGGCAAGGACCGAACCGGGTTTGCCGCCGCGCTGATCCTGCTGGCGCTTGGCGTTTCGCGCGACGAAGTATTGCGCGACTACCTCCTGACCAACGAGCATCTGCGGCCGGCAGGCCACAGCAAGGCGGTGCCGCCCGAGATCGCCGAAGTGCTCTACAGGGTGCAGGCGCCATTCCTGGACTCGGCTCTGGAGGCGGTGGACGAATTGCACGGCAGCGTCGGGCGCTACCTTGCACAGGCGCTGGCGCTGGGGCCGCGCGAGCGCGAGCGGCTGGCGGCGCTGTACCTCGAGGCCTGAGGCGCGCCCCAGTGCGCGCCCCACTGCGCGCCCCACTGCGCGCCGGACACTTCTTCCGTGCCGCATCCGGTCTCAGGCTGAAGGTGCTGCAGCAGCGCGGTCGGTGAATGAAAAGTAGAAGGTCGCGCCTTCGTTCACCGCCGACTCGGCCCGGATGCGGCCACCGTGGCGCGCGAGGATGCGCTGCACCGTCGCCAGGCCGATGCCGCTGCCGTCGTACTGGTTGACGTTGTTGAGCCGGTGAAACGGCTTGAAGAGATGGGTCGCGTGGCCCATGTCGAAGCCGACGCCATTGTCCCGCACGAAGAGGCATGTCTGGCCGCTGGCGTCGGTCATCTGGCCGAACTCGACGCGGGCGTGCGGATTGTTGCGGGTGTACTTCCAGGCGTTGCCCAGCAGATTGTCGAGGACGATCCGCGCCATGCGCCGGTCGCCCGTCGCCTTGATGCCGGGCGCCAGCACGACGTCCACCTGGCGCTGAGGCTCGCGCGAGCGCTGGGCCTCGAGCCACTCCCGCGCCATGGCGCTGAGGTCGATCTCCTGGACCTCCAGCTTGTAGCGGCTGACCTGGGCCAGCGACAGCAGGGCAGCGATCAGCTCGTGCATCCGGGCCACATTGGTGCGGATGCGCTCGAACAGGCGCTGGTCTTCGGCATCCATGCGCGGGCCGATGCGGCGTGCGAGCAGGGCGGTGAAGCCGTCGATGCTCGACAGCGGTGCCTTGAGGTCATGCGATACGGAGTAGGAGAACGACTCCAGCTCGGCGTGGCTGGCCTGCAGTTCGGCTGTCCGTTCCTTGACGCGCTGCTCGAGCGTCTCGTTGAGCTGAAGCACGTCGCGCTCGCGGCGCAGCCGCAGCAGCTCGGCATGGGTGCGGCCGGCAAAGATGCTGAAGAGCGCGTCGCGGTCGGCTGACGAAGGCTGCGCGCCCCGCCAGGCCGCCTGCAGCACGCCGATGGCGCTGCCGTCCGCGTCGCGCAGCGGCAGTCCGAGCCAGGCCCGGTAGCGCTGGGGACCGATCAGCGGGTCGTCTGGAAAGCGGCTGGACGCACCGTCGCCCACAGCGAACAGGCCGCCGGTGATCACGGCCTGCTCCGCTGCCGATCCGGCCAGCGGGGACTCGATGTCGGCCATGCGGTCGCCATCGCACAGCAGCACCAGCGTGCGCTGCCGCTCACCGGGCAGCAGTTCGACGGCGGCCACCATGTCGGCATCGAGCGCCTGGGCCAGATGCAGGGCCATCTGCGGAAAGAATCGCTCGCCGGTCTCCGACGACAGGCCCTTGGCCAGGTCGATCAGCTGGCCTTCGCGCCGCTTGCGATCGCTCACGTTGAGCGAGGTGCTCAGCACGCAGGGCTCGCCATTGATGTCCACCAGAGCCGCCCACAGCTGGCAATGGATGAGGTAGCCCTGCTTGTGGCGCATCTGGGTCTCGTAGCCGAGCACCTGGCCGTCGGCCTGCAGCTGCCGGATGAAGGCATCGCGCTCGCCCGGGTTGAGCCAGGCGCCGGTATCGAGCGTGGTCTTGCCGATCAGCTCCTTGGCGGTGTAGCCCTGCACCGAGTTCTGCGCGGAGTTGAGTGCGAGGATCACGCCGTCGGACACGCGGGTGATGCTCATGTTCAGCGGGCTCAGCGTGAAGGCCTTGGCGAACAGTTCCTGCGACTGACGGGCGACATCGCGGGCCCGGCGCTCGGCGGTGACGTCGATGAGGTTGGACACGACGATGCGCGCCGCGCCCGCCATCTCCACCTCGCTGGACATCAGCACGTCGATCACCGCCCCTTCCTTGTTGATACAGCGCGCTTCGTGGTTGGTCACGCGCCCCTCGGCGTTGACCCGCGCCACGAAGGCCATGCGGTCGTCCTGGCTGGCCCAGAGGGCATCGGCCACCGCGCCCGAGAGCAGCTCCGCGCGGGTGTAGCCGAACAGGCGCTCGAAGGCGGCATTCGCGTCGAGGACCTGGCGTCCGTCCAGCGCCTGCACGATGATGGCGACCGGGCTGTTGTGAAAGACCCGGGCGTACCGGTCTTCCGACAGGCGAAGGTCGGTTTCTGCGCGTTCGCGGCGGGCCAGCTCGGTACGTTGTTCGAGCAGGGCCTGGCGCACCAGCCGGCGGGCAGCGTCCACAGCAGCCGCCACGGCCACCATGGCCAGCACATGGGTCAGCCAGAACTTGATGTTCACGCCCAGGTCGGCCGGCCGCATCAGGCCGTGCGTCTCGGCCCAGGTGAGGACCGTCATGCAGACCACGCTGAGCCCCACGGCGGCGATCAGGGCCGGCCGGCGCAGCATCATCCCGGCGGCGACGATGGCTGCGGCATAGCCGATGGTGCCGGCGCTGCGCACGGAGCCGAAGGCCACGATGCCTGCTGTCGTGTAGGCGATCATCGAGAACACCAGCAGATGGCTGACCAGCCGGACCCGGCCACGGGCAAGCTGCCACTGGCAAAAGCCCAGCACGGCGATCATGCTCGCCAGCGATGCAATCTGCCCCACGCTGTCGCCGCGCACGATGAACAGCGCGAGGATCAGCGGCAGGCCCACCAGCAGGATGCGCAGGATGGCCGACAGCACGCCGGCGTAGCGCCCTTCCAGGAGCGCGTCCGTGAAGGACATGGGCGCCGTGTCCTGCAGGGACGTCAGCGGCCGGGTGTCGGAGGACTCGGGCATGGAGCGGGTTCGCGTGAGCGTGGAGGTTCAGGCCGGGCGGCTCAGCCTTTTTCGACCGGCCGCGCCGGATCGCTGCACCACTCGCTCCAGCTGCCTGCGTACAGGGCGGGGCGGCCGAGGCCGGCCAGTTCCATGGCGAGGATGTTGGGCACGGCGCTCACGCCGCTGCCGCAGTGAAGCACCACGCCCGAGGGGTCGCGCCCGGCCAGCAGTGCGTCGAACTCGGCGCGCAGTTGCTCCGGTGCCTTGAAGCGGCCGTCCTCCCCCATGTTCTGGGTGAAGGGGCGGTTGAGCGCACCCGGGATGTGGCCCGCGACCGGGTCGATCGGCTCGACCTCGCCCCGGTAGCGCGGCGCGCCGCGCGCGTCGATCAGGGTCCGGCCGGGCTGGCCGAGCCCAGCCAGGACATCGGCGGTCTGAACCAGCTTCACCAGCGGTTCGCCCGCCACGAAATTGGACTGGAAATGCGCCGGCTCCTCGCCACTGGCGGTGGCGCCGCCGGCCGCCTCCCAGGCCTGCAGCCCGCCATCGAGCAGGGCGACGGCGTCATGGCCCATCCACTTGAGCATCCACCACAGGCGTCCGCAGTAGTTGGCGCCCTGGCGGTCATAGGCGACCGCCTGCATGTCGTTGGCGAAACCGACCTTGGACAGCCAGAACGCGAACTTCTCGCGGCTGGGCAGCGGATGGCGTCCGCCGGAGGCGGCATCGGCCGGCCTGTGGTGCTTGCCGTGCGCGTCGGGCATGCCCTTGTCGCTCAGCGCGGTGTCCAGGTTGGCATAGACCGCGCCCGGGATGTGCCGTTCGCGGTACTGCTGCTCGCCTGCGGTGGGGGCCATCAGGTCGAAGCTGCAGTCGAAGACCATCAGTCGCTGGCCGCTTTTCTGCAGCGCCATCAGCTGGGCGGGTGACATCAGGGTGGTGTAGGGGGCGGACATGGCTCAATGCTCCTCGGGCGGTGAATCGGGTGCGGCTCGCTTGCGCAGGACGGTCGCTGCAATGCCGCTGGCCACGATCAGCGCCATGCCGGCCCAGCCGTACAGCGGAATTTCGTCGCCGAACAGCAGCAGGCTGAAGATCGCGGCAAACACAATCCCGGAGTATTGCAAATTGGCGACCACCAGTGTTGCACCCTGACTGTACGCCCGGGTCATGCACAGCTGCGCGAGCGAGGCCAGCACGCCGAGCGGAAAGAGCCAGGCCGCGCCGCGCCACTGCCACGGCGAGGTGCCCACGACCAGCATGCCCAGCCCGCCTGCGAGCGCGGTGCCCACCGAGAAATAGAACACGGTGCGCTCCTCGGGCTCGCCGCTCCTGGCCAGGGCCATCACCTGCATGTAGGCAAAGGCGGCGGACATCCCGGACAGCAGGCCGACCAGCGCGGCGAAGCCCTGGTTCTGGTCGAAGGTGGGGCGCAGCATCATCACCACGCCGACGAAGCCGGCGATCACGGTCAGCACCAGCGGGCCCTGCGTCAGCGGCTTGCTGTCGGGCCGCATCGGATTCCACGCGAGCAGCGCACCGCCCACCAGGAAGGCCGCGATCCAGACGCTGCTCATGTAGTTGAGCGTCATGGCGGTGGCCAGTGGCAGCTTGCCTATCGCGTAGAACCAGGCCCCGAGCGACAGCACGCCGATCAGGCTGCGCCAGGCGTGCATGCCGGGCACGCTGGTGGCGAGCGTCACCTTGCGCGAGTGGGCAAAGGTCCACATGAAGGCCACGCCGATGATTCCGCGGTAGAACACCAGTTCTGCGCTGTTGAAGTAGCCGGAGCCGATCTTCACGCACACGCCCATGCCGGCAAAGAGCATCGACGCAGCGAGCATCCAAAGCGCCTGCATGCCTCAGTGCTCCAGCGTGTGGGCCAGCCAGGGCTGGCGCGCCAGCCGCGCGGCTTCGAAGCCGGCGATGGCGTGGCGGTGGGCGAGCGTCGCTTCGATCCAGTCGATGTCGCGGGTCAGCAGCGACCGCTCGCGTGCCGTGAGCGCGAAGGCGAAGCTGCCGGCGGCGCTGGTCACACGGCCGGCAAGGACGTCGATCGTCACCCGGGCCGCGCCGGCCTGCGACAGCGCGAACAGCCGGTCGACGTCGGCCTCGCTCAGCACGATGGCCGCGACGCCGTTGAGCGGACAGTTCTGCCGGAAGATGTCGCCGAACGAAGGCGCCAGCACGGCGCGGATCCCGTGATCGCGCAGGGCCCACACGGCATGCTCGCGGCTCGATCCGCAACCGAAATTGGCACGCGCCAGCAGCACGGTGGCGCCCGCGAGATCGGGGCGGTTGAGCACGAAGTCCGGATCGGGGCGGCGCAGCGAGTGGTCCTGACCCAGGTCGCCCGGGTCAAGGTAGCGCCAGTTGTCGAACAGCACCGGCCCATACCCGCTGCGGGCGGTGGAGCGGCCGTACTGCTTGGGGAAGATCGCGTCGGTGTCCACGTTGGCGCGGTCCAGCGGCACCACGGTGCCGCTGTGCACGCCTTCGGGGAAACCAGGCATCAGAGCACGACGGTCTGGCGGTACCACTCGTGGAAGTGCTGCATGCCATCTTCCATCGGGCTCTGGTAGGGGCCGAACTCGTTGTCGCCGCGATCCATCAGGGCCTTGCGGCCGGCGTCCATGCGCAGGGCGATCTCGTCGTCCTCCACGCAGGTTTCCATGTAGGCGGCCTGTTGCGCCTCGACGAACTCGCGCTCGAACGCGGCGATCTCCTCGGGGTAGAAGAACTCGACCACGTTGAGCGTCTTCTGCGGGCCCATCGGATGCAGGGTGGAGACCGTCAGCACGTGCGGATACCACTCCACCATGATGTGGGGGTAATAGGTGAGCCAGATCGCCCCGAACTGCGGCGGCTCGCCGTTGCGGTAGTTCAGCAGGGCTTCCTGCCAGCGTTCATAGACCGGACTGCCCGCCTTGCCCAGGCGGTTGGCCACGCCGACCGTCTGCACCGAATACTGCTCCTTGAACTCCCAGCGCAGGTCGTCGCAGGTCACGAAGCTGCCCAGTCCCGGGTGGAACGGGCCGACGTGGTAGTCCTCCAGATAGACCTCGATGAAGGTCTTCCAGTTGTAGTTGCACTCATGCATCTCGACGCGGTCGCGCACGTAGCCCGTGAAGTCGAGTTGTGCGCGCGGCCCCATGTGGGCCAGGTCGGCCGCGACGTCACGGCCGCCGGGTCTGCGCTCGAACAGGAGGCCGTTCCAGGATTGAAGGGGATAGTTGGCCAGATCCAGGCACGGGTCCTGCGCGAAGTGGGGCGCACCCAGCAGCTTGCCTCCCGCGTCATAGGTCCAGCGGTGCAGCGGGCAGACGATCTGCCCGGCGGCGCCCTCGCGCGATCCGGCGAGCGTGCCGCTGCCGCGCAGCATGACGGCCTGGCGGTGCCGGCAGACGTTGGAGACGAGCTGCACGCCGGCCGGCGTGCGCACCAGCGCGCGGCCCTCGCCCTCATGGGCCAGGGTGGCATAGTCGCCGACCTGCGGCACGGCCAGTTCGTGCCCCACATAGCGGGGCCCATTCTGGAAGATGGTCTGCATCTCGCGCCGGAACAGCGCCTCGTCGAAGTAGCTGGAAACTGGTAGTTGGCTTGCGGCCTGCTGCAGTTGAAGACTTAAATCAGACATGGGTGACCTGACCTAGAGACTCCCCCTATGAAGGGGCAGGGTAAGCGCTTTATCCGGGGACTGGCGCGGGAAAACGGCCCGGGGGAAAAGGGGGTGGGCCGTGAAAGAGCGGGGATTGTACCCCCGGGGCTCGCGCGCCTTGCCCCTGCCCCTAAAATCCCTGTTTTAAATCAAGCAGTTCACATGCCCAAGGCTTCTTCCCCTTCCGAAACGCCGGCCAGCTACGAAGCCGCGCTGCAGGAACTCGAGCAGCTGGTCAGCCAGCTCGAGTCCGGCCAGATGCCTCTGGAGCAGCTGCTCACCGGCTACCGTCGCGGGGCCGAGCTGCTGGCCTTCTGCAAGGACCGCCTGCAATCGGTCGAAGACCAGATCAAGGTGCTTGACGACGGGGTTCTCAAGCCGTGGACGCAAGAGTGAGCCTCCCTTTCCGCGACTGGTGTGCCGGACATCTGGGCCGCGTGGAGCGCGCCCTGGAGACCTGGGTGGCGCCCGAGTCGCCAGCCGGCCTGGGCGAAGCCATGCGTTATGCCGTGCTCGATGGCGGCAAGCGTCTGCGGCCGCTCCTCGTGCTGGCTGCCAGCGAGGCGGTGGGTGGCGAGACCGGGGCGGCGCTGCGCGCAGCCTGCGCGGTCGAGCTGATCCATGCCTACTCCCTGGTCCATGACGACATGCCCTGCATGGACAACGACGTCCTGCGCCGAGGCAAGCCGACGGTGCACGTGCGCTTCGGGCAGGCCCAGGCGCTTCTGGCGGGTGATGCCCTCCAGGCCCTGGCTTTCGAGCTGCTCACGCCTGAGGAAAGCGTGGTGGACGCCCGCATCCAGGCGCGGCTGTGCCGCCTGCTGGCCCATGCGGCCGGCAGCCAGGGCATGGCCGGCGGCCAGGCGATCGATCTGGCCAGCATCGGCCGCGCCCTGAGCGAGGACGAACTGCGGCGCATGCACCGCCTCAAGACGGGCGCCCTGCTGCGTGCGAGCGTGGCCATGGGGGCTGCCTGCGGTCACGCGGGCGCCCGTGCCGACGAAGCGCTCGGCGCCTATGGTGCGGCCATCGGCCTGGCCTTTCAGGTGGTCGACGACATTCTCGACGTGACGGCCGACTCGGCGACGCTCGGCAAGACGGCAGGCAAGGACGCGGCCCAGGACAAGCCCACCTATGTCTCCCTGCTGGGGCTCGAACGCTCGCGGGCCCATGCGCAGGAACTGCTGGCCGAGGCCCACGCCGCCCTGCGCGACTCGGGCCTGGCCGACACCCGGGCGCTCGCCGCCCTGGCCGACATGGTGGTGAACAGGGACAAATGACGATGACCACGCTGCTCGAAACGATCCATGAACCCGCGGACCTGCGCAGGCTGCCGCGCGCCGAACTCAAGACGCTGGCGGCCGAGCTGCGCGCCTTCCTGCTCGACAGCGTCTCGCGCACCGGCGGGCATCTGAGCTCCAACCTGGGCACCGTGGAACTCACCGTCGCGCTGCACTACGTCTTCGACACGCCGCGCGACCGGCTCGTGTGGGACGTGGGGCACCAGACCTATCCGCACAAGATCCTCACCGGCCGGCGCGACCGCATGTCCACGCTGCGCCAGCTCGGCGGCCTGAGCGGCTTTCCGCAGCGTGCCGAAAGCGAGTACGACACCTTCGGCACCGCGCACTCGTCGACCAGCATCTCGGCGGCCCTGGGCATGCTGCTGGCCGCGCGCCAGAAGGGCGAGGAGCGCCATGCCGTGGCCATCATCGGCGACGGTGCCATGACCGCCGGCATGGCCTTCGAGGCGCTCAACAACGCGGGCGTGTCGGACTCCAACCTGCTGGTCATCCTCAACGACAACGACATGAGCATCAGCCCGCCGGTCGGCGCGCTCAACCGCTACCTCGCCCAGCTCATGAGCGGCCAGTTCTATGCCGCCGCCAAGAACGCCGGCAAGACGGTGCTCAAGGTCGCGCCCCCGCTGTTCGAGCTGGCCAAGCGCTTCGAGCAGCAGGCCAAGGGCATGGTGGTGCCGGCCACGCTGTTCGAGAAGTTCGGCTTCAATTACATCGGCCCGATCGACGGCCACGACCTCGACTCGCTGATCCCGACGCTCGAGAACATCAAGCAGCTCAAGGGCCCGCAGTTCCTGCACGTGGTCACGCGCAAGGGCCAGGGCTACAAGCTGGCCGAGGCCGACCCGGTGGCCTATCACGGCCCCGGCAAGTTCGATCCGGCGGTGGGCATCACGCCGCCGGCCACACCGCCGCGCCACACCTTCACCCAGGTCTTCGGGCAATGGCTGTGCGACATGGCGGCGCAGGACAGCCGCCTCGTGGGCATCACGCCGGCCATGCGCGAGGGCTCGGGCATGGTGGAATTCGAGCGCCGCTTCCCTGACCGGTACTACGACGTCGGCATTGCCGAGCAGCATGCCGTCACCTTTGCCGCCGGCATCGCCTGCGAAGGGCTCAAGCCTGTCGTGGCGATCTACTCGACCTTTCTGCAGCGCGCCTATGACCAGCTCATCCACGACGTGGCCCTGCAGAAGCTGCCGGTGGTGTTCGCGCTGGACCGTGCGGGCCTCGTCGGCGCCGATGGTGCCACCCATGCAGGCGCCTATGACATCGCCTACCTGCGCTGCATTCCCAACATGTCGGTGGCCTGCCCGTCGGACGAGCGCGAGTGCCGCCAACTGCTGAGCACTGCCTTCGCGCAGGACCATCCTGTAGCCGTGCGCTACCCGCGCGGCGCGGGCATCGGCGCGCAGCCGGCCGATGACCTGCAGCCCCTGCCGTTCGGCAAGGGCGTGATGCGGCGTGAGGGCCGGGGCCTGGCCATCCTCGCATTCGGCACCCTGTTGCATCCCGCGATGCAGGCGGCGGAGCGCCTGGGCGCGACGGTGGTCGACATGCGCTGGGCCAAACCGCTCGACCTTGAGCTTCTGCATGCCGTTGCCGCTTCGCATGAAGCGATCGTCACGGTCGAGGAGGGGGCCATCATGGGCGGCGCGGGCAGCGCCGTCTCCGAGGCCCTGCAGGCAGCGGGCATCCTGCGCCCGATGCTGCAGCTGGGCCTGCCCGACCGCTTCATCGAGCACGGCGATCCGGCACGTCTGCTGGCGATCGAGGGGCTCGACGCGGCGGGTATCGAGAAGTCCATCCTGGGGCGTTTCGGCGCCGTTGTGGAGCTGGGTCGCCCGTCGCTCAAGATCGTGAGCTGAGCGCCTGCCAGGCGCGGCGCCTGAGCGTCTTCGAATGCATTCGCCGGGCCTATTGCTTCATAGGTTCTCAGTGCTTTCCAGCCCGGAGTTCTATCCGCTTAGCACCTTGGGTCTGCTCCTTGCGGAAGGCTGAAAGTTAGCTGACGCATCGCGCGCTTCGAGGGAAAACCTGCCCGATCGGGTGCATGGCGCTTCCTACAATCTGCTGCGCTTCGGATGATGCCAAAAGTAGTGCACGGCGCACCGAAAGTGAAACCTTCAACCCGTGGAGATACATTCAATGGATCGTCGTTCCCTCATCAAGCACGCCGGCATCGCCGGCGTCCTCGCAGCCGGTGCCGCACCCGCCGTGCATGCCCAGGCCGCCATCCGCTGGCGCATGGCGTCGAGTTTTCCCAAGTCGCTCGACACCATCTATGGCGGCGGTGAAGTCTTCGCCAAGGCCGTCAAGGCCATGTCCGGCGGCAAGTTCGAGATCTCGGTGCATGCGGCCGGTGAACTGATGCCTCCCTTCGGCGTGGTCGACGGCGTGCAGAACGGCACGGTCGAGATGTGCCACACCGTGCCTTATTACTTCTTCGGCAAGAACGAGGCATTTGCCATCGGCGCGGCCATTCCCTTCGGCATGAACTCGCGCCAGATGACGGCGTGGATGTTCGAGGGCAACGGCCGCAAGCTGATGAACGAGTTCTACAACGACTTCAACATGACCAGCTTCGCGGGCGGCAACACCGGCGCGCAGATGGGCGGCTGGTTCCGCAAGGAAATCAAGACCGTGGCCGACTTGAAGGGCCTGAAGTTCCGCGTCGGCGGCTTCGCCGGCAAGGTGCTCGAGAAGCTGGGCGTCGTGCCGCAGAACATTCCGGGCGGAGAAATCTACCAGGGCCTCGAAAAGGGCACGATCGATGCCGCCGAATGGGTGGGTCCGTATGACGACCAGAAGCTCGGCTTCAACAAGGTCGCGCCGTACTACTACTACCCCGGCTGGTGGGAAGGCGGCCCGGAGGTCGACTTCTTCATCAACAACAAGGCGCTGGCAACCCTGTCGCCCGAGAACCGCGCCATCATCGAGGCCGCCTCGTCGGTCGCGCACGTGGACATGCAGGCCAAGTACGACGCCCGCAACCCCAACGCGCTCAAGCAGCTCGTGGGCAACAAGACCAAGGTTCTGCCGTTCCCTGCTGCCGTGCTCGACGCGTCCTTCAAGGCCGCGATGGAGACCTACGCCGAGATCGAGGCCAAGAACCCGGCCTGGAAGAAGATCTACAGCGACTACCGCGCATTCCAGCGCGACCAGATCCTGTGGTTCCGCTTTGCCGAGTCGCGCTTCGACACCTTCATGCAGTCCAAGAAGATCTGATCTTTTTCGCGTCTGAATGCCGCGGGCGCCGCATCCCTTCGGGGGCGCGGCGCCCGTTGTTTTTCGGGCCGCAATTCCATCGTGTGCAGGCAGTGTGCACAGAGCATTCGAAAGCGTTAAATCGCGCGGGTTAGCCCTAATGACCGAGGTATCACGCACTCCTAGACTCCGAACGGCTTAACACCGTAAACAAAGGAGCTAACACCATGGATCGTCGATCAGTCATCAAGCATGCGGGCATTGCCGGCGTGCTGGCCGCAGGCGCAGCGCCCGCCGTGCATGCGCAGGCCGCCATCCGCTGGCGCCTGGCTTCCAGCTTTCCCAAGTCCCTGGACACGATCTTCGGCGCGGCCGACACCTTCGCCAAGAAGGTCAATGAGATGAGCGGCGGCAAGTTCACGGTGTCCACCCATGCTGCCGGTGAACTGATGCCCGCCTTCGGCGTGGTCGACGGCGTGCAGGCCGGCACGGTGGAGATCGCCCATACCGCTCCGTATTACTTCTTCGGCAAGGACGAGTGCTTCGCGCTCGGCTGCGCGATCCCCTTCGGCCTCAACAGCCGCCAGATGACGGCGTGGATGTACGAGGGCAACGGCCTCAAGCTCATGCGCGAGTTCTACGCCAAGTACAACATCGTCAACTTCCCGGGCGGCAACACGGGCTGCCAGATGGGTGGCTGGTACCGCAAGGAGATCAAGTCCGCCAAGGACATCAAGGGCCTGAAGATGCGCATCGGCGGCTTCGCCGGCCGCGTGCTCGAACGCATGGGCGGCGTGCCGCAGAACATCCCGGGCGGCGAGATCTACCAGGCGCTCGAGAAGGGCACGATCGACGCTGCCGAGTGGGTGGGACCGTACGACGACCAGAAGCTCGGCTTCAACAAGGTCGCGCCGTACTACTACTACCCCGGCTGGTGGGAAGGCGGCCCGCAGCTCGACTTCTTCGTCAACGACAAGGCCCTGGCCGCGCTGTCTGCCGAAAACCGCGCCATCGTCGAATGCGCCGCAGCCTTCGCCCACACCGAGATGCAGGCCAAGTACGACGCCAAGAACCCCACCGCGCTCAAGCAGCTCGTGGGCAACAAGACCAAGGTCCTGCCGTTCTCCAAGGACATCCTGGACCTGGCCTTCAAGGAAGCCATGGCGGTCTACAGCGAGCTCAACGGCAAGAACCCGGCCTGGAAGAAGATCTACGAAGACTACGCGAACTTCCGCAAGGACCAGAACCTGTGGTTCCGCTTCACGGAAGCGCGCTTCGACTCCTTCATGCAGACGCAGAAGCTCTGAGCCTCGACCGCCCCGGAGCCCTGGCTCCGGGCGCGGCAGGGCGGCATCGCACGAACGGCGCCGCCTCCCACAAAAAAGCCCCGCATGCGGGGCTTTTTTCATGGAGGTCCGGGTGCCCGTGACATCGGAGGGGCGCTCTGCAGCGACCCCGTCCGATCATGCCGCGCCGGATGCAGCGCGGCGCTCGGCCCCGAGATGACGGAGCCGCGCGCCCTCGGCTGCTTACTTCTTCTCCTTGGCCAGTGCATCCTGCATGGCCTTCATCGGATCGTCCTCGGCCGCGCTGCTGCCTTCGGCTGCCGAGGCGCCCTCGGCGGCGGGCGCTGCGGCATCGGAGCCGCCGAGCGTCGGCGGCGTCGCGGCGGGCTCTTCCTGCACCTCGATGATGACCTTGTCGAGATCGATCTTCTTTTCCTTGTCGAGGCCGCTGGAGACGATGCCCGGGAACGCGATGATCAGGGCGACCATGACGATCTGGATCAGCACGAAGGGCACGGCGCCCCAGTAGATCTGCATGGTGGTGACGGGCTGGATCTCCTGCTTGGTCACCTTGTCGACGTAGGCCTTGTTGGGCGCCACGCTGCGCAGGTAGAACAGTGCGAAGCCGAAGGGCGGGTGCATGAACGAGGTCTGCATGTTCACGCCCAGCAGCACGCCGAACCAGATGAGGTCGATGCCCAGCTTTTCGGCCACGGGCGCCAGCAGCGGCACCACGATGAACGACAGTTCGAAGAAGTCCAGGAAGAACGCCAGGAAGAAGATCAGCACGTTCACCACGATCAGGAAGCCCAGCTGGCCGCCCGGCAGGTTGCCCAGCAGGTGCTCCACCCACTTGGGACCGTCCACGCCCTGGAACACCAGGCTGAAGATGGTCGAGCCCACCAGGATGAACACCACGAAGCACGACAGCTTGGTCGTGGTGTTGAGCGCCTGCTTGAGCAGCGAGAAGCTCAGACGTCCGCGGGCCGCGGCCATGATCAGCGCGCCCAGCGCACCCATGGCGCCGCCTTCGGTCGGCGTCGCGATGCCCAGGAAGATGGTGCCCAGCACGAGGAAGATCAGCAGCAGCGGCGGGATCAGCACGAAGGTCACGCGTTCGGCCATGCGCGACAGCAGGCCCAGGCGCGTCACCTTGTTGATGACGGCGATGACGAAGGCCAGGATCACGCCCGCGCACATCGACACGACGATGGTCTCGTCCTTGGCGACGAAGTCGACCTTCGTGCCCTTCCACCAGGACAGGACGTCGGCGTAGTGTTCGCCGAAGAACACCGCGATGGCCGTGGACGCGACGGTCAGCACCAGCAGCGAGATCAGGCCCGACTTGCCGTTGTCTTCGCGGATCGTGCGGGCCTCGGGCGGCAGGGCCGGGACCATTTCGGGCCGGATGAAGGCCAGCAGGATCACGTAGCCGGCGTAGAAGGCCGTCAGGATGAAGCCGGGAATGAAGGCGCCCTTGTACATGTCGCCCACCGAACGGCCCAGCTGGTCGGCCAGGATGATCAGCACGAGCGAGGGCGGGATGATCTGCGCGAGCGTGCCCGACGCGGCGATCACGCCCGAGGCCAGGCGGCGGTCATAGCCATAGCGCAGCATGATGGGCAGCGAGATCAGGCCCATGGAGATCACCGACGCGGCCACCACGCCGGTGGTGGCCGCCAGCAGCGCGCCGACGAAGATCACGGCGAGCGCCAGGCCGCCGCGCAGCGGACCGAACAGCTGGCCGATGGTTTCCAGCAGGTCCTCGGCCATGCCGCTGCGCTCGAGCACCAGGCCCATGAGCGTGAAGAACGGAATGGCCAGCAGGGTGTCGTTCTGCATGATGCCGAACAGTCGCAGCGGCAGCGCCTGCAGGAGCGCCTCGGGCAGCACGCCGAGTTCGACGCCGATGAAGCCGAAGAACAGGCCGCAGGCGCCGAGGCTGAAGGCGACCGGGAAGCCCAGCAGCAGGAAGATGATGAGCCCCACGAACATGATCGGGGCCAGGTTGTTGATGAAGAGTTGCAGCATGGTCGGCTCCGGATCAGTTGGCCTTGGCCTGTTTGGCTTCGGCGAGCCGCTGGATGGCCTCGGCCAGCTCTTCCTCGGCGGTCTTCTCGATCTTCTTGGCCGTCGGGTCTTCGATCAGGCCCATGAGGAAGGCGATGCGCTTGATCAGCTCCGACACGCCCTGCAGCAGCAGCAGGCCGAAGCCGAGCGGGATCATCGCGTACACCGGCCAGCGGATCAGGCCGCCGGCATTGGACGACACCTCGCCCGAGTGGTAGCCCTTGAGGAAGAACGGAATGCCGTAGTAGAGGATCGCCAGGCACACCGGCGTGAGGAACAGGGTGAAGCCGATGACGTCGATCCAGATCTGGGCGCGCTTGGACAGGCGGCTCGAGATCACGTCGATCTTCACGTGCTCGCCGTTGAGCAGCGTGTAGCCGGCCGCGATCAGGAAGGACGCGGCAAACAGGTACCACTGCACTTCGAGGTAGGCATTCGAGCTCATGTTGAACACCTTGCGGACCACGGCGTTCACGCCGCTGATCACCGTGGAGGCAAAGATGAGCCAGATGACGTATTTGCCGATCTGGCTGTTCAGCCAGTCGATGGCTCGCGAGAATTTGAGCAGGGCTTGCATGTCGTCTCCAGGATTGAGCCAGTCCTGCCAGACCGGGCCGGGTGGACCCGCTGGTAGTGCCAGGGCATCAGTTTTGAGGAAAGGTTAACCGGATAGTAGGCAAAGGCTGGCGGATTCTAGGGTGGACTATAGAAGGCAAGCTGACAGGTCTTTGACGGTGTTATCCCGTGGTCAGATGCACCTGTGCGCCCGCGCCAGGCCCCATCCGGCCCACCACCGCCGCCTCGCCGAAGCCGTGCCGGCCGAAGCAGTCGAGAACGGCTTGCACCGCATCGGGCGCGCAAGAGACCAGCAGGCCGCCGCTGGTCTGCGGGTCGGTCAGCAGGGCGCGCATCGGCTCGGGCAGGCCGGGCGCAAGCGTCACCTCATGGCCGTAGCTGGCCCAGTTGCGGCCGGACGCGCCCGTCACCAGGCCCTGGGCGGCGAGGTCGCGCACGCCGGGCAGCAGCGGCACCGCAGCCGCATCGAGTTCCAGGCGCAGGCCGGCGCCGCGCGCCAGCTCCAGGCCGTGCCCGAGCAGGCCGAAGCCGGTGACGTCGGTCAATGCGTGCACGCCTTCCATGGCCGCCAGCTCGATGCCGGGCCGGTTCAGCTGGGTCGTCACCGCGACCATGCGCGCATAGCCGTCGGCATCGAGCGCGTTCTTCTTGAGCGCCGCCGACAGGATGCCCACGCCCAGCGGCTTGCCCAGCACCAGCACGTCACCGGCCCGGGCCGCCGAATTGCGCTTGACCTGCGAAGGATGCACCAGCCCCATCACGACCAGACCGTAGATCGGCTCGACCGAATCGATGGTGTGGCCGCCCGCCACCGGGATGCCGGCATCGCGGCAGACGTCCTGGCCGCCGCGCAGGATGGCGCCGATGGTCTCCAGCGGCAGCACGTTCACCGGCATGCCGACGATGGCCAGGGCCATGATCGGCCGCCCGCCCATGGCGTAGACGTCGCTGATCGCATTGGTGGCGGCGATGCGGCCGAAGTCGTAGGGGTCGTCGACGATCGGCATGAAGAAGTCGGTGGTGGCCACCAGGGCCTGCTCGTCGTTGAGCTGCCAGACGGCGGCGTCGTCGGAGGTCTCGATGCCCACCAGCAGCTCGGGCGGCACCGGCAGGGCACCCGTGTTGCGCAGGATCTGCCCGAGCACGCCGGGAGCGATCTTGCAGCCGCAGCCGCCGCCGTGCGACAGCGAGGTGAGCCGGGGGCCGGGCGCGGGCACGCCGGGAGGGTCGGCGGAGGCTGGGGACGAAGGCGTGGGCGCGGCGGCCGGGAAAGGGCTGGCTGGTGTGTCGGACGTCATGGCCCAATAATACGGACATGCCACCGGACACCCCCGCAGTCACGCCCGCATCGATCGACTCGCCCGAGATGCGGCATGCGGGGCGCGATGTGCTCTCGCTGGCGCTGATGGACGCCCGCAATCACACGCTGCAGCTGCTGGCCGCCTGGGAGGCCGGCGTGGCAGCGGGCCGGGTGACGCTCGCGCCGTCGGTGGAGCTGGAGCCGCCCGTCTGGCTGGCGGGCCACGTGGGCTGGTTTGCCGAGTCCTGGATCGGCCGCAACACGCAGCGGTCGATGGGCGAGGACTGTCCGCCCGAGCCGGTCCGGCTGGCCTCGATCGAGCCGCGCGCCGATGCGCTCTGGAGCGATGTGCTGGTGCCGCGCGACGCCCGCTGGGCGCCGGGTCTTCCGGACGCCGCGACCACCCGCGCCTGGCTGCTCGAGACGCTCGAGAGCACGCTGGAGCTGCTGGAGAAGACGCCCGACGATGACCGCACGCTCTACTTCTTTCGGCTGGCGCTGTTCCATGAGGACCTGCGCGGCGAACAGCTCGTCGTCATGGCGCAGACACTGGGCCTGCCGCTGGCCCTGGAGCTGCCCGGCAGCCTGTCGGCGCGCGAGCCTCTGCTGATTCCGGCCGGACGCTGGCAGCTTGGCACCCCCGAGGGGGGCTTTGCCTTCGACAACGAGCGCTCCGCGCATGAAGTCGACGTGCCGGCCTACGAGATCGATGCCCATCCCGTCAGCTGGGCGCAGTACGCCGAGTTCGTCGAGGACGGCGGCTACGACCGGCCTGAGCTGTGGCTGCCCCAGGGCTGGGCCTGGCTGGAGGCCATGGCGCAGTCCGAAGGCCGCCGCGGGCCGCGCCACGTGGAGCAGATCGGCGGCGCAGGCGGCGCGGTACTGCAGACCCGCTTTGGCCGCACCACGCGCATGGCCGGCGGCCAGACGGCCATGCACATGAGCTGGTGGGAGGCCGACGCCTGGTGCCGCTGGGCCGGCAGGCGCCTGCCCACCGAGGTGGAGTGGGACCGGGCCGTTCAGACCGCGGCGCGCCGCGGCCTGCACTGGGGCGACGCATGGGAATGGACGGCATCGACCTTCCGGCCGTGGCCGGGTTTCGTGCCTGGCCCCTGGGCCTCCTACTCGCAGCCCTGGTTCGGGCGGGCGCGGGTGCTGCGCGGCGGCTCGTTTGCGACCCGCGCGCGCATGAAGAGCCCGCGGTTCCGCGCATTCGCGCTGCCGGGGCGTGACGACCTGTTCACCGGATTCCGCTCCTGCGCGGTTTGAAGGCGGCCTCAGCTCGCCCGGCCCGCCTTGCTGCGGCGGAACTCCCACCAGGGCAGCACGCGGTGCATCGACAGGATCTCGCCACTGCGCGAAGGCGCGTAGCCCGGGATGCCGGCGATGTCGTCCTGCCACGCGCGGCTTTGCAGAACGTCCAGCAGCGCCCGGGTGGCGGGCAACTCCAGCGCGGACTTGAGGCACACCAGAAAGTAGTTCTCGCGCACCAGCGGCACGAAGCCCAGGTTGCGCGAGCGCGCGGCCGTCTCGATGCC
>JBGAIH010000010.1:0-152860 GCA_044225675.1 Burkholderiaceae bacterium
CGCCTTGGCTTCACCGCCAAACTTCGCCGCCAGAACCGTCGCAATCGCCGCCGTCAGCGTCGTCTTGCCATGGTCCACGTGACCAATCGTGCCTACGTTCACGTGCGGCTTCGTACGTTCGAATTTACCTTTTGCCATTTTTCAAATCCTCAATTGAATTCCGAAGAATCAGCGAACTACCCGTAACAACCACTGGCGCCGGCAAACACCCACGCCCGAAACTGGTGCCCTTGGCGGGAATCGGACCCGCGACCTCTCCCTTACCAAGGGAGTGCTCTACCACTGAGCCACAAGGGCCTTCCGAAAGACAGCCGAACAACCGGCCGCCTCCTGAAAACCTGACCTCGCCCTGCCATGAATCGTCCGTGGAGCGGGAGACGGGAATCGAACCCGCGTCATTAGCTTGGAAGGCTAGGGTTCTACCATTGAACTACTCCCGCATCGGCCCGGGGCCTGAAGCTGGACTTGCCGGACAGTCGCCCGAAACACCGGCAGCCACCCCACAGAAGTTCTCGCTCTGCAAACAATTCATCGCTGGTGGAGAGGGCTGGATTCGAACCAGCGTACTCGTAAGAGGGCAGATTTACAGTCTGCTGCCATTAACCACTCGGCCACCTCTCCGGCGAACCTTGGAATATAGCACGGTTTGATGGCAATGATCACCCCGGGCTGCTTCGTTTTGCGAGTTGCCTTGCCCGCTGGCGCCTCACTCGAGGCGCCAGTCCATCACCACCCCGCGTTCTGCCAGCCAGGACTGCGCGAGCGAGAAATGCCCACACCCCAGGAAGGGGATCGGCGGCCTCAGTGCCGACAGCGGTGAAGGGTGATTCGCCTGAAGCACCCGCACGTCGCCGCCCCCCTGCGCCGCAAACCGCGCGATCAGGGGCGCCTTGGCCTGGGCATGGGCGCCCCAGAGCATGAAGACACACGCAGGCGCCGTCGCCGCCACCCGGGCGATCAAGGCGTCGGTCAGGACTTCCCAGCCCTTGCCGGCATGGCTGGCCGGCTGGCCGTCCTCGACGGTCAGGCTGGTGTTGAGGAGCAATACCCCACGCCGGGCCCAGGGCTCGAGCGAGCCAGATGCCGGCATGGCATGCCCGAGGTCGCGCTGCAGTTCCTTGAAGATGTTGCGCAGCGAGGGTGGTAGGCGCACACCCGTGGCCACGGAAAACGCGAGCCCCTCGGCCTGGCCGGCACCATGGTAGGGGTCTTGACCGAGTATCACCACGCGAACCCCGGCCAGACGCGTCAGCGCCAGGGCCCGGAACGGTTCGGGCGGATAGACGGTGGCCGCCTGCGCGAGCCGATCCTCGATGAACCGCCCCAGTGCCTGGCCCTCTGCAGAGGCCAGAAAAGCCTCCACATCGGCCCGCCATCCGGCATCGAGTTGCCAGGCCGACGGGTTCCACGCCTCCAGACGGGCCGCCGGGGACGGAGCCGGCGCATCGTCGGCGGAGCCGAAGTCCAGGCCGGACTGCAGGGGATCGGTTTGGCGCCTTCTCACCACTCAGCCGAACAAGGATGCCAGCGCTTCGCCAGGATCGGCCGCACGCATGAAGGCCTCGCCCACCAGAAACGCGTTCACGCCGGCGTCGCGCATGCGCCTGACGTCGGCCTGCCCAAGAATCCCGCTCTCGGTCACCAGCAAACGGTCGGCCGGCACGTCGGCCAACATGCCCAGCGTCGTGTCCAGCGTCACCTCGAAGGTGCGCAGGTTGCGGTTGTTGATTCCGACCAGCGGCGTGCGCAGGCGCAAGGCGCGCTCCAGTTCGGCCCGGTCATGCACCTCGACCAGCACCGCCATGTCCAGCGACCGCGCGATCGCCTCCAGTTCCGCCATGCGCCCGTCGTCCAGGCAGGCGGCAATCAGCAGGATGCAATCGGCGCCCATGGCCCGCGATTCGTAGATCTGGTAGGGGTCGACCATGAAGTCCTTGCGCAGCACCGGCAGATCGCACGAGGCGCGCGCCTGCTTGAGATAGTCCACGCTGCCCTGGAAAAACTGCTTGTCAGTAAGCACCGACAAGCATGCTGCGCCATGCTCAGCATAGCTTTGAGCAATGTCGGCGGGGATGAAGTCTTCGCGCAGAACGCCTTTGGACGGGCTGGCCTTCTTGATCTCCGCGATCACGGCAGCCTGTCCGGCCGCCAGCCTGGCGCGCATCGCACCCAGAAAATCGCGTGTCAGAACCCGCGACTCGGCGTCTTCCCGCATCGCGGCCAGCGACTTGCGTCGCAGGGCTTCGGCGACCTCGGCACGCTTGACTTCGACGATCCTGTTCAGAATGTCCGACATGGCCGATCAACCCGCCAAAGCCTGGGTCGTCGCAACCAGCTGCGCGAGCTTGGCCTTTGCCGCGCCCGACTCCAGCGATTCGCGCGCCTTCAGGATCCCGGCCTCGATGCTGGACGCCACGTTGGCCGCGTAGAGGGCGACGCCAGCGTTGAGAATCACCACGTCACGGGCCGCGCCGGGCTGGTTGTCCAGCACGGACAGCAGGATCTCGCGCGACTGGTCGGGCGTGTCCACCCGCAGGGCCCGGTTGCTGGCCATCGGAAGCCCGAAATCCTCGGGGTGGATCTCGTATTCCACGATCTCGCCGTTGCGCAGTTCACCGACCTGGGTGGACGCGCCCACGCTCACCTCGTCCATGCCGTCCTTGCCGTACACCACCAGTGCGTGCTGCGCGCCCAGGCGCTGCAGGGCGCGCACCTGGATGCCGACCAGATCGGGGTGGAAGACGCCCATCAGGATGTTGGGGGCATCGGCGGGATTGGTCAGGGGGCCGAGGATGTTGAAGATGGTGCGCACGCCGAGCTCCTTGCGGACCGGCGCGACATTCTTCATGGCCGGATGGTGGTTGGGCGCAAACATGAAGCCCAGGCCCACCTCCGTGATGCAGCGGGCGATCGCTTCGGGCGGCAGGTTGATGTTGATGCCCAGGCTCTCGAGCACGTCGGCGCTGCCGGACTTGCTGCTGACGCTGCGCCCGCCGTGCTTGCTGACCCGTGCGCCGGCGCCGGCCGCCACGAACATCGAGCAGGTGGAGATGTTGAAGGTGTGCGAGCCATCGCCCCCGGTGCCCACGATGTCGACAAGGTGCGTCTTGTCGGTCACGTGGACCTTGGTGGAGAACTCGCGCATGACCTGGGCCGCGGCCGTGATCTCGCCGATGGTTTCCTTCTTGACACGCAGGCCGGTGATCAGAGCGGCCATCAGAACGGGCGACATCTCCCCGCTCATGATCATCCGCATGATCTTGAGCATCTCGTCGTGGAAGATCTCGCGGTGTTCGATGGTGCGCTGCAGCGCTTCCTGGGGGGTGATCGGCATGGGGGAGTCCTTGTCTCGTTCGGCGTGAGGGTCGGGCGTAAGGGTCGGCGTGAGGGTCAGCGTGAAGGATTGTCAGTCAAAGCCAGGCGCAGGCCAAAGCCGATGAACAGGGCGCCAGCGGCGCGCTCGAGCCAGTGCATGCCTTGCTGCACCGCACCCACGCGCCGCGCCAGCCAGGCGGCGGCCAGCGCCCAGCCGATGTTCACCCACAGGCCATTGAAGTTGAACACCAGGCCCAGCAGCAGGAAGGCCAGCGTCTTCGATTCCGTCCCCGGTGCGATGAACTGCGGCAGGAACGCGAGAAAGAACAGCGCCACCTTCGGGTTGAGGGCATTGGTCCAGAAGCCCTGCAGAAAGACCCGCCAGAGCGCCGCCGCAGCGAAAGGCGTCTGCCCTGCTGCGCCGGTCGTGCCGGCTTCGGACTCTGCCGGTCTTGCAAGGCCGGCTTCATCGGCCGGCCCGGTGGACGCCGCAGCATCGGCCGCCGCCGTCACGACCTTGGGCGCGCGCGCCCTCAGCATGCCCAGCCCCACCCACACCAGGTAGGCCGCGCCCACCCACTTGAGTACGGTGAAGGCCGTGGCTGATGCGGCCATCAGCGCACTCACGCCCAGCGCCGCCGCAGCGATGTGGACGAAGCAGCCCGCCGTGATGCCCACGGCGGCCACGACGCCTGCGCGCGCACCGGCGCGCAAGGCATGCGTGACGATGTACAGCACGTCGGGGCCCGGCGTGAGATTGAGCAGGATGCCTGCCACCACGAAGAGCCAGAAATGATCGATGCCTGCCATGGCGTCTGCCCCCCGTCAGCGGCCGCCCGGATGATCGAGGAAATTCCTCAGCATGGCGTGGCCGTGCTCGGTGAGGATCGACTCCGGGTGGAACTGCACACCTTCGACGGCCAGCTCCTTGTGGCGCACCCCCATGATCTCGCCGTCATCCGTCCAGGCCGTGATCGCCAGCTCGGCAGGGCATGAGGCGCGCTCGATGGCCAGCGAGTGGTAGCGGTTGACGGTGAACTTCTCGGGCAGGCCGGCGAAGACGCCTTGCTGCGTGGTGGTGATCACGCTCGTCTTGCCATGCATCAGCTCCTGCGCACGGATGATCTTTCCGCCGAAGGCGGCGCCGATAGACTGGTGCCCGAGGCACACACCCAGCACGGGCAGCTTGCCCGCGAAGTGGCGGATCGCCTCCACCGAGATGCCCGCCTCGGCCGGCGAACACGGCCCCGGTGAAACGACCAGCCGGTCGGCGCCACGCCCGGCCAGGCCTTCGAGCGTGATCTCGTCATTGCGGAACACCTCGACCTCGGCGCCAAGTTCGCCGAAGTACTGCACGATGTTGTAGGTGAACGAGTCGTAGTTGTCGATCATCACGACCTTGAGTGCTTGAGCCATGGTTCACTCCATCCCTTCTTCGACGAGTTCGGAGGCGCGCAGCAGCGCCCGGGCCTTGGCCTCGGTTTCCTTCCACTCCAGCTCGGGCACCGAGTCGGCAACGACGCCGGCGGCCGCCTGCACATAGAGCACCTCGTCCTTGATCACGCCGGTGCGGATCGCGATCGCGACGTCCATGTCGCCGGCGAAGCTCAGGTAGCCGCAGGCGCCGCCGTAGATGCCGCGCTTGCTCGGCTCGAGCTGGTCGATCAGCTCCATCGCATGAACCTTGGGCGCGCCGGTGAGCGTGCCCGCCGGAAAGCTCGCCTTGAGCACGTCGATGCTCGTCATGCCGTCATGCAGGATGCCTTCGACGTTGCTCACGATGTGCATCACGTGGCTGTAGCGCTCCACCGCGAAGGCCTCGGTCACCTTCACCGATCCGGTCTTGGCGATGCGGCCGATGTCATTGCGCGCCAGGTCGATCAGCATCACGTGCTCGGCCCGCTCCTTGGGATCGTTGATCAGTTCCTGCTCGATTGCCTTGTCCAGCTCCGGGGTCGCACCGCGCGGCCGGGTGCCCGCCAGCGGCCGGATCGTGACCTTCTGCCCCTGCGGCGTCTGCTCCTGGCGCACGAGGATCTCGGGCGAAGCCCCCACCACGTGGAAATCACCAAAGTGATAGAAGTACATGTAGGGCGAGGGGTTCAGCGAACGCAGCGCCCGGTACAGCGACAGCGGCGACTCGGTGTAGCGCTTCTTGATGCGCTGGCCGACCTGCACCTGCATGAAGTCGCCGGCGGCGATCAGCTCCTTGGCCCGCTCGACCGCCGCAATGTAGTCGGCCTTGGGGAACTCGCGTTCGGTCGGAAAGGTCTGGGACTGGCGGATCAGCGGGGCCGTCACCGAATACTTGAGCTGCTCGCGCAGCTGGCGCAGGCGCTTCTTGGCATTGGCATAGGCCTCGGGCTGCGCCGGGTCGGCGTAGACGATCAGGTACAGCTTGCCCGACAGGTTGTCGATGACGGCCAGTTCCTCGCACTGCAGCATCATCATGTCAGGGCAGCCCAGCGTGTCGGGCGGGCAGCTGTTCTCGAGCTTCTTCTCGATGTAGCGCACGGTGTCGTAGCCGAAGTAGCCCGCGAGTCCGCCGCAGAACCGGGGCAGCCCCGGTCGCAAGGCCACCTTGAAGCGCTTCTGGTAGTCGGCGATGAAGTCCAGCGGATTGCCCGCTGCGGTCTCGACCACGACGCCATCCGTCACGACCTCCGACCGCGCCGCCGCGCCGAAGCCGCTGGACCGGATGAACGTGCGCGCCGGCAGACCGATGAAGCTGTAGCGCCCGAAGCGCTCGCCGCCCACCACGGACTCCAGCAGAAAACTGTACTTGCCCCCGTCCTTGGAATGGGCGAGCTTGAGGTACAGCGAGAGGGGGGTTTCGAGGTCGGCAAAGGCCTCCGCCATCAGCGGAATGCGGTTGAAGCCTTGCAGGCTCAGACTTTTGAATTCGAGTTCGGTGATCACGGCTTGACGCCTCCTGGGAGCCGGGACCGCCTCGGAGGCAAGGGCCCGGACGACGCGGTCCGCGTCGCTTTCATTCACTGGACATGTCCGGGCGGCAGGCCCGGACGCGGTGCACGGATTGCCCGTGCGGATCAGCTGCGCACAACGACAGGCTGGCGCCAGGGCCAGGCTCCCCGGTCGCTATAACCTGTGAGGGTGGTGCGGTGAATGAACATGCGGGCAGTGTACCAAACGCCGCGCCGCCCTTGCGCTGCAGCAAGCGATGCTCTCGAAAACCCTGTTGCACGGGCCGGGGCCGGCGCTGAAAATCACAAAATCGAACGAACGTTCTTTTTTTTAAGGAGACGCCCATGTCCACCTTGCGCCACTGGATCGCCATCCTCGCCCTGGGCCTCTCGGCCGCCAGCGCCAGCGCAGCGACCATCGACGTCTCCGGCGTGAAGCTGGAAGACAGCGTCAGCCTGGCCAACACCTCACTGCAGCTCAATGGCGCAGGCGTGCGCTACAAGGCCATCTTCAAGGTCTATGCCGCCGGGCTCTACCTGAGCCGCAAGGCCGCCACGCCGGAGGAGGTGCTCTCGGCCCCCGGCCCCAAACGGATGACCATCACCATGCTGCGCGAGATCGACTCGGCCGAGCTTGGCAAGCTCTTCTCGCGCGGCATGGAAGACAACATGGACAAGGCCGCCTTCTCCAAGGTCGTCTCCGGCGTCATGCGCATGAGCCAGATCTTCTCGGACCACAAGAAGCTGGTCGCGGGCGACAACTTCCTCATCGACTTCATCCCCGGCATCGGCACCATCATCACCGTCAAGGGCAAGCAGCAGGGTGAGCCGTTCAAGGAGCCCGAGTTCTTCAATTCGCTCATGAGCATCTGGCTCGGCAAGAGCCCGGCCGACGTGCGCCTGAAGGACGCGCTGCTCGGCAAGCAGCCGGGCTGAACCGGCGCAGGTCCGGTGTGCGGTCAAGCGCAGACCGCATGCTGAGCGCAAAGACCGCGCTGGCCACGCCCGGTACGGCGCGCCCTCAGGCCAGCCGCAACTGCGCCAGCGAATCCACGAAGCCGTCCGCATCCACCGAGCGCACCGGCTCGCCGTGGTTGTAGCCGTAGGTCACCAGAACGACCGGGCAGCCCGCTGCGCGCGCCGCCTGCGCATCGTTGCTCGAGTCGCCGATCATGAGCGTGCGCTGCGGCGCCGTGCCCAGCGCCTCGCAGGTCTTGAGCAGGGGCAACGGGTCGGGCTTCTTGCGCTCGAAGGCGTCGCCGCCGAACACGTGACTGAAATAGCCATCCAACCCCTTGGCTGCCAGCAGCGGCCGCGCGAAGGCGGTCGGCTTGTTCGTCAGGCACGCCAGCGGCAACCCCACCTCGTGCAGCCGCGTCAGCCCCTCCAGCACGCCGCGAAAGACATCCGAATGCTGACCATTGATGCGCAGATAGTGCGCCTGGTAGCTGCGCCAGGCGTCGTCGAACGGCACCGACGCTGCGGCCCCGACTTCGACCAGCACCGAACGGATCAGGTGCTCCGAGCCCTTGCCCACCAGACGCTCCACCTGAGCGCGGTCGACACCGGGCAGCGACAGCTCGCCGAGCATGAGGTTGAGAACGGCGACGAAGTCGCCGAGCGTGTCGACCATCGTGCCGTCGAGGTCAACGATGGCCGCATCGACGGCCAGCCCTTCGGCGCGGCCGGGAACGTGAATCAGAGGCATCCGGAGATTGTGCCCGGGCTCGTCCAACGGTCTGCGGTCAGCGCCGCGTGAGGACGCAGGTCGCCCTTGCGTCTTCAGCCCTCACGCCGGCAGGATCGCGAACACCTTGCGCGGCGGCGCAGGCGCATCAGGCTCCGACCCGCCGCGAAAGCGCGCCAGCAGGCCGGCCGCCTGCGCCTGGGCGGCGTCGATGCTCTTCTTCTTCACATGACCGTAGCCGCGGATCGAATCCGGCAGCGCCGCCAGTTGCACCGCGACGTCCAGGTTCGCAGGCGTCAGGCCCGTCACGATCTCGTCGACCAGTCGCTCGTAGGCCGTGATCAGCGAGCGCTCCAGCCGCCGCTCCTCGGTGTAGCCGAACAGGTCGAGCACACCGCCGCGCAAGGGCCTGAGCCGCGCCAGCACATGCAGGAAAGGGACGATCCAGCGCCCGTAGGTGCGCTTCTTCGGCACGCCGGTCTTCGGATCGGGGCGCACCCACAGCGGCGGCGCGAAGTGGTAGCGCAGGCGGAAGTCGCCCTCGAACGCCGCCTCCACCTGTTTGCGGAACTCGCCGTTGGTGTAGAGGCGCGCCACTTCGTACTCGTCCTTGATGGCCAACAGCTTGGCGTAGTTGCGCGCAACCGCTTCGGCCAGACGCGTGCCCGCGCCTCCCGTCCCCACAGGGGCCAGCGACGCCTCGGCGGCCCGCACCCGCTGCACCAGCGCGTTGTAGCGCTGCGCCAGGGCCGCGTCCTGGTACTGCGTGAGAAAGGCCGCGCGGCGCGCGATCAGCTCGTCCAGCGTCCGCGAGGTCGGCGCGTCGGGCCGCGCCACCACGGCGAGTTCGGCAACCTGCCGCTCGACCGCGGCCGGGTCGTGTACGGCCAGGCGACCCCACTGGAATGCACGCTTGTTGGCGTCGATGGCCGCACCGTTGATCTCGATCGCGCGCAGGATCGCGGCCTCGGACAGCGGCAGCATCCCGAGCTGGAAGGCGCTGCCCAGCAGCAGCATGTTGGTGGCCAGCGCATCGCCCGTCAACGCCACCGCCATCCGCGTGGCATCGAGGAAGTTCGCCGACTGCGGACCGATGGCCTCGCGCAGCCCCTCCTCCATCGCCTCCCAGGGCGTGCGCAGGTCCCGGTTCTTGATGAAAGCCACAGTCGCCATCCGATGGGTGTTGACCACCGCCCGCGTCACGTTGCGCTGCAGCCGCGTGAGGATGGCGTTCTCGGCCGCCACCAGGATGTCGCAGCCGATCAGCGCCTGGGCATCGCCCGCTGCGATCCGCACCACGTGCAGGTCGTCGGGGTTGTCGGCGATCCGCACATAGGTGGTCACCGCGCCCCCCTTCTGCGCCACGCCGGTCATGTCGAGCACCGTCACGCCCTTGCCCTCCAGATGCGCGGCCATGCCCAGCAGAGCCCCGATGGTGATGATGCCGGTGCCGCCCACGCCCGCCACCACGACGCCATAGGGCCGCGCCGACGATGGCTGCTGCGGCGCCGGCAGGCCCGCGAAGAGGTCGGCCGCCACTGCCTGCGGCTTCAGGCGCCGGGGCTGGCCGCCTTCCACGCTCACGAAGCTCGGGCAAAAGCCCTTGGCACAGGAGAAGTCCTTGTTGCACGACGATTGGTCGATCGCGCGCTTGCGGCCGAACTCGGTCTCGACCGGCTGCACCGACACGCAGTTGCTCTTGACGCTGCAGTCGCCGCAGCCTTCGCACACCTGGGTGTTGATGAACATGCGCCGCTGCGGATCGGGAAAGGCGCCTCGCTTGCGGCGGCGGCGCTTCTCGGCCGCGCAGGTCTGGTCATAGACGATCACGGTCACGCCGGTTTCCTCGCGCAGCTCCTTCTGCACCGCATCGAGCTCGTCGCGGTGCCGGACCTGCACGCCCTTGGCAAAGTCGGTGCCGGCCGGGTACTTCTCGGGCTGGTCGGTCACCACCACCACGCGCTGCGCGCCCTCGGCCTCCAGCTGCCGCGTGATGGCCGGAACGTTGAGCGAATAGGGCAGCGCCTGCCCGCCGGTCGCGGCCGTCGCGTCGTTGTAGAGGATCTTGAAGGTGATCCGGGCGCGCGCCGACACCGCCGAGCGGATGGCAAGCAGACCCGAGTGGTAGTAGGTGCCGTCCCCCATGTTCGCGAAGATATGCGGCGTGTCGGTGAACGGGGCGTGGCCGATCCATGCCGAGCCCTCCGCGCCCATGGGCGAGAAGATCTCCGAGCCCGGGAAGATGTAGGTCGCCATGAAGTGGCAGCCCACGCCGGCAATCGCCGAGCTGCCCTCGGGCAGGCGGGTGGAGGTGTTGTGCGGGCAGCCCGAGCAGAAGAACGGCACGCGGCCCGAATCGCCCAGGTAGCCGCGCAGCTGCGGCGACAGCGACGGCCTGGAGGCCGCCTCTTCCTTGTCCCTGAGCCACTGCGCGCGCTCCTCGACCCGCGGATGGCGGGTGAAGCGGGCGATCCGCGCCGCGATCACCAGCGCGATCTGCTCCGGCGTCAGCTCGCCCGTGGGCGGCAGCAGCCAGGCGCCCGACGGGTCGGACTCGTCGCGCTTGCCCAGCACGCGGGGCCGCCGCGCATCGGGCCAGTGGTACAGCTGGTGGCGGATCTGCTCCTCCAGCAGCGGGCGCTTCTCCTCCACCACCAGCAGTTCCTCCACGCCGTCGGCGAATGCCTCGATGCCGCGGGGCTCCAGCGGCCAGGTCACGCCCACCTTGAAGACCTTGACGCCCAGCTCGGCCGCGAGTTCGCGGTCGATGCCCAGATGGTCGAGCGCCTGCCGCACGTCCAGGTAGGACTTGCCCGAAGTCACGATCCCGAGCCGCGCGCCCGGACTGTCGATGGCCGCGTAGTTGAGCCGGTTGGCCCGCACATAGGCCAGCACGGCCGGCAGCCGCTGCTCATGGATGCGCCGCTCCATGGTCAGCGGCTGGTCGGGCAGGCGCAGGTTGAGCCCGCCGGGCGGCATCTCGAAGTCCTCGGGGATCTTCACCTGCACCCGGTGCGGGTCCACGCTCACCGACGCCGAGCCCTCGATGGTCTCGTCCAGCGCCTTGAACGCGACCCAGGAGCCCGAGTAGCGCGACATGGCCCAGCCGTGGATGCCCAGGTCCAGGTAGTCCTGCACGCCGGCCGGTGACAGCACCGGGATCATCGGCGCCATCACCATGTGCTCGCTCTGCGTGGCCACCGTGGACGAGCGCGCCATGTGGTCGTCGCCGCAGACCAGCAGCACGCCGCCCCAGGCCGACGAGCCGGCCGAATTGCCGTGGTTGAGCGCGTCGCCGCACCGCCCGACGCCCGCCCATTTGCCGTACCACATCGAGAACACGCCGTCGTAGCGGGCCTTGGGGTCGAGCGTCACCTGCTGCGAGCCCCACACCGCGATGGCCGCCAGCTCCTCGTTCTGCCCGGGCTGGAAATGAATGTGCTTCTGCTTGAGCAGCGGCCCGGCTTCGGCCAGGGTCTTGTCCATGTTGTTGAGCGGCGAGCCCTGGTAGCCCGAAACGAAGCCCGCCGTGTTGCGGCCGGCGGCCTCGTCCCGCTCGCGCTGCATGATGAGCAGCCGCGTGAGCGCCTGCAGCCCGGTGAGGTAGACCCGCCCCCGGGCCAGCGTGTATTTGTCGTTCAGGGTGACTTCAGCAAGAGTCATGCGCGTCTTTCAGGAGGAGGGGAGGCCCAAGGTCAGACGACCTTGCCGGGATTCATCAGGTTGAGCGGATCGAGCGTGCGCTTGATCGCGCGCATGACGTCGACGGCCTCGCCGAACTCCTCGACGAGGAATTCGCGCTTGCCCAGGCCGATGCCGTGCTCGCCGGTGCAGGTGCCGTCCATGGCGATCGCACGGCGCACAAGGCGCGCGTTGAGGTCCCAGGCTTCGGCGATCTCGGCCGGGCTGGCCGGATCCACCAGGATCATGAGGTGGAAGTTGCCGTCGCCCACGTGGCCGAACAGCGGAATCGGCATGCTGGCGCGGGCGATATCCTCGGAGGTGGCTGCAATGCATTCGGCCAGCCGCGAGATCGGCACGCACACGTCGGTGGCGATCATCCGGCTGCCGGGCTTGAGCTGCAGGCAGGCGAAGTAGGCATCGTGCCGCGCCTGCCACAGGCGCGTGCGCTCCTCGGGGCGCAGCGTCCATTCGAAGTCCATGCCGCCATGGCCGCGCGCGATCTCCTGCATCATGCGCGCCTGCTCCTGGGCGCCGTCCTGCGTGCCATGGAACTCGAACCACAGCGTCGGCGCCTCGCGCAGGCCGAGCTTGCTGTAGCGGTTGACTGCCGTGACCGTGAGGGTGTCCAGCAGCTCCGAACGCGCGATCGGGATGCCGCACTGGATCGCTTCGATCACGCTGGCCACCGCCGCCTCGACACTCGGAAACGCGCACACGGCGGCGGTGACGCCGTCCATCAGCGGGTGCAGTCGCACCGTCAGCTCCGTGATGATGCCCAGCGTGCCCTCGGCGCCGACGAACAGCCGCGTCAGGTCGTAGCCGGCCGCCGACTTGCGGGCCCGCGAGCCGGTGCGGATCACGCGCCCGTCGGCCAGCACCACCGTCGCGCCCAGCACGCTCTCGCGCATGGTGCCGTAGCGCACGGCGTTCGTGCCCGAGGCCCGGGTGGACGCCATGCCGCCAAGCGACGCGTCGGCGCCCGGGTCGACCGGAAAGAACAGGCCGCTGTCGTGCAGGTGCGCGTTGAGCTGCTTGCGCGTCACGCCGGCCTGCACGGTCGCGTCCATGTCCTGCGCATGGACGGCCAGCACCCGGTCCATGCGCGAGAGGTCGATGCACACGCCGCCCTCCACCGCCATCACATGGCCTTCCACCGACGTGCCGGTGCCGAAGGGAATCATCGGCACGCCATGCCGGCCGCAGGCCTGGACGGCAGCGACCACGTCCTCGGTGCTCTGCGCGAACACCACCGCATCGGGGGGCGTCACCGGGTAGGAGGAGATGTCGGTGCCGTGCTGCTCCCGCACGGCGCGCGCCAGGCTCAGGCGGTCGCCGAATCGGGCAGCGAGCTCGGCCCGCAGTCCGTCGGGCAGGCCGGCGCCGTCGCGCGGCGCCCGCAGCGATTCGAAGTGGGCAACGCCGTCGTGCAGCGCATGGGCGCCGCCGGTGGCTGCAGCAGGGGCAGATGGCTGTTCATGCATGGCAGGTCCCTCGCACGCCGCTCATTCGGGCTCGATCTTCGCCGCACGCACCGTGCGGGACCACTTCTGCGTCTCGCTCGCGGCGAACAGGGCCAGCTCCTGCGGCGTGGAGGTCCGCACGTCGCCGCCGAGCTTGTCGAGTCCCTCGCGTACCTTGTCGCTGCGCGAGGCCTGCACGAACAGTTCATTGAGCCGGCGGACCACTTCGGGCGGCGTGCGGGCCGGCACGAAGGCCGCGAACCAGCCGGTCAGCTCGTAGCCGGGCAGGCCGGCCTCGGCCATGGTCGGCACGGCGGGCAGCGACTTCAGGCGCTGCGGCCCAGTCACCGCCAGCGCGCGCAGCTTGCCGCTGGCCACATGGGGCAGCACCACGCTGGTGTCAGCGATCATGAGGCTCAGCTGCCCGCCGATCAGGTCGGTCACGGCCGGTGGATTGCTCTTGTAGGGCACATGCAGCAGATCCACCCCGGCCATGGACTTGTACATCTCCACCGCGACGCGGCTCGACGCACTGCCCGCGCCGAATGTCAGCTTGCCCGGCTGGCGCCGTGCCAGTTCGGTGAACTCGGCCACCGTCGCGGCCGGCGTCGATGCCGGCACCACCATCACCAGCGACACGCTGCCCAAAAGCGTCACGGGCATGAACTCGTTGACCGGGTCGTAGCCGAGCTTGCGCACCAGGCTGGCATTGGCCGCATGGGTGGTGTTGGTGCCGATCAGCACGGTGTAGCCGTCCGCATCGGCCTTGGCTGCCGCCTGCGCGCCGATCACCCCATTGGCGCCCGCCTTGTTGTCCACGACGACCGGCGAGCCGGCGGCGTCGGCGACCCGGTCGGCATAGAGCCGCGCCACGAGGTCGGTGCCGCTCGCGGCCGCAAAGGGCACGACGAATCGCACCGGCCGCGACGGGAAGCCCGGCTCGCCCGCCGCCTGCGCGGCCGTGCCCAGCGTTGCCAGGCTGCCCGTGACGCCGATGGCGCCCAGCCCGCCAGGGCCGCCCAGCCCCGCCATGCCTGCGCGCCCCAGCGCGAGGGCCGCGCCCCGGCGCAGCTGCTGCGCCATCCAGTGTCTCCGGTTGCTTGTCATCGCTTGTCTCCTTCTTTTAAGTGGTTCGGTCGTTTCATTCGCGCTCGTGCAGGAACGCCGCTCAGGCGGTCACACGGGTTTGCCAGTCGCGGATCACGCGTGCCGCCTCCTGCTCGATGCGCTCCTCGCGGGCCACATAGCCGGGCAGCCCGACCATGGCGTTGAAGTCGGTGAAGGTGACCTGCCGCTCGCGCATCGCGCGGGTATGCCCGTCGCGTCGCAGGTGGCGATACAGCTCCTGCAGCGCATGGGCGACCGCATAGGTCGGCGCGAGCGCATGCAGCGCGGCGGCAAAGCCGATCTCCTGCAGCTGCGCCGCGCTCAGCTCGGGCGTGCGGCCGCCTTCGATCATGTTGGCCAGCGTGGGACCTTCGCCGGTTTCGGCGCAGAAGCGCCGCATCTGCTCCTCGGTCTCCAGCGCGTCGGCGAACACCATGTCGGCGCCGACCTCGCGCGCCAGCTGCGCCCGCTCGATGGCCTCGTCGATGCCCAGCGGCGCGACCGCATCGGTGCGGGCCACGATCACCAGATCGGCGTCGGTGCGGGTATCGAGCGCCGCCTTGAGCTTGCCCAGCCACTCGGCGCGCGGCACCACCCGCTTGCCCGCGAAATGGCCGCACTTCTTGGGGAAGACCTGGTCCTCGAGCAGCAGCGCCGCAACGCCCGCACGTTCATAACCGCGCACCGTGCGCACCACGTTGGCGACGCCGCCGAAGCCGGTGTCGGCGTCGGCCAGCAGCGGCAGCTCGGTGGCGTCGCACAGCCGGGCGTAGTAGTCGGCCATCTCGGTGTAGCTCAGCTGCGAGGTGTCGGGCTCGCCCAGCAGGGTCGCGCTGGCGCTGTAGCCGCCCGAGACCAGCGCCTCGAACCCCGCCGCCTCGGCCAGCCGCGCGCCCAGCGCGTCATGCGCCCCGGGCAGGATCAGCAGCTGGGGCCGGGCCAGCAGTTCGCGAAAGCGCGTCGTCCGTTTCTTCATCGTGCATCCCGTCGCCGCGAGGGCGCTGTTCATGTCAGGCCGGGATTGTTGCGACGCCGCGACGTCACGTGTAGCGATGATTCGGAACGCTTGTCGTGACCAAAAGTGACGGCACCGAAGTGCCAGGATCTCAGGACGACGCCGCGTCCGTGCCGCCCTGCCGTGCGCGGGCCGACATGTGGTCCACGAAGTCGCGCACGCTCGTGCGCCCCTGCATGCTCTCGCGCATGCACAGCTGCAGCTGCCGGTGCGCCCAGTCATTGGTCAGGCGGATGCAGGCCAGCCGCCCCTGCCGGGCATAGGCGTCCACATTGGCCCGCGGCAGGATCGCCACGCCCAGGCCCTCCTCCACCATGCGGCAGGTGGCCTCGAAGTTGGCCACGTGGATACGCACACGTGAGGCCGCGCGGTTGAGGAACTCCGGCATGGAGGCCGACGCCGACAGGTTCGGAAAGTAGGCGATGAACAGGCTGTCGGCCAGCTGCTCGAAGGCGATCGCGCCCGCCCCCGCCTGCGGGTGGTCGAGCGGCGCCGCGATCACCAGCTCGTCCTGCCGGTAGGGAAAGGACACCAGGCCCTGAGGGATCACCGGCCAGCAATAGATACCCACGTCGGCCAGGCCGTCGGCCACGGTGCGCACGACGTCGGCGCTGAGACGTTCGACTAGGTCGACCTTGGTGCGCGGATGCGCGGCCAGGAACGAGGCGAGATCCCCTGGCAGGAACTGCACCATCGACGAGTGGTTGGCCGTCAGGCGGATGTGGGCATGGCCGTCGCTCGTGTACTCGCCCAGCTCGATCGCCGTGGTCTCGACGCTGCGCAGGATGTCGCGTGCGCGCAGAAGCAGCGTCTCGCCGGCCGGCGTCAGCGCCACGCCCTTGGTGTGCCGCACCAGCAGCTCCACGCCCAGCGACTCCTCCAGCTGGGCCAGCCGCTTGCTCACGGCCGACGGCACGAGATGCTCGCGCGCGGCGGCACCGGCAATGCTGCTCTCCTCCGCCACGGCGATGAACAGCTTGAGGGTCAGAAAGTCCAGTCGCATCCAAACACTCCTAGGGCGAAGCCAGGCTGCGGCCTCGGGCTGAAGCCTGTCTCGGAGATTGTCAGCGGATCGGCCCACCGCCCGCTGGCCCGCCACCACCCGCTGGTCCGGCTGGCAACCCTTGACAGGATCCGCGCCGCAAACCTAATATACCAAACATGCGTTTGTTATTTGAATTTCTTCCGGCTCATGCCGCCAGGTGCCGCCATGGCTGAAACCCTCACACCCCCTGCTGCGCCGACGGCCCCGGCCGCCGCCCGTCGGCGCGCGCCGCGTGCCGACAATCGCCTGCCGCAGATCCTCGACGCCGCCGCCGCGCTGATCCGCAGCAACGGCTACCAGGCCACGACCATGCGCGACATCGCCGCGGCCACGGGCATGCTGGCCGGCTCGCTCTACTACCACTTCCCCTCCAAGGAAGAGCTGCTCGTGGCCGTCTATGCCGAGGGCGTGCGCCGCATCAGCATCCCCGTGAGCGAGGCGCTGGCGCGCGACCTCGAACCCTGGGCCCGGCTGGAGGCAGTATGCAGCGCGCACCTGGCCGCGCTGCTGGGCGGCAGCGACTACGCCCAGGTGGTGATCCGCGTTCATCCGGCCGATGTGCGCGAGGCCGCCGCGCGCCTGACCGCCCTGCGCGACGACTACGAGCAGCTGTTCAGCAAGGCTCTGGCCGGGCTGCCCCTGGCGCGCCGCTCCGACCGGCGCTCGCTCAAGCTGATGCTGCTGGGCGCGCTCAACTGGAGCCAGAGCTGGTACCAGCCCGGCGGCGACACGCCCGAGGCCATCGCCCGCCAGTTCGTGCGCCTGCTGCGCCATCAGCTCGACCCCGCTTCCACCTGAGGCCCCCGACACCCTTTCCCGAAACCCCGAACCCTGGCCTGGCGCACAGGCGCCGCCACCACCGCTTGCAAGGAGACTCGCACCATGGACATCCGCCCCAAAGTCCTCGTCACCAAGATCGGCCTCGACGGCCATGACCGCGGCAGCCGCATCGTCGCCGCCCACCTGCGCGACGCCGGCATGGAGGTGATCTACACGCCGCCGTGGCAGGAGATCCCCACCGTCGTCAAGCTGGCCATGGAGGAGGACGTCGACGTGATCGGCATCTCGTCGCTGGCCACCGACCACCTGATCGTGCCCAAGCTGATGCGGGCCCTGCGTGAGGCCGGCCTGGGCGACGTGACGGTGATGGTCGGCGGCATCGTGCCCGACGAGGACGAGGGCATGCTGCTCGAATCGGGCGTGGCCCGCGTGTTCCACCCGGGCTCGCCGCTGGACGACATCACCGTCTTCGTGCGCGAAGCCGCCGCCCGCACGCGGGCCGCCAAGTTTCCCGCCTGAACCCCTGAGCCGCCGGCACGCCGAATCGCGTCCGCGTCCTTCCCTCACCTTCTTCCATCCGAGGCTTCCCATGAACACCTCCACCTCCCCCGAAATGGCCGCCATCGCCGACGCCCCCGAGCAGCGCTGGAGCCGCGAATACGCCGAGCAGATCGGCCAGGACCGCCAGGTCGTCAACCGCTCGGGCATTCCGGTCAAGCCACTGTACACCCCGGCCGACGTGCGCGCCGACCGCTACGAGGCCGACCTGGGCTACCCGGGCCAGGCCCCGTACACGCGCGGCATCTACCCGACCATGCACCGCGGTCGCACCTGGACGCAGCGCCAGCTGATCGGCCTGGGCACGCCGGCCACGTACAACGAACGGCTGCTCGACATCCTGGGCCAGGGCGCTTCGGCGGTCTCGCTCATTCCCTGCAACTCGGTGTTCCGCGGCTATGACATGGACGAGGTCGATGCCGAGCTGCTGGGCACCTGCGGCGTGGTCGTCAACTCGGCCAGCCACATGGACACCTGCCTGGCCGGCGTCGACCTGGCGCGCACCTCCTGCGCCATGAACGACCCGACGCCGTTCACACTGCTGGCCTTCATGCTGTCCACCGCCAAACGCCAGGGCGTGGACTGGCGCAGCATCACCGGCACCTCCAACCAGAGCGACTTCCTGTCGCACTACGTGGCCAACCACATGTTCTTCCGCATCGCGCTGCCGGGCGCGCGCCGCATCCTCACCGACCACATCAGCTGGTGCCAGCAGAACGTGCCGCGCTGGAATCCGCTGTCGGTCGTCGGCCAGCACATGCAGCAGGCCGGCGCCACGCCAGCCGAGGCCATGGCCTTCACGCTCAGCTCGGCCGTGCAGTATGCGGAGGACTGCCGCGCCGCCGGGCTCGACGTGGACGACGTGCTGCCGCGCTTCACCTTCTTCTTCGACATATCGGTGTCGTTCTTCGAGGAGGTCGCCAAGTTCCGCGCCGGCCGCCGCATCTGGGCCCGCCTGACGCAGGAGCGCCTGGGCGCGCGCGACCCGCGCTCCTGGCGCTTCAAGTTCCATGGCCAGACATCGGGCGTGGACCTGACGCGCCAGCAGCCGCTCAACAACATCGCGCGCGTCACCACGCAAGCCATGGCCGGCATCTTCGGCGGCCTGCAGTCGCTGCACACCGACGCCTATGACGAGGCGCTGTCCTGCCCCTCGCAGTTCGGCGCCCGGATCGCCGTCGCCACGCAGAACATCCTGCGCGAGGAGGCCCACCTGACCGACGTGATCGATCCGCTCGGCGGCTCCTACTACGTCGAGCGCCTGACCGACGAGATGGAGGAGAAGATCCTGGCCGTGATGGCCGAGGTCGACGCGCGTGGCGGCATGTACAAGGCCGTGGAGTCGGGCTTCGTGCAGGGCCGCATCGGCGAGTCGGCCCGGCGCTTCCAGGAGCAGGTCGATGACGGCCGCCAGGTCGTCGTCGGCGTCAACGCCTACCAGGTGGAGGAAGACGCCAGCGCCCGACCGATCAACCCGCGTCCCGACACCGCGCTCATGGACACGCACCGCGAGGACTTCGCGCGCTACAAGCGCGAGCGCTCCAACGACGCGGTGCGCCGCGCGCTCGATGCGCTGGCGCGCGCCGCCGGCCGTGACGGCAAGGGCGATGGCAGCAACATGTTCGCGCGGGTGGTTGAAGCCGCCGACGTCGGCGCGACCCATGGCGAGATCTGCGGCCTGCTGCGGCGCGAACTCGGCTTCGGCCACGTGCTGCCGATGGTCTGAGCCGTGAGCGCGCCCGTCACCCCTCCGCTGCAACCGGGCATGCCGACGGCGGCAGCGGCCCTGTCGGCACGCCTGGCCGCCATCGAAGGCGGCGACCGCCTGGCCCTGTCGCGCGCCATCAGCGCGCTCGAGAACGAACTGCCCGAAGCCGTCCCGCTGGCGCGCGAGCTGTCGCTGCGCAGCGGCCGCGCCCACGTGCTGGGCATCACCGGCGCGCCCGGCGCGGGCAAGTCGACCCTGGTGAGCGCGCTGCTGGGCGAGCTGCTGCGGCGCGGCCAGCGCGTGGCCATTCTCGCCGTGGACCCGTCCAGCCCGATCACCGGCGGGGCGGTGCTCGGCGACCGGGTGCGCATGGGCGAGTTCGGTGCGCACGAGAACGTGTTCATCCGCTCCATCGCCTCGCGCGGCCACCTGGGCGGCCTCACGCGCACCAGCGAAGGCATCATCGACCTGTTCGACGCGGCCGGCTTCGACACCGTTGTCGTCGAGACCGTGGGCGCCGGTCAGTCGGAGGTGGAGATCGCCTCCATGGCCGACACCAGCATCGTCGTCACGCCGCCCGGCCTGGGCGACGAGGTGCAGGCCAGCAAGGCCGGCATCCTGGAAATCGCCGACATCCTGGTCGTGACCAAGGGCGACCTGCCGCTGGCCGACCGCACGGCGCGCGAGCTGCGCGACATGCTGGCGCTGCGGCCCGCGCGCAAGGGCTGGAAGGTGCCGGTGCTCACCACCGTGGCCACCCGGCACGAAGGCCTGGCCGAGCTGCTGGACGCCGCGCGGGCCCATGCCACGGCCTCGGGCAAGGGCCGGCGGCATGAAGCTTCCGGCGGCCTTGCCAAGGCGGCCGCTGCGCCAGGCGGCGCAGCCGATGCCGACGGTCCGGCCGGGCCGCTCGAGACGCTGATGCGCAGTCTGCACGCGCGCGACGCCTTCCTCCGGCACAGCGGCGTCGAGTGCGTGGCGGTCGGCCCCGGCACGACCACGCTGCGCATGCCGGTGCGGGCCGAGCACATCAACTTCAACGGCACCTGCCACGGCGGGGCGATCTTCACCCTGGCCGACGGCGCCTTCGGCATGGCCTGCAATTCACGCGGGCCGGTCACGGCAGGGGTCGACAGCCACATCACCTACCAGCAGGCGGTGCGCGCGGGCGACGTGCTCGTGGCGCGGGCCGACGAAGTCAGCCGCGGCAACCGCCTGTGCGTCTACCGGGTGGAGGTCACGCGCGAGGCCGACGGCGCGAAGATCTCGACCTTCACCGGCACAGCCTTCATCACGAGCACGCCGCAGGCGTGACGAGGCGAATCAGACCCCTATCAGACCCCTGCCAGCTCGGCCCGCATCGCCGAAATCACCTGCCCGTAGTCGGGCTTGCCGAAGATTGCGCTGCCCGCCACGAAGGTGTCGGCGCCCGCTGCGGCCACCCGCGCGATGTTGTCGGTCTTGATGCCGCCGTCGACCTCGAGCCGGATGTCCTTGCCGCAGGCGTCGATGCGCCGGCGCGCCTCGGCGATCTTGCGCAGCGCCGAGTCGATGAAGCTCTGGCCGCCGAAGCCCGGGTTGACGCTCATGATGAGGATGAGGTCGATGTCGTCGATCACCCAGTCGAGCACGTCCATGGGCGCGGCCGGGTTGAACACCAGCCCGGCCTTGCAGCCCTTGGCCTTGATCGCCTGGATGCTGCGGTGCACGTGGGCCGAGGCGTCGGGGTGAAAGCTGATGCAATCGGCTCCGGCGTCGGCAAAGGCGGCGGCCAGCGCGTCCACCGGCTGGATCATCAGGTGCACGTCGATCGGCACGGCCACGCCGGCCGCGGTTCTGGCGTGCGGCTTGAGCGCCTGGCAGATCATCGGCCCGAAGGTCAGGTTGGGCACGTAATGGTTGTCCATCACGTCAAAATGGATCCAGTCGGCGCCGCCGGCGATGACGCTCTTGAGCTCTTCACCCAGGCGGGCAAAATCGGCGGACAGGATGGACGGGGCGATGCGGAAGGTTTTGCTCATGGACGGATTTTCGCAGGGATGCAAACCGTTAGGATGCCGGGATGGCCAAATACCAGTTCAGCGTTGAAGTCGAACCGCAGTACCTGCCGGAGCAATCCTCGCCCGGCAACAACGTCTACGGATTTGCCTACACCATCACCATCACCAACACGGGCGAGGTGACCGCCCAGCTCATCTCGCGCCACTGGCTGATCACCGACGCCACCGGCCACACCGAAGAGGTCAAGGGCCTGGCGGTGGTCGGCCACCAGCCCCTGCTCAAGCCGGGCGAGTCGTTCCAGTACACCAGCGGCTGCCGCCTGCGCACCGCCAGCGGCACGATGCGCGGCAGCTACTTCTGCGTGGCCGAAGACGGCGAGCGCTTCGAGGCCGACATCCCCATGTTCGTGCTCGAAGCCGTCGGCGGCGACGGCAAGGCCGCACGGGTTCTGCACTGAGCCGCCCTGCGTCATCCCTCCCGAGCCCTCCCGAGCCCTCCCGAGCCGCCACCGACCCGACGCACGCATCGCGCCATGCATGACCTGAACACCCTGATCGCCTCGGTCGACGCCGATGCACCGCTGGCGCAGCGCCATCTGTGGCTGATCTCGCTGTGCGAATGGATCCGGGGCGACCGCTCGTCGGTGGAGGCGAGCACCCACCGTGTCCAGCTGTTTCTGGCCGCAGCCGAGAGTCAGCCGGCTTTCCAGGCGCGGCTGCAGCTGTGGTGGCGCCAGCTCGCGCAGACGGTGGACGTGACCGCGCTGCTGGCCGACTTCGGCTTTGCGCCGCGCACCGCCTTCACCAGCGAGCTGGCCGAGCGCCTGCGCCGCAAGCTGCTGCCCGGCACGCCCGAGACCATCGATGCCTCGGAGCTGTTCCTGCTGGCGCTGCCTTCCGCATTCGACGCGCGCTGGATCGCCGGGCTGGACGCCGACACCCTCGCCCGGCTGGCGGCCGTGCTCTCCAACGAGCCCGAGACCAGCGCCTGGCACTGGGAGCAGGTGGTGCTCGATGCCATCACCTACTGCGCCAGCCAGATCAGCGCCGCGGGCTTCGCTTCCGAACTGCGCCTGCGCATGGACGAAGCCTCGCGCCGGGCCCAGCCTTTTCACACGCTCATGCGCGACGTCCAGGCGCTGCGCTCGGTGGTCACCCGGCTGCCGCGCAGCGCCTACGCCGGCTCCGCCGAAGTGCAGGACGCCGCCCGGCAGCTGCGCGAGGGCCTGGACGCCTGCCGCCACGCGCTGACCGCCGTCTACTCGCATCTGGAGGACAACGGCATCTCGGTCGGCCTGGTGTTCCGCATGCGCCAGATGCGCGAGCGCGTGCTGCGCATCCGCGAGCTGATGGACTGCCTGCTGTCACCGCAGCCGGCGCCGAGCGCGGCTCGTCTGCTGGCGCACCTGGTCGTGATCGGCCGCGAGCGCGGCAGCATCCGCTCGCTGGTGGCCTCCAACTCCTCGCTGCTGGCGGCCAAGATGGCCGAGCGCAGTGCCGAGACCGGCGAGCACTACATCACCCGCACCCGGGCCGAGTACCGCGAGATGCTGCTCAAGGCCGCCGGGGGCGGCGCGGCCACGGCATTGACCACCTGGTTCAAGTTCCTGCTCGGCGCGCTGGCGCTCGGCGCCTTCTGGGGTGGCGTGTGGGCTGGCGTCATGTACTCCGCGAGCTTCGTGTTCATCCAGCTGATGCACTGGACACTGGCCACCAAGCAGCCGGCCATGACGGCCCACGCCATGGCCGTGAAGCTGCGCGACCTGAGCTCGAGCGAGGCGGTGGAGGATTTCGTCGACGAGGTCACGCACCTCGTGCGTTCGCAGGTGGCCGCCGTCGTCGGCAACGTCGGCATGGTCACGCCCTGCGTGCTGCTGGTGTGCTGGGTGCTGTGGCTCGCCACGGGCCAGACCATGATCGACCGGGCCCACGCCGACGAGGTGTTCCACTCGCTCAACCTCACCCACCCGACGACGCTGCTGTTCGCCGCCTTCACCGGCGTGCTGCTGTTCGCGTCGAGCATGATCGCGGGCTGGACCGAGAACTGGTTCGTGCTGCACCGGCTCGACTCGGCGCTGCGCTACAACCCGCGCATCACCCGCGTGCTGGGGCCGGCGCGGGCCGACCGCTGGGCCCGCTTCATGCGCAACAACATCTCGGGCTTCGCCTCCAACATCTCGCTGGGCTTCATGCTCGGGCTGGTGCCGCCGGTGCTGGCCTTCCTGGGGCTGGGCCTGCAGGCCCGGCACGTGACGCTGTCCACCGGGCAACTGGCCGCTGCAGCCGCAGCCTACGGCCCGCAGGCCTGGCGCCTGCCCGAGCTGTGGCAATGCGTCGCAGCCATTCCATTGATCGGCGCGCTGAACCTCACGGTGAGTTTCTACCTCGCGTTCCGGCTGGCGCTGCGTGCCCACAACGTCAGCGGCGTGGACCGCGCGCGCATCCGCCGCGCGATCTGGGCGCGCTGGCGCTCGCGGCCTTCGACCTTCTTTGTCCCTTCGCACTAAGGGGCGGTTTCAGGGAAGGTTTGTGCCACCTGCGTGCTCATCTCACGCAACGAACGAAACCATTCGTAAACGCATCGACAAAAGGTTTGGCGTTGTCCTACAGCCAGACCCCCTGTGCGCCTTCATACTCTCGCCCATGAATGAAATCATGAACGTCTGGGCCGAGTGGCTCAAGCCGTCCGCGGGCCTGCCGACCGTTCAGTGGTCGCTGCTGCTCGCGCTGGCTGCGGCAGCCGGGCACCTGGTGCAGCGCTACACCGGCCTGCCCAAGGTGATCGGCTATGCGCTGGTGGGCACCCTCGCCGGCCTGGCCGGCTTCACCGGCGCGGCCTGGCCGCTGCAGGGCATCGGCCTGTTCCTTCTCGAACTCGGTGTGGCCGTCGTGCTGTTCGAGGCCGGCGGCCGCATTCCGCTGCGCTGGTTCCGCCACAACCCGATGGTGCTGGTGCAGAGCCTGGCCGAGTCGATCATCACCTACTACCTCGTGCTGTGGGCGCTCGAATGGATGGGCGTGCGCGAGACGGTGGCGCAGTCGCTCGCGATCGTCGCCATCGCGGCATCGCCGGCCGTGCTGTCGCGCGTGGTCATGGACACCCGGGCCTCCGGGCCGGTGACAGAACGCGCCCTGGTGCTGGCCACGCTCAGCACCCTGTATGCGCTCACGCTCGGCAGCGCCAAGGCCGGCCTGATGAACCGGCCGCAGCACGACATGGCCGACACGGTCTATCCGGTGCTCGTGGTGCTCGGCCTGTCGATCGTGGTGGGCGGCGTGCTCGCGCTGGCCCTGCGTTCGGCGCTGCGCTTCATGAATCCGACCAGCGAGAACACCTCCATCCTGCTGCTGGCGCTGATCGCGGCCGGCACTGCCCTGGCCGCGCACTTCGGCGGCTCGGCGCCGCTGGCGGCGCTGCTCGGCGGGATGCTGCTCAAGCAGCTCAACCCCCGGCCCTGGTCCTGGCCGCGCCAGATGGGCACGGCCTCGTCGCTGCTGACCATGCTGATGTTCGTGCTGGTCTCGGTGGTCGCGGCGCAGGCCGACTGGAGCCGGCCGGTGGCGGGCCTCGTGATCAGCCTGGTGCTGGTGCGGGCCGTCGCCAAGATCACGGGCGTGTCGCTGGCCAACGTCGGCAGTGGCGCGAGCTGGCGCCAGGCGCTGTGGACCGGCAGCGCGCTCGCGCCCATGTCGTCGGTCGCGCTGCTGATCGTGTCGCAGTTCGTGGCCGCTTCGCCCGCGCTTGGCCCGGCGATCGCGCGGATCGCCCTGCCGTCCATCCTGCTCATGGAGATCCTGGGCGCCATCATCGCCACCGCCGCCATCTACGCAGCCGGCGAAAGCTCGAAGCCCTGGGAGCCTGCACCGCTCGCCCCCGTGGGCAACAACCCGCCCGGAGACGCCCGTGAAAGCCACTGAACGCACCGCGCCCCAGGCCCTCGAGCCGTTCCAGCAGTCGGCAGCGCTGTCGCTCGGCGTCGAGCTGGAGCTGCAGCTCGTCAACACCCACGACTACGACCTCGCGCCCTATGCCGAGGACATGCTGCGCCTGATGGAAAAGATCCCGCTGCCCGGCAGCGTCGTGCCCGAGATGACCTCGGCCATGATCGAGATCTCCACCGGCGTGTGCCAGAGCGCGCCCGAGGTCCTCGGACAGCTCACGCAGATCCGCGACGCGCTCACCAAGTGCGCCGACAAGCTCAACATCGCGGTCACGGGCGGCGGCACCCATCCGTTCCAGCAGTGGCACGAGCGGCGCATCTACGACAAGCCGCGCTTTCGCGAGCTGTCGGAGCTGTACGGCTACCTCTCCAAGCAGTTCACCATCTTCGGCCAGCACGTGCACGTGGGCTGTCCCGACGCCGACAGCGCCCTGCTCATGCTGCACAGGATGTCGCGCTACATTCCGCACTTCATCGCGCTGTCGGCCTCGTCCCCCTATGTGCAGGGGCAGGACACGGCCTTCGACTCGGCGCGGCTGAACTCGGTGTTCGCGTTCCCGCTGTCGGGCCGCGCCCCGTTCGCGCTCACCTGGAGCGAGTTCAGCGCCTACTTCGACAAGATGACGCGCACCGGCGTCGTGCGCAGCATGAAGGACTTCTACTGGGACATCCGGCCCAAGCCGGAGTACGGCACCATCGAGATCCGCGTCTTCGACACGCCGCTGACCGTCGGCCGGGCCGCAGCGCTCGCCGGCTACGTCCAGGCACTGGCGCGCTGGTTCATGCAGGAGCAGCCCTTCGTGCCCTCCGAGGACGACTACCTCGTCTACACCTACAACCGCTTCCAGGCCTGCCGCTTCGGGCTGGAGGCGGTGTATGTGGACCCGGCCACGGGCGAACACATGGCGCTGCGCGACCACATCATGCAGACCATGGACCGCATCGGCCCGCATGCCGGCGCGCTCAATGCGAGCAGCGGCATCCACCTGCTGCGCAGCAGCGTCGAGCTGTCGAGCAACGATGCGCGCTGGCTGCGCGAGCGACAGTCGCAGGAGCGGCTGCTGGCCGAAGTCATTCGCCAGGGCGCGCAGAAATTCCGCGGCCTCTGAGCCGCGCTGGCAGAGGCGGCACGCGCCAGCCCGAATGCCGCGGCATGCGTGGCTGCGGTGTCTGTTGTGCCAGCCGTGGTCCCCGTCGGCTATAACCCTCCCATGGGTGAATTCGATCTGATCCGGCGCTACTTCCAGCGCCCCGTCGCCGGAGCGCTGGCCGGCGCTTCCGGCGCCGCGCTGGGCGTGGGCGACGACTGCGCGCTGCTGCAGCTGGCGCCAGGCATGCAGCTGGCCGTCACCAGCGACATGCTGGTCGAGGGCCGTCACTTCCTGTCCACCGTCGATCCGGCCCGCCTCGGCCACAAGGCGCTGGCCGTCAACCTGAGCGACCTGGCCGCCAGCGGCGCCCGGCCGCTGGCCTTCACGCTCGCGCTGTCGCTGCCGCGCGCCGATGCGCAGTGGCTCGAACCCTTTTCACGCGGTCTGCTGGCCCTCGCCGACGCCCAGGGCTGCGAGCTGATCGGGGGCGACACCACCCAGGGGCCGCTGAACATCTGCATCACCGCCTTCGGCGAAGTGCCGGCGGGCCAGGCCCTGCTGCGCAGCGGCGCGCGCGCCGGCCACGACATCTGGGTCAGCGGCCACACCGGCGACGCGCGCATTGCGCTGGAGGTGTTCCGCGGCTCGCTGGAGGTGAGCGCGAGCCTGTTCGCGCAGTGCCGTGAACGCATGGAGCAGCCCACGCCGCGCGTGGCGCTGGGGCAGGCCCTGCGCGGCATCGCAAGCGCGGCGGTGGACCTGAGCGACGGGCTGCTCGGCGACCTGGGGCACATCCTGGCGGCGTCGCGCGTGGGCGCGACGGTGCAGGCCGACGCCGCTCTACCCTTGCTTGGCGCGGCCGGCCACCCGGACTGGCGCAGCCACGCGCCCGCGGCACAGCGTCACCTGGAGTTCGTGCTGGCGGGTGGCGACGACTACGAACTCGCCTTCACCGCACCGTCCGCCGCCCGCGACGCCGTGCTGGCCGCCGCACGTGGCGCCGGCACGCCGGTCACGCGCATCGGCCGCATCGACGCCGAACCCGGCCTGCGCCTCGTCGACGCGCAGGGCCAGCCGATGGCGCAGCGCTTCACCTCCTTCGATCATTTCGCCTGAAGGGCGGCCCGGTCCGTCGCGGTGCCTCAGCTAGGGCGTCGCCGGGGCCGAGGCCCGCTCCAGCTGCCGGGCCTTCTGCGTGCGTCCGTCATAGCCCCAGTCGCCCGCCGGCAGCTCGCGCACGATCACATAGCTGGCCTGGGCCAGCGCGCGGCCGGCACCGAGCTGGCGCGTCAGCTCGGCGTGGCTGGCGGCGATCCAGGCGGCCTTCTCGGCTTCGGTGTTCGTGCCCTGCGTGATGCTGATCTCCAGCAGCGCCGTGGGCACTTCGACCGGCGCCCCGCCAACGTACCAGCGCGCCGCAGGCAGATCGTCGATCACCACCGCCGTCACTTCGGCGCGCTTGCCCAGCCGTTCGTGGGTGATGCGCGTGAGGGCCTGGGCCAGCGCCTCATAGCGCGACGGATTCTGCAGCGGCGCGACCTTGAGCACGAGTGTCGGCATGTCAGGCCTCCGGGGAGAGCGGGCGCTGCGGCACGCCGGCGGAGGAGGCAATGCGCCCGATGCGCCAGGCCCGCAAGGGCCGCGAGCCCGCGCGCCCTGCGGCCAGACGCCCCGCAGCCGGACGCCCCGCTGCCGGACGGAACGAGGCGAACCGGCGCAAGAGCCGGCTCCAGGCCGCGTCGAAGGCCTCCTGCCGCAACTCGCCCGCGCGCACGCGGGCCGTGCGCATCACGGCGTCGAGCGCCGCCAGGTGATCCGCGTGCTCGCGCAGGCACTCCAGCGGCCCGCCGGTCTGGCGGGTTGTGCCGGAGTGCGGCACGCGATCGGCGACGGGGCGAACGACGACGGGCCGAGTGGCGGGCTGAGTGGCAAGGGACGGGTTCATGGCAGCTCCTTCGGGAAAGGCGCCGCAGGCATTGCGGCACCGTGGAGCCACTGTAGAAAGAGCCGCGCCTTTGCGAAACGGCGCGCCGGGCAAAGGGGTGTTGCAGGGGCTGCAAAGCCACGGCGCCGTCCCCTGCGGGCCGGCGCCAACGCGACTACCATCCGGGCATGCACGATCTCGACTTCGACGACATGCACCTGTTCGCCCGCGTGGCCGAACTCGGCACGCTGTCGGCCGTGGCGCGCGAACGCGACGTGCCGGTGAGCCAGGTCTCGCGCACGCTCAGCCGCATCGAAGCGCGCTGCGGCGTTCGCCTCGTGCAGCGCTCGACCCACGGGTTGTCGCTCACGCCCGAAGGCGAGATCTTTCTCGGCTACAGCCGTCGCCTGACCGGCACGCTCGACGAGCTGCAGGGCGAGTTCGCCAGCCAGGCCCGTGAGGCCAGCGGCCTGGTGCGGGTCGCGGCCAGCCCGGTGATGGCGCACTACCAGCTCACCCCGAGTCTCGCGGGTCTGGTGCAGCGCCATCCGCGCCTGCGGGTGGAACTGCAGGTGGACGACCGCATGGTGGACATGGCCCGCGCAGGCATCGACATCGCCATCCGCACCGGTGATCCGCAGACCGACACCGTCGTGGCGCGACGCATCGGCAGCATGGGCCGGCGGCTGTACGCCGCGCCCGCGTACCTGGCGATGCATGGCACGCCCGCGCATCCTGACGCGCTCGGCGCGCATCGCCTCGTGGCCAACAGCGTGGTGACCGCGCTCAACCAGTGGCCCTTCATCGTCAAGGGCCGGCGCATCGTGCTGTCGGTGGACGGGCACTGGCGCTCGGACAGCAGCAGCGTCATGACCGAACTGGCCGTTCAGGGCCTGGGCATTGCACGGCTGGCCACGGTGGTCGGCGAGCCGCTGGCGGCACGCGGTCTGCTGGTGCCGCTGCTCGCCGAGTTCGCCGACACGAGCGAGATCCCGATCCACGCCGTGACGCTGGCCGGCCGCCATCGCCTGCCCAAGATCCGGGCCTGCATCGACCACTGGGCCGACTGGTTCGCTAAGATGCCCGCTCCATGACGCCCGACGCCGCCCCCGTACCACTCAACCCGTCCGTCCAGCCGCCGGTGCGCCGGCCCGGTGCGCGCTTCATGCTGTCGCACCCCGCGCATCTGATCGCGCTGGGCTTCGGTTCGGGCCTGAGTCCGGCGGCCCCGGGCACCGTGGGCACACTCTGGGCCTGGGCCGCCTGGCTCGTGCTGGCGCCCTGGCTCACGCCCGTGCAGCAGGGCTGGCTGATCGCCGCGTCGCTGCCGGTGGGCTGGTGGGCCTGCACCGTGACCGCGCGGCACATGCGGGTGATGGATCCGGGCAACATCGTGTGGGACGAAATCGTGGCGTTCTGGCTGGTGCTGTGGCTGGTGATGCCGACCGGCTTCTGGGGGCAGTTCGCGGCCTTTGCCCTGTTCCGATTCTTCGACGCGGTCAAGCCCGGCCCGGTCGCCTGGGCCGACGACCTGTTCCACGGCTTCAATGCGCGCGGCGGCTTCGGAATTTTGCTGGACGACCTGGTGGCCGCGTTCTGCACCCTGCTTCTGATCGCGTTCTGGAGATTTGCATGAACCCCACCACCGACCTCTGCCAGCGTCTGGCCGCCCACCTGCAGGCACGCGGCTGGATGATGGCCACGGCCGAGAGCTGCACCGGCGGGCTGATCGGCGGCGCCTGCACCGACCTGTCCGGCTCCAGCAACTGGTTCGATGCCGGGTTCATCACCTACTCATACGAGGCCAAGACCTCGATGCTCGGCGTGGAAGCCGCACTGATCGAGCGCCACGGCGCGGTGAGCGAACAGGTCGCCCTGGCGATGGCGCGCGGCGCACTCGCCCGCTCGCGCGCCCGCGCGGCCGTGGCCGTCACTGGCATCGCCGGGCCGACGGGCGGCACCCCGGACAAGCCGGTGGGCACGGTCTGGTTCTCGTGGAATGTGGACGGCGCACTCTCGACCGAATGCCGCCGTTTCGAAGGAGACCGAGCGGCGGTGCGTCAAGCGACGGTTGCTCACGCGCTGGCTGTGTTGCTGCGGCGGCTGGAGAGTTCTGCGGGCTGAGGCTCTTTCTGCCTTGACCTCGCGCAGCCAAGCCGCCAGCCCCTGGGGCCGGGGCGCTTGGCTGAAGACCGTGTGGGCACGCGAACGATGAGATCCGAATACCGCTTCGCCAGACGCCACACCCCTTCTGTCTCGCGGTGGGCGGCAGGCCGGTGGGGGCGACTTCTGGAGCGGCGAGGAGCGCAAGGCGGGGATCGGCGCGCGCAGCGCGCTTCGTGTCATTCTCATCGCACCTGTCCGAGCGCAGCGCGCAGCGCGTAGCGAGTTGTGCGATGCGATCCCCGCCCGAGCACCGCAACGAAGCCCTGCGCGAAGCGACAGGGCCGCTCCAGTAGGAGCCCCGACCGGCCTGCCGCCCGCCGCTAGACGCGAGGTGCATCCTCCGAAGCGTCATCCAGCGGCAAGCTGCCCCTCCCGATTTTCGGCACAATCTCCCTCTCCATCAGCACAGCAGCCAGTCATACGCAATGCAAAACATCCAACTGGGCACCAGCGACCTCCGCGTCACCCCCATCTGCCTCGGCACCATGACCTTCGGGGAGCAGGTCGACGAACCCACGGCCCATGCCATTCTGGACCGGGCGCTTGAGCGCGGCGTCAACTTCCTCGACACGGCCGAGATGTACTCCGTTCCGGCCCGCAAGGAAACCTTCGGCGCCACCGAAACCATCATCGGCAACTGGTTCGCAAAGAACCCGGGCGCGCGTGGCCGCATGATCGTCGCCAGCAAGGTTGCCGGGCCATCGCGCGGCATGCCCTGGGTGCGCGAGGGCCTGGGCATGACTTCGGCCGACATCGTCGCCTCCTGCGATGCCAGCCTGCGGCGCCTGCAGACCGACGTCATCGACCTCTATCAGATTCACTGGCCCGAACGCCATGTTCCCGCCTTCGGCAACATGTATTACGACCCGAAGTTGGAGCGGACCGCGACGCCCATTCTTGAACAGCTCGAAACCCTGGGCCGCCTGGTCAAGGCTGGCAAGATCCGTGCGATCGGCCTGTCCAACGAAACGCCCTATGGCGTCCACGAGTTCGTGCGGCTGGCCGAGCAGCACGGCCTGCCGCGTGTGGCGACCGTGCAGAACGTCTACTGCCTCATCAGCCGCGGCGTCGAGAACGGGCTGGACGAAACCATGCACCGGCTGGGCGTCTCGCTGCTCGCCTATTCGCCGCTCGGCTTCGGCCTGCTGACCGGCAAGTACGACGAGCCGGGCATCGACGGCCCGGGCACGCCGCGCGATGCACGCATCGGCAAGTTCGAATCGGTGCGGGGGCAGCGCTGGGGTCGGCCCGAGGCGTTGGCTGCGGCACGTCGCTACAACGCGCTGGCGCGCGACTATGGCCTCACGCCCACGCGCATGGCCCTGGCGTTCTGCTACACCAAGTGGCAGGTGGCCAGCACCATCATCGGCGTGCGCACGCTGGCCCAGCTCGACGAAGACCTCGACGCCTGGGGCACCACGCTGCCGCCCGAACTGCTCGCGGCCATCGACAAGGTGCGCTGGGAGCTGCGCGATCCGGCCGTCTGAGAGTCGGCCCATGGCGAAGAAGGACGGCCGCAAGGACCATGTGAGCGAGACGCCGGCCACGGCCATGCTCAAGGCCCACCATGTGGCGTTCACCGAGCACCCCTACGAGTACCTGGAGCATGGCGGCGCGCAGCACAGCGCGCAGGTGCTGGGCTTCGACCCGTTCAGCGTGGTCAAGACCCTCGTCATGCAGGACCAGGACGCCCGGCCGCTGATCGTGCTCATGCACGGCAACCGCAAGGTGTCTACCAAGAACCTGGCGCGGCAGATCGGCGCCAAGTCCGTCGAGCCGTGCAAGCCCGAAGTGGCCAACCGCCACAGCGGCTACCTCGTGGGCGGCACCTCGCCGTTCGGCACCCGGCGGCAGATGCCGGTCTATGTGGAGGAGAGCATCCTGGCACTGCCGCGCATCTGCATCAACGGCGGCCGGCGCGGCTACCTCGTGGGCATTGAGCCTCAGGTCTGCGTGGACCTGCTGGGCGCCAAGCCGGTGAACTGCGCGCTGGAGGAGTGAGCGGGAAGCGGGGCCGGGCGCTGGCACAATACGTCGCGAGACTTCCCGATGCGTGTGCATTCCCGCACCCAGACCGATCAGAATCCGCCGTGCAAAACCTCTACCCCCTTCTGGCCATCGTGGCAGCCTACCTCGTCGGCAGCCTGTCGTTCGCCGTCATCGTCAGCCGCGTCATGGGCCTGAGCGACCCGCGCACCTACGGCAGCAAGAACCCCGGCGCCACCAACGTGCTGCGTTCGGGCAGCAAGGCGGCCGCCGTCGTCACGCTGCTGCTGGACGCGCTCAAGGGCTGGCTGCCCGTGGTGCTGGTCAAGTGGTTCGGCCGGCCTTACGGGCTGGAGGACGGCACGGTGGCGCTGGTCGGGCTGGCCGCGTTCCTGGGGCATCTGTGGCCGGTGTTCTTCCGCTTCCAGGGCGGCAAGGGCGTGGCCACGGCGCTCGGCGTGCTCGTCGGCATCGAATGGGGCCTGGGCCTGGCGACAGCTGCCACCTGGCTCATCATCGCCTTCTTCTTCCGCTACTCGTCGCTGGCGTCGCTGGTGGCAGCGGCCTTTGCGCCGGTGTACTACCTGTTCGGCGACCGCGTGGCCTGGTATGCGGAGCGCACCATCCTGCTCGCGATCTTCATCATGGCGCTATTGCTCGCCTACCGGCATCGCGAGAACATCAACCGCCTGCTGAAAGGCACGGAGTCCCGGCTCGGCGGTCGCGGCAAGACGGGCGCTGCGGGCGAGGGTGCTTCGGCGGCCGCCGGGGGCAAGGGCGGGGCGTCCGCCTCTGCGGGCAAGACAGCGAACAAGGCGCGCAAGTAAGCCATCCGGGCCGCGATCGCGCGGACCGGCCCACCCAGTCAGCCAGCCAAGAGAGCCTCGAATGAGTGAACTGAAGCGATTCCACGTCGGCCCCCGCCTGTCGGAGATGGCCATCCACAACGGCACCATCTACCTCGCGGGCCAGGTGCCCGACGACGGCACGCTGGACATCGAAGGCCAGACGGCGCAGGTGCTGGGCATGATCGACCGCCTGCTGGCCGAGGCCGGCAGCAGCAAGGAGCGCATCCTCATGGCGCAGATCTTCCTCACCGACATGGCCGATTTCCCCGGCATGAACAAGGTCTGGGACGCCTGGGTGCCGGCCGGCCACACGCCGCCGCGCGCCACGGTGCAGGCGCGGCTGGCGAACCCCCAGTACCGCATCGAAGTGGTGGTGACGGCGGCGCAGTAGGCGGCGCCCGCCAGCGCGCTCAGGGGCGCGCGTTCAAGCGTGCGCGTTCAAGGGTGAACTCGAAGGCCCGCTCAGAGAAGCGCTCATGGGCGCGTTGAGATGCGCGCTCAGAAGCGGCGCGTGAGCGTCATCTGTTCATTGTCGCGCTGCATCTGGAAGCGCGACAGGAAGCTGTTGCCCAGCAGCACGAAGGGCATGGTCTGCGGCGTGACGATGGCGTCCACGTCGAACACCTCCACATCGCCGATGCGCACCGAACTGAGCTTGAGGCGCCAGCCCAGGGCGGTGCCGTTGGCGGTGCTCAGGCGCACCGGCTGGCCCGAGCGGTAGTCCAGCCGCATGCGCTCGGCGTCGGCAGCGCTCATCGACACGCTGGTGGCGCCGGTGTCGACCATGAACTGCACGGCATTGCCGTTGATGGCACCCTGCGCCATGAAATGGCCGCCGCCACTGGCCGTCAGCACGATCTTGCCGCCCCCGGCACGCGGCCCGCCGCCGCCCACGCTGGCCGGCGCGTCGCCGACCCGCAGGGTATGGCGCTTGCCGCCGATCTCCACCACGGCCTGATCGCCGGCGGTGGAGACGACCTTGACGCCCTGATGCGTGTCGCCGGGCGCCACGCTGCGCGGGGCGCTGCCGTCGACGATGAGCAGGGCCCGGTTGCCCAGCATGCCCGACAGCGCCACGGTCTGCGACCACGCCGCGGGCGCGAGGGCCAGCAGGAGCGGCAGGGCGAGGGCGCGCAGCAGCACGGTTCGGTGCGAGACGGTTGTCACGGCGCGTCAGTCGCGGAAGTTGTTGAAGCTCAGCGGCATGTCGGCGATGTCCTTGCGGATCAGCGCCATGGCGGCCTGCAGGTCGTCGCGCTTGGCGCCGGTGACGCGCACCGCGTCGCCCTGGATCGCGGCCTGGACCTTGAGCTTGCTGTCCTTGATGAGGCGCGTGATCTTCTTGGCCTGCTCGGACTCGATGCCGCTCTTGACCTTGACGACCTGCTTGACCTTGTCGCCGCCGATCTTCTGCACGTCGCCCATGTCGAGGTAGCGCACGTCGACGTTGCGCTTGGCCAGCTTGTTGCGAAGGATGTCGTCGATCTGGGTGAGCTGGAATTCGGCGTCGCCGATGAGGGTGATGTCCTTGTCCTTGAGCTCGATCGCGGCGGAGGTGCCCTTGAAGTCGAACCGCGTGGCGATCTCCTTGGCGGCGTTGTCGACGGCGTTCTTGACCTCGACCAGATTGGGTTCGCAGACGGTATCGAAGGACGGCATGGCTTTTTTCCCTGAAATGCAATGGGGTGCGCGACAATTCTCCCATGATCGCGGAGCAAAACGTACCCCTTCAGGCCCTCAACAGCTTTGGCATCGTCGCGCGGGCCCAGACGCTCGTGCGCGTGGCCGCCGATGCCGACGTGCAGGCCGTGCTGGCCGACCCGGCCCTCGGGCCGGCGCCCAAGTTCGTGCTGGGCGGGGGCAGCAACATCGTGATCACCGGCGACGTCAAGGCCGTGGTGCTCAAGGTCGAGGTGCGCGGCCGCCGGCTGGTCGAGGAGACGCCCCGCGCCTGGATCGTGGAGGCAGGCGCCGGCGAGGTCTGGCACGACTTTGTCGCCTGGACGCTGGACAACGGCCTGCCGGGGCTGGAAAACCTCGCCATGATTCCCGGCACCGTGGGCGGCTCGCCGGTCCAGAACATCGGCGCCTACGGGGTCGAACTGCAGGACCGCTTCGAATCGCTCGATGCGGTGGACCTCGCCAGCGGGCGCAGCTTCACGCTGAATGCGGCCCAGTGCGGCTTTGGCTACCGGGACTCGGTGTTCAAGCACCTGCCGGCGGAGCCCGGGGGCGCCGGCGACAAGACGGTCGGCTTCGGCCTCAAGGACCGCGCGCTCATCACCCGGGTGCGCTTTCGCCTGCCCAAGCCGTGGAAGCCGGTGCTCGGCTACCTCGACCTCGAACGCAAGGTCGCCGAAACCGGCATCACTGCCCCGTCGGCGCGGCAGGTGTTCGACTGGGTCTGCGCCATCCGCAGCGCCAAGCTGCCCGATCCGCGCGTGCTGGGCAATGCCGGCAGCTTCTTCAAGAACCCCACCGTGTCGGCCGACCAGTGCTCCGACATCATCGCCCGCGAGCCCGGCATCGTGCACTACCCCCTGCCTGACGGCAGCGTCAAGCTGGCGGCGGGCTGGCTGATCGATGCCTGCGGCTGGAAGGGCAAGTCGGTCGGCAATGCCGGTGTGTATGAACGGCAGGCGCTGGTGCTGGTCAACCGGGGCGGCGCCACCGGTGGTGAGGTGGTGACGCTGGCCAAGGCCATCCAGACGAGCGTGTACGAGCGTTTCGGCATCCGGCTGGAGCCGGAGCCCGTGGTGGTCTGACATGAGCGGCCTGCCGGCCTGGCAGCGCCTGGCGATCGTCCATGCCGGCCGGGCCTGGGTGCTGGTGCTGGGTCTGGCTCTGCTGCTGGCCGCCGGCTCGGTGCTGCGCTGGTGGCGCCTGGGGGCGATGTTCTGGCCGATGGTGCTGGCTTTCGTTCTGGCGGGGCTGGCCGGTGCCTGGGCCCGCTGGCAGCGCGAGCGGCTGGTGCGTGAAGGGGCGTTGCCGCAGTTCCTCAAACGCAAGCTGCGCGAGGCCTATCCGCAGCTCAGCGCCAAGGACGCCGAACTGGTCGAGCGGGGCCTGCGGCAGTTCTTCCTGGCCTGTCTGCGCAGCCAGAAGCATTTCGTGGCGATGCCGTCCAAGGTGGTCGATGCGATGTGGCACGAGTTCATCCTGCACACCCGGGCCTACCGCGACTGGTGCGACCTGGCGCTCGGACGCTTTCTCCATCACACCCCGGCCGAGGCGCTGGGGACGCAGGCCCGCGTCAACGACGGCCTGCGCCGCGCCTGGTACTGGGCCTGCCGCGACGAGGCCATCCAGCCGGCGGCGCCGACGCGGCTGCCGCTGCTGTTCGCTCTGGACGCCAAGCTGGCCATTGCCGGCGGCTATGCCTACCTGCCCGACTGCGCCGCCGCCCGCGCGCAGGGAGATGCCACCTGGTGCGGCACCGACCTGAGCGACGGCGGCTACGCGGGCGACGCCGACGGCTTCGGCGGCATGGACTCGTCCGGTGGCGATGGCGACGGCGGCTGCGGCGGGGACTGAAGGCAGGGACTGAAGGCCGGGACTGAAGGCGCGGACGCCCTCCCTCAAACGCGGTAGGCGCACCCCGGGATCGGGGGGGGGAGGCAGCCTCGCGGCCCCTGGATCGAGGGATGGGCCAGGGGCTTACCTCTTCTTACAGTGGCCGCATGTGCGACTGTTCCGAGGAATGCCCGTGAATCTGCCCCGACTGTGGACCTCCCTGGCTCTGATGTCGGCTGGCGCCGCGCTGCCGGCTTTCGCGCAGGCGCAGATCATCGAGCGGGTGCGGCTGACCGACGGCGAGATGGCCTGCGCCCAGATCCACGCCGAGGCGAACAACATGGAGGCCGTGGCCAAGGCGATGCCGGCTGCGGCCGCGCAGGCGCAGGCAAGGCGCGAGTTCCTCACGCAGCTGTTCATCGCCCGCGGCTGCAAGGTGTCGGACCTGAGCTTTGCCGGCACACCCGTGCCGCCCGAGACCTTTCGCCGCCTCATGAGCACGGCGCCGTCCGCAGCGCCGACGATGCCGGGCCTGCCGGCTGCCACCGCCCCTGCAGCCCCGGCTGCCCTGGTCCCCCCCGGCACGGCCGATCTGCAGGCCGTTCTGTCGGCGCCCGTGACCGTGCTCGATGCGAGCGGCGCCGTGAAGGGCACGGCCGCGCTCAAGGGCAAGCGCTTCTATGTGTCGGAATACAAGGTGCTGGTGGAGGCGGGCGGCAGCGTCACGGCGAGCACGCGCGCAGCCTACTTCGGCGGCACGGACTACGGCGCCACGCGCATGACGGTGAACTACCAGGCGCCGCAGCTGGACATCGCCGCGATCCAGGCGGTGGTGGACAAGGCCCATGCCGACTTTCTGCAGCGGCTCGAAGCCGCGGGCGCCCGGCCCGAGCCGGCGGACGTGATCCTCAAGGATGCCGGCGGCGCGGTGTACGAGGCCACGCTCGAAGGCAGCAAGCCGGGCGCGCCGGTGACCGAGGAGTCGGACCTGGGCTACGGCAAGCGGCGCTACCTGGTGTTCGCGCCCACGGGGACAAAGCTCAACTCGCGGGGGTTCGCCGGTCTGGGGGCGGGCAACATCGGCCAGCGCATCGCGTTCACCAAGGGCAACTTCGAGGCGATCTCGGTCGTGCTGGCCATCAACCTGGCGGCCCAGGAAAGCTCGGGCAGCGGCTCTTCGCTGTTCCGGCGCGGCTCCAGCGCCAATGCGTCGGCCGCCATGGAGATTGGCGGCGCCACTCGCGCCGCGCTGCTGCAAAGCCATGCGCACACCTACATGCTGAGCGCCGGCAGTCCGCTGGCGCTGCCGGGCCAGTTCGCCACGCTGCGCGAGACCGGCGGCTACGACAGCCGGCAGGACGCGGGCGTGCAGGGCATCCAGGCGCTCGGCCGCCTCATGGGCCAGGCCGGCAACAACAGCAAGCGCGTGGAGATGGCGCTGGACGTCGACCACACCGCCATGGCGCGGCTGGCCCTGCAGGGCCTGGTGTCGATGAACCAGGGCATCGCCGCGAGCATCCGCTGACGAATTTTTCAGGAAGGACCGCAATGATCAAACGGATTTTGGGATGGACCGGCGCGCTGGCGCTGGCCGCACTTGCGGGCTGCAGCGGCGGCTCGGGTACCTCGGGGCCCACGGTGACCGGCGGCGTGGTCAAGGGGCCGGTGCTCGGCTCGCAGGTCTGCGCCTATGCGGTCAAGGGCGGCGCCAAGGGCGCGCAGCTCCCGCTGGGACTGGCCACCGGCGCGACCGGCACGCTCAGCGGCAGCTGCTACCTCACCGGCGCCGACGGCAGCTATGCATTCACCGTGCCCGACGGCACCAGCGGCGACGTGCTGATCGAAGCGACGGGCGGCCAGTTCTGCACCAACGAAACCCCGATCGTGGCGGGCGCCTGCCCGGGCGGCGGCACGGTCGTCAACCTCGGCCCGGCCGTCATGTCCAGCCTGGTCAGCGTGCCGACCAGCGGCGTCGCGACGGTCTACACCACGCCGCTGACGACGGCTGCCGTCGGCCGCACCAGTGCGAGCCTGAGCGTCACGGCCTTCAACACCCAGTTCAACAGCCTCGCAGGCACGGTCATCGGCGCGGGCACGACCGTCACGCCGGCCACGCCGCCCACGGCGGGGAACCAGCCCTACCTCACCGCAGCGGCCACCCACCTGCAGGGCGGTGGCACGCTGGGCAGCGTGATCACGGGCCTGTCCAATGGCACCACGACCTTCTCCGGCGGCGCGGGCAGCGGCGCGGGCACGACCTCGCCCGCCACCCTCAACGCCGCGCTGGTCGGCGTGTACAACCTCCGGTTCTACGTCGGCGGCGGCGACGGCTGCGGCTCGGCTTGTGCCTACAGCGACGGTCAGGACGTGCCGGTCTCGGTGGGCAGCGACGGCAGCCTGAGCATCCCGGGCAAGACGCTGACGAATCCGTTCTATCGCAGCTACGGCGCCGGCCCGCACCTGCCCGAGATCATCTGGCTCGACGCGGCAGCCAAGGTCGAATACGCCCTCACCAACAACGAGTCGGGCAGCTTCAGCGAAATCAACGTCGGCGACGCGTCGACGCCGCAGTCGCTGGGCGTGCCACGTTTCCTGGGTCAGCTGCGCAAGCCCGAGCCCTCGGGCTCCGGCACGCTGGCGGCGCTGCAGGGCACCTACGCCTTCGGCCAGCAGTACGCGGGGGCCGACGTGGCCTGGAGCTCGATCACGGTCGGCTCCGACGGCGCGATCTCCTTCGTCGGCACCGGCCCGGCGATCCCGACCGCCAACATCGCGACGGTGACCAGCTACGTGAGCTGCTGCAACAAGATCGACATCGTGTCCAACGCGAACATCGACGGCATCGCGGGCGTGACGGGCGACGACAAGGTGTCGCTCTACCTGAAGGCCGACGGCACGCTCAAGGACGTGGAGTACTACATCAACAACGTGCGCTACGGCGTGTCCGTCGGCACGCCCACCGTGCTGCCGTCGGCGCAGGACAGCACGGCCACCATTCCGGACGGCAACGTGGTGCGGGGCACCGTGTCGGGCACGGACGTGGCGCTCGCGATCAACCTATTTACCGGCAACACCACGGGGGGCTTCCAGGTGACGGCCCAGGAGGTGTCGGGGATGACCCTGGTCCGCCAGTGGACGCTGAACGTGACGAACGCGGCCGGCGTTGCCGTCAATACCAACTACTCCTGCGTCCACGGCGCCCGCACCAAGCGCATCGACTTGAAGTCCGGCGGCGACCGCAACACCTATGAGGGCGGCAACTGCAACGTGTACATCACGCGGCTGGAGACGTCGGGCAGCACCATCACGGCCATCGAAGGGCGATTCACCACCGAGCTGTACGGCTTCAAGCGAAACGACCAGCTCCTGGTGGTGGACGGCGCGTTCAAGTACGTGGCGCCTTGAGACGACGGGCAGGCGCGCTCTGCCACGAGCGGGGGCGCTCTGGCACCAGCGGGCGCGTTCTTCCTGAACCAAAAAAGGCCACCCCTCGGGGTGGCCTTTTTTGTGGCCCCGCGACCGACGCGAGGGCCAGGAGGCGCTGGCTTCAGTCGCCTTTGCCCGACCGCGGCTCATAGCCGAGGTTGGGGATCGGCGAGCCTTCGCCGCCGGTCAGCAGGCCGGTGCGCGAATAGATGCCGAGCTTGGCGCGGGTGTCGACGATGTCGAGGTTGCGCATGGTCAGCTGGCCGATGCGGTCGGCGGGGGAGAAGGGCGCGTCCTCGACCTTTTCCATGCTCAGGCGCTCGGGCGCGTAGGTGAGGTTGGGGGACTCGGTGTTGAGCAGCGAGTAGTCGTTGCCTCGGCGCAGCTCCAGCGTGACCTCGCCGGTCACCGCGCGGGCGACCCAGCGCTGGGCCGACTCGCGCAGCATGATGGCCTGCGGGTCGAACCAGCGGCCCTGGTAGAGCAGGCGGCCGAGCTTCTTGCCGTTCATGCGGTACTGCTCGATCGTGTCCTCATTGTGGATGCCTGTGACCAGGCGTTCGTAGGCGATGAACAGCAGCGCCATGCCGGGCGCCTCGTAGATGCCGCGGCTCTTGGCCTCGATGATGCGGTTTTCGATCTGGTCGCTCATGCCCAGGCCGTGGCGGCCGCCGATGCGGTTGGCCTCCTCGAACAGCGCCACCGGGTCGGCGTATTCCACACCGTTGAGCGCGACCGGCATGCCCTCTTCGAAGCGCACGCGCACTTCCTCGCGCTTGACCTCGACCTCGTCCTTCCAGAAGGCCACGCCCATGATCGGGTTGACGATGCGGATGCCGCTGCTCAGGAACTCCAGGTCCTTGGCCTCGTGCGTGGCGCCCAGCATGTTGGAGTCGGTGGAGTAGGCCTTCTCGGCCGACATCTTGTAGCCGAAGCCGGCCTTCGTCATGAAGGCCGACATCTCGGCGCGGCCGCCCAGCTCGTCGATGAACAGCTGGTCCAGCCAGGGCTTGTAGATCTTGAGCGAGGGGTTGGTCAGCAGGCCGTAGCGGTAGAAGCGCTCGATGTCGTTGCCCTTGAAGGTGCTGCCGTCGCCCCAGATGTGGACGTCGTCCTCCTTCATGGCGGCCACCAGCATGGTGCCGGTGACGGCGCGGCCCAGCGGCGTGGTGTTGAAGTAGGTCATGCCCGCCGTGGTGATGTGGAAGGCGCCGCTTTGCAGCGCGGCAATGCCTTCGGCAGCCAGTTGCGGGCGGCAGTCGATCAGGCGGGCCTTCTCGGCGCCGTACTGCATGGCCTTGCGCGGGATCTCGTCGTAATCGGGCTCGTCGGGCTGGCCCAGGTTGGCGGTGTAGGCATAGGGCACGGCGCCCTTGAGCTTCATCCAGTGCAGTGCTGCACTGGTGTCGAGGCCGCCGGAGAAGGCGATGCCGACTTTCTGGCCGATGGGAAGGTTCTGGAGGATGGTGGCCATGGTGTGCTTCAGCCGAAGTGGCAGATGTAGTGGTAAGCCTCGGTCACGCGGATGTCGAACCTGGCGTTGCCCGGCACGCTGAACTTCTGGCCTGCTGCGGACGGGACCCAGGTGTCGGTGCCGGCCAGCCGGTATTCGCAGCTGCCTGCGACGCATTCCATGATCTCGGGCGCGCCGGTGTTGAAGGTGAGGGTGGCGGGGAGGATCACGCCCACGGACTTCTTGGTGCCGTCAGGGAAGGTGACGCTGTGGCTCACGCACTTGCCGTCGAAGTAGACATTGGCTCGGGTGGCGACGGCCACGCCGTCAAGGGTGTCGGTGGTCATGGAGAAAAAGGCCCTGCACGCTGGAAGGTTGGTGGGAAAGGAAGGGAAAACCATCAATTTTAGGTGACATGGACCTGACAGGCCCCGCAGGCTGTGTGAATCCGCCAACGCCAGCTTTGCGTAAGACCTGCAAGCCCCTGACAATCCCGTCATGGCTCAAGAACCCAACGACCTGCAGATGATTGCATTGATCGAACGCATCGCCCTGCGCGACGCCGACGCCGAGAAGGCCCTGCGGCAGCTGTACGACATGACGTCGTCCAAGCTGTTCGGCGTGGCGCTGCGCGTGGCCGGCAAGCGCGACTGGGCCGAGGATGCCCTGCAGGAGGCTTACCTCAACATCTGGCGCATTGCCGGCGACTATCGCGCCACGCTCAGCCCGCCCATGGCCTGGATGGGCGTGATCGTTCGCAGCCGCACGCTCGACTTCATGCGGCGCCGTGCCAGCGAGCGCGCCGACGCTGGGGTGGAGCTGGACGATTTCGTCAACGACACCGTGGCCGGCGACAGCCCCGACCCGATGGACACGACCCAGGCCAGCGAGCAGGCCTGGGCGCTGCATGAATGCCTTCGCAAGCTCGAGGCCAAGCAACGCGAGGTCGTGAGCCTGGCCTACATGCGCGACCTGAGCCACGGCGAGCTTGCAGAGCAGCTCAAGCTGCCGCTGGGCACCGTCAAGACCTGGATCCGGCGGGGTCTGGAGCAACTGCGCGGCTGCATGGCGCGCTACGCCTGATCGGACACCTCCATGAACATCATCGGCAATCCCTCCCTGCTCGACCAGCTGGCTGCCAGCTACGCGCTGGGCACGCTGCGCGGCGGCGCACGGCGGCGCTTCGAGGCGCTGGCGCGTGAAAGCGCCACCGTGCGGACCAGCGCCATCCTCTGGCAGGAACGCCTGGCCTCGATGACCGAGCTGCAGCCGGCCGAAGTGCCGAGCCCCAACGTGTGGAAGCGCATCGAGAACCTGCTGGCCGCGCAGCGCCAGCCCGTGGCGGCCAGCGCCCCGGCCGAGTCGCCCCTGCTGGCATCGCTGCAGAAGGCGCTGGGCTGGTGGCGCAGCGCGGCGCTGGCGGGCGGTGTGGCCACGGCAGCGGCCGTGCTGGTGGGCGTGAACCTCAGCGGCCAGGTACGCACGCAGGGCGAGCAGCTGGCCCAGGCCACCCGCCAGAACGGCGAGCTGTCGCAGCAGAAGACCCAGCTGGAGGCGCGGCTGCAGGCCACGCCTTCGTTCGAATACGTGGCCGTGCTGGCCGACGACAAGTCGTCGCCCTCCATGCTCGTGACTTTCGATCCGCAAAAGCGCACCCTGGTGCTCAAGCGCGTGGGTGGCTACCAGGAGGCGGCCGACAAGTCGCTGCAGCTGTGGGCACTGCCGGCCAGCGGGCCGAAGTCGCTCGGCGTGCTGGGTGGCGACCAGGTCATCCGCCTGACAGCGGCGCCCGGCGAGGTCGCCCAGGTGCCGGCGCTGGCCATCAGCCTGGAGCCCAAGGGCGGCGTGCCCGCAGGCAGCGGCCCGACCGGCCCGGTGCTGTTCAAGGGCGCGCTGCTGCAGACGGCGATGTAAGCCCGCCCCGGCCCCGGCGCCCGGGCTGGAGGCATGAAAAAACCCGCCGAGGCGGGTTCAGAGGCAGCGACCCGTTGAAGCGGGTTTCACCGCAGGTGCTCGACCAAGGCGCGTTTCAGCGCAGGCATTCGACCAAGGCGCCTTTCAACGCCAGTACGGCCGGTGATAGCCGCCGCCCGAATGGCGGACATAGCCGAAGTTCAGCGACACGCCGAGCGGCGGGTAGTAGGGTCGGTAGACCGGCGCTGCGTAGATCGGCGCGGGGTACACGGGGGTGGTGTAGACCGGCGCGGCATAGACGACCGGCGCCTGCTGGACGTAGGTCGTGGTCTGCTGCACGGCCGGCGGGGCGTAGGCCGGCTCGATCTGCGAGGTGGGCGCGAGCGGGGGCACGGTGCCGCCCACGGGCGTGACCTGCAGGCGCACGTACGGGCCCGGGTCGTTGGGCATCTGCACGGTGTATTGGCGGCCGCCGTATTCGTAGACCACGTTGTAGGCCACGGTGCGGTTTTCGTAGAAGGTCTGGGTGGTGCATTGCTGCACGTTCTCGACCTGCGTGCCACGGTTGCCCTCGATGTTGTTGCCGAGGATGGCCCCGCCCAGGATGCCCAGTGCGGTGGCCGCTGCACGGCCGCTGCCCTGGCCCACGCCATTGCCCAGCGCACCGCCGGCGATCGCACCCATCACGGCGCCGGCGCCCGACGGGCCGGAGGGCGTGGCGACCTGCGCGGTGTTGCACACCTGGCGCGGCACGCCGACCTGCTGGATCACGGGGGTGGTGGAGATGACGCGGCCGACTTCCTGCGGCGTGCCCTGGGCCCAGGCGGCAGAGCCGGCACCGGCCAGACTGGCCAGGGCGAGGGTGGAGAGAAGGGCTGTTTTCATGAGAGAACCTTTCCAGGACTGGAATGCCCAAATTTTAGGCACGTTGGCCCGCCGATCCAAGCGGGTGCGGGTAAAGCACGTGTAAAAAGCCGGGCTCTTAAGCGCGGCGTCAGTTTGCGGCCCGAAAGCACGCCGGTGGGGTTGTACCGGCGGGGTTGTGCAAAGTCTTTTGCGCCGACGATTTTGCGCCAATGGTGCCGCTGAAGGGCTCCGCCCTCAGACGAGCCCTTCCCACAGTGGGGCATCGAAGCCCACGGTGATGCGGCCGTCCGGCCATTCGACGACCGGGCGCTTGATCACGCTGGCATGGGCCTGCAGCAGCGCATGGGCGCTGGCGCTGTCGCTGACCCGGGCCTGTACGTCGGGTGCCAGTTGCCGCCAGGCAGTGCCCTTGCGGTTGACCAGCTTTTCCCAGCCGGCCGACGCCAGCCAGGCGTCCAGCCGCGCGGCGGGCACGCCTTCTTTCTTGAAGTCGTGGAAGCGCACGTTCACGCCGTGATCGGCGAGCCAGGCGCGCGCCTTCTTCACGGTGTCGCAGTTGGGAATGCCGTAGAGGGTGACGGAGGTGCTCATGCCGCGCATCATGCCAGCCTCCGCGCGCGAAGGCGGCGGGCCGGCGCACCGCCCCTGCGCCCAGGCGGGGCAGGGCGGCTGGGCGACAATCGGCCTCCTTCGACCCTCACCCACATGAAAACCCTCCAGGACTGGCTGGCGCATTGCGAGCGCCTGCACCCCACCAGCATCGACATGGGCCTCGGCCGCGTCCAGGCCGTGGCCGACCGCATGGGCCTTCGCTTCGACTGCCCGGTCATCACCGTCGCCGGCACCAACGGCAAGGGCTCGACCTGCGCCATGCTCGAGGCCATTGCGATGCAGTCAGGCTATCGCACCGGCGTGTACACCTCGCCGCATCTGGTGCATTTCGAGGAGCGCTGCCGCATCCACGGCGAAAGCGCGCCGGCCGAGGCGCTGGCGGCGCACTTCGAGCGGGTGGAGGCGGTGCGCGGCGAGGTGTCGCTCACCTACTTCGAATTCTCCACGCTGGCGATCCTGAGCCTGATGGCGGCGTCCGGCCTTGACGTGGCGATCCTGGAGGTGGGCCTGGGCGGGCGGCTCGACGCGGTCAACATCATCGACACCGACTGCGCCGTGATCACCAGCATCGCGCTCGACCACATGGAGTTCCTCGGCCCCGACCGTGAAAGCATCGGCCGCGAGAAGGCCGGCATCCTGCGCACCGGCCGGCCCGCGATCGTGAGCGACCCCCTGCCGCCGCAAAGCGTGATCGACCGCGCCACCGAGATTGGCGCGGACCTGTGGCGCTTCGGCGTGGACTTCAACTTCTCGGGCGACAAGCTGCAGTGGAACTGGGCCGGGCGCGGGCGGCGCTACGCGGGCCTGGCCTATCCGGCACTGCGCGGTGCCAACCAGCTCATCAACGCCTCGGGCGTGCTCGCTGCCCTGGCGGCGCTGCGCGAGCGCCTGCCGGTGACGGCGCAGGCCGTGCGCAACGGCCTTGCGCTCGTCGAGCTGCCCGGGCGCTTCCAGATCGTGCCGGGCGAGCCGGCCCTGGTGCTGGACGTCGCGCACAACCCGCATTCGGTGGCCGCACTCACCGAAAACCTCGACGCCATGGGCTTCTTCCCGGTCACCCATGGCGTCTTCGGCGCCATGGCCGACAAGGACCTCGACGCCATGTTCGAGCGCATCGGCCCGCTGGTCGACCGCTGGTACTTCACCGACCTGCCGCTCAAGCGGGCCGAGAGCGCGGCCGGCCTGCTGGCCCGCTGGCGCGCGCGCAATCCGCGCAAGGACGCCTCGGGCAGCACGCATGCCAGCCCGCGCGAGGCGCTGGCCGCAGCGGTGGCCGCTGCGAACCCCACTGATAGAATCGTCGTCTTCGGATCGTTCTACACGGTGGGTGGCGTCTTGCAGGACGGCATTCCCCGTCTTGGCGCCAGACACCTGAATCCTCAAGCCTGAGCCCGCGAGCCTCGAACCCATGGCCTTATTCAAGTTCCGCAAAGGTGACGACGACAGGATGGCCGCCGCGGCGCAGCCCGAAAGCGTCGAGGTTCTGCGCAAGCGCGCCAGGCACCGGCTGATCGGCGCGGCGGTGCTCGTGCTGGTGGCGGTGATCGGCTTTCCGATCCTGTTCGACACGCAGCCCCGTCCCATCGCCGTCGACATCCCGATCGAGATCCCCGACCGCAGCGCGACGAAGCCGCTGGCCCTGCCCGCGCCTTCTGCCGCCACGGTGTCTTCGGCGCCGTCCAGCGGCCCGTCCGTCGCCGGACCTGCCACCCCTTCTGCTGCTCCTGTCGCAAGCCAACCCGCTCCGGCCCCCGCCGTTGCGCAGGCCCCGGCCGAGCCGGTGCGGCCCGCCGCCTCCGCCGCGCAGGCCGGCAAGGTCGCCACCGCCGCCAGCCTCGACGCCAGGGAGCAGGTGATCAGCGACAAGGCCTCCAAGGCCGAGTCGAAGCCCGCCGCCAAACCCGATGCTGCCAAACCCGAAGCCGCCAAGCCGGCCACCGCCGCGCCGGCCACCGCAGCGGCGCCGACCAGGCCCGACGACGGCGCACGCGCCAAGGCGCTGCTCGAAGGCAAACCGGTCGAGCTTGCCGCCGCCAGGCCGGCCGCTGCAGAGGGCCGCTTCGTCGTGCAGTTCGGCGCCTTCTCCGACAACGCCAAGGCCCAGGAGGCGCGCCACAAGGTCGAGCGCGCCGGGCTCAAGACTTACGTGCACGTCGCTGAAACCAAGGACGGCAAGCGCATCCGGGTCCGGGTCGGCCCCTTTGCCAACCGGGCAGACGCCGAGAAAGCCGCCAGCAAGATCAAGGGGCTGGATTTGCCGGCCAACATCCTCACCTTGTAAGGGTGGGGAGGCAGCATGGCCGCGCTCGACTGGATTTTTGCGGCCGTGCTGCTCGCGTCAATGCTGCTGGGAGCCTGGCGCGGTCTGGTGTACGAGGTGATGTCGGTGATCGGCTGGATCGCGGCCTTCATCCTGGCGCAGTGGTTTGCGCCCGAGGTCGCGGCCCGGCTGCCCATGGGCTCGGCGGCGCAGCCGCTGCGGATCGCGGCGGGCTTTGTGGTGGTGTTCGTGGCGGTGGCGTTCGCCGGCGGGCTGCTGGCCTTCGTGACCAAGAAGCTGGTCGAGGCCGTGGGCCTGCGGCCGGTGGACCGCACGCTGGGGGCGGCCTTCGGCCTGGTGCGCGGCGTCGTGCTGCTGCTGGCTGCGGCCGTGGTGGTGGAGATGACGGCCTTTAGAACAAGCGATGAGTGGCAGGAGTCAAAAGGCGCTGCCGTCCTGACGGTGGCACTCAAGGGTTTGAAGCCGGTTCTGCCGGAGCAGTTTGGAAGGTACCTACCGTAATGTGTGGAATCGTCGGCGTTGTCAGCAACGCACCCGTCAACCAGCTGATCTATGACGCGCTGCTGCTCCTGCAGCACCGGGGGCAGGACGCCGCCGGCATCGTCACCCAGCTGGAGCGCAAGTTCTTCATGCACAAGGCCAAGGGCATGGTCAAGGACGTGTTCCGCACCCGCAACATGCGGGCGCTGCCGGGCACCTCGGGCCTCGGCCAGGTGCGCTACCCCACGGCCGGCAACGCCTACAGCGAGGAAGAGGCCCAGCCCTTCTACGTGAACGCGCCCTTCGGCATCGTGCTCGTGCACAACGGCAACCTCACCAATGCCGCGCCGCTGCGCAGCGAGATGTTCCTCACCGACCACCGGCACATCAACACCGAGAGCGACTCCGAGGTCCTGCTCAACGTCTTCGCGCACGAACTCGAGAAGTCCACGCGCGGCCTGCCGCTCAAGTCCGACGACGTCTTTGCCGCCGTGCGCAGCGTGCACAGGCGCATCAAGGGCTCGTATGCGGTGATCTCGCTCATCGCGGGCCATGGCCTGCTGGCCTTCCGCGACCCGTTCGGCATCCGCCCGCTGTGCATCGGCCGCAATGCCGACGGCGCCGTCATGGTGGCCAGCGAATCGGTCGCGCTCGAAGGCACGGGCTACCAGTTCGAGCGCAACCTGGCGCCCGGCGAAGCGGTGTTCGTCGACTTGAAGGGCCAGGTGCATGCGCAGCAGTGCGCCGACAACCCGCAGCTGTACCCCTGCATCTTCGAGTTCGTCTACCTCGCCCGGCCCGACTCCACGCTCGACGGCATCTCGGTCTACCAGGCGCGCCTGAACCTGGGCGAGACGCTGGCCAAGCGCGTCGTCTCCACCGTGCCGCCGAGCGAGATCGACGTCATCATCCCCATTCCCGAGTCCAGCCGCCCGAGCGCCACGCAGCTCGCGCACCTGCTGGGCATTCCCTACCGCGAAGGCTTCGTCAAGAACCGCTACGTGGGCCGCACCTTCATCATGCCGGGGCAGGGCGTGCGCAAGAAGTCGGTGCGCCAGAAGCTCAACGTCATCGGCAGCGAGTTCAAGGGCCGCAACGTGCTGCTGGTGGACGACTCCATCGTGCGCGGCACCACCAGCCGCGAGATCGTGCAGATGGCGCGCGACGCCGGCGCACGCAAGGTCTACCTCGCCAGCGCCGCGCCGCCGGTGCGCTACCCCAACGTCTATGGCATCGACATGCCCACCAGCGACGAACTGGTGGCGCACGGCCGCACGGTGGAGCAGGTGCGCGAGATCATCGGCTGCGACGCGCTGATCTACCAGGACGTCGACGGCATGAAGAAGGCCATCGGCGCCCTGAGCGACAAGCTCGCGGGCTTCGACGCCTCGTGCTTCGACGGCGTGTATGTGACCGGCGACATCACGGCCGGCGACATCCAGCGCATGAACGAGAACCGCGTCGGCACCGAAGAGGGCGAAGAAGACACCTCGCGCCTGGCCCTGCCCAACGCGCAGGAGGCCTGAGCCCGTGAGCAGCAGCAGCCGACTGCCCGAAGGGCTGGCCCTGGACACGCTGGCCGTGCGCACGGCCGTGGACAAGAGCCAGCACGGCGAGAACTCCGAGGCCCTGTATCTCACCAGCAGCTTCGTGCAGCCCGACGCGGCCACTGCCGCGCGCCGCTTTGCCAACGAGGAAGAGGGCTACATCTACTCGCGCTTTTCCAATCCCACGGTCGCGAGCATGGAGCAGCGGCTGGCCGCGCTCGAAGGCACCGAGGCGGCCATCGGCACCTCCAGCGGCATGGCGGCCATCCTGCTGCTGTGCATGGGCCTGCTCAAGGCGGGCGACCACGTGGTCTGCTCGCACAGCGTGTTCGGCTCCACCATCAAGCTCATTGCAGGCGAGTTCGGCAAGTTCGGTGTGCAGAGCACCTTCGTCTCGCAGACCGACGTGGCGCAGTGGCAGGCCGCAGTGCAGCCCAACACGCGGCTCTTCTTTGCCGAGACGCCTACCAACCCGCTCACCGAGATCTGCGACATCCGCGCGTTGGCCGACGTGGCGCATGCCGCCTGCGCCCTGCTCGCCGTGGACAACTGCTTCTGCTCGCCTGCGCTGCAGCAGCCGGCGCGCTTCGGCGCTGACCTGATCATCCATTCGGGCACCAAATACCTCGACGGCCAGGGCCGCGTCGTGGCCGGCGCGATCTGCGGTCCCAAGAAGCTCATCGACGAGAAGTTCATTCCCGTCATGCGCAGTGCCGGCATGACCCTGTCGGCCTTCAACGCCTGGGTCGTGCTCAAGGGCATGGAGACGCTTGCCATCCGCATGGAGGCGCAGTGCCGCCGGGCGCTGGAGCTGGCCACCTGGCTTGAGGCGCATCCGCGCGTCGCCCGCGTGTACTACCCGGGCCTGCCCTCGCACCCGCAGCATGCGCTGGCCATGGCGCAGCAAAGCGGGCAGGGGGGCGCCGTGGTGTCGTTCGACGTCGTCGGCCAGGGTCCCGATCAGGCCCGCCGCAATGCCTTCCATGTGATCGACAGCACGCGCGTGTGCTCCATCACCGCCAACCTCGGCGACACCAAGACCACCATCACCCACCCGGCCAGCACCTCGCATGGCCGCCTCACCGAAGCGCAGCGCCAGGCCGCCGGCATCCAGCAGGGGCTCATCCGCGTGGCCGTCGGCCTTGACGCCGTGGCCGACCTGCAGGCCGACCTCGCGCGCGGCCTCGACTCGCTTGCCCTGGAACCATGAAAACCCGCACCCGCTTCGCCCCATCGCCCACCGGCTTCATCCACCTGGGCAACATCCGCTCGGCCCTCTACCCCTGGGCCTTCGCCCGCTCGACCGGCGGCGACTTCATCCTGCGCATCGAGGACACCGACGTCGAGCGCTCGTCGCAGGCGGCGGTGGACGTCATCATCGAAGGCATGGCCTGGCTGGGCCTGAACCACGACGAAGGCCCGTTCTACCAGATGCAGCGCATGGACCGCTACAAGGAAGTGCTCGCGCAGATGGTGCGCGACGGCCTGGTCTACCCCTGCTACATGAGCGTGGAAGAACTCGACGCCCTGCGCGAGCGGCAGATGGACAACAAGGAAAAGCCCCGCTACGACGGCACCTGGCGCCCCGCGCCCGGCAAGACCCTGCCGCCCGTGCCCGAGGGCGTCAAGCCCGTGCTGCGCTTCATGAACCCGCAGGGCGGCAGCGTGGTCTGGGACGACAAGGTCAAGGGCCGCATCGAGATCAGCAACGACGAACTCGACGACCTCGTCATCGCGCGGCCCGACGGCACGCCCACCTACAACTTCTGCGTCGTCGTCGACGACATCGACATGGGCATGACCCACGTCATCCGCGGCGACGACCACGTCAACAACACGCCGCGGCAGATCAACATCTTCCGCGCGCTCGGCAAGGAGCCGCCGGTCTATGCCCACCTGCCCACGGTGCTGACCGAGATCGTCGACGAAAACGGCGAGAAGCACGTCGCCAAGATGAGCAAGCGCAACGGCGCCAAGGCCGTCACCGCCTACCGCGACGAGGGCTACCTGCCCGAGGCCATGGTCAACTACCTGGCGCGCCTGGGCTGGAGCCATGGCGACGACGAGATCTTCACGCGCGAGCAGTTTCTGCAATGGTTCAACCTCGACCACCTGGGCAAGAGCGCCGCGCAGTTCGACGAAGCCAAGCTGCGCTGGGTCAATGCCCAGCACCTCAAGGCCATGGCGGGCGACGCGCTCGCGCCGCTGGTGGCGCAGCAGCTCGGCAAGCGCGGCATCAGCGCCGACGCGCGCCTGCCGGCCCTGTGCGACCTGTTCAAGGACCGCTGCGACACCACCGTGGCGCTGGCCGACTGGGCCGCGCGCTTCTATGGCCCGGTGCAGCCTTCGGCCGAGGAGCGCGCCCAGCATGTCACCGATGCCGTGCGCCCCGCCGTCGCCGCACTGGCGCAGGCGCTGGAGGCCCTGCACGGCAGCGCGTGGACCAGGGACGCGATTGCCGCCGCCATCAAGGACACGCTCAAGGCCACGGGCCTCAAGATGCCGCAGCTTGCCATGCCGGTGCGCGTGCTGGTGATGGGCACGGCGCAGACGCCGTCGCTCGACGCGGTGCTCGCGCTCTGCGATCAGACAACAGTTTTGGAGAGATTGCAGGCAGCCTGATTTTTTCTGGCTATAATGCGAGGCTCGACACGAACACGTCGGCTTTGTCGCAAGGCGAAGCAGAGGTGCCAGAGGGGGTATAGCTCAGCTGGGAGAGCGCTTGCATGGCATGCAAGAGGTCAGCGGTTCGATCCCGCTTACCTCCACCAAAATTGTGTCGAGGTTGGAAAAGTCCAAAGGTTTTGACCCTATCGTCTAGAGGCCTAGGACATCACCCTTTCACGGTGAGTACCGGGGTTCGAATCCCCGTAGGGTCGCCAAGTTTTGTGGCACTTGGCTCAAGGCTCCGCAAGGAGGCAAGAGCGAAAGTCACACCGACGGAGTGGTAGTTCAGTCGGTTAGAATACCGGCCTGTCACGCCGGGGGTCGCGGGTTCGAGTCCCGTCCACTCCGCCAAGTTCTGAAAAGGGTCAACAGTGAAAGCTGTTGGCCCTTTTTCTTTGTCTTGTCGCCGTCGCGCGGGCTTGCTCCTCCGTTGGCAACGCTCATTTCCTCGCTTCACAGCTGTTCAGGTTGGTATGCAGTCATGGCGCATCCATTTCTCAATCTGGCAGCCGCTCGCACAATTTCTAAGCACACGGCCATGTTTCCGGCCCCGGTTACCATGGACGCGCAGTACGTCGACACCCTGTCGACGCCCAAGAGCAGTAACGCTGAGAGGCAGTATGGAGATTCAGCGGCAAGGAGCGGCCACGCCCGAAGGGCAAGGCGTGGTGCAGGGAGAGTGGAGCGACGAGGAGCTACGCGCCAGCGTCGCTGCGTATCTCAGGATGCAGCGATCGCAACGCGACGGGCAGGGCTTCAGCAAGTCCAAGGTCTACGCTGATCTGGCTCGCCGATTCGGGCGCTCGTCCAAGGCCTACGAGTACCGAATGCAGAACATCTCGTATGTTCTCACTCTGATGGGGCGGGACTGGCTCAGCGGTTTGAAGCCAGCGCGCAATGTGGGCGCGCAGGTCGCCGAGCGGATCGAGAAAATCTTGGGTGAAATCGAGGGCCTGCCAGCGACGTCCACCGCGGGTTTCGAGCGCGCTGTGCGGAGCGCTCGTGGGCGCATGGCAGGCCCGCCCAGCGGCCGTCGAACGCCGACCAAGTCGATCCAATCCATCGCGCAGTTCCAGCGTGACCCTAGTGTCAAAGCCTGGGTTTTGGATCAGGCCCGAGGCATTTGCGAGTGTTGCGGTCAACCGGCGCCGTTTCAAAACTCCGACGATCAGCCGTTTCTGGAGGTCCATCATGTGCGCCAACTCGCAGACGAGGGCTCGGACAGAGTCGAGAACGCTGTGGCGCTGTGTCCCAACTGCCATCGTGCGCTTCATTTCAGCCGAGACGCGAAGGCCTTGGTCGAGCGCTTGTATGGGCAGGTGGGGCGCTTGGTTCGAGAGTAGGGCGATAGGGTCGGAACCAGGAGTGGCGTTGCGATTGTCCCCGCAGGCCTAGTTCCACCCCATCCATCCAGCCTACAGCCAAGCCTATGGCGGCTGCCTACGATTCGGGCCTTCCTTGTTCCGGGCCTGCCCGGTCATGCTTCTGCCTCGACGCCATGCAGTCCGCAGTAGTTTCATCGCCATCAGCTACCTGGCCTGTCCCTGGGCCAACCGCCAGAGGCCAAGCCGGCGCTTTGCGGCACTGCGGATCAGAACGAGCGCTTGCGCAGCGGATCGAATCGTCGCAACTGAGAGGGGACACAGCGCTGTGCGAAGCATCGCCTTAATGGACCTCACCGAAGCCCGCCTCACGTCCCTCGACGTGTCGGACGACAGTGTTTCATGCACGCTGCCCTGCGCACGTTCGCTGGTGTGGCAGTGACGATCCGTGCCGAAGGCTTGGTCCGTCGCCGGGACAGTGACCCGGCCGACTACCGCGAGACCTTGACCGGCCTGCTCACGGGCCCGGAGGCCGATCTGTCGGATCCGGCGTGGACGCCAGTGCTGGCGCGGAGCTTCGATGCGATCCAGCGGGGCGATCAGGTGCTGATGGCGTTGGAGCCGGTGTTCGGCGCCGGGGTGATGATCCTCGCTGCGCGGGTTTCAGTGCAGGCGGGAGGCAGCACGTGAGTGCCACCGTCGCCCTCGTGTCCTCACTCGACAGCCCGGCCCTTCTCGAAGCCCTGGTGCGCTGCATGCCTGTATGGATTGCCGACACCGAGGCCCACCAGGCGATGGTTGCGGCGTCTGAGGCTCGCGGCGCATCGCTGGCGTTGACTTGGTTTCCTCTGCGTGCCGGTGAGAGCGCGGCCGCTGCGGCCCTGCGCATCTGCCCGTCGCTGGACGACCACCACAACGAGCTCGCGCAGGCCGTCGGCTACCAGGCGCTCATGGTCTTTGGCGTGCCCTGCCGTGACGATCTGCTGGCGTGCCTTGCGCCACTGGGCTTCTCCCGGGTCGAAGCCGCGCCTTTCGGCTTCACCGCAGTCAAGTAACCCGCTCCCGCCACACCGCCCTCCCACAGCAAACAAATAAATTCAACCAACAGGTTGACAATCCCGTCGGCCTCGCCTAAATTCAACCACATGGTTGAATATCAAACATCTTCTTCTCTCGATCAGGTGTTCCGGGCGCTGGGCGATGCCACGCGGCGCGGCATGCTGGCTTCGCTGTCTTCGGGCGAGCGGTCGGTGGGGCAGCTCGCCGAGCCGTTCGACATGTCGCTTGCTGCTGCGTCCAAGCATCTCAAGGTGCTCGAATTGGCCGGGCTCGTCCGGCGCGAGGTTCAGGGGCGCACGCACATCTGCCGCCTCGAGCCGGGGCCGCTGTCGGACGCCAGCGCCTGGCTCAAGCACTACGAGCAGTTCTGGACGGCGCGGCTCGACCGGCTGGAGCAGTTGCTGCTGGACGAGGCTGCCGGCACGGCCAGTGCGCCCGATGCACCCGATGCGCCCATCAAGTCGTCGCGGCCTTCCCCCGCAGGCGGGCGCGCAAAGAGCAAGGCAAGGAATTCATCAACGTCAAAAAGGAGCATGCGATGAACGTGGAACTGCAGGACGAACTGGCCCAGGTCACCGGAGGTGACACACTGCACATGACGAGGCGGCTGCCCGGGCCGATCGACAGGGTCTGGGCCTACATCACCGACGGCGAGCTGCGCCGGCAGTGGCTCGCCTCCGGGACGATGAAGCAGGCGCAGGGCGCGCATTTCGAGCTGGTCTGGCGCAACGACGATCTGTCGGCATCGGCCGATGAGCGGCCCGAGGGCTTCGCGCCCGAGTACAGGGCGACGTGCGAGATCCTGGAGATCGATCCGCCGCGCATGCTGCGCTACGTCTGGCCCGACACCGGCGAAGTGACCTTCGAGCTCGAAGCGCAGGGCCCCTCGGCCACGCTGCTGACGGTCACCCACAGGCGGCTGAGCGGGCAGGCCCTGGTGCTCAATGTGTGCGCCGGCTGGCACGCGCACATCGATCTGCTGGAGGCCGTCGTGGGTGGCGAGCCGCCGCCGTCGTTGTGGTCCACCTGGAAGGCGCTGCGCGTCCGGTACGAGAAGGCCTTGTCAGAGGGCTGAACCGCAGAACCATCGCGGGGGTGTTGACATGCAGGTATTTGCCTGCATAATCGAGTCCAACAGGAGAGCCCGATGACCCCCCGTGATGTGTCCGAGCCGTTTGCCGGCGGCTGTACGTGTGGCGCCGTGCGCTATTCCACCGCACACGCGCCCGTGTTCCAGAACCATTGCCAGTGCCGCCACTGCCAGAAGCGCAGCGGCACCGGGCACGGCTCTTACCTCACGTTTCCCGCCCGATCCGCGATGCAGGTCAGCGGCGCGACGTCGACGTGGAAGGTGACGGGAGACCTGGGGTCGGTGAAGTCGCATGCCTTCTGCCCGGTGTGTGGCGTCCCGGTGTTCCTGACCTTCGACACGATGCCCGATCTGATCGCCGTTCATGCCGCGAGCCTGGATGACCCGGAGCGCTTCGTCCCGCAGATCGTCACCTTTCGTGCCTCGGCGCCCGCGTGGGACGTTATGGACCCGCAACTGCCTGCAGCCGATCGAATGCCGGCGCCATAGCGGATCGGCGATGGAACCGGACCAGGTATTCAAGGCGCTCGGCGACCCGACACGCACACGCATCCTCGACCTGCTGCATGCCGAGAACGGTCAGACCCTGGGGCAGCTGTGCAGCCAGCTCGAGATGACGCGGCAGTCGGCGACCCAGCATCTGGGGATTCTCGAGGCGGCGAACCTCGTGTCGGTGGTGTGGCGTGGAAGAGAGAAGCTCCACTACCTCAACCCGGTGCCGCTGCACGAGGTGTACGAACGCTGGGTGCGCAAATTCGAGAAGCATCGGCTCGAAGTGCTTCATGACCTGAAAAACCAACTGGAAGGAAACTGACATGACCGCCGAAAAATCCACCTTCGTCTACACGACCTTCATCCGGTCCACGCGCGAGAAGGTGTTCGACGCCATCGTGCGGCCCGAGGTGGCGCGCCGGTACTGGGGCCATGAAAACGTCTCGGACTGGAAAGTGGGATCGGAATGGAAGCACATTCGCGCCAATGACGAGCGAGCGGTTCAATTGATCGGCAAGGTGGTGGAAATTGCCCGGCCGGATCTGCTGGTGATCACCTGGGCGAATGCGTCCCAGCAGGACGATCCGGCGGCCTTCAGTCGCGTGCGCTTCGAGCTCCTCGACTACGAAGGCATGGTCCGCCTGACGGTGACGCATGACGAGCTGCAGGCCGGAAGCGGAATGGACCAGGGCATCCGCCGGGGCTGGCCGATCGTGCTGTCGAGCCTGAAGTCGTTTCTGGAGACGGGCGAGGCCATGGACGTCTTCGCCAAGCCGAAGGAGCTGCAGACCTGATGTGGGTCCGGTGAGGAGGCTCGCCCGAGGGTGATTCGCCAGACGATGTCGATTTCCTTCGGGCTCGTTCGTCGTGCATTCAGCAGCACTTTTCAAGGACCTCCCATCGTGAAGTACATCGGCCTGGCCTATTTCGAACCTGCCAAGTTCGCCGCCCTGTCGCCCGCCGAGCGGCAGGCCATCGTGTCCCAATGTCCCGCGCTTGACGACAAGATGCGGGCGACGGGCAGGATGCGTGTGTCCGCATCGCTGGGCGACATCGACCGCTGGGTGTCGCTGCGTCCGCGTGGCGGCGCAACGGTGGTGACCGACGGGCCGTTCACCGAGTCCAAGGAGATGGTGGGCGGCCTGTTCATCATCGAGGCGGCAGATCGCGAAGAGGCCGTGCGCTTGGCGTCCATGCACCCGGCGGCCACGCTGGGCGAGGCGGGCGGCTGGGGCATCGAGCTGATTCCGATGGACTTCTACCTCGAGGGGTGACGCTCCATCCTTCCCCCGTCGCTTCCGCAAGCCTTCGCACCCCAGGCTTTTCGCACTCAAACACTTCGCGTTCAAGCATTTCGTATTCAAGGAGACCCGCCATGCCCGCCAAGAACACCGTCTGCCTCTGGTACAACGGCACTGCGCTCGACGCCGCCACCTTCTATGCCAGCACCTTCCCCGACAGTGCCGTGGGTGCGATCTACCACGCGCCGGGCGACTACCCCGACGGCAGGAAGGGCGACGTGCTCACCGTGGAGTTCACCGTGATGGGCATTCCCTGCCTCGGCCTCAACGGCGGTCCGGCCTTCACGCATGACGAGGCCTTCTCGTTCCAGGTGTCGACCGAGGACCAGGCCGAGACCGACCGCCTGTGGAACGCGATCGTCGGCAACGGCGGGCAGGAGAGCGCCTGCGGCTGGTGCAAGGACAAGTGGGGGCTGTCGTGGCAGATCACGCCGCGCGTGCTGGTCGAAGGCATCGCCGACCCCGACCCCGTGGTGGCCAAGCGCGTGTTCGATGCGATGATGACCATGGGCAAGATCGACATCGCCGCGATCGAGGCCGCACGGCGCGGGTGAGGGCGCAGCGGCCCGAGCGGGTCGATCAACCCTGACGTCAGCAGTGGATCGCTAAGTTACCGTACAGTCTGGTTTCAGACTCAACGGTAACAATCATGCGCAAACTCCTCCTCGCTGCGGCCCTGGGCGCCGCCCTGCTGGCCGGCTGCGCCTCGCCGCAGATCGCCGACTACGCCAATGAAACCCCGAAGCTGGTGATGGACCAGTACTTCAGCGGCAAGGTCGATGCCTACGGCATTTTCAAGGACCGCTCGGGCAAGGTGGTGCGCCGCTTCACGGTCGAGATGGACTGCAAGTGGGAAGGCAACAAGGGCACGCTCGACGAGCGCTTCGTCTACTCCGACGGCACGCGCCAGCAGCGCATCTGGCGCCTGACGCTCGGGCCCGATGGCCAGGTGACGGGGGAGGCCGACGACGTGGTGGGCCAGGCCCGGGGCCAGGTGCGCGGCAACGCGCTGCAGTGGGCCTATACGCTGCGCCTGCCGGTGGACGGCAAGACCTATGACGTGCAGTTCGACGACTGGATGTTCCTGCAGAACGAGCAGGTCATGCTCAACACGGCGGTGATGAGCAAGTTCGGCTTCCGCCTGGGCGAGGTGGTGCTGACGTTCGTGAAGCGGCGCTAGGCTTTCAGCGCGCCGGTACGGGCACGGCGCGCGGCACCACGACCGGCGCGACGCTGCGGTCGGGCGCCGAGAGCACGCGCGGCGCGAACGGGTCGGCCGCCACCGCTGCGGCATTGGCGGCGGGCTGAGCCGGCACGATGCCTGACGCGAGCGCCGCACCCGGACTGGCCTCCGCCCCGCCAGCGGGCGGCTGCTGCACCGTCACGTAGCGGATCGCTGTGGAAGGCCGCCAGCTGCCTTCGGGCGCATGGCCTGCGTCCATCGGTGTGGCGCTGCCCGTGGGGCCGAGTTCGCCCGGAAAGCCCGGACCGTTCTGCGGCGCAGGGGCGGCCGGTGCGTTCGGGTCGGCGCCCGGGTCCGCACCGGGCTGCAGCGTAGGGTCGACCTGCGGCAGGCGTGGCGCCGCAAACGTGCGTTCGCCGTCTATGACCTTGCCCTTGAGCGCCAGCCGCACCGTCTCGCCGACGATGGGCAGCGCGCCCTGCGAGCCCTGGCCCCAGTTCGAGCCCATGGTCACGCGGTTGTCGTTGAAGCCGACCCAGGCGCCGGCCACCAGTTGCGGGTGCATCAGGATGAACCAGGCGTCGGTGTTGTTCTGCGTGGTGCCGGTCTTGCCGGCCACGTCGGCCGTGATGCCGAACTGGTTGCGGATGCGCGTGCCCGTGCCCTGGTCCACCGCGCCGCGCAGCACGTCCACCAAGGTCTGCGCGACGGGGGTCGGCATCACCGTCTCGGGCGCGCGGGCGACGAAGCGCTCCAGCGTGCGGCCGTTGCGGTCTTCCACGCTGGTGATGATGATCGGTTCGATGTAGCGGCCGTCATTGGCGAAGGTCGCATACGCGTTGACCATTTCCCTGAGCGTGACCGGGCTGGTGCCCAGGGCGAGAGAGGGCACTTCCTCCAGCTTGCTCTGCCGCACTCCGGCCGCACGCGCCAGCGCCGCCACGCGGGCCGGGCCGACGAGTTGCATGGCCTGCGCGGTGATGGTGTTCTTGGAGTAGATGAGGCCCTGACGCAGCGTCATGGGCAGGTAGCTCGGCCCGCCGGCGTCGGTGGGGCGCCAGACGTTGCCGCCGCCCAGGGCGATCTCGACGTCGTCATCGAGGAAGGTGTCCGACGGGCTGGAGCCGTTGTCGAAGGCGGCGCCGTAGACGAAGGGCTTGAAGGTCGAGCCCGGCTGGCGGCGGGCCTGCTGCACGTGGTCGAACTGGTCGGTGGCGAAGTCGCGGCTGCCGACCCAGGCGCGCACTTCGCCGCTGGTCGGATCCATCGCGAAGAAGCCGGCCTGCAGGCGCGTCTTGTCCTCGCGCAGTGCCTGCATGAAGGCGGCGTCGGCCATCAGGGCCTTGAGCGCGTCGGCGTCGTTCTGGCCGCGCGCGCGGGCGTCGCGGTAGGCCTGCGTCTCGCGCACGAAGGCGTTGATGGCCTCGCGCCGCGCGCCGCCGCGCGCCTTCCACGTGGCGGGGCTGCCCCAGTCGGCATTGGCCAGCTTCTGCAGCCGGTCGGCATGCTGCTGCACCGCCTTGACCGCCATCTCCTGCAGCCGCGCGTCCAGGGTCGTTCGCAGCACCAGGCCGTCGGCGTAGATGTTGTAGTCGTTGCGGTCGGCCCAGTCGATCAGCCACTTGCGCAGCTGCACCGACAGATGCGGCGCCATGCCCAGCGGCTCGGCCTGGCGCTCGAAGTCGATCTTCAGGGGCTGCGCCTTGAGCTGTGCGAAGGTGGCCGTCTGCAGCTTCTCGCTGCGCACGAGCTGCGCCATCACGGTGTTGCGGCGCTCGCGCGCGCGCTCGGGATTGGTCACCGGGTTGTAGTAGCTCGTGCCCTTGAGCATGCCCACGAGCGTGGCGCTCTCCAGCACGTCAAGCTTGCCGGCCGATTTGTCGAAGTAGGTGCGTGCCGCCATCTCGATGCCATGGGCGTTGTAGAGAAAGGGCACGGTGTTGAGATAGGTCTCGAGGATTTCGTCCTTGGTGTAGACGGCCTCGATCTTGAGCGCGGTGATCGCTTCCTTGAGCTTGCGCGTGATCGACACGCTGCGGCCGATCTCGTCAGGGTAGAGGTTGCGCGCGAGCTGCTGGGTGATCGTCGAGCCGCCCTGCAGGTCGCCGGTGACCGAGCGGAACACCGCGCCGAAAGTGCGCCGCACGTCGATGCCATGGTGGTCGTAGAAGCGCCGGTCTTCGGTGGCGATGAGCGCCTCCTTGACGTAGGGCGAGATCGCGTCGAGCCTGACCCACTCGCGGTTGGTCCGGCGGAAGGTGGCGAGCACCTTGCCGTCCACCGACATCACGGTGGAGGGCTTGGCCTCCTTGACCTTCTGCAGGTCCGAGATGCTGGGCGTGAAGGGGATCAGCACCAGCACGTACAGCAGCATGAGCGCCGGCACGGCCGCAGCGGCCAGCAGCAGGCCGCGCCGCGTCGGGTGGCGGACATGATGGGCCGCTCGGGCCAGGAAGGTCTGGAATCGGTTCATGGTTCGCCGACAGTCTAAGCCCATGCCCGTTGTGGGGCTGTAGGACGAGTCCGGCGACTTGCGCTGCGCAGCAGGGTTGCCGAGCGCCTGTATGCGACCACACCGCATGCGACAGCGCCGCGCCTCGCGGCGCCGCAGCCGCAGTTCACCCGCCGGTGCGGGCTTCTACGCATCACGCTTCGCGCGTTCAGCAGGCGGGCAGTTGCAGCAGCGTCGCCAGCGGGCGGCCGCTGCCTGCGTCATAGGCTTCGATCGATTCCACGTCGCCAGCCACGACGCGCACCGGCGGGCCCGCCTCGGGCGCCGCATCAGGAGCGGCCAGCGCATGGGTGCGGTCACCAGCGAGGATTCGGTCGGCCAGCTCCGTCACCCGGGTGGTGGACGGCTCGGTGAGCCAGGTGCCGGCTTCATCACCCGCGATGCCCCAGCGCACGTGGGTGATGCGGCGGCCGCTGGCGTCGGTGCGGACCGCTTCGATCAGGTTGATCACGGCGCCGTCGGTCACGACTGGAAGGACGGCTGAAGGGACGAGGGCGCGCCGGCCTGGCCGCCGCGCGACGACAGCGACGCGCCGGCCAGAAACGGCCAGGACACGGGCGGCCGGGCCCAGGCGGGCGTGCCCGGTGCCACGCGCGGTGCATTGCCACGCAGGGCCTGGCGTTCGGAGCTGGGCGGAAAGCTGGCGGTGGGCGGCAGGAACGGCATGACGGGCTCCAGGGGGGCATGGCAACAGCGCCATGGACATGAATTTAAAGATTCCCCGGGAGGCGTCAGTCGGCAGGTAGCGGCGCTGCGCGTAGGACGGCGCCGACGCGCGCCCGGCCCGGCTGCGCTACGCCCGCGCCCGGGGTCGCAGCAGCCCGGTCGACAGGGCCGTGCCCAGCACGATCACCGCGCCGCACCCGAGCATCCAGGGCGTGATCTGCTCGCCCAGGGCGAGCGCGCCGTAGACCAGCGCGAACACAGGCACCAGGAAGGTCACCGCCAGCGCGCGTGCCGGGCCGGCCGACTCGATCAGCCTGAAGTACAGGATGTACGCAATGCCGGTGCACAGCACCCCGACCGCGATCACGGCGGCCCAGGCGCGGGCGCCGGGCATCACCGGCGGCCAGAACCACAGCATCGGCCCGAGCAGCCCGAGCGTCGCGCCGATCTGGCTGCCCGTGGCCGTGACCATCGGGTGCACGCCGGTGAGGAACTTCTTGGTACAGCTGGCCGCCACCGCATAGCAGACGCAGGCCGCCAGGCAGGCCAGCACGGCCCAGCCGGAGCCGCCCGCCCGAAAGCTTGCGCCGCCCGGCGTGCGCCAGGCCAGCAGGGCCACACCCACGAAGCCGAGCGCCAGCCCGAGCACGCGCCAGCGGTCCAGGCGGTCGCCAAGCCAGGCCCAGGCGACCAGCGCGCCGAACAGCGGCACCGTGGCATTGAGGATCGAGGTGAAGCCCGTGGTGATCGACAGCACCGCGAACGAGAACAGCGCGAAGGGCAGGCCCGAGTTGAGCAGGCCGATCAGCATGATCGAGCCGCAGCGCGCGCGAAACGCGGGCCAGTGGCCGCGTATCACCAGGATCGGCAGCAGGAAGAGGGCGGCGATGCCCACGCGCAGCCCGGCCGTCGCCATCACGCCGAACTCGCCCGCGGCCACGCGCATGAACAGGAAGGACGCGCCCCAGATCGACGCGAGCAGCACGAACTCGGCGGTGGCGCGCCGCGACAGGCCCACAGGCGCTCCCGTCACCGGGCCTGTCGTTGCGCCCGTCTTCAGGCCCGCTCCCGGTCCCGACGTGCCGCCCGTCATCCGGCCCGGCCCTCAAGTTGTAGCAGGGCCGTCTTGCGGGCCAGCCCGCCGGCATAGCCGGTCAGCGAGCCGTCGCGGCCGAGCACGCGGTGGCAGGGCACGATGACGCTCACCGGATTGCGGCCCACGGCCGCGCCCACGGCGCGCACTGCGGCGGGCCGGCCGATGCGTGCGCCGATCTCGCCGTAGCTCGTGGTCGCGCCGCTCGGGATGGCGAGCAGGGCCTGCCAAACGGCCTGCTGGAAGCCCGTGCCGCCCTGCAGGTCGAGCGGCAGGTCGAACTGCGTGCGCCGTCCGGCAAAGTATTCATCGAGCTGCGTGATCGCCTGGCGCAGGACCGGGTGCGAGGGCGGCGTAGCGTCATCGCGGGCCCAGCGCGAGGTGTCGGGCATGTGGCGCTGGCCTTCGAACCAGACGCCGGCCAGGCCGTGCGGCGTGGCAGCGACCACCATGGCGCCCAGCGGGCCGTGCCAGGCGGTCCGCACGATCGAATCGGCAGGGAATTTCATGAAGGAATCTCCGTGAGAGGGGCGGCCGGAACGGCTGCCGGGGTTCTGGGGGCGGCGGGCACCTTGGCGGCTCCAGGGACTTCAGCGGCTTCAGCGGCTTCAGCGGCTGCGGCGGCTGCGGCGGCTCCAGCCGCAGGCCGGCCGACCGCCGGCAGGCTGTGCCACGCGCGGATCACCGCATAGCTGCGCCAGGGCTTCCAGGCCTGCGAGGCGGCTTCGGCCTCGCGCGCGGGGTTCTTGCTGCCAGCCACGCCGAGCGCCTTGTGCAGCGCCACGTCGCCGGCCGGGAAGGCGTCGGGCCAGCGCAGCGCGCGCATCGCGATGTACTGGGCCGTCCAGTCGCCGATGCCGGGCAGTTCCTTGAGCGTGGCCAGCGTGGCGCGCAGATCGGCGCCGCCATGCAGTTGCAGCCGGCCCTCCGTCACCGCACGCGCGATGCCCACGATGGCCGCCTGGCGCTGCCGCACGATGCCCAGCTGGCCCAGCGCGTCGCCGCTGGCGGCGGCCAGCACCGGCGCCGCCGGAAACAGCCGCGTCAGCTGCTCGAAGGGCGTGTCGACCGGCTCGCCGAAGCGGTCGACCATGCGCTGCGCCAGCGTGCGCGCCGCCGCCACCGTGATCTGCTGGCCCAGCACGGCGCGCACGGCCAGCTCGTAGCCGTCCATCGCGCCGGGCACGCGCAGGCCGTCGCTGCCCGGGAAATGCGGGCCCAGCACCTGGGCGATCGGCGCCGGATCGGCGTCGAGGTCGAGCGCGGCGCGCAGCCGCCGGATCACCAGCGGCAGCACCTCGCGCAGCGAGTCGCTGACCCGCAGCACCACGAGGCTGCGCGCCTCGTCGAACTGGCCGGCCAGCCAGCCGCGATGCACCTTGCCGCCCGACTCCACCCGCAGCGTGCGGCCCAGGCCCGGTTTCAGCGGGTCGGTGCCGGCAAACTCGATGGAGCGGATCAGCCGCTTGTCGAAGAAGCCCAGCATGGCCGCGACGTCATACGGTGGCCTGTAACCGAGCCGCACCGCGATGCCCTGGGCACCGGCGGGCGCCGCGCCTTCGCGCCGCAGCTGCGTGGGGCTGAGGCCGTAGTGGCTGGCAAAGGCGGCGTTGAAGCGGCGCACGCTGGCAAAGCCGCTGATCAGCGCCACCTGCGTTACAGGCAGTTGCGTGTCGGCCAGCAGCTGCTTGGCGGTGAGCAGCCGCCGCGTCTGCAGGTACTGCACGGGCGACACGCCGAACTGCGCCTCGAAGATGCGCCGCACGTGGCGGTCGCTCACCCCGAGCCGGCGCGCCAGCTGCTCCACCGACGGCGTCGCGCCGTCCCAGGCGTCGGGCTCGTCGAGCAGGCGCGCCGCCTGGTGCGCCAGGATGTAGGAGGCGTCCTGGATCGACCAGACGCCCGAGGACTGCGGCGCCAGCTCGGGCCGGCAGCGCAGGCAGGGCCGGAAGCCCGCATGCTCGGCCTGCGCCGCATGGCTGAAGAAGCGGCAGTTCTCGCGCCGGGGCGTCTTCACGCGGCACACCGGCCGGCAGTAGATGCCGGTGGAGGTCACGCCGGTGAAGAACCGCCCGTCAAAGCGTGCGTCCCGGGCCTTCAGGGCCAGGTAGCAGGTGTCGTCGCCGGGTAGGTCGGTGCCGTTCGTCATGGCCTGCATGATAGGCCGGCGGCGCCGCGCGACTGGCCGTTTCCGGACATGCCCCTGCCCGGATGTCGCACCTACAATCAGCCCGACCCGGCGCTCAGGCGCCGCGCAGACACTCCAACAGACCCACGGTGAATCCGGACCTTCCATGCAACTGTCTCCCTCGATCTTCAAGGCCTACGACATTCGCGGCATCGTGCCTTCCACTCTCGACGAAGCCCTGGCCGAAGGCCTGGGCCGCGCCTTCGGCTCGATCGCCCTGACCCAGGGCGAGAAGGTCGTTGCCGTCGGCCGCGACGGGCGCCTGAGCGGCCCGGCATTGAGCGCGGCGCTGGTGCGCGGTCTCGTCGCCAGCGGCGTGGACGTGATCGACGTCGGCGCCGTCACCACGCCCATGCTCTATTTCGCGGCCCATACGCTGTGTTCGAGCGGCATCCAGGTCACCGGCAGCCACAACCCGCGCGACTACAACGGCTTCAAGATGATCATGGCCGGGCGCGCGATCTACGGCGAAGACATCCAGGCGCTGCGCCGCATGATGGAGACCGAGACCTGGACGCTCGCCGCCACGCCCGGCCGGGTGCGCAACGTCAACGTGTTCGGCCCCTACCGCGACCGCATCGCCGCCGACGTCAAGCTGGCGCGGCCGCTGAAGATCATCGTGGACTCGGGCAACGGCATCGCCGGCGCGTCGGCCCCGGCGATCTTCCGCGCACTCGGCTGCGAGGTGACCGAGCTGTACAGCGAGGTCGACGGCAACTTTCCCAACCACCACCCCGACCCGAGCAAGCCCGAGAACCTGGCCGACCTGATCGCGGCGCTCCAGGCCGGCGACGCCGACCTGGGCCTGGCCTTCGACGGCGACGGCGACCGCCTGGGCCTGATCACGCGCCAGGGCAACAACATCTACCCCGACCGGCAGATGATGCTGTTCGCGCAGGACGTGCTCTCGCGCGTGCCCGGCGGCGAGATCATCTTCGACGTCAAATGCACCCAGCGCCTGGCGCCGGCCATCGAGGCCGCAGGCGGCCGGCCGCTGATGTACAAGACCGGCCACTCGCTCATCAAGGCCAGGATGAAGGAAACCGGCTCGCCCCTGGGCGGCGAGATGAGCGGGCACATCTTCTTCAAGGAACGCTGGTACGGCTTCGACGACGGCACCTATGCCGGCGCGCGCATGCTCGAGATCCTCTCCAGGCACGCCGACCCGAGCGCCGTGCTCGACGCGCTGCCCACGAGCTTTTCCACGCCCGAGCTCAACGTCAAGTGCGAGGAGGGCGAGCCACACCGCGTCACGGCCGAGCTGCTGGCGCGCGCGCCGCAGGTGTTTCCGGCCCCGGCCGCGATCTCCGACATCGACGGCCTGCGCGTGGACTGGCCCGACGGCTTCGGCCTCATCCGCGCGTCCAACACCACGCCGGTGCTGGTGCTGCGCTTCGAAGGCCATACCGAGGCCGCGCTCGAGCGCATCCAGGCCGACATGCTTGCGCAGCTGCGGGCCGTCAAGCCCGATGCGGCCTTCGAGCAGGCTGCCCACTGACAGCGCGGGCGCAGGCCTTGAACATCCTCGTCGTCAAGCTGTCCTCGCTGGGCGACGTGGTCCATACGCTGCCGGCCGTGCAGGACCTGCGGCGCGCGCTGCCGCAGGCCCGCATCGACTGGGTGGTGGAGCGGGCCTTCGCGCCGCTGGTGCGCCGCACCGAGGGCGTGCGGCGCGTCATCGAGGTCGAGCTGCGGCAGTGGCGCAAGGCGCCGCTGGCGGCTGCCACGCGCGCGGCCTGGCGCGGCTTTCGGGCCGAGCTTTCGGCCGAGGCCTATGACGTGGTGCTGGACCTGCAGGGCCTGACCAAGTCCGCGCTCGTGAGCCGGCTCGCCCGCCTGGCTCCGGGCGGCCGGCGCATCGCCCTGGGCAATCGCACCGACGGTTCGAGCTGGGAGCGGCCGACGCGCTGGGCCGCCGATCTGGCCGTGACCGTGCCGCCGCACACGCCGGCCGTGGAGCGGGCACGCATCGTCTGCGCGCAGGCCTTCGGCTACACGCTGCCCCTAGCCCTGCGCTACGGGCTCAACGGGGATGAGGGACCGGCCGCCTGGGAGGCAGCGCCGGTCACGGGCGGCGAGGCGATGGAGTCGGGCCAGGAGGTGGCGCCAACCGCGCAGCAGGGGAGGCCGGTGATCGCCCTGGTCCATGGCACCTCGCGCGAAGACAAGCTCTGGCCCGAGACCCACTGGATCGAATTAGGCCAAGGCCTGGTGCGCGAGGGCTTTGCGCTCGCATTGCCGCACGGCAACGCCGAAGAGGAGGCGCGCAGCCACCGGCTCGCCCAGGTGCTGGGTCCGGCAGCGGCGGTCTGGCCGCGCCTGCCGCTCGATGCGCTCACGGTGCGGCTGGCCGCCACGGCTGGCGTGATCGGCGTGGACAGCGGCCTGAGCCATATCGCCGTCGCGCTTGACCTGCCGCACGTGCAGATCTACAACTTCGACACCGCCTGGCGCACCGGGCCTTCGGGCTCGCAGCGGCAGGTGGCGGTGTTCGCCAGCCCTGCGCCCGAGGTGGCGCAGGTCCGCGCGGCCTGGTCGCGGGTGTGGGCTGCCGCCACGCCCATGCCGCACGCCATCGCATGATCCTGCGCGCCTACTCCGCTTTGCTCACGCTGCTGCAGCCACTGGTGCGCCTGCGCCTGGCGCGGCGCGGCGCGCGCGAAGCCGGCTATCTGGAGGCGGTGGACGAGCGCTTCGGCCGCTATGCCGCGGCGGTGGAGGGCGGCTACGTCTGGGTGCATGCGGTGTCGCTGGGCGAGACGCGCGCGGCCGCCATTCTCATCGAGCGGTTGCGCGAGGCGCTGCCCGGCATGCGGCTGCTGCTCACGCATGGCACCGCCACCGGCCGCGCCGAAGGCCGGCGCCTGCTGCGCCCGGGCGACGTGCAGGCCTGGCAGCCGTGGGACACCGCCGGCGCGGTCGACCGGTTCCTCGGCCACTTCCGCCCGCGCATCGGCATCCTCATGGAGACGGAGGTCTGGCCCCAGCTCACCGCGCGCTGCAAGGCGCACGGCGTGCCGCTGGTGCTGGCCAATGCGCGGCTGTCGGCCAAGTCATTGCGGCAGGCCGAGCGCCTGGCCTGGCTGTCGCTGCCGGCCTACCGCGCGCTTGCCGCCGTGTGGGCGCAGACCGAAGCCGATGCCGAGCGCCTGCGCGCGCTTGGCGCGCCGGTACAGGGCGTGTTCGGCAACCTCAAGTTCGACGCCACGCCCGATGCGGCGCAGCTGGCGCGCGGACGCGCGTGGGCGGCGGGCGGAGCCGGCGCAGTACGCCGGGCCGTGGTGATGTTTGCGAGCTCACGCGAGGGCGAGGAGAAGCTGCTGCTCGCGCAGATCGCCGCGCGCGCGACGGCGCATGAAGCTCCGCAGTCTGCACCCAGGCTCGCACCCCAGCCTGCGTTGTCGTCCACCACCGTGTCCGGCCCGGCGTCGCCGCGCCACCTGCGCGTGCAATGGCTGATCGTGCCGCGCCACCCGCAGCGCTTTGACGAGGTGGCCGCGCTCGTGGCGCAGGCCGGCCTCAGCGTCTCGCGCCGCAGCACCTGGGGCGATGCGCCCGAGCCGGCCGACGTGTGGATCGGCGACTCGCTCGGCGAAATGGCGCTCTACTACGGCCTGTCGCGGGTCGCTCTGCTCGGCGGCAGCTTCCTGCCGCTCGGCGGCCAGAACCTCATCGAAGCGGCGGCCTGCGGCTGCCCCGTGGTGATGGGCCCCTCGACCTTCAACTTCGCCGAAGCCGCAGAACTCGCGCTGGACGCCGGGGCAGCCAGCCGCGTCGCCGACATGGCCGCCGCCGTCGACGCAGCCACGGCGCTGGCCCTCAACCCGCCCCGCCGCGAAGCCATGGCCCGCGCCGGCGAACGCTTCGCCGCCGAACATCGCGGTGCCGCGCGTCGCACGGCAGAGGCGGTGGCGGCACGGCTTGACGATGCAGGTCGTTGCGCCAACAACATTTGCTGACTCTTTTTCTGATGCCATTCCAGCGCCACGGGCCCCACAATGGGTTCGAGGGCAAAACCAAGGGACTGGATTTCAGGGGGATTTCAAATGGCAACGATCCATTGTTGGCGCATCGCGCGGGCCTTGCTCGCGTCGGCTTTTTTCTGGAGCGGTGATTGCCGAATCCAGCCCCGACAGCGGCTCGGTCACCTACACGCGTGACGCTCTCGGCGACGTCAGCAGCCAGACAGACGCGCGCGGCATCGTCAGCACCTACACGCGCGATGCACTCGGCCGCCCGCTGCTCGTTTCCCGAGGCAGCGGCCATACCGTCACCTACACCTGGGACGGTAGCCAGGTCGGTTACCTGCAGAAAGTCGAAGATCCGTCCGGCAGCACCGCGTCACGCGCAAGACCCTCGTGGTCAACGACAACCCGTCCAGCCCGGCCAGCTTCGAGACGCAGTACGGCTGGTCTGGCGGTGAGCTGGCGAGCGTCACCTATGCCAGCGGCTTCAAGGTCTTCTACAACCGCGACGCCACCGGACGCATCACCGGCATCGACACCCGGGCGCCGGGCCTGGGCTCATCCACCAACCCCTTTGTCACCAGCCTGGCCCACACCGCGCTCGGCCAGCCCAGGAGCTGGAACTGGGCCTCGGGCGACAGCGCCAGCCGCACCTTCGACGGCGACGGCCGCATGACGGCCAGCGAGTTCTCCGCCTACAGTTACGACGCGGCGGGCCGCATCACTGGCGTGACGCAAAGTCTCTTGGCCACCAGCACTGCCACCGGCACCGTCACGGTCTTTCCCACCACGCTCACCTGGACGGCCGGCTACGACAACCGCAACCGCCTCACGAGCTTCAATCGCGCCGGCTCCAGCGCTGCCTACACCTACGACGCCAACAGCAATCGCCTGACGATGGTCAGCACCAGCACGCGCGACGCCGATCTGGACGGCGACCTGGACGCCGCCGATTACAGCCGTAGTACAAGCCAAGGCAGCTTGATCGGCGCGGGTACCAACCAGTTGCTGGGCTTCACGCAGACCCTCACGCGCGTGCAGGGTTCCAGCACCCTGTCGACCGTCGTCAGCACCGTCAGCTACAGCCTGGACAGTGCAGGCAACATGACCGGCGACGGGCTGCGCACCTTCGACTACGACAACGCCAATCGCCTGGCAAAGGCCCGCATCTTCAAGGACGGCGAGGCGATGAGCGTGAGCTACCTGCACAACGCCCTGGGCCAGCGCGTGTTCAAGGGCGAGGCACAGGCCGACCAGTACCTGCCCGACGAGACCGAACTGGGGCAGAGCTTCATCGACTGGCTGCGCCAGAGGTTCCGCTGGATGTTCGAGAGCCAGCAGGCGAGCACGAGCATCGGTACGGCCTTCATGTACGCTGACGGCGTCGCGGAAGGCGGCCTGCCCGAATGGGCGGTGCTGGGCAGTTACGACAACGGCAGTGCCTCGGGCACGGGCCGCAGCGAATACATCTGGCTGCCGGTGGAAGGCGGCAGCGCCATTCCGGTGGGCCTGTTCAGGAACGGCAACCTGTATGCCATCCACGCGGATCACCTGGGCACGCCGAGGCTGATGACGAATGGCGCGAACCAGGTCGTGTGGCAGTGGCCGTACAGCGGCTTCGGCGGCAACCGGCCGACGGGGGTGCTGCAGGTCACGACCAACCCGTATCATGCGACGATGATTGACCCGGAGATGCTGAAGTCGACGCCGCCTGCGGTGAGCCTGGACCTGAGGTTTCCGGGGCAGATGGTGGATGGGGAGACGGGGACTTACTACAACTACTTCAGGCAGTACGACAGCAAGACTGGAAGGTACACGCAGAGTGATCCGATAGGGCTGCGCGGCGGCATCAACATGTATGCGTATGTTGAGGGAAATCCTCTTGTACAGGCGGACCCGTCGGGCTTACAAGTGGCGGTTCCCACTCCTCTTGGTCCGGTGCCCCTTCCGGTACCGACTTTCCCTACAACGAACAGTCCTCGACCCATCGACCCGACGGAGCTTGGAGGGCCGACCGTCATACCGGGGCTTTCGCTGCCCAGCTTGCGCTTGCCGCCCTTTCCGGGGTTGGCTCTGGCGCAGCTGATGAATTCAGTCGTCAATCAGGGTTGCTCGCCAAACGAGGACTTTTGGAAAGGTCTGCGTCCGTATCGAGGAAAGACTAAAACCAACGGAGAAAGTGGAAGACGTCGACGCCTCTATGAGTGGGATTTCACGCATGGTGACGTCGAAGAGTACGACTCACGCGGCAATCACCTAGGCTCTGTAGACCCCGCGACTGGAAATCAGACAAAGCCGGCGGTGCCGGGACGAAGGATTGACCTATGAGCAAGTTCCAGCATTGTTGTATCGAGATGGATTCGGCGGTCAACAACCCCGTTATCCCGATTCGATTTCTTCCGAAGTTCCGGGAATATGGAGTCGATGTCCAGGACGGCGGGTCAAGCTACTTGATGATTCGCTTTTGCCCGTGGTGTGGGGTGACGCTCCCTTCGTCGTTGCGAGACGAATGGTTTGACGCTCTCGAAGCGAGCGGACTTGATCCGCATGACCCAGAGTCCATCCCACAGGAGTTTCGAGACGAGTCATGGTATGCGCAAGGTCCACCCAAGTTGACTTAGAGAGGCACGAGTCTTACGCTCCCAACCCACGAAACCCGACGGAGTGGGACAAGGTGCAGAGCACGGACGTTGCCGGCAAGCCGCACTTTGACAAGAATACAGGTACCTACGTTCCCACTCCGCACACACAAGGTCCGTCGGTGCCCGGTGGCGTCCGACCTGCGACTCCGGGCGAACTTCCTAGGAGGAATTGACATGAACACGCTTTCCCGGCTGTCCCGGTGGTTCCAAGAACAGTGCAACGGCGAGTGGGAGCACACCTACGGTGTTTCTATTGAGACCCTCGACAATCCGGGCTGGGCGGTACGAATTGACTTGCGAGAGCTCGACGTCAAGCTGTTGCAGTTCGTACCTCTTCAAGAAGAGCGCAGTGAGGTCAACTGGATCAACTGCAAGGTGGAGCAAGAAGCCTTTGTTGCTTTCGGTGGGTCTGCGAACCTTGAGGAGATCGTGGCAATCTTCTTGGATTGGGCCGATGGCCGGAGTTGAAGCGTGACAACACAACACGGCATCTCTGGGATGGGCTGAGCACAACTGATGGGTCAATGCGTCGCCAACATTTGGAATCGATGAAGCCGCCTGGCTCAAGGTGGTTTGTTGCGAAGCCTGGTCACGGGCACGAGAATGGTTGCTGGCATGAGATTCGGCACGCGCATCGCCACGGCCTTCATGTACGCCGACGCGGAAGGCGGCCTGCCCGAATGGGCGGTGCTGGGGTTTGCGGGCCGCCATTGGCGCGAAATCGGATGGCCAGACTGGGAGAGTCATCCTGATGCTTTCTATGCGTTCGTGCCCGAGGCGTTCATCTTCTATCTGCCGAGCCTCCTGCTCGGAGCGCTGGATGCGCCGCAAGGTCAGTTGCTCGCTGCCGACGCTTGATCGGGGTGTTGGACAGGTCTCCGGAGCCGTATCACTGGGACGCGTTCATGACAGCACGGTTGATTGGTTTGGAGCTGCCGGAGTACGAAGCGATGAAGGCGTGGGTTCTATCAAGATCGGGCGTGGTCAGCACGCATGATGAAGACAGTCTCATGCGCGCCTATGAGACTCTCGATCTGCTGGCACGCGAAGGAGCCAAGCTCCGGCAACTGTTGGGAGGTTCGAACAGTATTCCTTGAGAGAAAGAGCTCGACGTCAAGCTGTTGCAGTTCGAACCTCTCCAGGAAGAGCGAGCCATCTCACCCGCCAGGACGCCTCAGGGCACCGGAGGCGCGGGCGGTGGTGTCGCTGCTGCCTGGGCCGAAGCTGCGCCCACCGGCAGCGGCGGCGGCACGAGGTGCCGCGTGGCCTCGGCCGTGCGCAGGCGGAACAGCCCGGTGCGCGCCAGCAGGATGGTGGTGACGGGCACCGTCACCGCCAGGAAGATGATGATCAGCCAGGCCTGCAGCGACAGACCGTTGCCCTGCGCCGAGAAGTAGACGATGGACGCCAGCGTCACGCACCAGGCCGAGATGCTGAAGGCCAGGGCCGGCGGGTGCATGCGCTGGAAGAAGCTGCGAAACCGCACCAGGCCCACGGCGGCGGCGAGCGTGAACACGCCGCTGGCGGCCAGCAGCAGCGCCACCGACAGCTCGACCCACAGCGGCAGACTGTCGCTCATTCGATCACCTCGCCGCGCAGCAGAAACTTGGCCATCGAGGCCGAGCTGACGAAGCCGAACAGCGCAATCAGCAGCGCCGCCTCGAAGTACACCGTATTGCGGTAGCGGATGGCCAGCACCATGAGCATCAGCATGCCGATGGTCCAGATCAGGTCCATCGCCACCACCCGGTCCTGCGCCGAAGGACCGCGCACCATGCGGCCGAGCGCGAGCGCCATGGCGATCACGTAGCAGGCGAGGGTGAAGACGATGGCGGCGAACAGCAGAGCGCTCATGGCAGGACTCCCTTTGTGGAACTCGGGGCGGAAAGCCGGGGTGAACCCGTGGCGGATGTCATGGCGAGGTGCATGGGTAGGTGCATGGCGATGACTGTGGTGATATGCATAGAGACATGACGGTGCCCTGGCGAAGGCGCAGAGGCTTTCATGGCCGCGCAGCTCCCTCGAAGATCTCGATCAGCGGCCGTTCGTAGCGCGACTTGATCAGCGCCACTTCGGCCTCGGCTTCGTGCAGGTCGAAGATGTGCACGATCAGCGCGCTGCGGTCGAGCGCCATTTCGGACCAGACCGTGCCCGGGATGACGCACATGATGGCCGCGAGCACGGCCAGGCCGCTGGGGTCGCGCAAGTCGAGCGGTACCGTGATGAAGCCGCCAGCTGGTGCTTCGCGCGCGAGCGTGGCCCGCAGCACGCGCCAGTTGGAGACGATCACGTCGCCCCCCACGCGCAGGAACAGCCCGAGCGCCACGGCCGGGGCGTGCAGACGCACCGGCGTGGGCCGCAGCGGCCGCGCGAGCAGGGGCGCGCCGATGCCCAGCGCTGCCGCCATGAGGAACTGGCCGGCGCCCCAGGTGTTGTTCAGCACAAGCCAGAGCGCCGCCAGCGCCAGCGACAGCCAGGGCGCGGGCAGCAGGCGGGCCAGGGGGCGTGGCGCCGGGGCGGGACGCGGGGCGGCGGTGGGGGGCGCGGAGCCGGTGTCGGGGCGGTTCATCGGCCCTCCTGCGTGGCGTTGCCCGTTGCCGGGCGCTCCGCTGTGTCGCGCAGCGCGGCCTTGGGCCGGGCGGGCGGCGGTGCCACGCCCAGGCGCTGCGCATTGGTGTGCGTGGCCTTGGGCTGGGCCGCCATCACCGCGTCCACGTAGCCGCCTGGCGCATGCAGCCCGGCGGCGGTGGCGCGGGCGTAGGCCAGCACCGGCTCGGCCTGCAGCGTGAGCGCCACGCACAGGCTGGCGAGCAGCGCGATGGGCAGGTACTCGGCCACGCGCGCCACCGGCGCGGCGCGGCCCAGCGGCGACCAGAACAGCCGGATGCCGGCGCGCGACAGCGCCACCAGCGCCACCAGCCCGGAGCCGACCACGAGGGCCAGCAGCAGCCAGTGTGCGGACGGCACGCCGGTGCGCGCCGCCGGTTGCAGCAGCGCCGAGAGCATGGCCACCTTGCCGATGAAGCCCGACAGCGGCGGCAGGCCGGCGACCAGCAGCGTGCAGGCGATGAAGGCCGCGCCCAGCAGCGCGGTGGCGGCCGGGATCGGCCGGCCGATCAGCGCCTGTTCGCGTTCGTCGAGGTTGGTGTCTTCGTCCAGTTCCTGGCCGGCCAGGGCAAAGGGCAGGTGGTCTTCCTCGTCCTCGGGCGCGGTCGTGGCGGCGGGGTCGCTAGCGCGTGAGCGGTCGAGCAGTTCGGTGAGCAGGAAGAAGGCCGCAATGGCAAAGGTCGATGCCGGCAGGTAGTACAGCAGGCTGGCGGTGGCGCCCGGTCGCGCCACGCCGGCCATGGCCATGAGCGTGCCCGACGAGACGATCACCGCAAAGCCTGCGAGCCGCGCCGGCCGCTGGGACGCCAGCAGGCCGATGGCGCCGAAGGCCAGCGTCGCCATGCCGCCCCACAGCAGCCAGTCGGTGCCGAAGCCGGCCGACGCGCCCGCCTGCGCCGAAAACAGCAGGGTCGACAGCCGCAGCAGCACGTAGATGCCGACCTTGGTGAGCAGTGCAAATACCGCTGCCGACGGCGCGCTCGCCGCTGCGTAGGCCGGCACCAGCCAGAAATTGAGCGGCCACATCGCGGCCTTGGCGAGGAACGCGGTTGCCAGCACGGCGCAGCCTGCGTGCAGCAGCGGCCGGTCTGCGGCGGCCACCTGCGGAATGCGCGCGGCCAGATCCGCCATGTTGAGCGTGCCGGTGACGCCGTAGATCATCGACGCGCCCACGAGGAACAGCGACGAGGCCACCAGGTTGATGGTGATGTAGTGCAGCCCCGCGCGCACCCGCGACGGTCCCGAGCCATGCAGCAGCAGGCCATAGGAGGCCGCCAGCATCACCTCGAAGAACACGAACAGGTTGAACAGGTCGCCGGTGAGGAAGGCGCCGTTGATGCCCATGATCTGCACCTGGAACAGCACATGGAAATGCGCGCCGGCCTTGTGCCAGCGCACCAGCGCGAACAGCAGCGCCATGAGTGCCACCACGGCGGCCACCGCGAGCATCAGCGCCGACAGGCGGTCGAGCACGAGCACGATGCCCCAGGGCGCCTCCCAGTTCGACAGCAGGTAGACCCAGGTGGCGCTCTTTGTGGCGGCGGCGGCCGGGCCTGCCGGCGGCGACACCCCCGCCGCCTGCGCCAGCAGCAGCAGGGCCACTCCGAGGTTGGCCGCCGTTGCGGACAGACCGATCGTGCCCTTGACGCGGTGGCGCTGGTCGCCTGGCAGCAGCAGCACGGCCGCCGCCAGCAGGGGCAGCAGGATGGGGGCGATGATCAGATGCGGCATCGCGGCGTCGAGCACCATGCGCAGCAGGCCGTCGGTGCTCATCGGCGGTCCTCCGGCGGCGGGTCCTGCTCGTCGCCCTGGCCGTCCACGTGGTCGTTGCCGAAGAAGCCGCGCTGCGCCAGCAGCACCACGAGGAACAGCGCCGTCATGGCAAAGCCGATCACGATGGCCGTGAGCACGAGCGCCTGCGGCATCGGGTCGGTGTAGTTGAGCAGGTCGGGCGGCACGCCGGGCGCCAGCACCGGCTCGCTGTCCACCGCCAGCCGCCCGGTGCTGAAGATGAACAGGTTGACGCCGTAGCCGAGCAGCGACAGGCCCATGATGACCTGGTAGGTGCGCGGACGCAGCAGCAGCCAGACGCCGCAGGCCGTGAGCACGCCGATGGCCAGCGCCAGTACCGCTTCCATGGACAGCAGCGCGGACATCAGCGAGGACATCAGCGAGGACATCAGGCGGCCCTCCCGTCGGCTGGCGTCGCCGCCGTTGTCATTGCCGCCGCTACCGTTGCCGGCAGGGGCTCGGCCGCGGCGGCAACCGGCGCACGGGCCGGGCGGCGGCGGCCGCGCACCGCCTGGTGGCCCAGCGCGGTGAGGATCAGCAAGGTCGCGCCGACCACCAGCGAGAACACCCCGATGTCGTAGAACAGCGCGCTGGCCAGGTGCATGTCGCCGATCAGCGGCAGGTGCAGATGCGCCGTGTGCGTGGTGAGGAAGGGGTAGCCGAACGCGAGCGCGCCCAGGCCGGTGGCCGTGGCGGCGAGCAGGCCGATGGCGATCCAGCGCGGCGGCGCAAGGTTCATGTGGGCCTCCACCCACTGCGTGCCCGAGACGATGTATTGCACGATGAAGGCGGTGGAGAACACCAGCCCCGCCACGAAGCCGCCGCCCGGCTCGTTGTGCCCGCGCATGAACAGGTGCACGGCCACGACCATGGCGACCGGCAGCAGCAGCCGCACCAGCACCGCCGGCACCAGCAGGTAGCCGTGCGCGGTGTCGGTGGCGGTCTGCGCGTTGACCAGGTCGGTGTCGAGGTCGGGCGGCACGGCCAGCTGCTGGGGCGGCGGCTGCATGCTCTCGCGTGCCGGGCGGAAGCGCCGCAGCAGCGCGTACACCGTGAGCGCGACCGCGCCCAGCACCGTGATCTCGCCGAGCGTGTCAAAGCCGCGGAAGTCCACCAGCATCACGTTCACCACATTGGCTCCGCCGCCTTCGGACTGCGAGCGTTCGAGGAAGTAGGTCGAGATGCTCTGCGGGAACGGCCGCGACATCAGTGCGAACGACAGCGCCGCCATGCCGGTGCCTGCGGCCACCGCGACAGCCAGGTCGCGCGTGCGGCGCGCGATGGCCCGGCGGCGCTGGGCGCCGGTGCCGCGCGGGCCGCCCGACTCCAGCCGCTTGGGCAGCCAGCGCAGGCCCAGCACGAACAGCACCGTGGTGACGGCCTCGACAGACAGCTGCGTGAGCGCCAGGTCAGGCGCGGAGAACCAGGCGAAGGTGATGACGGTGACCAGGCCGGCCACGCCCATGAGCGCCAGCGCGGTCATGCGGTGGTACTTGGCCTGCCAGGCGGCGCCGATGGCCGCTGCGGCGCCCACCGCCCACAGCAGCGCGAAGATCGGCGAGAAGGCCAGCAGCTCGCGCCGGCCCTGCCAGACGCGCGGCAGGTCCAGCACCTGCGCCAGCGGCGCGAAGGCCGCCGCGAGCGTGACCGCCGCCAGCAGCAGCACCTGCGTCTGCAACCGCCGCGAGCCGAGCCAGCGCAGCGCCCCACGCGCGGCCGCGCTGGCCAGCGCCAGCGCACTGCGGAACGCGCTGTGCCCGCTGACCCGCCCCATCAGCGGCGTGCGGGCGATGCGGCCGCTGGCCACCGGCCGGCGCAGCAGCAGGTACAGCGCCACGCCGCCTGCCAGCGCCAGCAGGCTCATCATGAGCGGCAGATTGAAGCCATGCCAGACGGCCAGGTCGAAATCCGGCAGGCGACCGCCCACCACCGGGCGCGCCGCCGTCTCCAGCAGCAGACCGATCGACCATTGCGGCAGCGTGCCCACCAGCAGGCAGGCGGCCACCAGCAGCTCCACCGGCACCCGCATCCAGTGCGGCGGCTCGTGGGGCAGGCGCGGCAGGCCGTTGCAGGTGTCGGGGCCGAAGAACACGTCCACCGTGAAGCGCAGCGAGTAGGCCACGCTGAACGCGCCGGCCGCCACCGCCGCCACCGGCAGCAGCTGATCGAACCAGGGCGCGCTGCGCAGCATCACCGCCTCGGAGAAGAACATCTCCTTGGAGATGAAGCCGTTGAGCAGCGGCACGCCGGCCATGGCCGCGCCGGCCACCATCGTGAGCGTGGCCGTCACCGGCATGTAGCGCCACAGGCCCGACAGGCGCCGGATGTCGCGCGTGCCGGTCTCGTGGTCGATGATGCCCACCGCCATGAAGAGCGAGGCCTTGAAGGTGGCATGGTTGAGGATGTGGAACACGGCGGCCACCGCCGCCAGCGGGCTGTTGAGGCCGAGCAGCGTGGTGATCAGGCCCAGGTGCGAGATGGTCGAGTACGCCAGCACGCCCTTGAGGTCGTGCTGGAAGATGGCCGCAAAGCCGCCGACCAGCAGCGTCACCAGGCCGGTGCCGGTGACGAGCCAGAACCACTCGTCGCTGCCTGCGAGCACGGGCCACAGCCGCGCCAGCAGGAACACGCCGGCCTTGACCATCGTGGCCGAGTGCAGGTAGGCCGACACGGGTGTGGGCGCCGCCATGGCATGCGGCAGCCAGAAATGGAAGGGGAACTGCGCGCTCTTGGTGAAGGCGCCCAGCAGCACCAGCACCAGCGCCACCGGATACAGCGCATGGGCGCGCACCCGCTCGCCAGCGGCCAGCACCGCGTCGAGGTCGTAGCTGCCGGCGATCCGGCCCAGCAGCAGCATGCCGGCCAGCAGGGCCAGGCCGCCGGCGCCCGTGACCGTCAGGGCCATGCGGGCGCCGTTGCGCGCGTCGCGCCGGTGGTGCCAGTAGCCGATCAGCAGGAACGAGAACAGGCTGGTCAGCTCCCAGAACAGCACGATCTGGATCAGGTTGCCCGACAGCACCACACCGCTCATCGCGCCCATGAAGGCCAGCAGGAACGAGAAGAAGCGCGGCACCGGATCGGCCGGCGACATGTAGTAGCGCGCATAGAGCACCACCAGCGCACCGATGCCCAGCACCAGCAGCGAGAACAGCCAGGCGAACCCGTCCATGCGCAGCACGAAGTTCAGGCCGAGCGACGGGATCCAGCGGATCTCCTCGCGGATCACCAGGCCGGCCGCGATGTCCGGAAAGTACATGGCCGCCTGCACCGCGCACACCAGGGCCACGAAACCGGCGAGGCTCGACTCGGCATTGCGCGCGTTGGCCGGCAGCACGGCTGCGATCAGGCTGCCCAGGAAGGGCAGGATGACGAGGGTGGCAAGGGGCAGGGTCATCGCAGGGGCATGGCAGGGTCTGGCAAGGGGGAGGGCCCTATTGTGGCGGACACGCGGCGCGACGCCTGCCAAGCCCGCTTGCGACGCGGGGTCGGATGCGCCGTCAGCGCGATGTCAGTGGGAAGGGGCGCCGTCGTCCGCGACGTTGTGCGCGCTGAATGCGCTGTGGCTGGCTGCGCTGAATGCGATCTGGCCGGCCGTTCGCAGGCGTTGTGTCGCGCGAGTGCGAAGCCGCGCGCGCTCAGCCGGCCCTCAGCGGGCCAGCACGGCGTTGATGTCGGCGAGGTCTTCGGGCCTGAGCGAGCCGTTGGCCAGGCGCAGGCGCAGGTTGCCCAGCAGCACGTTGTAGCGGGCCTGGGCGAGGTCGCGCTTGGTCTGGAACAGCTGGCTCTGCGCATTGAGCACGTCGATGTTGATGCGCACGCCCACCTGGTAGCCGAGCTTGTTGGCGTCGAGCGCGCTCTGGCTGGACGCTTCGGCCGCTTCCAGAGCTTTGACCTGGCCCAGCCCCGACTGCACGCCGAAGAAGGCGCTGCGCACCGACTGCGCCACGTTGCGGCGGGTCGCGTCGAGGTCGCTGCGCGCCTTGTCTTCGAGCGCCAGCGTTTCCTTGATGCGGTTCTGCGTGGCAAAGCCGGCGAACAGCGGCAGGTTCAGCGCCAGGCCGACCGTGCCGGCCGTGTTGCGCGTGCCCACGGCCACCGTGTTGTTGCCGTTCGGATTGCGGGTCACGGTGTAGCTGGCCGTCAGGTCGATCGTCGGCTTGTGGCCGGCCTCGGCCTTCTGCGTCTCGAGCTGCGCCACGTCGACGGCCAGGCGCGCCTGCTGCACGGCCGGGCTTGCGTCTTCCGACATCGTGACCCAGGCGTTCACGTCATTGGGCTGCGGCATCGGCAGCGCGGCAGGGATGAGGATCGGGTTGGGCTGCGAGTTCTGCCGGCCCACGAGCGTGTCGAGCGCGAGCTTCTTGACGCGCAGGTCGTTCTCGGCGGCGATCTCCTGCGCGACGACGAGGTCGTAGCGCGCCTGCGCCTCGCGGCTGTCGGTGACGGTGGAGGTGCCGACCTCGAAGTTGCGCTTGGCCGCAGCCAGCTGCTCGCTCACGGCGGCCTTCTGCGCGCGCACGAAGGCCAGCGTGTCCTGCGCCGCCAGCACGTCGAAATAGGCCTGGCTCACGCGCAGCACGAGGTCCTGCTCGGCCGCGCGCAGCTGCGCCTGGGCGATGTCGACCTGCTTGAGGCTCTGATCGTAGGTGGCCTTGTTGGCCGGCCGGTACAGCGGCTGGGACGCGCTCACGCCCACGTTCTGCGTGGGATAGGTGCGGTCGATCGCCGGCACCGTCACGTCGAGGTTGGTGCGCGAGTAGCCCGCCGTCAGGCCGGCCTGCGGCAGGATGCCGGCCTTGGCCTGAGCGGCCCGCGCGAGGTTGGCGTCGTACTGGGACTTGGCGGACTGCCAGGTGGCGTCGAAGGCGCGGGCCGATTCGTACAGCTGCAGCAGGTTCTCGGCCTGTGCGCTGGAGGCAAAGGCCAGACCCAGGGCAATCGACAGGGGAAGCAGTCGCGACACTTTCATGATGGTCCTGTAGGTGAATCCGTGAATGCGTTCAGTACCGGGGCACGCCCGCGTCGCGCTCGGCCGACCAGGCGTCGATGCCACCGGCGATGTTGGCCACGTGGGCAAAGCCGTTCTGTGCGAGGAACATCGCGACCCGCTGGCTGCGCGCGCCGTGGTGGCACAGGCAGGCGATGGGCGTGTCGGGGTCGAGCTCGCCCAGGCGGGCGGGGACGTCGTTCATGGGGATCGCCACGAGCGTGAAGCCGTCGGGCGTGACGCTCGCGGTCTGGCGCTCCCAGGCCTCGCGCACGTCGAGCACGACCGGACCGCCGGACGAACCAGTTGCCGGGCTGGCGGCCGTGCCGGCAGCCTCAAGCCAGTCGCTGAATTGGGAGGGGCGGACCTGAGGGATCATGGAGGGGGCAGGCTGGGTTCGGAGGAGGACCGGGTGGACGCGGCGCGGCGACTCAGAAGTTGAACTTCGAAGGTGCCGGAAAGTTCAACAGGCGCGGCGCCACCGTGTCCCAGGGCTGCTCGACGCGGGTGCCCGTGCCTTCGGTGCGGGTGACGAAGGTGGCGCGCATCATCGGCTCGTCGCCGACGATCGCTGCCAGCCGGCCCCCCGGATTGAGCAGGCTCACCAGGGCCGGCGGCACGTGGTCGACCGAGCCGCTCAGCAGGATCACGTCGAACGGGCCGTCCTGGATCGCGGCGGCGCCGTCGGCATGGCGCACTTCCACGTTGGTGACGCCGGCCTTCTGCAGGTTCTCGCGGGCCAGGCGGGCCAGCGTGGCGTCGATCTCGAGCGTGAGCACCTGCCGGGCGCTGGCGGCCAGCAGCGCGGCCATGTAGCCGGAGCCGGCGCCGATCTCGAGCACCTTGTCGGTCTTCTTCACGTGCAGGTCCTGCAGCAGCCGGGCCTCGACGCGGGGCGCCAGCATGCACTGGCCGGCGGCGCCGCCGTTCTGCAGCGGGATTTCCATGTCGACGAAGGCCAGCGCCTTGTGCGCCAGCGGCACGAAGTCCTCGCGCTTGACGGCCGACAGCAGTTCCAGCACGCCCAGGTCGAGCACGTCCCAGGGGCGGATCTGCTGCTCGATCATGTTGAAGCGGGCTTGTTCGAGGGAGGAGGAAGTGGTCATGGTGGGCTCTTCAGCTTCGGAAAGACAGTCAATCGCCCGATTTTAGGGGGGAGGGGGTGGCCGGGCCGGAGGGTGCCGATCCTGCGGCGCCCGCCCGTGCCGCTGCCGGTTCTGCCGCGGACTTGCCGGCGAACAGCCGCCGCGCCCAGCGCGCCAGGTCGTCCATGTAGCAGTAGGCCACCGGCACCACCACCAGGGTGAGCAGCGAGGAGGTGATGACGCCGCCGATCACCGCCTGGCCCATGGGCGCGCGCTGCTCGGAACCTTCGGTCAGCGCGAAGGCCAGCGGCACCATGCCGAAGATCATGGCCAGCGTGGTCATCAGGATCGGGCGCAGCCGCACGCGCGCGGCCGTCAGCAGCGCCTCGGCGCGTTCCATGCCCTGTTCCTGCATGCGGATGGCGAAGTCCACCAGCAGGATGGCGTTCTTGGTCACCAGGCCCATCAGCATCACCACGCCGATGATCGAGAACATCGACAGCCGGGAGCCGAACATCAGCAGCGCCAGCACCACGCCGATCAGCGTGAGCGGCAGCGCCGTCATGAGCGCCAGCGGCTGCAGGAAGCTCTTGAACTGGCTGGCCAGGATCATGTAGATGAAGATGATGGCCAGCGCCAGCGCCGACACCGCATAGCCGAAGGACTCGGCCATGTTCTTGGTATTGCCGCCGAACTGGTAGCGGTAGCCCGGCGGGAAGCTGATGCCCTCCAGCGCCGCCTTGATGTCGTTGGACACCTCGCCGGCCGAGCGGCCCGAGGCGTTGGCGTTGACCGCAACCTCGCGCGTCAGGTCGCGCCGGTTGATCTGGTTCGGGCCGGTCGCCTCCCGCACCGTGGCCAGCTGGTTCAGCCGCACGATGCGCGGCGAGCCGTCGGCGTTGCTGCCCACGGCAAAGGGCAGGCGCTCCAGGTCGGCCGGCTGCACCCGCGCGTCGGGCGCCAGCCGAACGTTGACGTCATAGGTCTGGTCGTCGGGGGCGCGCCAGTTGCCCACCGTTTGGCCGGCCACCAGCGTGCGCAGCTGCGCGGCCACCTGGCCCACGTTCAGGCCCAGGTCCGAGGCCACGTCGCGCCGCACGTCCACCTGCACTGTCGGCTTGTCGGCCTTGATGCTGGAGTCCAGATCCACCAGGCCGGGAATGGTGCGCAGCCGCTCGGTCACCAGCCGGGTGAGCCGGTCCAGCTCCTTGAGGTCCGGGCCCTGCAGCGAGAACTCGATCTGCTTGGCGCCGCCCACGCTGTCGAGCAGGCCCACGTGCGTGACGGTGATGCCCGGCACCTGGCGCAGCCGCTCGCGCAGCACGACGGACATCGCGTCGACGTTGCGCTTGCGGTCCTTGCGGTCGACCAGACGCACGTAGACGTTGGCGTAGATCTTGCCGGCCGCATTGCCGGTGTTGATGGTGGCCAGCGTGTAGCGCACTTCGGGGAACTCGCGCACGATGGCCTCGACCTGACGGGCCTTGGCCTCGGTCACCTCCAGCGAGGAGCCCACCGGGGTGTAGAAGGCAATGGTCGTTTCCGAAAAGTCGGCCGTCGGCACGAACTCCGTGCCCAGCAGCGGCACCATGAAGATGCTCGCCACGAACACGCCCAGCGCGACCAGCAGCGTCTTGAGCTTGTGGACCAGCGACCAGCGCAGGATCTTCTGGTAGCCCTCGGCCATGCCGTCGGTGGCGCGGTCGAACCAGCCCGTCACGCGGCCGATGGTCTTGTCGTAGAACGTGACCGGCGGGCCGGCGGGCTTGCCGTGCGTGTCGATGGCCGGGTCGTGCCAGATGCTCGAGAGCATCGGGTCGAGGGTGAAGCTCACGAACATCGAGATCAGCACCGCCGCCACGATGGTGATGCCGAATTCGTGGAAGAACTTGCCGATGATGCCGCCCATGAAGCCGATCGGCATGAACACCGCGACGATCGAGAAGGTCGTGGCCAGCACGGCCAGGCCGATCTCGCGCGTGCCTTCCATGGCGGCGTCGTAGGGTGCCTTGCCCATCTGCACGTGGCGCACGATGTTCTCGCGCACCACGATGGCGTCGTCGATCAGCAGGCCCACGCACAGGCTCAGCGCCATCAGCGTGACCATGTTGATGGTGAAGCCGAAGGCGTTCATGAACAGGAAGGTGCCGATGATCGAGATCGGCAGCGTCAGGCCGGTGATGACGGTGGAGCGCCAGGAGTTGAGGAAGAGGAACACGATCAGCACGGTGAGCAGCGCGCCTTCGATCAGCGTGCGGCGCACGTTCTCCACGGCCACGCGGATCGGCCGCGAGCCGTCGGCGATCGGCTCCAGCCGCACGCCCGGCGGCAGCTGCGGCGTGATCTCCTCCACCGTCTTGCGCAGGCCGTCGATCACGCGGATGGTGTTTTCGTCCTGCGACTTCTGCACCGACAGCAGCAGGGTGCGCTGGCCGTTGTAGAGGGCCAGGCTGTCGATCTCCTGCGCGCCGTCGCTCACCCGCGCGACCTGGTCGACGCGGATCGCCGCGCCATTGCGCCGCGCCACGATGATGCGGGCGAAGTCCTCGGGCCGCTGCATGCGGGCGTCGATCTTGACCACGCGCTCCTGCGCGAGGGAGCGCACTGCGCCCACTGGCAGGTCCTGGTTCTCGCTGCGCACCGCCGACACCACCTGGTCGGCCGTGACGCCCAGCGACTCCATGGCCTGCGGGTCGAGGTAGATGTTGATCTCGCGCTTGGTGCCGCCCACCAGCGTCACCGAGCCCACGCCGCGCACGTTCTCCATGCGCTTGCGCAGCACCTGGTCGGCCCAGTTGGTCAGCTCGACGGCCGACATCGGCTTGCCCTTGCTCGCATCGGGCAGCACCGCCAGCGACCAGATCGCGCGGCTGGCCGGGTCGAAGCGCAGCACGCGCGGCTCCTTGACCTCGTCACGCAGCAGCGGGCGGATCGAGGCGACCTTCTCGCGCACGTCCTCGGCCGCCTTGCGCCCATCGATGTGCAACTGGAACTCGATGATCACCACCGACTGGCCTTCGTAGCTGCGCGAGGTGAGCGCGTTGATGCCGGCAATGGAGTTGACGCCTTCCTCCAGCTTCTTGGTGACCTCGCTCTCGACGATCTCGGGCGAGGCACCGGGGTACTCGGCCGTGATCACCACCACCGGAAAGTCGATGTTGGGGAACTGGTCGACCTGCAGCCGCTGGTACGAAAAGAGGCCCAGCACGACGAGCGCCGCCATCACCATGGTGGCGAACACCGGATTCCTGAGACTGACCTGGGTGAACCACATCGCGGATCAGGGCGTGGTCTTGGCCGGAGCCGATGCAGCCGGAGCCGATGCAGCCGGAGCCGATGCAGGTGGGGCCGATGCCCCCAGCGCTGGCGCTGCGACGCCCGCCGGTGCCGCAGCGGTGAAGCGCACGCGCGTGCCCTCACGCAGCGCGCCGACGCCGCCGGCGACCACTACCGCGCCGTCGGCCACGCCGGTCACGGCCACCAGGGCCTCGCCGCCGCTGCTGCCGCGTGCGCCCAGCTGCACGCTGCGGTGGACCACCTTGTCGCCCTCGATCAGCTGCACATAAGGCGTCGGCTTGTCGGTGCGCACCGCGCTCACCGGCACCGCCAGGGCGGAGGCACGCGAGGTGCCGAGCGTGCCCTGGGCATAGAGCCCCTGGCGCAGCCCTGCGGGATCGTCGATGCCGAGATAGGCCAGCACATTGCGGCTGCCGGCCTGGGCGCTCGGGTTGATGCGGACCACGCGCGCGGTGACGGTGCGGGCCGTCTGCTGCGCATCCATCGCCGAGCCTTCGATCCGGAGCGTGGCCGACTGGCCGACCCGCACGGCCACCGAGTCGGCCGGGGACAGGCTGGCTTCGAGTTCGAGGCGCGAGAGGTCGACGATCTCGACGATCTTCGCGTCGATGCCCACACGCTCGCCCGGCTGGGCCAGGCGCTGCGCCACCAGGCCCGCGATGGGCGCGCGCAGCACGGTGTCGTCCACCGACTTGCGGGCTACGTCCACCGCCGCCAGTGCCGCGTTGTGGGTGGCGCGCGCGGCGTTCAGGCTCGACAGCGAGGTGTCGAGCGCCGTGCGCGAGATGAAGCCCTGGTCCACCAGGGCCTTGTTGTTGTCGTACTGCTTCTGGGCGATGTCCACCTGCGCACGGGCCGAGTCGGCCTGCTGCTGCGCCTGCCGCACCCGGGACTGGTACTCGCCCGGGTCGACCCGGGCGATCACCTGGCCGGCCTTGACGGCGTCGCCTTCGCGCACCGTGAGCCCCTGGAGTTCACCGGCCACGCGGGCCTTGACGATGGCCGAGTTGACGGCCTTGAGCGTGCCGGTGATCGGCAGGCCCTGAGCCAGGTCGCGCACCTGTGCGCGCAGGACGTCGGTTGCGGCCAGCTCCACCACCGTCTCGGCTTTCGGTGCGGCCAGCTGGGCCTGCTGCGCCTTGCGCGTCGACAGGGCGCGCAGCACGCCGGCAGCCAGCAGCAACAGCACCAGGGCGGCGATGCCCCACTTCATCCAGCGCTTCATGATCAGCTCTTGTCCTTGTTGTTCGTGTCGGTGGGCCGGGGGCTGCCCGCGCCGGACGCCATCATGCCACCGAGCAGGATGTCGATCTGCGAGGCCAGGTAGCGTTCGGGATCCATGCTGCGGCCGGAGGCCAGGCAGGCGCCCATCGAGTGCTTGGACATGATGATGAAGATCATCGGCGCGATGATGCTGAACACCGCGTAGTCCAGGTCCAGCGGCCGGAACTCGCCGCTGTCCACGCCCCGCTTGAGGATGCGCCGGATCAGGTCCTGCCCCGGCTCGATCACCTCCTGCTGATAGAAGGCGGTGATCTCGGGAAAGTTGCGCGCCTCGCTGATCATCAGCTTGGTGATGCCCGAGGCCCGGGTCGCGCCCACGCGCTCCCACCACACCCGCATGCAGTAGCGCAGCATGTCGGCGCTGCTGCCGTCAAAGGCCTCGAACTCCTCGTTCCATTCCTTGAAGCGGCCGGCGATGTTCTCGCGCACCACGGCCTTGAGCAGCTCTTCCTTGCTCTGGAAGTACAGGAACAGCGTGCCCTTGGACACGCCGGCGCGGGCCGCCACCTCTTCGGCGCGGGTGGCGGCAAAGCCCTTTTCCACGAACAGGTCGAGCGCGGCGTCCAGCAGCTCGCCCGGCCGCGCCTCCTTGCGGCGCTCGCGCTTGGCAGGGGCGTCGTCGGTGCGGCGGGACAGAAGCTTGTGGAGAGGGGACATCGGGGAGTTAATGACTGACTGGTTAGTAATATAGTCGCTGAGGGCCCTGGCGGTCAAGCCGGACGGGCCGCCGGCGCAGGCGGCCGTCCAGCCGCGTAAGATGCCCCGACGCGCCGCGACTCATGCAGGTGACGGCTCTTCAAAGGAACTCATCCCCATGTCCACGAACACGCAAACCATCGTTCTCGGCGGCGGCTGCTTCTGGTGCACCGAGGCGGTCTTCGTCAAGGTGCGCGGCGTGACCGACGTCGAGTCGGGCTACAGCAACGGCACCGCGCTCAATCCGAGCTACGAGCAGGTCTGCACCGGCCGCACCGGCCACAACGAGGTGGTCAAGCTCAGCTACGACCCGGCGCAGATCTCGCTGGAGCAGATCCTGCAGATCTTCTTCATCATCCACGACCCGACCACGCTCAACCGGCAGGGCAACGACGTGGGCACGCAGTACCGCAGCGGCATCTACTACACCACGCCCGAGCAGCAGGAAGTGGTGCAGGCCATGCTGCAGCGCCTGGCCGACGAGAAGATCTTCGACCGACCCGTCGTGACGGAGGTGCAGCCGCTGTCCAACTACTGGCCGGCCGAGGAGTACCACCAGGACTTCTTCGAGAAGAATCCGAACCAGGGCTACTGCGTGGCCGTGGCCGGCCCCAAGGTGGCCAAGTTCCGCAAGACCTTCCGCGAGCTGTCACGCGACTGACCTGGCAGCCGCGCAGCGCTTGTGCAGACGCCGGGCGCTATCGCGGTCCGTGGTATCTTTCGCGCCGTGACGCCGCGCCTGCTTTCCCCCGCCTTCCTGCCTGCCGCTTCCCGCCTGCCGGGACGTGGCCGGCAGGTGCTTGCGTTGCAGGCGCGCGTGGGCGTCGTGGTGTTCGTGCTGGCCCTGCTGCTGGCGCAGACCCTCGGCTTCGTCCACCGCACGCTGCACCATGCGCCCGTTGGTGGCAAGTCGTCCGTCACGGCCAGCGCCCATCATGGGCTGGGTGCGGGGCTGTTCCAGCACAGCGAGGACGACCCGTCCTGCCGCCTGTTCGATCAGGCGGGCGGCGGCGACACCCTCCCCGGAGTGCCCACCGTCGTGCTGCCGCTGGCCGTTGCGCCCCTGGCACTGCTGTTCTTCGCGGGCGAGTACCTCGCCCGCTGGGTCGCGCTGTTCGACGCGCGCGGCCCGCCTGTCGTTCGCTGAATCCCCCCGTGTGACGCTTCTGCCCGTCCGCGCTCCGGCGCGGGGCGGACGCCGCGTCTGCTCCTCGATTCAACGAACGACCTCCTTCATGAACACCTCGAATTCCCGTGGCGCTGGCCACGCTCATGCCCTTGTCTCCAACACCCGCCTGCCGGCGAGGCCCGCCAGCCGTGCTGGCACCTTCAGGTTGTCGGCCTGCACGACGGCCATGGCCGCTGCCTTCGCAGCCAGCCTGGCGGTGCTGACGCCGCCGACCGCGCAGGCTCAGACCTCGACCGCCCCAGGCCTGCCAGCGGGCGGCGCGTCCTCTGCCGCCAACCCGCCGGCCCCCACGCTCGGCGAAGTCACCATCACCGGCAATCCGCTGGGCGCGCAGGATCTGGTCGCACCGGCCGCCGCCTACTCCGGCAAGGGCCTGCTGCTTCGCTCGGGCACGACGCTGGGCGAGACGCTGGACAACACGCCGGGCGTGAGCAGCACCTACTTCGGCCCGAACGCGAGCCGGCCGATCATCCGCGGCCTCGACGGCGACCGCATCCGCATCCTGCAGAACAGCGGGGCGACGGTGGATGCAGCCGGCCTGAGCTACGACCATGCCGTGCCGGCCGACCCGCTGTCGATCGAGCGCATCGAGGTGCTGCGCGGGCCGGCCGCGCTGCTGTACGGCGGCAACGCCATCGGCGGCGTGGTCAACGTCATCGACAACCGCATTCCGCGCGAGCCGCTGTTCGACGACCAGGGCGGCGTGACCGGCAAGGCCGACCTGGGCCTGGCCACCGGCAACCGCGAGCGCGGCGCCGGCCTGCTGCTGGAGACCGGCACCCGCCGCTTCGGCCTGCATGCCGACGTGTTCGATCGCCGCACGCAGGACGTGCGCGTGCCGGCGTCGCTCGCCTGCACGCAGGGCGGCGTCACGACGGTGTCGCGGCGGATCTGCAACTCGGCCAGCGACGTCAACGGCGGCGCCGTGGGCGGCTCGCTGTTCTTCGACCACGGCTATCTCGGCGCTTCGGCCGCGACCTACCGCAGCAACTACGGCACCGTGGCCGAAGACGAGGTGACCATCGGCATGCGCTCCAACCGCTATGCGCTGGAAGGCGAGCTGCGCAACCTGGGCGGCTTCTTCACCGGGCTCAAGGGCCAGTTCAGCCACAGCGACTACGAGCACACCGAGTTCGATGCGGGCGCGCCGGGCACGGTGTTCAAGAACCGCGGCAACGACTTCCGGCTGGAGGCGCGCCATGCCAGGCTCGGACCGCTCGAAGGCGTGCTCGGCCTGCAGGGCGAGAGCACCCGCTTTTCCGCTGACGGCACCGAGGCCTTCGCGCCCTACAGCCGCACGCGGCAGACGGCGCTGTTCGCCTACGAGGAGCTGCCCACGTCCTGGGGCAAGTTCACCTTCGGCGCGCGCAGCGAGCAGGTGAAGGTCGATTCGCAGGGCAATCCGCTGGTGGCGCGCTTCGTGCCGGGCTCGCGCAGCTTCAACCCGCACAGCCTGTCGGTGGGCGCGCTGGTCAATGTGACGCCGGCCTGGCAGCTGACGTCGAGCCTGTCGCGATCGGAGCGCGCGCCCAAGGACTACGAGCTGTTCGCCGACGGCCCGCACGTGGCCACCGGCGCGTGGGAGGTGGGTGATCCGACGCTGGGCAAGGAAAAGTCCACCAGCCTGGACGTGGGCGCGGCCTGGAAGTCGGGCGCGCACCGCTTCGGCGTGAACGCGTTCTACACGCGGTTCTCGAACTTCCTGAGCCTGCAGGCGACGGGCAATACGCGCGGCCAGGAAGACGGCGCGCTGAACCCGGCAGACGCCGACGGCGACGGCATCGACGACAACGATCCGGACAACGCGATCGTGGGCGAGTACGCCTACCGGGGCGTGCGCGCGCGCTTCACCGGGCTGGAGGCCAACGGCAACATCCGTCTGCTGGAAGGCGCGAACACGGTGGATCTGGCGCTGCGTGGCGACGTGGTGCGCGCGGTGGACCTGAGCACGGGCCAGCCGCTGCCGCGGATCGCGCCGGTGCGCCTGGGTGCCACGCTGGCCTGGAGCCGCGGCCCGTGGGGCGCGACGCTGGGCTTCGATCACGCGATGGCTCAGAACCGCGTGCCGGCCGGGCAGGCGGCCACCGGCTCGTACACGCTGTGGAGCGCCGGCCTGACGTTCGAGCAGAAGGCCGGTCCGGCGCAGCTGACGTGGTTCGCCAAGCTGAACAACGCGAGCGATACGCTGGCCTATTCCGCCAGCTCGATCCTCACGCAGACCGCGCCGGGGCGTTCGCCGCTGCCGGGGCGCAGTCTGAAGCTGGGTGTTCGGGCCAGCTTCTGATTTCCCTTCTCGCTTGCTGTGTTCGGTGCGCTTTGCTCGTCTTGGGGAGGCGTGCCTGGCTTGGGGAGGCGTGCCTGGGTGGTTGGCAGGGGCGGGCGGCCCGGGGGGTCGTTCTCCGGGCACCTCGCGCAGATGTTTTTGTAGCGCGCCTGACTGGGTTGGCGCTGCCTCCGGGCAGGCATGCGCGGCTCTTGTACGCAGCGCGACTGGCCCTGCGCCCGACCCCCCGGGCCACCCACCCCGGCGGTGCGTTGCTTCGCTCGCCTGAACAGCCGGGGCACGTGTGCCTGACGGGTTTTCATTCGCGGACCGCGTCAGTGAATGTGTGCCCCAACGGCTGGCCTGCGCCGCATGACATCTGAAGGCAAACCCGACGCACGAAGGACGGGCAAACCCACCCGTCCCTGAAGGTGGGTGGTGGGGACCGGGGCGCAGGCGCCATTCGCGCCAAGTACAAGAGCCGCGCATGCCTGCACGGAGGCAGCGCCAACCCGTCAGGCGCACCACAAGAACATCTGCGCGAGCGTGCGCCGGAGAACCGGTCCACGCCGCCCGCCTTCCGCGAGGTCCGTGCCAGAAACCTCCCCGCACACCACAACGCAACGCAAACCACAACGCAAACCACCCCGACCCGGTATCCTCACGGTCTGCCCAGCGCCGCACCCCCCAAGTGAATCATCCCGTACTCAGCTCCCTGTTTCCTGTCGTCCTGCTCATCGCAATCGGCTTTCTTGCCGGCCGCAGACGGTGGATCGGCGCAGAGGCCGTCAAGGACCTCTCCAACCTCGTCTTCGTCCTGCTCGCGCCCGCGCTGCTCTTTCGCACCATGAGCACCGTCCACGTCGAGCACGTCGACTTCAAGCCCATCCTGGCCTACTTCTTCGGCGTCTTCGTCCTCTTCGGCGCCACCCTGGTGGTCTGCGGCTTCAACCGGCGTGCGGCCGTCATGGCCCTGGCCAACACCTTCAGCAACACCGTCGGCATCGGCATTCCGCTCATCGGCCTGGCCTATGGCGAAAAGGGCCTCGTCACGCTCTTTACCCTCTACACCCTGCACACGGTCGTCCTGCTTACCGTGGCCACGGTCGCGCTCGAGCTGGCCGTCATGCGCGAGGACGCGGCCGCAGGCCGGGCGCCCGAGCGGCACATCGCGGCCACGGTGCTCGTGGCGCTGCGCAAGGCCATCATCCATCCCGTGCCCTTGCCGATCATCGCGGCGCTGCTGTTCGCGCAGACGGGGCTGGCCATTCCGCCGCTGCTCGACAAGCCGATGCAACTGCTCGGCAACGCATTCGGGCCGCTCGCGCTCGTGCTGGTGGGCGTCACGCTGGCCCACACGCCCGTGGGCTCGCACATCCGCGACGCGCTCGGGCTGGCGCTCGTCAAGAACCTCGCGCATCCGGCGCTCGTCGCCGTGGGCGGGTGGATGCTGGGGCTGCAGGGCCTGCCTCTGGCGGTGATGGTCGTCACGTCGTCGCTGCCCATCGGCGCCAACGTCTTCCTGTTCTCGCAGCGCTACGGTGTTGCGCAGGAGACGATCACCGCCAGCGTCGTGCTGTCCACCGCGCTCGGGCTCGTCACGGTGCCGCTGGTGATGTGGGCGGCGGGATATCTCTGAGCCAGGACGGGGCGGGTGCCGGTGCGCGGACACCATGCGGCGGGAACAGTGCTGTGGGCTGAGCGCTGTGGCAACAGCGCGGCGCAAAGAATGCAGCGCAGAGAATGCGGCACGCCGCAAAAGCCCCGTCAGGGCGCGAGCCGCTCCCGCAGCCACTTGCCGCTGGCCTCGCGCGTGTAGCGCAGCCGGTCGTGCAGGCGGCTCTTGCGGCCTTGCCAGAACTGCCAGGCCTCGGGCTGCAGGCGGTAGCCGCCCCAGTGCGGCGGGCGCGGCGGGTTGAGCATGAACTGGGCGCTGAACCTGGCGGCATTGGCCACCAGCACCGCGCGGCCCGGAATCACCTGCGACTGGGGCGACGCCCAGGCGCCGATGCGCGAGTCGAGCGGGCGGCTCTTGAAGTAGGCGTCGCTCTCCTCGTCGGAGACCTTCTCCACCACGCCCTCGATGCGCACCACGCGTTCGAGCTCGACCCAGTGGAACTGCAGGGCCGCATGCGGATTGCCGGCCAGCTCCTGGCCCTTGCGGCTTTCGTAGTTGGTGTACCAGACGATGCCGCGCGCGTCGTACCCCTTGACGAGCACGATGCGCGTGCTGGGCCGCAGGTCGCTGCCTACGGTGGCCAGCGTCATGGCGTTGGGTTCGGGAACCTGGGAGGCGATGGCCTCGCCGAGCCACTTGTCGAACTGCCTGAGCGGATCGGCGTCGGACGCATCCTCGCTCAGTTCGGCGCGCTCGTAGCTCTTGCGCAGGTCGGCGATGTGGGAGGTGAGGTCTGACATACTGGAAGTATATGGAAGCCGATGCATCACCGTTTGATCGCACGCAGAGGTCTGTGCAGCCTGTGGTCGTCGTGCTGGCCGCGGGCCGGGGCGAGCGCTTTGCCGCATCGGGCGGCGCGACGCACAAGCTGCAGGCGCTGCTGGCCGGGCGCCGCGTGATCGACCATGTGCTGGCGGCCGTGCGCGAGAGCGGCCTTGTGCATCACGTGGTCGAAGCCGACGCGTCGCGCCCCGGCATGGGCGACTCGATCGCCGCCGGCGTGCGCGCGACACGCGAGGCTGGCGGCTGGCTGATCCTGCCGGCCGACCTGCCGCTGGTGCGCGCCAGCACGCTCCGCGCGGTGGCGCAGGCGCTGCAGGCCCACCCGGTGGTGGTGCCGGTGCATGCGGGCCTGCGCGGCCACCCGGTGGGCTTTTCCGCGGTCTGCCGCGAAGCACTCGAAGCGCTCGCCGGGCCCCAGGGTGCGGCGCCCGTGGTGCGTGCGCATGGCGCGACGGAGCTGTCGGTCGACGATGACGGCGTGCTGACCGACGTCGACACGGTGCAGGACCTGGCGCGGGCCGAGCAACTGCTTGCGGCCCGCCAGCGGGGCTGCGGCACGGGGTGAGGCCTCAGGCCTTGCGCTGGCCGGGCTGCGCGGGCGCATGCTGCAGCACGCGCGCCAACTCGTGGTCGTGGATGCCCAGCTGCAGCAGGCCGTCGTAGGTCTGCTGTGCGTAGTCGAGCGTGGTGCCGAAGCGGCCGCACGACTCGCTGAAGATCTGCCGGTAGTGCGCCTCCTGCAGCTCCCCCGTGAAGTTGGGGCTGCTGCGCGCGAGCGTGAAGGCCAGTGCCTTGACCGGCCCGTCGGCCGTCTGGCAATGCAGCCAGCGCGGATCGTAGACGCCCGACAGCATCTCGCGGTCCCACAGGCGCTGCATCACGTCGCGGCCTTCGACCTGCGGTACGCGAAACACCACGCCCTGGCAGCTGCCGCCCGACAGCAGGGCGAACACCAGGCCCGGGCATTCGGGCGTGCCGCGGTTGATGCGGCTCCACATGCGCAGTGCCCGGTGCCAGCCGTGAACGCGGGCCACGCGCCGCTCGGCGTATTCGAACTCGGGCCGCCAGATGAGCGAGGCGTAGCCGAACACCCACAGGTCTTCTTGACCGCCCCATTCGCGCAGCGCGGCCTCCAGCATCGGGGCCGGGTCGCGGATGACAGGAAAAGGCATTGACATTCGGGGGGCTGGGGGCGGATGCCGGGTCAGAGCCAATTCTCCGTCAACAGGCCCGGCACGCGCTCGAACTCGCGCATGTTGTTGGTGATGAGCATCAGGCCGGCGCTGCGATGTGCAGGTCGTTGACGCCGATGACGCAATTCAAGTAGAAACTTCGTAACCAATTCCCGGCAAGGTCATGGGAGAAAATCATGCCGGCTTTCATCGTCGGTGTTAAAGTGAATGTAATAAAGTTACTCGCCACGCCAACCCTCGCCACGCCATGCCCCTCCTGCATCCCACGATCGAGTCCGTCACCCGCCGCATCCGCGATCGCAGCGCAGCCACCCGGCAGGCCTATCTGGCCCGGCTCGACGCCGCCGCCGCGCGCAAGCCCGGCGCCGACCGCATGGGCTGCGCCAACGTCGCCCATGCCGTGGCCGCGCTGCCCGCGCAGGACAAGTTCCGCATCGTGGCCGAGAAGGCGCCCAACATCGCCATCGTCAATGCCTACAACGACATGCTGTCGGCGCACCAGCCGCTGGCTGCCTACCCGGACCTGATCAAGGCCGAGGCGCGGCGCCTGGGCGCCACGGCGCAGGTGGCCGGCGGTGTGCCGGCCATGTGCGACGGGGTCACGCAGGGCACGCCGGCCATGGAGCTGAGTCTGTTCTCGCGCGACGTGATCGCCATGGCCACCGCCGTTTCGCTCAGCCACGACATGTTCGACGCCGCGCTCATGCTCGGCGTCTGCGACAAGATCGTGCCGGGCCTGCTGATCGGCGCCCTGCATTTCGGCCATCTGCCCACCGTGTTCGTGCCGGCGGGGCCGATGCCCTCGGGCCTGTCGAACGAGGCCAAGTCCAAGGTGCGCGAGAAGGCGGCGCTCGGCGAGGTCGGGCGCGACGCGCTGCTCGACGCCGAGTCCCGCGCCTACCATGCGCCGGGCACCTGCACCTTCTACGGCACGGCCAACAGCAATCAGGTGCTGCTGGAGGCCATGGGCCTGCACGTGCCGGGCACGGCCTTCGTCGCGCCGGGCGGGGCGCTGCGCGACGAGCTCACGCGCGAGGCGGCGCGCACGGTGCTGGGCATCACGCGCGTGCGGCGCTTTGCGCCCATCGGCCGGGTGGTCGACGAGCGCGCCATCGTCAACGCCATGGCCGCGCTGCTGGCCACGGGCGGCTCCACCAACCACCTGATCCACTGGGTGGCGGTCGCGCGCTCGGCCGGCATCGCGATCGACTGGAACGACTTTGCCGAACTGTCGGCCGTGGTGCCCACGCTGGCGCACGTCTATCCCAACGGCAAGGCCGACGTGAACGAGTTCCAGGCGGCCGGCGGCACGGGCTTCGTGCTGCGCGAACTGCTCGACGCGGGGCTGATGCACGAGGACGTGCTCACGGTGCGCGAGGGCGGCATCCGCGACTACACGCGCGAGCCGGTGCTGGGGCAGAGCGGCCTGGCCTGGCGCGACGCCGGTGCCTCGCGGGACCTGTCCATCGTGCGTCCGGCCGCGCAGCCGTTCAGCCCCACAGGCGGCCTGCAGCTCCTCAAAGGCAACCTGGGCCGCAGCGTGATCAAGGTGTCGTCGATCCCGGACGACCGCCACACCGTCGAGGCGCCGGTGCGCGTGTTCGATTCGCAGGAGGCGCTGCTGGAGGCCTTTGCCGCCGGTGAGCTGGACCGCGCCTGCGAGCAGCAGGGCGGCGGGCTCATCTGCGTGGTGCGCTGGCAGGGTCCGCAGGCCAACGGCATGCCCGAGCTGCACAAGCTCACGCCGCCGCTGGCGGTGCTGCAGGGCAAGGGCTTTCGTGTGGCGCTGGTCACCGACGGGCGCATGAGCGGAGCATCGGGCAAGGTGCCTGCGGCGATCCATGTGTCGCCCGAGGCGGCGGCCGGCGGCCCGCTGGCGCGCCTGCGCGACGGTGACGTGGTCCGGCTGGACGCCGATGCCGGCCTGCTTGCGGCACAAGTGCCCGAGGCCGAGTGGACAGCCCGTGCGCCGCTTCCCATGCCAGAATCGCAGCGAGACGCCAACGGCCTGGGCCTGGGGCGTGAACTGTTTGCCGGCATGCGCCGCAACGCGCTGCCCGCCGAGGAAGGTGCCGCCACATGGCTATGAATTCCCCGTCCCCCCGTGACGGCGAGCCTGTTTTCGCCGACGAGACCCGCCGCCGCATTGCCGAGTCCCTGCCTGCCGCAGGCGGTGATCCGCTCACGGCCTTGCAGGTCATGCAGGACGCGCCGGTCATCCCGGTCATCGTGCTGCACGATGTGGCCCATGCCGTGCCTCTGGCCCGCGCGCTCGCGGCCGGCGGCATCCGCATGCTGGAGGTGACGCTGCGCACCCCGGTGGCGCTGGCCTGCATCGAGGCCATCGCGCGGGACGTGCCCGAGGCGGTGGTCGGCGCCGGCACCGTGCGCAGCGCGGCCGATGCCCAGGCCTGCGCCATGGCCGGCGCGCGCTTTGCCGTCAGCCCGGGCTACACCCAGGCCGTCGGCCGCGCCTGCCACGATCTGGAACTGCCGCTGCTGCCTGGCGTGGCCACGGCCAGCGAGATCATGGCCGCGCAGGAGGGCGGCTACACCGAACTCAAGTTCTTTCCGGCGCTGCAGGCCGGCGGCATCGCCATGCTCAAGGCCTGGCAAGGCCCCTTCGGCGACGTGCGCTTCTGCCCCACGGGCGGCATCAGTGCGCAGAACGCGCGCGACTTTCTGGCGCTTGGCAATGTGCAGTGCGTGGGCGGCTCCTGGGTGGTGCCGGCCGACGCAATGGCGGCGGGGGACTGGGCGCGCATCACGCAGCTGGCGCGCGAGGCGCGGCAGCTGCGTGGAGGCTGAACGCCTGCTGATTGCGGCGTCAGTTGCGCGGGACGTCTGGCGCTGTGTCCTATGACTCGTCGTCCGGTGCCGCGGCCTTGATGTAGAAGTGCAGCCGGTGTTCGGCCTCGGGCGACGGATCGCCTGAACGGGTGCTCACGGACTTCAGTGTGGCGATCGTCAGAGAGTCCGCGTCTGCCGCGATCGACAGGTGCACGAAGCCTTCCCCGTCGTCGCCTTCGCCGGACGATTCGCTGGAGGGATGAAATCTGACCGGGTCGGGCAGATCTTCGGGCAAGGCGTCCGGCCCTTTGTGATCGATTTCGCGCCGGACATATAGGGATCCCAACTGAACGCGTAGATCGGTTGTCGAGGTCAGCGTGTGGTTCAAGGTCTCGAGGTTCGAAACAGAAACTGCAACGCCGTGTGGACGGGATGGCCCGTCCGTGGGTAGCAATTGCTCCCCCCCAGAAACATCCTGCGAGGTATGAAGCGGTGCCGGCCGGCCTTTGTCGTCGACTTGCCCGGGCCGAAGGGCACGCGTCGAAGAAGTTGATGTTGTTGAGCTGGGACTGGAGCCGGAGGTGCGCAGGGAGGCGGGCCTGGTCGTTCCGCTGGTCGCTGTGCTGCCGAAGGAGGTGCTGTGGTTTGTCGTGGACGGCCTGGGCGCTGACGATTCTCTCTCGAACGAAGTCACACCTTCTCGTGTCCCATGTTTGTGGTCGGATCCGATCAGCCGAAGGGATGCGGATATTTGGCTTCCATCCGCGAAGACATGGAGGGGATGGCGCCAGACGCCGCGCGTCCACACTTTGTGCGTTGGAGCGAAGGGGAGTGAATAGCGCGGAGTGAAACTCTTGCCGTTACGGGACGATTCGACGACTGCTTCAACGTAGTAGCTGGTGTTGTCATGAACGATTCTCAGGATGAAGGCCTTGCCGACGTCGCGAGAGCCAAATCGTCCGGATGCACATCGCAGAGGGTCCGTGCCAGGCTCCAGGCCACGCGTGGGGGTCCAGCGAATCAGACTTTCGTCCAAGTAGTGCCTGCTGCGAAACACGCTCCAGCTGTGAGGGTCCGTCCCTTTGCGGATAAGAAGATTGAAATCGTTAAATCCTGACTGTCCCAGGTAGATGGCTCGGCGGAGTCCGCCGCCTGCCTTGAAGTCCCACAGTACTGGGTGTCCCAGCGGAAGATCTTTTGCAAAGGGCTGTGCGTCGGCGTACTCCTGCTGAAGTGTCAAGGGATTCTGATACTCGACGATCAGGGCAAGGAGATCTCGGAATCCGTCAGGCAACGCCTTCTCGAGTTCTGCGTAGACCAGATCACTGTGCGATGTGGACACAGGCACCTGCCTTGGATTCCCGTCTCCCGAGACGCTCGGCACGACGCTCGATGAAAGTTCTGCCGATCGCTGTGCCGGCGCCTTGGTATCCGCGTCGAGCATTGGAACTCCGGAGTGGCTCACCATCGGACGAGGCCCATCGGGCTTGCGCGGCGCCGGGGCGGCGCCGGTCGCAACAGGGGTGGTGCCCAACGAGGCCGTGCCTGTGGCCGATGTCGAGGAGACCGGCGTGGTGCTGGTGGTGGTGCTGGTGGTTGACGTGGTGGTCGTTTCCGACCGGGGTCGGGATGACGGGCTGCCAGCAGGCAGGCGGGACAAGGAAGAAGAGGAAGGAATCATGTCCGTAGTTCAGTTCGTTGATGAATGAACCTCGCAGACACCGGCGTACAACTGCACCACTTCGTCGGCAGCTAGAGAGTCCGGAGACGAGCTTACCGGCAGGGGGGCCGCGTCGCCATACGAATGGTCATGAGGATTCGCGCGTGGTGCGCCGACTTCGCCGACAAACGAACGCGGCATGCCGGCCGTGTCCCTCCTTTTGGTCGGCGCAGCCATTTCACTGAATAGTCTCTTATGGGGATCACCCCCCGGGGCCTGCCGGCCGTTCAATGGCCGGGCGGGCGCCACATTGCGTGCCCGAAGGGGAGATCAGCATGTCGACGAGCACCGCCGCGCGAAGACGTTCACGTGGGCGACACCTACTGGCTGACCGGTTGCGGCAACACCAGACGGTGTGCGACGTGGCGCGCATCGAACCATACCATCGATTGATTGAGAGCATCGTCAGGGATCGGTACAAACAAGCTTTTCACCTGGAAGCCGACCCTCATGCACCCAATCTCCAAGCCCCGAGCTACCGATGGTCCAGCCCTGACGGCGCGAAAGCACGCGACGAAGGCCCAGACAACACGAGTCACAGCAAGCCAGAAGCCATCGCGGCCTCGGCGGGGCGGCAAGCTGACCGGCGTCTCATCGCCGCTGGATCGAAAGCTCGCAGAGTTTTCGGCTGCCCCACTCAAGGGCACCGTCCTGAAAAGAGAACCCTCCGCACCAATGGAGACGGCCACGTCCTCATCCCTGGTTCCCGAGCAGAGCTCCGGCAGATCACGCCTGACTCAAAACAGCCGGCGCACGCAACGCCAGCCGGAGACAAGAGCCCCAGCGGTCGCCTCAGGCCAGCCGGCGCTTCCGCGAGGCCGGGCGGAGCGGCCAAGCCGCGCCTCTTTGCCCATAGATCAAGGGAGCGTGGCGTCCCCGGCTTCCACGCCCATGTCCGGCATCCCCGACTTTGCACCTTCCGAACTCGTAGAAAGACGACGCTCGGAACCGGAAACAAAGATGTCTAGCCCGTCCTCTTCGTCCACGCCGATGCAACACCAAGGTGGCAATCTGATGACCGGTTCTGAGTCCCCACCGACTTTGATCCGCTATTCAGTTGCGATTGGGGACGAGATTCATGTGCTGCCTCTTGATGTAACGGAATCGGAAGCCGCGGCTCTGGAGGTCTTTCTCAAGGATAAAGATGCACTCTCTAAGGTGGCGAAAAGTCCCTGGGGTCTGCCTGTGCCGGTGGATGAGGCGTCGTTGAGCAGGCGCTGGGAAGAAGCGCAGAATGAGTGCATATTCCGCCATGAGGTACCGCCTGCCAAGCTCTTCCTGGACATTCAAGCTTCTTATGCGAAACAGCGCAGGGAAATCGCGTGCGAACTCGTGGAGTTGCTCGCAAACGAAGATCGGATTGCATTTGCCCAGCACGCCATGGGACCACTGCAGGACAACAAGATGAAGTCGATGGACTCCTGGCGCATTCCAGCCAAATCTCTCGCGGTTTCAGGTGCAAAGGCCCGGCCCGGCCAAGACCTTCTTGAAAGCTACAAGGACAGGATTCGCAACACTCTGACGCGGCCGATGGTGGATCACCTGGTCGAGCAGACCGAGAGGCTGGTCCGCGAGAGCATGAATGGCAGCGTGTCGGGGATGAGTCATGACACGGCCTTGCGGAGCATCCAACAGTACAAAAAGATGGCGCTGGATCTTTCCGGCTTCAAGGCGGACCTGGAGTCAAGGCCGCTTCATGAGATCCCGGATACTCAATCGAGCGGGTTTCCCTCCGAGCCGGGTGATCTGCTGCGTAAGTTAGGCGAATTGTCGCTCACTACTCAGATGATGCCCGCCCGGATCAAGGGCTCGACGATATGGGCTTTGATGCATAAACATCTCGCCACGAGCGATGCGCATCAGACACCGACCTTGTCTCAGGCATCGCCCCCCGCGTTGACGCAGGAAGTCCACGGACCCAGGCTTGCCATCCGCATGGGCGAACGCAGTCCGGAGCCGGACGTGCCGGCCTCCATCGCCCCAGCGACGACGCCTCCCTCGATCCGGGTGGAGCCGCAATCTCCCGAATCCGTCTGAGGGGGCCGACGCGGCCCCGGCCGCGGTTCCTCAGAAGGCTCAGTCATGTGGTGGGTCGCCTCACAGACGGACATGGCGGTCCCTTCACGGATCAGGCGCTGGAACCCAGCGCTTCAGTCGAGCTTTCGGTTGAGTGAGATGGCCTCTGGTTGAGTGAGGTAGCTTCTTTTGGGGATGTGCAGTGGGGTTTGCGAGGTGTTCAATTTACCTTCGCATCACTTGGTCATGCGAAATACATCAATCAAGGAGGACCCCATGCTCAAACCACTTCAGGTCGGCTTGCTGGCGTGCACGGCGCTCATGCTCCAGGGCTGTGCCTACTTCACCAACTACACCCGCGAGGTTCAGCTTGACAAGACGTCCTATGCGCTGGACGTCAAGCAGCGTGTGGTGTTCTCGCAGGAACGTCTCAGCGTATCGCCAAAGACAGGACAGCTCGAGCGGGCCCGCGTCATCTGCGCGGAACCTAGCCCCGACGCCCTCACGGTGATCAGCGCCTCGGCTGGCGTCAGCGCGGCCAACGCGATCGCCGCAGGCGCGAACCGCTCGAACGAGCGGGGCGACACCTCCGCATCCAACGAGGCCAACCAGAACGTCAATGTCACGGCTGCGCTGGCTGAACAAGGCGCCTTCGTTGGTCTGCGTACCCAGTCGATCCAGTTGCTGCGCGACACGATGTACAGGTTGTGTGAGGGCTATGCGGCAGGCGCCATACCGGAAGAGGAGTTCACCGCCATGCAGCGCCGTTACCAGAGCACCATGATGGGCTTACTGGCGATCGAACAGCTGACCCGGCCCGTCGTGGCGGCCCAGGTGGTTCTCGCCTCGGGGGCGCTTGCTCAGTCAGGCGCATCGGCCGGTGATGCTGCGGTGGACAAGGCGCTGGTGCGCGTCGACGAAAAGTCCAAGGAAGAACTCGCCGCGCGAGTGGAGCTGCAAAAAGCCGAGGCGGACGAGCGTACCTCGCGCAAGGCGCTGGATGACAATGCCGAGCAGGCCCGCCTGGCACGCATCCAGGCGGAAAGCGCTACGACGAGTGATGCAGCGGCCAAGAAGGCGGCAGGCGACACCGCCGTCAAGCCGTATGCCGACGCGCGTGCCGATTTGCAGGCCACCCATCAGGCGAACCACCAGAAGACGGGTAGCGCCGCGCTGCGCGCCACCGTTGCGACCAAAGCGCGCGCCGACGCGGAACAGGACCTCCAGCTCGCCAAATCAAGAGCGCTTTCCAGCGCGAGCGGCCAAGGCCGCATCGGCTCAATCCGCGAGGCTTCGGCCCAGATGACGGCTGATCTGGCCGTCAGCGTCAAGGACATCGTGGCCGAGATCAACAAGAGCTATATGCGCGACAGTTGCTTCTCGCTGCTGTCCAGCGTTGTGGGGCGTGACCGGCTGATGGAGCTTCGATCGCCCTCGCGATCGAAAGACCCCGTCACCGGGCAACCGACCGGCTCCATTGACGTTCTGCAGGCCTGCGTCGGGGTCATCCAGAATGAGCAGGAGCTCATCAAGGTGGAGGCCGAGGCCAGCGCAAATCGCAGCAAGCAGTTGTATGACGCCGAGCAGGCAAGGATCAAGGCCGAGCAGGACAGGCGGCAGCAGCAGTTCGAGTTCAACAAGCAGATGTTCGAATTGGAGGTCAAACACCGCCAGACGATTCTTGACCAGCAGGAGAAGCGCGGGACCAACGCGCGCAAGGCTTCGACGCCAAAGCCGGCCCAGCCAGCGGTGCCCGAAAAGAAATAGGCAGCGCCCGGATGCCGCTCGCCTCTGCGCTACAGTCGCTCGCATGAGCGACATCACCATCTACCACAACCCCGCCTGCGGCACCTCGCGCAACACGCTGGCGATGATCCGGGCCAGCGGCGAGGAGCCGCGCGTCATCGAATACCTCAAGACGCCCCCCGACCGCGCGACGCTGCAGGCGCTGATTGCGGCCATGGGTGTGCCGGTGCGCGACGTGCTGCGCCGCAAGGGCACGCCGTATGACGAGCTGAAGCTGGGCGATCCGAAGTGGTCCGACGACGAGCTCATCGGCTTCATGCTGGCGCACCCCATCCTCATCAACCGGCCCATCGTCGTCACGCCGCGCGGCACGCGGCTGTGCCGGCCGTCCGAGGCGGTGCTCGACCTGCTGCCGCGGCCGCTGGACAAGGCCTTCGTCAAGGAAGACGGCGAGGTCGTCGCTGCGCGCACCCCAGCCGGTCGCGGTGCCTGAGAATCACGACATGACCCATCCCACCCACACCACCTGGTCCCGCCGCAGCTTCCTGGCACAAGCCGCTCTTGCAGCCCCTGCGCTTTCGCCGCTGCTCGCACGCGCTGCCGACGAATGGCCCAGCAAGCCGCTTCGCCTCGTCGTGCCGTTCGCGCCCGGCGGCAGCTCCGAAGTCGTCGCCCGCGCCCTGGCGGGCGAGATGGCCAAGACCATCGGCCAGAACGTCTTCGTCGACAACAAGCCGGGCGGCGCGGGCAACATCGCCATGCAGGAAGTGGCGAGCAGCAGCGACGAGCACACCCTCATCCTCGGCCACATCGGCACGCTGGCGGTGAATCCGTACATCTTTCCCAAGCTGCCCTACGATCCGATGCGGGACTTCGTTCCCGTCACGCTGATCTCCAAGGTGCCCAGCCTGTATGTGGTGCACCCCGACCTTCCGGTCAAGAACCTCCGGGAGTTCGTCGCCTACGCCAAGGCCCGGCCGGGGCAGATCAACTACGGCTCGGCGGGCAACGGCAGCGCAGGCCACCTGGCCTTTGAATACCTCAAGCTGGTGGCCGAGGTGTTTGCGGTGCACGTGCCGTACCGGGGCACGGGGCCCATGCTCACCGACCTCATGGCCGGGCGCCTGCAGGCGGCCTCGGTCGGCGCGCCCGCGCTGCTGCAGTTCATCAAGGCCGGCAGGCTGCGCTGCATTGCCACCGGCACCACCACGCGGCTGCCGCAGCTGCCCGACGTGCCCACGGTCGCCGAGCAGGGCTACAAGGGCTTCGAGATGACCCAGTGGTACGGCCTGCTCGCGCCAGCCAGGTTCTCCAAGGCCAACCTCGACAAACTCGAAACCCACGCCGTCAATGCGTCCCGCAGCGCAGTCGTGCGCGAGAAGCTGAGCAACGACACGGCAATCGCCGTCGGCAGCTCCCGCGCCGAGTTCGAGAGCTTCATCAAGGTCGAGCAGAACCGCTGGAAGGCGGTGATCGCGCGGGCGCAGATCAAGCCGGATGGGATCTGAGGGGGCGCGAGCAATCGACGCCGCTGTCTCCGTATGCAAGTACGCCTTGAAGGAAATTCGCCGTGCCCTTGAAAGCCAAACCTCTTACCGCAGCGCAGCTTCGCGAGCATGAGGCCAAGCGCGATCTGGCCGCTGAACTGCTGGAGTCCGTTCGTCAGATGAAGGCGGGCAAAACTCAGGTGGTTGTGTCCGCGGCAGCGGAGGCGCGCGAGCGGACGGGTCTTTCGCAAGTGCAGTTTGCTGATCTGCTGGGCGTCTCCGTGCGGACGCTTCAGGGATGGGAGCAGGGAAGAAAGCAGCCCAGCGGCGCCGCAAGAACGTTGCTGACGATTGCTCGGACCAATCCCAAGGCATTGTTGGCTGTCGCCGCGAAGTAGTGCCTGGGGCATAGGCAGGGAGTTGTTCGCAGCGCGAATTTAGATGACGCTGCGGCGTTGACGTCAACCTGGCTATCAGGCCGGTTGTTGGCGCATGACATCGCTGATGGAATAGCCGTCTTCAGCTCTTCGCATGCCCCGTTTTCAATGCCGTTCGCTGCCGCACGAGATGCGTCCAACAGGTTGCATACGCGTCGGCTTCTCTCCAAGTTCCTCACATGATCGCCCAGTCGTATTGCCCGAACTGTTCCGTTCTATTGCTGCCATCCGAAATTGAGAAAGCCTGTGCCAACTGCGGCGCCATGTTCGACGCTCCTGGCTCATGGAAGCCGACTGACTTGCCGAGTCGCCAGCCTGTGCCCAAGCGGAACAAGTGGCCGGCCGACGTGGCGCCCGATCTGAAATCGCAGAGGCCGCGAGGCCGCCGTCAGCCTTCGGGTCTGGCTGCTTGGCTCTCGGCTTTTGGTCAGACCCTCAAACGCCTGGCCATCGCTGCGTTGGCGACAGTTGCGGCCGGCATCGTGGCGCTCCTGGGCGCATACCGTATGGAGGAGGGGACTCCTTCTTGATCTTCCTCGCGGCGCAGACGCTATTTCTGGCGGGCGGCTGGGCCCTGCTGCCAATCTTTCGACTGAACCGGGTCATGGCGTATCTCGTCGTGGCGGCCTGGGCCGCTGTGGGCACGAGCCTATGGGGATCACCGAGCCTGCTTTGCTGGGTGCTCGCGACCGGAGCGCTCGCCGTGATGCAACTCAACCACTTGGCCAGCGATCGGCCCAGCGGCGCGGTGGCCCGCGACCGCGAGGCAGGCGCCGACGGTCAGAAAGCCATTGATCCCTGAGCATCAGAGCGGCCCGTCGCCAGAGGTCGCCACGCCCACAGGCACCAGCCCCTGCGCGGCAGCCCCGGCCGCCGCCACCTGCACGACCGAGCCGTCGCGCGCCAGGCCAATGCGCACGCCGTGGCCCTGCGGCTGTTCGCGCACGACCCTCTTGCGCGACAGGCGAAGCAGCAAAACGTCCTGCGCGCTGAAGTAGGTGGCCGCGAGCGGTGTCGCGCCGCGTTGCGTGTCGCGCGGCGGTTCGTCGTGCGCGCGCCACCGCTCCCGCATCAGGGCCAGCCAGTCCGGCGCGGCCCGCGGCAAGGGCAATTTGACCTCCGGCTCGAACCAGCCGTGCGAGCGGGCACCGAGTATCACCAGCTCGACCGGTTGCCCATCGGCTCCGCATGCAACCCGCACCGGGCCGCGCGAGAGTTCACGCACGACCGGCTCGGTGGACAGGAGCAGGTGCAGGACGTCGCCTTGTTCGTAGTAGGTGGGTTTCATGGGCGACCGCTTGTACGTTGGTAGAAGGACATGCGGCGTATGCTAACAGCAATAGTCTGATTACGACTATTCCGTATCGGACTAGAGGATCAGAGGATGGCAGTTTCCCTCTATCACGCGGACTACGAATCCTTGCGCGCGCTGTTGCGTGAGGAGCGCCTCAAGGCCGGCCTCACGCAAAGCCAGATGGCGGAAGCGTTGGGGGTTGGGCAGTCGTATGTGTCCAAGCTGGAGAGGGGAGAGAACTTTGTCGATGTTCTGCTCTTCGCGCGATGGTGTGGGGCGTGCGGGATACGGGCGGGGGCGACGCTGGAGAAGTTGCTGAAAGGCTGAGGGACGGCCGTCACCGGACGCACCTGCACGACCGAGCCGTCGCGCGACAGGCCGATGCGCGCGCCGTGGCCCTGCGGCTGTTCGTGCACGACCATCTGTTCGGATGCTGGCGAGCAGCGGCTCCGGTGACGCGGCTAGCCTGAGATTTGTGCGAACCGTGAACGTTGGCCGACCGATCGGGACCGACAAATTCATGGCTGGGGATACGACGCAAACGCTCACCGTGATGACGAACGGATACGGCGATCTGATAACCTGCTTCCCAGGAGGCCTGTGATGAAGTTGGTGGGGAGCCTGTCAGAGCAAAAGTTCCGTGAAAGGCTGGAGGCTTCGCAAAGGAGCTTGCTGGTGCTTCATGAGTTCCCCAGCCTGCTTGCGTGCTTGAAAAAGCACTTTCCGGAGATCTCCACAGCGGTGATACTGGAGTGGACGCCTGAGCAATTTGAAGATATCTACGACGTCTTGATCAATGGCACACAAGTGGCGACATTGGAAATCTCCAGGAGTGGAGATGAGGTTGAATTTTCGGTTGAAACTGCGGAAGAATACGCTCGCAAACTGAAGGGCAGGGCGAGCCGGATACAGTTCGCAGTTGCCCTTGATCTGGCGTCGTAGGCGTCCGAGCCCATCTTCACGGTCAAGCCCTATCCCTGGCTGAGAATCTCACGCAATCAGGCTCGTCGTCACGTGCGCCGACACGGTCAAGCTGTTCGACCCAACTAAGTGCCATTCGCCCTGGGGCGGGGTTCATGCAACGACGTGCGCCCATAGTTGCAGGCAACGTATCCCTTCGGCTACCTTGATCGCGTTCGCGGGAACTGCTGCAATGGCGGCCTTTCCTGACCCTGCCGCTTCGGCAAGCCGCCATGACACCTGTCACCTCATCACGCGCACTCCGTCCCTCCATCGACAGCAAGCGGGCCCCCGAGCTATCGGCGCCAGCGGCGGACGAATTGCCAGGTGCGCAGGGCATGACTGTCTCGTCCGGCCATCGGACGGCATTTCACCCGTATCGGCGCCCGGTGGGGATATCGGGCAGGGCGTCAGACGACGGTGCTGTGGCGCCCGTTCGACCGAAGCCCTTCCGCTTGCAGCATGGGGCGACCGTGGTGGACGGCGCAGGAGTCTTCCAGAGCGCAACAGGATCATTCGGGGTGTCGCGCGGCACCGCGTTTGCAACGGTTGCACGACGCCCTCGCGCGCTGTCCGTGCCATCGTCGCCGCATCTGCTGCGCCATCTGCAGTTGCAGAAGCAGACTCTTCGCGAGATCGCCTTTGCGCTCGCAACGTCCTTGAGAACCCACAGGGGTTTGCTGCATCTGCGCGCCCTGTGCGCGGAAAAATTGGGCGCTCAGCCTGCAGAACTGCCCGGGGTGCCTGCCGGCGAGGCCGCGCCGACCGACGCCTTGCGAGCGGAGCCCCCTGCGGTGGAGTCTTCGCAGCCGGGCGTCTGAATCGTGCATGTTCGACCTCGCAGGAGAGGGGGCGAACTTCGTGGATGTGCTGCTGTTCGCACGATGGTGTGGGGCGTGCGGGATACGGGCGGGGGCGACGCTGGAGAAGTTGCTGAAAGGCTGAGGGACGGCCGTCACTGGACCCATCCCACCAAGGCCTCGCGGGCCGTCACTCTGCAAGACTCAGGGCGATTCGCCGCCGAGCGACGCAACGCCTACAGGCACCAGCCCCTGAGCGGCAGCACCCGCTGCCACTACCTGCACGACCGAGCCATCGCGCGCCAGGCCGATGCGCACGCCATGGACCTGCGGCACTTCTCGCAGGATCGCCTTTCGCGACAGGCGAATCAACAGCACGTCCTGTGGGCTGAAGTAGGTAGCCGCCAAAGGCGTAGCGCCACGTTGGGCCCCGCGCGCTTGTTCATCTTGCCCGCGCTCCCGCGCTCGCATCAGGTCACGCATCAAGGCCAACCAGTCGGGCTCGGCCCGCGCCAGCGGAAGTTTGACCTCAGGCTCGAACCAACCGTGCGAGCGGGCACCGAGGATCACCAGTTCAACCGGCAACCCATCGGCCCCGCAGCCCACGCGTACCGGGCCGCGCGACAGCTCGCGCACGACCGGCTCAGCGGACAGGCACAGGCGCAGCACGTCGCCTTGTTCGTAGTAGGTGGGTTTCATGCGGTACAGGCCCTTTCAAAAGTCGGCGCTCAGTACTGCACAAAATGAGCAACATAGTCCGTGGAATTATAGTCATCACCCCGGCATCCTGCATCCGATGCAGGAAGAACTATTGAAAGAGCTTGGGCGACGCATTCGCGAGCGGCGCAAGGCCCTGGGCCTGTCGCAGGAGGAACTCGCCGCCTTTGCCAATATCGACCGCTCTTACATGGGAGGGGTGGAGCGAGGGGAGCGGAACATCAGTTTCACGCGGCTGTGTGATATTTGCGGTGCATTGCATTGCGACATAGCCGAAATTGCCGCAGGAATTCCTTCCAATTCTGCTTTTCTTTCTCGCTGAGATTGGGTGTATGCGTCTTCGCAGGATATTGAAGTTTCGTCGGCTGCTGGAGACGCATGGACTGGGGCAAGCGCTGTTCGCGAGGTCAGTCAAGTGCGGCAAGGTCATGGGATGAAAGTGGGGGCGAGCACGATCGTGGACGCACGATCGTCAGCGCGTCCAACTCGACTAATAACGAGGAAAGGAAGCGCGATCCGGAGATGCAACAGACGGCCAAGGACAAGAAGAACTGGTTCGTCGAGATGAAGCTGCACATTGGCGTGGAAGCGCACACAGGGCGTGCGCACAGTGCGGTGGTCACGTCGGTTCACGTGCACGACAAGAACCCACTGTCCGAGTTGCTGCATGTCAATGAGTTGCGCGTGTACGGAGACTGCGCCTATGTAGGGCAGCAGGAAGTGATCGCCGAGAGGGGCCAAGGACTGCGCCAATCAACGCGTGCGCAAGACGGGCGACGAAGCCGAAGCGTTGCAGCGTCGCAGAAATCGGGAGAAGTCAAAGGTGCGCGCCCGAGTGGGGCACTTGCTCACGGGGACTGCAAGGGCGGACTGCGATATTTCGCAGAATTTTTATAGCTAGGCATTTATCCCGTATATCGTTTGCAAAGCTAGGCTGCAAGCGCTTCAGGCGGATCAGATATCCAGATTATCGAGTAAGTTTTGCTGTATACATTACGGTAGGACGCAGAGTTCACGCATTCGCAAAGGAGATCCTGATGGAGCACCGATCAGCCTGCCAAAGGCAACACCGAGTCCTCGGCCACTACATTGCAGTGCAGGCTTGGCTTCGCGGGTTGGACTGCATCGCGGTTGAGCGACAGGACCTTGAAAAGTATCTCGCTTTGGAACGATTCAAGAGCGAGAGAATCAAGTGGCTCCTGGACGATCTGACCACCGTACAGCTCGGCGTTCTGGTCGAGTGCGCGGTCATCCTCGCTCTTTCTCATCCCGCGTGGTGCAAGTGGCTACCCACGGCAGCCCAACGTATCGCCAAGATCGCAGAAGACGCGCCGAAGACGGCTCTGTTCTTTGAGCCAGGCACAGGAAAGAAGCGGGTCCAAGAAGCGGACGTCGTGCGTTATCTGGCAATTCTCGATAGCGGCTTGTCCGCGCCACAATTCGGTGCGGGAACTGCGGCCTAACCCCTCGCTCAACCCCCGACCCACTTCGGCAGGCCACCTTGGCCCGGACCTCTGAGGTCGGGGTTAGCTCGAACGTTAGGCGTCCCGGCCACCGCACATTCGCAAACTTTAGAGACGCTTACGACCAATGAATACTACCCAAGACTCGGGGATCACGCCCAAAACTGTGGAAAAAGTTTGGGCGGAGGTTCAGACGATTGTCAATGCCCTCACAGAGAAAATGCCCCCAGGAGCTGGCCAGCGAATGAAGGACGTGCTCAGCTTTCGCACATCTATCTCTAGTGAGACGGACAGAGGTGCGGTTCTTATGTCCGCGGCTTACTTGGACGACAAACTCAAGGAATTGATCGAGAAGCGGCTCGTGCAGGACAAGAAGATTTCCCGTCGAGTTTTTGACTTGAACGGCGCACTTGGAACTTTCTCGTCGCGAATTGACTTTGCTTACCTACTTGGAATAATTCCGAAGAACGCGCGACGAGATCTCCACACGATCCGTGCGATTCGGAATCAGTTTGCCCACCATGCTTCGCCATTGAGTTATGACCACACGAAAGTGAAGCCGCTATGTGACAAACTTACTTTTCATGGGGTTAAGGACGTAGCCGGCCCGGATTCAAAGTTCCGCCGATCGGTGATGGGGTTGCTCAGCTACATTACCCTCGCGTTTGAAAAGATCAAACCCCTTGAAGCAGAACCGAGTTATCAGATTCCGGATAGAACAGAAGCATATCAAACAGTGGCTCAGGTCTTCTCCGCGACAACAGGCGTCGAGTACCCTCTTAAGCACCACCACGAGTAGCGACCATTGCCCTTTAAGGCTACGCTGATTTAGCCCTCGATTTCCGCAACGCTCGATGACCCCATTTCACATTGCGCGTGTTCATGCCCAAGAAGGCGGACTTGGGCGTTGTCCTGCTGCTTTCGAGAGGGCCTTGCGGGCTCTCTTTGGCCCTTACGGACGCATCTGTGCCAGCAACAGCCCTCGGCTCATGTAGATGTTGGCCAATGCCAACGCGGTGAACGCGCGCGTCGCGTTCTTGTGCAGGCCGCGGTAGCGCACCTTGCTGAACCCCCACTGCCGCTTGATGATCGCGAACACGTGCTCAACGCGTGCCCGGACCTTGGACTTCTCACGATTCTTGCGCCGCTGCCCGGACCTTGGACTTCTCACGATTCTTGCGCCGCTGCTTCTCGTCGGGCACCCCATTGATATGGCGCACCCTCTGGTTCGTACAGTCTTCGGCCAGCGGCGCGGCTGCGATCAGTTCTTGCTGGCTGGCATACGCATTGTCGCCGTAGACCTTGAACTCTCCGCCGTGCAGCAAGTCGGGTAACGGGTGCTTGTCATGCACATTCGCGGCCGTCACCACCGCGCTATGTGCCAGTCCCCAGTGGCTGTCCACCCCGATATGCAGCTTCATGCCAAAGAAGTAGTTCTTGCCCTTGCCCACCGGCTGCATCTCGGGGTCGCGCTTCTTCTGCCTGTTCTTCGTCGAGCTGGGCGCGCTGATGATGGTGGCATCCACGATCGTGCCCGTGCCCACCCTCATACCCTGGCCCTGCAGTACCTCGCCCACCTTGGCAAACAGCGCCGCTCCAAGTTGATGCTGCTCCAGCAATCGCCGAAACCGCAGCAGCGTCGTGCCGTCGGGAACCCGCTCGCGTCCCAGGTCAATGCCCACGAAGCTGCGCAGGCTGGCGCTGTCATACAGCGCCTCTTCGCAAGCCTCGTCGGCCAGGTTGAACCAGTGCTGCACGAACAGCATGCGCATCATGCGCTCCAGCCCGATCGGCGGGCGGCCGCCTTCCCCCTTGGGGTAGTACGGCTCCACCACGCAGCACAACTCCTGCCATGGCACGATCTTGTCCATCGTCTTGAGGAACAGATCGCGTCGCGTCGGGCGACGGAATTGCTCGAAGTTCTTGTCCGCTTCCATGGCAAGGGTTTGCTGTTTCATGAATCGCTCAACGCATCACAGGGGCAATTGGTGGACCTTTTTCAGCATAGCCTTAAAGTAAAGGCTTCTGGATGTGTATCAATCCCATATCCGCCAGCATAGTTGACGCTAGCTCGCCTTCGCCGCTACTTCCGGGCTTAAACCGTTCCACGGTGAAGTCTTCTTCGTTCAAATTGACCCTGTTAAGAAGGGCCAGATACTGCTCCTGAGTAGGCACAGATCCTGGTCGTCCCAATCGAGCGTAGACAGGGCGAAATACCCGCATCAACGCACGAAAGCCGTTCGTTCGCGGTAATACGGAGCCTTGGCCGGTGTTGTTCCATGCATTCGGCCAACGGCTCCGAACGGCGGAGAAATAGTTCCAAACAACATCTAGAATTTCGACATCGCGGCCCTCCACAAAAAGAGATCTTAGGGGGGCCTTTACTAGAGTCTCCGAGGTTGGACGCTCAAGAGACTTTCCACGCTTGAGAATATCTCGATCAAGGATCGGAGAAATGGAGATAAGCGGAAGAATAGACTCGACAACACCCGCTTGAGTCAGGACTTCATTGATGCGACCTTCAGTGGCGGTACCTAAACGCTTGATGCGCTGGTACATCGGGCTATCTTTGTGTCGATCTAGCGCTACAGCGATGTTATGACTCGTCTTTTGAGGGCTTCTTGCTTTTGCAAGCTCAAACAGGTCATAGGCCAAACTGCGATTGACCTTCGTTTGCGCCAAGTTAACCACCGAGAAGATGTAGCCTTGATCTTCAAGCTCAATGTCCACGAATATGCTTACGTTAACGTCGAAGTCCGCCCCGGTGAAATGTTCCAGTCCCGCAATACGGTGTTGGCCATCTAGCACTTTTGCGATCTGCCGATATAAGATCGGCTGCATGTCGCCGTCTGGGTCCAAGTCATTGCTCAAAGTAAGTTCGCCTGTCTCCTCGTTGTAGGAGGCGCATCTTTCTTCGACAGCGAGAATCACTGCCGTGGGAAAACTGGCATCCACTGTGTTTACATACTGACCTAGTTCTTCGACGCGTTTTTTACTGAGTGGACGTTGAATACCAAGATACTCTTCAACTTCGCGTTCTTTTAGCATACGTCGGACGTCGAAATACGAGATCTCAACTAGTCGCTTAAACGGAATCGACGCAATAAAGAACTCGCCCATAGGCTGCTTCAGGCGAATTGCCTTTACGGGGAACGAGATTGGACTTTCGTCGGTGCCTCTCATGGCGTCACCTGCCTATGCCTGTCAACGCTCTTCATCCAGTCTTCAGTGGGTTTTATTAATTGAAGCTCTGATACATCCGGCATGCGGTACCCGTGATACACGAATACGAGGTAGCGAAGCACGAGGGCGACAACAGTAATTGCCACGGAGATCCAGAAAACAGCGGGAACATTGATTCCGTCAGCTTTCCGCATCAGTGCGAACATCACTGCTCCAACGACAATGATGATGACTGCAAGCGTTGAAATCGGTCGCCTGTGCGGCAATTTATCTGCTCCCTTTGGCTCATATGTGGCAAGCCAAAGCGTTGGGCTTAGCAAGGAAATGGCGAACAGTAGTAGCTCACCTCTAGAGAACATGGATACGACCGAGGCCCAATACGTCTTGATCCAAAACTTGATTGGGTCACTCCCGATTGCTTCCTTCGTCGGCTCAGGCGCGAGTACTAGTAGAACCAACCCTCCCAGCCAGAAAGGCATGGTGGCGAAAACTATGCCATGGAAAAATTCATAGAGCGCGCCCAGGAAGTTCGTGAGGTTGCATTTGAACAGTGTTCCGATCAACCATAGGCTAGACAGCCATTGGTGAACCTTTTGACCGTGCTCGCGTGCATCTTCCCGTAAGCGGGCGAATAGTGTTGCCATAGTCCCCCCTTAAATTGCCGTTATCAATAGTTCGTTGTACCTACCGCGAAAGCTCGCGTCGCCAGCTAGAACACTGGCTCTTTCGAGCGAAGTCATGTCAAAGTGTCCGTCATAGAGTTTGCGAACAGAGGCGTGATCGGCGTTAGTCGAAACGATCCTGACTTTCCGGGCTTTCGCTCGCACAAGGCAGTCGCGGAGGCGGATTTGATCCTCCCAACTGAATAAAGACTCGTTGTACTTGATGAAGCCGTTTAAATTGTGCTTCACAGTGTATGGCGGATCGGCGAATACAAGATCACCCTCCTCCGCAGCATCTATGCTGCTTGCAAAGTCCTGGCATCGCAAATCGGCTCCAGACAATAGGTCTGCTACCGACGACCAGTTATCACTGGGCAATTGCACCCTTGGTTTGGTCCCGATCGGAACATTGAATTCGCCACGTCGGTTTACGCGATAAAGTCCGTTCCAGCACGTTCTATTTAGATAAATGAACTGAGACGCTCTCTCTACCCTAGAAGGAAATACGGTCGCGCGTATCTCGTAATAGTGCGCTTCATTGTGTAGCGCGTCGTGGTAAGCAAGACGGGACTGAATCTCAGCGGGCTGATCGCGAACACATCGATATGTTTCAATTAGCCCTTCATTCACGTCTGATAGCAATGCGCGCTTCGGAGCCAATGCAAAGAAAATAGCGGCACTGCCGGTGAATGGTTCAATGTATTTGCCTTGAATCGTCGGCACTATTGAACGTATGTGAGGCGCGAGCCAACGCTTCCCCCCCGCCCATTTCAAAAAAGGCTTAGGGGCGGTCAATATTTCCAAGGTCTGATTTTTCATTTTTGCTCCCCCCATGGCAATCTGCCCTTCCGTAGCATACCCTTGCGCGCGAGCTAGTCCGAAATCGTTCGTTGTTGGTAAACGTGTTTAGTATTTTTCCGAAAGTCGCTCAATCCTGCATTGGATTTAGCGTACATACTCCTGAGCGCAATGAGGGCGATATCACACTCCGTTAACCCGCTCACACTGGCCGTGGCAGCCTCTCAGCCAAGCCGCCGTCGCCCCCCTACTTCCCCCACCCATCCTTCATCCCCGCCACCCGGTTGAACACCGGCTTGCCTTCGGCGTGATCCACGCGGTCCGCCACAAAATACCCGTGCCGTTCAAACTGGAAGCGGTCTTCGCGTCGGGCCTGGGCGAGTGAGGGCTCGACGTAGGCGGTCACGACCTTGAGGCTGTTCGGGTTGAGTTCTTCCAGGAAGTCCTTGTCGCCCGTGCCCGGTTGCGGGACGCTGAAGAGCCGGTCATACAGGCGCACTTCGGCCTGCACCGCGTCGGCCGTGCCGACCCAGGTGATGACGCCCTTGACCTTGATGGCGTCGGCGCCCGGCGTGCCGCTCTTGGTGTCGGGGATGAGCCGGGCCTGCACCTCGGTCAGCTCGCCTGCGGCGTTGCGGGTGGCGCCGGTGCATTCGATGACGTGGCCGTATTTCAGGCGCACCTTGTTGCCGGGGTAGAGGCGGTTGTAGCCCTTGGGCGGGACGTCTTCGTAGTCGGTCTTCTCGATCCACAGTTCCCGGCCGAAGCTGAAGCTGCGCCGGCCCAGTTCGGGCTGGTGCGGATGCACCGGCGCGCTGCAGGCGTCGAGGTGGCCGGCGCCCATGAGTTCGTCCCAGTTGGTGATGACGAGCTTGACCGGCTCCAGCACCGCCATGGCGCGCGCGGCCTTGGGGTCGAGGTCGTCGCGCAGGGCGATGTCGAGGACGCTGTAGTCGATCCAGCCGTCGCTCTTGGTGACGCCGTTGCGGTCGTTGAAGAGGCGGATGGCCTCGGGCGTGTAGCCGCGCCGGCGCATGCCGACGAGGGTGGGCATGCGCGGGTCGTCCCAGCCATTCACATGGCCTTCGTCCACGAGCTGCTTGAGCTTGCGCTTGCTGGTGATGACGTAGGTGAGGTTCAGGCGCGCAAATTCGTACTGGCGCGGCACGGGCCTGGCGATGAGGCCGCCCGCGGCCAGGTGGTCGAGGAGCCAGTCGTAGAAGGGCCGCTGGTCCTCGAATTCGAGCGTGCAGATGCTGTGGGTGATCTGCTCGAGCGCGTCTTCCACCGGATGGGCAAAGGTGTACATCGGGTAGATGCACCAGCGGTCGCCGGTGTAGTGGTGCGTGGCGCGGCGGATGCGGTAGAGGGTCGGGTCCCGCATGTTGATGTTGGGGCTGGCCATGTCGATCTTCGCGCGCAGGACGGCGGCGCCGTCGGCGAGCTTGCCGTCGCGCATGTCGCGAAATCGCGCCAGGTTCTCGGCCGGGGTGCGGGTGCGGAAGGGGCTGTCGACGCCGGGCTTGCCGAAGTCGCCGCGGTTGGCGCGCATCTGCTCGGCGGTCTGCTCGTCGACGTAGGCCAGGCCCGCCTCGATGAGGTATTCGGCCGCGCGGTACATGAAGTCGAAGTAGTCGCTGGCCTGGTAGCGGTGCGAGGTGCCGTTGGCGTCCCAGCCGAAGCCAAGCCACTGCACCGCGTCGAGGATGCCGTTGACGTATTCGGTGTCTTCCTTCTCGGGGTTGGTGTCGTCAAAGCGCATGTGGCAGACGCCGCCGTAGTCGGCCGCGAGGCCGAAGTTCAGGCAGATGCTCTTGGCGTGGCCGACGTGCAGGTAGCCGTTGGGTTCGGGCGGAAAGCGGGTGCGGACCTTGGCGGGGTCGAGCGGGCCCTGGGCATGGTGGGCCGCGTCGCCCGGCGAGCCGCCCCAGTGGCGCGAGGCATAGGTGCCGCTGGCCAGGTCGTGCTCGATGATCTGACGCAGGAAGTTGGTGGGCTTTGTGATTTCTTTGGCAGACGGGTCGCTCATGCCACTGATTCTAGGGTTTTACCCAGTCGCTCTTACGGTCTGAAACAGCTTTGACGTTCCATGCGGTAGTGCAACAGGCGCTGGCGCGTTTAATGGGTGCATGGGCAGTCCTGCCCGTTCACACAAGGAGTCTGATCATGAACGACAAGTCTTCCACCGCAACAGGCGTTCCGGCCCCGCGCGCTGCCCGCCTGCTGAAGGCGGGTGCGCTGGCCTCGCTGGCCGTGGCCGGCCTGTTGGCAGCCGGCGCGGCCCAGGCTCGCTCGGATGTGTCTTTCTCGCTGGGCATCGGCGTGCCGGGCGTATCGGTGGGCGTGACCAACGCGCCGCCGGTGTATTACGCGCCGCCGGTGTATGTGCAGCCGCGTCCGGTCTACGTGCAGCCCGCGCCGGTGTACTACGCACCGGCCCCGGTGTACGTGCGCCCGGCTCCGGTGTACTACGGCCCGCCGGCCTATTACGGGTCTCCGGGGCACTGGCGCCACGGGCACGGCCGCGGACACTGGCGTTGAGGGGCCAGGTCGAGGTCAATGGCCTAGTCCCTCAAGGACGGCTGTCAGCCGTATCGGCCGGCCGACAGCCGCGGATGTCATCCGTTTTTGGCCGACATCCGCGGCTGTCATCCTCGGAAAATGGCTGACGGCCACGGCTGTCAGCCCTGACCGCAGCCACCAGCCATCGGGGGAAAGCGGTTTGCAAGCGGGCTCTTCGGAGCCCTTTTTTGCGTCGGACGAAAAAAAAGCCCGCAGACCGGGAGGTCTGCGGGCCAATCAGCCGTTCGCGGTGGTGGCACCGCTTCAGCGTCGCTCCCGGTGGAGGGAGGAGGTGGGGGGAGCGAGCCCTTAGTAGAACCCAGCGCACGCGGCCCGCGTGTAGGAGAAGGCCGCATCCCCATGCAGGAAATGGCGTAAGCCCGGGCGGATGCCGGCCGGTGCGCAGCACAAAAAAACCCGCAGTCCGGTGAAGGACTGCGGGTTGAAGACCGGCCAGCGTTGGATCATTGCCAGGCCGGCGATCACCCCGGAGGAACCATGGGAAGTGATCTGTGCGCGCAGCGTCCCGATGCGCTGGAGTCAGGTTTTGCAGTGCGGCGCAAGGCGCCTGCACGGGGCCGCTGCGGATGCGGTGGTGGCCGCTCAGGAGGCGCGGTAGAAGATGTAGTCGGCCTGGTACTTGACGATCTGCTTCTTGCCCATGGCGCCTGCGTCGCAGGTCGTGGCCGGGGCAACGCCGCCCTGGGTGGCCACGCGCTGGATGTAGGTTACGCCCTGCATGGCGCCGCTGCCCATGGCGGGGTTGCCCTTGACGAGCTGCAGCGGGATGCTGCCGGCCGCTGCGGGCGCCACCGCGACCTGGGCGCCGGTCAGCTTGGAGCCGTCGTTGCTTTCCCAGGTGGCGGGCGGGCCGTAGTACTTGCCGACCTGCTTGCCGCTGCGGTCCATCAGCTTGGCATCGGGGCCGACGAAGACCCATTCGTACTGGCCGGCCATGTTGGCCTTGGCGCGGCATTCGTAGGTGATCTCGCCCACGCCCACGGTCTCGAGAGCGACCTTGTTGCCGGCGGGCACCATCACGGCGGCGGGCAGTCCGTCCTGCGAGAACGGCTTCATGGACATGGACGAGTTGCTGGCGCAGGCGGCGACGAGCGCGGTGGCCGAGAGGGCGAGGGCGGTGCGGAAGAACATGATCCTGACTCCTTGTTGATGAGGTTTGCGCGGCGCCTGGAGGTGGCGTCGTCTCAAGCCTTACGACGGCTGCGGCGGGAGCGGATTCAGTTGGCCCTCCAAAGGAGTCAGGTATTGGTCAGTTGACGGCCCTCGACCGTCGGTGGCGGGCGAGCCAAGGGCGCCAACTGAGCCACGTGCGCCAAGTGCGCCAGGTGCAGGCACGGCGCAGGCGTTGCACCGGCGGCCTCGCTCGCCAGGCCTTACATCGCCTTGAACAGGTGAGCGTAGAGGCGGCTGACGACGAGCCTGTCGGGCCGGCCGCGCAGCGTGAGCGTGACCTTGCCGGCTTCGTCGCGGGTGACGCTGTCGATCGCGGACGCGCGCACGACGGTGCCGCGGTGGATCTGCCAGAACGCGCCTTCGTCGAGCTGCGGCAGCAGTTCCTTGAGCGGTGTGCGGATGAGGTATTCATGCGCGGCAGTGAGCACGCGCACGTATTTGTCGGCGGCCTCGAAGTAGAGCACCTCGTCCACCGGCACCATGCGGATGGCGCTGCCCACGCTGGCCTGGATCATGCGCAGCGGAGCGGCGGCACCGCCTGCGGACGCGCCGCGAGTCGACGTCGTGCCTGACGCCGCGCCGGACGCCGCGCCGGACGCCGCCGGGTCGTTGCCACCTTGCGTGAAGCGGGCCGCCGGCCCGCCCGCGAGTTGGTTTCCAGGTCCGCCTGCGAGTCCATTGCCCAGTCCACTCGCGAGTCCACCCGTCAGGCCGGCCGCCAGAAGTTGCCGCAACTGCGCGAGCGTGGCCTCCATGCCGTCCGGCAGCAGCGCGCCGGAGGCGGCCTGGGCCGTGCCGCCGAGGGCCGAACCGCCTGATGCAGCGGATGCAGCCGAGGCAGCCGCGCCGTCCGCGCGTTCCCGCCGCAGGGCCAGCAGGGCCTGCAGCTTGTCGATCGTCTTGCGCAGGCGGGCGGGCTGCACGGGCTTCATCACGTAGTCGACGGCGTGCGTCTCGAAGGCCTGCACCGCGTACTGGTCGTAGGCGGTGATGAACACCAGCGCCGGGAAGGGCCGCGCGCCCGGCCGCGTGTCCCAGGCGTCGGCCAGCTCGGCCGCGGCTTCGAGGCCGCTCATGCCGGGCATGCGGATGTCGAAGAACAGCACCTCGGGCTGCAGCGCCAGGGCCTGTTCCACCGCAGCCGCGCCGTTGCCGACGGTCGCCAGCACGCGCAGGCCGGGCCAGGCTCGCAGCAGTTCGGTCTGCAGCGCGGCTGCCAGCAGGGGCTCGTCCTCGGCGATCAGCGCGGTGGCGGCTTCTGGTGGGGAGGCTGCAGGTGTGGCGGCTGTAGGTGTGGCGGCTGTAGGTTTGGCGGGTTCGGCTGGCCGGGATGAGCGTGCAGTCATGTCAGCTTCCTCAGGCCGGGCAGGGCAGGCTGATGAGGCTGCGCGCCCCCTGGCCCGGCGCGCTGGTGAAAGCCAGGTTCGCAGCCGTGCCGTAGGCCGTGGACAGCCGCTCGCGCACCTGCGTCACGCCAAAGCCTCGGCCCGCACCGGCCTCGGGCACGTTCGGGTCGAAGCCGACGCCGGTGTCGCTGACTTCGAGCATCAGCTGCGCGCCGTCACGCCAGGCGCGCACGTGGATGCTGCCGCCTTCGACCTTGGGCTCCAGGCCGTGCTTGATGCTGTTTTCCACCAGCGGCTGCAGCAGCAGCGGCGGCACGGTGCACTCGCGCAGCGCCTCGGGCAGCTCCAGCGCATAGGCCAGGCGCGGGCCCATGCGCACCTTCATGAGTTCGAGGTAGTCGCCCAGCCGGTCGATCTCGGCTGCCAGCGGGTGGCTTCCGGCGCGCGATGCGCTGAGCGTGGCCCGCAGGTAGTCGTTGAGCCGGTCGAGCATGTCGATGGCGGCGCCCGGGTCCACCATGATGAGCGCGCGCAGATTGGCCAGGGTGTTGAAGAGCATGTGCGGCTCCAGCTGCGTCTCCAGCAGCTTGAGCCGCGCTTCGGCGGCGTCGCGCTCGATCATGGCCAGCCGCGCCCGCAGCGCCTGGTCCTTGCCCTGGCTGTAGAAGAAGTAGATCGAGCCCAGGCCCACCGCCGCCGTCAGGACGACCGACGACATGAGGCGCTGGCCGCTGGCGCCGTAGCTGCTCCAGGTCGAGCAGCCGCAGTAGGCGTCGCCCAGCGTGGTGCCCACCACGAAGCCGATCGCGATGCCGACCGGCACGATGACGATGCCGCGCCAGCCTCGCGGCCAATACGTCTCGCCCGGACGGCGCAGCAGCAGACGGCCTCCGTCGACGATGACCCAGGTGGTCAGGCCGATGCCCAGCGAATAGGCCAGCTGGACGTCGAACGGGCGGCCCGTGGACAGTGCCAGCGACACCGCGATGACGCAGCAGATCACCGTCGTGATCAGCGCATGCCGCAGCAGGTGCAGCGCGCGGCTGCCGACGCTGGGCGGGGGCGGGGGCGGGCCGGCTTGGGGAGGCATCGGGCCGGTCGATGAGGAGGGGGCGAGTGTGGGCATGAGGCGGAGGTCCGACGGGAGCATTGTGCGGCAAGGCGGCCTGTGCGGCGAGAAGGGGGCGAGAAGGGGGGCGGGAAGGGGGCGGGGTAGGGGCCTCGCCCGTCCGCGCCTCACCAGGCGTCGCGTTCCAGTGCGGCCCGCTCGCGTTCCACCAGGCGGCTGTGCAGGTTGCTCGTGATGCCGAGCACCACGGCGCCGTGGATCAGCAGGCCCAGCCCCCAGCCGAGGGCGGGAAACATCACCCAGTTGCGGCCGCCGGCTGCGGCGATGACTGCCAGGCCGAGGTTGACGGCGACGAAGACCAGGGCATGGATGTACCAGCCCATCTTGGCGCTGGCGCGGCGGCGCGCAAGGCGCTCGATCCGGTCGGGACGGGTGTCGGTGTTCATGAGGGCATCCTTTCAGAAAGTGGGTTTCAGGAACCGGCTCAGCCCGCGACCACCGGCCCGGCGGTGCCGACGGGCTGCAGGGCCAGCCGCAGCAGGCGGCCGGCACGGGCTGCGAAAACGCCGCTGAAGGCGCCGTTGAGGGCCCCCACTGCGATGCTGAGGACCGGGTCGTGCGCCAGCGCCGGATGCATGGCCAGCGTCACGCCGATGGCGTACTTGAGGCAGAAGATGCCCATCATCAGCACCAGCGGGACGACGCTGCCCGGCACGCTGAAGCGCTGGGCCACGGGGTCATAGGCGGGCGCCCGATGGGCCGGCGGCGCAGTGCGCAGCACCAGCGTGGCCGCGACGACGAAGGCCGTGATCCAGGCCAGCAGCACGGCCGGCGTGGCACCAAAGGCCGAGACCGTGCCGTAGATCGACAGGCCGGCCATGGCCAGCGGGAGCACGACGACGCGGCGCAGGCCCGGGCGGCTGGGCGTCATCTGCCGCAGGCCGAGCACCAGCAGTGCGATGAACAGGCCGAACACCCAGGGGGGCGTGTGGGCAAGGATCTGGCCGAAGCCGGAGAGGGAGAGCGGATCGAACATGGTGAGACTCCTGGTGGTGTGTGGATGAATGGGCGGAGAGGAAAGGGAAGGGGGCGCGTGGGTCGAAGCCGTCGGCCGATGGGCTCGGCTGCGTTCAGATCAGCCCGAGCTGGCCCCACAGCAGGCTGCCGATCAGGCGCTGGGGCAGCAGCGTGAAGAAGCCGGCAACGAGGCAGCCGCCGATGTACAGGCCCTGCATCGACTTGCGGTGGCCGCTGACGTCGCCGCGCGCCAGGCGCAGGAATGACAGCGTGAGCGTGCCGAAGGTCAGCGGAATCAGCAGGTGGATCGGACTGAAGCCGGCCAGGTTGGGCAGGTTGCCGCCGCGGATGAAGAAGGCCGAGCCGGCCGCGATGATCATCAGCGTGACCCAGGCGTAGCCGAAGGCGCGGTGCAGCCGGGGCCGCTGGGTGGCGCCGCGCCGGGCCCAGAGCGCGACCGGGCCGGTGATGACGGCCAGGGTGGCGGCGGTGATGTGCACGGCGAGGACGGGGGTCATCTGCATGGCGGCTCTCCTGGGTTCCTGGTGGCGATCTGATTGGGGGCGGTGGACGGTGGGTCGATGGGGGGACTGTGCCGGCCCACCTGCGCGGGCAACAGGCCCCGGAGACGGAATGCAGGGCCGGCGCCGCGAAATGCAGCCCGTGCGCGTGAAATGCAGGGCCTGCCGGCGCGACATGCGGTCGGCCGGGCGTGAAATCCGGCCGGTCGGGTGCGAAATGCAGGCGGGCGGCCCCGCCGCCCCGGCCAGTCAGGTCCGGCCGGGGCGGCACGGCGATAATTCCGGCCACTTCAAGGAGCGTGCGTGGATATCGTTTTGCTGGCCAAGGCCGCGGTCATGGGCATCGTGGAAGGGCTGACCGAGTTTCTGCCGGTGTCGTCGACCGGCCACCTGATCCTGGCGGGCGCCCTGCTGGGCTTTGACGACGCCAAGGCCAAGGTCTTCGACATCGCGATCCAGACCGGTGCCATCCTGGCGGTGGTCATCGTCTACTGGCAGAAGATCCGCGCCACGCTGGTGGCCCTGCCGACCGAGCGGCAGGCGCAGCGCTTCTCGCTCAACGTGCTGATCGCGTTCCTCCCGGCCGTGGTGCTGGGCCTGCTGCTGGGCAAGGCGATCAAGGCGCATCTGTTCACGCCTGTGGTGGTGGCCAGCACCTTCATCATCGGCGGCTTCATCATCCTGTGGGCCGAGCGGCGCCAGCAGACGGCGGTGCGCATCCATGAGGTCGACGAAATGACGCCGCTCGACGCGATCAAGGTCGGGCTGGTGCAGTGCCTGGCCATGGTGCCCGGCACCAGCCGCAGCGGCGCGACCATCATCGGCGGCATGCTGCTGGGCCTGTCGCGCAAGGCGGCCACGGACTTTTCGTTCTACCTCGCCATTCCGACGCTGATCGGCGCGGGGGCCTACAGCCTCTACAAGGAGCGCGCGCTGCTGTCGATGGCCGACGTGCCGCTGTTCGGCGTGGGGCTGCTGTTCTCGTTCGTGAGCGCCTGGCTGTGCGTGCGCTGGCTGCTGCGCTATATCTCGACCCACAGCTTCGTGCCCTTTGCCTGGTACCGGATCGCGTTCGGCGTGGTCGTGCTCGCCACGGCCTGGAGCGGGCTGGTCACCTGGGCTGCCTGAGGGGCGCAGCGGCCCGCTCCGGTCCGACCGCAGCGCGGGGCGCGCGCCGACACCCTGTCGAGAATCCCTGCTTCATTTGGCGTTAACACCGCTTTCCCATAATGGCGGGTATGGAAGTCACACTCAGCCAGAGCCCGGCAAAGGGCTGGATCGCACGGGTCGCACGCGGTGCCGCATGGGTGTTGGCGGCCGGCCTGATGACGGCCTGTGCCCTGCCTGTCACCACCAAGGTCACCAACTTCAATGCCTGGCCGGCGGACGCCGCCGGCAGCGACTTCAGCTTCGGCCCCGGCGACGGCAAGGCCGGCGACCTGGAGCAGGCCACCTATGAAAACTATGTCGGTGTGGAACTGCAGCGCCGGGGCCTCACGCTGGCCGCACCAGGGCGCACGGGACGCTTCATCGTGGACGTGACCACGGTGGCGAGCACGCGTCAGAAGACCTTTCTCGAACCCGTCTACCAGAACCAGCTGATCTACGTGCCGCCGTACCGCTACGGCACGGGCGACGTGTTCCCCGGTTACTGGGCGCCCGACCAGTTCGGCTCGCGCTACATCGGCGACCGCGAGGTCACGCGCACGGTGCAGGTCAGCCGCCTGAAGGTGCGCATTGCCGACACCCGCACCGCCACGCCGCGCCCGCGCGCCGTGTTCGAGTCCACCGCCGTGTACGAGGGCGATATCGAGGACCTGCCCGACACCGTGCCCTATCTGGTGACGGCGGTGTTCGATGGCTTCCCCGGCCAGAACGGCCGTGTGCGCGTGATCAAGTTCGATCCGCGAACCGGCACCCCGCAGCGCTGAAGCGCTGACTGCTGTCCGCACCGCTTTCGCCTTCTTGTCTGGGGTGTAGGCCTTTTCCTGCTTTTCGGCCATTCGGCCCTGTCAATCCTGACAGGGCTTAGGCAATTGCCCCCCTGTGGATTCACGGCTGCAACACGCATGATGTGTACGCGTCAACGCCAAGCAGTCCACAAGAACGCGTGACACGGGGAATCACAACGTTGAAAGGCAGGACCTTCATGAAGACCGGAGACAAGCACGACATCGCGGACCGCATCGCGACGCTGATGTTCGATTACATGGCCATCGATCAGGCGACCACACTGGGCGGCGAGCCGCTGGCCGAACTGCTCGATTCTCTGAGCCTGCTGGAGATGCTCATGCTGGTGGAGCGCGAATGGTCGGTGACGCTGGATTTTGATGAAGCCACACGGACACCGGGTTTCGGCGTCCATGATCTCGCCGCAAGCGTACAAGCCGCGCTGGCCCGGCGCGAACGCTTCCCGATGCCGGCGCCTGGCTCCGTGCCGGCCCTTGCGTCCAGGCCCATGGCCGCCGCCTTGAATGTGGCAACGCTCCGGATCCCTGCATGAAGCCGCGCCGCGTGGTGGTGACCGGCATGGGGCTGATGTCGCCCCTGGGCTGCACACCCGAACGGTTCTTTGACAAGCTCATCGCCGGGCACACCGGTATCGGCCGCCATCCCGACCCGGCCATCCGGCAAGAGGTCGGTTGGGTGCGAGAGGAGGTGGGGGGCCATTTCACCAGGCTGCAACTGCTCGACCTCGACCGGCTGAGCCAGCTCGCGCTGATGGCCGCGCAGCAGGCACTGGACGCCGCAGCGCTGCCCCTGCCCCTGGGGGAGCAGGCAGGCGTGTTCTTCGGCACCGGGGCCGGCGGTGTCGAGACCCTGGAGCACGCGTTCGGAGGCTTCTTCGGCCGACCCGACGAGCGCCAGAAGCTGCTGGCCATTCTGTCGGCCATGCCGCATGCGCCGGCCTCGCAGGTGGCGCTGCGGCATGGCGCGCTCGGCGAATGCCAGACGTACTCGACGGCCTGCTCCTCATCGGCGGTGGCGATTGGCGAAGCCTTCCGGCGGATCCGCGACGGCTACCTCGATCTGGCGCTTGCGGGCGGCGGCGAGAGCATGATCACGCCGGCCGTGCTGTCGGGCTGGAACGACATGCGCGTGCTGTGCGACAGCCCCGCGCTGTCGCCGGGCACGGGCTGCCGGCCCTTCAGCGCCGACCGCAGCGGCTTCGCGCTGGCCGAGGGGGCCGGCTTCGTGGTGCTGGAGTCGCTCGACGGAGCGCGCGAGCGTGGCGCCCGGCCGCTGGCGGAGCTGGTGGCCTATGGCGTGAGCAATGACGGCAGCCACATGTCGCGGCCGCATCCGCGCGGGCAGGTGCAGGCGATGCGGCGCGCGCTGCACATGGCGGGCATTGAACGGGAGTCCATCGGCTACCTCAATGCCAACGGCACGGCCACGCTGGCCGGCGACGTGGTGGAAACGCGCGCGATCAAGGAGGTGTTTGGCGACCATGCCCACCAGCTGGCCGTGTCGTCCACCAAGTCGGCCCATGGCCACCTGATCGGCGCGGCCGGCGTGGTGGAGTTCATTGCCACGCTCATGGCGCTGGACCGCCAGGTGGCGCCGCCCACCACGCACTGGGCGATGCGCGACCCCGACTGCGACCTCGACTACGTGCCGGGCACTGGCCGGCCGATGGACGGCGTGAGCCACATGATGTCCAACTCGTTTGCCTTTGGCGGCAACAACGTGAGCCTGATCCTGCGGCATCCCGACGCCTGAGGCATCGGGTTCTCGGATCAGGTGCTCAGATCAGCCGCTCGTCCGGCGTGGTGATCTTCTTGAGCGGTTTGCTGCGGTTGGACGGCACCATGAGCGGCACCTCGGTCTGGCCGCCGTCCCAGGTCGGGTCTTCGATGCTGTCGAACACTTCGCGCAGCTTCTGACCCCAGCTGCCGCGCACCAGCCGGAAATACGGGTTGGTCTCGTCGATGCAGACGATCTTGTCGGTCTCGAAGCGGTTGGCCTCGTACACCACGAGGTCCAGCGGCAGGCCCACCGAGAGGTTGGACTTGAGCGTCGAGTCCATCGACACCAGCGCGCACTTGGCGGCCTCGTCGAGCGGGGTGTCGGGCGTGATCACGCGGTCGAGCACCGGCTTGCCGTACTTGGACTCGCCGATCTGGAAGTAGGCGGTCTCGGGCGTGGCCTCGATGAAGTTGCCCGCCGAATACACCTGGAACAGCCGCATGCCCTCGCCCCGGATCTGCCCGCCAAAGATCAGCGACACATTGAACTCCACGCCGGCCTGCTTGAGCGAGGCGGCATCCCGGTCGTACACGTGGCGCACGGCCGCGCCGAGCACGCGCACCGCATCGAACATGCTCCTGGCGTTCCAGATGGTGATCGGCGGGCCGTCTTCGGTCTCCTTGATCTGCTCGACCTGCAGCATCTCGCGCACGGACTGCGAGATGCTCAGGTTGCCGGCCGACAGCAGCACCATGAAGCGGTCGCCCGTCTTCTCGTAGATGATCATCTTGCGGAAGGTGCTGATCTGGTCGATGCCGGCGTTGGTGCGCGAGTCCGACATGAAGACCAGTCCGTCATTGAGTTTGATGCCGACGCAGTAAGTCATGGCGTTTTTCTTCCTGTTGTGGGTGCGTGGCTTCAGGCCTTGCGGTGCAGTTTCTTGAGAGAGTAAAGGGCGTCCAGGGCCTCGCGCGGGCTGAGCGCGTCGGGGTCGATCGCGGCCAGCGCCGTCTCCAGCGGGCCGGGGCCGGCAGCGGCCGGCTCGGGCGGCGGGGCAAACAAGTCTACCTGTTCGCGGCTTTCGGTCTGCTGCGCCTCCAGCGCGGCCAGCGCATGGCGGGCGTGGCTCAGCACCGCCTGCGGCATGCCAGCCAGGCGCGCCACCTGGATGCCGTAGCTTCGGCTGGCGGGGCCGGGCTGGATCTCGTGCAGGAACACGATGTCGCTGCCCGACTCGGTCGCGCTCACATGCACGTTCACCGACGCATGGTGTTTGGCCGGAAACTCCGTCAGCTCGAAGTAGTGCGTGGCAAACAGGGTGAAGGCCTGGGTGCGGTTGTGCAGATGCGAGGCGATGCCCGAGGCCAGCGCCAGCCCGTCGAAGGTGGAGGTGCCGCGGCCGATCTCGTCCATCAGCACCAGCGAGTGCGCCGTGGCGGTGTGCAGGATCTGCGCGGCCTCGGTCATCTCGAGCATGAAGGTCGACTGCGCGTTGGCCAGGTCGTCGGCCGCGCCGATGCGGGTGTGGATCGCGTCGATCGGCCCGAGCCGGCAGGCGCTGGCCGGCACGAAGGAGCCCATGGACGCCAGCAGCACGATGATGGCCACCTGCCGCATGTAGGTCGACTTGCCGCCCATGTTCGGGCCGGTGATGATCTGCATGCGCTGGCGCGGGCCGAGCGAGGTGTCGTTGGCGATGAAGCTGCCGCCCGAGGTCTCGGCCAGCCGCGCCTCGACCACCGGATGGCGCCCGCGCGAGATCTCGATGCCCGGCTCGGGCCGGAACTGTGGCGCGCACCAGCCGAGCGTGAGCGAGCGCTCGGCCAGCGCGCACAGGGCGTCGAGCGCCGCCAGCGCGCGGGCCAGCCGCGTGAGGCACGCGATGTGCGGCTGCAATGCGTCGAGCACCTGCTCATAGAGCCACTTCTCGCGCGCCAGCGCGCGGTCCTGCGCGCTCAGGGCCTTGTCCTCGAAGGCCTTGAGCTCGGGCGTGATGAAGCGCTCGGCGTTCTTGAGCGTCTGGCGCCGGCGGTAGTCGGCTGGAACCTTGTCGAGCTGGCCCTGGGTGATCTCGATGTAGAAGCCGTGGACCTTGTTGAACTGCACCCGCAGGTTGGCAATGCCGGTGCGCGCCTTCTCGCGCACCTCCAGCTCCAGCAGGAAGGCGTCGCAGTTCTCGCTGATGGCGCGCAGCTCGTCGAGGTCGGCGTCAAAGCCCGTCGCGATCACGCCGCCGTCGCGCACCAGCGCCGCCGGCTCGGGCAGGATGGCGCGCGCCAGCAGGTCGGCGCAGCCTTCGGGCGGGACGAGGTCGGCGCGCAGGGCGGCAAGCAGGTGCTGTGGCGAACGCGGGGTGGCTGTGTCGGGACGCGCATGCCCGTTGGGTGCGGAGGACGGCTGCGGCGCAGAGCCCGCTGCGGCGGCCTCGATGGATGCCGCAGCATCGGCCGTGAGCGCCGCCAGCGGCCCCTCGCTGCCCAGCGCCCCGGCCTTGGCCAGCGTCAGGCCCAGGGCCACCAGCTCGCGCGGGCGCACCTGGCGCAGCGCCAGGCGCGCGGTGATGCGCTCCACGTCGGCCGTGCCCTTGAGCTGCTCGCGCAGCTTCTGCCACGCGCCCCCGCGCAGTGCGCCGATGGCGTCCAGCCGTTGCGCGGCCTCGGCGCGGTCGCGCGCGGGCTCCAGCAGCCAGGTCTTGAGCAGCCGGCTGCCCATGCCGGTCATGCAGGTGTCCAGCAGCGAGAACAGGGTGGGGGAGTCTTCGCCGCGCAGCGTCTGCACCAGCTCCAGGTTGCGGCGCGTGGCGGGCGGCAGCTCGATCAGCTGGCCGCCGCGCTGCACCCGCAGCGTCTGCACGTGCGACAGGGCTCGGCCCTGCGTGTGTTCGGCGTAGCCCAGCAGCGCGCCCGCGGCGGCATGGGCCTGCACCAGCGACTCGGCGTTCCAGGCGCCCAGGCTCGCGGCCTGCAGCTGCTCCAGCAGCTTGCGCTGGCCGAGCGCGGCGTCGAACTGCCATTCGGGCCGCTGCGTCAGCGGGATGGCCGTGGCCAGCCGCAGCGCCTTGAGCCGCTGCTCGAACGCGTCGGTCACGCCGGGGCTGTAGATCAGCTCGCTGGGCGCGATGCGCGCCACCCAGCCCTCGAATTCGTCGGCCGGGCATTCGGCCAGGTGCAGCTCGCCCTGGGTCACGCTGAGCCAGGCCAGGCCACAGCTGTGGCGCGGGCCCTGGTGCACGGCCAGCAGAAAGGCTTCGGCCTTGTCGTTCAGCAGTTCGCTGTCGGTCAGCGTGCCGGGCGTCACCACCCGCACCACCTTGCGCTCCACCGGCCCCTTGCCGCTGACCTCACCCACCTGCTCGCAGATCGCCACCGACTCGCCATGGCGGATCAGCCGCGCCAGGTAGTTCTCGAGCGCATGAAAGGGCACACCCGCCATCACCACCGGCTTGCCGGCCGACTGCCCGCGCTGCGTGAGCGTGATGTCCAGCAGCCGCGCGGCCTTCTCGGCGTCGGCATAGAACAGCTCGTAGAAGTCCCCCATGCGGTAGAACACGAGCGTGTCGGGGAAGTCCGCTTTCAGGCCCAGGTATTGGGCCATCATCGGGGTGTGGGCGGAAAAGTCCTGTATCTCCGCGCGGGAGCGTGCCTGCTTCTCGATGGATTCAGGAAGTGATGCCATGTTCGTTGAGGGAGACGGTTCTTTCTTCGCCGGCATACGATGCGGCGGGTCGGTCTACCGCGCTGTCCACCTGCCAGCACTCCGGAAGCGGCGACCAAATCCTGATTATCTCCCCCGGCTTGCCTCCGCGACGGCGCCACCGGACCGCGCGCCGTCCACCCCCGCGGCGCGGCATCTGCACAGCCTGTGACACGGCGCCGCTTGGGGTAAACCCGGATCGCAATGTGAACGAGCGTTTAGCACAATGACGCAAAGTTCACGGAGTTGGGATGAATCTGAGTTTGCTGCTTCTTCAGACCGCGCGCACCCTGCCGCAACGGCCCGCCGTCTTCATCGGCGACCGGGTGTATCTGAGCTTTGCCCAGCTGGCTGATCGCATGGCCTCGCTGGCAGGCCGTCTGGTGGCTCTCGGGGTCAGCCCGGGCGACCGCGTGATGACCTATGCGCCCAATGACGCAGACTACATCACCGTCATGTGGGCCAGCTGGTTCGCGGGCGCCGTGCTGGTGCCGGTGAACTCCAAGCTGCATCCCAAGGAACTGGCCTACATGGTCCGGCACTGCGGGCCCAAGGTCCTTTTTGCCGCAGCATCGCTGCAGGGCTCGGCATCGCAGGCCATCGCGCAGTCGGACTGCGCCACGCGGCTGATCGCTCTTGAAGAGATCCCGGATCTGCTTGGATCGGGCGGGCGCAGCCAGCAGAGCCAGCCGGCGCCCCGCGCAGAGAGCGAGCCCGCCTGGATTTTCTACACCTCGGGCACCACCGGACGGCCCAAGGGGGCGACGCTGTCGCACCGCAACCTCATGGCGATGACCCTGCGCTACTTTGCGGACGTGGATTTCGTCAACGAGGACGACACCATGTTCCACCTCGCGCCGCTGAGCCACGGCAGCGGCCTGTATTCCATTCCGCTGCTGGCGCGCGGGGCTGCGCAGGTGGTGCCCGAGTCCCAGGGGTTCGACGAAGACGAGGTGTTCGATCTGCTGCGGCACCACCGCAAGGTCACCACCTTCCTGGCGCCGACCATGGTGAACCGCCTGGTCCGCCACCCGGGCGCAACGGCGGTGGAGCCGGGCCGCTGGCAGACGATTTTCTATGGCGGCGCTCCCATGTACGTGAGCGACATCAAGCGCGGCCTCGATGCGTTCGGGCCGGTGTTCTGGCAGGGCTACGGGCAGGGTGAGAGCCCCTGCACGATCACGGCCCTGTCCAAGCGCGACCATGCCGACACGGCGCACCCGCAGTACGAAGAGCGGCTCGGCTCGGCGGGCACCGCCCGTACCGGGGTCGAGGTCCGCGTCGTCGACGAGGACGGCAGGGCGCTTCCGCCGGGCGAAGTGGGCGAGGTGCGCGTGCGCAGCGAGGTCACGATGACGGGCTACTGGGGCGACCCGGATGCCACGCAATCCACGCTGCGCGAGGGCTGGTTGTGCACGGGCGACCTCGGTGCCTTTTCCGACGACGGCTACCTCACGCTCAAGGACCGCTCCAAGGACGTGGTGATCTCGGGCGGCTCGAACATCTACCCGCGCGAGGTCGAGGAAGTGCTGCTCACGCATCCTGCGGTGCGTGAGGTGTCGGTGATCGGCGTTCCCGATGCGGAATGGGGCGAGGCCGTCGTCGCCTACGTAGTGGCCAATGGCGATGCCGCCAGCCCCGGCGACCTCGACCTGCATTGCCAGTCGGAGATGGCGCGCTTCAAGCGGCCCAAGCAGTACCGGTTCGTGGCCGAGCTTCCCAAGAGCGCCTACGGAAAGATCCTCAAGGCGCAGCTGCGCCAGTCTTGGGCCCGCGAGCATGAAGGCGTGGCGCGCACGCCGTCCAACCCCTGACGCGTTCACACGGACGCCGAGCATTTCCACAACACCTTCACAGGAGACATCATGACACTCATCCGCAACCTCATGGCCGCCGTGGCAACGGCCGCGCTCTCGTGCACCGTGCTCGCCCAGGCACCCAAGACCCTGCGCATGCCGCATTACATCGCCGCGACGGCGGTGCAGTCCAAGGTGGACGAATGGTGGGCCAAAGAGATCGAGCGCCAGACGAACGGCGCCTACAAGATCCAGTTCTACTGGAGCGAGTCCATGGCCAAAGCCACGGAAATTCTCGATCTGGTGGGCGCGGGCGGCGTCGAGCTGGGCTCCACTTCGCCGGCCTACTACCCCTCGCGGCTGCCGTACTCGGCCATCACGCATCTGCCGCTCACCATCTCGGACAACAAGAAGGCGCAGATCATCCAGACCGACCTGATGGCGCTGCCCCAGGTCGTCGCCGAGAACCGCCGCAACAAGGTGGTGCCGCTGCTGTGGCACAGCCTGCCCAACTACAGCCTCATCTGCAACAAGCCGATTCGCAGCATGGCCGACCTGCGAGGCGCCAAGCTGCGGTCGTTCGGCGAATATCTGCCGGTGCTGTGGAAGGCGGTGGGTGCCGTGGGCGTGAACGTGTTGCCTGCGGAAATTTACGACGGCCTGCAGCGCGGCAACATCGACTGCGCCTACCTGTCGATGGACATCGCGGCCAACCTCAAGCTCTACGAAGTGGCCAAGTTCATTCCCGATCTGAACTTCGGTGCCATCTCCGCCTGGCCCATCTACATCAACGAGTCGGTGTGGAACGGCATGCCCGAAGCCACCCGGAAGGTCTTCCGCGACGTCAGCGCGGAAGCGGCTGCGCGTGATCGCGAGGAGGTCAGCCGTGCGGCGGTCGACGGGCTGGAGGCCATGAAGCGCGGCGGCGCGCAGGTGGTGGAGTTCAAGGACAAGGACCAGTTCTACAAGACGGTCCCCAACATGATCGACCAGTGGACGGAGATCATGAACAAGCGCGGCGACCCCGCCGGCGTCAAGGCCGTTGCCGACTTCCTGCGCAGCCGCGTCAAGTAAGGGGAGTCGTTCATGTTCTTGCAAGCTGCAGGGCGGCGTGGCGACTGGCTCTCGGGCCTCGCCGTGCGCCTGTGTACCTGGGTGGCCACCGTGACGCTGCTGCTGCTTGCAGTGCTGGGCGCGGCCGACGTGCTGAGCACCTGGTTGCTCAAATCGCCCGTCCCCTCCGCCCGCGAGCTGTCTTCAGAGCTTCTGGCGGTGCTGATCTTCTTCTCGTTCGGTCAGGCTCAGCTCAAGCGGGAGCATGTGGGTGTGGATCTTCTGTACGCACGGTTTCCGCCTTGGGGGCAGCACGTGGTGACGGCGCTTTCGCTCGCACTGGGCCTGGTGATCTTCGCGGTGCTGACATGGCGGCTCGGCGCCGGTGCAGCCGCCAGCATCGAGATGCAGGAGCGTGCCGCCGCATTGGTGAGCTACCCCATCTACCCCTTCAAGGTGGCGGTGACGGTCGCCGCCTTCGTCACGACGCTGGAGTACCTTCGCCAGCTTCTCAAGCACGTGCTGGCCGGACGGCAGGCACAGTCGGCTTCGCGCAGCGACGCCGCTGAAAGGGCCGTCTGATGGACCCGATCCTGTTTGGCTTTGCCATCATCGCCGTGCTGCTGATGCTGATCGGTCTGGGCATTCCCGTGGCCTTTGCCATGGCCACCGTGGGCGCGGTGGGACTGGCCTTCACGTCGGGCCCGGCCTTCACGCTGGCGACGGTGTCCAATCTGCCGTATGCGGTGGCCACCGAGTTCTCGTTCCTGGTGATTCCCATGTTCATCTTCATGGGGGCGCTGACCTCCATGGCAGGGATCACCAACGAGCTGTACACGGCAGCCTACCGCTGGACCAGCCGCCTGCGCGGCAGCCTCTACTACACCACCATTCTTTCCGCAGGCGGGTTCGGCGCCATCAACGGTTCGACGGTGGTCAGTGCAGTGCTGTTCACCAAGATCGCGCTGCCGGAGATGCGCCGGTTCGGCTACCCGGCGTGGCTGAGCGCCGGCTGCATCTGCGCGGCGGGCACTTTCGCTGCGATGATCCCGCCGTCGCTTTCCATGGTGCTGTTTGCCGTCATTACGTCGGAGTCGGTGGGCGCGCTGCTCATGGCGGGGGTCCTGCCCGGCATTCTCACCATCGTTCTGTACGTGGGCGGCACCTGGTTCATGCTGCGTCTGAAGCCCGGCTGGGCCCCGCCCACCACCGAGCGGTTCACGATGGGCGAGAAGCTGGACGCGATGAAAGGGCTGTGGGCCTTGCTGGCTCTCGTGGTGATCGTCATGGGCGGCATCTACAGCGGCGTGCTGTTTCCCTCGACGGCCGGTGCTCTGGGAGCGATGGGTGCGCTGGTGATCGGCGTCATGCGCAGGCGCATCGGCGTCAAGGGCGTGCTCGAGGCGGCGACGCAATCGGTCAGCGTCACGGCGGTGCTGTTCCTCATCATCATGAGCGGGCTGCTGATGTCGCGGCTGTTGCTGGGCTCCGGCTTCGTGACCGAGGTGACGCGGGCCATCGCCGACGCCGGCGTGGGGCCGTTCCACTTCCTCGTGTTCGTGGTGGTGCTGTACCTGATTCTCGGCATGTTCGTGGATGCGATCTCGATCATGGTCATGACGCTGCCTTTCCTGTTCCCGATCGGCAAGCAGCTGGGCATCGATCCGGTCTGGTTCGGCGTCATCGTGGTCAAGCTGGTGGAGATCGCGGCGATTTCGCCGCCCGTCGGATTCAATCTGTATGCGGTGATCACCGCGTCGGAGCCCAAGGTCACGGCGCAGGATCTCTTCAAGGGCGTGGCGCCGTTCCTGGTGATCGAGGTGGTCGTGCTCGGACTGCTGATGGCGTTTCCTGCGATCTCGCTGTATCTGCCGCAGACGATGCTCAAATGATGGCGTCCGCGCACCGTGAACTTCAGCGGGACCGCATGCGCGGCAAGGCGGGCATCGTCGTGGGCGGCGGGCAGTCGGCCGGCTCGACCATCGGCAACGGCCGCGCCACCGCGCTGTTGCTGGCGCGTGCAGGCGCCCGGGTGCTCGTGGTCGACCGCGATCTGCCGTCCGCGCGCGAGACCGTCGCCTGCATCGAACAGGAGGGCGGCGTCGCGGCCGCCCACGCGGCCGACTGGACCTCGCCGCGGGCCTGCGACGATTACGTCGCGGCCTGTGCCGATCTGTGGGGGCGTATCGACTTCATCCAGAACAACGTCGGCACGCTCGTTGGCGATGCGCCGGCTGATCGCGTCGATCCCGACAGCTTCGAGCGCATCTGGCGCATCAATCTGGCCGGCTGCCTGTACTCGTCGCAGGCGGCGCTCAGGCGGATGCGTTTGCAGGGCTCGGGCAGCATCGTCAATGTGTCATCCGTCGCTGCCGTGGCGCCTGCGGGGGTTTGCGCCTACAGTCTCAGCAAGGCCGCCATGAACGGCCTGACGCGCGAACTTGCCGCGGTCGCCGCAGCGGATGGGGTGCGCGTGAACACGGTCATGCCGGGTCTTCTGGACACGCCGATGGTCATGGGACCGAAGCAGTCGGAAACGGGTCTGAGCCTGGAGCGGCTGCGCGAGGAGCGCAACCGCAAGGTCCCGCTCTCCGGCCGCATGGGCACGGCCTGGGACACGGCCTTCGCCAGCCTCTTTCTGCATTCGGACGAAGCGGCCTTCATCACCGGAGCCGAGCTGCGCGTGGATGGCGGCCAGTCGGTCCTCGTGGGAAACCTCGGCTGAGGCGTCCGCGCGCGGGACGGAGCCGCCGAGCCGCAACTGCTTCGGGTGCGGAGCTGGCGGTGCCCTGTCGGCAATGGGCGCTTGCCTCCCCTGGCAGCCGCTCGGTAAACTCACGGTATCCCATCATGAACGGACATTGACGAATGACCAAATGGAGCAAGGCGGAGCTGCCGACCAAGAATGAACTGCATTCGGCGAAGCGGACGGCGCTGATTCGCGAGGCTGCCATGGCATTCCGGTCCAAGGGCTTCTACGCGACGACGATGGAGGACATCGCCACGGCGCTCGGCGTCACCAAGGGAGCGCTTTACCGTTACGTCGAAAACAAGCAGGAGATCCTGTTCGAGTGCTTCAAGGCGTCGAACGTTCTCGGTGACGCTGCGCTCGAGCTGGCGCGCTGGACTCCCGGCCAGGGACTGGACAAGCTGCGCACCTTCGTCATGTATTTCGTCGAGAAATACATCGAGGAAAACACCGCCGGAGGCGCCATGGTCGATATCGACGCCCTGTTTCCGGAGCAGCGTGCCGAGATCATCGCGGGCCGGGACCGCGTCGATGCCGGCTTGCGCAAGATCGTTCTGGAAGGCATCCAGGATGGCAGCATCGTTGCGCGCGACGAGAAGCTCACCGTGTTCACCATCATGGGCTCCATCAACTGGATCCCGAGTTGGTACTCCAGCGGCGGCCCCCACAGACCCAAGGAGATTGCCGAGGTGATCGCGGACATCTTCACACGTGGCTTGCGCGAATCGGCCAAGCTGGTGCCGGCAGGGCAGAGCGTTGCGAAGTCAGGCGCGCCGGCCCGTCGGGCCAGAAGCAAGGCAGACGCTGCCGGCTGACCGGTGTGCCGCGACGCGACCGGCCGCCCATGGGCGGCCTTTTTCTTGGGGTCAGGAATTGCATGGCCTTGACAGAAAAGTGAACGAGCGTTTACGATCGTGAATATCGGGAATTAAATCCCGTGTCTGCACGAAAGGAAGCGGTTAATGAGCGAGGTTCATATCGTCGGGGTCGGAATGACCCCCTTCGGAAAATATCCCGGCAAGAGCGTCAAGGCGCTCACGCGCGAGGCCGTGCAGGCGGCGCTGGCGGATGCCGGCCTCAGCCAGGAGGACATCGGGGCCGCGTTCTTCGCCAATGCCACGCAGTCGCCGATCGAAGGGCAGCACATGGTGGGCGGCCAGATCGCACTGCGCGAAATGGGCTTTGAGGAAACGCCGATCACCAACGTCGAGAACGCCTGCGCCAGCGCGAGCAGCGCCTTGAACCTGGCCTACACCCATGTGCTGTCAGGCCAGAGCGACATCGCGCTGGCCGTGGGGGCCGACAAGATGATCCATCCCGACAGGTCGCGGGGATTCGCGGTCTTCGATGGCGCGTGGGACGTCACCACCGCATCGCAGACGGCGGCGACGCTGGCCGAGCTGGGGGCCGGCCTGGAGCGACCGGCCGGCCGTGCCGGCGATGCGGATCAGCGCAGTCTGTTCATGGACGTGTACTCCTATCTGGCCAAGTACCACATGAAGACGTACGGCACGACGGAGCGCCAGCTTGCGGCGGTGGCGGCGAAGAATCACTTCCACTCGACGATGAATTCGCTGTCGCAGTACCAGAACGACATGAGCATCGAGGAAGTGCTTGCGGCCCGGATGATCTGCTGGCCGCTGACATTGCCCATGTGCTCGCCGATCAGTGACGGCGCGGCGGCCGCGATCGTCTGCAACCGCCAGGGTCTGGAGCGCGTGAAGAACGCACGCGCCGTCCGGATTCACGCTTCCGTCATCTCGGGCGGCCGCAACCGCGATCCGCGAAAGCTCGATGAACAGATCGGCCGCATTGCGGCGATGCGGGCCTATGAGAAGGCCGGTTTCGGGCCGCAGGACATGAGCCTGGCGGAAGTGCACGACGCCAGTGCTTTCGCGGAGGTCCAGCAGTCCGAGAACCTGGGCTTCTGCGAGTACGGACAGGGCGGCTGGATCGCCGAGCGCGGCGAGACCCGCCTGGGAGGGCGCATCCCGATCAATCCGTCGGGCGGACTGGAGTGCAAGGGTCATCCGATCGGTGCGACGGGGCTGGCGCAGATCCATGAGCTGGTGACCCAACTGCGCCACGAGGCCGGCAAGCGCCAGGTCGAGGGGGCCCGACTGGCGATCGCTGAAAACGGCGGCGGCTTCTACCGGTGCGAGGAAGCGGTGGCAGTCATCCACATCCTGGGCCGGTGAGCCGCGGGCGACCCGACAGAACACACAAGGAGAATGCAATGAGACTCAAGGACAAGGTGATCATCGTGACCGGCGCTGCGCGCGGCATCGGGCAGGCGTACGCGCTCGCCGTGGCACGTGAGGGCGGCGCCGTGGTTGCTGCGGACGTGAACGAATGCGGGCAGACGCGCGAGATGGTGGAGTCGATGGGGGGACGCGTGATCGCCGTCGAGGTGGACGTTGCCAGCGCCGATTCGACGGCGCGCATGGCGCAGGCTGCCATCGACGCGTTCGGGCGAATCGACGGCCTGGTGAACAATGCGGCCCTGTACGGCCAGCTCAAGGGCGGCGCGTTCACCGGCATCGACGAGGCCGAATGGGACGCGGCCATGAACGTCAACGTCAAGGGCATCTGGAACTGCTGCAAGGCGGCCGTTCCCCACATGAAGGAGCACGGTGGTGGCAGCGTGGTGAACATCACCTCCCTGGCCGCTACCTATGGCATGCCTTTCCGGCTGCACTACACCACGTCCAAGGCGGCGGTCATCGGCTTGACGCGGGGGCTCGCACGGGAGCTGGGGCGGGACAATGTCCGCGTCAATGCGGTCGCGCCGGCAGCCGTGCTCACGGAAGGGACCCAGGAGTTCTTCGCGGGCAAGATGGACAAGGCGCTCGACGCGATCAAGAACAGCCAGTCGATCCCGCGCAACCTGGTTCCCGCCGACCTGGCTGGAACCGTGGTGTACCTGCTGAGTGCCGAGAGTGCGTTCGTGACGGGGCAGACGGTCTCCGTGGACGGCGGCACGGTGATGCACTGAGGACGCACACCATGGCACATCGCGACAGTTACTACGCCGACGGTGCGTGGCACCGGAGTGCGGCCGGCAGCCGGCTGGAGATCGTCAATCCCGCGACGGAGGAAGTCATCGGCTCGGTGCCGGATTGCACGCCCGAGGAGGTGAACTTGGCGGTTCACGCTGCGGCTGCAGCTTTTGCTGCCTGGAGCGCGCGCCCGGCCGCCGAGCGCGCAGCGCTGCTCGACACGCTGGCACAGCGGCTGAAAGCCAGGACGGAGGAGATCGCCGCGCTGATCAGCACCGAGCTGGGCATGCCTCTTCGCATGAGCCGGCGCATGCAGGTCCCCTTGCCGGTGGGCGCGCTGGAGGCGGCCGCGAAGATCGCCGCCAGCCATGTGGCGGAGCGGCGCGTCGCCAACTCGCTGGTGGTCAAGGAGCCCGTGGGCGTGGTGGCGTGCATCACGCCGTGGAACTATCCGCTCTACCAGATCATGACCAAGATCGCGCCGGCCCTGGGTGCGGGCTGCACGGTGGTGCTCAAGCCTTCGGAGGTCGCTCCTTCTGCGGCCTTCGTTCTCGCGGAGGAGATTCACGCCAGCGGCTTTCCGCCCGGCGTGTTCAACCTCGTCACGGGGCTTGGAGCCGGGGCTGGCGAGCAGCTGGCGGCGCATCCTGCCGTGAACATGGTGTCGTTCACCGGCTCCACCGCTGCGGGCAAGCGCGTTGCGGCCGTCGCTGCCGGGACGGTCAAGCGCGTCGCGCTTGAACTCGGGGGCAAGTCGGCGGCCGTCGTTCTGCCGGGTGCCGATCTTGCAATGGCCGTGAAGAACACGGTCAACGTGTGCTTCCTCAACTCCGGGCAGACCTGCTCGGCGCTGACGCGACTGCTGGTCCCACGCGAGCAGCTGCAGGAGGCCTGCGAGATGGCGTCGGCGGCGGCTGCAAGCTTTACCGTCGGCGATCCTTTCTCGGACGCCTCGAAGCTCGGTCCCTTGGCCAATCTCGCTCAGTACCGGCGTGTCCGCAACTTCATCGAGGCGGCGGCCGTAACCACGCCGCTGGTGGCGGGCGGCACGCAGCGGCCCGAGGGGCTGGACAAGGGCTTCTACGTGCGGCCCACGGTGTTCGGACCCGTGGATCCGGACAGCGATCTCGCGCAGCAGGAGGTGTTCGGGCCGGTGCTGTCGATCATCGCGTACACCGATGCGGACGACGCGGTGCGCATTGCCAATGGCACGCCCTACGGCCTCGCGGCGGCGGTATGGGCTGCCAGCGACGAAGAAGGGCTGCGCTTTGCGCGCCGACTGCAGGCAGGCCAGGTGGACGTGAACGGCGCGCCATTCAATCCGATGGCCCCGTTCGGCGGTTACAAGCAGTCCGGCGTGGGCCGCGAAAACGGCGTCGACGGGTTCGAGGAGTTTCTCGAAACGAAGTCAGTCCAGCTCAGGCAGGCGGCCTAGCTGTGAAGAGTCAAGAGGTTGTTTCGTGATCGAAGGAGTCTGGACATGGGAGAGGCGCCGCCAATGCCCTGGTGAGGGCGATGCCAGTTGTAGTGGTGATTCCAGTAGTCCAGTGCAGTAGTTCGTTCAGCGGAGTTCTGGTAAGTGAAGCCATAGGCCCACTCGCGCAAAGCCGACTGGATGAATCGTTCAGCCTTGCCGTTGGTTTGAGGCCGGTACGGGCGGGTGAATCGGTGGCGGATGCCCAGCTCCTGGCAGGCCAGCGCGAAGTCCCGCGATCTGAAGGCCGAGCCGTTGTCGGTGAGCAGGCGCTGAATGCTGACCCCCAAGCTGGCGTAGTAGGCGTGCGCATTGCGCAGGAACTGCACCGCGTTGGGTGTTTTCTCGTCAGGGTGGATGTCGGTGAAGGCGATGCGGGCGTGGTCATCAATGGCCACGAACAGCATCTCCCAGCCCGCGCCCTCGACGCTGTCGCGGCGGTTGCCCGTCACGCGGTGGCTTGGCCGCACGATGCGCCCCAGCTTCTTGGTGTCGATGTGCAGCATGTCTCCTGGGGCGGCGTGCTCGTAGCGCACCACAGGCTCGGCCGGCTGCAGGTCTGCCAGGCGGGACAGCCCTGCACGCGCCAGAACTCTTCCAACGGTGCTCCTGGACAGACCCAGCGCTGCGGCGATGCGAGCCTGTGTGAGGCGCTTGTGGCGCAGCTCGACCACGGCCAGCGCCTTGGCCGGCTCGATGCGACGCGGCGAGTGAGCCGGGCGCGACGAGGCATCAGTCAGACCCACCTCGCCCAAGGCCAGGTACCGGCCCAGCCACTTTCGGGCAGTCGGTGCGCTGACGCCGTGCGCCTGCGCGGCGGCACAGGCGCTCAATCCACGTGTCGTGATGTCTTGAACCATTTCGATTCGACGCGCAAGCGTAAGTCGGGCATTCTTATGGATGTTCATCTGGTTGAGTTCCTTGAGAGTTCTGGGGGTGTGGTAATTCCCAGTCTCTCAAACTCAATTCAGATGAACACAAACAACCTATTGGACCTTCACACCTAGCGGGCGGGTCGTCCTCAGCCCGCCCGGCCGCGTGGCGCCGGGTGATGCCGGGTGATGCCGTCCGTTCGGAGGCGGCCGGGCAGGCCTCTATGATCCACGTGATCCGCGACCCTGGGGCGCCCCTGTCGGGCACGCCGGGTTTCGATGACGAAGGAGTTGGAATTGCCTGTACCGGCCAGCAGTCTGGGCTTCACATGTGAGAGCGGGGTGGTCACGCTCACGTTCGACCGGGCGCACGCGCTCAACAGCATGAGTCCCGACATCCTGGAGGAACTCGCGCGCGCGCTGGCACGGATCGAGCAGGACGCGTCGGTGCGAGTATGCGTGGTGACGGGGCGCGGCAGAGCGTTCTCGGCAGGCGGCGATCTCAAGGTGCTGGAATCCTTGGCCGCCCGGGACGACGGCGCGCTGCAAGTGACCGCCTACATGGAATCCGTTGCCGCAACGTTGCGCGCCCTGGAGGTGATTCGCGTCCCCACGATTGCCGCCGTCAATGGGGTGGCGCTGGCGGGCGGGCTGGAGATCGCGCTGTGCTGCGACATCGTGATCGCCTCGGAGCATGCGGAGTTCGGGGATGCTCATGCGCGCTTCGGGCTCCTGCCGGGCGGCGGCGGCTCGGTCAGGCTGCCACGCAAGATCGGCGTCAATCCCGCGAAGTATCTGATGCTGACGGGTCGGACCGTCAGTGCCCGGCAGATGATGGAATGGGGGCTCGTGAGCGAGGTCGTTCCGGCCGAAGAGCTTGCGTCCCGTGTACAGGAACTGGCCCGGACGATCGCAGGCCACAGCCCCTTGGGGATGACGCGCATGAAGCAGCTGGTGGACGACGGAATGCGCCGGAGCGTCGACGATGCCTTGCAGGCCGAACGGGTCATGGTGGCGACGCACAGCCAGTCGCAAGATTTCAATGAAGGGCTGGCCGCTTTCACACAGCGTCGCTTGCCGAAGTTTCTCGGTCGGTAGGGGCGGCTCAGTCGTCGTCTGTCCCGGTCTTCAGGGCTGCCCGTTGCTCAGGCGACGAAACTACCCGGGCCAATCTCTGCAGGTTCAGGGTTCGACCGTAGCTTCCTGAGCGAAGTGCCGATGCCGTGCAGAGGTCCAACGGCGCCGACCCCGGTCCAATTTCCAGTTCCCCGTGTCTTGCGACGACGTTGAGCACTTCGTCGCTTTCGTCAGCCCGCACCCCTTGGCGCTCCCGTCGCACTTTCGCACATGCGACTCGACACCGCTGGAGCCTGTTCGTTCAACTGTTGAATGATCTATTGGACAATGATTGGTGGGGGCCCATCATCCATGAGTACTACGGCTCGACGGAAACCGGCCCGATCACCTTTGTGCGGGGAGAGGAGTGGCTCGAGCGGCCAGGAACCGTCGGACGCGCGGTGGAAGGTGTGCAGATCGAGGTTCGGGACGAAGCGGGGCGGGCTCTGGGCCCCGGGCAGATCGGCGAGCTGTTCGTGCGGAACGACGGATATGCCGACTTCACCTACCTGAACCAGCACGAGGCGCGCGCCGCGCTGGAGCGTGACGGGCTGATCATGTCCGGTGACCTGGGCTACAGGGACGATTCCGGCAGCTACTTCCTGTGCGACCGCAAGCGCGATCTCGTCATCTCGGGCGGCGTGAACATCTATCCAGCAGAGATCGAAGCGGTACTGCTGGCAATGCCTGGCGTTGCCGACTGTGCCGTGTTCGGGATTCCCGACGAGGAGTTCGGAGAGGCGCTTGCGGCCATCGTCCAGCCGCAAGCCGGACAGGCGATCAGCCCGGACGATGTCAGGAAGTTTCTCGCTTCATCCATTGCCGGATTCAAGCAGCCGCGGCTCGTCGAGGTGCGGGCCGACCTCCCGCGGGAGGAGTCCGGAAAGATCAAGAAGCGGCTTCTGCGCGAGCCTTTCTGGCAGGGCGCGGGTCGAAGCATCTGATCGGGCCCCAGGGGATCATGGGCCCATGCGCACGGCGTGCACAAGCGTGTGGCAACAGCTGTACGGACGCCGGCAACGTCCGGCCGTGGGACAGGCAGCCAGCGCCTGCCACGCGCGCGGCGTCGGCCGTGCTGCGCAGCACCTGCAGCGCGGCGCATCGCTGTCAGTACAGCACGTTCACCTGCACCGAATCCGCATACGCCCCCGGCATGACCACCTGGTTCTTCGGGATGTCGGCATACACCGGGAAGTCGGCCACCAGGGTGCCCAGCAGGCCTGCCTGACCGCCCGTTCGGTTGCATGTGCCGTTGTTGCCGTCGACCCAGCTGGTGGCGCTGCCCGAGGCACAGTGCAGCGCGTACTTCAGGTAGTTGCCCAGCAGGCCCATGCGCCGCTGCGTGCCGCTGGCATTGCCGCCCATGTCGAGGTTGACGGTGAAGCTCACGTCGGTTGCCGCCAGCGTGGTGCAGGTCACGCGCACATTGCCGACGCCACTGGTGACCGCGCCCGAGTAGGCGCTGAAGGCGGGTGAAGTGGTGGCGACGAGGCAAACCTGGGCGAGTGCCGGCTGCGCCAGCGACAGGAGCAGTGCACCCAGCGCCCAGGCGGCCAGCCGCAGCGGTCGCAGTGCATGCCGGCCTGCGGCCCGAAGAGGGAGTGCCGCGCGGCAGTGGATCGGGCGGTGCGTCGGACTGAGTGCCAGGCCGCGTGCCGGGCAGTGTGCCGAAAGGTCGGCGCCATGGAGCGGGGTGTCTGCCATGCTCAGGACTTCCATTGCGGATCGCGCACGCAGCGGCGCGGCAGCAGGGGGGCAAGCCGCGGCTCGCCGACGGCGGAGTTGGCGGGCAGCGCCGACGGGTCGGGCATGTCGTACTCGCATTCGCTGTCGCCATTGCGGATGGTGAAGCGCGTGGCAGGCAGCAGCTCGCCGATCCAGAGCTGGCCCTTGCGGTCGATCACGCCCACGCGGTTCTGCCGGTCGGCGCGCGCCCGCACCTCGGTTCCCGCGGGCCAGGGCACGCCGGTCTCGTCGAGCACCTGCACCAGGGTGTTGGCCGGCCAACTCTGCGCATTGATGCGGAACGACACCATCACGCCGCCGCCGCGCGGCGCGGTGACGTCCTGGGCGACCTGCGGCGCGTGCCATTCGATGGGCCAGCTCGTCGGGTCGAGGCTGATTCGGTTGGGCTCCAGCGCGCGCATGCCGGGCACGAAGGCGATGCCCTGCGCATTGGTGCGTGCCACCAGCCGGTTGTCGTGCAGGATGGCGACGCCTTCCTGGCCGGTGTTGACGACCGCAAAGGCGCCGCCGACCGGCCGCGTGAAGAAGGTGCTGCCCTGGGTGAACACGACGGCGCTGCGTGCGGAGATCTGGGCCTGCACCTCGTTGGACAGTGCGCGTCCGCTGGCGGCCAGCTCGAAGATCGAGGTCTGGCCGGACCAGCTGGCGTCGGCCGTGGGGCGGCCGCTGCGCGAGTCGTGGTTGAGCGCCGCGTTCCACTGCTGGCCGTTGCCGTCGGCCGACGCGGCGCTGTACTGCAGGCGCGACAGCACGGCGCCGTCGACGCTGCTGGAGGTGGCGGCGAGGTTCTCGCGCCATCCTTGCATGCGCGCGTCCAGCGGGATCATCAGCGCGATGAAAGCCGTGTTCTGGCGCGTGCCTGCGCTGCGCAGCTGGCTCACGCTGGCGCTCACCGTCATGCCGGATTCCCCGGGCCGTACGCTGGCCGTCAGCGAGGCGACCTGCTGCGGCGCGTCGCCGGCGCGGTGCGAGCGCAGCAGCGTGAAGCCCGGCGTGATCCATGACCAGCCGGCCCATTGCGCCCGCACGAGCTGCTGCGACAGCAGGGCGCCGCGGCCGGCGTCGAGGCTGGGCAGGCCGGCGGGCGAGCCCAGGGCTTCGGCTGCGGCACGCCACAGGCGCGTGCCGCCTTCGGCGCGCAGCTTCCAGCCCCAGCCGCGCTCGCCATGGCCCGAGGCGACGTGCAGGCTGGCATGTGCGGACCAGGCATCGGACAGGCGCCGGTCGTAGCTGGCCGAGGCGGTGTGCGCGTCGCGGGTGACCAGGGCGTAGACGCTGGTCGTGGTGTCGTAGTCCAGGCCCCGCGCCCAGCTGGCCGACAGCACCGGCGCGCCGTAGTTGAAGTTGCTGTTCAGGAAGTCGCGGCGCCGCAGGCCGGCGTCGATGCGGAACGTCGTCTGGCCCGCCGGCAGCAGTGCGGCTGGCAGGTAGATCTCGCGCTCGACCGTGACGGCATTGCCCAGCGCGTCGGTCGTGCGCACGCGGTAGCGGTTGAAGCCGAGCTGCGCCGGCACGTTGCGCAGGTCGTAGACGCCGCTCTTGAGCGTCTGCTGGAACTGCAGGGTGTCGTTGATGTACAGCTCCATCGGGCCGGGCACGACGTTGCCGCCGCGCAGGTCGGGCAGCACGGGCGCGAAGTCGGCGGGCTGCAGCGTCGGGTCGGTACCCCAGGACAGGCCGGCAAACCGCAGCGACTCGCCCTGCACCGTCGCGCCGGTCACCGAGTCGCCCAGGCGCAGCGAGCGCGCCGTCTCCACGTCCTCGCGCAGCGCGTAGGTCTCGAAGCGGGTGGTCTTGCCCGGCACGAGGCCGAGCGTGGTGGCGCCGAACCAGCCCGAGCGGTAGCCGAACAGCTCGACCTGCGCCGATGGATTGACCCGGTTCTGCGCATAGTTGGCGTTGACCTGGTAGTTCAGGCCCGTGGCCGGCAGCAGGTCGCCCGCCGGGGCGCTGTGGCGCCGGCGCATGTCGAGCACGTAGTTGGGCGAGTCGCGGTCGACGTAGGTCATGGTGGCCGAGTCGGCCTGGAAGCGCACGGCGTCGCCTTCGGCGCTGGCGCGGCGCAGCGTCTCGCCCGCGTGGGTGCAGGTGAAGGCGCTGGCACCGGGTGCCACGCCCGGTGCCAGCGGAATGAACCACCAGGCGCCGTCGGCCGAGCGGAAGACTTCGGCATCGCGAGGACCCTGTCCGGCTTCGAGCAGCTCGACGATGAGGCGCGTGCCGGGCGAAAGGCCGGCCTGCTGGCACTCGCCGGCTTGGGCCTGTGCCGGGAGCGTGCAGGCCAGCGCCGCAAGCGCACAGGTGCGTGCTGCGGCCTGTGCCAGCGGGCGGAAACGGAAGTGGACGCCGAAGCAGCGATCGAAGCGGCCATCGAAGCGCCCACTGAAGCGGACGCGGCTGCGTGGCGCGGGGCGGAGGGCGGGACGAGGGGAGCGGCGCATGGCAGGGGAAGCCCCCCGGAGCGTCAACGGCGCGGAGCCAGGCCGATGGGGCCGCGGTCGGACTGGGCGGTCTGCAGACAGGCCAGGTCGCCGTCGGCCAGGGCCACGGCCTGCTGGGGGAACAGCCGCGCAGCGACCTTCAGCGGCTGGGCGCAGCCCTCGATGTCGCGCACGGTCAGCGTGACGTTGCCGCTGTTGCGCAGACGCGCGCCTTCGGGCGTCGGGTCGATCACGAGGGCGGGCTGGGCGCTGGTGGGCGCGACGAACACCGGCACGCCGATGTTCACCGCGAAGTTGATGGCGCCCGAACTGCGATCGGGCAGCTGGCGCACGAAGATGCGGTAGACGCCCTCCGTCGCGGTGCGCCGGCCGGTGAAGCGAAACCGCATGAGGCGGTTGTCGCCAGGCTGGAGCATGAACGATGGCGGCGAGACGATGAACTCGCTGGCGGGCTCATAGGCCTCGCGGCCGCCCTCGATCCGCACGCGCACGACTTCGATCTCCACGCCGGTCTGGCTGGCACCGGGGTTGCCCACGCGCAGGTTGCCGAAGTCGGTGCCGTTGTCGAGCTTGATGGACACGGGGGAGACGGCCACGGGGCCGGCGCCGGCGGCGCACGCGAGCAGCAGGCCTGCTGCAAGGCTTGCGATCGGCCTGGCGGCTCGGCGCAGGATCTGCTTCACGGGCGGCCTCTCGGGATCAGTAGAGCAGCGAGACGCTGACGGTGTCCTGGTAGGCACCGGCGGCGACGTACTGGTTCATCGGCAGCTTCGCGTAGACCGTGTAGTTCTGCAGCAGCGTGCCGGTGGAGACCACGGTGTCGACGTCGCGCGTGCTGCCCCAGGGCTGCGTGCGGCTGGCGTCGCGGTAGAGGTTGTAGGTGAGGGTGGCGCCCGGCACGGTGAGGGAAGTCATTTTCCTGCCACCGGCGACGCTCGCGCCGCTGCCGGTGCCGGCGTCCAGAGCCACCTGGTAGCTGGTGACGTCGGGCGTGCAGGTGACGGCGATGTTGCCGGTGATGTTGGATTGCTCGCCCAGGGCGTAGTCCGGGAACACGATCGCGCTGGGCACGATGGTGCAGGTGGACAGCACGACGGTCGACACCAGCAGGGGAGCCGAGATGGTGAGCGTGGCGCTGGAGACCGGGCCATGGGCCGCCAGTGCGGCCAGGGCCAGTGCGGCCGGAAGGGTTTTGCAAAGACGGAAGTGGCGCATGGAAGGCTCCGATGGGATCAACCCGGGTTGGGGGACGCTTCCGGGATGGTTGCGTTGCCCGTACCCTGACTATCGGTTAAGCCTTGTCGGCGCTTTAGCGTGAATTCTTCAACGGGCTTGAGCCATTTCCCTATCAAGTTCGCCGGTTTCCCGGCCGTCAACACGGAGCCGGGGCAGCGCATCGGGGTAGTTCCGCTGCAGAAAGCCCAGCAGCGCTTCGCGCACCCGGCAGCGCAGGTCGAAGGCCTGGCCGGCGCTCTGCGCGCTCACCAGCACGCGCACCTGCATGCTGCGCTCGCTGGTGTCGGTCACCCGCAGGTTGCAGACGCGGCGGTCCCAGTCGGGGTCGGTGGCGACCAGGCGGTCGAGCTCGGCGCGCAGCGGCTCGAGCGGCGCGCCGTAGTCGAGGTAGAGAAAGACCGTTCCGAGAATCTGCGAGGAGCTGCGCGTCCAGTTCTCGAAGGTGTTCTCGATGAACCACTGCAGGGGGATGATCAGGCGCCGCTCGTCCCAGATCCTGAGCACCACGTAGCTGCCGGTGATCTCCTCCACCCGGCCCCATTCGCCCTGGACGATCAGCACGTCATCGAGCCGGATCGGCTGCGCCAGAGCCAGCTGCAGCCCGGCGATCAGGTTGCTGAAGACCGGCCGGGCGGCGATACCGGCCACGATGCCGACCACGCCGGCCGAGGCCAGCAGGCTGGCACCCACCTGGCGCGCGCCCGGAAAGGTCATGAGCATGAGCGCGGCCCCCACGATCAGGGCCACCACCATGGCAGCCCGCGACAGCACGCGGGCCTGGGTCTGCACCCGGCGCGCCTGCAGGTTGTCGGCGACGTCGGCCGGGTAACGCACGATCAGCCCGTCGGCCACGCCCGAGATGGCCGACAGCGCCAGCCAGGTCATGCTGGCGATGAGCGCCAGGCCGTTGAGGTGACGGATGCCGTCGATGTAGCGCAGCTCGTCCGGGGCGGCCTGCCAGACCGCCTGCAGGGCGATCAGCGGCAGCGCCGCCTGGGCCGCGTTGCGGCAGCGGGCGACGACCGCGTGCAGCACGATGGCGGCGCGCGTGGCGCGCATGAGCACGAGGTGGCCCACCCGGTGGACGATGAGGGCGGCCAGGACGGCGATGGTGGCGGCGAGGCCGGTGGCCAGCCAGGGGGAGAGGGAGTCGGTCAGTTCCATGAGACAGGGCGCGCTTGACGGCAGTGGACTGCGGCGGCGCCGCAGGGTGGCAGGAACTGCGCGGCCGGCCCTCGGCAAGGGCGTCGCGCGCAGGCGGTCAAGGCCTCATGGTGCGGGAAGATCGGGCGGCTGTCTGTCGGACATCGCCCCGTGTGGTGGGGACGTCGCGCCGTTTGGCGGCGACATGGCCCCATGTGACGGGGATGTCGCCCCGAGCGGCTGGAACAGCCCTGCGCGTGGCGGTGGCAGGGCCTCGTATCGCGCGCTGGCGGGTGCGCTCAGTGGATTGCGCTCAGTGGAGGCGCTCAGTGGAGGCGCTCAGTGGAGGCGCTCAGTGGAGGCGCTCAGTGGAGGCGCTCAGTTGCCGGCGGGCGGCTGGGCTTCATCGGCCTGCGGGGCCAGGGCGGCGGGGGCTTCAGGAGCCGCTTCGGGGGCCGTTTCGCTGCCGCCCATGCCCAGGCGACCCTTGCGCAGCGTTTCGCGCACGGCAGCCTTCTCGCCGGCACTCGCGAACTTGGAGTACTTGCCGAGGATGGGCACCATCTGGGCATAGACGCGCGGGTTGGCGGCCAGGCACTCCTTCTGGTCGAGGAAGTCGGCCTCGCCCGAGAAATTGCCGATCAGGCCGCCCGCTTCGGTCACGAGCAACGAGCCGGCGGCCACGTCCCAGGGCTGCAGGCCGGTCTCGAAGAAGCCATCGGTGAAGCCCGCGGCCACGTAGGCCAGGTCGAGCGCGGCGGCGCCCGGGCGGCGCAGGCCGGCAGTGCGCGGCATCACGTCGGCCATGATCTGCAGGTACATCTGCAGGTTGTCGCCGGGGCGGAACGGAAAGCCGGTGGAGATCAGGCTTTCCTGCAGCCGGGTGCGCTTGCTCACGCGGATGCGCCGGTCGTTGAGGAAGGCGCCTCGCCCGCGGGTGGCCGAGAACAGGTCGTTGCGGGTCGGGTCGTAGATCACGGCCTGCTCGATGCGGCCCTGCACCGCGAGCGCGATGCTCACGCAGTAGACCGGAAAGCCGTGGATGAAGTTGGTGGTGCCGTCCAGCGGGTCGATGATCCAGACGTAGTCGGAGTCCTTGGCCCCATGCGTGCGTCCCGACTCCTCGGCCAGGATGCCGTGGCCGGGGTAGGCGGTGAGGAGGGTTTCGATGATGGCCTGCTCGGAGGCCTGGTCCACTTCGGTGACGAAGTCGTTCACCTGCTTTTGCGAAATGCGCACCGACTCGATGTCGAGCGCGGCTCGGTTGATGATGGCGCCGGCGGCGCGGGCGGCCTTGATGGCCACGTTGATCATGGGATGCAGGTTGGACGACATGAATTGTGAGGAAGAGCGGTGGACCGGCGCCCTGGCAATGCAGGGCGGGCGAAGACCTCATTTTCCCACGAAATCCCGCATGAAGTTCCGCACGGGTCGCATGAATCCGTGGCGCAGCGAAAATCGGGGCCATGTCCACCCGATTCGTTCTCATCCACACCAGCCATGCCGGCAATGTCGGTGCGGCGGCCCGCGCCATGAAGGTCATGGGTTTCGACGACCTCGTGCTGGTCGCGCCCCGCTGGGACAACGTGCTGCGTCGCGAGGAAACCATCCAGCGGGCCAGCGGCGCGCTTGACGTGCTGCGCAATGCCCGCATCGTCGCCACGCTGGACGAGGCGCTCGAGGGCATGACGCATCTGTGCGCCACCGCCATGACGCCGCGCGACTTCGGCCCGCCGACGCGGTCGCCGCGCGAGCATTTGCCGGGGCTGGCCGCGAGCGGGCACAAGGTGGCGTTTCTCTTTGGCTCGGAGCGCTTCGGCATGCAGAACGACGACGTGTACCGCTGCCACGTGTGCCTGAGCATCCCGACAAATCCGCAGTTCGGCTCGCTCAATCTCGCCTCGGCGATCCAGGTGATCGCCTACGAGTGGCGCATGGCGCTCGGCGGCTACCCGGTGCAGGAGGCGACGGCGCCCGCCGCCTTTGCCGACGCGGCGCAGGTACGCGGCATGCTGGACCACCTGGAGCAGTCGCTGGTGGACGTGGGCTTTCTCGACCCGGCGGTGCCGCGCAAGCTGATGCCGCGCCTGAACCAGCTGGCCAACCGGGCCCAGGTGACGCAGGAAGAGGTGCACATCCTGCGCGGCATCGCCAAGGCCATGAGCCAAGCAGCGGGAAAGACAAACCGCTAGACTGCCGGGCATGTTCTCGCGACTTCGCTCCGACATTCAATGCATCCTCGACCGCGATCCTGCCGCGCGCAGCACGTGGGAGGTGCTGACCTGTTATCCGGGGCTGCACGCGCTCGTGCTGCACCGGCGGGCGCACTGGTGCTGGAACCACGGCTTCAAGTGGCTGGGCCGCTTCATCTCGACCTTTGCGCGCTGGCTGACGGGGATCGAGATTCACCCGGGCGCGAAGATCGCCGAGCGGGTGTTCATCGATCACGGCATGGGCATCGTGGTGGGCGAGACGGCCGAGATCGGCGAGGGCTGCACGATCTACCAGGGCGTGACGCTGGGCGGCACCTCGCTGTACAAGGGCGTGAAGCGCCATCCGACGCTGGGCAAGAACGTGGTGGTGAGCGCGGGCGCGAAGGTGCTGGGCGGCTTCACCGTGGGCGACGGCGCCAAGGTGGGCAGCAATGCGGTGGTGATCAAGCCGGTACCGCCGGGCGCGACGGCGGTGGGGATTCCCGCGCGGATCATCCAGGCCGACGACAAGGCCCGGCGCGAGCAGGTGGCCAACCAGATGGGTTTCTCGGCCTACGGCATCACCGACAGCGACGACCCGTTGTCGCAGGCAATGAAGGGGCTGATCGACAACGCGTCGTCCCAGGAGCATCAGATCGCGCTGCTGTGGCAGGCGATTGAAAAGTTGTCACGCAGCCGCGCCGATTCCGACTGCGTACCGGCCGATGCCCAGCGCGACGAGACGTTCGAGGCGGACAAGCTGACGCAGCTCGTGGGCAAGTAGCGGTCTGCGTGGGCTTTGTTGCTTTGATTCTGTCGGGTGAGCTTGAGGTTTTTGCTTCTCCACTCGATGTACCGCGCGCAAGGCTGGGGGCCCGTCGGTGGGCGCTTGGCTTCGGCGCCCGGCACTGCGTGCCGGGTCCCTGCGCTTCTCGCTCCGCGAGGGCGGCTGCGATCACTCCGCACCGGCGCTGAACGCGCCGATGCATAGAGCGTTCTCGCCGGTCCGGCCTGCGGCGCGCCGATGCATAGAGCGTTCTCGCCGGTCCGGCCTGCGGCCGGACTGCCCCTCGCTCCACTGCGATGCTCGCGCCTCAGAAGGCGCGCCCACCGAAGGGCCCCCAGCCTTGCAACGAGGTGGTGTTGGCGCGCGTGCCGAGGCAGACACGCGTATTGAACATGGCAGAGGCGTTCCACTGGAGGCCGCTGCAATCTCCCCCTGGATTTGCATTGCCGTTGCCGATGACCTTCCATGCAAATGAGCTTGAGCCGTTGCCACGCGTTCTGCAGGGCCTGCGGTATTACGATCCAAGGAAAGTCCATTGCCGGACAGATGGAACTCGACTGACAATGAACGTGAAGACAGACATCAAGCACGCGATATGCGCGCTGTTCGAGGTGCACGCCGACGAGGGCGGGGTGTACCGGGTCGTCACGCCTCTTGAATATCCGGGCACACATGATCGCGTTGTCGTTCGGGTGCGTCCCGACGCCAATGGATTCCAGATTGATGAAAGCGGGGACGCCGTTCTGTATACGGGCCTGAGCGGCGGTGACGTGGACTCTGAGCCTGTGCAGCGCTGGGTCGAAGGTCTCCTGGCGCATTCGCCCCTGCGGTTCGACGACGAGATCATCAGTGTCGTTGCAACCGATGAAGAACTGATTGCTTCCTCCATTTTCCGCATCGCGGAGGCGGCGCAGCAACTGCATGCCATTGCCACGGCACGCGTAGACCGGCACATCAGTGACTTCAAGGAGCGCGTTGCTGGCGTGGTCGAGAAAGTGGCCGCTTCCCTGCAAGTTCCGATGGCGTCGGAGGTCGAGCTTCCGATCGCGGGCGGCTTGGTTGCCGATCACGTCGTCGGCACCAGCGAACCTCTCATCGTGATTGCGGCGACGACGGCTTCCCGCCTGCTGGAGGCCGAGGTGATCTACATGAAGTACCAGGCCGACCGAAAAGCCGGATTCGTTTTGGCGGTAGCCGAAAGCCAGGATGCAGTCGGCAAGAAGCAGTACGAGCGCGCTGCCTACTACACCAGCAAGGCCGTCATCTTCAATGAGCACGATCTCTCGGGCCTGATCAAGGCCAGCATCCACTGACCGCACATCACTGGCGTTGCAAAAAGGTGTTGGAGCAGGTGTCAGCCTCGGCAAGCGCGCGGACTCCACACTTTGGCAATGCTTGGGGGCCTTCGGTGGGCGCTTGGCTTCGCCCTTCGTTGCACCGCGCGCAAGGGTGGGAGGGTGGCCACAGGGACTTCGCTGGAGCGCCTGCAGCTGCGCTGCGGGTCCCTGCGCTTCTCGCTCCGCGGGGGCGGCTGCGATCACTCCGCAGGGGCGCTGAACGCGCCCCTGCATAGAGCGTTCTCGCCGGTCCGCCGGTGCGCGGGGGACTTCCCCCCGCTCCACTTCGATGCTCGCGCTCCAGAGGCGCCCCTGCGGCCACCCTCCCACCCTTGCATCGAAGCAGCGTTGGTGCGCGCAGAAATGAACTCCGTCGCCTTGACCTCAAG
>JBGAIH010000011.1:0-151025 GCA_044225675.1 Burkholderiaceae bacterium
CGACCACGGTTTGACGCCACGAATCGCAGATTTGAAAGTGAACAGGAAAGTCAATGAAATCAACGATCTACCAACACCACCTCCGCGCCAGTGCTAGCTTTTCGTACCGTCACTTATTGCACTGAAAACGAGGAGACCCCTACAAGAGCTCAGGTTTCCGGTTTGGCATTGGATTCGACAACCCCGCTCGGGTAATGATCGAGTGGTACGAGCAGGTGCACCTGCCTGCCGACCTCAAGGAGGTCTCCGGCGAACTGCACCGCACGCGGACCCGGATCATGAGAACCCCGACATTCAAGGATGATCGACCATCTGTCGTTGACGAATTCTGGTTTGACGAGGGTGACCCTTTGGGGCCGCATCGGATCGAGCTTTTCGTGAACGGCACTCTCTTGGCGGCATTCGATTTTGTCGTCGTGGAAGAGTGATTCGTCCCTTCGGGTTGCGCATGGATGTGCCCCGCCGCCCTCACTCCCGCGGCAACGCCTCCTCCAGCACCTCCAGCAGATGCGGCCAGTACAGCTCCACGTCGGGTTCGTCCGGCGAGCCGACGGACGCCACGCGCAGGGCACGCACCAGATCGCGCACACGATCCACCGCATTGGCGTAGCGTGACACTTCTGCCCTGAGCTGCGCAAGCATGGCGGCGGTCGCGGCGGCATCCGCGTCGGGCTGTGCCGCTGGCGCCGTGACGGACGGCGCAGCCGGCGGGCCTTGCCAGGGCGCGGCAGAGCCGACCTGTTGCGCATCGCAGGCCAGCGGAGAATGGGCGGGTGGGGTTGTACAGCAGCTCATGCAAGGCTCCTCAGGGGTGAGTCGTTTCAGCAATCGCTGCCACGCCTTCCAGATACAGCCAGGCAAAGGTGGCAGACCGTGCAGGTTGGCGGACCGGGCTCAGACCGGCAGACCCTTGCGGATCTCCCACACGGCCCGCCGTAAACGGGTCGTGTGCAGTACCGGGGTCCACGCGGCCCCGTGAGGGGTCGCGTGGGGGTACTGCACTGAGCACGGGCCGCCAAGCCCGTTGTCCCTTTCGAGACGAGTCGAAGTGTAGCGCCGTGCGGCGCCTCATGCGAAGGTGGAGTCAGGCAGTCTCTGAACACGGGTTGCCCCAGCGGACGTCACAGACGCGTCCGACACGCGACAGCCATCTGCACGTCAGCACGTCATTGCCCTCGCTTGACCGCCGCCGCCCCCGCTGGCACGATCCCGCGACGCGCACCCGTGCGCACGGAGCTGGGCCGCAGCGTCACCCTTGCCACGGGGCGACCGCGCGGATGCGTTCGGGCGAACGGCGCGCAGCGCGATGGCGAAGACATCGATTCAGGGAAGGGCTCACATGCCAATGGCGAACATCTCAGGAATCTGGCGCTCCGAAGCAGGGCGCCACTATCGGATCACGCAGGTGAACGAGCGTTTCATGTGGCAGGTGGACCACGGCGTGGTGGTCGAGACGGGTCTCGGCGCATTCGTCGTCGCGCCGTCACAGGAGTCGCCAGGGTCCTGGAAGGTCGAGGCCACCTGGAACTGCCACGGCGGCGATGCCGGCGCCGCGCCCCGCCGCTGCACGGGATGCGTCCGCCTGGAGCACGGCCAGCCGCCTCGCATCGAATGGGCCGACCTTGACGACTTCACCAGGGTGGAGCCAGCACACGAGCCCGCCGCGAGCACGCAGAGCGCCCCATGAACCGCCATCTGCTGCTTGCCTGCCTCAGCTTCGCGCTGGTCGTTGCGCCGGCCATCAGCTCTGCGGCCGGCCCTGTGTACAAATGCGTCATCCAGGGCACGTTGACGTTCCAGAGCACGCCATGCCCCACCGGCGAGTCGGCCGCAGCCGAGCATCGAGCAGCTCAATGCCGAGCGGCAGCGCCGCGCTTCCGAAGCGGCGCGGTCGGCGCCTCGCTCACCACCTGGCGCCGCCGCGCCATCGGCCGCGCGCACGCCGGAGCCGGCGCCCGCAGGCCGTGACGCGCGGGTGCTGCCCCGGCCGGCATCGCCTGCCGTCGCCCAGGCCGCCCGGTGCGACGGACGCAAGCTCTGCTCGCAGATGACGTCCTGCGATGAAGCGAAGTTCTTCCTCAGGAACTGCCCCGGCGTGATGATGGATGGCGACGGCGATGGCATTCCCTGCGAAGAGCAGTGGTGCAGGCGGCCTTGATTTACGGTGCGGCAATGGCCTTCAATGACGGCTGCTTCTTCGGCTGCTTCTTCGGCTGATTACCCGGCTGATTACCCCGCTGAGCCTGCTCCTGCCCCAGCAACTCCTCCAGCACCTCCCGCGTATGCTCCCCCAACCGTGGCGGGGCGCTGGGCGCGACGATGGGGGTTCCGCTCATGCGGATGGGTGATGACACCAGCGGCAGGGGACCGATCGTCGGATGCTGCACGACGCTGACCATGGCGCGGGCCGTGGCTTCGGGCGAGCGCAGCGCGGCGCCGACGGTGCGCACGGTGCCCGTGGGAATGCCGGTGCTTGCCAGGCGCGCCTGCCAGTCGGCCGCATCGCGTGCGGCGAGCAATTCCTTGAGGAGTGGGATCAGCGCGTCGCGGTGCTCGATCCGCGCGGTGCCGGTGGCAAAGCGCGGGTCGGCCGCGAGGTCGGGCCGTTCGAGGACGTCTTCGCAGAGCAGCCTGAACTGGCGGTCGTTGCCCACGGCCAGAACGATGTCCGAGTCGCGCGTCGGCAGCACCTGGTACGGCACGACGGACGCATGGGCATTGCCGAAGCGCCGGGGCTCCTGGCCGGTGATGAGCGCAGAACTTGCTACATTGGCCAGCATGGCGAGCTGGCAGTCGAAGAGGGCCAGGTCGATCAACTGGCCTTGGCCGTCGTTGTTGCGGGCAATGATCGCGGCCAGGATGGCCTGGACGGCGTACATGCCGGTGAAGAGGTCCGCGACGGCGACGCCGACCTTCATCGGCTCGCCCTCGGGCTCGCCGGTGACCGACATCAGGCCCGCCTCGGCCTGCACCACGTAGTCGTAGCCGGCGCGGTCGGCCAGCGGGGACGTGCGCCCATAGCCCGAGATCGAGCAGTAGATGATGTCGCTGCGCACCTTGCGCAGCGATTCGTAGTCCAGGCCGTAGCGCTGCAGCGCGCCCGTCTTGAAGTTCTCCACCACGACGTCGCACTGCGCCGCCAGCGCCCGGATCGTCTGCTGGCCTTCGGGGCTCGCCAGGTCGACCGCGACGCTGCGCTTGTTGCGGTTGGCGCAGAGGTAGTAGGTGGACTCGCCTTCCACGAAGTTCGGGCCCCAGCTGCGGGTGTCGTCACCGCCCTGCGGGTTCTCGATCTTGATGACGTCGGCGCCAAGATCGCCGAGGGTCACGGTGCACCACGGGCCAGCCAGAACGCGCGAGAGGTCGAGGATGCGGATGCCGTGCAGCGCCGGCTTTCGGTTCGGGGATGTCATGGGGGGCCGATCCTTCAGAACACAGACCGCGCAAAGTCGGCGGACAGGGTGGGCTGGCTTGCCATCACCTCGGCGCCCAGAACGCGGTACCAGTACGCCTCCGAGCCGTGGGCCATGCGCCATGCATGCAGGCGCCGGGTGTAGAGCTGCAGGTCGTATTCCTCGGTGACGCCGATGGCGCCATGCACGGCATGGGCGATCGAGGCGACGAGCTGCGCGGCCTCGCTGGTGCGGCCCTTCGCGGCCGCGCAGGCCGCAAGCGACGGCGTGTCGCCGCTTGCGAATGCGGCCTGCGCCGCCATCCGCGCGGCGGCGCAGTGCTCTGCCGCCACGCTGAGCTGCTGCTGGATCGCCTGGAATTTGCCGATGGACTTGCCGAACTGCACGCGGTCGTTGGCGTAGCCAAGCGTGAGATCGAAGGTGCGCTTGAGCGCGCCGGCCAGCAGCCCGGCATGCAGCAGTGCGCCGAAGCGCTGGAGCGTCTGCGGGGCGATGGCCGGCGCGAGCGGCCGGCCGGCGTGCGGGGCAAGGTCCCGGGGCCAGCGGAAGGACGCGTCAAGGCTGGCGCGGATGCCGGTGGGCAGCCTGTGCGCCGCAGCGCAGTCAAGAAGCACCAGCCGATCATCATCCACAGCGAGCAGGTGGGACGCATGGCGCCCGCCCGGAACGTCGCGCGCCACCAGCGCGCCGTCCGGCATGCGCGCCAGGGCCGGCGCGAAGCCGATGAGCCCTGCAGGCAGTTGCGCGGCGTTCGCGACGAGCGCGCGTGCTGCCAGGGTCTGCGCGAGCGGAACCGGCACCGCGTAGGCGCCGCAGAGCGCCACCACGTCGAAGAAGTCGCGCCAGCCGGCGCCGCCCCCGCCCTGTTCCTCCGGCACGAGAAGGTCGAGGAATCCGGCGTCCGAGAGGGCCGAGACGAGGGGCTGCGGATCGGCGCCGCCTTCGACCGCGCGGACGAAGGCCGGGGTGCACTGGCTCGCGAGAATGGATTGAATGGCTTCTGCAAACATGGTCACTCCTTCAGCGCAGGCCCAGGCCGCGCGCGATCATTCCGCGCAGGATCTCGCGCGTGCCGCCGCGCAGCGAGAACGTGGGCGCCATCTGGCTGACGTAGGCGAGCGTGCGCAGCAGCTCGGCGTCGGGCGCCACGGCGGGGTCGGCCCCGAGCGCCGCCTCGATGACGGCGGGGATGGCCTGCTCGAACTCGGTGCCGATGTCCTTGACGAGTGCGGCCTCGACCACCGGGCTCTGGCCGGCCGCCAGTTGCGAGGTGACGGCGATCGACATCTGGCGCAGCGTGGCAAGATGGCCCGCGAAGCGTCCGACCGTCTCCAGGTGCTGCGCCGCCGTGCCGCTGGCCTGCAGCCAGCGCAGCCAGACGTCGAGCAGCACGATGCTGGAGTAGAGCCGCTCCGGCCCGCTGCGCTCGAAGGCGAGTTCGGCCGTGACCTGAAGCCAGCCCTGGCCTTCCTGCCCGACCAGGGCCTGTTCGTCGAGCTCGACCTTGTCGAAGAACATCTCGCTGAAGTGAGCGTCGCCGGTCTGGTCGACGATGGGGCGAACCGTGACGCCCGGCAGACGCAGGTCGACGATGAACTGCGACAGGCCGGCCTGCCGGTCCTCTGCCGAGCCGGAGGTCCGCACCAGCGCGATCGCGTAGTCGCATTGATGGCCGTTCGTGGTCCAGATCTTGCGGCCGTTCAGGCGCCAGCCCGTGTCCGTGCGTTCGGCACGCGTTCGCACGCTGGCCAGGTCGGAGCCGGCGTTGGGCTCGCTCATGCCGATGCAGAAGAAGCTCTCGCCGCTGCAGATGCGGGGCAGGTGGGTGGCTTTCTGGTGGTCGGAGCCGAACTTGAGGATCAGCGGTCCGCTCTGGCGATCGGCGATCCAGTGGGCTCCGACGGGCGCGCCCACGGCGAGCAGTTCCTCCACCAGCACGAAGCGCGAGAAGGCGTCGAGGTCGGCGCCGCCATACTGCCGTGGCAAGGTCACGCCGACCCAGCCGCGCCGCGCGAGCTTGCGGCTGAACGCGGCGTCGAAGGCCAGCCACGACCGCGAGCGGACGTCGGCCGGTGCCGGAGGCATCTCGCGGGCCAGGAAGTCCTTGACTTCGGCGCGAAACGCCTCCGCATGGGGCGGGAGGGAGGAAAGACGCAGGTTGTCGAGAAGATCGGCCATGGGTGCATCCGTTGTGACAGGCGCCGAGGCTAAGGCGCGCAGCGCGCAGCGTCCAATACCGATTCGCTGCAAGGCCATATGCGATTGCCCATAGGCAATCCCCATGCGGGGTTCCCATAAGCGAATCCGATAGGGCGCGCGTCAATCAGTATTGGACTTGTCCGCGCACGCCGTTTAGCCTTGGCGCACAACCTGGAGCCCGCAACAATGGCCGAACTTCTGCTGTACCAACAAGAGGGTCCTCTGGTGACCCTGACGCTGAACAATCCCGTGCAGCGCAATCCCCTGACCGGCAACACGGTGGTGGACGAGCTGCTGGCCGCCATCCAGCGCATCGAGGCCGATGACGCGGTGCGCTGCGTCATCCTCACGGCCAACGGGCCTTCGTTCTCTGCGGGCGGCGACATCCGCGAGATGAAGCGCCAGGCCACGCCCGAGGTCACCGAGATGGACATCCGCCGCGACTACCGCCGCGGCATCCAGCGCCTGCCGCTGGCGCTGTTCAACCTGGAGGTGCCGGTCATCGCGGCGGTGAACGGCCACGCCATCGGCGCGGGGCTCGACCTGGCCTGCATGTGCGACCTGCGGATCGCCTCGGAGCAGGCCCGGTTCGCCGAGAGCTTCGTCAAGCTGGGCATCATTCCCGGCGATGGCGGCGCCTGGCTGCTGCCCCGGGTCATCGGCATGGCCCGCGCCGCCGAGATGGCCTTCACCGGCGACACCATCGACGCCCAGCAGGCGCTCGCCTGGAACCTGGTGTCGCGCGTCGTGCCGCACGAGCAGCTGCTCGATTCCGCGCGGGAGCTGGCCCACCGCATCACCGCCAATCCCTCGCACGCCCTGCGTCTGACCAAGCGGCTGATGCGCGAGGCGCTGCATTCGCGGCTCGACACGGTGCTGGAGATGTCTGCCGCGTTCCAGGCCATGTCGCACAAGACGGCCGATCACAGCGAGGCGGTCAACGCCTTCCTGGAAAAGCGGGCGCCGAAATATGACCGCTGAGCCCGACCGCTGAGGCCGGCCGCTGAAGCAGGCTCGCTGCGGGCGGAGGGTATGCTTGGGCGTTCTTCAACGGTACACCCATGGACCTGCGCCGCATCCGCCATTTCAACGTCCTTGCGGAAACGCTGAACTTCAGCCGGGCCGCCGAACGGCTGCACATTGCGCAGCCGGCACTGTCGGTCTCGATCCAGAAGCTGGAGACCGAGCTGGGCACCCGGCTGTTCGATCGCACACCCAACGGCGTTGTGCTCACGACCAGCGGGCAGGCCGCGCTGATCGAGGCGCGGCGGATGCTCTACCACGGCGAGCAGCTGATGCGCACGGCGCGCGACGCCGCGCAGGGCACGGCCGGGCGCCTTCGCATCGGGTTCGTCGGCTCGACCATCTACCGCGTGATCCCCAGCCTGATCCCGGCTTTCAGGCTGCGCTACCCCGGCGTCGAACTGGTGCTGCGCGAGGCGACGTCAACGGCCATTTTGCAGATGCTGCAGGAAGAGGCGCTCGATCTGGGGATCGTTCGCACCCCGCTGCTCCAGCCGCACTCGGCCCAGTTGCACACGCTGCAGCGGGACCACTTCGTGCTGGTGCTGCCGGCCCAGCATCCGCTGGCCCGGCGCGAGCCGCTGGGCCTGGGCGACCTGGCGAACGAGGCGTTCATCATGTACTCGGGCACCGAGGCGGCGGGCCTGCAGGCCTCCGCGATGGCGGCCTGCCAGTCGGCCGGCTTCGTTCCCGACATCGCGCAGGAAGCGACGCAGGTCCCCACGGTGGTGGCCCTGGTGGAAAGCGGCCTGGGCGTCGCCCTGGTGCCTGAGGTGATGCGCGGAAACCGCGAACCGGCCGTCGTCTACCGTGAGCTGGCGGACCTGATGAATGCCAGCCAGACCACGCTGGCCCTGGCGTGGCAGGAAGGCATCGAGAGCCCGGCGGCCTTGCGATTCATCGAGATGGCCAAGGCGCCGCTGCCGGGCGCTGGCCGATAGACTGGAGCCCGCCGCGCGGAACCTCGCGCCGCCGGCATCGTCCGCTGGAGCGCGGCAGCCTGGAGTACATTGCCTGCCTGCACTGAACCGTCCACGCCATGCCTCAGCCTTCCGCCCACGACGCCTTGCTGCAAACCCTGCAGGCCCGCTTCGACAAGCATCCGCAGCGCCACCCGTCCGTTGCGTGGGCCGACGTGGCGGCGCGCCTGAAGGCCCGGCCCCCGGCGCTCGAATCGCTGCAGGCCATGGAGTCCAGCGGCGGCGAGCCCGACGTGGTGGGGCAGAACCCGCAAAGCGGCAGCTACGTGTTCTGCGACTGTTCGGCCGAGAGCCCGGCCGGCCGTCGCAGCCTGTGCTACGACCGGGCCGCCCTGGACGCGCGCAAGGAGAACAAGCCGCGCGGCAGCGCGGTGGAAGCGGCGGCCGCGATGGGCGCGGCCCTGCTGACGGAAGAGCAGTACCGCCATCTGCAGACGCTGGGCGAGTTCGACCTCAAGACGTCGAGCTGGGTGGCGACGCCGCCCGAGATGCGGCGGCTGGGCGGCGCATTGTTCTGCGACCGACGCTTTGGCCGCGTGTTCACGTACCACAGCGGCGCGGAGTCCTACTACGCGGCACGGGGCTTGCGGGTCTGGCTGGAGGTCTGAGCCGCCTGCACGGAGATTTGAGCCGCGCCTGCGGCGTGGAGGCACCACCCCAGGCGACACCCTGGCGACGTCCGGACGCCAGGCCGGTGCGGTACAGTGCGCGCTTTCGATGAGCGCAGACCGCCTGCGTCCCGACCTGTTGCACTTCTGTCACGCCCCATGCTCCGCTACCACACCGTCCCCGTCACCGCCTTCCAGCAGAACTGCTCGCTCGTCTGGGACGACGCGACGATGCAGGCGGCGGTGATCGACCCGGGCGGCGATCTGGACCATCTGCTGGCCGAGGTGGCGCGGCTGGGCCTGAAGCTGGAGCAGATCTGGCTCACGCACGCCCACATCGACCATGCGGGCGGCACGGCCGAGCTGGCCTCGCGGCTGTCGCTGCCGATCATCGGCCCGCACCCGGGCGACCAGTTCTGGATCGACGGGCTGCCGCAGCAGGGCGCGATGTTCGGCTTTCCCCATGCCGAGGCGTTCACGCCCACGCGCTGGCTGCACGACGGTGACACCGTGACGCTGGGCGGCCACACGCTGAACGTGCGGCATTGCCCGGGCCACACGCCGGGGCATGTGGTGTTCCACTCGCCCGAGATCAAGCGGGCCTTCGTGGGCGACGTGCTGTTTGCCGGCAGCATCGGCCGCACCGACTTCCCGCAGGGCGACCATGACACGCTGATCGCGAGCATCACCCAGCGCCTGTGGCCCATGGGTGACGACACGGTGTTCATCCCCGGCCACGGGCCGGAGAGCAGCTTCGGCCGCGAGCGGCGCAGCAATCCCTACGTGGCGGGCACCTGATGCGCAGGCCTTCTGCAGGGCGGCCGCGCGCGTGGCAGCTGTCGCCTGCCTTACGCCTTTCCGGCGCCGTGGCGCCTGCCGGAAACCCTGTGGCGCCAACCGGCACCGATCTTGCATGATGCCCGCATGTTCCGCTTCATCCTGACGCGCGTCAGCCTCATCATCCCGACCTTCATCGGGATGACGCTGCTCGCGTTCTTTCTCATCCGCCTCGTGCCGGGCGACCCGATCGAGACGCTCGCCGGCGAGCGCGGCATCGACGCCGAGCGCCACGCCAAGCTGCTCAAGGAGTTCGGGCTCGACCAGCCCATCCTCACGCAGTACGGCATCTACATCGGCAAGGTGCTGCAGGGCGACCTGGGCAAGTCCATCATCACGCAGGAACCGGTGATCCGCGAGTTCCTCGCGCTGTTCCCGGCCACCATCGAGCTGGCGGTGTGCGCGATCCTGTTCGCGCTGCTGCTGGGCATTCCGGCCGGCATCATCGCGGCGGTGCGGCGCAACTCGGTGTTCGACCACGGCGTGATGACGGTGTCGCTCACCGGCTACTCGATGCCGATCTTCTGGTGGGGCCTGCTGCTGATCATGCTGTTCTCGGTGCAGTTCGGCCTGACGCCGGTGTCGGGCCGGCTGGCGGTGCAGTATTTCGTGGAGCCGGTCACGGGCTTTCTGCTGGTGGACACGCTGCTGGCGGGCGACCGCGACGCGTTCTTCTCGGCGCTCAAGCACCTGATCCTGCCGGCCGTGGTGCTGGGCACCAATCCGCTGGCGGTGGTGGCGCGCATGACGCGCTCGGCCATGCTGGAGGTGCTGGGCGAGGACTACATCCGCACCGCGCGCGCCAAGGGGCTGTCGCCGTTCCGCGTGGTGGCGCTGCATGCGCTGCGCAATGCGCTGATCCCGGTGGTGACCGTGATCGGGCTGCAGGTGGGGGTGCTGTTCACCGGCGCCATCCTGACGGAGACCATCTTCTCGTGGCCGGGCGTGGGCAAGTGGCTGATCGAGGCGATCAACCGCCGCGACTACCCGGTGCTGCAGGGCGGCATGCTGCTGCTCGGCGTCGTCGTGATGCTCGTCAACCTGCTGGTGGACGTGACCTACGGCATCATCAACCCCCGCATCCGGCGCTGAGGACCATGAACACTCCCGTGCAGGCTGCCAGCCCCGCTTCCTCCGCCGCTCATGCTGCCCCCAAGGCGGCACCCTCGGTACCGCCCGGCCCGATGCGCGAGTTCTGGACTTCGTTCTCGGCCAACAAGGGCGCCGTGATGGGTCTGGCCATCGTGGTGATCCTGCTGCTGGTGGCGCTGTTCGCGCCGCTGATCGCGCCGCATCCGCCCGACCAGACCAACAGCGCGGCCTTCCTCAAGCCGCCCGCGTGGCAGGCCGGCGGCTCCGCCACCTGGCTGCTGGGCACCGATGCGATCGGCCGCGACATTCTTTCGCGGCTGATGTACGGCGCGCGCCTGTCGCTGTCGATCGGCGTGGCGGTGGTGGTGATCGCGCTCGTCGTGGGCATCGCGCTCGGGCTGATCGCCGGCTTCGCGCGCGGCATCGTCGAGATCGCGATCATGCGCATGATGGACATCATCCTCACGCTGCCCAGCCTGCTGCTGGCCATCGTGATCGTGGCCATTCTGGGGCCGGGCCTGGTCAATGCCATGCTGGCCGTGGCAGTGGTGGTGCTGCCGCACTACGTGCGCATCACCCGCGCCGCAGTGATCGGCGAGGTGTCCAAGGACTACGTGACGGCCGCCCGGATCAGCGGCGCCGGCACGTTGCGCCTGATGTTCAGCGAGGTGCTGCCCAATTGCGCGGCGCCGCTGATCGTGCAGGCGTCGCTGGGCGTGTCCACCGCCATCCTCGACGCCGCCGCGCTGGGCTTTCTGGGCCTGGGCGCTCAGCCGCCCTCGCCCGAGTGGGGCACCATGCTGGCCGACGCGCGGGAGTTCGTGCTGCGCGCCTGGTGGGTGGTGACGTTTCCGGGCCTGATGATCGTGGTGGCGGTGCTGGCTTTCAACCTGCTGGGCGACGGGCTGCGCGACGCGCTCGACCCCAAGCTCAAGCGATGAGGAGGGCGATGCACCATGCCGCTGCTTGACATCCACGATCTGCACGTCGAGTTCCCGACCCAGGGCGCGGTGCTGCGCGCCGTCGAAGGCGTGAGCCTGACGCTGGAGGAGGGCGAGGTGCTGGGCATCGTCGGCGAATCCGGCTCGGGCAAGAGCGTCACGATGATGGCGCTGATGGGCCTGATCCCCTGGCCCGGCCGCGTGCGCGCCGGGCGCATGCAGTTCGCCGGGCAGGACCTGCTGGGCCTGGGCGAGCGTGATCGCCGCCGCCTGGTGGGCAAGGACGTGGCCATGATCTTCCAGGAGCCGACGACCAGCCTGAACCCCTGCTTCACCATCGGCTTCCAGCTGATGGAGACGCTGCGCCTGCATCTGGGCCTGGACCGCAAGGCCGCGCGGCGGCGGGCGACGGAGCTGCTGGAGCAGGTGGGCATTCCGGCGGCCTCATCGCGGCTCGACGATTTCCCGCACCAGATGTCCGGCGGCATGAACCAGCGCGTGATGATCGCCATGGCGATCGCCTGCAATCCGCGCCTGCTGATCGCCGACGAGCCGACCACCGCGCTCGACGTGACGATCCAGGCGCAGATCCTCGACCTGCTGCGCGAGCTGCAGAAGGACCGGGGCATGGCCCTGGTGCTGATCACCCACAACATGGGCGTGGTCAGCGAGATGGCGCAGCGCGTGGCCGTGATGTACGCCGGCCAGGTGGCCGAGCAGCGCGAGGTGGACGCGCTGTTCGCCGCGCCGCAGCACCCCTACACCGCCGCGCTGCTGGCCGCGCTGCCCGAGCGCAGCCCGGCCGACGGCCGGCTGGCGACGATCCCCGGCGTGGTGCCGGGCCTGCATGACCGGCCGGCCGGCTGCCTGTTCGCGCCGCGCTGTGCCGACGCGACGGCGCTGTGCCAGGCGCAGCGCCCGGGCCTGCGCGACTGGCAGGGCGGCCAGGTGCGCTGCCACTATCCGCTGGGCGAGGCCGAACGCGCCGCACGCCGCGCGCAGGACGGCCCGGTGGCCGTGGAGGCGCTCGCATGAGCATCGTTGCCCAGGCCCGCGACCTGCGCCGCGTCTATTCCATCCGCCGCGGGCTGTTCGCGCCGCCGGCGCAGCTGCAGGCCGTCGGCGGCGTGTCGTTCACGCTGGAGGCCGGCCGCACGCTGGCCGTGGTGGGCGAGTCCGGCTGCGGCAAGTCCACGCTGGCGCGCATGGTCGCGCTGATCGAGTCGCCCAGCGGCGGCAGCCTCGAGCTCGACGGCGTGGACGTCGCCGGCATGACGTCTGGCCAGCGCGCCGAGCTGCGCCGCACGGTGCAGCTGGTGTTCCAGAACCCGTACAGCTCGCTCAATCCGCGCAAGAAGATCGGCACGATCCTGGAGGATCCGCTGGCGATCAACATGCCGTTCGACAAGGCCGAGCGCAGCCGCCGCGCGCGCGAGATGCTCGCGCAGGTGGGCCTGCGGCCCGAGTACGCCAACCGCTACCCGCACATGTTCTCGGGCGGTCAGCGCCAGCGCATCGCCATCGCGCGGGCACTCATGCTCAGCCCCAAGCTGGTGGTGGCCGACGAGCCGGTGTCGGCGCTGGACGTGTCGATCCAGGCGCAGGTGCTCAATCTGCTGGCCGACCTGCAGGCGCAGCTCGGCCTGGCCTATCTGTTCATCTCGCACGACCTCGCGGTGGTGCGGCACATCGCGCACGAGGTGCTGGTGATGTACCTCGGCCATGCGGTGGAGCAGGGCCCCAAGCCGAAGATCTTCGCGCGGCCGCTGCATCCGTACACGCAGGCGCTGCTCGCGTCCACGCCGGGCGTCGGCGGCCGGCTGGCCACGCGCATCGTGCTCAAGGGCGAGCTGCCGTCGCCGCTCAACCCACCCCCGGGCTGTGTGTTCTCCACCCGCTGCCCCTACGTGCAGGAGCGCTGCCGCCAGGAGCGGCCGGTGCAGCAGGCGGTGGACGAGCGGCTGGTCGCCTGCCATTTCGCGGGCGAGTTCTTCGAGCAGGGTTTTCCCGCGCCCGCATCTGCAGATAATGTTTCCCTCGCCCCAGCGGCTGCTTAAACCTTCCCAGGAGTAGTTCCATGAAAGCCTTGAAATTCCCCCAGACCGGCCTGCGCGCGACGGCGCTGGCCGCACTTGCCGTGCCGCTGATGCTGGCCGCGGCCGGCGCGTCGGCCAAGACGCTGGTGTACTGCTCCGAAGGCAGCCCCGAGAACTTCTACCCCGGCATCAACACCACCGGCACCTCGTTCGACGCCAACAGCCAGATCTACAGCCGCATCGTCGAGTTCGAGCGCGGCACCACCAAGGTCGTGCCCGGCCTGGCCGAGCGCTGGACCATCTCGCCCGACGGCCTGGTCTACACCTTCTTCCTGCGCAAGGGCGTCAAGTGGCACAGCAACAAGAACTTCACGCCGACGCGCGACTTCAACGCCGACGACATGATCTTCGCGATCAACCGCCAGTGGAAGGAAGACAGCCCGTACTTCAAGGTCACGAGCCCCAACCACAACTACTTCAACGACATGGGCATGCCCAAGCTGCTCAAGTCGGTGGACAAGGTCGACCAGTACACCGTGCGCATCACGCTGAACAAGCCCGAGGCGCCGTTCCTGTCGAACCTGGCCATGGAATACGCCGGCATCCAGTCGCAGGAGTACGCGGTGGCGATGCTGCAGAAGGGCACGCCCGAGAAGATCGACCAGGAGCCCATCGGCACCGGCCCGTTCTACCTGGTGCAGTACCAGAAGGACGCGATCATCCGCTACAAGGCCTTCCCGCAGTTCTGGGGCGGCAAGGCCAAGATCGACGACCTCGTGTTCGCGATCACGCCTGACGCATCGGTGCGCTGGGCCAAGCTGCAAAAGGGCGAGTGCCACGTCATGCCCTACCCCAACCCGGCCGACCTCGACGCGATGCGCAAGGACGCCAACATCAAGATCATGGAGCAGCCCGGCCTGAACGTCGGCTACCTCGCCTTCAATACCCAGAAGAAGCCGTTCGACGACGTGCGTGTGCGCAAGGCGCTGTCGATGGCGATCAACAAGAAGGCCATCATCGACGGCGTGTACCTGTCGACCGGTGTGGCCGCCAAGAACCCGATTCCGCCGTCGATGTGGTCGTACAACGACGCGATCAAGGACGATCCGTACGATCCCGAAGCCGCCAAGAAGCTGCTGGCCCAGGCCGGCTTCCCCAACGGCATGACCACCGATCTGTGGGCCATGCCGGTGCAGCGGCCCTACAACCCCAACGCCAAGCGCATCGCCGAGCTGATGCAGGCCGACCTCGCCAAGATCGGCGTGAAGGCCGAGATCAAGAGCTTCGAGTGGGGCGAGTACCGCAAGCGCATGCAGGCCGGCGAACACCAGATGGGCATGCTGGGCTGGACCGGCGACAACGGCGACCCGGACAACTTCCTGCACACGCTGCTGGGCTGCGACGCGGCCAAGACCAATGGCTCCAACGTGGCCAAGTTCTGCTACCAGCCGTATGAAGACCTCGTGGTCAAGGCCAAGGTCGCCAAGCCGGCCGAGCGCGACGCCCTCTACCGCAAGGCGCAGGTGATCTTCAAGGAGCAGGCGCCGTGGTTCACCATCGCGCACGCGGTGCAGCTCAAGCCGATGAGCAACAAGGTCATCGACTTCAAGCTCAGCCCGTTCGGCCGCCACACCTTCTACGGTGTGGACATCAAGGAGTAAGACGGCGCCCGGGACGGCCGGCCTGCTGCCCGCCGTCTCGCGGGACTGAATCGCGGCACTGAACCTTCCCGCCATGACGCTCGCCCTGGTCAGCGCGATGCATGAGGAGCTGGCCGCGGTGCTGGACCTCATGCCCGACGAGCAGCGCGTCACGGTGGCGGGGCGCGAGTTCTGGCGCGGGCACCTGCACGGGCAGGAGGTGGTTGCCGTGCTGTCGCGCATCGGCAAGGTGGCCGCGGCCACCACGGCCACGGTGCTGATCGAGCGCTTCGGCGCCTCGCGCATCGTGTTCACCGGCGTGGCCGGCGGCCTGGGCGAGGGTGTCAACGTGGGGGACGTCGTCGTGGCCGACGGCTTCGTCCAGCACGACATGGACGCGTCGCCGATCTTTCCCCGCTACGAGATACCGCTCTACGGCCTGAGCCGCCTGCCGGCGGATCCGGTGCTGACGCGCGCGCTCGAGGCGGCCGCGCGCGATGCGGTGGCCCGCCCGGCCGACACGCTCGGCGAGGCCGTGGTCCGCGAGTTCGGCCTTCAGGCGCCCCGCGTGCATGCCGGCCTGCTCGTCAGCGGCGACCGCTTCGTGGCGACCACCGCCGAAAGCCGCAGCCTGCGCGAGGCCCTGCCCGAGGCGCTGGCCTGCGAGATGGAGGGCGCGGCGGTGGCGCAGGTCTGCCACGACTACGGCATCCCATTCGCGGCGCTGCGCACCATCTCCGACCGGGCCGACGATGCGGCGCACGTGGACTTTGCCCGCTTCATCCGCCGCGTCGCGGGGCCCTATGCGGGCGCCGTGATCCGCCGCTTTCTGGAGCAGCTGCCGGTAGCCTGACGGTGTGGAAGTGGAGCAGGTGGCTGGCCAGTCCGGCGTGTCCGGCCTGTCGGGCGGGCTGCCGGCGCGCGAGGTCTGAAGGCGGAGGCTGGGACTGCGGCAGGGCGCTGGGCTTTCGGGGCCGGCGCCGCCCCGGCCCGACTACTTGAGCCAGCCGCGTTTGCGGAAGTACAGCATCGGCACCAGGGCGCTTGCGGCCATCACCGCGATCACGTAGGGGTAGCCCGCCGCGCCGAGCAGCTCCAGCTCGGGGAACCTCATGTTCATGCCGTAGATGCTGGCGATCAGCGTGGGCGGCAGCAGCGCGACGCTGGCGACCGAGAAGATCTTGATGATCTTGTTCTGGTTGATGTTGATGAAGCCGACGGTGGCGTCCATCAGGAAGTTGATCTTGTCGAACAGGAAGGCCGTGTGGTTGTCCAGCGACTCGATGTCGCGCAGGATCTGGCGCGCCTCCTCGAACTGCTCGGCATTGAGCATGCGGCTGCGCATCATGAAGCTGACGGCGCGGCGCGTGTCCATGACGTTGCGGCGGATGCGGCCGTTCAGGTCTTCCTGGCGGGCGATGGCGGCCAGCACCTCGCCGGCCAGCTCGTCGGTGACGTCGCCCGAAAGCACCTTGGCACTGACCTTCTCCAGCTCGTCGTAGATGCCTTCGAGCGTGTCGGCGGAGTACTCGGCGTCGGCGTCGAACAGCTTGAGCAGCACTTCCTTGGCGTCGGCGATCAGCCCCGGCGCGCGCCGCGCGCGCAGGCGCAGCAGGCGGAACACCGGCACGTCCTCGTCGTGGATCGAGAACAGCACGCCGCGGCTCTTGAGCTCGTCGTTCATGAGGTTGAGGATGAAGGCCACGCGCACGGCGCGAGGCTCCTCGTCGTCGGCGATCAGGAAGTCGCTGCGGATGTGCAGGTCGCCGTTGTCCTCTTCATAGAAGCGGGCGGATTCCTCGATGTCCTCGTCCATCGCGTCGTCGGGGATGGACAGGCCGTAGTACTGCTTGATCCAGCGCTTTTCCTCCAGCGTGGGCGACTCCAGGTCGACCCAGATCGGCTGGAACTTCGACAGCTCTTCCAGCGATTCGATCTCCTCCTGGAACAGGCGGCCGTTGGCGAGCGTGAAGATGTTGAGCATGGGTGGGGCGCGGAGGGCGGGTGGATTATGGCACCGCAGCATGGCCCGCGCATGCCCGGGCCCGGCGGGACCCTGCGCCTCAGCCGCCGTCCTGCAAAAAGGCCAGCAGCTCCGCCTTGCGGGCGTAGGCGTCCTGCTCGCCGAGGTCGATCAGGGCCTTGACGAAGGGCGGCTCGAACAGCAGGTAGCTGGCCAGCGCCGCCCCGTTGCCGCGCAGCCCGCCCAGGCCGGCCAGCGCATGGCGCGTGGCGGCCGGCAGCTCGCGTGCATGTTCCTGGGCCAGTGCGTCGAGCGACTGGCTCGGCTGCAGCGACAGCACCTGCACGTTGCGGTAGGGCAGCACGGCCGCGACCTCGCGCGGCAGCTGCTCCAGCGTCTTGGTCAGGCGCTGGGCCTGCTCGACGTCGGCCATCAGCGTGTCGTGGAAGACGCTGGCCATCGCATGGCCGGCAATGCTGCCGAGCGAGGGGCCATGGGCCAGGTTGCCCGTGCCGTCGCCGCCCAGCGAGGAGCGCTGCGGCTGGCCGACGCCGACCACCAGCACCCGGTGCGCGCCCAGATGGACGGCAGGCGACAGCGGCGAGACCTGCCGCATGGAGCCGTCGCCGAAGAACTCGCGCTGGCCGTCGACCCACAGCGGCGTGGCCGGAAACAGGAAGGGGATGGCACTCGATGCCATCAGGTGCTCGATGGTGATCGGCTGGAAGTCAGAGCGGCGACCCGGCCGGCGCCAGCCGGTCTCCTGGTCGCGCGCCGTGTGGCAGAAGGTCCAGTGCACGCCGCTGGTGTAGCTCGACGCCGTGACGGCCAGGGCGTCGATCACCTTGCGCTGCAGGGAGTCCTCGATGCCCTGCAGCGAGATGGCGTGGTGCAGCGTGTTGACCAGCGGCATGTTGTCCAGCAGGGCGCCCTCGGCCCCCGCATGGCGCACCAGGCTCAGCGCGGCGACGATGCGGCTGAGCCGCCCGGCCCACATGGCCAGCGGCGACAGGTTCAGGCGGTAGACCTGCTGCGAATGCAACTGCCGCCAGAAGGTGGCGAGCCGGTCGAAGGCATCGAGCCCCGAGGTGGCGCTGCCCGCGAGGAAGGCGGCGTTGAGCGCGCCGGCCGAGGTGCCGACCAGCACCCGGAACGGAAACGCCTTGGGTGCCGACGGCTGCATGCGCAGCATGGCGGCCAGCGCCTGCAGCACGCCCGCCTGGTAGGCGGTGCGGGCGCCGCCGCCCATCAGCACCAGCGCTGTGACGGGTTGCCGCGGCCGCGTCAGCCCGGCGTGGATGATCGTGTCCAGGGTCATGGGACTGGCTTCCTCCGGGCCGGGTGTTGTTCTGTCGCCCCTGGCCGCGATGGTAAATCAAGGCCGGCGTAGACTCGTGCCTTCCCAGACCCTCAGCGCAGATCGGCCGGCCCCCTTGCAGTCTTCCCCGCCCCACCGTCCCCCTCCGACCCTGAGCCGCCGCCGCGAGCTGTGGCTGCTGCTGACGCTGGCGGGCATCCAGTTCACCCACATCCTGGACTTCATGATCATGATGCCGCTGGGGCCGCAGTTCACGGCCCTGTTCCGCATCACCGACGCGCAGTTCGGCCTGCTGGTGTCGGCCTACACGATCGCGGCCGGCTGCTCGGGGCTGGTGGCATCCACCTACATCGACCGCTTCGGCCGCAAGCGGCTGCTGCTGGTGCTCTACACGCTGTTCGGCCTGGCGACCCTGGCCTGCGGCCTGGCGGGCAGCTACTGGACGCTGATGGCCGCGCGCATCTGCGCCGGCATCTTCGGCGGCGTGATGTCGGCGCTGTCGCAGACCATCGTGGGCGACGTGATTCCGTTCGAGCGGCGCGGCCGCGCCATGGGCATCGTGATGACCTCGTTCTCGGTCTCCACCGTGGCGGGCGTGCCGCTGGGCCTGCTGCTGGCCGAGCACCTGGGCTGGCATGCGACCTTCTTTGCGATCGCCCTGCTGTGCGCGCTGTTCGCGGTGTTCGCCGCGCTGACGCTGCCGTCCCTTTCCGCTCACCTGCAGCAGACGGACCGGCCCTCGGCCTTCCGCGGCATCGCCCGCGTGCTGACCGACCGCAACCACTACCTCGCGTTCCTGTTCTCGGCGCTCACCATGTTCTCGGGCTTCGTGGTGATCCCCTACATCACGATCTACATGCTGAGCAACGCCGGCATGCGGGCCGACCAGGTGCCCTGGGTCTACCTGTGCGGCGGGCTGGTCACGCTCTTCACCGCGCGGCTGTTCGGCCGCATGACCGACCTGCGCGGCAAGGTGCGGACCTACCGCATGCTGGCGGTGGCCATGCTGGCGCCGATGTTCGCGATCACGCTCGTCTCGGGTGTGCCGCTGTGGGTGGTGATCATCGCCTCCACGCTGTTCTTCGCGACCAGCAGCGGCCGCATGATCCCGGGCATGGCGATCGTGACGTCGGCAGCCAATCCGCAGCTGCGCGGCACCTTCATGACGCTCAATGCGTCGGTCCAGTCGGCGGGCATGGGGCTGGCCGCGATCGTGGGCGGACTCATCATCAGCCGGGATGCGCAGGGGCTGGTCCAGGGCTACTGGCTCTGCGCGGTGGTGGGCACCTGCAGCAGCCTGCTGGCGGCCTGGCTGGCCGGCCGATTGACCCTTCACGGTGCCCCGCCAATCGCCCCGGCGGGCGCGGAGCTTCAGAAAAGCTGAGTGTTTTCAAGCACTTGCGCGTGCTCCGGGCGCAGGTTTCGATTTGAATCAAAAAGTTGAAGGGCGAGGGATTGCATTTGCCGCAGCCGGGGCGCATAGTGATTTCACGGCAAGACAAAAACGTTCCCCTCGCCGCTCCCTGTCGGGGCGGCCCTTTTCAACCCGAGCAACAGGAGGCTCTTTATGAACTTGACGATCAGCGGTCACCACCTCGAAGTCACTCCGGCCCTCAGGAACTACGTGACCAGCAAGCTCGATCGAATTACGCGGCACTTCGATCAGGTCGTGGACGTCAAGGTGATCCTCACGGTTGAAAAGCAGAAGGAAAAGGAACGAAGGCAGCGGGCCGAATGCAACATCCACGTCAAGGGCAGCGACATGTTCGCCGAGTGCGCGCATGAAGACCTGTATGCCGCCGTGGATGAACTGGTCGACAAGCTCGACCGCCAGGTGGTCCGCCACAAGGACCGGCTGCAGAATCATCATCACGAGGCGCCGAAGCGCCTGATGTAAACCGGCACGCCGCCACGCAGGAAGCCGCCAGCGCCATCCGCGCAGGCGGCTTTTTTCATGGGTCCGGGCGGGCGCGAGAGGGCAGGCCCCGCATTTAGGCATGCTTGTCCAAGGGTCATTTGAGGTCTTTTGGCTGTCGCCCGGAAGCGGCGACCGCGCGTTGTGGTCTCTCCACCACCCCTGTCCCGCAGTTTGTTGCACCGCACCGCGCGGGGTGCATAATCTGCTTCCCGACCATGAATCGACTCGCGTCCATCCTGCCCGCCGCTCAAGTTCTCGTGAGCGTCGACGCCACCAGCAAGAAGCGTGCTTTTGAAGAGGCCGGTCTGCTGTTCGAGAGTCTTCACGGCCTGTCGCGCGCCCTGATCACCGACAGTCTGTTTGCGCGCGAGCGCCTCGGCTCGACCGGGCTTGGGCATGGCGTGGCCATTCCGCATGGCCGCATCAAGGGCCTGAAGGCGCCGATGGCCGCCGTGTTCCAGCTGCAGACGCCCATCGGCTTCGATGCGCCCGACGAGCAGCCGGTGGCCCTGCTGATCTTCCTGCTGGTGCCCGAAGCGGCCACGCAGAAGCACCTGGAAATCCTGTCCGAAATCGCCGAGCTGCTCAGCGACGCCGCGCTGCGCGAGAAGATCAAGGCCAGCACCGACGCCGCGCAGCTGCACGAGATGATTGCCACCTGGCAGTCCGCGCAGCCCGCCTGAACGCAGCGGCGGCGGACCTGCCATGAAGCCGACCGTCGTCAGCGCCGACGTCCTGTTCGAGGACCATCGCGCGCAGCTCAAGTGGGAATGGGTCGCCGGCCTGGGCGCTTCGGAGCGCCGCTTCGACGAAGTGGCCGTTCGCGCCGCGCGCTCGGGCGCCGATCTGGTGGGCTACCTCAACTACATTCACCCCTATCGCGTACAGATCCTGGGCGAGCGCGAGGTGGCTTACCTCACCAATGCCACGCCCGAGGATTGCGCGCGGCGCATCGCGCGCATCGTGACGCTGGAGCCGCCGGTGCTGATCCTGGCCGACGGCAAGCAGGCGCCCGATGCGCTGCTGTCGATCTGCGAGCGTGCGCAGATTCCGATGTTCGCGACCCGCGAGTCGTCGGCCTTCGTGATCGACGTGCTGCGCGCCTACCTGTCCAAGCATTTCGCCGACCGCACCTCGATGCACGGCGTGTTCATGGACATCCTGGGCCTGGGCGTGATGATCACCGGCGAGTCAGGCCTGGGCAAGAGCGAGCTGGGGCTCGAGCTCATCTCGCGCGGCAACGGGCTGGTGGCCGACGACGCGGTCGACCTCTACCGCATCAACCAGACGACCATCGAAGGCCGCTGCCCCGAGCTGCTGCAGAACCTGCTGGAGGTGCGCGGCATCGGCCTGCTGGACATCCGCGCGATCTTCGGCGAGACGGCGGTGCGCCGCAAGATGCGGCTCAAGCTCATCGTGCATCTGGTGCGCCGCGAGACGCTGGAGCGCGACTACGAGCGGCTGCCCTACGAGCCGCTCACGCAGGACGTGCTCGGCATTCCGGTGCGCAAGGTCGTGATCCAGGTGGTCGCCGGCCGCAACATCGCGGTGCTGGTGGAGGCGGCCGTGCGCAACACCATCCTGCAGCTGCGCGGGATCGACACCTACCAGGACTTCGTGGAGCGGCATCGCAAGGCGATGGAGGGTTAGACGCCCCCCGAAGCGGCGCTTTGCGCCGCCTCCCCCCACTGGGGGGCACACGGCCGCTTGGGGCGGCCCGGCGCGGCCAGTGTTCACGAAGGGGCTTCGCTGCGCTTGCCTTGAGACCGTGGGGCTCCTTTTTTGCCCTTACTCCATCGGCGTTTGCACGCGCGAGTTCGTGGGGCGGGTGGGGCAGTTGTCCTTGGTGCAGTGGGCGTAGAGGCTGAGGGCGTGGTCGGCGATGGAGAAGCCCTTGACCTTGGCGACGGCGTGCTGGCGCTTTTCGATTTCGGCGTCGTAGAACTCCTCGACCTTGCCGCAGTCGAGGCAGACGAGGTGGTCGTGGTGCTGGCCTTCGTTGAGTTCGTAGACGGCCTTGCCGCTTTCGAAGTGGCTGCGGCTGAGGATGCCGGCCTGCTCGAACTGGGTGAGGACGCGGTAGACGGTGGCCAGGCCGATGTCGGAGCGCTCGCCGAGCAGGACGCGAAAGACGTCTTCGGCCGTCATGTGGCGCTGCTCGCCTTTCTGGAAGACGTCCAGGATCTTCAGGCGCGGCAAAGTGGCCTTCAGCCCCGTGCTTTTGAGTTCGTCGATGTTGGCCATGAGGGTCCTTTTTCCGCTGTGCCGGCAGGGCTGGCGGCCTGGGCCCTGCCGCTACAATGGCCCGATCATATCGCTACACCTTCCCCCATGTCTGCCATTCACCGAAGCAGCGCCCGCCTGGGCTTGACAGCCATCGCCTGTGCCGCGATCGCCGCGTGCAGCAGCCTGGACGGCGCCAGCAACCGGATCGCCAGCATCGTCACGCCCTACAAGGTCGAGATCGTGCAGGGCAACTTCGTGTCGAAGGAACAGGTGGAGGCGCTGCAGCGCGGCATGACGCGTTCGCAGGTCAAGGAAGTGCTCGGCACGCCGCTCATGGCAAGCGTGTTCCACGGCAACCGCTGGGACTACGTGTTCACGCTCAAGCGTCAGGGCGTGCCGCCGCAGCAGCGCAAGCTGGCGCTGTTCTTCCAGGGCGACCAGCTCGACAAGTGGGAAGGCGACGAGATGCCGACCGAAGCCGAGTTCGTCGCGCAGCTCGACTCCGGCCGCAAGCAGGTCAAGGTGCCGCTGCTCGAAGTGCCGGAAGAGGTGCTCAAGGAATTCAACGCCAAGAATCCGCCCGCGCCGCGCGCCGAAAGCGCAGCGGCCGCCGCCGCACCCCGGGCGTCCTACCCGCCGCTCGAGGCGCCGGGCACGGTGACGCAGGCCTGGGACGCGTCGACCCAGCGCGCCGTCGTGGCGGCCGCTGCGGCCCGTCCTTCCGCGCCGCCTTCGGCTGCGCCGCTGGCGGCTGCCGCGCCGGCGGTCACGGTGGCTGGCACTTCTGCCGGATCTTCGGCCGGATCTTCTGCCGGTGCGTCGCAGGGTGCCCAGGCTGCAGCGGCATCCTCGGCACCGGGAGCGACCGCAGCACGCCCGGCCGGCTCTCCCGCACCTGGTGTCGCAGCGGTGGCTGCAACGGTCCCGGCGCCAGTCCAGGCACCCGTTTCCGCACTGCCTCAGGCGCCCGCAGCCACTGCAGCACCGTCAGGCGCCGTCGCGCCCGTGGTGGTGGGGGCAGCGCCTGCAGCTTCGCCGGCCGCCGCACCCACCGTCGGCCAGACTGCTGCGGCGCCGGTGGCCGCTGCTGCAGCGCCCGCACCTGCCGTGACGTCGGGCTTTGCCGACATGGAGGCCGACCTCGCCGCCTTCCTCAACGGCTGGATGAACGACTGGCAGGCCCGCAACCCGCAGGCCTACTTCGCGCGCTACACGCCCGAGTTCAAGGGCACGAGCGCGACCCGCGCCGAGTGGGAGGCGCTGCGCCGTCCGCGCATCGAGGTGCGCTCGGGCATGACGCTCGGCGTGCAGGACGTGCGCGCCGTGATGGTGCCGCCCGATGGCGCGCGCATCGTGTTCCGCCAGGTCTACAACTCGGACGCTGGCAGCGAGGTCGGCACCAAGGCCCTGTTCCTCATCAAGCGCGATGGCCGCTGGCTGATCGAGCGCGAATTCTTCACCCCTGCACGCTGATGGCCGAGCTCTCCAATCCCGTGGCGGCCGGTGCCCGCCATCGCATCGCCATCGCCGGCAGTTCCGGCCGCATGGGCCAGATGCTGATCGAGGCCGTGCGCGCAGCCGACGACTGCGAGCTGGCCGGCGCGCTGGACCAGCCGGGCAGCCGCCTGGTCGGCCAGGACGCCTGCGCGGGCCTGGGCCAGACCAGCGGCGTCACCGTGAGCGCCGACCTGCGCGCGGGCCTTCAGGGCGCGCAGGTGCTGATCGACTTCACCCGGCCCGAAGGCACGCTGGCGCATCTGGCCATGTGCCGCGAGCTGGGCGTCAATGCGGTGATCGGCACGACCGGCTTCACCGAGCCGCAGAAGGCCGAGATCGCCGCCTTCGCGCGCGACATCGCGATCGTCATGGCGCCCAACATGAGCGTGGGCGTCAACGTGACGCTCAAGCTGCTCGAGATGGCCGCCAAGGCGCTGTCCACCGGCTACGACATCGAGATCATCGAGGCACACCACCGCCACAAGGTGGACGCGCCTTCGGGCACGGCGCTCAAGATGGGCGAGGTGATCGCAGGCGCGCTCGGCCGCGACCTCAAGGACTGCGCCGTCTACGCCCGCGAGGGCGTCACGGGCGAGCGCGACCCGTCGACCATCGGCTTCGCCGCGATCCGGGGCGGCGACATCGTGGGCGACCACACCGTGCTGTTCGCCGGCACCGGCGAGCGCATCGAGATCACCCACAAATCGGCCAGCCGCACCACCTACGCCCAGGGCAGCCTGCGCGCGGTGCGTTTTCTCGCCGGCCGGCGCACGGGCATGTTCGACATGTTCGACGTGCTCGGCCTGCGATGAGCATCCTCGGCCTGTTCACGCAGGGTGACGGCGTCAGCCGCTTCGTGGCCCTGCTGCTGCTGGCCATGTCGGTCGCCAGCTGGGTCGTGATTCTCTGGAAGGCCTGGCTGCTGCGGCGTGCCCGCACCGACGTGGCGCGCGCCACGGCCGCCTTCTGGCAGGCTCCGTCGCTCGACGAAGCCCGCTCGCGGGTCGACGCGTTCGACCGCGAGGGCTTGGTGCTGCCGCTGATCGACGCGTCGCGCACGCAGGCCGCAGGCACGCTGGCCGCAGCCGGCGACCGGGCCCAGCAGCTCACCCGGGTGCTGCGCGATGCCCTGCACAAGGTGCTGGACAAGCTGCAGTTCGGCCAGGTGCTGTTGGCGACGGTCGGCTCGACCGCACCCTTCGTGGGCCTGCTGGGCACGGTCTGGGGCATCTTCCATGCACTCACGGGCATTGCCAGTTCCGGCCAGATCAGCATCGACAAGGTGTCGGGCCCGGTGGGCGAGGCGCTGATCATGACGGCCGCCGGCCTGGCGGTGGCGATTCCGGCGGTGCTCGCCTACAACGTCTACGGCCGGATCGCCAGCCGCATCGAGGCCGACCTCGAAGGCTTCGCCCGCGATCTGCGCGAGCTGCTGGCCCACGGCGGCTGACCGAGAGGCGCGGCATGGCATTCGGCCGGCTCGAACGAACCCAGGGCGCCCAGCCCATGAGCGAGATCAACGTCACGCCGCTGGTCGACGTGATGCTCGTGCTGGTGGTGATCTTCATCATCACCGCGCCGCTTCTGACCAGCTCGATCCGCCTGGACCTTCCCAAGACCGACGCCGCGCAGCCGACCGACGTGCCGCGTTTCGTGACGCTCGCGGTCGACCGCACGGGCCAGGCTTTCTTCAACGACAAGCCCGTGACGCAGGCGCAGCTGGCCGAGCAGCTGGCTGCGACTGCGGCCCGCAATCCGGACACCGAGATCCAGCTGCGTGCGGATCAGTCGGTGCCCTATGGCCGGGTCGTCGAGGTCATGGGCGCGGCGCAGAAGGCCGGGCTCAACCGCATCGGCTTCGTCGCCGATCCCGGCCCGCCGGCCGCCGCCGCAGCGCCTGCGGGCAAATAGGCGGCCAACGCCTAAAATCGCTGGCATGCGGCCAACCGGCCGCGTCGCGACCGTTTGAGTCCCCCTGATGCAAGACAAATACACACCTGCCGAAGTCGAGCGCGCCGCGCACGCGCAATGGAACGCCCGCGACGCCTACCGCGTCACGGAAGACCCGAGCAAGAAGAAGTTCTACGCCTGCTCGATGCTGCCTTACCCGAGCGGCAAGCTGCACATGGGCCACGTGCGCAACTACACCATCAACGACATGCTCACGCGCCATCTGCGCATGAACGGCTACAACGTGCTCATGCCCATGGGCTGGGACGCCTTCGGCCTGCCGGCCGAGAACGCCGCGCTCAAGAACGGCGTGCCGCCTGCCAAGTGGACCTACGACAACATCGCCTACATGAAGAAGCAGATGCAGGCGATGGGGCTGGCCATCGACTGGTCGCGCGAAGTCGCCACCTGCGACCCGAGCTATTACAAATGGAACCAGTGGCTGTTCCTCAAGATGCTCGAAAAGGGCATCGCCTACCGCAAGACCCAGGTCGTCAACTGGGACCCGGTGGACCAGACGGTGCTGGCCAACGAGCAGGTGATCGACGGCAAGGGCTGGCGGACGGGCGCGGTGGTCGAAAAGCGCGAGATTCCCGGCTACTACCTCAAGATCACCGACTACGCGCAGGAACTGCTCGACCATGTGCAGAGCCACCTGCCGGGCTGGCCCGAGCGCGTGAAGCTGATGCAGGAGAACTGGATCGGCCGCAGCGAAGGCGTGCGCTTTGCCTTCCCGCACGAGATCCGCGGGGAGGACGGCGAGCTGATCCAGGGCGGCCGCATGTACGTGTTCACCACGCGGGCCGACACCATCATGGGCGTGACCTTCTGCGCGGTGGCGCCCGAGCATCCGCTCGCGCAGCACGCGGCGCGCGGCAACCCCAGGCTTGCGGCCTTCATCGAGGACTGCAAGAAGGGCGGCACGACCGAGGCCGAGCTGGCCCTGCGCGAGAAGGAAGGCATGCCGACGGGCCTGGTGGTTCGGCATCCGCTCACCGGCAAGGACGTCGATGTGTGGGTCGGCAACTACGTGCTCATGAGCTACGGCGACGGTGCCGTCATGGGCGTGCCGGCGCATGACGAGCGCGACTTCATCTTCGCCAAGAAGTACGGCATCGAGATCATGCAGGTGGTGCACGTGGACGGCGAGCACTACGACTACGAGCACTGGCACGAGTGGTACGGCGACAAGACCCGCGGCGTGACGATCAACTCCGACACCTTCAGCGGCTTTGCCTACCAGGAGGCGGTCAGCGCGGTGGCGCACGCGCTGGAGCAAAAGGGCCTGGGCGGCAAGAAGGTCACCTGGCGCCTGCGCGACTGGGGCATCAGCCGCCAGCGCTACTGGGGCACGCCGATCCCGATCATCCACTGCCCGGAGCATGGCGCGGTGCCGGTGCCCGAGCGCGACCTGCCGGTGGTGCTGCCGCAGGACTGCGTGCCCGACGGCTCGGGCAACCCGCTCAACAAGCGCGAGGACTTTCTCGCCTGCGTCTGCCCGAAGTGCGGCAAGCCCTCGCGCCGCGAGACCGACACGATGGACACCTTCGTGGACAGCTCGTGGTACTTCATGCGCTACTGCGACCCGACCGACGACCTGGCCATGGTGGCCGCCGGCGCGCAGTACTGGATGCCGATGGACCAGTACATCGGCGGCATCGAGCACGCGATCCTGCACCTGCTCTACGCCCGCTTCTGGACCAAGGTGATGCGCGACATGGGGCTGGTGAAGGTCGACGAGCCCTTCACCAGGCTGCTCACGCAGGGCATGGTGCTCAACCACATCTACTCGCGCAAGTCCGACAAGGGCGGCATCGAGTACTTCTGGCCGTCCGACGTGGAAAACCTCCACGACGAGGGCGGCAAGATCATCGGCGCACGCCTGAAGTCCGACGGCTCGGCCGTGACCTACGAGGGCGTGGGCACGATGAGCAAGAGCAAGAACAACGGCGTGGACCCGCAGGACCTGATCGAGCGCTACGGCGCCGACACGGCGCGCCTGTACACCATGTTCACCGCGCCGCCCGAAGCCACGCTCGAATGGAACGACGCCGCCGTCGAAGGCAGCTACCGCTTCCTGCGCCGCGTGTGGAACTTCGCGCACAGGCATGCGGCCGCCATCGGCGCGATGCATGCCGCCGGCCCGTCGCCATCGCGTGCGCCGGCCGGCGACTTCTCGGCTGCAGCCAAGGACATGCGCCGCGAGGTGCATGCGGTGCTGCGCCAGGCGCACTACGACTACGAGCGCATGCAGTACAACACGGTGGTCTCCGCCGTGATGAAGATGCTCAACACGCTTGAAGACGCCAAGGCCGACCCGGCGCATCCGGCGGACCTGTGGGCCATCGCCGAATGCCTGGGCATCCTGCTGCGCACGCTGTATCCGGTGTGCCCGCACATCGGCTGCGTGCTGTGGTCCGAGCTTGGCTATGCGCGCGGCCTGGGCGACCTGCTCGATGCGCCCTGGCCGCAGGTGGACGAGGAGGCGCTGCGCCAGGACGAAATCGAACTCGTGCTGCAGGTCAATGGCAAGCTGCGCGGCTCGATCCGCGTGCCTGCGGGCGCCGGCAAGGATGAGATCGAGGCCGCCGCCATCGCCAGCGAAGCCTTCACCAGCTTTGCCAAGGGCGCGGGCATCAAGAAAGTCATCGTGGTGCCCGGGCGCCTCGTCAACGTGGTGATCTGAACGACATGCAACGCCGCTTCCTCATCGCCCTCGCGCCGCTGGCGGCGCTCTCCGCCTGCGGGTTCCAGCTTCGCCAGGCGCCCAGCTTCGCGTTCCGCTCCATTCTGGTGGGCAGCGGCGAGTCGTCGCCCGTGGGCAACGAGCTCAAGCGCAGCATCGCCAGCGGCGGCGCGGTCGCCGTGCTGGACGGCGCGCAGATCAATGCCGCCGAGGTGATCCTCGACGTGCTGGACGAGCGCCGCGAGAAGGTCGTCGTGGGGCTGACCTCCAGCGGCCAGGTGCGCGAGTTCCAGCTGCGCAGCCGCTTCACCTTCAAGCTGCGCACACCGGGCGGCAAGGAGCTGATCCCGGCCACCGAGATCCTGCAGCAGCGCGACATCAGCTTCAACGAGTCCGCGGTGCTCGCCAAGGAGGCGGAAGAAGCGCTGCTGTACCGCGACATGCAGGGCGACATCGTGCAGCAGCTCATGCGGCGGCTGGCCGCGGTCAAGTCGCTCTGACGGCGCGGGCGCGGCGTAAACTGCGCACACCATGCAGCTTGCCGCCGCCCAGCTCCCGAATCACCTGCAAAAGGGTCTGCGCCCGCTGTACACGCTGCATGGCGACGAGCCGCTTCTGGTGCAGGAGGCGGCCGACGCCATCCGCGCGGCGGCGCGCGCACAGGGCTACACCGAACGTACCTCGCACACCGTGGCCGGCGCGCACTTCGACTGGAGCGAGGTGCTGGCTGCCAGTGGCTCGCTCAGCCTGTTCGCCGACCGGCAGATCGTCGAGATCCGCATTCCGTCGGGCAAGCCGGGCAAGGACGGCAGCGCAGCGATCCAGCAGCTGGTCGAATCCGCGCAGGGCAACGACTCGACGCTGCTGATCTTCATCCTGCCCCGGCTCGACGGCATGACGCGCAAGGGCGCCTGGTTCGGTGCGCTCGAAGGCGGCGGCGTGGCCATCGAGCTGCTGCCGGTGGAGCGCTCCGCGCTGCCGGCCTGGCTGGCGCAGCGGCTGCAGGCCCAGGGCCAGCGCGTCAAGGCGGGCGAGGAGGGGCAGCGCACGCTGCAGTTCTTTGCCGACCGGGTGGAGGGCAACCTGCTCGCCGCGCACCAGGAGATCCAGAAGCTCGGCCTGCTGCATCCCGCCGGCGAGCTGTCGTTCGAGCAGGTCGAGAACGCCGTGCTCAACGTGGCGCGCTATGACGTCAAGAAGCTGTCGGAGGCGGTGCTTGGCGGCCAGGTGGCGCGGGTGCAGCGGGTGCTCGACGGCCTGCAGGCCGAGGGCGAGGCCGAGGTGCTGGTGCATTACACGCTGAGCGAGGACATCCGGGCCCTCAAGCGGGTGAAGGACGCCATGGCCGAGGGCCGGCCGCTGCCCATGGCGCTGCGCGAGCAGCGGGTCTGGGGCGTCAAGGAGCGGCAGTTCGAGCGCGTGCTGCCGCGCCTGACCGAGGGCACGCTGGCCAACCTGCTGCATGCGGCGCACCAGGTCGACGGCATCGTCAAGGGGCTCAAGCAGCCCGACTGGCCCGCCAGCGGATGGCAGGCCCTGCATCGCCTGGCGCTGCAGCTGTGCCAGGCCTGCGCGATCCCGGGCACGGCGGCGCGGCGCTGAAGGCCGCGCAGGCGCGGACGGCGGAGGCCGGCCCGTCGCGCCACCGCAAAAAAGGCCTTCACGGCGCTTGAGCGCCGATCCGGGCAAAATAGAGCCCTTCCTGCCATGAATGCCCTGAACGTCGCCGAATACATGCAGACCCTCGGTCTGCAAGCCCGCAACGCCTCCGCCGCGATGGCGCGAGCGAGCGCGGCCACCCGCAACAAGGCGCTGCGCGCGCTCGCCGCCCTGCTGCGCGCCAACACCCAGGCGCTGCAGGCCGACAACGCCCGCGACCTGGAGCGCGCCACCGCGGCCGGCCTGTCGGCGCCCATGGTTGACCGCCTGCGCCTGACCCCGAAGGTTCTGGAGACGGTGGCCGAGGGCTGCGAGCAGCTCGCCGCCATGGCCGACGTCATCGGCGAGATCATCGGCCTGCGCCAGCAGCCCAGCGGCATCCGCGTGGGCCAGATGCGGGTGCCGATCGGCGTGTTCGGCATGATCTTCGAGAGCCGCCCGAACGTCACCATCGAGGCCGCGAGCCTGTCGATCAAGAGCGGCAATGCCTGCATCCTGCGCGGCGGCTCCGAGGCGATCGAGTCCAACAAGGCGCTGGCGCGGCTGGTGCAGCAGGCGCTGGCCGAAGCCGGCCTGCCCGCCGAAGCGGTGCAGCTGGTGCAGACCACCGACCGCGAGGCCGTGGGCCAGCTCATCACGATGCCGCAGTACGTCGACGTCGTCATTCCGCGCGGCGGCAAGGGGCTGATCGAGCGCATCAGCCGCGACGCGAAGGTGCCGGTCATCAAGCACCTGGACGGCAACTGCCACGTCTACGTCGACGATCCCTGCGACATCGCGATGGCCGTGAAGGTCGCCGACAACGCCAAGACACAGAAGTACAGCCCCTGCAACGCCAGCGAAGGCCTGCTGGTGGCGCGCGGCGTGGCTGCGCAGTTCCTGCCGCAGATCGGCGCGGTCTATGCCGCCAAGGGCGTGGAGATGCGCTGCGACGCCGAGGCCGGTGCCCTGCTGGCCGGCGTGAAGGACGCGCGCCTGGCGCCGGCCACCGAGCAGGACTGGTTCGAGGAATACCTCGCGCCCATCATCAGCATCAAGGTCGTGGCCGGGCTCGACGAAGCCATCGCCCACATCAACCACTACGGCAGCCACCACACCGACGCGATCCTCACGCGCGACCACGTGCATGCGCAGCGCTTCCTGCGCGAGGTCGACTCCGCCAGCGTGATGGTCAATGCGAGCACGCGCTTTGCCGATGGCTTCGAGTACGGCCTCGGTGCCGAAATCGGCATCAGCACCGACAAGTTCCACGCCCGCGGGCCGGTGGGCATCGAGGGCCTGACCTCGCTCAAGTACGTCGTGCTGGGCGAAGGCGAAGTCCGCACCTGAGGCAGGCCGGCGGCGCTTGCCCGTCGGGCTTCATCCGCCCTGCTGCCGCAGGGGCGCCTGTTGCGGCGCCTTCTTCGGAAACCACGGGTAGAACCGGTTGGTCCGTGCCACGTAGTCGCGGTATTCGGGCCGCAGGTTGCCCATCTTCTCTTCCAGCCAGACGATGCCCTGCCGGTAGGCCATGCGGTGATGCATGCGGATCGGCGAGACGATGGTGAAGATGCCGACCCAGTGGTCGCAGGCGATCAGGAAGATGCCCCACCACAGCAGCGCCTCGCCGAAGTAGTTGGGGTGACGCGAGTAGCGCCACAGGCCCGCGTCCAGCACCCGGCCCTTGTTGGCAGGGTCGGCCTTGAAGCGGGCGAGCTGCCAGTCGCAGTAAGCCTCGATCGAGAACCCGGTGAGCCACACGGCCGCGCCGATCCACGCGATCAGGCCGATCGAGGGGGGCTGCAGGTAGAACTGCGTGACCTGCAGCGGCAGCGAGGTGATCCACATCATCACGCCCTGGATGCCGAAGACCCGGCGGTAGATGTAGAGGTTGACGTTGCGGCCTTCGCGGGCGGCGTCCTGGCGGTACTTCTCGTAGCGGTCGAGCTCGCGCCAGCCGTCGGCGCGGCTGCGCGCGAACAGGTGGATCGACAGGCGCAGGCCCCAGATCACGGCGCAGGCGGTGATGAGCAGCTTGCGCGACTCCACGCCCACGCCCCAGGTGTTGAACCAGGTGAACACGGCGATCACGCCATAGCCCGTGCCCCACCACCAGTCGGCGAGCGTGGCGTCGCGGGTCTTCATGCTGATGACCCACAGTACGAGCTGCACGCCCAGCGAGAGGGCGGCGGTGGCAAGCAGGTTCGTCCAGAGGCCCGGGGCCAGGTCGGCGGTCATGGTGTGTGCTTTCTTGTCGATCGGTTCGGTGCGGCGGTCGTGTGCAGGGAAGTTCGTGTGCAGGGGCTCAGTCGAGCGTCACGCCGGCCTTGCGGATCATGGCGCCCCAGCGCGCGTGGTCGGCGCGCACGGTGGCGGCGAACTGCGACTGCGGCGTGCCGCCGGGCTCGTAGCCCAGCTCGCGGATTCGCGCAAGGTAGTCGGGCTGGCGCACGATCTTCTGCACCTCGGTTTCGAGCCGGCGCACGATGTCGGGGGGCGTCTTCGCGGGCACGAACAGCCCGCCCCAGACGGCGGCCTCGAAGCCCGGGTAGCCCAGCTCGGCCAGCGTGGGCACCTGCGGCGTCAGGGCCGAGCGCTGCGTGCCGGTCACGGCCAGCAGCCGCACCTTGCCGGCCTCCAGCTGCGGCTTGAGCGTCACGTAGTCGAGGAACACGGCGGTGATCTCGCCGGCCAGCAGCGCCATCATCGCCGGCGCGCTGCCCTTGTACGGCACATGCGTCATCTTCAGGCCGTTGGCGTCGGACAGCGCATGCCCCAGCAGGTGGCCCGACGAGCCCGCGCCGATGGAGGCGTAGTTGAACTCGCTGGGCCGCGCACGCGCCTGCTCGATGTAGTCCTTGAGCGTGGTCACGTTGGGCCGCGCGGTGCTCGTGGCGAACCACAGCGGTGAAGTCACCAGGTCGGTCACCGGCGTGAGGTCGGTCAGCGGATTGAACGGCATCTTGCTGTAGAGGCTCGCGGTCTGCACCAGCAGCGGCACGTTGAGCAGCAGCGTGTAGCCGTCGGGCGCCGACTTGGCGACGTAGTCGGACGCGATCACGCTGCTGGCGCCGGGCTTGTTCTCCACGATGACCGGCTGCCTGAGCGACTCCGCGAGCTTTTGCGCCACGAGCCGGCCCAGCACGTCGCCGCCACCGCCCGGCGCGAAGGGCACGACGATGCGCAGGCCGCGACTCGGAAAGTCCGCAGCCTGCGCGCGGGCCGCAGGCGCCAGTACGGCCGCGCCCCAGGGCGTGGCCGCGGCGAGCGCGTGCTGGAGGAACTGTCGGCGGTGGGGCGTGTAGGGCATGGTGTCTCCTGGTCGTTCCGTCCGGCGTGTCGGCGCCCGGCTTCAAGGTGCGCGGCGGATCGGTGAAGTCGATTACAGTGGCTGAAATCTTGCCGATCAATTTTTTTCTGATCTTTATCCCAACATATGAGAAAAGAGCCGGCGGTCATCGGTGCCCAGAGCGCGGCCAAGGCACTCGCCCTGCTGCGCCACGTCGGCATGCACCATCCGCAGGGCGTGCGGCTGACCGATCTCATCGCGCAATCGGGGCTGGACCGGTCCACCACGCACCGTCTTCTGGCTTGCCTCGTCGACGAAGGTTTTGTCGAGCGCGCGGTGCCGACCAAGCTTTACCGCCTGGGCATCGAGGCCATGCAGCTGGGCCTCGTCTCGGCGGGCATGGCGCCGGTGGTCGAGCGGTTCCGGCCGGTGATGCAGAAGATCGCGCGCCAGACCGGCGACACCGTGTTCCTGATGGTGCGCAGCGGCGACCATGCGCTGTGCCTGCACCGCGAGGAGGGCAGCTACCCGATCAAGGCCTTCGTGATCGAGCCGGGCACGCGCCGCCTGCTGGGCCTCAGCTCGGTAGGCGTCGGCATCCTCGCGCGCATGGACGACGACGAGGTCGCCGCGCTCCACGCGCGCCAGGCGGCGGCCTACACGCGGCTCGGGCTCACGCTGGCCCGCCTGCGCACGCTGGTGCGCCAGACGCGGCAGGCCGGCTTTTCCGAGATGACCGACCTGCGCACCGAGGAGACCAGCGGCGTCGGCTGCGCCTTCCGGCTGTCGAGCAACAGCCATGCGGGTCTCAGCGTGGCCGCCATCAACAGCCGCATGCCGCCTGCGCGGCGCAGGGAGCTGGGCCGTCAGCTGTGCGAGGAGCTGCGGCCTTTCGAATGGGCGGCAGCGGCGGGAGACGAGAAGTGATGGCAGGCCCGGCCCCCGCCTGATCGAACCTGCGCGCGCCTGCCCGGTTCAGGCGGACGATGTCAGGCCCGGGCCGGCTGGAACACCCGGATGCGGGGCGTGATCTTGTCGAGGCTGGTGCGACGCGCAACGCGCATGTCGTATTCGGACTGAAGGTTCAGCCAGAACCTCGGATCCATCCCGAAGAACAGGCCGAGCCGCAGCGCGGTGTCCGCCGTCACCGGCCGAGCGCCGTTCACGATGTCGCTGATACGGCTTGGCGGTACGTCGATGTCGCTGGACAGCTGGCGTGCGGTGATGCCCATGGGCTTCATGAACTCTTCGAGCAATACCTCGCCGGGATGGATTTCATCAAGCAGTTGAGTCGCCATCTTCAAAAACGTCCCATGGGAGACACCCGAAACCGCCGGGCTGCGGACTGAGCCGTCTCAGTGGAATGAAAGTTTGTCCGCCAGCCTTGCAATCCGGAAATCGCCCCCTAAATCCCTACAATTCACGTCAGATATTCATCCTGGAAGTCAGAGGGCTGCATGGTTCCGCATCTCATCACGGCGCTCACCGGCCCGATCAATGAACTCGAACAGCGCGTGCTGGACTCCATGCCGGCCATCGAGCGCTGGTTCCGGCTCGAATGGATGGAGCACACGCCGCCGTTCTACTGTTCGGTGGACATCCGCAATGCCGGCTTCAAGCTGGCGCCGGTGGACACCAACCTGTACCCCGGCGGCTGGAACAACCTGACCCAGCAGATGCTGCCGCTGGCGGTGCAATCGGCCATGGCCGCGATCGAGAAGATCTGCCCCGAGGCCAAGAACCTGCTGGTGATCCCCGAGAACCACACCCGCAACACCTTCTACCTGTCCAACCTGGTCCAGCTCAAGCGCATCTTCACGATGGCCGGGCTGAACGTGCGGATCGGCTCGATCAGCCCCGACATCAAGGAGCCGACGACGGTGGACCTGCCCAATGGCGAGTCGATCACGCTCGAGCCCGTGGTGCGCGGCAAGCGCCGCCTCGGCCTGAAGAACTTCGACCCCTGCACCATCCTGCTCAACAACGACCTGTCGGCGGGCACGCCCGGCATCCTGGAGGACATCCACGAGCAGTACCTGCTGCCGCCGCTGCATGCGGGCTGGTCGGTGCGGCGCAAGAGCAATCACTTCAAGAGCTACGAGGAAGTGGCCAAGCGCTTCGGCAAGCTGCTGGGCATCGACCCCTGGCTCATCAACCCGATGTTCAACCAGTGCGGCGAGGTCAATTTCGCCGAGGGCACCGGCATGGAGTGCCTCACGAGCAACGTCGACGCGCTGCTCACGAAGATCCGCAAGAAGTACAAGGAATACGGCATCAACGAGAAGCCCTTCGTCGTCGTCAAGGCCAACAACGGCACCTATGGCATGGGCATCATGACCGTGCGTGACGTCAAGGACCTCGAGCAGCTCAACCGCAAGACCCGCAACAAGATGTCGGTCATCAAGGACGGCCAGCAGGTCCACGACGTCATCATCCAGGAAGGCGTGCTGACCAACGAGCGCATGAACGACGCGGTGGCCGAGCCCGTGGTCTACATGATGGACCGCTACGTGGTGGGCGGCTTCTACCGCATCCACGCCGAGCGCGGGATCGACGAGAACCTCAACGCTCCGGGCGCCAGCTTCGTGCCGCTGGCTTTCGCGGAGAGTACGCACTTACCCCAGCCCGGCATCAAGCCCGGTGCGAGTGCGCCGAACCGCTTCTACATGTATGGCGTGATCGGCCGGCTGGCCATGCTGTCGGCCAGCTACGAGCTCGAAGCGACCGACCCCGAAGCCGAAACCTACGACTGAGCAAATCCCCAGTTGCTGCGCTGCAACAGGACTTTTGTTTAGGCAGGGCAGTCGCTTGAAACCGGCCGGGCCGGGCGCAAAATAGCGACCCCAAGGTAACGGAACCCCGCCGGCCCTCATCCAGGCCACCAAGACGGGGGTCTTCAGTGCAGCAAACCAGATCATCGCTCGCGGCCCTGACCGTCGGCGCCATCGGTGTCGTCTATGGCGACATCGGCACCAGTGTTCTTTATGCCGTCAAGGAAGTGTTCGGCTCCGGCCACGTTCCTTTCACTCCCGCCAACGTCTACGGCATCCTCTCCATCTTTTTCTGGACGCTGACCACCATCGTGTCGGTCAAGTACGTCGCGCTCGTGCTGCGCGCCGACAATGCGGGCGAGGGCGGGCTGGTGGCCATGCTGGCGCTGGCCTCGCAGTCGGTCAAGGACAAGCCCGAGCTGCGGCGCGTGCTGCTGCTCGTGGGCATCTTCGGCACCTGCCTGTTCTATGGCGACGGCGTCATCACGCCGGCCATCTCGGTGCTGTCGGCCGTCGAAGGCCTGGAGGTCGTCTCGCACGGCCTCACGCCCTATGTCATTCCGATCACGCTGGTCGTGCTGTTCGCGCTGTTCTTCGTGCAAAAGCGCGGCACGGCCGGCATTGGCAAGTTCTTCGGCCCGATCACCCTGGTGTGGTTCATCACCCTGGCCGTGCTGGGCGTGTCGCAGATTGCCACCAACCCCGGCATCCTGTGGGCGCTGAGTCCGCACCACGCGCTCGGATTCATGTTCCACAACCCGGGTACGACCTTCATCATCCTGGGCGCGGTGGTGCTGTGCGTGACGGGGGCCGAGGCGCTGTACGCCGACCTCGGGCACTTTGGCAAGAAGCCGATCCGCCTGGCCTGGTTCGCGGTGGTCATGCCGGCCCTCACGATCAACTACTTCGGCCAGGGCGCGCTGCTGCTGCGCAACCCCGACGCGGTGAAGAACCCGTTCTACCTCATGGCGCCCGACTGGGCGCTGGTGCCGCTGGTGGTGCTCGCGACCATGGCCACGGTGATCGCTTCGCAGGCGCTGATCTCGGGCGCCTTCAGCGTGACCAAGCAGGTGATCCAGCTGGGCTACCTGCCGCGCCTGCAGATGCGCCACACCAGCGTGCGCGACACGGGCCAGATCTACATGCCCTTCGTCAATTGGGGCCTGTTCGTCGCCATCGTGCTGGCGGTCGTGATGTTCAAGTCGTCGAGTAACCTGGCGGCCGCCTACGGTGTGGCGGTGACCACCGACATGATGATCACGACCATTCTGACCTTCTTCGTGATCCGTTACGGCTGGAAGTACCCGCTGTGGCTGTGCGTGCTGGCCACCGGCTGGTTCTTCCTCGTCGACTTCGCGTTCTGGGCTTCCAACCTGCTCAAGCTCGTGGCCGGGGGCTGGTTCCCGCTGGCCATTGGCGGCGCGGTCTTCATGCTCATGACCACCTGGAAGCGCGGGCGCCAGCTGCTGTCCGACAAGCTCAAGAGCGACGCGATCGACCTGCCGAGCTTTCTGGAAGCGGTGTTCGTCAGCCCGCCCACGCGCGTGCCCGGCACCGCCGTGTTCCTGACCACCGAGATCGGCACCGTGCCCAATGCGCTGCTGCACAACCTCAAGCACAACAAGGTGCTGCACGAGCACAACCTGTTCGTCACCGTGCGCCATCACGAGGTGCCCTGGATCGGCCTGGACCGCCGCACCGAGATCGAAAGCCTGGGCCACGACTGCTGGCAGGTGGTGATCCACTACGGCTTCAAGAACGACCCCGACGTGCCGCGCGCGCTCGAGCACATCCGCGCCCGCGGCTGCGAGATCGAGGCGATGACCACGAGCTACTTCCTCTCGCGCGACACGGTGGTGCCCACCATCGGCAGCGGCATGGCGCCGTGGCGCGAGAAGCTCTTTGCCCAGATGCACCACAACGCCAGCGGCGCGGCGGACTTCCTGAACCTCCCGAGCGGGTCGGTGGTGGAGCTGGGGTCCAAGATAGAGATTTGACGCCCCCCGATGCGGGAGGTAGGACGCCCCCCGATGCGGCGCAATGCGCCGCCTCCCGCACGGCCGCTTGGGGCGGCCCGGCGCGGCCTGTGCCCACGAAGGGGCTTCGCTTCGCTTGCCCGCTGACTGCCTCCATTTCTGTGCTTTCTGCGGCTGCTGGGACATCGTGATCGTTGGACCGGGGGAGGGTGGCGGAGACATTCCTGCGCCCGCTCGCGCTTGCGGGGAGAATGCGGGCATGCGATTTTTTCGGGATCTGAGCCTGGGGGCGTTCACTGCGGGGTTCGTGGCGGTGCTGGTGGGGTTTACCAGTTCGGTGGCGATCGTGTTTCAGGCGGCGCTGGCGTTCAAGGCGACGCCTGAGCAGATCAGCTCCTGGATGTGGGCGCTGGGGCTCGGGATGGGGCTGTGCTCGCTGGTGCCGTCGCTGATCCTGCGCAAGCCGGTGATGGTGGCCTGGTCGACGCCGGGGGCGGCGGTGCTGGCCACGGCCGGGCTGGCCGGCGGGTTCTCGATGGCGGAGGCCGTGGGCGCCTTCATGGTGTGCGCGGCGGCGATTGCGCTGTGCGGCGTGACGGGGTGGTTCGAGCGCGCGATGAACCGCATCTCGATGGCCATTGCCTCGGCGCTGCTGGCCGGCGTGCTGGCGCGCTTCGGGCTGCAGGCCTTTGCGGCGGCCGGCACGGCGCTCGGCCTCGTGCTGCTGATGCTGGCCGCCTACCTGATCGGGCGTCGCCTGCTGCCGCGCTATGCGGTGGTGCTCACGCTGGCGGTGGCCATCGTCTACGTCGCGCTGCGCGGCCAGTTGGCCTGGACCGCGATGACGCTGGATGTCGCGCGGCCGGTGTTCACGGCCCCCCACTTCACGCTGCCGGCCATCGTGAGCCTGGCAGTGCCGCTCTTCGTGGTGACCATGGCCTCCCAGAACCTGCCAGGGGTGGCGGCCATCCAGGCGGCTGGCTATCAGCTGCCGATCTCGCGGATCATCACCCTGACCGGCGTGGTGACGCTCTTGCTGGCGCCGTTCGGCGCCTTCGCGCTCAACCTGTCGGCCATCACCGCGGCCATCTGCATGGGGCGCGAGGCTCATCCCGATCCCGACAAGCGCTACACCGCAGCCGTGTCGTGCGGCGCGCTCTACGTGCTCATCGGCATCTTCGGCGCGGCGGTCACCGGCGTGCTGACCGCGTTCCCCACCGAGCTGGTGGTGGCGATCGCCGGCCTTGCACTGCTGGGCACCATCGGCTCGGCCCTCGCGGCGGCGCTGCGGGACGAGCCGCACCGCGAGGCCGCCCTCATCACCTTCCTGGTCACGCTCAGCGGCGTGGCAATAGCCGGGATCGGCTCGGCGTTTTGGGGCGTGGTCGCCGGCACGATCGCGCTGTTCGTACAACAATACGGTCGCCGGTCCGCCGCGTGACGCGAGGCCGGACCCTCCCGCGCCCCGGCGCTCCTGACTGCCCGCCATGAACATTCTCTTCGTCGCCGATCCGCTCGATAGCTTCAAGATCTACAAGGACTCCACCTTCGCCATGATGCGCGAGGCCCAGCGGCGCGGGCACACCGTCTCGGTCTGCGAGCCGGCGCAGCTCGTCTGGGTGCGCGGCGGGCAGGTCATGGGCCATGTGCGCGACCTGCACCTCACGGGCGACGAGGACGCGTGGTACACCGTCACCGCCGCCCACACCGTGCCGCTTTCGGGCTTCGGCGCGGTCATCATGCGCAAGGACCCGCCGTTCGACTCCGAGTACTTCTACGCCACGCACCTGCTGGAGCAGGCCGAGCGCGAAGGCGCGCGCGTGTTCAACAAGCCGCGCGCGCTGCGCGACCACCCGGAGAAGCTGGCCATCCTGGAGTTTCCGCAGTTCATCGGCCCGACGCTGGTGACGCGCGATGCGGACGACATCAAGCGCTTTCACGCCGAGCACGGCGACATCATCCTCAAACCGCTGGACGGCATGGGCGGCATGGGCATCTTCCGCGTCGGGCCGGACGGGCTCAACCTGGGCAGCATCACCGAAACGCTCAACCAGCACGGCACGCGGACGGTGATGGTGCAGAAGTTCCTGCCCGAGATCGTCGCGGGCGACAAGCGGGTGCTGGTGATCGGCGGCAAGCCCGTGCCCTTCAGCCTCGCGCGCATTCCGCAGGGCAGCGAGGTGCGCGGCAATCTGGCGGCCGGCGGCAAGGGCGTGGCCATGCCGCTCACGGCGCGCGAGACCGAGATCGCCGAAGCGCTGGGCCCGGTGCTGGCAGCGCGCGGCCTGCTGCTCGTGGGCCTGGACGTGATCGGCGGCTGCATGACCGAGATCAACGTCACCAGCCCGACCTGCTTCCAGGAAATCATGCAGCAGGCGGGCTTCGACGTCGCCGCCATGTTTGTGGACGCACTCGAAGCCGCAGTGGTAAATTGACGGCACGCGCCCCGGGTGAGCCGGGGCGACGGCACCCACCACAACGATTCCCCGGAGGGATTCCATGCGCCTTCATCCTGCGGCCCTGGCCGCGACCCTGCTGTTCGCGTCCGCGCTCCATGCGCAGACGCTCACCGGCGTGCAACTGGACCGCCCGGCCGTCAAGGTGGGCGAAGCGGTCCACGCGACCGCCAGCCTGACCCACGGCGATGCGATCAATTGCGGCCTGCGCATCAACTGGGGCGACGGCAAGGGCGACGACCACAAGATCACCGAAGCGTCGCACATTCCGCTCAAGGCCAGCCACACCTACGCCCAGCCCGGCGACTACACGGTGGTGGTCGAGCCCAAGAAGGTGACGAGCCACCTGGGCTGCATCGGCAAGAAGCAGTCGGCGGTGGTCAAGGTCGCGGCCGCCGCGCCGCCGCCTCCTCCTGCAGCGCCAGCGCCCGCTCCGGCCGCTGCGCCCCCCGCGCCGGCCAAGGCGGCTTCGGCCCCGCAGGCCGCTGCCCGCTGTCCTTCGGGCTGGACGCTCAACGCCAAGTCCGTCAACAGAAAGACCGGCGCCTTCACCTGCACGGCCAAGGCCGGCACGCCGGTCGCGGGCGACAAGCTCAGCTGCCCGGGCGATCTCACCTACTTCGAGAACGTCAAGAAGGGCCAGCTCGGCTGCCGTCCCTGAGCCGGGATTCGGCGCACACGCCCGGCCGGGAGACTGGCCGCGCGCTGCGCTCCTGTGCTGCGGCCTTGCAGTTCAGGCCGACACCTCAGCCCGCACCTCCGAGGCCAGCACTTCAGGCCAGCGCGCCATCCACGAACACCCGCAGTTCGCCCGGCGTGAACGCCGTCCACGCCTCATTGGTGGTGAGCGGCGCGGTCACGACCACCGCCACGCGGTCGCTCGGGCTGGTGTGCTGCGCGAAGTCGATCGTCAGGTCCTCGTCGCCCAGCGCGGCCTGGGTGAACGGGTGGCGGCGCAGCACGTAGTGCAGGTTCGTGGAGGCATGTGCCCACAGCGCCTGGCCGTTGGACAGCATGAAGTTGAAGGTGCCGTGCCGCGCGATGCGCGGCGCCAGCTCGCGCAGGGTGAGCGTCAGCTCCTCGACGGTGGGCACGTCGGCATGCGACTTGGCCAGCTCCTGCATGATCCAGCAGAAGGCGCGCTCGCTGTCGGTGCTGCCCACGGGCCGATAGGCCGCATGCAGGCGCGGGTGGAAGTCCTTGAGGTCGCCGTTGTGCGCGAACACCCAGTAGCGTCCCCACAGCTCGCGCACGAAGGGGTGGCAGTTCTGCAGCGAGATCTCGCCCTGCGTGGCCTTGCGGATATGGGCGATGACGTTGCGGCTCTTGATCGGGTAGCGGCGGATCAGCTCGGCCACCGGCGAGTCGCAGGCGGGCTGATGATCCACGAAATGGCGCAGGCCGCGCCCCTCGAAGAAGGCGATGCCCCAGCCGTCGGCATGGTGGTCGGTGCGGCCGCCGCGCTCGGCAAAGCCCGTGAAGCTGAACATCACGTCGGTGGGCACATTGCAGTTCATTCCGAGCAGCTGGCACATGGGATCGATCGTCCGGGATGGCGGTGGGCAGAAGTGTCTCAGTCCGCAGGCGGCACGGGCGCGGCCGCTGCCGGCGGCTGCCGCAGCTGCCAGGCCGCAGCGACTGCCAGCGCGCACAGCGCGGCCAGCAGCAGGAAGGACTCGTTGAAGGCTGCGATCCGGTCGGGGTTCACCGGCCCGGCGGCCAGCGACTGCCCGTGGGCCGCCAGGCGCCATTCGAGCACGATGGCGCAGGCGCTCACGCCGGCCGCGCCGCCGAGAATGCGCACGAAATTGATGGTGCTCGACCCCTGGGCCAGCAGCTGCGGCGCGAGCCCGCGCATCGAGCCCAGGTTCAGCGACGGCAGGATGAAGCCCAGGCCGATCCGTCCGAGGATGCCGAAGGCCACCAGCAGCACCAGCGGCCGCTGGGCGTCGACCAGCGGCATCAGGCCGAAGGAGGTCGCGAGCAGGGCCAGGCCGATGCTCACCAGCACCCAGGTCTGCTTGCGGTCCGCCAGGCGGCCCACCAGCGGGATCGTCACCGCCAGCACGATCCCCGCTGGCAGCAGGATGGTGCCCACGTGCGAGGGCGAAAGGTTCAGGCCGAGCTGCATGTACACCGGCAGCAGATAGGTCGAGCCGAACAGGGCCGTGCCATAGATGAAGGCCACGATGCTGCCCATCGCAAAGGGCCGGTGGTCGAACAGCGCCAGGTTCATGAGCGGCTCGCCGCCCTGGCGGGCGATGCGGCGTTCGAGCCAGATGAAGCTGGCCATCGCCACGCCTGCGGCGACGAGCAGCAGCGCGGCGTCCAGCGCAGAGCCGCCCCGCAGCTCGACCAGCCCGTTGAGCAGGCACAGCGTGCCGGCGGCGCCGAGCACCAGGCCGCGCCAGTCGAGTCCGGCGCCGTCGCGGTTCGCCGCCACGCCGCCCGGCGAGGTGACCGGCACGAACTTGCGCGCCATCCACAGCGAAGCCAGGCAGAAGGGCACGACCATGAAGAAGATCGAGCGCCAGCCGAAGAGGTCGACCAGCACGCCGCCGATGCTGGGCCCGAGGGCAGGCGCCAGCACCACGCCCATGCCGAAGATCCCGCTGGCGCGGCCCTGCTCGTGCGGCTGGAAGGCCCGCATGATGATGATGGCGGGAATGGGCTGCACCACGCCGGCGGCCAGGCCTTCGGCGACGCGCGCCCCCAGGACCAGCGGGTAGCTGCCCGCCAGGCCGCCGACCACGCCGCCGGCCATCAGCAGCAGCATGCAGCCCGTGTAGGTGTGCCGGTAGCCATAGCGCGAGAGCAGCCAGGGCGTCGTCAGCATGGACACCGTCATCGCCACCATGAAGCCCGAGGACACCCACTGCGCCCGCTCCTGCCCGAGCGTGAAGTGGTGGCTCATGTCGGGGATGGCCACGTTCACGATGGTCGAGGACATGACCGAGGCCATGGTGCCGATCATCACCGACAGCAGAAGCAGCCAGCGATAGCGCTCGCCGTAGCGTTCGCGCAGGGAGGTGAGGGACGAGGTGCCGCTCATGCCCGCTCCCGGGGAGCGGGGCCGTGGCGGGGCGCAAGGTGGGCAGGCATCAGGCTGCGAGTCTACCGCCCGCGGCCGGTGCCGGTCGGTGGGTCAGATCACCGTCTCGTGGGCGTGGCCGCGCACGTCCATCTCGAACTCCAGGCCGATCACGGGCGGGCGCGCGTAGTTCCAGACCAGGCCGCCGGCCCCGGCGCCGCGCCGTGCCAGTTCCTCGCCGATCAGGTGGCCGATGTTCTGCACCGTGTACAGCTGGGTCGACACCGCGTCGGCCCAGCCCACGCCCAGCAGCGCGAGGCGCCGCTGCATCTCGTCGGCCACGAAGGCCACCTTGGTGCGCAGACCCTCGGGCGAGGTGTCGCCGCGCGCGATCAGGCGCTCGTGCGCGGGCGCATTGCCCGTGTGCGCGTCGGCGCTGCCCGACAGCTGGAAGGTGGTGCGCGCCAGCGGCGAGGGCACGCTGTAGGTGAAGGCGAACATGCGCGACTCGGTCGGCTTGTCGTACATCGGGCAGACATTGGTGCGCGCCACCGGATTCACACCGTCCTTGTACAGGCCCCAGCGCTCCAGCGTCTTGACGTAGTGGGTGTTGAACTCGATGAAGCCCTGGTCGCTGAACGGGTCGGGCGAGCGCAGCTCGCACTGCGCGAAGGCCGTGGTCGGACGGCCCACGGCCGCCAGATGCGCTTCGACGGCGGCGAAGGCTTCGGCCATCGGCAGCGGCTTGAGAAAGCGCACGCGCTCCAGCGCGAAGCCGGGTTCGGCGGCAACCCCGCCCGAATACTGGAACACGGACGGGAGGTAACGGTAGCCGCCGGGGGTGAAGACGGTGACGGATGCACTCATGGATGGAACTCCTTGAACGGGAAGTGGATGAAATGGAGAAATGAGGGGCCGGCGTGCCGGGGCCGTCAGGGCCGTGCCACCAGCGGATGGCTCAGCGTGCCGATGCCTTCGATCTCGACCTCGACGCGGTCACCGGCACGCATCCAGGCCGGCGGCGTGCGCGACTGGCCGACGCCGGCAGGCGTGCCCATGGCGATCACGTCGCCGGGCTCCAGCGTCATGGCTTCGCTCAGCAGCGCGATGGCCTCGGCCACGTCCCAGATCATGTCGCGCGTGTTGGCGTCCTGCATGACCTGGCCGTTGAGCCGGCACTGGATGCGCAGACCCGCGCCGCCCGCTGGCAGCGCGTCGGCCGTCACCAGCACCGGACCGAAGCCACCGGTCGCGTCGAAGTTCTTGCCGATGGTCCATTGCGGCGTGCGCTTCTGGAAGTCGCGCACCGAGATGTCGTTGAAGCAGCTGTAGCCGAAGACATGGTCGAGCGCAGCCGCCTGCGGCAGGTTGCGCGGCACGGTGCGGCCGATCACCACGGCCAGTTCCGCCTCGTAGTCGAGCTGGGCCGACACGCGCGGCACCTGCGCCGGCTGGCCATGACCCATCAGCGAGGAGGCCGCGCGCAGGAAGAACCAGGGGTAGGCCGGCTTGTCGCGGCCGCCCTCCTTGGCGTGGTCGAAGTAGTTCAGACCCAGGCAGACGATCTTGCCGGGTTCGGGCACGAGCGGCGCGAATGCCAGGCCCGCCAGCGCCAGGCGCGGCGCGGCCGACGCCAGCGCGCGCAGCGCTGCATCGTGCAGGTCGACGCCCTGGCGCAGCGCGGCGCGCAGGTCGGGCGGCACCTCGGGGCAGGCGGCCTGCAGGTCGATGACGTGGTCACCGTCGACGAGGCCCAGCCGGGGCCGGCCTTCGTGAATGAATGTGGTCAGTTGCATGAGAAGAGCTGGGAAGTTGGAAATCGTCGAGGGGTTCGGGGCGGCGCGGATTGCGGCACCGGGGCGGAAGGGGTGCGCTGGCCCGCGCCCCGCTACCAGGCCAGCGCGACGGCCTGCCGCCGGTGGTCGGCCGCAGCCTCCAGGAAGCCGCTGGCGGTGCGCCGCACGAGCTTGGCCGAGCCGAAGTAGAACTCGTGCTGCGAGTTTTCCTCCACCGTGTGGCCGCGTGCGCGCAGCGCTTCGGCCACACCGGGTGCGATGCCGGCCTCCAGCAGCACGGCACCATCGCGCGCGAGGCTCCAGCGTGGCCTTGCCACCAGTGCGCCGAGGCTCTGGGGCGGCGTCGGCGAGGAGCCCGGCGCAGGCTTCATGGCGCCATCCGTGGCGCTGGCTCCTTCCGGCCCGCTTGCGGCCAGGGCGTCGCACGCATCGGCAAGGATCCCGCTGGCCAGCTGCAGTCCGGTGGTCGTCTGGCTCACGCCGCCCGGCGAGACCCCGGCGGCCAGGGCCTGGCCGCCCTGCTGCACCAGCCAGGGGTTGAGGGTGTGCGAGGGTCGCACGCCCGGGCCGACGGCATTGGCGTCGCCCCCCTGCGGCGAGAAGTCGAACATGCGGTTGTTGAGCAGGATGCCTGTGCCCGGGTCCACCGCGCCGCTGCCGCAGGGCTGGAACACGCTCTGCAGCAGGGCCAGCGCATTGCCGTGCGCATCCATCGCGACGAAGCCCGTGGTGTCGCCCACGCCCGCGCGGCTGGCCTGGAACGGCGCACGCAGAGCCGGTGAGAAGACCGGCGGCGCGAGGCCGAAGTCGCCGGGTGCCAGGGGCGTGCGGTCGGCGTCGCCGATGCGGTTGCGTCCGGCCGCGATGGCGGCCATGGCGGCTTCCACGGCATCCACCATCGCCATGTCGCCTTGCGGGCGGCCCGCAGCCTCCCATCGACCGAGCTGCTGCAGCATCAGCACGCCGACCGAGTTGGGCGGCATCACGTGGATGGCACAGCCGCCGGCCATGCCGGTCCAGGGTGTGACCCAGTCGGCCTGTGCGCGCGCGAAGTCCGCCGCGCTGAACAACCCGCCGTGGTCGCTGGAGAAGCGGACCAGGCTGGCGGCCGCCGGGCCATCGTAGAAGCCGGCCTCGCCCCGTTCCGAGACGGCCTGCAGCACCGTTGCGAGGGCGGGCTGCACCAGCAGGTCGCCCGCTGCCAGGGGCCGGCCGTGACGCATCAGCAGATCCGCAAACCCGGGTTGGCCACGCACCTTCGCGTCGGACGCCGCCAGGTTGCGCGCCAGTTCTTCCGGCACGGCGAGGCCGCCTGCGGCCAGGCCCAGGGCCGGCGCCAGCAGGCGCGGCCAGGGCAGCCGCCCGAGGCGCTCGTGCGCGCGGGCCCACAGGCGCACCAGGGTCGGCACGACGGCGGCGCGCACGCCGCGCTGCGGCATGCCGGCAGCGAACCGTTCGGGCGTGGCCGCCAGCGGCGCGCGGCCTGTGCCATTGAGCGCGAGCACCTGGCCGCTGGTGGCGTCGAAGTACAGCATCATCGCGCAGCCGCCCAGCGAGCTGGCATGCGGCAGCGCCACGGCGAGCACGGCCGAGGCGGCCACCATGGCGTCGGCCAGCGTGCCGCCGTCGGCCATGCAGTCGCGGGCGGCCAGCGTCGCCAGGTGGTGGCCGCTGGCCACGGCGGCGTTCCGGCCGTACTGGCTGCGGGGACGGGCAGAGGCGCTCATGCCGTGGCGCGCAGCAGCAGCACGGCGGCGATCGTGCCGAGGAAGGAACCGGCGGCGCAGCCGAGCGCCACGCGCCAGGCCAGACCGTCGAGCATCAGGCGCCAGCCCGCCGCGTCGGCGGAGGCGATGCCGGCAGGCTGTGCCCAGGGCGAGGATGCGGACGCCGGGGCCGATGGGGCGGGCGCCACGCCGGGGCCGGCCTGCGCCGCCGCCGGTGCCCGCGTCGGCGCGGGGCCGGACAGCTCGCGCGCAACGTTGGCAAAGAACTCCTCGGCGAATTTGCGGGCGGTGCTGTCGATCAGGCGCGCGCCCAGCTGCGCGATGCGTCCGGTGATCTCGGTTTCGGCCTCGTACGTGAGCTGCGTCCCGCCGGGCACTTCCTGCAGACGCACGCGCACGCGGCCGGTGGCCGAGCCCGCCACGCCGCCGGAGCCGCTGCCCTGCAGCAGGTAGGACTCGGGCGCGCGAACCTCCAGCCGTTCGAGCTCGATGTCGAAACTGACGCGGATCGGCCCGACGGACGCGGTGAGTGCCATCGCGAGTGCGCCGGCGGCCTTTTCTTCGACCTTGCTGCAGCCCGGCACGGTGCGGGCGAGGAAAGCCGGGTCGTTGAGCGCGCGCCAGACCTCGTCACGCGGCAGGGCCAGGATCTTGGTGCCGTCCAGCCGCATGTCAGCTCCGCGCCATGTCGATGCCGGCGAGCCGCAGGCCCTGGTCGGCGATGCGCATGCTGTTGTTGAGGTAGCTGATGCGTCCGAAGGCCCAGGTGATGAGCGGGCGCATCGCATCGAGCTTCGTGGGCCATTGGCGGGTGAACCAGTCGTAGCGGCAGGCCCAGGCCTGCGTGCGGTCGCTGATGAAGCGCACCCGGCTTTCCCAGTCGCGCAGCGCCGCCGGCACGTCGGACCGGCCGCGCAGGAAGTGCGCGAGCGCATAGGCGTTGATGAGCGTGAGGCCTGCGCCCTGGCCCAGCGTCGGCGGCAGGCCATGGGCGGCGTCGCCCAGGATGGCGACACGGCCGACGGCCCATTTCTCGCAGTCCACCACGCCGTAGTTGTACTGGGTGGAGGGTTCGCGGCCGAGCGTGGCCATCAGGCCGGCAAGCTGGGGAAAGCGCGCGGACCAGTCGGCCACGTTCAGCGGCAGCTGGCGCGCGATCGCGTCGCGCTCGGGCGCCACCATGTACACGTAGGTCTGGTCCGGCCCGGCCGGCGTCACGCCGATGCGGCGGTTGCCCGACCAGTGCTCGACCGTCTTGTCCTCGGGCGTGAACTCGCGGCCCTGCACCAGGAAGCGGTCGATGATGGTCGGCAGGATGCGGAAGCTGCTGCGCATCGGCAGCGAGCTGCGCACGGCCGAGCCCACGCCGTCGGCGCCGACGATCAGGTCGGCCTCGTGCAGCGAGCCGTCGGCCGTGCGGACCGCGCGCCCGTCGGCCACCCCCGTCACCGTCGAGCCGGTGACGATCTGCGCGCCGGCGTCGAGGGCCGCGTCACGCAGCGCCTCGATCACCGTCTGGCGCGAGAACACATGCACGCGCGAGGCGCCGGCCAGTTCGCGGCGCTGGCGCAGCGAGCCGTCGGCGAAGCGGATCTCGGCGTGGCGCAGCTGCAGGCCATCGGGCCGCATCCGGTCGAACACGCCGAGTTTCTCCAGCACCTCGATGCTGTTGTTCTTGATGTAGATGCCGGCGCCGATTTCGCGGATCTGCTCGCCGCGCTCGTGCACGCGCACCTGCCAGCCGTCGCGCGCCAGCAGCGCCGCCACGGCGAGTCCGCCGATGCCGCCGCCGGCCACTTCGGCCTTGCGTTGTGTGGAAGCCATGGGGAAATCTCCTGAAGTTGAAATCAGTCGCTCTTGCGCTGCAGGCCGACCTGCATGGCGGCGCCGGCCGTCAGCAGCGCGTGGATGTGGAACGCGTCGCGCAGGCGCTCGGTGTCCAGCGCCACGAGCGCCTCGCGTTCGCCGGGCGCGAGCCGGAAGCCGTCGGCCCAGCCGGCCGGATCGGCCACGAAGGCGCGCGCGTCAGCCGGGCTGGTGCGCAGGCGCAGCACCGCCTCGACGAGGGCGGCATGCGCGGCGGGCAGCGGCGGGTAGATCGGCGCGTAGCCGTCGACCTCGGGGTTGGGCGATTCGAGGTCCCAGGCCAGCGTGGCATAGGTGTGGTGCCACGAGGGCTCGAAGTGCGCGGCGAAGGGCTTGCGGTCGCCCATCGCGCCCGCGAGGATCAGCGTGGAGCGCAGCTCGAGGTTGCCGCTGCGGTCGAGTTCGCGCTCGCTCAGCCCGAGCAGCTGGCGCAGGTCGCCGGTGCACAGCCGGTCGAACAGCTGCCGGTCGGTGGCGACGTCGGGGTGCGGGTAGTGGCGGGTGCCCGGGTAGTGCGACATGCCGCCGCTGGCGACCAGGATCGCGCGCCGGCCCAGCTTGCACAGCGCGCGCTCCAGCGCCTGGCCGAAGGCGTGGCAGCGCATCGGCGACGGCTGCGGCGGCACGTAGGCATTGACGAAGAGCGCCGTCATCGGCGTCTCGCGGGTGTAGCCCATGAACTCGTAGGGGATGGTGAAGGCCGTCTGCAGCTTCGCGCCGAGCGTGAAGGCCAGGTCGAAGCCGAGCGCGTCCATCTCGGGCACCAGCGCGTAGCCGAGTTCGCTGTCGAGCGCCCAGTCGCCGCGGTGCCGGTGCATGCCGTCGGCCGTCTGGCCCACATGCACGCAGAAGGGCGGCACGCCGTGGGTGACGAAATGGTCGCCATGGTCATTGGAGATGACGATCACGCAGTCGGCCTGCTTGCGGCGGAAGGCCTCGCCGATGGCGGCGAGCTGGGCATGGACGCGGTCGACCTGCGCGAGGTCCTCGGTGTCGGGGCGCGAGAGGAACTGCGGTGCATGCGGCACGGCTGCGGCGGCGACGACGCCGGCGCGTTTGCGGACGGGGGCGGTGTCAGGCGCTGACATGGGCGTCTCCTGGGGTGCTTTCGGTGGAGGAGGTCGTGCCGTCGCTTGCGACGGACAGGATGGCATCGACGATGCCCTGGTAGCCGGTGCAGCGGCAGATGTTGCCGGCCAGCCGTTCGCGCACCGTGGCTTCGTCCAGCGGCCGGCCGGCGGCCAGCAGGTCGTAGGCGGTGACGAACATGCCGGGCGTGCAGAAGCCGCACTGCAGCGCATGGTGGGCGTTGAAGGCGTGGCGCAGACGCTGGGCGAGTGCGTCGTCCAGGCCATCGAGGGTCGTCACCTGGCTGCCGGCGCAGCCGTGGGCAAGCGACAGGCAGGAGCGCACGCAGGCGCCATCGACCAGCACGTTGCAGGCGCCGCAGACGCCGTGCTCGCAGCCGAGGTGGACGGAGGTGGCGCCGCGTTCCCGCACGAAGTCCGCCAGCGAGATGCGGTGCTCGCCGGCCAGGGGCACGGGGGTGCCATTGAGCACGAGGTGGGGGGAGGTTTCTGTCATGGCGGGATCCGTTTCAGCCGGCGGGGTGCAGCGCGTTGAGGGCGGCGTCCACCGCGTTGGTGGCATGGCGGTGCAGGGCAGCGCGGCCGAGGGTCGGGACCGCTGCCTCCACATCGGCCAGGGCGGCGGTCAGCAGCGTCGCGCGGGCCGGTGCGGCGGCCTGCGACGCCGCACCGGCCAGGGCCCGGTCCAGGTTCGGCAGGGGCGCTGGCTTGTCACCGGCGGCGCCGAGCCAGCAGGTCCACGCGCTGTCTCGGCGCAGCGCGATGGCCGAGCAGGTGGCATATTCGCCGGCGCGGTGCATCAGCTTCGCGCGGCCCCAGGACGACATCTGGATCGCGCCGGGTTCGATGGTCATCGCCGTGGCCAGCTCATCGACGGCGCGCGCGGTGAGCAGCGGACCGAGGATGAAGTCGCGCACCGGCATGCTGCGCACGCCGCGCGCGCTCGCGAGTTCGATGCGCGCGTCGAGCGCGCAGGCCAGCAGCGGCCAGTCGCCCTTGGGGTCGGCCTGCAGCAGGCTGCCCACGAGCGTGCCGCGGTTGCGCACCGCGTGGAAGGCGATGTCGCGCGCATGGGCTGCCAGCAGCGCCGCCAGCGGCAGGTCCGGGGCCCGCGCGGCGGCGTCTTCCAGCGTCGCGTGGCGCACCAGCGCACCGATGCGCACGCCGCTGCCGGACAGCGTCAGCTCCGACAGCGTCGCGATGCGGTTGATGTCGAGCAGCACATGGGGCTGGATCACGCGGAAGCGCAGCAGCGGCAGCAGGCTCTGGCCGCCGGCCAGCACCTGGGCGTCGCTGCCGAGTGCGGACAGCTGGGTCAGCGCTTCTTCCAGCGTGGCCGGGCAGCGCAGTTCGAGCGGAGCGAGCTTCATGCGGCCGCTCCCGCAAGGCGTGCCATGGCCGGCTCGGACGCGGGCTGCGGGGCGAGTGACGGCGAAGCAGGCCGGACACGGGATTCGGCCGCTCCGGCATCGCCGGAGCGAGCAGACTCCAGCAACTGGGTCAGCAAGTCGTCCGGCACGATGGGCGTGCGGTTCACCGCGACGCCGCGGGTGCGCAGGGCGTCGCGCACCGCATTGGCGATGGCGGCCGGCCCGGCGACGCAGCCGCCTTCGCCCGCGCCCTTGATGCCGAACTCGGAGAGCGGCGAGGGCGTGCACTGGTGGATCACGTCGATGCGCGGCACCTCCAGCGTACCCGGCAGCGTGTAGTCGCCGAAGGTCACCGAGGTGGGCTGTCCGTCCTCGGTGTAGCGCATGTCCTCGTAGAGTGCCTGGCCGATGCCCTGCGCGACGCCGCCGCGCACCTGGCCGTCGAGGATCAGCGGATTGACCACGGTGCCGCAGTCCTCGACCACCGCGTAGTCGGTGATCTGCACGAAGCCGGTCTCCAGGTCCACCCGCACGCGCACCACGTGCGTGCCATACGAGAAGGTGCCCGACTCGACCTGCGGGCGGTAGATGCCCTCGACCGACATGCCGGGCGGGATGTCGTGCGGCAGGCGGTGCAGTTCCACCACCGAGAGGCGGCCGATGCCGGCGTAGTCGATCGCTTCGCCGCCGGGTGCGACGAAGCGTGTGCCGTCCTGGCTGAGCGCCTCCACCGCGCAGCCGAGCGCGGCGGCCGCGACGCGGCGCGCCTTGTCCAGCAGCAGCCTGGCCGCCTGAGCGACCGCACCGCCGGCCATGACGATCGAGCGCGACGCGACCGTGCCCATGCCATACGGCGTACGGCCGGTGTCGCCCTGGCGGATGCGGATCGCCGCGACCGGCAGGCCGGTGATGTGCGCCGCGATCTGCGCGAAGGTGGTGTGATGGCCCTGACCGTGGCTGAGCGTGCCGACGTCGATGATGAGCTGCCCGCCCGGCGTGAGCGTGGCGTGCGCCGCCTCATGGCCGTAGATCAGCGGCGAGCCGCGGCGGTGCCACTCGACCGAGCCGTGTGCCGCCTGTTCCACGTACATGGCGTAGCCGATGCCATGGACGTGCCGCGCGTCGTCGGGCCGCGCCGGCCACCGGCCTGCATGCGCGCGCGCTGCCGCCAGCGATGCCGCATAGTCCCCCGAGTCGTAGTAGAGGCCCGTGGCCGTGGTGTAGGGGAAGCGGTCGGCGCCGATCAGGTTGCGCGCGCGCACATCGGCCGGATCGAGGCCCAGCGTGTGCGCGACCTCGTCGAGGATGCGCTCCATCGCGAAGCAGCCGGCCGGCCGGCCCACGCCGCGGAACGGTCCGACCGGCGACTTGTTGGTGTAGACCGCGATCGATTCGTAGCGGTAGTTGCGGATGTCGTACGGGCCCAGCAGCACATTGGCTGCCATGTTGGCCTCGATGGCGCCGGTGGACGTTTTGGCCGAATAGGCGCCGGAGTCGACCACGATGCGCGCTTCGACGGCCTGGATGCGCCCGCTGTCGTCGAACCAGGCGCTGACCTCGTGTTCGTGCTGGCGGCTGTGGTTGGAGGCAACGAAATGCTCGTAGCGGTCCTCGATCCAGCGGTGCGGCCGGCCGGTGGCCAGAGCCATCGCGGCGACGATGATTTCTTCGGGATACAGGTTGCTCTTGGCGCCGAAGCCGCCGCCGACGTCGGGCACGACCACGCGGATGTCCGCTTCGGCGATGCCCACCAGGTGCTCGGCCAGAAAGGTGCGCAGCAGGTGCGGGCGCTGGTGCGATGCATGCACCACCAGCTCGCCGGTCGACGCGTCCACCCAGGCCACGCAGCCGCGGCCTTCCAGCGGCGAGGCCAGCACGCGCGCCATCGAGAAGCGGCGGGTGACGCGGCGGCCGGTGAAGGCGGCCGCGTCGCCGATGGCGCGGCCGCTGCGCATCACCACGTTGGAGGCCAGGCCGTCATGCAGCGGCGGATGCGGACGGTCGAGTTCGGCGAGCGCGTCGGTCACCACCGGCAACGGCTCGATGTCGGGCAGGCAGGTCTCCACCAGGTCTTCGGCCATCGCGCGGCTGGGTGCCGTCACGGCGGCGATGGGTTCGCCCACGTAGCGCACGCGGTCGGTCGCCAGCAGCGGCATCGGCGCGGCGTTGAATTCCTTGCGCATCAGCCGCGCCTCGATCGGCACCGTCAGCGGCGCGATGCGCGAGGCGTCCCAGACGGCGCCAGGGTCGACGCCTTGCGGCAGCGCGAGGCCGCGAAGGCGGCCGTGCGCGACGCCGCTGCGCAGGAACGCCACTTCCACGCAGCCGGGCACGGCGACATCGGCCACGAAGCGCGAGATGCCGCGCAGATGGCGCGCGTCTTCCACGCGCGGCATCGCCTGCCCGATCAGGCCGGAGCTTGCGTGCACATCGGCCATGCTCAGTCGATCCGGATATTGGCCTGGCGGATCACCAGGCCCCATTTGCCCGAATCCTGCTGCATGCGCGCCGCGAGCTGCTCGGGCGTGCCGCCCAGCGGAATCAGGCCGAGCTTGAGCAGGCGCTCGCGGATCTCGGGCTTGGCCAGCGCCTTGTTGACCTCGCGGTTGAGCGTGTCCACCACGGGGCGCGGCGTGCCGGCCGGTGCCATCAGCACGAACCAGCTCGACAGGTCGGTGGCCGGCAGGCCCGCCTCGGCCAGCGTCGGCACGTCCGGCAGTTCGGGAAAGCGCTTGGGGCCGGCAATGGCCAGGATGCGCACGCGACCGGCGTCCATCTGGGGTTTGGCGGGTCCGAGATTCTCGAAGCTGAAGTCGGTCTCGCCGCTGGCGACCGAAGTCACGGCCGGCCCGCTGCCGCGCTGCGGAATGTGCTGCGCCTTGAAGCCGACGTTCGACTTGAACCATTCGGTGGCCAGATGCAGCGTGCTGCCTGCGCCGGCCGATGCGTAGTTGAGCTTGCCGTCGCTCTTCTTCGCCATCGCGATGAACTCGCGCGTGTTGGCTGCCTTGACCTTGGGGCCCACCAGCAGGAATGCCGGCACGTCGACGATGCCCACCACCGGCACCAGCGCGCGCGAGGCCTCGTAGGGCATGTTGGGATAGAAGTGGACGTTGTTGATCAGCGAGGTCGTGCCCAGCAGCAGCGTGTGGCCGTCAGCCGGTGCACGGGTCACGAAGGTGGTGCCGATCTGCGTGTTGGCGCCGGGCTTGTTGTCCACCACCACCGAGGTGCCCAGTGTCGCTGCCAGCTCCTGGCCGATCAGGCGGGCGGTGATGTCGGACGCGCCGCCGGCCGCGAAGGGCACGACGATCGTGATCGCGCGGCTCGGAAAGGACTGCGCCACGGCCAGCGTGGCGGCGCACGAGCCGGCGGCCAGAGCCGAGAGCACGCGCAGGGCGCCACGGCGGCGCAGGACGGAGAGGGAGGAGAAGCGGGTCATGCTGGGTTCCTTTCGAAGTATGAAGTATACGTGATACTTTGATGCGAGAAGTATGCCAGAATCGGCGCACCAAATCAGGGTTAACCCGGCGCCGCCCGCAAGGTCTGCGCCCCGGACCCTCCGTCCGTCCGCCAGCACCTCGCCATGAACCAAGATCGTTTGAGCCGCCTGGGCCTGTTGCCCAAGGTCCTGCCCGCTGCCAATCTGCCCACGCATGTGCAGGCCGTGCTGCAGGAGGCCATCCTCAATGGCGCGCTGGCGCCGGGCGAGCGCCTCATGGTGGACGACGTGGCCGCGCATTTCGGCGTGAGCAAGATCCCGGTGCGCGAGGCGCTCAAGGGGCTGGAGACCGATGGCTGGGTGATGTCCCAGCCGCGCCGGGGCACCTACGTGCGCCCGCTGTCACGCGACGAACTGCGCGAGACCTTCGAGATGCGCCGGCTGCTCGAGCCCTACAGCGCGCGCCTGGCGGCCACACGCCGCACCGAGGCGCAGCAGGAAGAGCTCAAGGACCTGCTGGCCCAGAGTGCCCAGGCGCTCAAGGACGGCGACGTGGTGCGGGTCACTGCGGTGAACAGCCAGTTCCACTCGGTGATGGCCAGCGCGGCGGGCAACACCATGCTCGGCGAGAGCATCGCCAAGCTCGAACTTCAGTTGCGGCGCTACTTCGTGGCGGTGGACTGGAAGCAGCGCCGCGAATCGATGGCGCAGCACAAGGCGATCTACGAAGCCATCCGTGACAAGGATGCGGCGCAGGCCGAGCAGCTCACGCTGGCCCACATCGCGCACACGGAGTCATTGGCCCAGGCGTCGATCGCAGCTTGCCGCCGGTGGCCCAGTCCTGCTTGCGCACTTCGGTGATGATGATGTCCACCGCCTCTGGCGAGCAGCCCAGCGCCTCGACGGTGGCGCGCGTCACGCCTTCGACCAGCTTCTTCTTCTGCTCGGGCGTGCGGCCTTCGAACATCTGCACGTTGAATGTGGGCATGGGAGTCCTTGGAGTGAAGTCAGTCGGGGGCGGCGCCGGCGGCGCAGCGCGCGCAGATGCAGGCCTTGCGCTGCGCCTCGGGCGGCACGCGCGCGAGCAGCTCCGGCGCAAAACTCGCCTGCGTGCACCAGCAGGGAGGCTGGGGCTCACCGCTGGCGCGCGCCTTCTCCATCGCGCAGCCATTGGCCCCGCCGCACAGCGGGCAGCGCGCCGGATCGGGCAACGCATGTCGCTGTGTCTGCGTCTGCGGCAGCGGCAGCATAGGGGCGAGGTCAGGGGGCGTGGCAGCAGGCATGGGCCGGCCAGTTTACCGCCGTGTCCGCCCGAGATCTTCGCCGCAAACCTTCGCCGCAGATATTCGCCGCTGGTGCTAGGCTGGAGTCCGGACGTGCCGGTGCGGCCCGTCCGGAAGAATCAGGAGACACAAGAGATGACCTACAGCGAAGGACTGTTCAGCGGCCGCCAGGTTCTGGTGGTCGGTGGCACGAGCGGCATTGGTGCCGGCATTGCGGCTGCATTTGCCGGAGCCGGCGCACGCGTCCACCTCACGGGCGCCACCGAGGCCGACCTGGCGCTCGCCGCCGCCGATCCGGCGCTGCAGGGCGCGCGCGCGACGCAGCTGGACGTGCGCGACGCCCGGGCCGTGGAGGCGGTCGTGGCGGCAAGCGGCCCGCTCGACGTGCTGGTCAATTGCGCGGGCATGATCCGCCGCGGCGAAGAGCTGCAGCCCGAGGTGTTCGCCGCCGTGCTCGACGTCAACCTGAACGGCACCATGCGCGCCTGTGCGGCGGCCAGGCCGCTATTGGCCGCGCGCCAGGGCTGCATCATCAACATCGCCTCGATGCTGAGCTTCTTCGGCGGCGGGCTGGTGCCGGCCTACTCGGCGAGCAAGGGGGGCGTGGCCCAACTGACCAAGTCGCTCGCGATCGCCTATGCCGACGACGGCATCCGCGTGAATGCGCTGGCGCCAGGCTGGATCGCCACACGCTTCACCTCGGCCCTGCAGGAGGACGCGGCCCGCAGCCAGGCGATCCTCGCGCGCACGCCGATGAAGCGCTGGGGCACGCCGCAGGACGTGGCCGGCGTCGCGCTGTTTCTCGCCTCGCCGGCGGCCAGCTTCGTGACCGGCACGGTCGTGCCGGTCGACGGCGGCTATCTGATTGCCTGAGATGGCCTGAGATTGCTTGATCGCCCGAACCCCACGTCACCGCACGACCGGCCAGGCCAGGCTTCAACTCTTCCGACCCAACCCCTACCGCAGGAGCGCGCCATGATCGTCCAGCACCCCGGCATCCAGCCCGAAATCGCCATCCAGGCCATTCCCGACGACGAGCGGGTGTGGGTTCCGCAGGCCCCCAACGTGTGGTTCCGCCCGCTCCTGCTCAATACCGTGACCGGCAGCTGGTGCAACCTGCTGCGGGTGCGCAAGTCGGGCGTGCTGTCACGGCACATCCATCCGTCCTGGGTCACGGGCTACGTGATCCGGGGCGCCTGGCGCTACCTCGAGCATGACTGGGTGGCGCGCCAGGGCGCCTTCGTGTACGAGCCGCCGGGCGAGATCCACACCCTCGTGGTGGACGAGGCCGCAGCCGGCGATGCGCAGGAGATGATCACCTTCTTCAACATCCACGGCGCCATGATCTACCTGGACGAGCAGGGCGCCACGGTCGGCTATGAAGACGTGCACACCAAGCTGGCCATGTGCCGCGCCCACTACGAGGCCTGCGGCCTGGGCGGCGGCTACGTCGATCAGTTCGTGCGCTGAGGCGGCTGCATCGACCGCGCGGGCGGATGGGAGGCAGGCGTATGGGATGCTGCCCGCACGGTGCCGCTGCGCTCCAGTGCCTGCCGCTCCTGGTCGCCCACGCCCAGCTCCGCCAGCAGCGCCTGCGTGCTCTGGCCCAGCGACTCGGCACCCGCAGCGCTCGGGCCGCCGTCCTGCGCGTAGCCGAAGCCCAGGCCGGGCGTGCGCACGGTCGTTCCCCGCTGATCAAAGGAAAAGCCCGGCATCGTCAGCTTGTCCGCCCCGTCGACCTCGGCCAGGAACTCGCCGATGCGCCGCACCCGGGCCGCCGGCACGCCCACGGCATTGAGCTCGGCTTCCATCCGGGCGGCGCTTCGCGTGGCAAAGGCCGCGCGGAACTGCTCGCGCAGGTAGGCCAGATCCCGGGCCACGACAAAGCCGCCGCCCGGCGCATTGAACGCGGCAAGGTCGAGCGCATCGCCATCGTCGCAAAGCGCCTGCAATCCGAGCACGGCGGTGAGCTTGCGGAACTGCGCTGGCGTGTTGGCCGCCGTGGCCAGCCAGCCGTCGGCGCAGCGGTAGGTGTCGGCCGTGGGGCTGCCGCTGTAGCCCCGGTTGCCCACGCGCTGGGGCTGCACGCCGGTGGACAGATAGGCGCTGGCGTTCGGGTACATCAGCATCAGCGACGCCTGCACCATGGACGCGTCGATGTACTGCCCCGCGCCTTCGCGGCTGCGCCGGTGCAGCGCCGCAGTGATGGCCAGCGAGCCGAGCACGCCCACGGCCACGTCGATCACCGGAAAGCCGACCTTCATCGGCGGGTCGTCGTCGCGCTCGCCGCCCATCATCATCATGCCCGTGAGGGCCTGCACCACGTGGTCGTAGGCGCCGCGGCCGGACCATTCCCCCTCCTGCCCGTAGCCGGAGATCGAGCAGTACACGACGTCCGGCCTGACGGCGCGGATGGCCTCGTAGTCCAGGCCGTAACGCGCGACCACGCCGGGACGGAAGTTCTCGATGAACACGTCGGCGGTTCGCGCCAGCTCGCGCACCACGGCGGCGCCCTCGGGCTGGCGGATGTCCACCGCCAGCGACCGCTTGCCCGCGTTGAGCGCGACAAACGCGGCCGGCGTGTCGCCTTCGGCAGGCGTGCGGCTCGCGCGCATGACTTCGCCCTGCGGCGGCTCGATCTTGATGACCTCGGCGCCCAGCTGCGCGAGGTAGAACGAGGCCAGCGGTCCGGCGATCACGTGGGACAGGTCGAGGACGCGCACGCCCTCCAGCGGTTTGCTCATGTCGGCGCCTTCCCGCTCAGCTGGCCGTGATGCCGGCGAGCTTCACGATCTCGGCCCACTTGCGGTTCTCGCTCTGCATGAAGGCCGCGAACGCCTGGGGCGAGGCGCTGGTGCCGATCGCATTGCCCGCTGACTCGAACGCGGCCCGCAGCGACGCATCGGACAGCGCCCGCAGCGTGGCCGTGTGCAGCCGGGCGATCACATCGGCCGGCGTGCGCGCCGGCGCCCACAGGCCGAACCAGGACTCCTGGACCGCCAGTTCGCTCTTGAGCACCTCCTGCAGCGTCGGCACCTCGGGCAGCTCCTTCATGCGCGCCGGGCTGGTCACCGCCAGCGCGCGCAGCTTGCCGCCCTTGACCTGCGGCACCCCCGTTCCCGCGATCGGAAAGGCGAAATCGGTGTCGCCGCGCAGCAGCGAGGCGGTGATCTCCACCGAGCCCTTGAGCGGAATGTGGGTGGCCTTCAGCCCCGCGAGCGACACCAGCGTGGCACCCGCCAGATGGGCCGAGGTGCCGATGCCGCCCGAGCTGTAGTTGAGCTTGCCGGGATTGGTGCGGGCCGCGGCGATCACGTCCTCGACCTTGCGATACGGGCCGTCGGCGCGAACGACCATCACCGTCGGCGAACTGCCGATCACGGTGACCGGGATGAACTCGGTCAGCGGATCGAACTTGAGGTCCGGCTGCATGATCTTCTGCACGAGGTGGGTGTTGGCCCCCATCAGCACGGTGTAGCCGTCAGCCGGCGCCTGCGCCACGAACTGCGCGGCCAGCACCCCGGCAGCGCCGACCTTGTTCTCGATCACGACCGGCTGGCCCAGCACTTCCGCGAGCTTCGGGCCGAGCTGGCGGGCCTGCACGTCCGGCCCGCCGCCTGCGGCAAAGGGCACGATCAGGCGCACGGGGCGGGACGGGAAAGGGTCGGCCGCGCGCGCGGCTCCGGCGGCGGCTGCTGCCGACAGCGCGGCAAGGCAGAAGGTTCGGCGATGCATGGGTTGTCTCCTGAATGGGTTCTGGGTGCCGGACACAGCTTAAGCCGCGCCAAGCCATGAAAGGAAGTGATATCTTTTCAGTCCGTGAAAGCTTTTGGTGATCGCCGCAGCCATTGCGCGCTCACGCCCTGAGGAGTCCCGCCATGCCCGCCCGTCTGCCTGCTGCGAAACCTTCTGCCCCTGTGAAACGGGCGGCAGGCTCGACCCGCACCCCTGCGCCTTCGGGCGGCGCCCGCTCTTCGACGGGCGGCCGCGCGGCGGTCGCGCGCCCGGCTGCGGCCGACGCCTCTGCGGGCGCGATGGCCGCTGTCGGCAGCGAGTCGCAGGCGGCGGCGCGGCTGGCTGCGCGACTGCGCTTTCGGCACCTGCAGTTGCTGGAAGCCTTGCGCGAGGGCGGCAGCCTGCGCGCTGCGGCGCAGTCGCTGAATCTCACGCAGCCGGCGCTCAGCAAGGCCCTGCGCGAGATCGAATCGGCCTTCGGCTTCGCGCTGTTCGCGCGCAGCTCGCGCGGGCTCGCGCCGACGCCGCGCGGCGCCGTCGCGATCCGGGGCGCATCGCGCCTGCTGCAGGAGCTGGCCCATGTGCGCGACGAGGCCCTGTCGGGCGAGGCCGGCGCGACCATCGTGCGCGTCGGCGCACCGCCATTTGTTGCGCAGGGCTATCTGCCGGCCGTGCTGGCGCGGCTGCTGCGCGGCGAGCCGCGCGTGCGCGTGCAGCTGCTCGAAGAACGGGTTCCGGTGCTGATGGAGGCGCTGCTGGCGGGCCGCGTGGACGCGCTGGTCACGAGCTATCCCTTGCAGGCGCTGCAGCTGGCCGCCGCCGCGCGGGCCGAAACGTCAGACACCTCGCGTGCCGATCCTGCCTCGGGCGCCATGGCTGGCGCCGCGCTTGCGGCGGAGCTGGTGTACGAGAACCTGTTCGAGGCGCAGTTCGTGGTGATCGCACCGCCGGCCCATCCGCTGGCGCGTGCGCGCCAGGTGAGCTGGCCCCAGCTGGCCGCCGAACCCTGGGTGATGCCGGCACCCTCGTCGCTGTTGCGGCGCGTCCTGGAGGACAGCTTCCTGCACGGCGGATCGATGGCGCCAGCGCCTGTGGTGGAGTCCGCCAACCCGATGACCAACGTGCAGCTCGTGGCCGCCGGCCTGGGCCTGGGCGCCGCCCCCGCCCCGGCGGCGCGCCACGCGCTGAGCCTGGGTCAGGTGCGGCGCGTGCGCGTCACACCGCCCTTGCCCGGTGGTCCCGTGGCGCTGGTGAGCCGGGCAGGCGTCGACAACCCCCGGCTGGCCATGCTGCGTGCAGCGCTCCAGAGCTGATGCGGTAGCCTGCGGCCGCAGCGTCAGCTGCGCGAGGCCGTCACGCGGTGCAGCCGCGTGAGTCCTTTACGCGTCGCAGCCGCATCGTGCCTCCCACTCCGCAGGCTCAGGCCGTGCCCGCCTTGACCTTCAGGCGCCAGGCATGCAGCAGCGGCTCGGTGTAGCCGCTGGGCTGCTCCAGGCCCTTGAAAACCAGGTCGCAGGCGGCCTTGTAGGCGGCCGAGGTCTTGAAGTGGCCAGCCATCGGCCGATACAGCGGATCGCCCGCGTTCTGCTTGTCCACCACGGCGGCCATGCGCTCGAAGGTCTCCTTCACCTGCGCCTGGCTGACCACGCCGTGCAGCAGCCAGTTGGCCATGTGCTGGCTCGAAATCCGCAGCGTGGCGCGGTCTTCCATCAGGCCCACGTTGTGGATGTCGGGCACCTTGGAGCAGCCCACACCCTGGTCGATCCAGCGCACCACGTAGCCCAGAATGCCCTGGGCGTTGTTGTCCAGCTCCTGCTGGCGCTCGGCCGCCGTCCAGTTGGCCTTGGCGACGACCGGAAACTGCAGCAGGTCGGCAAGGATGTTGTCGCGTTCGCGGTTGACGTCGATCTTCTCCAGTTCCTTTTGCACATCGCTCACCAGCACCTGGTGGTAGTGCAGCGCGTGCAGCGTCGCAGCGGTGGGTGACGGCACCCAGGCCGTGTTGGCGCCGGCCTTCGGGTGGCCGATCTTGGCCTTGAGCATGTCGGCCATCAGGTCGGGCATGGCCCACATGCCCTTGCCGATCTGCGCCTTGCCGCGCAGCCCGCATGACAGGCCGACCAGCACGTTGTTCTTCTCGTAGGCGGCGATCCAGGCACTGGTCTTCATGTCGCCCTTGCGGAACATCGGGCCGGCGTGCATGGCCGTGTGCATCTCGTCGCCCGTGCGGTCGAGGAAGCCGGTGTTGATGAAGGCCACGCGCGATGCGGCCTCGGCGATGCAGGCCTTGAGGTTCACGCTGGTGCGGCGCTCCTCGTCCATGATGCCGAGCTTGACGGTGTCCCGCGGCAGCCCGAGCATCGCCTCCACTCGCGAGAACAGCTCGGCCGCAAAGGCCACTTCCTTCGGGCCGTGCATCTTGGGCTTGACGATGTAGACCGAGCCTTTGCGCGAATTGCGGATGCCCTTGGCCGACTTGCGTTGCAGGTCGTACAGCGCGATCGTGGTCGTGATCACCGCATCCATGATGCCCTCGGGGATCTCCTTGGTACTGCCGTCGGCCGCGGTGTAGAGGATCGCCGGGTTGGTCATGAGGTGGCCGACGTTGCGCACGAACATGAGCGAGCGGCCGTGCAGCGTGACCTTCTTCTTGCCGTCGGGGCCGGTGTAGACGCGGTCGGGGTTCAGGCCGCGCGTGAAGGTGGTGCCGCCCTTGCTCACCGACTCGGTCAGCGTGCCCTGCAGGATGCCCAGCCAGTTGCTGTAGGCCAGGACCTTGTCCTGCGCATCGACCACGGCCACCGAGTCTTCGAGGTCGAGGATGGTCGACAGCGCCGACTCGATTACCAGGTCGCTCACGCCGGCGGCGTCGCCCCGGCCGATCGGCGTGCTGCGGTCGATGCGGATGTCGATGTGCAGGCCGTTGTGGCGCAGCAGCACCGACGACGGCGCCTTGGCGTCGCCCTGATAGCCGACGAACTGCGAGGCGTCGGCCAGTTGCGTGCTCTTGCCGCCCTTGAGCTTGACGGCGAGCTTGCCGTTCTTGACGCTGTAGCCGGCGGAGTCGATGTGCGAGCCGTTCTTCAGCGGCGCCGTGCGGTCGAGCACGTAGCGCGCGTATTCGATCACCTTGGCGCCGCGCACCGGGTTGTAGCCCTTGCCCTTGTCGGCGCCGCCCGTCTCGGCGATCGCATCGGTGCCGTACAGCGCGTCGTACAGCGAGCCCCAGCGCGCGTTGGCGGCGTTGAGCGCGTAGCGCGCGTTGAGAATCGGCACCACGAGCTGGGGCCCGGCCTGGATGGCGAGTTCGTCGTCGACGTTCTTCGTCGTGGCCTTCACCTTGGCCGGCTGCGGCACGAGGTAGCCGATGGTCTCCAGGAACTTGCGGTAGGCCGCCATGTTCGTGACCGGGCCCGGGTTGGCCTTGTGCCAGGTGTCGAGCTCGGTCTGCAGGCGGTCGCGCTCGGCCAGCAGCGCCAGGTTGCGCGGGGCCAGGTCACCGACGATGGCATCGAAGCCGCGCCAGAAGTCCGCCGACGCGATGCCGACGCCGGGCAGAACCCTGTCTTCGATGAAGCGATGCAGCTCGGTGGCCACTTGCAGGCGATGGACGGAAGTGCGGGCAGTCATGGGGAACCTCGAAAAGTTGGATTGGAAACCGGGGACGGTGCGGCTCGGCGTGCGAGATCCGTACCAGCGCTGTGAATGCTCTTTGTGCATACTCTATTTGATACCTGGAAATCCATTAAGTCATCGTTGAGCGCTTTATCCGTGACTTTTTTGAGTGGAATCGGCCCTCGCTGCAAGGGCGGCCCGTTCGCCGTCTCCTCCTGCTGGACTAGGCGTTAACCCTGGCTCTGCGGATGCAATCGACCCCCGTGGGCGCTTGATTTTTGACTTCCATCAACCTAATCTCGGACCATGGACAAATTGAAGCAGTTGGAGTCGTTTGTCTCCGTGGCCACGCGCGGCAGCCTCACCGCCGCAGCGCATGCCGAAGGTGTGGCACCCGCCATCATGGGGCGCCGGCTCGATGCGCTGGAAGAGCGGCTGGGCGTCAAGCTGCTGATCCGCACCACCCGCAGGATCACGCTCACCCATGAAGGCTCGGCCTTTCTGGAGGACTGCCAGCGCCTGCTGGCCGACTTTGCCAACGCCGAGGCCAGCGTGAGCGCCGGCGGCGTCAAGGCGAGCGGGCATCTGCGCATCACCGCGCCGGCCGGCTTCGGCCGCCGCCACGTCGCGCCGCTGGTGCCCCGGTTTCGCGAGCAGCATGTCGACGTCACGATTTCGCTGAACCTGAGCGACCGGGTGGTCGATCTGGCTGGCGAGGGCTACGACTGCGCGGTGCGCGTGGGCGACCTGCCCGACTCGTCGCTGGTGAGCCTGCGGCTGGCCGACAACCGGCGCCTGTGCGTGGCGACGCCGGCCTATCTCAAGCGCCGGGGCGTGCCGCAGCAGCCGTCCGAGCTGTCGCGGCACGATTGCCTGGTCCTGTCGAGCGACGCGTCGCAGACCCGGGGCTGGGCCTTCACCCTCAACGGCGAGGTCACGCACCTCAAGCCCGGCGGCCCGCTGGACTGCTCCGACGGCCAGGTACTGCATGACTGGTGTCTGGCCGGCTACGGCATCGCCTGGCGCAGCACCTGGGAAGTGGAGGCCGAGGTGGCCGACGGCCGGCTCGTGGCCGTGCTCGAGGATTTCGCCGCGCCTCCCAACGGCATCTACGCCGTCTTTCCGCAGCGAAAGCACCTGCCTCTGCGGGTGCGGCTGTGGATAGACTTCCTCAAGTTCCACTACGGACAGCCCGAATTCTGGAAGACCCATCCGCTGCCCCCGCAATGACCCTCGAAGCCCTGCTTGCCTACGCCCACCTGCTGGCCATCCTCACGATGGTCGTGTTTCTCGCCAGCGAGGCCGCGCTGTGCCGGCCCGAGTGGATCAATCCGGCCGTGGTCGAGCGCCTGGCGCGCGTCGACATGATCTACGGGATCGCCGCAGTCGCGGTGCTCGCCACCGGCCTGGCGCGCACCTGGCTGGGCGCCAAGGGCATGGGCTGGTACTGGAGCAACCCGCTGCTGCACCTGAAGCTTGCGATGTTCGTGGCGGTGGGTCTGCTGTCGATCCGCCCGACGATCACCTACCTGCGCTGGCGCAAGGCGCTGCGCGCCACCGGCGAGATGCCGGCCGAGGCCCAGGTGCGTGCCACGCGGCGGCTCGTCATGATCCAGGCGCACATCGTGGCGTTCATTCCGCTGGCGGCGGTGTTTCTGGCGCGGGGTTTCGGCGGGCGCGGGTAGGCGCCCGCCGGCGAAGGCGTGCGGCAGGCCCGGTCCTGCGGAGTTTTGTCCAAATTGGACAAAACCACTAAGATTCAGTCATGCAGCACATGACGGCCAGCCAGGCCAAGCAGAATTTCGGCGAACTGCTCGACGCAGCCATGCGTGGGCCCGTTGCGATCGAGCGCCACGGCAAGACCCGGGCGGTGGTCCTCTCGCCCGAGGCCTTCGCTGAGCGCTCGGGTGCGGATGCTGGCGATGCGCTGGCGCGGCGTCGAGCCGCGCGGGCAGCGCAACTGCTTGTGGACAAGGACCGGTTGATCCGGCACCAGAAGCTGGCCGTCGAGCTCCTGCTCATGCCGCCCGCGCGGCGCCAGGCGCTGATCGCCAAGGCACGTGCGGAAGTGGGGCGCTGGCGCCGGGACCGCCTGTGCAGCCCTGACTATGCCGACCGTTGGGTCGCGCTGCTCGACCTGCCGGCCCGTGACCTGGCCCGTGCCCTGGCGTCCGACACCCTGGAGTGGGGCGTCGCCCTGCGGCAGAACTCTCCCTGGCCGGCTGTCGCTGAATGAGGCGGGAGCATCTGTTGCGGCTGTTCGCCGAGGCGCAGCGCCTGACGGGGCACCGGGAGTACGTGGTGATCGGCAGCCTGTCGGCGCTCGGCATCCAGGACGAGGGGGAGCTTCCGCTCGAAATGGCCATGTCCAACGACGTGGATGCCTACACGCTGGCGGATCCGGGGCGGATCTTCGATATGCAGGCCGATCTCGGCGAAGGCTCGGGCTTCCACCGGCTTCACGGCTTCTTCCTCGATCCGGTGTCGCCCGACCTGCCCAGCCTGCCGCACGGTTGGCAAAAGCGCATGAGCCACATCGAGCAGGGCGAGCTGAGAATCTGGTTTCTCGATCCTGACGACGCGGCCATCTCCAAGTACGCGCGCAGCCAGCCCAACGACCTGCGATGGATCCGGGCTGGCATCGGCTCGGGGCTGGTTTCGCTGCCGCGGGTCCGGGCGCGCATGGCGTCCACCGTGTTCCTCGACGCGGACGAAGAGGCGCGGGTGCGGCAGCAGGTCGAGGCCGACGAAGCCTGGTTCGAGGACATGAAAAAAGCCCGCCTGAACAGGCGGGCTTCTGCGCCGTCGAAGGCGCGGCGCTGACGGCGATTCCGGGCGGGAGGGCCTCGGATCGCCTCAGGCATGCGGGCGGCACGGGCCGCCCGGTTCATGGGCCGTCCTCAGGCCTTCTTGCTCAGGCATTCCTTCATGAAGGCCTTGCGCTCGTCGCCCTTCTTGTCCTTGGCGTCGACGTTGCAGGACTTCATCTTGTCCTGCTGGGACATGGCCTTGGCGGGCTTGGCGCTCAGGCACTCCTTCATGAAGGCCTTGCGCTCGTCGCCTTTCTTTTCGCCGGCGTCCTTGTTGCACGTGGCCATCTTGGTCTGCTGCGCGGTCGGCGCCTTGCCTTCGGCCTTGGTGTCGGCGGCGTGGGCCATGCCGAAGGAAAGGCCCAGGGCGAGGGCGGCGAGGGAGAGGTACTGCTTCATGGTGTGTCCTGCTGGTGGGTTGGTAATTCAGAATCCCGCGAGGATTCTGAGCCCATAACGCGGCGGCTGGCAAGCTGGATGACCCGCTTCGACCACCCCCGTAAAATCCCTAGATGATCTCCGTCAAACAGGAACTGCTCGCGGCCCTGGCCGCCGAGCTGGACAAGCTTTCTCTCGGTGCCGGCGAGCGCGCCGCCTTCGAGTCACCCAAGATGGCCTCGCACGGCGACTATGCCTGCACCGCCGCCATGCAGCTGGCCAAGCCGCTCAAGCTCAATCCGCGCCAGGTGGCGCAGAACCTGATCGACGCGCTGCGCGCCACGCCGGCCTTCACAAACTGGGTGCAGGACATCGAGATCGCCGGCCCCGGCTTCATCAACATCCGCCTGAAGCCCGCCGCCAAGCAGCAGGTGGTGCGCGAGGTGCTGGCCGCCGGCGCGGCGTTCGGCGCCCAGCCGTCCCATGGCCAGCGGGTGCTGGTGGAGTTCGTCTCGGCCAATCCCACCGGCCCGCTGCACGTCGGCCATGGCCGCCAGGCCGCGCTCGGCGACGCGATCTGCAATCTGTTTGCCACGCAGGGCTGGGACGTGTACCGCGAGTTCTACTACAACGACGCCGGCGTGCAGATCGCCACGCTCGCCACCTCCACGCAGCTGCGCGCGCAGGGCGTCAAGCCCGGGGACGCCGGCTGGCCCGAGGCGGCCTACAACGGCGACTACATCCAGGACATCGCCGACGACTTCCTGGCCGGCAAGACCGTCCGGTCCGATGACCGCGAATTCACGGCGAGCGGCGACGCGGCCGACCTCGACGCCATCCGCCAGTTCGCCGTGGCCTACCTGCGCCACGAGCAGGACCTCGACCTGCGGGCCTTCGAGGTGAAGTTCGACAACTACTACCTCGAGTCCAGCCTGTACACCAGCGGCCGCGTCGATGCGGCCGTCAAGAAGCTCGTGGAGGCCGGCAAGACCTACGAGCAGGACGGCGCGCTGTGGCTGCGCTCCACCGACTACGGCGACGACAAGGACCGCGTGATGCGCAAGTCCGACGGCACCTACACCTACTTCGTGCCCGACGTCGCCTACCACATCACCAAATGGGAGCGGGGCTTCCACAAGGTCGTGAACATCCAGGGCACCGACCACCACGGCACCATCGCACGCGTGCGCGCCGGCCTGCAGGCGGCGGGCGTGGGCATTCCGGCCGGCTACCCCGACTACGTGCTGCACACCATGGTGCGCGTGATGCGGGGCGGCCAGGAGGTCAAGATCTCCAAGCGCGCGGGCAGCTACGTGACGCTGCGCGACCTGATCGAGTGGACCAGCAAGGACGCGGTGCGCTTCTTCCTGCTCAGCCGCAAGCCTGACACCGAATACATCTTCGACGTCGACCTGGCGCTCGCGCAGAACAACGACAACCCGGTCTACTACGTGCAGTACGCCCATGCGCGCATCTGCTCGATCCTGCGCACCTTCCGCGAGCAGGAGCCGGGCGACGCGGCGGCCCTGGCCACGGTCGACCTGTCGCCGCTGCAGAGCCCGCAGGCGCTCGCGCTCATGCTGCTGCTCGCGCGCTACCCGGCCATGCTGACGGCGGCCGCGCAGGACTTCGCGCCGCACGACGTCACCTTCTACCTGCGCGAACTGGCGGCGGCCTACCACAGCTACTATGACGCCGAGCGCATCCTCGTGGATGACGCCGCCGAACGCCGCGCCCGGGTGGCGCTGGTCGCCGCGACGGCGCAGGTGTTGCACAATGGCCTGAAGGTGCTGGGCGTGTCCGCGCCCGAAAGAATGTGATGAGCGCAACCCACAAGCGACAAGCCGGCCATCGGCAACTCGGCGGAACCATCATCGGTTTCATCCTCGGCGTGGTCTTCGGCCTGGCTGCGGCCCTGGCCGTGGCCGTCTACGTCACCAAGGTGCCGGTGCCTTTCATGAACAAGGGCCAGAACCGCTCGGCCGAGCATGACGAGGCCGAAGCCCGCAAGAACAAGGACTGGGACCCGAACGCGCCGCTGTACGGCAAGAATCCGGCGCGCCCGGCATCTGCTGCCGCAGCAGGCGCGGTCGTGCCGGCCCCGGCCGCCGCGCAGACGCCGGCCGGGCCGGCCTCGGCCAGGTGGCGGCGCCTGCGGCACCCTCCCGCGCCTCGGCGCCGGCGGCGCGTCGGCCGATCCGCTCGGCGACCTCGCGCGCGCGCGGGCCGCTGCGGCGCCGAATCCGGCGCTGAATCCTGCGCGGGGGGCGTCCGCCGCCGTGGCGGCAGCCACCCCGGCAGGCGCCGATCCGTTCACCTACTTCGTCCAGGTCGGCGCCTACCGCACGGCCGAGGACGCCGAAGCCCAGCGCGCCAAGCTCCAGCTGTCGGGCATCGAGACAAAAATCACCGAGCGCGAGCAGTCCGGCCGCACCGTGTTCCGCGTGCGCGCCGGCCCCTTCGAGCGCAAGGACGACGCCGACAAGATGAAGGAACGCCTCGACGCCACGGGGCTGGAATCCGCCCTCGTTCGCGTGCAGCGCTGAACTTTTCCGGCTGCGCTGCGCTCAGAGCCCTACAAGGAGTGAAATCAGATGAAACGACGTGAGTTTTCCATCGGTGCGGCCTCGGCCGTGGCGGCATCGGCGCTGACCCTGGCGGGCACGAGCGCCCACGCGCAGGGCAAGCCGCCCGAGGAAGGGACCGACTACATCGGCATCGGCAAGCCCGCGCCGACCGAGGCGCCTGCCGGCAAGATCGAGGTGGTCGAGTTCTTCTGGTACTCCTGCCCCCACTGCAATGCGTTCGAGCCGCGCTGGGAAAGCTGGGTCAAGGCCGCGCCCAAGGACCTGCACATCCGCCGCGTGCCGGTGGCCTTCCGTGACGACTTCGTGCCGCAGCAGCGGCTGTTCTACGTGCTGGAGGCCATGAACCGCGTCGACGACCTGCATCGCAAGGTGTTCTACGCCATCCACAACGAGCGCCAGGCCCTCAACACCCAGGACAGCATCGCCAACTGGGTCGAGAAGCAGGGCGTGGACAAAGCCAAGTTCGTCGAGCTGTACAACTCGTTCTCGGTGTCTTCCAAGGCCCGCCGCGGCACCCAGCTGCAGGAGACCTTCAAGGTCCAGGGCGTGCCGTCGCTGGGCATCGGCGGGCGCTTCTACACCGACGGCCAGCTGGCCCGCACCATGGACCGGGCGTTGCAGGTCAGCGAATACCTCATCGGCGAGATCCGCAAGGGCCGCTAGGGCGTGTTAACACTAGTAGTGTTTTCAAAGATTGTGCCGGACAATATCGGGCATGGAGATCACACCCGAACAATTCGCTACCGTTGAGCACTGCCTGCCCAGGCAGCGTGGCAACGTCAGCCTGAGCAATCTGCAGGTGGTCAATGCGATCCTCTATGTCGCTGAGCACGGCTGCAAGTGGCGCGGGCTGCCCAAGCGCTTTGGCAACTGGCACACCATTTACACGCGAATGAACCGCTGGACCAAGGCCGGCGTGCTTGATCGCATGTTCGAGGAGTTGCAGCGAGCGCAGGTCGTGCGCATCAGGATCGAAGCGGTCTCGCTGGACTCCACCAGCGTCAAGGTTCATCCCGACGGCACAGGGGCGCTAAAAAAAACGGCCCGCAGTCCATCGGCAAGTCCCGAGGCGGATGGAACACCAAGATTCATATGGTTGCCGCGGATGCTCGAACGGCCGTGACGTTCTGCCTCTCGCCTGGGCAGGCGCACGACGCCCCTGAAGGCCGGCGCCTGCTGCGCAGCCTTGGGCCGACCAGCAGACCGGTGCATCTGATGATGGACCGAGCCTACGAAGGCAACGAGACACGGCAGTTGGCGCTGGATCTGGGTTTCATTCCGGTGGTGCCCCCAATGAAGACGCGGATCGAACCTTGGGAGTACGACCGGGAGATGTACAAGCGACGCAATGAGGTCGAGCGCTTGTTCCGTCGGCTCAAGGGCTACCGCCGCATCTTCTCCCGGTTCGAGAAACTCGACCTCATGTTCCTGGGCTTCATCAGCTTCGCGCTCGTCGCCGATGGACTGAGAATGTGTTAACAGGCCCTAGGTAATAGCCAATGAATCCTGCAACGGCTAGTCCAACTACAACTTGCCAGCTGATTCCATTGCCTCGGACCACACGCCTGGCGAAAGTCTCGCAGTTGCTTATGACGGGGTCATATTGCTCAGGCTGCGAGAGCAACTTGTTGAGGCGAGCGATTGCAGCTGGATGATCTGAAGGGTGAAGCTCATCCTCTACTAGCACGTCCAAGCCCTGTTCGAAGTCATGCATTGTGGTGATGTGTGGACCGCGCTCACGAGTCGTATGCGCTGCCCGACCATCCGGAAGCAACACGCCTTCGTGTCGCCCTGGACCTTGGCGTTTTGGCCTCGATATCCGCGCCATGCGCCCATAACAAATTCCCACCATGATCAGCTCCTTCCCAATAAAAAGGCCAACGCTGCAATGACGCCGGCAGTGACCAACAGGCCTTGAAGATCTTTTTTCAAAGCTTCCTGTCCTAACTTGGCCGCCATTTCGAAACGCTGCATCAATCCCGCTTGATACGGCGTGGGCACGGCCTCCCCGCGCTCCCACTTCGAAACCGTCATCGCATGAACGTCAAACAAGCGAGCAAATTGCTCTTGCGTAAGCCCCAACGACTTCCGAAGATTCTTGACGTATTCACTGCTCACCTAGAAATTCTCCTAATTGCTTAACTAAGTTTATGCTTAGTGAAACAGCAGTGCAAGCTTTTTTGTTCGTAGTGCGATTTCCTTCCCGGTTCGCGGGTAAGAGATCAACTAGGCGCTTTTACTGCGAGAGGAATTGAGAAGGCAAAGAAGCGTCCAAGAAAAAAGGGGCCTCGTACGAGGCCCCTTCAAACTGCCGCATGTGCGGCAGAGCTCTTGTCAGGACGACTTGTGCTTCGTCTTGTCGACGAGCGTGTAGTCCTGATTGCGCTTCGGCGTGGGCGGCAGGGGTTCACCCCGCACAACCGTCACTTCTTGGCGAGTCGAGTTATTCCGGTATTGGCCGGATGTAGGGGCAGTAGTGCCCGGTTTCAGGTTTTTCGTGCTCAAGATTTACTCCTGTTAGATGCACATGCTTCGATAAACGAAGGAGCCAACCAGAGTCAAATCAAGGGCCAAAGGCGGTGTGCCACAATGGCACACCAACTTGCGTGGTCCAGTCTTCATCCGGCTGGCGGGCCAGGGATCGTTCCACCGATCCTTGGCCCTTTTTCCTTCACGGTGTCGTCTTCTTTGCGAGCTTTGAGGCAGCACATCCAATCCGACAGCGGCATTCTACGCCCGCCCGTAAAAATTTCACAACTGGATATTCAGTCAGGCTGTAGATTGTGGATAACCTGTCTTCCACCAATAAACATTGCGTTTATTGAAACCAAGGATGGGCGGCTTTATACAGCTTTTTTAAGTGAATTACTCACAGGTAATCCAAGGCGTGTTTGATCCTTCCACGCAACAGGCTGGAAACATCAAGGCCTAGTTACCTCTCCTCATACATACAAAAGGTTGGGTTGACATGTAACATTTCAAGGGGTCATGTTTAGCAAACGACTCCCGTGGAAGCTGCCGCGACCGACTTCCTTTTTGCAAGAAATTGATCAAGCAATGCCCGATGGCGCGGATACGCTGGCCAACCTTCGAGCTTCTCCCACGCCTCCCACGTGCCCTGATCCACTGAATGCCGGCGCGCGGCTTCCTCAGTGGTCCAGCCAAGCGACCGGCGCTTCCACCGAAGTTGTGCCCCAACCGCTTCCGGCTTGGGTTCCGGGTTGTAGCCCAGGTAGCCGATAACTTGCGGCATGCGGCCGGCCGGCACGGTCTTGGTACGCCCAAGCTCCCAGTTCATCACGGTGAATTCATCCACCCCAAGGCGCTGCCCCAACTCCTTGCGGGTGAGGCCGTCTTCCATCCGCTTTTTGAGGATGTGCTCGCCTGCAGTGGACGGAATGCCTGCTGGCTTAACCCGTGTTCCTCTATGAATCAAGACCTTACGGGTGTACGGCACGAACGGAAGCAAGCCAAAGCTGGCTTGCAAATGAGCAACGCGACTATGCCCCTGCGGCTGGCTCGGCTCATCGCGCAAGGCCTGCCGCTGCTCGCCCGACCAGGTCGCGCGCTACCAGGGCAAGCTCAGTGGCCCGCTGCTGGACCGCATCGACCTGCAAGTCGAAGTGCCGGCGCTGAGCCCCGCCGAACTGCTCGACGCCGCGCCGGGCGAAGCCACTGCGCCGATCCGCGCACGGGCCGAGACGGCCCGCGCCCGCGCACTCGCGCGCCAGGGCTGCGCCAACCAGGCCCTGGCCGGCCGCGACATCGACAACCACGCGCAACTGGAGGACGCCGCCGGCCAATTCCTGCAGACCGCCGCCACGCGCCTGGGCTGGTCGGGCCGCAGCACCCACCGCGTGCTCAAGGTGGCGCGCACTATTGCCGACCTCGCGCAGTCTGAGAAGACGCAGACGGTGCATGTGGCGGAGGCGATGCAGTATCGGAGAGGGTTGGGGGTGGGGTGAGGGGGTTGGATTTGGTTTTTCCTCGACACAGGGCCTCGTCGGCGCACACTTATGTTGAATTGCTTGCCGTACATCTTGGCGCGCGTGAAAGAACCCACAAGCTCTTCGTTCTCCAGCATAGAGGCCCGATGGAATGTCGTTGGCGACGACTTCGAAGCGGCGCAAGAGAGCGGTTGTATGGCCTAGCGTCGGAGGTGTAGCTGCGCTTTGCCATGGGACCTCGGCTTGATTGAAGGGTTAAGCTCATGCACCGGTTGGGCCGAAGTGATACTCGTAACCCACACGGCTAATGATGATGCGATCAACACAACTAACCTCGACTGCGCCAGACAAGACGGGCCTTCCGAAGAGGGCTAGGTTCGGGATGGCTTTGGATTGCTCATGATCCCGCAGCTGTTCGATGCGGCGACAAGAAATCCCATAGACAGTTTGGAAAGGCATGTGCCCGATGCTCAGCAGACTGAAGTAGGACGGGTAGATCAGGCCGTCGAAGCCTGCCGCACGTGCTGACTCTGCGATTTTGCGAGTGAGCCTATACGAGTGGCGGCCAGCAAGAAAGACCATATGAACTGTGAGATCGAGGCTCTCGAACTCGGTGACGTTGGAGTCTTCGCGCAGCAAGACAGACAAGTCGAGCAAACGTAGCTCCCGCGTAGGGCGAAGAGTGGCAACGAAGGTATCGTCTTCTGCCGTGACGCGGCACTCGTGGATGCAAACTTCGAGATCCGGTGAACCGTAGAGAACTGGTTGCCCCCGGACGTCAAGCCTGCCGCGTCCTGCGTGCTCGGGTGGTGGGCTGTCGTACTGCGACTTGTTGGACGGATCGGTCGGATTGACGCGGATTCGATAGAAGTGTTCGTCGGGCTTCAAGATCCTGGTTGGATACTCAGTCAGGATTCGGCGTATGACTGAGCCATGAGTACCCGCGCGCTGCAAGGCCTTGAGCGGCTCTATCTCGCCCACCATCCAAAGGCGCGGCCCGTAGTGGAAGAATCCCACACCCAAAAGCCGCTCGATGAGACGGACATCTGACTGCAGCCACGGCTGGAAATCTATGGACGTTGTTTGGTGCTCGTTAAACTGAATCAACGGAGCTGCGCCGTACCGTGCGCGCCAGAGGGAACCCCATACAAAGTAGCGGTGTGTCAGCGCACCAAGGCCGGCGCGGGGGAGCTTTTTGAAGCCCGTTGCCCCACAGTTTGCACAATTGCCGGGAACATCTCTCCCGATACGATCCGCGTCGAGCCGGAGACCGACGTCATTGAAGCAGTTCGAGCAAACGATTGGCGTGTCCTCGGCGCTATTCATGAAGCCTAACGAGGTTGTGCAATAACTCACCCGCCGCGCATCATCCCGCCAACGGTCAGCCCGTTTGGTGGTGTCTTGGCGGTACGCGTTGTCTGGTCAGCATGCTTGCCCATGGAGCCGATTCTGGCATCCCTGCGCGGCTGGTGACGGATGCGAAGCTAGCCACTGTTCGCTCTCCATTCCGTCAGTTCTTCCTTGGCTAGCACTGAGTACTCGGATGGCGATGCATCAGCAAAGAAGGCGAACTTCCGCAACTCAACCGGTTGAGAAAATGTGACCTGAAAGCCACGCCTTGTCCATTGCTCTAAGCGGCCATGCATTTGGTCAAGTAGGTTCTGAGGCGAGAAATATAACGTTGGCGTACAGCGCATTGGCCAATCAAAGATGACGATCACCCGATCAGGCAGTCGGATGACATGCGAAGATTTGTCAGTACTAATGTATTCACCAAGTGATTCAGGCCCAAGTAGTGAACTCGTCGCAATAGCTCGATAGAGCTTGTCTCTGTATGCCTTGAGCTCATCTGCTTGGTAATTTTTGTGTTGTCGAGTTGACGAGTCGAAGAGTGAATGATGATCGAAGCATAGCCATGCGAGATTGTCGAGTGCACTGTTCGACGCCCGCTGGTCTATGTGCGCAACTTGACCAATTCGTTCATCGAAGTTTCCAGATAGGCCATAGCAAAGACAACAGCGTCTCCGGCTGCGCAGTAAGACCTCGCGTTGCGTTTCCGCTGGAATTTTGGTGCGTTCAGATGACATGGCTTACTGTGAATATGGTCGCCTAACATTTGACATGGGAGGCGGCTAAAGGTCGTAGCCCACTTGACGTCCTCTCGATTGATGGGATGGAGTCCCCCGCTTGTTTGCGCGAAATTCGCGCTCTGGTCTTCATTGGCGTGTGGATCAGGTCTTCATCAAACGAAAGGAGTCCGGCATGAATGCTACAACCGTTGCTGTTGATCTTGCAAAGTCTGTCTTCCAGCTCGCGGTAGCCGATGCGTCGTGGAAGGTGATTGAAACGCATCGGCTGACGCGCGCTCAGTTCGAGCGCTGGTTTCACAACCGCGATGTTGCGCTGGTGATCATGGAGTCGTGCGGCTCGGCCCACCACTGGGCTCGCTGGCTCAATGGCCTGGGCATCGAGGTGCGGCTGCTGCCGGCGCAGTACGTGCGGGCCTACGTCAAGCGCAACAAGACCGACGCCGCCGATGCTGCCGCGCTGCTCGAGGCGGCGCGCGCCTCCGATATGCGCCCCGTGCGAATCAAATCCGTCGAGCAGCAGGCGCTGCAGGGCCTGCATCGCATCCGCAGCTTGTGGATGGGCACGCGCACCTCCCGAATCAACGCCTTGCGCGGCTTCCTGCGTGAGTTCGGCATCGCCATACCTGTCGGCGCGCGCACTGGCCTGGAGACGATCAGCCGGGTGCTGGCCGATCCGGGCACTGCCGTACCCGCGCTGATTCGCGGCACGATGGCTTTGCTGGTCGATGAAATTCGCCTGCTGGAGGCGCGCATCGGCCAGCTCGAGCGCGAGCTTGGTGAACTCGCGCGACTGAGCCCGGCGTGCACCACCTTGCTGTCGATCCCGGGTATCGGATTGCTGACGGCCACGGCAATGGTGGCGGCGACTTCGGGCGATGTGAGCCACTTCAAGGATGCGAGGCACTTCGCCAGCTGGTTCGGGCTGACGCCCAAGGAGTATTCGTCGGGTGGTTCGCGCTACCTGGGGCATATCTCCAAGCGCGGGGACCGCTACCTGCGCATGCTGCTCACACATGGTGCCCGAAGCGTGTTGCGTGCCGCAGCTGTGGCGCGCGGCAAGGGGCGAGAGGTGCACGGGGTGCGCAGCTGGGCGCTGGAGGTGCAGGGCCGATCCAACCACAACAAGGCTGCCTGTGCTCTGGCCAACAAGCTGGCGCGCATTTGCTTTGCCACGTTGCGCGACAAGGAGAAGTTTGACGAGACGCAGCCGCTTGGCAAGAAACTGGGCCGCCCGGCGTTCGCGATGCCCGCCTGAATACCGCTTCCAGGAAAAACCGTTTACCCATTCCGCGTTGCGACGAGATTGATCGATCCCTCATGGCCACTAGGTTCGCACCATCACACACCGATGCCGATAACTCTTCCGGCTGCTTGCCAGCCGTTCGTAACGATTGGCACCGTGTGAGCAGATTCCATGTCGGCACGGGCCAATGCGAGCCCACTTCAGATGCCGGATATACGACTGCACGCGTTTCCCAACAGCCCAAACTATTGATCAGTTTCTTGCCGTTGCGGGGGAGTCCATATACGAGGGGTTAGGCGGCACTCTCGACGACCTTCGGAAGGCGAACTTGAAGGCCTGGCAGATAGATAGTTATCGGATTGTCGTCGCCGCGTGACTTCTCGGAGGAGTCGAGATAGTTCTTGATATAAACAACCAACTCTTTTCGTGCGGACTCTATGCGATCCATAATCGTGTAGATGTCTGACATGTCCACGGTGATTGTTCTGCCTTGCGACACATCAAAAGGGATTCGATCACCTTTCCGTATGAGTTGAATGGTTGGCAACTTGGTCATATGTCGAACGCCCAGTTCGTAAAACGCGTTGGGGTTGCCAAAAGATAGATCGACGACGCAAAACCTGGCAGACACAATGTGTTCGAATATCTGCTGAGATATCAGGCCTGATTTCTCGATTCGATCTGCGCGAACAACTTTCATTCCGAAAGCTTGGAATGCGGGCTCTACGAGGTGGCGCATCAGCATGTCTGCATGGCGACGAACCTCAGTTCCCTCTTCTCCGATAGGAGTGATGTAGAAACAGAGGGACTCAGGACTGGGCAGCGAGCGATCTAGTGCCGCTGACGAATCGTATGCGTCCGGCAATCCCATCTTGAGATAGACCCAGCGCCGAGGCATCGTGTGCACGATGAAGATCATGCACACCATGGCGAACGAAGTGATCGCCCAACGCCCCAAGCGGCGCTACTACTCTCCAGAGTTCAAAGGCCNACGATTGGCACCGTGTGAGCAGATTCCATGTCGGCACGGGCCAATGCGAGCCCACTTCAGATGCCGGATATACGACTGCACGCGTTTCCCAACAGCCCAAACTATTGATCAGTTTCTTGCCGTTGCGGGGGAGTCCATATATGACCGCGTCCACCCCCGCGCCCTGCAGCGTGGCTCGGCCAGCCGCCATGTCCGCCTGCAATGCCGCACCGGCCGCCTACAGCGCCGCCACCTGCGCACGCAGCGTCTGCCTGCGCGCGCCTTCGGCGCCAACAGCCATGGCGCCACCGCCGGACGGAACCGATCCAGCGGCACCGGCTCCAGATCCCTGCTCCAGCGGCACATCGATCCGCACGTCCGGGCCCACCGCACGCACGCTTCTGCCCTGCGCGTCCTGCGCCGCAGCAGGCACCAGCACCGCCAGTTGCGCCGCGATCAACAGCCATGCGAGCGCGCGGCCCCAGCGTGACACCCACGCGCTTGCGACAGCCGGCGACGGGCTCACCTGAGAGAAAAATGGAAGTTCGGGCGAAGGGCTCGGGCGGCCCTGCAACAGAATAGGCGTCATGGCAGTGGGGCGTTGGGTCAACCGCCTCGGATACTGCCGGCGGACGCGGGCACAAGTGCCGCGACCGGCGCAGTATAGCGACAGCACACCAACGCCTCCGCCGGCTCGCCTGACCCCACGGCCGCTTGAGCCGCGTCAGCGCACCAGGTCAGCCGCCAGATCCAGGCAAATCAGCGGTGCTCCCCAAAAAGCACCTCGTCCCCGCTGCACTCACCCTTGCCGCGCTCACCCCCGCCGCAACAGAGCCTGCCGCAGCAGCCGCGCCGCGCGGTCGCGGATGTGGCCGGGCAGGCTGCGTCCCGGCCGGGTCGGCTGCTTGCGAGTGGCCGCGCAGGCGTCAAGAAACTCGGCAAGGATCGGCGTGTCGTCCAGCGTGTTGGAGCCCGCCTTGTGGAACTCCGGATGCCACTGCGTCGCCGCGATGTAGCCCTTGCGCGCGGGGTTGCGCCGGCGGATCGCCTCGGGCACCTGGTCGGGCACGCTGAAGGCCTCGATCTCGAAGCCCGGCGCGAGCTGCTTGACCGCCTGGTGGTGGATGCTGTTGACGCGCGCCCGCAGCACGCCAGGATAGAGCGCCGCCAGGCGTGAGCCCGGCACGATGTCGATCTCGTGGAAGTTCTGGTCGTAGGTCACCGCGTCGCGGTGCCGCAGCGTCTCGGGATGGCCGTGCTGCGTCTCGATGTCCTGGTAGAGCGAGCCGCCGAAGGCCACGTTGATCAGTTGCAGGCCGCGGCACACGCCAAAGATCGGCTTGCCGGCCTGCTCGAAAGCCTCCACCAGCGCCAGGTCGTACAGGTCGCGGATGCGGTCACCGATCCACGCCTCCTGCAGCGGTTCCTCGCCATAGCTGCCCGGCCACACGTCGGAGCCGCCGTGCATCACGACGCCGTCGAGCCACTCGGCATAGTGCGCGAGCGTCGTGTCGCCGCGCGCCGTCTCGCCGGTCGGGCAGGGCACCATCACGACCATGGCACCGGCCGACATGATCCAGTGCGCGATCGACTGCTCCACGTACTGCAGCGTCTTGTTGGTGAACAGCGAGCGCGTCGGGTCGGCATGCGAAAAACACGCGGACAGGCCGATCTTGAGGCGTTGGGCGGGCATGCACCCCATTGTGGTCAGGCGGGCGGACTGCGCGTGTCGGACGGCATCCCGTCCTGCGCGGCCCGCCGCGCAAAGAGCCTGCAAACCGTGCGTTTTCCTCGCTCCATTCCAGAATGGCTGCCAGTACCACTCTTGCGGAGAAGCTGCCATGCAATGCCCCGTCTGCACCAACACCCAACTCGTGATGTCCGAACGCAGCGGCATCGAGATCGACTACTGCCCGCAGTGCCGCGGCGTCTGGCTGGACCGCGGCGAACTCGACAAGATCATCGAGCGTGCCGCGCCGCAGGCCCCGGCAGCCGCGTCGGCCGCCGTCCACGCCGATCCGTCCAGGGACGCGCATCGCGGCGGCCATCCCGGCCATGCGCCACAGACGGGCTACTACCGCAAGAAAAAGCGCGAGGGCTTTCTCGGCGAGCTGTTCGACTTCGACTGAGCGCGTCAGTCCTGCGCAATGCTGCGCCAGCGTGCGACGCCCAGGCCGTTCCTCAGCGCCATCGCACCCTGCGGCGTGATCTGCAGCGCGCGCGTGCCGGGCTGGCGCACCAGCCAGCCGCTGCCGAGGCAGTGCGCGCACACCAGGGCGCCAAGCCGCCCCGCCAGGTGCGGGCGGCGCTCGCTCCAGTCGAGGCAGGGCCGGCACTGCGGCCGCCGGTTGCTGCCGATGGCCGGGCTCGCGGCAGCGATGCCGAGCGCCTGCAGCACCGGCGCCGCCCGGTCGGTGACGTGGCCTTCCTCACCCTCGAACGCGATGGCGCCCTGCTCCAGCAGATGGGCAGTGATCGCCACGCCGAGGCGGCCTGCCAGATGGTCGTAGCAGGTACGCGCCAGACGCAGCGCGGCATCGCGCGGGCCGGTCACGGTAGCGCGAAGGGGCGTGCGGCCCGCCGCGAGCTGGATCAGGCCTTCCAGCACGCGTGCGACTTCTGGCGACGCCAGCGCGTGATACCGATGGCGACCCTGGCGCTCCACGCGCAGCAGGCCGGCCTCGGTCATCAGGGCCAGGTGCCGGCTCGCGGTGGACGCGCCGATGTTGCCGGCCCGCGCGAGTTCGAGCGCGGTCAGGGCCCGCCCGTCCATCAGCGCCAGCAGCATCGCGGTGCGGGCGGGTTCGCCGGCCAGGGCGGCGATGTGGGCGATCTGGTTGGTGTTCATGCTGTCGGACCCGATGGCTGCGCGGCAGGAGGTTCCCGCACGCCTGCTGCAACGATACGCCAGCTGCCGGCGCCGATGCTTCGCTGCGCAGCGAAGCACAGCGGCATGCGGAGCCGGGCCCGGACCCCGACGCCGCGACCTCAGCGCTGGAGCTGGATCACGTCCCAGCCGCGCGCCTGCGCCTCGCCCAGCAGCCGCGCGTCCGGGTCCACCGCCACGGCACGGCCGACGGCGCCCAGCAGCGGCAGGTCGTTGATGCTGTCGCTGTAGGCGGTGCTGTCGAACTGCGCCAGCGCGTGGCCGCGCGCGGCCAGCCATTCGTGCAGGCGGCGCACCTTGCCCTCGCGCATGTTGAGCGTGCCGCGCGTGCGGCCGGTGAACAGGCCGTCGCGCAGCTCGGCCTCGGTCGCCAGCAGATGCTCGATGCCGAAGTAGTAGGCCGTCAGCTCGGTGATGAAGCGGTTGGTGGCGGTGGTCATCACCACCAGATCGCCGGCATCCAGATGCCGGTCGACCAGGGCCTGCGCCTCGGCCGGAATCCGCGGCACGATCTGCGTCGCCAGGAACTCCTGGCGCACCGGCTCCCACTGACGCGGCGTGCGGCCGGCCAGCGTACCCACGTAGAAGTCGGCGAACTCCTGCACGCCCACGGTGCCGGCCTTGTAGCGCGCCTCCATGTCGGCATTGCGGGCCGCGAACTCTGCGCGGTCGAGCAGCCCCTTGTCCATCAGGAAGTCGCACCACAGCACGTCGCTGTCGCCCGACAGCAGCGTGTGGTCCAGGTCGAACAGAGCCAGCTTCTGACGCACGCTGCTCATGCCTTGCGCAGGTGCCAGGCCTTGGTCCGCGTGAAGGCCTGGATGCCGTAGGTCGACAGCGTCAGGCCCACGCCCGAGTCGCCGTAGCCGCTCCAGGGCAGGCGCGGGCTCACGCGGTCGCAGCAGTTCCAGTAGACGCTGCCGGCGTTCACCCGCGCCAGCAGGGCGCGCGCGCGCGCTTCGTCGGGCGTGTAGACGCCGGCCGTGAGGCCGTAGCGCGTGTCGTTCATGAGGCGCACCGCCTCCTCGTCGCCGGCCACCTTCTGGATGCCGATGATCGGGCCGAAGCTTTCCTCGCGCATCAGCTCCATGCCGTGGTCGACATGGCTGAACACCGTGGGCTCGAACCAGTTGCCCGGCCCCGGCCCACGCCGCCCGCCGGTGAGCAGCTTCGCGCCACGCGCCTGCGCGTCGGCCACCTGTGCCTCCAGCACCGCCAGCTGCGGCGCGCGGGTGATCGCGCCGATGTAGCTGTCCTCGGCCATCGGGTCGCCGCCCTTCATGCCCCGGACGGTCTCGACGAAGGCCGCGACGAAGGCGTCGTGGATCTTCTCGTGCACGTAGATGCGCTCGACCGAGCAGCAGCTCTGGCCGGTGTTGTACATGGCGCCGTCGGCCAGCGACTCGGCTGCGGCCTTCGGGTCGGCGTCCTCGCACACATAGGTCGGGTCCTTGCCGCCAAGCTCCAGCTGCAGCTTGATGAAGCGGTGGCCCACCGCCTCGGCGATGCGCCGGCCCGTGGCGACCGAGCCGGTGAAGAACACGCCGTCCACCGGCTGCGCCAGCAGGGCCGAGCCGACCTCGCCGGCGCCGATCAGGCAGGCCAGCACGTCATGCGGCACGCCCGCTTCATGCAGCAGCCGCACGATGGCCTGGCCGGTCATGGCCGCATATTCAGACGGCTTGTAGAGCACGCTGTTGCCCGCCAGCAGCGCCGGCAGGATCACGTTGCAGCCGACGAACCACGGATAGTTCCAGGCCGAGATGTTGGCCACGACGCCCAGCGGCGCATGCTGGATCTGCTCGGTCATGCCGCCGTCGGCCAGCACGGTCTCGCTCGCCAGCGTGGCGTCGCATTCGGCCAGGAAGAAGTCGATGCGCGGCAGCAGGCCGTTGAGCTCGTTGCGCGACAGGCGGATCGGCTTGCCGGTCTCGCGCGTCATGACGGCGGCCAGCGCGTCGAGCTCGCGCACCACGCCTTCGCGGAACTTCGCGACGCAGGCCTTGCGCTCGGCCAGCGGCCGGGCGGCCCAGGCCGCTTGCGCTGCACGCGCGGCCTGGTAGCGGGCCGCAACGCTGGCCGCGTCATCGGCGGGCAGCTGGGCAATGGGGGCGCCGGTGGCGGGATTGGTGACGGTGAGCTGGTTCATGCGTTGCGCGCGGTCCGTGCCGCGTCCAGAAAGTCTCGGAGCAGGGGGGTGTCGTCCACCACGCCCAGGCCGGGGCGGTGAAACTCGGGATGCCATTGCACGGCGCTGATCCACGGCCCGCCGGTGTGGCGGATCGCCTCGATCACGCCGTCGTCGGGCGAGACGGCCTCCACCACGAAACCCGGCGCGAGGTCCTTGATGCCCTGGTGGTGGACGCTGTTGATGGTGGGGCGCTGCGTGCCCAGCAGCGCGGCCAGGCGCGTGCCGTCCAGCACGTCGACCGCGTGAAGGTGCAGGTCGTAGGCGGCCGCGTCGCGGTGCACGCGTGCGCCGGGCTTTTGCGTGACGATGTCCTGCCAGAGCGTGCCGCCGTAGGCCACGTTGATCAGCTGCAGGCCACGGCAGATGCCGAACACCGGCTTGCCGGCCGCAACGAAGGCGCGCACCAGCGCGATCTCGTAGGCGTCGCGCACGCGGTCGCCGCTCCACTCGGGGCGCAGCGGCTCCTCGCCATAGCTGCCGGGCCAGACGTCGGCGCCGCCGTGCATCACCAGGCCGTCGAGCGCCTGTGCGTAGTCGGCCAGTGCGACGTCGCCACGGAAGGTGTCGCCGCTGGGCGCCGGCACCATGAAGGGCAGCGCGCCCTCGGACATGACCCAGTGCGCGGTGGACTGCTCGATCCACTGCAGTGTCTTGCTCGGCGCGGACTTGCGCTCCGGATCCGGATGAAAGAAGCAGGCGCTGATGCCGATCTGCAGGCGCTCAGTGGGCATGACGGACTCCTTCGTGCAGCAGGCCGGCTTTGCGAGGCATCAAAGCGCGGCCTCGAACAGGCGCTGGAAGTCCTGCGCCGTGCAGGGCCGCGGGTTGGTCTGGTGGCAGATGTCGGCCGTGGCGATCTCCACCAGGCGCGGGATCTGCGCGGCCGTCACGCCATGGGCCGACAGCGGCCCGGTGATGCCGACGCTGGCCTTGAGCGCACGCAGCCAGGGCACGAAGGCCGCGCCGCCACCGGCCACGCCGCAGACATGGGCCAGCTCGTCGAACTTGGTCGGCACGGCCTCGAAGTTCCAGGCCATGACGGTGTCGATCATCAGCGCATTGGCCAGGCCGTGGTGCAGGTCGCACACCGCGCCGAGCGCATGGGCGCAGGAGTGCACGGCGCCCAGGTCCTTCTGGAAGGCGATCGCGCCCATCATCGAGGCCATCATCATGTCGCTGCGCGCCTTGAGGTTGGACGGTTCGCGCACGGCGGTGAGCAGCGCTGCAGCGGCGATGCGCGTGCCTTCCAGCGCGATGCCGTCACACAGCGGGTGGTAGGCCGGCGAGAGGTAGCTCTCGATGTTGTGGGTCAGCGCGTCCATGCCGGTGGCGGCCGTGACCTGCGGCGGCAGGCCCAGCGTCAGCTCCGGGTCGGCGAACACCACCTTGGCCAGGATCTTCGGGCTGAAGACCACGCGCTTCAAGTGCGTGTCGTTCTCGCTCACCACCGACGAGCGCCCGACTTCCGAGCCCGTGCCCGCGGTCGTGGGCAGGGCCACGAAGTACGGCAGCGGGTGGACGATGGGCCGCACCTGCGGATGATCCCAGACATATTCGAGGATGTCGCCTTCGTGCGTGGCGGCGACCCCAACCACCTTGGCGACGTCGAGCGCCGCACCGCCGCCGAAGCCGATGATGCAGTCGGCGCCATGGGCCTTGTAGGCGGCCGCGCCGTCCATCACCTGGCTGCAGGTCGGATTGCCGAACACGCCCGAGAACACCGCCACGTCCAGGCCCGCGAGATGCGTGCGGAACTCGGCGAGCACCGGCAGCGCCGCCAGCGCCCGGTCGGTGACGATCAGCGGGCGCTTGAGGCCCTGCTGCTGCAGGTGCGCGCCGACGCCCTTGCGGGCGCCCGCGCCGAACTGGATGGCGGTGGGGAAGGAAAAACCGGTGATGCTCATGATGCGCTCTGTGGTGGGGACTGTCGGGTATTGGGCGATGGGACTTGCGGGGAACTCATGGGTTCAGTGCGCGGCGGCGGGCGGCCCGAGGGCGAGCCGCATGTGCTCCTTGGCGAAGGCGCGGCCGTCCACGCGCACCGCGTCGGTCTCGATGCCGAACGTGAAGAAGCCCATGCGCGCGTACAGGTCGCGCGCGGCCGCGTTGCCGTGCGTGACCGTCAGCAGCAGCGAGGCGACGCCGCTGGCGCGCGCCTCGGCCAGCAGCGCCTCGACCAGACGCCGGCCGATGCCGCGCCGCCCGGCTTCGGGCGCGACGTACATGGCCACCAGCGTGGCCTTGTGGCGGTTCTTGCGGCGAGTCTCGCGGTCGAGGCCGACCATGCCCACGAGCTGCGCGGCCTCGAAGGCGCCCCAGAACTTCACTGGTGCGTCCGCGTCGGCCGCGTCCAGGCGGCGCGCGGCGGCCTCGATCGGCCTGTCGCGCTCGTCCTCCCAGCTGGAGGTGAAGGCCTCGGGGTGCTCGCGCAGCGCACGCAGGCGCAGCGCATGAAAGGCCGGCGCGTCGCGCGGCTCCAGGCGTCGAATGACGGCGTCGTCCATGCGCAAGGCCTAGATGATCTCGAAGTAGCGCTTCATTTCCCAGTCGGTCACCGCGTCGAGCCATTGGCGCCATTCCCATTCGCGCGTGGCGGCGAAATGGTCGACGAAGGTGTCGCCCAGCCAGTCGCGCGTGACCTGCGACTGCTGGAAGATGCGCGTGGTCTCGATCAGCGTGCGCGGCGCGCGCGGAATGTGTTCGGCGCCGCCGTTGGTGCCGGTGATGGGCAGGGTGTCGAGCTTGAGGCCCTTTTCCACGCCGTCCAGGCCCGCAGCGATGACGGCCGCCATCGCCAGATAGGGGTTGACGTCGGCGCCGGGGCAGCGCGTCTCCAGCCGCGTGGCCTTCGGGCTGCCGGCGATCACGCGGAAGCTCGCCGTGCGGTTGTCCATGCCCCAGGTCGGCTTGACCGGCGCCCAGAAGCCGTCGACCAGGCGCTTGTAGCTGTTGATGGTGGGCCAGATCATCGGGCCGAAGGCCATCATGCAGGCGATCTGGCCCGCGAGGTAGCTCTCGAACAGCTTGCTCATGCGGCGCGGGTTCTTGGCGTCGTAGAACAGGTTGGTCTTGCCGTCGGACAGGCTCTGGTGGATGTGGCCCGAGCAGCCCGGCAGATTGGCATGCGGCTTGGCCATGAAGCTGGGCATGATGCCGAAGCGCGCGCCGATCTCCTTGGCGCCGGTCTTGAACAGAATGGCGCGGTCGGCCTGCTCCAGCGCGCCCGAAAAGCCGATGGCCGCTTCATACACGCCGGGGCCGGTCTCGGTGTGCAGGCCCTCGATCGGCACGCCGAAGGCCAGCATCTGGTCCATCAGCGCATTGAAGTAGCCGGTGTTCTGGTTCATGCGCAGCAGCGAGTAGCCGAACATGCCCGGCGTGAGCGGCTGCGGCGCCACGCCCTTCTTGTCGGCCCAGCTCTGCGGCGTCTCCTGGAAGTTGTACCACTCGAACTCCATGCCGGTCATGACCTGCAGGCCCATCTTCTCGGCCCGGCGCAGTACGCGCTTCAAGGTCTGGCGCGGGCACAGCGGATGGGGCGTGCCGTCGGCATCGACGAACTCGCCGAGGAAGAAGGGCACGCCGTTGTCCCAGGGCACGTGGCGCGCGGTGCCCAGGTCGAGCCGCGCGAGCGCGTCGGGGTAGCCGTGCTGCCAGCCGGTGACGGTGGTGTTGTCGTAGCACACGTCCATCATGTCCCAGCCGAGCACCACGTCGCAGAAGCCGAAGCCGCCGCCCGGATAGGGCTCGGCCGCGCCGAGGAACTTGGAGGCATGCAGGTACTTGCCGCGCAGGATGCCGTCGATGTCGCTCACGGCGACCTTGACCTTGGGCGCGCCCGACTTCTGGACGGCCAGCGCTGCGGGGTGGAGCTTGGGAGAGGACTTGCTGGCCACGGGGGTCTCCTTCGGTGCGTGGGGTCGTGGGGTTCGCAGGGCGTGTGGGTCTCGCAGAGCGTGTGGGTCTCGCGCGGTGTGCGGCTCAGGCGAGCGCCGGAGCGCCGGAGGCGATGCCCATGTCGCGCAGCGCGAGCGACACCGCATGCACCGCCTGCTCCATCTCGTCGGGGCCGATGGCGCCGATGCAGCCGACGCGGAAGGTCTCGATCTGCGTGAGCTTGCCCGGGTAGAGGATGAAGCCGCGCGCGCGGGCCGCCGCGTAGAAGGCCTTGAAGTCGTACTTCGGGTCGCCCGGCGCGTGGAAGGTCACGATGATCGGCGCCTGAATCGCCGGGTCGAGGAAAGGTTTGAAGCCCAGCGCCGCCATGCCGCCGACGAGCGTCTCGTAGTTGCGCACGTAGCGCGCCAGGCGCGCCGGCTGGCCGCCCTCCTCCTCGAACTGGCGCACCGCCTCGGCCAGGGCCACCACCACGTGCGTCGGCGGCGTGAAGCGCCACTGCGTGGTCTTTTCCATGTAGACGTACTGGTCGTGCAGGTCCATGGCCAGCGACTGGCTGTTGCCGGCGCAGCCGTCCAGGATGGCCTTGCGGATGAAGACGAAGCCCATGCCCGGCACGCCTTCGAGGCACTTGCCGCTGGCGGCCACGAGCGCGTCGAAGGTCTGCTTGCGGGCGTCGATCTCCAGCGCCGCAAACGAGCTCATCGCATCGACGATCAGGCCCTTGCCGTGGCGCAGGCAGACGTCGGAGATCGCCTGCAGCGGGTTGTGAACGCCGGCGCCGGTCTCGCAGTGGATCATCACCACGTGGGTGATGCCAGGGTCCTCCTTGAGCTTCGCGTCGAGCGCGTCGGGCGACACCTGCTGCGCCTCGTCGAAGGCCATGACGGTGCAGCGCCGGCCCATCAGCGTGGTCAGGCGCGCCGCGCGCTTGCAGTAGGCGCCGTTGTCGAGCACCAGCACGTGGCCGTCGCGCGGCACAACGGTCGCCACAGCGGCCTCCACGCTGAAGGTGCCGCTGCCCTGCAGGGGCACGACGACGTGCGTGTCATGGCCGTGCACGACGTCCAGCAGGCTCCTGCGCAGGCCGGCCGTCACGGCGTTGAAGTCGGCGTCCCACGAGCCCCAGTCCTTGAGCATGGCCAGCTTGGTGCGCAGCGTGGTGGTGAGCGGGCCGGGGGTGAGGAGGATCTTGTCTCTGTCCATGGGGGTCTCGTCGGTCTGTCTCTCGGGTTGTCGTTCGGGTTGTCGTTCGTCGGTTCGCGGGATCGGGCTTGCGGGGGTCGAAGCTGCCAGGCAGGCCGGCCGCCTCAGCGCGGGCCGCGCCAGGCCTGGGTGCGGCGGTTGACCCACCAGCCCAGGCCCATGAAGAGCAGCGTGGCCACGGCCGAGGCCGCGCCGATCAGCACCGCCATCGCTGCGGCGGCGCCGGTCTCGCCGGCTTCGTCGAGGTTGAGGATGGCGATCGACGCCACCTTGGTCTCGGGTGAGTAGAGGAACACCACGGCCGAGATGGTGGTCATCGCGTTGATGAAGAAGTAGCGCGCGATGTCCACCAGCGCGGGCGTGCAGATCGGCAGCGTGACGCGCCAGAAGGTCTTGTAGAACGGCACCTTGAGCGAGGCGCTCACGGCCTCGAACTCGCCGTCCAGGCTCTTGAGCGCGGTGACCGCGGTGAGGTGGCCGGTGGTGTAGAAGTGGACGATGGTGCACAGCGTCAGCAGCGTCATCGTGTGGTACAGGAAGTTCAGCGGGTTGTTCGGCTCATTGAAGAAGAAGATGTAGCCCAGGCCGAGCACCAGCCCCGGCACCGCCATCGGCAGCATGGCCAGGAAGCGGACCATGCCGCGCAGCCCGTCGGCGCCGCGCACCTTCTCCAGCAGGTAGGCGCCGCAGAACACCAGCAGCGTGCCGAAGACGGCCGTGCCGGCGGCCATCTTCAGGCTGTTGATGAAGCCTTCGCCGACCTCGGCATCGACCAGGCCCATGGTGTAGTGGCGCAGGCTCGGCGCGAGGTTGTAGGGCCAGAGCGTGGCGAAGGACGCGAAGATCGCCATGCCGAGCATGGCCAGCACGAGAAAGGCGATGGCGCAGCAATAGGCTGTCATCGCGAGGTCGAAGCCGCGCGCCGGCTTGGGCCGGTAGGGTATGGCGCGCGCGGTGAGCATGGCGGTCTGGCGGCGGCTGACGTACTTGTCGACCGCGAAGGTCAGCACCGCAGGCGCCAGCAGCAGGATGGCCACCACGGCGCCGCGCGCGAAGTCCTGCTGGCCGATCACGAGCTTGAACACGTCGGTGGCCAGCACGTTGAAGTTGCCGCCGATCACCTTCGGGATGCCGAAGTCGGTGATCACGAGGGTGAAGGTCACGAGCGCCGCCGAGATGATGCCGTACTTGGCGCCCGGCAGCGTGATGGTGAAGAACTTGCGCGCGGCGCGGGTGCCCATGGCGTCGGCCGCCTCGTACAGCCGCGCGTCCGACAGGCTGAGCGCGGTCACGAGGATCATCAGCGCATGCGGGAACACCGCGAAGCACTCGGCCACGACGATGCCCGGCGCGCCATAGATCTGGCTGATGCCCAGGCCCTGCATCCAGGCCTTGAGCACGCCCTGGTTGCCGAACCAGTAGATCAGCGAGATCGCTGCCAGGAGCGACGGCGCCAGCAGCGGAATGAGCGTGATGCCGCGAAAAAGTGGCTTGAGCGGCATGCACGAGCGCGCCAGCGCGTAGGCAAAGCCGAAGGCCAGCGGAATCGTGATGAGCGTCACCACCACTGACACCCAGATGCTGTTCCACAGGCTTTCGAGCAGCGCCGGCGTCCGGGCGTAGGCGATGAAGTTGGCTAACCAGACGAACTGGCCTTCCTTGCCCTGCAGCGCCTGCTGCAGGATGGAAGCGAGCGGCAGCGCGAGAAAGGCCACGAGCAGCAGCGCCACGAGCGCGATGGCCAGGTAGGCGACGCGGTCACTCCAGTGGGCCTGCTGGCGCACCGGCGCTCCGGCGGGCAGGGCGGCCGATGCAGCGGAGGTGGCGGTGGCGCGGCTCATCAGAACACCCGGATGCGCTCGGGCAGCAGCCGCAGGCGCAGGGTCGAGCCGACGGCGAGCGACTGCTCCGACAGGAAGTTCAGCGACAGGTACACCGTGAGCCGGTGCGAATCGAGTGCCGGCGAGGCCACGTGGACGTGGCAGTAGGAACCGAGGAACTCGATCTTCTCGATGGCCGCGTCGAACACATGCGCGTCGCCCTCGGCGATCGGGCGGGCCAGCACGTCCTCGGGGCGCAGGTAGACCCGCACCTCGCGGTCCGGCCCTTCATGCGCCAGGCGCAGCGCTCCGACGTGCAGCTGCCCGTCCTGCACGCGGCCGGGCAGCGCGTTGACCTTGCCGACGAAGTCGGCGACGAAGGGCGAGGCGGCCTCGCGGTAGACCTCCATGGGCGTGCCGATCTGCTCGATCACGCCATGGTTCATCACCACGATGCGGTCGGCCACGGTCAGGGCTTCCTCCTGGTCGTGCGTGACCATGATGGTGGTGACGCCGAGCTTCTGCTGCAGCGCACGGATCTCCTGCCGCAGCCGCAGCCGCTCGAGCGCGTCGAGTGCCGACAGCGGCTCGTCGAGCAGCAGCAGGCCGGGCGAGGTGGCGAGCGCGCGCGCCAGCGCGATGCGCTGCTGCTGGCCGCCCGAGAGCTGGCCCGGGTACTTGGGCTCGCTGCCCGGCAGGCCGACGAGCTTGACGAGCTCGCTCACGCGCCGCGCGATCTCGGCCTTGGGCGTCTTGCGGTTGACCAGGCCGTAGGCGACGTTGTCGGCCACGGTGAGGTTGGGAAACAGCGCATAGCTCTGGAACACGATGCCGTAGTCGCGCAGCGCCGGGGGCAGCACCGAGATGTCGCGCGCGCCCTGCAGCACCTCGCCGGAGGTCTGCACCTCCAGGCCCGCGATGATGCGCAGCAGCGTGGTCTTGCCGCAGCCCGACGGGCCGAGAAAGCAGACGAACTCGCCCTTGCGGATCTGCAGGTTGATGTCGTGCAGCGCAACGAAGGAGCCGAACTCCTTGCGGATGTGGCGCAGTTCGAGAAATGTGTCGTGGGTCATGCCAGGCGGGGGCCGTCGTGCGCCAGAAGGACGTCAGAGATACGGGGGCGAAAAGGGCAGGCGGGCCTGCCGGTCGGCGCCAGCCGCCCCTTCGCGCCACACGGCAGGCCGGCAGGGCCGGCCCGCGGGTGTCGCCCCGGGAGGGCGGGCAGCCGGCGGGCCGCCAGGGTGCGGGCTCAGCGCTTTTCGGTCTTGCCGTTGTAGCGCTTGGTCCACTCTTCGAGGATGCGCTCGCGGTTGTCGGCCGCCCACTTGAAGTCCATCTTCACGAGGCGGGCCTCATAGTCCTTGGGCACGTTGGCCAGCGGGGGCGCGAGGCCCGGCTGGGCGGTGATGGCGAAGTTCTTGCCATAGAGCATCATCGCGTCCTTGCTGGAAGCCCAGTCGGCCAGCTTCTTGGCGGCGTCGAGCTTCTTGGTGCCCTTGTGGATCGCGAAGGCTTCCAGGTCCCAGCCCAGGCCTTCCTTGGGGAAGACGAGGTCGATCGGAGCGCCCTTGGCCTTGTTGGTGTTGGCGCGGTACTCGAACGAGATGCCCACGACGAACTCGCCGGCGGCAGCCATGTTGCAGGGCTTGGAGCCCGAGTGCGTGTACTGCGCGATGTTCTCGTGCAGCGCGTCCATGTACTTCCAGCCGCCGCCCTTGCCCTTGTCGTCGCCGAACAGCGTGAGCCAGGCGGTCACGTCGAAGTAGCCGGTGCCGGAGGAGGCCGGGTTGGGCATGACGATCTGGCCCTTGTAGGCGGGCTTGGTCAGGTCCTTCCAGGTCTCGGGCTTGGGGATGCCCTTCTTCTGGGCCTCGACCGTGTTGAAGCAGACGGTGGCGCCCCACACATCCATGCCGAACCAGGCCGGCGGGTTCTTCTTGTCCTTGTACTGGCTCATGATGCCGTCGAGATTGAGCGGCGCGTAGGGAATGAGCATGCCCTGGCTGTCGAGCAGCGCGAGGCTGGAGGCGGCCACGCCCATCACGGCGTCGGCCTGAGGGTTGGCCTTCTCGGCCAGCAGCTTGGCGGTGATCACGCCGGTCGAGTCGCGCACCCACTTGAGCTCGATGTCCGGATAGGCCTTGTTGAAGCCTTCCTGGTACGCCTTGAGCTGGTCGGTCTCCAGGGCGGTGTAGACCAGCAGCTGGGTTTTCTGGGCGGAAGCCGCGGCGGCGAAGGCCACGAGGCCTCCGACGGCGAGGGACTTGAAGATCGTGGACAAGCGCATGTAAAGCTCCTTCGGCAACAAAAGTGGCAATGCTGTGACCCGTGGGTGACGGCGTGATGACAAGCAAGCTTCGTTCCCTCCCCGCCCGCAGTCCCTCTGGCTCCACGCCCCGCGCACCGTGGCTTGATTTAACTTCGGCCTCAATACCTTGTCAATTGTTATTTGTAGATTGTTGACAATCCGCCGATTTGTGATTCAATCCCCTCCATGAACGCGGTGCCGCACCCCACCATCGCCCTGCTGCAGTCCAGCTCGCTCACCACCGTGGTGCAGCAGGAGATCGAGCGCGCCATCCTGGCCGGCGAATATGCACCGGGCAGCAAGCTGATCGAGGCCACGCTGGCCGAGAAGATGGGCGTCTCGCGCGGGCCGGTGCGCGAGGCCTTCCGCATGCTGGAGGAAGCCGGCCTCGTGCGCAACGAGAAGAACCGCGGCGTGTTCGTGCGCGACATCCCGATCGACGAGGCGGTGGAGATCTTCGACCTGCGCGCCGCCATGGACGAGCTGGTGGGCCGCCAGCTCGCGCAGCACATCACGCCGGCCGGCCTCAAGGAGATCAAGGGCCTGGTCGACGCGATGGAAAAGGCGGTGAAGACCGAAGACGCCTACAACTACCACCTGCTCAACCTGCGCTTTCACGACCGCCTGGTCGAGATGGCCGGCAACCGCAAGCTCACCGCGATCTACCGCAAGCTGATCAAGGAGCTGTCGCTGTTTCGCCGGCTGAACCTGGCCGACGGCTGGCTGATGCCGATCTCGGCCGGCGAGCACCGCGACATCGTCAAGGCCATCGCCTCGGGCGACGCCGACAAGGCCGGCCGCGCCATGTTCGACCATGTGATGGAGAGCAAGGAACGCACCATCGAGAACGACCTGCGCCGCCAGTCGCGCGCATCGAGTTCCGCCACCGACAAACCCAAACGAGGAAGCCGCTGACATCATGGCCCAAGCCCATGCCGATCTGAACGTGAATGGACGCAGCTACCGCCTGCCGGCGCGCCCGGTGGTGGTGGTGTGCGTGGACGGCTGCGAGCCCGACTACCTCGGCCAGGCCGTGGCCGCCGGCCGCATGCCCTGGCTGAAGAAGGCCCTGGCCCAGGGCGAGGGCCTGATCGCCGAGTGCGTCGTGCCCTCCTTCACCAACCCCAACAACCTGTCCATCGTCACCGGCGCGCCGCCCAGTGTGCATGGCATCTGCGGCAACTACCTGTTCGACATGGCCAGCGGCACCGAGGTCATGATGAACGACCCCAAGTGGCTGCGCGCGCCCACACTGCTGGCGGCGCTGGCCGACGCCGGCAAGTCGGTGGCCGTGGTCACCGCCAAGGACAAGCTGCGCCGCCTGCTGGGCCACCGCATGAAGGGCATCTGCTTTTCGTCCGAGAAGGCCGACGAGGTCACGCTGGAGGACAACGGCATCGAGGACGTGCTGGGCCTGGTGGGCCGGCCGGTGCCCAGCGTGTACAGCGCCGACCTGTCGGAGTTCGTGTTCGCGGCCGGCGTGAAGCTCATGGAGAAGTACCGCCCCGACGTGATGTACCTGTCGACCACCGACTACATCCAGCACAAGCATGCGCCCGGCACCGACGGCGCCAATGCCTTCTACACCATGATGGACGGCTACCTGGGCCAGCTCGACGCTCTGGGCTGCGTGATCGCGCTGACCGCCGACCATGGCATGAACGCCAAGGTCGCGATGGACGGCACGCCCGACGTGATCTACCTGCAGGACTGGTTCGATGCGCAGCTGGGCGCGGGCCAGGCCCGCGTGATCCTGCCGATCACCGACCCCTACGTGGTGCACCACGGCGCGCTCGGCTCGTTCGCGACCGTCTACCTGCCGGCCGGCGCCGACCGGGCGGCCCTGGTGGCGCGGCTGGGCGCCGTCAAGGGCATGGAAGCGGTGCTCACCCGCGAGCAGGCGGCCGAGCGCTTCGAGCTGCCGGCCGACCGCATCGGCGACATCGTGGCCGTGTCCGAGCGCTTCACCGTCATCGGCACCTCGGCCTCGCGCCATGACCTGTCGGGCCTGGACGCGCCGCTGCGCTCGCATGGCGGCATCAGCGAGCAGCGCGTGCCGCTCATCATCAACCGCAAGCTGCCGGGCCTCGACCGCACGCGGCGCCTGCGCAACTTCGACGCCTTCGACCTCGCGCTCAACCTGGCCGAGTGAAGCCGCCCGCGCGTCACGCATCCGTCCCCGCCCCACTTGCCGCAAAGGCCTGCCGCCCCCATGAGCATCGACACCTGGATCCGCGACCACCATCTGGACAGCATGCGCATCGCCGGCCGGCGCGTCGGCGCGGAGCGCTCGGGCGACCGGGTGATCGAGGTCTTCAATCCCTACAGCGGCGCGCGGATCGGCAGCGTGCCCAAGGCCACGCTGGACGAAGTGCGCGAGGCCTTCGCCACGGCCCACGCCTGCCAGCCGACGCTCACCCGCTTCGAGCGGGCCGCCATCCTCAACAAGGCGGCGCAGATCGTCCACGCGCGGGTCGACGAGATCGCGCGGCTCATCACCGCCGAGGCCGGCCTGTGCCTGAAGGACTCGGTGTATGAAGCCGGGCGCGTGAGCGACGTGCTGCTGTTCGGCGCCAACGAGGTGCTCAAGGACGACGGCCAGATCTTCAGCTGCGATCTGACGCACCACGGCAAGAAGCGCCGGGTCTTCACCCAGCGCTCGCCGCTGCTGGGCGTGATCAGCGCCATCACGCCCTTCAACCACCCGATGAACCAGGTGGCGCACAAGGTCGTGCCCAGCATCGCCACCAACAACCGCATGGTGCTCAAGCCGTCGGAGAAGGTGCCGTTCTCGGCCCTGCTGTTCGCCGACATCCTGTACGAGGCCGGCCTGCCGCCGCAGATGCTGTCGGTCATCACCGGCGATCCGCGCGAGATCGCCGACGAGCTCATCACCAACGACCATGTGGACCTGATCACATTCACCGGCGGCGTGGGCATCGGCAAGTACATCGCCAGCAAGGCCGGCTACCGCCGCATGGTGCTGGAGCTGGGCGGCAACGACCCGATCATCGTGATGGAAGACGCCGACCTCGACGAAGCCTCCACACTCGCGGTGCAGGGCTCCTACAAGAACTCGGGGCAGCGCTGCACCGCCGTCAAGCGCATGCTGGTGCACCAGGCCGTGGCCGACCGCTTCGTCGAGCTTGTCGTCGAGAAGACGCGCGCCTGGAAGCACGGCGACCCGATGGACCCCGCCAACGACATGGGCACGGTGATCGACGAGCCCGCCGCCATGCTGTTCGAGTCGCGGGTGAACGAGGCCGTGGGCCGGGGCGCGCGCCTGCTCGTGGGCAACCAGCGGCGCGGCGCGCTGTATGCGCCGACCGTGCTCGACCGGGTGGACCCCGCGATGACCGTGGCCCGCGAGGAGACCTTCGGCCCGGTCTCGCCGATCATCCGCTTCGCCGACATCGACGAGGCCATCCGCATCTCCAACGGCACGGCCTACGGCCTGTCCAGCTCGGTATGCACCAACCGGCTCGACTACATCACCCGCTTCGTCAGCTCGCTGCACGTGGGCAGCGTCAACGTGCGCGAGGTGCCGGGCTACCGGCTGGAGCTCACGCCCTTCGGCGGCATCAAGGACTCGGGCCTGGGCTACAAGGAAGGCGTGCAGGAAGCCATCAAGAGCTTCACCAACATCAAGACCTACTCGCTGCCCTGGACATGAGCCACCTGCTGGACCTGCTGGACCTGCCGGGCCGGCCGGACCCGCTTCACCCGCATCGCCCGGCGCGCGCCAGCGCCCTGCCCGGCATCGCGCTCCTGGAGAATCCGACATGCTGAGCCTGGACGACATCGCGCATCTCTTCGCCACCCGGGGCGGCGAGCAGTACACCGGCGAGCCGGTCACGCAGCTGGAGCATGCGCTGCAGTCTGCGGCGCTGGCCGAAGCCGAGGGCTGCGACGACGCCCTGGTGACGGCCGCCCTGCTGCACGACCTGGGGCACCTGCTGCACGAGCTCGGCGCCACGCCAACCCTGCAGGGCATCGACGACGTGCACCAGTACCGCGCCCTGCCCTTTCTGCGCGGCCTGTTCGGCGACGCGGTGCTCGACGCGATCAAGCTGCATGTGGACGCCAAGCGCTACCTGTGCGCCACGCGGCCGGACTACTTTGCGCAGCTGTCGGACGACTCGAAGCGTTCGCTCGCGCTGCAAGGCGGCATCTTCAGCGATGCCGAGGCCGCGCGCTTCATCGCGCAAGGCGGGGCGGCCGACGCGGTGCGCCTGCGCATCTGGGACGACCTGGCCAAGGAGGCCGGCCGCGCTACACCGGACCTGGACCACTACCTGGCCCGGGCGGCGCGCTGCGCCCTGCCTGCCCGCTCATCCGGCGCGGCCGGCGCACCTGGCACAGCCGAGGCACCTGGAACAGCTGGCGCAGCGGACGCGACCCCTGGCGCCACCCCGACCGGCGCGGCACACGGTGCCTGATTCAACGGCTCCCGCAGGAGGCACCGCATGGCGCTGACCTGGCCCATCGTCTGCGCCGTGCTGGTCGGCGCGCTGCTGCATGCGAGCTGGAACGCCCTTGTCAAGTCCAGCGAGGACAAGGCGCTGGACACGGCGCTGATCCATGTGCTGACCTCGCTCGTGGCAGTCCCGATGGTGATGGTCGTGGGCTTTCCGGAGCCGGCGGCCTGGCCCTACATCGCCGCCTCCGTGACCGTCCACATCGGCTACTACGTCGCGCTGACCGGTGCCTATCGGCACGGCGACCTGGGCCTGACCTATCCGCTGATGCGCGGCGTCGCGCCGCTCCTCGTGGCGCTGTCGGCCGCGCTCACGCTGGGCGAGGTGCTCTCGCCAATGGCCTGGGCCGGCGTCCTGGGGGTGAGCTGCGGCGTGCTGGTGCTCGGCCTGTCGCGCCACGCGCTGGACAGCCCCAAGGCGGTTGGGTTTGCGCTCGCCAATGCGGTGATCATCGCCGTGTACACCGTCGTCGATGCGCTGGGCGTGCGCGCTTCGGGCAATGCGGCGCAGTACGTGGCCACCCTGTTCCTGATCGATGGCTGGCCGTTCGGCCTGATGGTGCTGGCGCGGCGCGGCCGCGCGGTCGCCTGGCCCTACGTGCTGCGGCGCTGGCCGGTGGCGGCGGGCGGCGCGGCAGCCTCGTTCGGCTCGTACTCGATCGCGCTGTGGGCGATGACCCGCGCGCCGGTCGCCAGCGTGGCGGCACTGCGCGAGACCTCGGTGCTGTTTGCGGCGCTGCTCGGCTCCTGGTTTCTCAAGGAAGCCTTCACCGGACGGCGCATCGTCGGCGTGCTGGTCATCGTCGCCGGTGTCATGGCGCTGCGGCTCGGCTGAAGGACGCACGCCCACCGCCCGTCCGCTCGCACTCCATCTACGTTTCCCGCACGAGGACTCCCCGATGAACCTGCCCTCCCACGCACGCGTCGTCATCGTCGGCGGCGGCATTGCCGGCTGCTCCACCGCCTACCACCTGGCCCGGCTGGGCATCACCGACGTGCTGCTGCTGGAGCAGGGCAAGCTCACCAGCGGCACCACCTGGCACGCGGCGGGCCTGGTCGGCCAGATGCGACCCAACCGCAACATGACGCAGATGAGCAAGTACGGCATCGAGCTGTACGCCACGCTCGAGGCGGAGACGGGCCTGGCCACCGGCTGGAAGCAGTGCGGCAGCGTCAACGTTGCACGCACGCCCGAGCGCATGAAGGTGCTGCGCAAGCAGGCGGCCCTGGCGAACAGCTTCGGCGTGGAGTGCCATCTGATCTCGCCGGCCGAGGCCGGCGAGAAGTACCCGGTGATGCGCACCGACGATCTGCAGGGCGCGATCTGGCTGCCGGGCGACGGCAAGGCCAATCCGGCGGACCTGTGCATGTCGCTGGCCAAGGGCGCGCGCAACCGTGGCGTGAAGATGATCGAAGGCGTGGAGGTGACTGGCGTCATCACCGAGCGCGGGCCGCGCGGGCCCCGCGCCGCCGGCGTGCGCACGGCTCAGGGCGACGTGCGTTGCGAGGTCGTCGTCAATTGCGCAGGCCAGTGGGCGCGGCAGTTCGGCCGCCTGGCCGGCGTGAACGTGCCGCTCTTTTCGGCCGAGCACTTCTACATCGTCACCGGCCGGATCGACGGCGTGCATCCGATGCTGCCGGTCATGCGCGACCCCGACGGCTTCATCTACTACAAGGAGGAGGTCGGCGGGCTGGTGATGGGCGGCTTCGAGCCGCAGGCCAAGCCCTGGAAGATGGACCCGATCCCGGCGGACTTCCAGTTCCAGCTGCTGGACGAAGACTGGGACCAGTTCGAGATCCTGATGACGAATGCGATGCACCGCACGCCCTGCCTGGAGACGGCCGAGATCAAGATGCTGCTCAACGGCCCCGAGAGCTTCACGCCCGACGGCAACTTCATTCTCGGCGAGGCGCCCGAGTGCGACAACTACTTCGTCTGCGCCGGCTTCAATTCGGCCGGCATCGCCAACAGCGGCGGCGCGGGGCGGCTGATCGCCGAATGGATCGCCGGGGGCGAGCCCAGTGCCGATCTGTGGGACGTCGACATCCGCCGCTTCGGCGCCTTCACCGGCAACCGCCGCGCGCTGGCCGAACGCACCGGCGAGACGCTGGGCCTGCACTACGCGATGCGCTGGCCACGCCAGGAGCTGGTGACGGCGCGTCCGCTGCGGACCTCGCCACTCTATGACATGCTCGCCGCCAAAGGTGCCGAGTTCGGCTCCAAGAACGGATGGGAGCGGGTGAATTATTTGCGCCCCCGGGATTCAGAAGCCCCGCCTCATACATTGGCTGCCCCCGGCTGGCTGCCCTGGATGATCGAAGAACAGAAGGCCACGCGCGAGGCTGCGGCGCTGTACGACCAGAGCTCATTCTCCAAGCTGCTGCTGCAGGGCCGCGATGCGCTGGCCGTGCTGCAGCGCCTGTGCGCCAACGAGATGGACGTGCCGGTGGGCCGCATGGTGTACACCGCGATGCTCAACGAGCGCGGCGGCTTCGAGTCGGACCTCACGGTCATCCGCGAGGCGCACGAGCGCTTTCTCATCGTCACCGGCTCGGCTCAGACGGTGCGCGACGCCGACTGGATCACCCGCCACATCGGGGCCGACGAGCATGCCGTGCTGACCGACGTGTCGGCGCTGTACTGCGTGCTGTCGGTGATGGGCCCGGCCGCGCGCGGCATTCTGGAAAAGCTCAGCCCCGACGACCTGTCGCCCGAGGGCCTGAAGTTCTCCTGGACGAAGGAGATCGACCTGGGCTTCGCGCGCGTGCGCGCGGCCCGCATGAGCTACGTTGGCGGCCCGGGCTACGAGCTGTACGTGCCGGTGGAGATGACGCGCCACGTCTACCTCGCGCTGATGGACGCGGGCACGCCGCTCGGCCTGCGCGACGCCGGCTACTACGCGCTGGACGCGCTGCGCATCGAGATGGGCCGCCGCGCCTGGGGCGCCGAGCTGGGCCCGGACGAGACGCCCTGGGAGGCTGGCCTGGCCTATGCGGTCAAGCTCGACAAGCCGGCCGACTTCATCGGCCGCCGGGCGCTGCTGGAGCGGCAGGGCCAGCCCCTGCGCAAGAAGCTGGTCACCATGGTGTTCGACGATCCGCAGGTCTATGCCTGGGGCGGCGAAACCCTGTTCATGGACGGCCAGCCCGCAGGCGACATCAGCTCGGTCGGCTGGAGCCCGCGCGCCGGTGCCTGCGTGGCCCTGGGCTATGTGCGCGGCGCGGCCGCTCAACAGCCGCACGCGGGCACGGCCGCGCAGATCGAGCTGTGGGGCGAGCGCACCGGCGTGCGGCTGTGGGACCGCTGGCCAGTCAAGGCCTGAGACCTGCACGCGTCCGGCTCAGGCCCAGGGCGCGCCGCCGCCAAGCCCCCAGCGCCACAAGCCACAGCGCGACGCCCCAGAGCCACCCGGTCGCGCCGCCCCCGCCTCCACCGCCAGACGACGCGCTGCCGCTGGAAGTGTCGACGGGCACGGTGCTCACCGTCAGGAACTCTTCCGCGCTGCGCGCCGCGCTGTCGGTGACGACTAGCCGGAAGCGGAATTCGCCCGGCGTGGCCGGCAGCGTGACGCTGGCCAGCGCCGTGCCGGCACTGCCGATGGCGAGCGCGCTGCCCGCCACCTGCGACCACTGGTAGGACACGATGCTCGATCCGCTGAGTGCCGAGCTGGCCCGGCCATCGAGCGTGATGGCGGCGCCCGGTCCCGGCGAGCCGACGCTGGCAATGACCGGCACCGGGTTGTAGGCCAGCGCGGTCGCGCCGTCGGCATCCAGCAGGCCGGCGCCGCAGGTGCTGCTGGTGCAGTTGCACACGCCACTGGCAGCACCGCAGGTCGGCGCAGCACCCACGGCAACGTGCGGCCGCGCGCCGCTGCGGATGCGGGCAATCAGCTGTGACGGTGTGAGGGCCGGGTTGATCGCCAGCATGAGCGAGGCGACACCCGCCGCCAGCGGCGTCGAGAAGCTGGTGCCGCGCTTGTAGCCGTAGTCATTGGCGCCCGGACCGGTGGTGCCGAGGTTGGTGGTGGACCACAGGTTGCTGGCAGCGCCGGCCGAGCCCGTGCCGCCGGGCGCGGTGATGCCGACGGCGCTGCCGAAGTTGGAGTAATCGGCCTTCTGCCCGTTGGCCTGCACCGAGCCGACGGTCAGCACGCCCCGGCAGTCCGCAGGACGGCGCGGCGTGCCGTTGTCGTTGCCGGCCGCCACCACCACCAGCGTGCCGGCTGCGGTGACCTCGTCGATCACCGTCTGGTAGGAGGGCGTGCAGGCCACGTCGCCGCCAAAGCTCAGGTTGATCACGCGCGCACGGTTCGGGTTGTCGGGTACGCCGTCCACATGCAGGCCGGCGGCCCAGCGCATCGCGTCGAGGATGTCGCTGAGAAAGGCGCCGCATTTGCCGGACACCCGCAGCGGCAGCACCTGGTTGCCCCAGTTGACGCCCGCCACGCCCTGGCCGTTGTTGCTCAGGGCCGCGATCTGGCCCGCGATGAAGGTGCCGTGCCAGGTGCTGTTGGCGACGGCACAGGCGCCGAAGAGCGCGGGCTGGCTGCTGCGGTCGGCCGATGAGATCCAGTCGCCGGGATCGGACGGGTCGGCGTCGCGGCCATCGCCGTCGTTGGCGTATTCGACCTCGCTCACGAAATCGTAGCCCGGCAGGAGACGGCCCGAGAGGTCGGGGTGATCGGCGCGGATGCCGGTGTCCAGCACGGCCACGATGCCGTTCGCATTGCCGGTGGTGCGATCCCAGGCCAGCGGCAGGTTGACGCCGGCGGCAAAGCTGGCGGGCCCTTTGAGGTGGTCCTGCCGGCCCGCCACGAAGTCGGTGTCGTTGGGCAGGGTCTGGGCCGGCTTGAGCAGGACGTCGGGCTCGACGTAGGCCACGTCGGGGTGCAGGCGGACGCGGCGCAGCGCGGCGTCGAGCGCCGCGCCCTCGAGTGGCCGCATGAAGCGCATCAGATGGTGATTGCGGCTGAGCGCCGACTGGCCGCGCAGCTCGACCGCCGTATCCTGCGCCACGGCCTGCAGCCGTTCGCGCAGCAGGCGCGGCTGCTCGCGGCTGGCGCCGGACGCCGCGTCGGAGCTCTTGAGCGTGACGATGAGGCCGCGTGCAGGTTGGGCTGCGACCGGCGAAGCGAACAGGCAGGCCAGCAGCGTGGCGCAGGCCAGGACCGGCAGGAGGGAATGGGTGATTCGGCGCATGCGGCCTTTGTAGCACGAGCCGGGCCCCGGCGGCAGGGCCGACCCCCGGGTCAGGGGCCCCTTGCCCCATGGACTTCCCTCGAAGGCCTTCCCTATTTGCGCGCAGGCCCGAGGAGGCGACGCACCTCGCCGACCTTCATGCCGTACATGTCGGCAAAGGCTTCGATGCTGGCGCCGCTGGCCTCGAAGGCACGCCGCAGCGCATCGCGCCGCGCGGCGCCTTCGGCGACCTCGGCGAAGGCGCGGTCCAGCGCCGAGGCGGTCGCGGCATCGACCGCGCCGACTTCGGCGTCCCAGTCGGCACGCGACAGCCCGCTGGCTTCGACGGCCTTGACGAGCGCGCCATGCAGCCAGCCGGCGTCACCGCCGGGGCGCTGCGCGGGCCGGCCCTTGCCGCCGCGCGTGCGGCGCCGGTGGACCTCCATGATCGCGTGGAACACATGCCCGGGAGCGACCGGCTCGACCGGCTTGCCGTCGAGGTCATGGCGCGGCAGGCCCGCCGCCACGCTCTCGAGGTAGCGGGTCGAGCGCGCATGCACGCCGAGCGCCAGCTTGAGCTGGTCGCGCGTGAATTCGCTGCCGTGACGCGCCATGAGGTCCTGGAAGGCGCCGAGCTTGAGCGGCAGAAAGCGCGCGCCGAACAGCTTGGGGTGCAGCTGGAACAGGCGTTCCAGCACGGGCAGCGCCTGCTGGCGTGCCGAAGGCGCCCCAGCCGCCGGCGTCGCCGCCTCGGGCCCGCTGGCCAGGCCTTCGGGTGTGTCCGTGCCGGCCTCGGGGGTTGCTGCATCTGCATCTTCAGCTTCTGCTGCCTGCGCGCCAATGCCGGGCAGGGCCGGAGGGTCGGCCGGGGCGTCAGCCGTCAAAGGTTGCGAAGCGGCGGTGGAATCGGTGGAACTCATCGTGGACATGAACGCTGGAAAACCGCTTGGCGGTGCAGGGGGAATCGGGACATCCGGCGGCGGTACGGCAGCCGAATGCCGCTTGATGCGAAGGTGGCAACTGTACCGTGCCAGCGCGCCGCCGCCACCCGGGGCAAAATCTCCCCATGAACATCCAGAAAGACACCGTCGTCACCTTGCGCTGGCGCGTGGCCGACGCCAAAGGCCAGCTCATCGAGGAAAGCCGCACGCCCATGGTCTACCTGCACGGCGGCTACGGCAATACGCTGCCGAAGATCGAGGAGGCGCTCGAGGGCCGCGATGCCGGCTTCGAGACGACTCTGAACCTGCAGCCCGAGGACGCCTTCGGCCTGCGCGACGAGTCGCTCGCGCGCACGATCCCGCGCGCGCAGTTTCCGCCGGGCGTGAAGGTCGGGGGCCAGCTCGAAGGCCGCAACGACCAGGGCCTGCCCCAGGTCTACACCGTGAAGAAGATCAAGGGCGATACCGTGTATCTCGACGCCAATCACCCGTGGGCGGGCATGGCACTGCGCTTCAGCCTGAAGGTGACGGGCGTGCGCGCCGCGACGCAGGAAGAGATCGACCATCGCCACGTACATGGCGAACACGGCCACCACCACTGATCGCGTCGCCCGGGAGCGCGGCCTGCGGCGTGCCGGCTGACCGGCAGCACACCGCTTGATCGGCGGCCCGCCGCCCCCATCTGTCGAGGTTCCAAGGAGTTTTCAATGTCCAGCACCCTGGCCCCTTCGCCCGTTCTTTCCGTCAGCCCGCTCGGCTTTCCGTGGAAGACGGTGGACCCGTTCCTGTTCTGCGCCTACCACGACGACGCCTACCCTGCGGGCCGGCCCGACATGAGCCCGGCCGCCTCGCTCGCCGGGCGCGACATCGGGCAGGACTTCAGCCGCAAGGACGGCTGGAGCATGTACCACGGCGAGACGGTGCCGGGCTTTCCCGCGCACCCGCACCGCGGTTTCGAGACGGTCACCGTGGTGCGCAAGGGCCTGATCGACCATTCGGATTCACTGGGCGCGGCGGCCCGCTTCGGCGGTGGTGATGCGCAATGGCTCACGGCCGGCGGCGGCGTGGTGCATTCCGAGATGTTCCCGCTGCTGCAGGGCGATGCGCCCAATCCGCTGGAGCTGTTCCAGATCTGGCTGAACCTGCCGGCCCGCAGCAAGATGGTGCCGGCCCACTTCACGATGTTCTGGAACCAGGCGATTCCGCGCCTGATCGCACGCGACGACGCGGGCCGTGAGACCGTGGTGGCGGTGGTGGCCGGCGCGCTTGCCGGCGCCGCAGACCCACTGCAGCCGCCGCCCGACTCCTGGGCGTCGCAGCCGGGCTCGGACGTGGCGATCTGGACCCTGCGCATGGCGCCGGGTGCGCGCTGGACGCTGCCTGCGGCCTCGGGCGACGGAACGCGGCGCACGCTGTACTTCTTCAAGGGCCAGTCGGTGCGCATCGGCGGCCAGCGGATCGAGTCGCGCAGCGCGATCGAGGTGCGTGCCGGTGAAGCCGTCGAGCTGGTCAGTGGCGAGGCCGAGACCGAGCTGCTGATGCTGCAAGGCCGGCCGATTGCCGAGCCCGTGGCCCAGTACGGTCCGTTCGTGATGAACACGCAGGCCGAAATCATGCAGGCCATGCAGGACTACCGCCGCACCCAGTTCGGCGGCTGGCCGTGGCCGGACGCAGCCCCGGTGCATGGCCGGGACACCGCACGCTTCGCGCGGCACCCGGGCGGCCGCGAGGAGCAGCCCGATCCGCACGAGCAGCAGCAATAGCCGCAACTGGCGAAGGCGCCAGGCGACTGAGCGCCAAGGCAGGCCAGTCAGCCGGCCTGCAGCATGCCGGCGGCTGGCAATGCGTGTCCGCCGGTTGCATCGGGCTTGCCCGGCGCGACGTCTGCGGGCGCGCGGGCACGCAGCCACCAGGTCGACATCGTGCCGCGCCCCTTGACCTCGATCGGCGCGCGCGGCTCGAACACGAAACGCTGGCGCAACTGCCAATACACCGCCTCGCTCACGTGAACCGCGCCGGGCTCGCCCGTGGCTTCCATCCGGCTGGCCACGTTCACCGTGTCGCCCCAGACGTCGTAGAGAAAGCGCTTGACGCCGATCACGCCCGCCACCGCCGGGCCCACGTGCATGCCGATGCGCATGTTCAGCTCGGTGCCGTTCTCACGGTTGTAGCGCTGGATGGCGCACACCATCTCCAGCGCCAGGTCGCCCAGCGCATCGAGGTGGCGGTGCGACACGACCATGTAGGCGTCGCCGATGGTCTTGATCTTCTCCAGGTGAAAGCGCTCGACCAGCTGGTCGAACGCGGAGAAGATCTGGTTGAGCACCATCACGATCGCGTCCGGCGGCAAGGCGCGCGAGAAGCTGGTGAAGCCGGCAATGTCGGCGAACAGCACCCCCATGTTCTCGAACTTCTGGGCGTTGACCCGGTCGTCGCGCTTGAGTTCGTCGGCCACGCTGGCCGGCAGCACGTTGTAGAGCACCTTGTCGGCGCGGGCCCGCTCGCGCTCGGCGCGCTGCCGCTCCTCGTACAGTTCCTGGCTGCGCGAGAGCATCACGCGGTCGAGCTCCATGCACAGGGCGACGACGCAGAAGGGAGCCACCAGGCTGGCCACGAAGGAGCCGGGCTCGGGCGCGCGCAGCCACAAGGGCACCATGAGGGCGATCAGGCTCAGCATGTACAGCGGCCGGCGAACGGGGCGGGGCGTGCAGATGAGCGCCGCGAGAAAGGTCATGCCGGCCGCATGGAACACCAGTCCGCTGCCGCCGATGAGCGCGCCGCGCACGCCGGCCCAGGTGGTCAGCGCCATGAAGATGATGCAGAAAACCTCCAGCTGCGCGCCGCGATGGCGGGCCGCAAGCCAGCGGTCGGAGGCCATGACGGCCAGGCAGGTCAGCTCCACCGCCACCTGCCAAGCGAGCAGCCACTGCACCTCGGCGCTCAGCCCCTCCCAGCCGTCGCGCAGCAGCGGCACGTCGATGGCCAGCGACGCGGGCAGCATGAGCAGCGCCAGCACCTTGCAATAGCGCACGCTGAGATTCCAGCTCTTGCGCGTGACCCACTCGCGAAATCCCTCCTGCTCCATGCCGTCGCCCTCATGATGGGTACTTCTTGGGGTGGATGATCGGCCCGACTATAGATGCATGAGCGCCCTCGAACGCAACCGCAGGAGCAGGCAAAAACGACAAAGCGCCCCGCAGGGCGCTTTGCGCAAGGCAGACGCAGGACGAAATTACTTCGACACGACGCGAACCATTTCGAGGCACTTGTTGGAGTAGCCCCATTCGTTGTCGTACCAGCTCACGAGCTTGACGAAGGTGCCGTCCAGCGCGATGCCGGCCTCGGCGTCGAAGATGCTGGTGCGCGCGTCACCACGGAAGTCGGTGGCGACGACCTTGTCCTCGGTGTAGCCGAGGATACCCTTGAGCGCGCCTTCGGACTGCGCCTTCATTTCGGCGCAGATTTCCTTGTACGTGGCTTCCTTGCTGAGTTCGACGGTCAGGTCGACCACGGACACGTCGGAGGTGGGCACGCGGAAACTCATGCCGGTGAGCTTCTTGTTCAGCTCGGGAATGACCACACCCACGGCCTTGGCCGCGCCGGTGCTGCTGGGGATGATGTTCTCCAGGATGCCGCGTCCGCCGCGCCAGTCCTTGTTGCTCGGGCCGTCCACCGTCTTTTGCGTGGCGGTGGCGGCGTGCACGGTGGTCATGAGGCCGCGCTTGATGCCCCACTTGTCGTTGAGCACCTTGGCCAGCGGTGCCAGGCAGTTGGTGGTGCAGGAGGCGTTGGAGATGATGGCCTCGCCCTTGTAGGTCTTGTCGTTGACGCCGAAGACGAACATCGGCGTGTCGTCCTTGGACGGGGCGGAGATGATGACCTTCTTCGCGCCGGCCGCCAGGTGCTTGCCCGCGCCTTCCTTGTCGAGGAACAGGCCCGTGGACTCGATCACGACGTCAGCGCCGACCTCGTTCCACTTGAGGTTGGCCGGATCGCGCTCCTGCGTCAGGCGGATCTTCTTGCCGTTGACGATCAGGGTGTTGCCTTCGACCGAGACCTCGCCCTTGAAGCGGCCGTGCACGCTGTCGTACTGCAGCATGTAGGCCAGGTAGCTGGGCTCGAGCAGGTCGTTGATGCCGACGATCTCGATGTCGCTGAAGTTCTGCACGGCCGAGCGCAGGACGTTGCGCCCGATGCGGCCGAAGCCGTTGATGCCGATCTTGAGGGTCATGGGGTGTGCTCCTGGATGATGAATATTGTGTGAGGCGTGCGCGGCCGCGACCGCGCGGTGTCAGCGCTTCTTCGACAGCACGGCCTGCACCGTGTCTGCCACGTTCTCGGGTGTGAAACCGAAGTGCTTGAAGAGAACGGGCGCGGGCGCGGACTCGCCGTAGCTGTCGATGCCGACCACGGCGGCGCAGCCGTACTTCCACCAGCCGTCGGTCGAGCCCATCTCGACGGCCACGCGCGGCAGGCCGGCCGGCAGAACCGCATTCTTCCACTCGACGTCCTGGCGGTCGAAGGTGGTGGTGCTGGGCATGGAGACGACGCGCACCGCAATCTTGCGTGCGGCCAGCAGTTCCTGGGCCTTGAGTGCGTGCTGCACCTCGGAGCCGGTGGCGATGATCACCGCCTGCGGCTTGCGCGACAGGCCCACGCGTGCGGGCTCGGCCAGCACGTAGGCGCCGCGGCTGATGTCGCCCAGATCGCCGACCTCGGCCTTGGGCGCATAGGGCAGGTTCTGGCGGCTGAGCAGCAGCGCGGTGGGACGCGTGGCGTTGCGCAGCGCGACGGCCCAGGCGACGGCGGTTTCGGCCGTGTCGGCCGGGCGCCAGACGTCCAGGTTGGGAATGAGGCGCAGGCTCGCGGCATGCTCGATCGACTGGTGCGTCGGCCCGTCTTCGCCCAGGCCGATGGAGTCGTGCGTGAACACGTGGATCACGCGCTTCTTCATGAGCGCGGCCATGCGGATGGCGTTGCGGCTGTAGTCGCTGAAGGTCAGGAAGGTGCCGCCATAGGGGATGTAGCCGCCATGCAGGGCCACGCCGTTCATGATGGCGGCCATGCCGAATTCGCGCACGCCGTAGTTGATGTGGCGGCCGATGCTGCCGCCCTCGCCCGTGACCACGTCGCCGGCCAGGTCGAAGCGCAGCGGCGCGGTGGCCTTGGTGTTGGTGAGGTTGGAGCCGGTCAGGTCGGCGGAGCCGCCGAGCATCTCGGGCAGCGCGGCGGTGAAAGCCTCCAGCGCAAGCTGCGAGGCCTTGCGCGAAGCCACGGTCTCGGCCTTGGTGTGCGCGGCCAGCACGGTGTCGACCACCATCTGGTCGAAGCCCTTGGGCAGCTCACCCTTCATGCGGCGCGCCAGTTCGCGCGCGAGGTCCGGATGGGCCGACTTGTAGGCGGCAAAGCGGGCGTCCCAGTCGGTTTCGGCGGCCAGGCCGCTGGCCTTGGCGTCCCACAGGTCGTAGGCTTCCTTGGGGATCTCGAACGGCTCGTGCGACCAGCCCAGCGCCTCGCGCGTGAGGCGGATTTCGTCGGCGCCGAGCGGCTCGCCGTGCGCCTTGGCGGTGCCGGCGCGGTTCGGGCTGCCCTTGCCGATGCTGGTCTTGCAGATGATGAAGCTGGGCTTGTCGGCGCTGTTCTTCGCGTCGGCAATGGCGCGGTCGACCGCATCGACGTCGTGGCCGTCGATCGGGCCGATGACGTTCCAGCCGTAGGCGGCAAAGCGCAGCGCGGTGTTGTCGATGAACCAGGGAGCGACCTGGCCGTCGATGGAGATGCCGTTGTCGTCGTACAGGGCGATCAGCTTGTTGAGCTTCCAGGCGCCGGCCAGTGCGCAGGCCTCGTGGCTGATGCCTTCCATCAGGCAGCCGTCGCCGAGGAACACATAGGTGTGGTGGTCGACGATGGCATGGCCTTCGCGGTTGAACTCGCGAGCCAGCAGCTTCTCGGCCAGCGCCATGCCGACCGCGTTGGTGATGCCCTGGCCCAGCGGGCCCGTGGTGGTTTCCACGCCGGGGGTGTAGCCGACTTCCGGGTGGCCCGGCGTCATGCTGTGCAACTGGCGGAAGTTCCTGAGCTCGCCAATGGGCAGCTTGTAGCCGGTCAGGTGCAGCAGCGCGTAGATCAGCATCGAGCCGTGGCCGTTGGACAGCACGAAGCGGTCCCGGTCGAACCAGCCGGGGTTGCGGGGGCTGTGCTTGAGGTGCCGACTCCACAGTGCGACGGCCATGTCGGCCATGCCCATGGGGGCTCCCGGATGCCCGGAGTTGGCTTGTTGAACGGCATCCATGGCCAGCGCGCGGATCGCGTTCGCCATCAGGGGGGTGTTGGCCATGTAGGCTGCTCCGGGGGTTGGGACTTGGGGGAAACCCGGCATTTTAGCGGGCCGGGCCGTCTCCGGGCGCTGGCCTGGCGCGCCTCAGCCGGCCCCGGGCTCACCCGAGCGCCGGATCTCGCGCACGAGCGCGGGACTGGCGATGTCCTCCAGCGTGCGGAAAGCGGTGCGGACCTTGTCGATCAGCGTGCCCCCGGCACCGGCGGCCTCGAACACGGTGATCCACTGGCGCACGCCGCCCCAGACGGCATGCAGCATCGCCAGTGCCTGCCGCCGGTCGAGGCCGAAGGCCTCGTGCCGCGTCATGGCGTTGTCCAGCGTCGCCGCCTTGCCCTGCTCGCCGACGCCCAGGTGCAGCAGCCGCTCGAAGGCCACACCCGGCCTCGGAACCACGTCGTACAGCGGACTGAGCGACCAGCCGCCGTCGCGCGGGTCGCGCACGAAGCCATGGTTGCGCAGGTGGTCGTCGTCGTTGGAGACGAAGATGTTGAAGATCATGCGGCCGAACAGCTCGCGGTTGGCGGCCCGCACCCGATCGACGTGAACATGCCGGCGGATCGCCTGCGCGATCTCGGGGTAGCTGCGATTGCGCGCGTCGAACTCGTCGCAGGCCAGAAGCGTCAGCGCGCTGACGAAGGGCAGCCTCCGCTCGACGAGGCCCTTGGCCGGCGTGGTGGCGTGCAGGATCTGGCCGTCAGGCGGCGCAGCGTCGGCCGCGCACCAGTAGCGGTCGAATCGGCGCGCCAGCAGCACCGGCGTACCGCCCACATCGGTGGTGGTGACGTCGGGCACGTCCAGCCCGCATTCACGCGCCAGGCGCAGCGTGGCCATCTCGGCCAGGGCCATGTTGAACGGGTCCCCCCGGCTCGGGAACTTGGCCAGCCACAGCAGGCCCGCCTCGTCGCGCACGGCAGCCTTGGGCCGGGCACCACCGGCGCCGGGGCCGGAGCCGAAGAAGTCGGTGAGCCGCGCCGGGATTTCCTCCCCCAGCTCGATGCGCTCGGCCGTCTCCAGCATGTAGCCCAGCGAATGGACCTCGTTGACGCCGCGCGTGGATTCGGCGTCCAGCGACGGCCGCACGTCGAGCGCGCCGACCCGGTCGCTGCCCGCCTCCATCAGGTAGACCGACTCGGGCAGGCTGTTGGCGGGCACCTTGTGCCGGGCTTCGATGACGCGACGGCCCCAGGCGTCGGGCGCGGCGTCGCGCAGGCCACCGAACTGCGTGAGGCCGTTGACCGGCATCAGCTCGGCGCCGCGCACCAGCGCGAGGTCGTCGAGCGCGAGGCTGACCGGGTCGACCGAAAAGCGGCCCGGCCGCTCCAGGTAGCGCAGGCCATAGGCGAAGCTCGACGCGAGCACCGCGTCGTTCTCTTCGGTCAGGGTCAGCCGGCCGGCCGGTACAAAGCCGTCGTCGAGATGGGCGAAGGCAAACAGCTGCGTGGCGGTGGCAGCCATTCAGAAGTCCAGTTCGTCCAGCTGCCGCGGCGTCATGACCCGCACCCGCCGGGTCGCCTCGGCGCTTTCGAGCGCGAGCAAGGAGGGGTCCGAGCCCTGCAGCAGCGCCAGCAGGTCGGTGCCGGGCGCGATGGCGTCTAGGTAGCGCAGGATCTGCCCGAGCGACTGGCGCGGGTCGCCGCGCTCCACCCGCCCGGCCGTCACGCGCGACATGCCGGCGCGCGTGGCTGCGTCGGACTGGCGCAGGCGGCGTGCGCGGCGAAGGCGGGCCAGACGCTCGCCGAGCATCCGGGCCTGCGCCTGCAGCGGTTCGGAGATGAGGGCGGATTCATCGACCTTCATGATCGTTATTCTATACCTTAACTCGTTAAGGATCAAATTAATGATCATTTCTGTCCCCAGGCGCGAGGAGCCAGATGCTCTACAGTGAGGGCATGCAAGGCCTTCATCTGACCGCCGATCTGTATCAATGCCGTTGCGACAGCCGCTGGCTGACCGACGCCGCTGCGCTGGGCGACTGGTGCCTGCAGGCCGTCCAGGCCGTCGGGCTGCAGGCGGTCGGGCAGCTGTTCCATGCCTTCCCGGCATCGGACCACGGCCCGGGCGGCGTCACCGCCACCGTGCTGCTGGCCGAATCGCATCTGTGCGTCCACACCTGGCCCGAACAGAAAGCGGTGACGCTGGACGTCTACGTCTGCAATTTCGGCGCCGATCACTCGGCCAAGGCACGCGGCCTGATGTTCGCGCTGGTCCACCGCTTTCAGCCCGAATGGACGGAGCAGCGCTCGCTGGACCGGGGCGAGGCCGCATGAGCCCGCCCGAGTCGCACGGCCAGCGCGCCCAGGCCATGATTCTGGCGGCCGGCCGCGGCGAGCGCATGCGGCCGCTGACCGACCACTGCCCCAAGCCGCTGCTGCCGGTGCGCGGCAAGCCGCTGATGCAGTGGCCGATGGAGGCCCTGGCGCGCGGCGGCTTCCGCCGGCTCGTGGTCAACACCGCCTGGCTCGGCGAGCAGATCCCGGCGCGCTGGGGCTCCCGGCCCCGGCTGGACGACGGCACGACGCTGTCCGTGGCGTATTCGCATGAAGGCCTGGACTTCGGCGGCGCGCTCGAGACGGCGGGCGGCATCGCCCGCGCACTGCCGCTGCTGGAGGATGTGTTCTGGGTCACGGCGGGCGACGTGTTCATGCCCGACTTCGAGTTCACGCAGGCGGCCTTCGAGCGGTTCGTGGCCAGCGGACGACTCGGCCACATCTGGCTGGTGCCGAATCCGCCCCACAATCCGCGCGGCGACTTCGGGCTCACGCCCGAGGGCCTGGCCCTGAACCAGGCCGACGTGCGCCACACGTTCTCGACGGTCGGGCTCTACCGCAAGGCGCTGTTCGCCGGCCTGCCCGACGGAAACCCGCAGGGGCTCAAAGCCCCGCTCGCACCGCTGCTGCGCGCGGCCATGGACAATCGGCAGATCGGGGCAACGATGTACGCCGGCGCCTGGACCGATGTGGGCACGCCCGAACGACTGGCACAACTGGACACACCATGACGAACACCTCCCTGTACGCCGAACGCCGCGCCCGCGTGGCCGCGCAGCTCGGCAAGAACGGCATCGCCATCCTTCCCACGGCACCGGAGCGCCAGCGCAACCGCGACAGCGATTTCCTGTTCCGTCACGACAGCTACTTCTACTACCTCACCGGCTTCACCGAACCCAATGCCTGGCTGGTGCTGACGGGCGACGGACGCAGCACGCTGTTCTGCGCGCCCAAGGACCTGGAGCGCGAGATCTGGGACGGCCTGCGTCTGGGCCCGGAGGCGGCGCCGGCCACGCTGGGCGTGGACGCCGCGTACTCGGTGGACCAGATTGACGCGCAGATTCCGGCGCTGCTGGAGAACCGCGACACGGTGTGGTTCCCGTTCGCCACGCACAAAGGGCTGGAGTCGCGCATCGACGGCTGGCTCAACAAGGTGCGCGCGCGCGTGCGGTACGGCGCGCTGTGCCCGCAGCAGCAGAGCGACCTGTGCCTGATCCTCGACGAGATGCGCCTCATCAAGGATGCGCACGAGCAGGACATCATGCGCCGCGCCGGCGCGATCAGCGCGCGGGCTCACATCCGCGCGATGAAGCTGTCGGCCCGCATGCTGCGCGCCGGCCAGGACGTGCGGGAATACCACCTGGACGCCGAGCTGCTGCACGAGTTCCGCATGGGCGGCTCCCAGTACCCCGCCTACGGCTCGATCGTCGCGGCCGGCGCCAATGCCTGCATCCTGCACTACCGCGCCGACGCCGCACCGGTGCGCGACGGCGAACTGGTGCTGATCGACGCCGGCTGCGAGCTGGACGGCTACGCAAGCGACATCACCCGCACCTTTCCGGCCAACGGCCGCTTCACCGGGCCTCAGCGCGAGCTCTACGACCTCGTGCTGGCCAGCCAGGACGCGGCCGTGGCCGCCACGCGCGAAGGCGCGCGCTTCACCGACCCGCACGAGGCCACGGTCAAGGTGCTGGCCCAGGGCATGCTCGACACCGGCCTGCTGGACCGCAACAAGGTCGGCACGCTGGACGACGTGATCGCCAACCGCAGCTACTTCCAGTTCTACATGCACCGCACCGGCCATTGGCTGGGCATGGACGTGCACGACTGCGGCAACTACGTCGAGCCGGCGCAGGCCGGCGAGTTCAGCGAGCGGCGCGATGCGCTGTCGGGCGAGATCATCAAGGACCGGCCGGCACGCGTGCTGCGGCCCGGCATGGTCCTGACGATCGAGCCCGGCATTTACGTGCGGCCGGCCGAAGGCGTGCCCGAGAAGTTCCACAACATCGGCATCCGCATCGAGGATGACGCCATCGTCACCGCGACGGGCTGCGAGCTCATCACGCGCGGCGTGCCGGTCGAGGCCGACGAGATCGAGGCGCTGATGCGCGGCTGAGCCGGCCGGATCCGGTGCGGGCGCAGCGTCAGCCCAGGCGCGTGCCCGCGAGGTGGCCCAGGATGAAGGCCTCCTCGAAGATGGAGTAGCCCGCCCAGTCCGAATGCGCGAACTGCAGCGGCCCGGCCACGGGCGGCAGGCGCGGCGGCGGGCCTGGCACCGGAATGGCCATGGCATGGCCGTAGCGCGTGACCTCCACCCGCGTGGCCTTGCCTGCAAGGTCCGGATGCGGCTGCGCCAGCTCCGCCAGCGCGGCATCGCGCCAATGGGTCCAGGGCTGCTCCAGCAGTTGCCGCCGGCCATCCGGCAGATCACCGAGGGCGCGGTAGCAGGTCAGCACGGTCGGACCCGGCCGGGGATCGAGGCTCTGGTGCATCGCGTCGACATAGCCCAGGGCCGCCGAGCCGAACACCACGTTGTCCCAGCTCGGCGCAGCGCCCGGCCGGTCGCGCAAGGGGGCGCGAAGGTGGATGTTGGTGACGACCCAGGGCGCATGGCGCACCCGAGAAGCCGCCTCCCGCAGGAAATCGGGCGCGCCTTCGACCACGCGCGCCGCCACATGCAGGGGCAGTGCGACGATGCAGTGCCGGGCCTGCCAGCGCTCGGTCGTGCCGGTGGCCACGTCGAAGGCCTCCACCTCCACGCCCTCGCGTGTGGCCGCGATCCGCGTGACGACGCGCGCCGCCTTCAGCCGCTCGCCCAGGGGGGCCGCGAGCCGGCGCGTCAGCCAGGCATTGCCCTCGGGCCAGGTCAGCAGGCCCTCGCGCTCGGCCGTGTCGCCGCCGGGTGCGGCAAAGCCATGGCGACTGGCGAAATAATGAAGGCCGGCCCAGGCCGACACGCCGGCCGCGCTGACGCCATAGTCGTCCCGGCAGCAGTAGTCGAGGTACCAGCGCAAGGCGGGGTCGTCCAAGCCCTGGCGGCCCAGCCAGGCCGCAAAGCTCGTCAAACGCAGCGCATCGTGCGCGGGACTGGCCGGCGCCCGCCAGGCGGGAATGGCAAAACGTGCCGCCTGCCGAGCCTCGTCCACCAGCGCGGCGAAGCGGCGGTACTGGGCCAGCGTCGAAGGCGCGGCATCATGCACCGGCAGCAGGCCCTCGTGCCACTCGCCGTCCTGGTACAGACGCTCCTGCGGGCTGTGGCACAGGTGGCGCTCGTCCCATTGCCAGCGGCCGGCCACGCGGCGACGCAGGCCCTGCTCCTCGAGAAAGTCCTGGACCTCGTGCGCGTCATCGCCCGGCACGGGCAGGTAGTGCGCGCCGAGGGGACAGGCCACGCCGGCGATCTGGCTGGCGCGGCTGTTGCCGCCAGCGGTGTCTTCCAGCTCCAGAAGGTGGAAGTCGTCGATTCCGCGCAAGCGCAGCGCGCGCGCCGCCGCCAGGCCCGCGACGCCACCGCCCGCGATGAGCACGTGAGTGCGCCGCACGGGCCCCGCTGCAGCAGACGCCGGGCGCCCGCCGGCCGTCGGCCCCGGCGCGAGACCCGGCGCGCCCGCCGGCCGCAGCCGATGGCCGCGTTCGTGCCCGATGCCGGCGAATCCGCCCGGCAGCTCTGTGGGGCGGCTGCAGCCGGCCAGCGTGCCACCGGCCGCTGCAACTGCGGCTGCGCTCGCCACAAGCTGGCGCCGCGTCAGTGCAGGACCTTGCCCCATTCGCGCTCGTAGGTGGTGACCAGCACCTGGTTGGACAGGCGGTTGACCTCGGCCGGCACCCGCGCCATGTCGCGCGGAAACTCGAACAGCTGCGGCAGCGAGGACGGCGTGAGAAAGCGAAGGTCTGCCGGCAAGGCCTCCGGCAGGCGCCAGGGCCGGCGGCTGGCAATGACGAAGCCCCACTCGCCGAAGCTGGGCACATGGGCGTGATACGGCGTGGCGCGCAATCCGGTGGACTCGATGGTCGTGACCACCGTCCAGAAGCTCTGGCGCGCCACCAGTGGCGAGGTCGTCTGGACCACGGCATAGCCGCTGGCCGACAGGCGTTGCTCCAGCAGCGCATAGAACGAGGCGGTGTAGAGCTTTCCGATGGAGAAGTTCGTCGGGTCCGGAAAGTCCACGATGATCACGTCGAAGGTGTCGGTGCCCTGCTGGAGCCAGGTGAAGGCATCCGTGTTGATGATCGACAGCCGCGGCGAGCGCAGCGCGCCGCCGTTCAGCCGCGACAGCACCGCGTGTTCGGAGAACAGGCGCGTCATGTTCGGGTCCAGCTCCACCAGCGTGATGCTCTCGACATCCGGGTACCTGAGCACCTCGCGCACGGCCATGCCGTCGCCACCGCCCAGCACCGCCACCTTGCGCGGCGCGCCGTGCGCCGCCATGGCGGGGTGGACCAGGGCCTCGTGGTAGCGATACTCGTCGCGCTCGGCGAATTGAAGATTGCCGTTGAGGAACAGCCGGTGGCCCGAACGGCCGCTGGTGACGACGATGCGCTGGTAGGGTGAGGTGGCGGCAAAGACGACCGCGTCCTGGTAGAGCTTGTCCTCGGCCAGCGAGGTGATCTGCCCCGCGCCCGCAAAGCCCGCGCCAAGGGCGGCCAGCACCCCCACGCAGGCGGCCGTGTGCGCAGCCAGATGCCGCAGCTCATGACGGAACAGCCACAGCGCCCACAGCGCCACCGCCGCATTCAGGAGGCCGAACAGCAGGCCCGTGCGCACGAGGCCCAGCTGCGGCACCAGCACCAGCGGGAACGCCACCGAGACGGCGAGCGCGCCCAGGTAGTCGAAGGTCAGGACCTGCGAGACCAGGTCCTTGAGCGCCACCTCGCGCTTGAGGATGCGCATGACCAGAGGAATCTCCAGTCCCACGAGCATGCCGACGAGGAGCACCATCCCGTAGAGGATCAGGCGAAAGCCTCCCGGGACCCAGGCGTTCGCGAGGAACAGCAGCGCCGGCATCAGCCCGCCGGCGAGGGCCACCAGCAGTTCGATGCGCAGGAAATGCGCCGGCAGCTGCCGCTCGAAGAACCGCGACAGCCAGGAGCCGACGCCCATCGCGAAAAGATAGGTCCCGATGATCGTGGAGAACTGCAGGACCGAATCGCCCAGCACGTAGCTGGCCAGCGCCCCCGCAGCCAGCTCGTAGACGAGGCCGCAGGCCGCGACCACGAACACCGACACCAGCAGCGCGACGTCCACCGGCCGCGGCGCGCGGGGACTGACTGTCATGCGACGGCCGCTAGCCGTGAATGGCTGCCGCCACGATGATGGAAATGCCCAGGCACATCGCCGCGACCACGAGGCCCAGCGCGACGTTCTGCTTCTCGACCAGCTCCTGCCACAGGTTGTAGGGCGTGATCTTGTCGATGACGACAAAGGCCAGCCAGAACACCACGACGCCGACCAGCGCGTACAGGATGGAGCCGAAGAAGGCCCCGGTTTTCAGCCACTCAAGTTCCATGATGACCTCCGTGAAATTTCATTTGTGCCCGCCCCCGCTGGAGCTGCCCCCGAAGGAGCCGCCCGAGCTGCGGTAGCTGGACGACGAACAGTCCTCGTATTGCGGGTCGCAGCGGGTGCAGCGGCCGAGCAGGAACAGCAGGACGAAGATGAAGAAGATGATGACGATCGTCGTGAGGCAGCCGAGCGCGCTCGACGCGCTGACGGGCGCGGCGTCGTCGCGCTTGAGCAGCTCCTTCTTGGCGTCGAGGCCGAAGGCCTGGGCCACTGTGCCGCTGGCGACCGTGCTGCCGGAGGACCAGGTCACCTCGCGTGGCGACTCCTCCATCGACAGGAGGTTGCCCTTGGACTCGAAGTCGCGATTGAAGGTGCGCTGGCCCCGCTCGACCTGCCAGTAGAACTCGCCCGCGACGTAGGTGGTCTCGGCCTGGTAGGCGTACTTGAGCGCGTAGCGGGTGCCCAGATAGGTGGCGCTCTGTCCGCCAGGTGCAAGCACCGGCGCGCCGGTGGTGGGCTTGACGACGCTCCAGCCCTCCTCGGAGTCGACCAGGAAGCTGAAGCCGCGCTTGCGGTTGTAGAGCAGGTATTCGTCCCAGCCGAAATGCTCGTCGGCGTCCTGCGGGTCGTGGCCCATGCGGTGCTGGAAGCCGACGACCTGCCAGTGCACGCCCAGCAGCTGGCCGACGCTGCCCAGCGGGATCAGCGGCTGGACCGGATCGCTCTGCAACGCGTGGGCCAGCTCGCCACCAAGACCCTGGGTGAGATCGATGATGCTGCTGCACGAGCCGCAGACGATGGATTTGCTGGCGCCCAGCGCCACGGACACGGGGGCGCCGCAGTTCGGGCAGCTGAACTGCCGGCCCTTGTCCTCGCGCGCCGACTCGTCCTTGAGGCCTTGCATCTCGAGCGCGTCGAGTACCACGGCGCTGCCGATGGACAGCTCCGGCGGTTGCCGGCCGTAGTCGATGCTCAGCACCTGGCCGTCGGCATTGCGCAGCTCCACCATCGCGAACGGAACGCCGAGCGTCGGCAGATGCGCCAGCTCGCCCTGGGCCGAGATGAGCGAGACGGTGGTGTTGGAGGCAACGGAAAACGGCTTGCCATTGATGGACGTCGTGCCGCCGACGCGGAAGTGTTCGGCCGCCGGCACCTCGCGCTGCAGGTTCGTGGCGCGGGAGAAGACGTAGGCGCCGTTGTCTTCCGCCAGGCTGGCGGTGGAGCCGTCGTCCATCAGCGCCTGCCATTCGGTCCAGGTGCCTCCGTCATATTTGTATTGCAGCCGTCCGACCAGCGTGAAGGCCTTGCCCTCGAAGCGGCCGCTGGCCATGAGCTGCAGCGGGCTGTGGTCGTCGAACAGCTCTGCCATCTTGCCGATGCGCGCCAGGGTCTCGCCCTTGCGCACGACCGTGCTCTGGCAGAAGCCGCAGACGGCGAAGGCCGACTGCGCGCTGCGGAATTCGACGGGCGCACCGCAGCCCGGGCACGGAGCCCGGTAGGCACGTTGGGTGGAAGTGTCAGCCATGCTCAGGACGCGTCATGCACGGCATCGGCCGCGCCGGCCGGGCAGCCCTGCCACCCGCCGCCCCGGCACCGTGCCGGGGAAGACGCATGCAGCGTCAGACCAGTTTCTTGAGCAGCTCGGCCTTCTTCGCGTCGAACTCCTCGGCGGTCAGAATGCCCTTGGCCTTGAGCTCGCCGAGCTTCTCCAGGGTGGTCATGACGTCCGCGGCACTGACCACGGCCACGGCCGCCGCAGCAGGCGCTGCCGGCGCTGCGGCAGGCTGTTGGGCCGCGCCCAGGCCCTGCTGCAGGTTCTGCGCAAGCACCTGGCCCAGGGCCACGCCGGCGCCCAGGCCCATCGCGTCGCCCACCACGCCGCCGCCCTGTGCCGCGCCTTCGGCAAACTTGGGGATGGCCTGCGCCGTCTGGTACTGCATGAACTTGCCCATGTCGTTGCCGACCATGCCCATGCCGATCTTCTGGTCGAGGATCTTCTGCAGTTCCTCGGGCAGCGAGATGTTCTGGACCGTGAGGCCCTCGACCTTGAGGCCGATCTTCTCGAACTCGGGCACCAGCTGGGCCGTGAGCGCCTGCGCAAAAGCCATCTGATTGGCGGCGAGGTCCAGGAAGGGGATGCCACTGGCCGCCACCGCATTCGAGATGTTCTGCAGGACCAGGCCGCGCAGCTGGCCGTCCAGCTCGGCCACGGTGTACACGTCGCGCGTGCCGGAGATCTGCGTGTGGAACAGCTTCGGGTCGGCCACACGGAAGGCATAGTTGCCGAAGGCGCGCAGGCGCACGGCGCCGAAGTCCTTGTCGCGGATCGTGATGGGCTGGGGGGTGCCCCACTTCTGGTCCACCTGCTGGCGCGTGCTGAAGAAGTAGACGTCGCTCTTGAAGGGGGACTCGAACAGCTTGTCCCAGTTCTTGAGGTAGGTGAGCACCGGAATGGTCTGGGTGGTCAGCTTGTACATGCCCGGTCCGAAGACATCGGCAATCTTGCCCTCGTTGACGAAGACCGCCATCTGCGATTCCCGCACTGTGAGCGAGGCGCCGTACTGGATTTCCATGTCGGCCATCGGAAAGCGCCATGCCAGCGTGCCGTCGGAGTCCTCCGTCCACTGGATGATGTCGATGAACTGCTTCTTGATGAAGTCCATGAGAGCCATGCGGGGCCTCCTCTTGCGTGTTGGATAGGTCGAAAGATCATACCCGCGCGCGTCCGCCGCACATGGTCGCTCGGCGCGCGCCGCAGCCGGCGGAGAGTGCCCCGGCGCGCAGCCTGAATAGCCTCTATCAATTGCTTAGGCAAAAGCAATTGGACCGGACTATTGATAATCTCTACCATTGCTCCCATGTCGATTGAGCAGATCAATCAAACAACCAGGAGCCCCCGATGAGCCAGCAGAAACGACCCGACATCAAGACCTTCGCCAACCTCGAAGCGGCCTTCGCCGGCGAGTCGATGGCCCACATCAAGTACCGCTACTTCGCCAAGCTGGCGCGCGAGGCGGGCGACGAGGAAACCGCACGCACCTTCGAGGAAACGGCCAACCAGGAAGTTGCCCATGCATTCGGCCACCTGGACCTGCTGTATCCCAAGGCCAGCATGACCCCTGCGCGCGCGTTGCAGATCGCCATCGAGGGCGAGACGTATGAATACACCGAGATGTATCCGGGCTTCCGCAGGACGGCCGAAGCCGAGGGGCAGGCGGCTGCGGTGGCGGAGATGGACGAGCAGATCGAGGAGTCGCGCGCCCACGCCGCGCAGTTCCGCGCCACGCTGGAAAAGGCGCAGAAGCGCTTTGCCGCGCTGGCCCACGTGGAAGAGCGCCATGCCAGCCACTACCAGGCACAGCTGGAGAAACTGACCGCCGCCGCCTGATGCACCGCGCCGGCCCCTGTGCCGGGCCGACCGAACAGAACCCTGAGGACCTCCCCATGAAAACCTATCTCTGCATCGTTTGCGGCTTCGTGTACGACGAAGCCGCCGGCCGCCCCGAAGACGGCATCGCCCCTGGAACGCTCTGGGCCGACGTGCCTGCCGGCTGGGCCTGCCCCGAATGCGGCGTCGCCAAGGCCGATTTCGAAGTCGTCGAATTCTGAAGTTCCGAGCCGACCCGGCCCTGCCGTCTGCGGCCGGGTCGGGCGTGTCACCTTGCCGCAGCAGGGTGTGCGACACCAGCACAGGCCGTCGCCTGAAGACCGTCAGGCCGGCGCGAGCTTGCGCAGCTCCATGAGGATGTCGCCTGCGGTCGCGGGCCGCAAGGACGGCTCCTTGGCCATGAGGCGGTCGACCAGCGGCTGGAGCCTTGCATGCGGCGCAGGCAATGGCGGCGTCGGCGCATGCATGTGGCGCTGCAGCAGGACATCCAGCGAGTCGGCCTGGAACGGACGCTCGCCGGCAAGCATCTCGAACAGCATCACGCCCAGGCTGTAGAAGTCCGACTGCGGCGTGATGGGCCGGCCGGCGGCCTGCTCCGGGCTCATGTAGTAGGGCGTTCCCACCACGTCACCGTGGCTGGTTTCGTTGAACAGGGCGGCATGCTGATGACCGATGGACTTGGCAATGCCGAAGTCGGCCAGCGCGACCGAGCCATCTTCATGCAGCATCAGGTTTTCGGGCTTGAGGTCGCGGTGGACGACGCCGTGCTCATGGATCGCCGACAGCGCACTGGCGACCTGCGCAACGACGGCCAGCACCCGCTGCTGGGTCATGCCTGCGGCGAACTGCGTGCGCAGATCGCCGCGAGGAAAGTACTCCATCGCGATGTAGGCATGATCGTCGGTAAAGCCCTGGTCGTAGATCTTCACGACATGGGGGTGGTCGATCCGGGACAGCAGGGCGTATTCCTGGATGAAGCGCGCCAGGTGCTCGCCCGCCGCCTGCCCGTTGGCCATGAGCACCTTGAGCACGATGTGCAGGCCGTCGGACTCGCGAACGGCCAGGTACACGTCCGTCATGCCGCCGGAGCCGATCTTGCGCAGCACGCGGTAGCCCTTCAGGCGCAGCGGCTCACCGCCCGGGCCGAAGCTGTGCTCGCGCAGGGCGCTGAGCTTCGATTCCAAGGCCTCCTTGAAGGCACGCGCCGTGATCTCGGAGTTGCGCTTGACGGCCAGACGGATCTCGCCAGCGCGCTCGGTCAGCGTCGCCATGCCGTGCTTCATGTCTTCCAGATTGGTCACGAGGCCGGTGACTTCGGCCACCTGCACCGTGGCGTGCTTGCCGCGCACGGCCAGTGTGGACGTGGCGCCGGTCTGCACGCCGTCGCCCGCCAGCTCCAGCGTCGGCGCGCCCGCCACCACCGTCCAGCCAAGCTCCTTGCTGGCCGCCTCCAGCCGCGCGGCCACGTTGACCGTGTCGCCGATGGGCGTGATCTCCCTGTTCTGCAGCGTGCCGAGCCGGCAGATCGTGACCTCGCCGGAGTACAGGCCCACGCCGATGGCAAACGGCGGCAGGCCGCGATCGGGGAAGCGCTCGTGCAGCCACGCACGGAACTCATGGGTCGTGAGGGCCATGGCCAGTGCCGCCGAGATGGCACGCCGCGCGGCCGGAAGGGGCGAGCCGCTGGCGGCGTCGACAAAGATCGCCATCAAGCCGTCGCCGATGAACTTGAGGTGCCGCCCGCCGTTCTTGAGCACGGAACTGCAGCTACGCTCGAAGTATTCGGTGAGCAGTTCGGCCACTTCGGCCGAACTGAGCTTCTCGGCGATCGAAGTGAAGTTGCGGATGTCGGAGAACAGCACGGTGGCCTGGATGACCTGATCGACCGCAGCGTCCGCCGGCACGTCCACGGCAAAGCGGTCGTTCGGGAACGCCGAGGTCGTGCCGCCGAGGCTGTCCATGAATGCCTGGCGCAGCGTCGCCTCGCGCACGCCGATCTCCAGCTCGATCGCTTCGTCGATGCGCGCCTTCTTGCGCAGCAGGCCCTGCAGCGCCTCGAGCAGCTCGGCCCGGGTGAACGGCTTGGCCAGATAGTCGTCGGCACCGGTGGCCATGCCGCGCCGCATGCTGGCGCGGTCGTCCAGCGCGGTCAGCAGCATGATGGGCGTGGCCGCCAGCGCCCTGTCCGCCCGCACCGCCTCGATCAGCTGGAAACCGTCCATCTCCGGCATGCTGACGTCGGACACGATCACATCCGGCCGGACGCTGGCCGCCCGCTCGAGCGCCTCGCGGCCGTTGGAGGCCGACACGATGTCGAAGCCCTCGAGCTTGAGCAGCCGCGTGATGTTGATGCGGATCGCGTCGTCGTCTTCGACGATGAGAACGGTGGTCATGGCTGGCGGGCCGCTGCGAGGCAGGAAGGGGCGGGGCGTTCGGAGAGACAGAGAGAGTCAGCTGCCGAATGTACTACCAACCCGCGCTGCGCAGTGGGATGCGGCCCGTGTCCGCGCGCCGATTCCGGACCTTTGCATCAAGGTCAAAGGCACTTCGCCCTTTACGCGTATTCACGTACTAGGGTTTTCCCGTGACGCGGGTCTACAATCGCGAACCTTTAAGAAAACTGACTTCATCTGCGCGTGCGGATGAGGCCGTGAGCCAGCCTCGGAGACCCCTCATGTCGACCACCGCCAAGGTGAACCAGGAAGAAAAACGCGCCGAGCTGCGCAAAGCGGCCCTCGAATACCACGAGCATCCGACGCCCGGCAAGATCGCCATCGCCGCAACCAAGCAGCTGATCAACCAGCGCGACCTCGCACTGGCCTATTCGCCCGGCGTGGCTGCACCCTGCGAGGAGATCGTCAAGGACCCCAACGCGGCATTCAAGTACACCAGCCGCGGCAACCTGGTGGCCGTGATCACCAACGGCACGGCGGTACTCGGCCTGGGCGACATCGGCCCGCTGGCGTCCAAGCCGGTGATGGAAGGCAAGGGCGTCCTGTTCAAGAAGTTCGCGGGCATCGACGTCTTCGACATCGAGATCGCCGAGAAGGACGACCTCGACAAGCTGGTGGACATCATCGCGGCGCTGGAGCCCACCTTCGGCGGCATCAACCTCGAAGACATCAAGGCGCCCGACTGCTTCTACGTCGAGCGCAAGCTGCGTGAACGCATGAAGATCCCGGTCTTCCACGACGACCAGCATGGCACGGCCATCGTGGTGGGCGCAGCGCTCCTCAACGGCCTCAAGGTGGTGGGCAAGGATATCAGCAAGGTCAAGCTGGTCACCTCGGGTGCCGGCGCCGCCGCATTGGCCTGCCTGGGTCTGCTGCTCAAGCTCGGGCTGCCGCGCGAGAATATCTTCGTGACCGACCTCGCAGGTGTGGTGTATGAAGGTCGCACCGAGCTGATGGACGATGACAAGATCCAGTTCGCTCAGAAGACCGCGGCGCGCACGCTCTCCGACGTGATCGAAGGCGCGGACATCTTCCTGGGCCTGTCGGCCGGCGGTGTGCTCAAGCCCGAGATGGTCAAAAAAATGGCCGCCAGCCCGCTGATCCTCGCGCTGGCCAATCCCAACCCCGAGATCGCCCCGGAAGACGCGCTGGCCGTGCGCCCCGATGCGATCATCGCCACCGGGCGCACCGACTACCCGAACCAGGTCAACAACGTCCTGTGCTTTCCGTACATCTTCCGCGGCGCACTCGACTCGGGTGCCACGACCATCACCGTCGAGATGGAGATCGCGGCCGTGCATGCGATCGCCGAGCTGGCCCAGGCCGAGCAAAGCGAAGTCGTCGCCGCGGCCTATGTGGGCGACAAGCTCGCCTTCGGCCCTGAATACCTGATTCCCAAGCCCTTCGATCCGCGGCTGATGATCAAGATCGCGCCGGCCGTGGCCAAGGCCGCAGCCGACAGCGGCGTGGCCCTGCGTCCGATCAAGGACATGGACGCCTACCGGGACCGCCTGCAGAGCTTCGTCTATGCCTCGGGCACGACGATGAAGCCGATCTTCGCTGCCGCCAAGGCGGCGGTGAAGAAGCGCGTGGCCTATTGCGAAGGCGAGGAGGAGCGCATCCTGCGCGCCGCGCAGATCGTGGTCGACGAGGGCATCGCACGCCCGACCTTGATCGGGCGACCGGCGATCATCGCGCAGCGCATCGAGAAGTTCGGCCTGCGCTTGCAGGCCGGGCGCGACTACGACGTGGTGAACGTCGAGCAGGACCACCGCTACCGCGACTTCTGGCAGACCTACCACCGCATGACCGAGCGCAAGGGCGTCACGGCCCAGATGGCCAAGATCGAGATGCGCAGGCGCCTCTCGCTCATCGGCGCGATGCTGCTGCACAAGGACGAAGTCGACGGCATGATCGTGGGCACCTGGGGCAACACCGCGATGCACCTGCACTACATCGATCAGGTCATCGGCAAGCGGGCAGGCGTGTGCACCTACGCCTGCATGAACGGCCTGATGCTGCCGGACCGGCAGGTCTTCCTGGTCGACACCCACGTGAACTACGACCCGACCGCCGAGCAGTTGGCCGAGATCACCGAGATGGCCTCGGCCGAGATGCTGCGCTTCGGCCTGAAACCGAAGGTCGCGCTGCTGTCGCACTCCAATTTCGGCAGCAGCAACCAGCCCAGCGCGGTGAAGATGCGCCAGACGCTGGAGCTTCTGCGTGTGCAGGCGCCCTGGCTGGAGGTGGACGGGGAAATGCACGGGGACGTGGCGCTCGACGGCGCCCAGCGGGCCACGCTCATGCCCCACAGCACGCTGTCGGGCGACGCCAACCTGCTGGTGCTGCCCAATATCGATGCAGCGAATATTTCTTACAACCTGCTCAAGACGGCCGCCGGCGGCAACATTGCCATCGGGCCGGTGCTGCTGGGCGCCGCCAAGCCGGTCCACATCCTGACAGCCAGCACCACCGTGCGCCGCATCGTCAACATGACGGCTTTGACGGTGGCGGATGCGAACGCCGCTAGATAAGCGATTTTTAGATAGCTTGCACTAACTAATTTGCCTCGTAACGCCGAGGTAAAGCCCCTTTTTCGCTGCTTAAAATTTGAGCAGTGGCTTGCGTTTTGGGAACGATTGCGTCACACTACCCGACTTGAGATTTGCGGGTTTACCCGTGGTTTCTGGAAGCGCTCCCTTAAGAAAGTGTCCTCCGATGGCGCGATTCGGAATTTCCAAGTTTGTGCTTACTAGCCTCGTGCTAGCCGTCGCGCTCACTGGCCCCGCTCTGGTGCAAGCCAAGGGGCCCCAGCCTGACAGCTCCGCCACGATTCCGGTCAGCGCCCTGCCGCCGCAAGGCCAGGAGACCTGGAAGCTGATTCGCCAGGGCGGCCCTTTCAAGTATGACAAGGATGGTTCGGTCTTCGGCAATCGCGAGCGGTTGCTGCCTGCCAAACAGCGCGGCTACTACCGCGAGTACACCGTCCGGACGCCCGGGTCTCGCGACCGGGGTGCCAGGCGGATCGTGTGCGGCGGCCCCCCCAGGACCCCGGACGCCTGTTACTACACGAGCGACCACTACGCCAGTTTTCGCAGGATAGTCGAGTGAGTTTTCTAGCCAACGTCCCCGGCGACGCCAGCCGGCATGAACCGAATATGGAAAGAGTAGCGGAGATGGACATGCCACTTCGTAATGTCAGGACCAACATCGTGCAGTCGATCCGGGCCTTCCGGGTCCAGGACCTGCAGGATGCGGCCCGCTCGCTGGGCCAGCACTTCCTGTATGCCAATCTGGCCAATGCCCAGAGCAAGCAGGACGTCCTGGACCTGATCGCCCAGCAGTTCATGTTCCCGGCCCACTTCGGCAAGAACTTCGATGCACTGTACGACTGCATGACGGACCCGCTGCACAAGTCGGGCCCGCAGCCGGGGTTCATCGTCGTGCTGGAGCAGATTCCGGCCAACGCCAAGTTCGACAAGGAAGCCCGCGAGCAGTTGCTCGACATCTTCCGCGACGCGGCCGATTACTGGAGCGACCGGAAAATTCCGTTCAGGTGCTTCTATTCTTTTCTGTAGCCCGTTCTGCACAAAACAGCCAAGCAGAACGGGCGAACGAGGCTCAGGGCACCGAAGCGGTGGCCGACGTCGAAGTGGCCACGGAATCCGGCGAGAAGATGCCGACCGACAAGCTGGTGGATGTGTCTCCGCTGGCGCTGCGGATGAGCAGCCCTTTCAATGCCGGCTACTGGCTGGCCGCTGCCTGAGGCGATCCGCCCGAACGCGCCTTGCAAGCGCCGCGAAAAAGGCCCGTCCGATGACGGGCCTTTTCGTGGACTCCGTCCTTGCAGTCGACAGCTCTGTCCTGGCGGTCGGCTCTTGAGGGATCAGCCAGTCAGCTCGCGGGTCAGCGCGAGGTACTCGGCCACTGGAACCTCCTCCGCCCGGCGCTGCACGTCGAACGTCCCCGTGAAGCCCCGCGCGTCGAGCCAGCGGCCCAGCGAATGCCGCAGGAGCTTTCGGCGCTGGCTGAAGGCCTGCTGCACCAGCTCGGACAGCAGCGCCACATCGACCGCCGGCTCGGGTGACAGCGGCACCATGCGCACGACCGCGCTGTCCACACGCGGCGGCGGATCGAACGACTCGGGTGGCACGAACAACACGTTCTCCATCGCATAGCGCCACTGGAGCATGACCGACAGGCGGCTGTAGTCGCTGGTCGCCGGACGGGCCACCATGCGGTCGATCACTTCCTTCTGCAGCATGAAGTGCTGGTCCTGCACGATGGGCGCAAAGGCAAGGAGGTGGAACAGGATGGGCGTCGAGATGTTGTAGGGGAGATTGCCCACGACGCGCAGCGCCGGCACGCCCAGGCCACGGGCCAGCTCGGCGAAATCCACCTTGAGAACATCGGACTCCACCACATGGAGTTGCCCGTGACCCCGCAGCCGTGCCGCCAGATCGCGGTCCAGCTCGATCACCGTGAGGCGCCCCAGCCGCTCGACCAGGGGCTGGGTGAGCGCGGCCAGACCCGGGCCGATCTCGACCATCGCTTGCCCGGGCTGAGGCGCGATCTCGCGCACGATCGCATCGATGATGCCCTGGTCAGCCAGGAAGTGCTGGCCAAAGCGCTTGCGCGGGATGTGCTTCATGCAGACCGCTTTACTGCGGCGGTTCGCGGTACTCCACGTACGCACGGCCCCGGACGTCCTGGGCCCAGGTGGTGAAGGCCTCGTCGAGCTTCTTCTCGCGCAGGATGCCGCGCGCGATCTCACGCTGCTCCCGCTCGCTGAGCTTGGTTTCACGCCGCTCGACCAGCTGGATCAGATGAACGCCGAAACGTGAGGTCAGCGGATCGGAGATCTGCCCCGGCGAGAGGGCGTCCAGCACGGCTTCGAACTCCGGCACGAACTGGCCCGGGCTGGACCAGCCGAGATCGCCGCCGTCGCGGGCACTGCCGTCCTGCGAATTCTCGCGCGCCAGACTTGCAAAGTCGGCCTGGCCGGCCTGGATGCGCCGCTTGAAGTCCGCCAGCCGCGCCCGCGCCGCCGACTCCGTCAACTGCGGACCCGTGCGCAGAAGGATGTGCCGCGCGCGATTCTGTGTGACGTTCACGCCGGGCATGCCGCCCTGCATTTTCTCGATCACCCGCAGAACGTGGAAGCCGGCGCCCGAGCGCACCGGACCGGCGATGCCGCCGGCACGCAAGGTCTGCGTCGCGTCGATGAACAGGGGCGGGTACCGGTCGGCGTTGCGAAGGCCCAGCACCCCGCCATTGACCCGGTCCGGCGCGTCGGAAAACTGACGGGCCAGCGTGCCGAAGTCCTCGCCTGCGCGCGCGCGCGCAGCGAGCCCCTGGGCCTTGGCCTGCAGTTCGTTGACCTGCGCCGGGGTGGCGTTCTCGGGCACGGCCACGAGGATCTGCGCCAGATTGATTTCGAGTGAAGCCAGATCGGTGCTGCCCTGCTGCTCGCGAATGAACTGGTCGACCTCCAGGTCGCTGACGCGCACGCGCGGCTCGATCTCGCGTTCGCGCAGGCGCGACAGCAGCAGCTGATTGCGCAGATCGGCGCGGAACTGGGTCGGCTGGATGCCGTCCTGGACCATGCGGCGGCGCAGCTCGGCGACGTCGAGCTGGTTCTGCCGGGCCACGTTCTGTTCGGCAGCGTCGATCGACGACTCTTCCACGCGGATGTTGAGCTCGCGGGCTACCTGCAGTTGCGCCTTCTCGTTGATGATGCGTTCGAGGACCTGGCGCGCCAGCTCGTCACGCGGCGGCATCGGGGCGCCCTGCTGGGCCAGCTGCTGCTCGGCGCGGATCAGGCGCGAGCGCACCTCGTTGTTGGTGACGGGCTCGGAGTTGACCACGGCGACGATGTAGTCGGCGGGACGGGGCGTGGTGTCGGCCGGGCGAGCCGGAACGCCCAGGCCCACGCCGCCCATCTGCGGCGACAGCCGCAGCGTCTGGGCCGAAGCGCCCGTGCCGGCCATCGCCAGCAGGCCGGCCAGACAGGTCCAGAGCAGGGAAACGCGTTTGTTCATAGAGGTCTCAGTCGTAGTTGCTGAAGCGGCTGGGCGTGGTTGTCTCGGAGCGCAGGTACTGGTAGCGCGGAATGTTGTCCTTGAGCGTCTGCAGCGGATTGGAGCCCAGCCGCGAGAAGCCGATGAACTCGAGCTGGAACAGAATTTTCTTGTTGGCGCTGGACACGCCGCTCTGCAGTCGCTCGACCACCACGCGACCGATCCAGCACCCGGCATCGTACTCAAAGCCGAGGATGCTATCCACCACCTTCCTGTCGCGCAGGCTGTAGTTGATGCGCCCCACCGTGTACCAACGTCCTTCGCCGTCGGCTGCGGCGTCCCGGCCCAGCCCCTTGCCGCCGAACAGGTCGCTCAGGGGCCACTGCCATCCCACGTCGATCTGCTCGCTCGAACCGCGCTGCAGCCGGTAGGCCGCGTTGATGACGCGGTAGTTGCCCGGACTGTAGCGCCCGCCGATGGTCGACCGGATCGAGCGCCGCGTCTTCGGGTTGTACTGCACGGTGGAGTCGAACGACCAGTGGGGATCCCAGTTGACGGACACGCCGGCCAGCACGTCGCTCAGCCGCTCGAGCACCGGCGTGCCGCCCGGCAGCGTCACGTTCTGGTCCTTGAAGCGAAGCCGCTGGGCAATGCCCAGGCGCACCGCCTCGGCGCCCGTGGCCGGGTCCAGAAGCCGGCTGGTCACGCCCACCGTCAGCAGGTTGTTGTCGGCGATCCGGTCGTTGCCGCCGAACGCGTTCTCACTGTAGATGGTGGCGAAGTTGAAGTCGTTGGCCGCCGAGTCGTAGTTGGGCAGCAGGGACTGATCGCGGAACGGCGAATACACGTAGAAGGCGCGGGGCTCGAGCGTCTGGCGCCAGGCGCGGCCCAGGTAGCTGGCGTCACGCTCGAACACCAGGCCACTGTCCAGGCTGAAGATGGGCACCGTCCGGTTGGCCGACAAGGCGCCATTGGCCAGGGGTGCATCGAACTGGTAGTCCGTGCCATGGAGCTGGAACTTGGGCGTGACGAACCAGCCCGGTGCCTGCCAGGGCCGGCTGACCTGGGCCAGCACGAAGCTGCGCTTCGCATTGGGCTGCAGGGTCAGCGCCCGATCCGCCTCGAACTGCGTGTAATCGGCATCCACCGAGAAGTCGAAGCCGCCCACGCCATAGCGTGCATAGCGCCCGGTCAGCTGCGGCATCCGGTCGTAAGGCGGCACGATCGGCGCCGAGACGTCCTGCAGGACCTGCCACTTGAGCGTGCGCAGCGAGCTGGAGAAATTGCCGGAGTTCCAGTTGAGCTGCGCGTCGTTGGACAGCAGGCGCTGGGTGAGCGAGGTCGTGCCGCGCGAGAAGTCGCGCCAGTAGTTGTCGTCACTGACGCGGTTGAGATTGAGGTTGATGCCCAGGTTGCCGAGCACCGAATTGCCAGTGGGCAGCACGCCGTTGTGGATGACCGTGAAGCCCCAGCGGTCGCGGTTGCGCAGGCGGTCATTGGGCATGTAGTTGGCCCGCAGCTCGCCCTTGTAGTCCTTCTCGAGGTAGCGGAACTCGCCGGCCGCATCCACGCCGCGCTTGCTCATGAGCGCCGGAAAGAAGGTCGCGTCGCGGTTCGGCGCGATGTTCCAGTAATACGGAATGGACAGGTCCAGGCCGTTGACGTTGTCGACCGCGATCGTGGGCGGCAGAAAGCCGGACTTGCGCTTGTTGCTGAGCGGAAAGCTGATCTCCGGAATCGGCAGGATCGGAATGTCCTTGAAGCGCAGCACCGCGCCTTCGGCCTGGCCCACTTCCTCTTCGTTGTCCAGCCGGATGGTGGTGGCGCGCAGGATCCAGTCGGGCATCCAGCTCGGACCGGGCTGGCGCCGGCAGGTGGTGTAGGTCGCGTTGCGGATGATCAGGCGCTTGTCGTCGATGAAGTCGACCCGGTCGGCCTGGCCGTAGGCCTCGTTGCGCAGGAACTGGTAGCGCGGCTCGTTGAAGAAGCCTTCGAACGCATCGACCTTGAGCTCGAGCAGGGTGCCCTCGTAGACATTGCCGGCCTTGTTCAGGCGCACGTTGCCGCGGGCCTTGGCCAGATCATCCGGCTGGTAGTACTCGAGGCGGTCGGCCCGGATAACGGTGTCGGCCTTGCGCAGTTCGGCCGCGCCTTCGATCACGGTCTCCAGGTCAGTGCGGCCGCTCACGCGCTCGCCCGAGACGAAGGTGGGCATCTCCTTGCGCACGACCGAAGGAATGTCCTCGCGCAGCATGCTGCTGCCCTTGAGGTTCAGCGGCGCCTCGTCGGCGGCCTGGGCGTGGGCCGCGCCATGAGCCAGAGCGAACGCCACGCAGGCCACCGGCGTCAGGGCAAAGCGGGCGCGCGGCGCGCGGTGCGTCTTCTTCTTGTGCATCAGGGGAAAGATCCGTCAGGGCCTGTGATACTGCGATGAAGTCCGTTGAGACTGGATTTGTAGAATGGATTATCCATGAGCCCACCCGCGCCTCCGACCCCCGCCACCCCGCCGCCGACGGGCTCTGTTTCCTGGTCCGATCCGGCCCGCGAAGCGGCCTTCGGCCTGTGGCTGGCGCCGCTCGCGGATCGCCACGGCCTGGACACCTCCAGCCTGCGCCTGGCGTCTGCCGATGCGAGCTTCCGGCGCTACCTGCGCATCGATTCCCCCGACGGGAGCCGCATCATCATGGACGCGCCGCCCGACAAGGAGAATTGCGCACCCTTCGTGAAGGTCGCGACCCTGATGGCCGAGGCCGGGCTGCACGTGCCGCAGGTGCTGGCCTGGGACGAACCCCAGGGCTTCATGCTGCTGACCGACCTGGGTGACCGCACCATGATGGAGGTGATCGACCGCGACAGGCCGCAGGCCAACCTGGCGCTCTACCTGCAGGCGGTCGACGCGCTGGTGGCCTGGCAGAAGGCCTCGAAGCCGGACGTGCTGCCGCCGTATGACGAAGCCCTGCTGGCGCGGGAGCTGGCGCTGTTTCCCGACTGGTACCTGGCCCGCCACCGGCAGGTCACGCTCGAAGGTGCCGACCGCCGCACGCTCGACGAGGCCTTTGCCGAGATCATCGCGCGCAACCTCGCCGTGCCCCGCGTCTACGTGCACCGGGACTTCATGCCGCGCAACCTGATGATCCCGCGCGACGGCAGCCCGAGCCTGGGCGTGCTGGACTTCCAGGATGCCGTGCATGGGCCGATCACCTACGACATCGCCAGCCTGATGCGCGATGCGTTCCTCAGCTGGGACGAAGAGTTCGTACTCGACGTCACCGTCCGTTACTGGGAGCAGGCGCGCAAGGCCGGGTTGCCTGTCGACGCCGACTTCGGCGAGTTCTATCGGGGTGTCGAATGGATGGGGCTGCAGCGCCATCTCAAGGTGGCTGGCATCTTCGCGCGGCTGACGCTGCGCGACGGCAAACCCCGCTACCTCGAAGACGCGCCCCGCTTCATCGGCTACATCCGCTCGACTGCATCGCGCTACCGCGCGCTCGGGCCGCTGCTCAAGCTGATCGACCGCATCGAAGGCACGACACCGCTTTCCGGCTTCGCCTACGGGCGGATGTGATGCCGCGCATCCATTGCCCCGCTCCCCTGGCCGGCGGCGAGGACCTGAGCCTGCCGCCCGGCGCGGCCCGCCATGTCCAGGTGCTGCGCCTGCAGCCCGGCGATGGCGTGACGCTCTTCAACGGCGAGGGCGGTGAGTGGGAGGCCCGCATCGCCCACATGGGCCGCAGCGAGGTCCGCGTGACGGTCGGCGCCCACCACGCCATCGAGCGCGAGGCCTCGCGCGAGGTGCATCTGGCCCTGGGCATGCCCGCCAACGACCGCATGGACTGGCTGGTGGAGAAGGCCACGGAACTCGGCGTGGCCAGCATCCAGCCGCTGATGACCGAGCGCAGCGTGCTGCGCGTCAAGGGCGAACGGGCCGACCGCAAACTCCTGCACTGGCAAGCCGTGGCCGTGGCTGCGTGCGAGCAATGCGGCCGCAATCGCGTGCCGGCCATCCGCGAGCCGCTGCCCTGGACGCATTGGATCGCCGAGGCGGCGCTGCCGGCGAAGGCGCTGGTGCTCTCGCTGCAGACCCAGGCCCGGCCCCTGAGCCAGGCCGCAGCGGGCGGTGCGGCGGTGCTGCTGCTCTCGGGCCCCGAAGGCGGGCTGGCCAGCCAGGAAGAAAGCGCCGCCATCGAACGCGGCTTCCTGCCCGTCACGCTCGGCGAGCGCACGCTGCGGGCCGAGACGGCGCCGCTCGCCGCCCTGGCCGCTCTTACACTGGCGGCATGAACCGCAACCTCTGGCTTCTGGCCGCCGCACAGGGTCTGTTTCTCATCAACAACGTGACCTTCATGGCGGTCAACGGCCTGGTCGGCTTCGCGCTGGCGCCGCTGGGCTGGATGGCGACGCTGCCCGTGATGGGCTATGTGGTCGGCGGTGCGCTGTCGACCCAGCTCGTGGCGCGGACGCAGTCGCGCTTTGGCCGCAAGGCCTCCTTCCAGCTGGGCCTGGTGGTGGCGGTCCTGTCCTCCCTGCTGTGCGCCTATGCCGCATCGACCCGCCAGTTCTGGCTGCTGTTCGGCGCAACCGTGGTCGCCGGCTACTACAACGCCAACGCCAGCCTCTACCGCTTCACGGCGGCCGAGCTGTCGACGCCGGCCACGCGCGAGAAGGCCGTGTCCCTGGTGATGGCCGCCGGACTCGTGGGTGCGGTGATCGGCCCCAACCTCGCGGCGCGTTCGCGCGACCTCTATGCCACCCCGTTCGTCGGCGCCTATCTGGCGCTGGCGGTCGTGGGCGTGCTGGGCCTGCTCGTGCTGTCGGCGATCGAGTTTCCGCCCAAGCCGCCGGGCGGGTCCGCCCAGGGCGGGCGCCCGCTGTCGGAGATCATGCGGCAACCGGTGTTCATCGTCGCAGCCGCCTGCGGCTCCCTGGGATTCGGCGTCATGAACCTGCTGATGTCGGCGACCCCCATCGCCATGCAGCAGTGCGGGTTCCCTTTTCCCGACACGGCGCTGGTCCTGGAGTGGCATGTGATCGGCATGTTCGCGCCCGGCTTTTTCACGGGCCACCTGATCAAGCGCTTCGGCACGCTGCCGGTCATGGGCGCGGGCATCGTCCTGAACCTGGCCTGTGTCGCGATCGCCCTGTCCGGCGTGGACCTGCATCAGTTTCTCGGCGCGCTGTTCCTGCTGGGCGTGGGGTGGAACTTCCTCTTTACCGGCGCCACCACCCTGTCGCTCGAAGCGTACCGGCCCGAGGAAAAGGACCGCGCCCAGGGGGCCCTCAACTTCTTCATGTTCGCCACGCTGGCGCTCACCTCGTTTGCGTCGGGCGTGCTCGTGACCACGCGGGGCTGGACGCTGCTGAACTGGGGCTCGCTGGTCCCGCTGGGCCTGACGGCCGCCGCCATGGTCTGGCTTGCGCTGCAGCGGCGTCGCGGGGTGGCCGGCGCCTGATCAGAAGCGCGCGTCGAGCCAGCGCCTCAGTTCGTCGAACACCGGCGCCGGGTCGGCTTCGTTGAAGATCTCGTGGTACATCCCGTCGAAACAGCGGGACGTGACGACCGAGGAAGGCGCGGCCTGCGCGAAGGCACGGCTGCCGGCCGGATTGACGAGCCGGTCATCCCCCGCATACATCAGCAGAGTCTGGATCTTCCATCGCGCCGCGCGCGCCACCGTGGCCGGTCCGGCCGTTGCGATGTAGCGCGCCAGGCGACCCGAGATCCGGTCGTGCACCAGCGGGTCCGCCCGGTAAGCCGCCACCACGGCCGGGTCGTGCGACAGGTAGGACGCGTTCAGCCCGTTGCCGACGCAGAAGTTCGGCGCGAAGCGCGGCAGGATGGCCAGCGCGATCTTCTGCCCCACGCTCAGGCCCGGGTCCAGCGCTGGCGAGGACAGCACCAGCGCTTCGGCCAGTCCCTGCCGTTGCGACAGCAGATGGGCGGCCACCAGGCCGCCCATGCTGTGGCCCAGCAGGATCAGCGGCGTGGTGCGCAGCATCCGCACTCGCGTGCTTTCGATCACGTCGGTCAGGTCGTCAAGCAGGCGCGTGTCCGACGACAGCACGCCGCGCGTGCCGCCGGACTCGCCATGGCCGTAGTGGTCATAGCCGCGGACCGCAAACCCCCATTGGTTCAGGCGCCGTGCCAGCGGGTCGTAGCGTCCCGCGTGCTCCCCCAGGCCGTGAACGATCAAGACCACGCCCCGGAGTGTCCCGTCAAACCCGTCACCGCCGCCCAGCGGCCAGTCCTGCACGGCGAGGTTGTCGCCGTCGGTCGCGGTGAATGTGGACAGGGTGGAGTGGTTCATGGCGGGCCACCCGGAAGGCGGCAGATTTGTAACAGATGATGCCGCGCACGGAACTGCGGCGCAACGGTGTCAAAGGATGCCACTGGCACCTTTGTGACTGGCGCAGCCTGGCTGTCAGCGAATTGTCAGGGCGGGCAATGCAGCCCTCCAGCCTTCAGGGCAGCCGCGCAATCACCTGCGCCACGGCGGCGGTGAGCTTCTTGGCGTAGGGCACGTGCAGGAACTCATTCGGACCATGGGCGTTGCTGCGGGGCCCGAGCACGCCGCACACCATCATCTGCGACTTGGGGAATCCCTGGCTGAGCATGTTCATCAGGGGGATGGTGCCGCCCTGGCCGATGTAGCCGCAAGGCGCGCCGAAATGAGCGCGGGATGCGTCGTCAAGCGCCTGCTCGAACCAGGGTGCCGTTGTCGGCGCGTTCCAGCCGGTCGCGCCGCCGCTGCTCTCGAACGTCACGCGGGCCTGATAGGGTGCATTGTCTTCGAGCAGCTGCTTGAGTTCCTGGACCGCGCGGGCTGCATCCACCAGCGGCGGCAGGCGCAGCGACAGCTTGAACGCGGTGTAGGGCCGCAGCACGTTGCCCGCATCCTTGAGACTCGGAAAACCTTCGGCGCCCGTCACGCTCAGGGTCGGCGTCCAGGTGCGGTTGAGCAGCGCCTGCACCGGCTCGGTGGTCGTCGGCAGGGCGAAGGCCGTGGCACCTTCGCAGTCGTAGTGGGCCCATGGGAAACGCTTGTAGATCTCGTCGCCGAGGATGGCGGCCGTGGCCCGGGCCTGGGCCAGACGCTCCGGCGGCACCTCGCAATGGAAGCTGGCCGGCAGCAGGCGGCCGGTGCGGCTGTCCTCGAGCCGGTCGAGCACCTGGCGCATGATGCGAAAGCTCGACGGCACCAGGCCGGACGCGTCGCCCGAATGCACGCCTTCGGTGAGCACCTCGACCTTGAGCGTGCCGCTGGCCATCCCGCGCAGGCTGGTGGTGAGCCACAGCTGGTCGTAGTTGCCTGCGCCCGAATCGAGGCAGATGACCAGCTCGACCTCACCCAGCCGCGGGCGCAGCGCATCCACATAGGGCAGCAGATCGTAGGAGCCGGACTCCTCGCAGGTCTCCACCAGACCCACGATGCGCGGGTGCGCAATGTTCTGCGCCTTGAGCGCCTGCACTGCGGCAATGCTGGCGTAGACGGCGTAGCCGTCGTCGGCGCCACCTCGGCCGTAGAGCTTGCCGTCCTCGTACTTCGGCGTCCACGGGCCCAGGTCGCTGCGCCAGCCATTGAACTCGGGCTGCTTGTCCAGGTGGCCGTACATCAGGACGGTCTGCTTCGACTCCGGGCGCGTGGCAGCCACCTCGAAGAACAGCACGGGCGTCCGGCCTTCGAGCCGGACGATTTCCAGCGTGAGGCCTTCGACCTTCTGGGCCTCGACCCAGGCGGCTGCGTTGCGGATGACCGTCTCGATGTGGCCGTGACTCGCCCAGTCCCTGTCGAAGCCGGGTGACTTGGCCGGGATGGCAATGTAGTCGGAGATCTGACGGACGATGTCGCCGTCCCATTGACGGGTGGCATGGTCCAGGGCCTGGGCAGCATCAAACATGCCGCCGGGCATTTCACGGTGCAGGGGAGCGTTCATGGGGTGGGTCCGGTGCGAGGGATGGGCTGAGGGGGCTGAAGGAGCTGAAGGGGCTGGCAAAGTGTCAGCAGCATCGCCTTTCACTGTACGCCTGTCGCGCCGCTCGCGCTAGAGTGGGGGCTCGCAACCCTGGAGACGGCAATGGGCAGGACAAAAGCGGGCACGGCGCAGATCCGGGCAGGCATCGGCGGCTGGACCTATGAGCCATGGCGTGGCAATTTCTACCCCGAGGGTCTGGCCCACAGCAAGGAGCTGGCCTACGCCAGCCAGCAGCTGAGCGCGATCGAGGTCAATGGAACGTACTACAGCACCTTCAAGCCCGCGACCTTCGCCAAGTGGCGCGACGAGACGCCCGAGGGATTCATGTTCTCGCTCAAGGCCAACCGCTTTGCCACGAATCGCAAGGTCCTTGCCGAGGCCGGGCCGTCCATCGCACGCTTCGTCGACAGCGGCATCAGCGAACTCGGGCCCAAGCTCGGTCCCCTGGTCTGGCAATTCATGCCGACCAAGGCCTTCGAGCCCGGCGACTTCGAGGCTTTCCTGAGGCTGCTGCCCAGCGAGGTGGGCGGACGGCCGCTGCGCCATGCGCTGGACGTGCGCCATCCGAGCTTCATGTCGCCCGCCTACCTCCAGCTTGCCCGCCACTATGGCTGCGCCACGGTCTTCACGGACTCGGACGACTACCCGTCCTTTGCCGATGTGACGGGCAGCTTCATCTATGCGCGCCTGATGCGCACCGACAGCCGGGTGAAGACCGGCTACCGGTCACCCGCGCTCGACGGCTGGGCGGAAGCTGCGCGCGTCTGGCGTGACGGCGGCGAGCCGCCTGAGGTGCCGCGCGTGGAGGCAGCGCAGCGCAAGACGAAGCCGAGGGATGTCTTCATGTTCTTCATCAGCGGCGCCAAGGAGCGGGCACCGGCTGCCGCCATGGCATTGATCGAGCGGCTGGGTCGCTGAGCCGTCCTCACGGGCCGGCGATGGCCCGCTTCCGCCCGTCAGCGCCAGCGCTGGTACCAGCCCAAGCCCGCCGACGTACCGCCGGGCTGGCCACCCTGTTTCGGCCGGTACTCACAGCCGACCCAGCCGTCCCAGCTGCAGGCGGCTGCGACCTCGTCGATCACGCTGAACAGGTAGGCATGGTTCACCTCCCCCAGGTCGGGCTCGTGGCGTTCGGGCACGCCCGCGATCTGGAAATGGCCGACGCGGCCGGTGGGCAGGTACCTGCGGATCTTCATCGCCACGTCGCCCTCGACGATCTGGCAATGGTAGAGGTCCATCTGGACCTTCAGATTGGACGCCCCGACCTCCTCGACGATCTCGTGGGCATGGTCCTGGCGATTCAGGAAGAAGCCCGGAATGTCGCGCGTGTTGATCGGCTCGATCAGCACGTCCCGGCCGGCCCGCGCCGCCTCGGCCGCAGCCCAGCGCAGATTGGCCACATAGGTGGGGCGGCAAGCTTCCCGGTCGAGGCCGGCAGGCACCAGGCCCGCCATGAGGTGCAGGCGCGGGCAGTCCAGCACCTCGGCATAGCGCAGCGCCAGACCGACCGCGTCGCGGAACTCGGCCTCGCGTCCGGGCACGCAGGCCATTCCCCGGTCCATCGCGTCGATCGCACGGGCAATCGCCTGGGTGTCCGCGCCGCCGCCCGGCGGCGCATTGAACAGCACCTGGCGCAAGCCGTTGCCTCGCAGACGCGCGGCCAGTTCGTTCGCGTCGAACAGGTAGGGAAAGAGAAACTCGACCGCGCGAAAACCATCCCGCGCGGCCGCCTCGAAGCGGTCAGGGAACGGCAGCTCCGGGTACATCATCGACAGGTTGGCGGCAAACTGGGGCATGGTCAGCGGCAGGTGGGTGGCACGGGAATCGGTGCGCGGGCAGTTGGAGTGTCAGGGGTGCGACGTCGGGGTGCGGTGCGTCAGGTGTGACGCGCCTGCCGCCCGCTGACCGGGTAGATGGGATCGGTGTAGCCCGGCGTGGACGCATGGCCAGGGGCCACCAGCGAATCGACCCGCTGCTCGTCGCCGGCATTCAGCGTGACGGCTGCGGCATCGATGTAGCCCTGCCATTGCTCAAGCGTGCGCGGCCCGCCCAGCACGCCGTGCACCAGGCGGTTGTTGAGGACCCAGGCGATGGCGAACTGCGTGGGCGTCATGCCGCGTTCCCGCGCATGCGCCGCCAGGGTCTGCGCATGCTGCAGGGACTCGGGACGGAACTCCGTCTGCAGCAGGCGGGGATCGTTGCGGGCCGCGCGCGAGCCCGCCGGAGGCGGCGCATCAGCCGGGTACTTGCCGCTCAGCACGCCGCGCGCGAGCGGGCTGTAGGCCACGACGCCCACGCCATAGCTGGCGCAGCAGGGCAGCAGCTCCGTCTCGATGCCGCGCGTCATGGCGTTGTAGGGCGGCTGGCAGACGATGGGCTGCGGCACGCCCATGGCGCGGCTGGTCTCCACCATCTTGGCGACACGCCAGGCGCGGAAGTTGGACACGCCGAAATAATGGATCCTGCCCGACTCGATCAGCCGCGCCAGCGTCGACAGCGTCTCCTCCATCGGGGTGGTTTCGTCGTCGCGATGCAGGTAGAGCACGTCGATCCAGGGCGTGTCCAGGCGCCGCAGGCTGTCGTCCACCGCACGCAGCATGTGGCGACGCGACAGGCCACGGTCATTCGGTCCGTCACCGGTCGGGTTGGCCAGCTTCGTGGCCAGCACCCAGCGCTCGCGGTCGGCTGCGATCAGCCGGCCGGTGATGCGCTCCGACTCGCCGCGTGCATAGACGTTGGCCGTGTCGATGCCGTTGACGCCGGCCGCACGCGCGGCATCCACGATGCGCGCGGCTTCGGCTTCGCCGGTCTGGTCGCCGAACATCATCGCGCCGAGCCACAGTGGCGCAACCTTGAGGCCGCTGGCACCGAGCGGCGAGGAAGACAGAGTCATGCGGAGTCTCCAGGGTTCACCAGCGTGCGCCGAAGGCGACGCGAAGTTCGTCGATCTGCGCCAGGGTGAGCGGCGCAGCGTCGGGGTTCATGCACGCCAGGCGCGCCGTTTCCTCGAGTTCCTCGAGCACGGCCATCGCACTGGCTGGCGACTCGTGCCAGACCTTGGGGCCGATGCGCTCGAGCATGACGGCACGGATCGGCGCGCCCGCAGCGCCGTGCTGCTCGATCGCCTGCGCAACCGCCTGCGCCGTGCCCTGGGCGCCGGGCCGTGCATAGCCGATGAGCGGCACATGGCCGACCTTCATCACGAAGTACGGCGTCAGGGGCGCCAGCCACTCGGGCGCAGGCGGGCGCAGGCTCAGGGCGACGCAGTGCGTGGCGTGGGTGTGGATCACGCAGCGCGTCTGCGGATCGAAGCGCGTCGCCGCAGCGTAGATGGCCCGGTGCAGCACCAGGGTCTTGCTGGCCGGCGCGCCAGCGGTCTGCACGCCCGCCGCATCCACCCGCGCGAGCTGCGCGGGATCGAGAAACCCGAGACACGCGTCGGTCGGCGTGATGAGGAAGCCGTCGTCCAGCCGCACGCTGATGTTGCCCGCCGTGGCGTGCACCAGCCCCCGGTCGAACAGGCTTTTGCCGACGCGGCAGATCTCGTCGCGCGCTTGGGTCTCGGTCATGCCAGCATCGTAAAGGCTTTGGTGAAAAAGTCGTCCGAGCCGAAGTTGCCCGACTTGAGCGCCAGGTGCAGGGGCACGCCGTCCTGCGTCTGCCCGTGGCACCAGGGCACGCCCGGATCGATCTGCGGGCCGATCTGCATCTGCGTGAGGCCCAGCGCCTGCACGCAGGCCCCCGAGGTTTCCCCACCCGCCACCACCAGTTGCCGCACGCCCAGCGCCACGAGGCCCCGCGTCACCTCGGCGAGCGCCGCCTCCACCAGTGCGCCGGCCGCGCCGATGCCCAGGGCCGTCTGCGCCGCGCCCACCGCCTCGGGATCGGCCGTGGAATAGACCAGCACCGGGCCGTCGCCCACATGGCGCGCGGCCCACGCAAGCGCTGCGGCCGCGTTGCCGCCTCCGCTGCTCTCCGCTTGCGCCAACGCCAGCGGGTCCAATGCAAAGGTCGGATGGCCCGCCTCGATGAAGCGGCGCACCTGGCGACGCGTGGCCTCCGAACAGCTTCCCGAGACGATGGCCCGCAGGCCGGCCGCCGGCGGCAACCGGGCCGCCAGCGGCGACGGCGCCATGCCGAAGTTGGCAGGCAGCGCGATCGCCACGCCCGAGCCTGCCGTCACCAAAGGCATGTCCGCCAATGCCGGCCCGAGGCGCAGCAGATCGTCATTGGAGACGGCGTCCACCACCGCAATGCCCACGCCCTGCGCGCGCAGCGCTTCGATGCGGTCGCGCACAGCCTGCGGGCCCGCCGCCGCGGCCCGGTGGTCGATCAGGCCCACGCGGCGGCGGGTCTGGGACTGCAGCACCCGCACGAGGTTGGCGTCGGTCATCGGCGTGAGCGGATGATGCCGCATGCCACTGTCGCTCAGGAGCACGTCGCCAACGAACAGATGACCCTTGAAGACGGTGCGCTGGTTGTCGGGGAACGCAGGCGTCGCGATGGTGAAGTCCGTGCCGAGGGCGTCCATGAGCGCCTCCGCCACCGGCCCGATGTTGCCCTGGGGCGTGCTGTCGAAGGTGGAACAGTACTTGAAGTAGATCTGGCGCGCGCCCTGGGCCTGCAGCCAGCGCAGCGCCTGCAGCGACTGCGCCACCGCGTCCGCCGGCGCGATGGTGCGCGACTTGAGCGCGATGACGACGGCATCCGCGCGGTCAGGCACAGGTCCGGACGGTGTGCCCAGCGCCTGCACCACGCGCATGCCGGCGCGCACCAGGTTGTTTGCCAGATCGGTGGCGCCCGTGAAGTCGTCGGCAATGCAGCCGAGCCTGAGCGAGGAGTCCATGGTCACGATGCGGATGCAGAAACAGGTGTGAGGAGGCCGGCAGGCTTGCGGCCGCCGGGCTGGGCCGCAGCCCCGCGCCCCGGGCCTTCGCCCGGACACGCGCTTGCGGTCTGGGGCAGTTGTATCACGCGCCAGCGGGCCTTGGCGGGGCCCGCTATGCTGCGCAGGCATGAACCCGCACTACGATCCGGACCAGCCCCACCACACCCCGCAGGGCTTCCGGAACCTGCATACGCCCTTCGGCAGCAAGAGCCTGGCGGAAGTCCTGCGCTGGCGCTGGAACGCGCATCGCAACGGACTGCCGCCGCCGCCCCAGGCACCCACCCCGTGCGTCGCACCCGACCTCGGGCAGCTGCGGCGCAATGCGGCGGCGGGCCACGCGATGCAGCCGACCGTGACCTGGATCGGCCATGCCACCGTCCTCGCGCAGCTCGGCGGCCTCAACATCCTCACAGACCCGATCTTCTCGGAGCGCGCCTCGCCGATGTCGTTCGCCGGCCCGCGTCGGCATCAGCCCCCCGCCATCACCCCGGATGCGCTGCCGCACATCGACCTGGTGCTGGTGTCCCACAACCACTACGACCATCTGGACGAGGCGTCGGCGCGGGCCCTGGCGGCGCAGCCCGGCGGCCCGCCCCTGTTCGTCGTGCCGCTGGGCCTGAAGGCCTGGCTGGAACGGCGCGGCATCACGCACGCGGTGGAGCTGGACTGGTGGCAGGGCCACCGGATGGCGGCGCCTGCAGGCGAGGTGGAGGTCATGGTCGTGCCGGCGCAGCACTGGTCGGCGCGCGGCCTGAATGACCGCATGAACACGCTGTGGGGCGGCTTTGCAGTGTTCTCGCCCGACTGCCATCTGTTCTACGCAGGGGACACGGGCTACTCGCGCGATTTCGCTGACATGCGGCAGCGCTTCGCCGAGCGCCAGTCGGAAGGCGCGGGCGGCGGCTTCGATGTGGCGCTGCTGCCGATCGGCGCTTACGAGCCCCGCTGGTTCATGAAGACGCAGCACGTCAATGCGGATGAGGCGGTGAAGATCCATCGCGATCTCGGAGCCAAGCGCTCGCTCGGCGTCCACTGGGGCACCTTCGAGCTGACCGACGAGGCGCTCGACGAGCCGCCGCGTGCGCTGGCGCGGGCGCGCGCCGACCAGGATGTGTCGGCGGACGACTTTTTCGTGCTGGCGATCGGCGAGACGCGATCGATTGCACCACGCCCCGCTCTGCGGCCCGAGGTCTAGCCGCGCTCGAAGCGGAAGACGGCGGTGCCTGCGCGGGCATTGGGCAGCCAGCGCACCTCGCGGCCTTCCTGCAGGCCGAACGCGTCGAGCACGCGCAGGCGGTTGCGCATGGCCAGCACCTCGAAGTCCTTGTAGGTGCCCACCCGGATGTTGGGCGTGTCGTACCACTGGTAGGGCAGCCGCTTGGTGACCGGCATGCGGCCCCGCAGGATGCTCAGGCGGTTGGGCCAATGCGCGAAGTTCGGAAAAGCCACGATGCCCATGCGGCCGACACGGGCCGTCTCCACCAGCATCGTCTCGGCATTGCGCAGGTGCTGCAGCGTGTCGATCTGCAGGACGACGTCGAAGGAGTCGTCGTCGAACATCGACAGGCCCTCGTCGAGGTTCAGCTGGATCACGTTCACGCCGCGCGCGAGCGCAGCCAGCACATTGGCATCGGAGATTTCCACGCCATAGCCGCTGCAGCCGCGTTCGCGCTGCAGGTAGTCCAGCATGGCACCGTCGCCGCAGCCGAGGTCGAGCACGCGCGAGCCCTCGGGCACCAGCCGCGCGATGGACTGCATCGTCGCGTGGTCGCTCATGCGGCGTTCTCCTCTGCGATGTGCTCGAACCATGCGCGGGCGACGGCCAGGTAACGGGCATCATCGAGCAGGAAGGCGTCGTGGCCATGCGGCGCGTCGATCTCGGCGTAGCTCACATCGCGCCGGTTGTCGAGCAGGGCCTTGACGATTTCGCGGCTGCGCTTGGGTGCGAACCGCCAGTCGGTGGTGAAGCTCACGATCAGAAAGCGCGCCCGCGCGCTGGCCAGCGCCTGCGTCAGGTTGCCGCCATGGCGGCGCGCCGGGTCGAAGTAGTCGAGCGCGCGGGTGATGAGCAGGTAGGTGTTGGCGTCGAAGTACTCCGCGAACTTGTCGCCCTGGTAGCGCAGATAGCTCTCGATCTGGAACTCGACGTCCTGCGTCGTGTACTGGTAGGGGCTGCCACCGCCTTCGACGGTCTCCGCCACCGCGTTGCGCAGTTCGCGGCCGAACTTCTCGTTCATCACATCGTCACTCAGGTAGGTGATGTGGCCGATCATGCGGGCGATGCGCAGGCCGCGCTTGGGCACGACGCCGTGCTCGTAGAAATGGCCGGCGTGGAAGTCGGGGTCGGTCACGATGGCGCGCCGCGCCACTTCATTGAAGGCGATGTTCTCGGCCGTGAGATTGGGCGCGCTGGCAATGACCGCCGCGTGGCGCACCCGCTCGGGATACCGCAGCGTCCAGCTGAGGGCCTGCATACCGCCCAGGCTGCCGCCCATCACGGCCGCGAGTGTCCCGATGCCCAGGCCGTCCAGCAGCCGAGCCTGGGCGTCGACCCAGTCCTCCACGGTGAGAACCGGGAAATCGGCGCCCCAGGCCTTGCCCGTGGCCGGATTGGTGTGCATCGGGCCGGTCGAGCCGAAGCACGAACCCAGGTTGTTCACGCCGATCACGAAGAAGCGGTTGGTGTCCACCGGCTTGCCCGGGCCGATCATGTTGTCCCACCAGCCCTCGGAGCGCGGCTGCCCCTCGTAGGTGCCGGCCACATGGTGCGACGCATTGAGCGCATGGCAGATCAGCACTGCGTTCGACCGCTGCGCATTGAGCGTGCCATAGGTCTCGTAGCACAGGTCATAGCCGGCCATGGACGCGCCGCTCTGCAAGGGCAGCGGCGCATCGAAGTGCATGGTCTGTGGCGTGACGATCATCTGGAAGCTGCAGTGAGAACAAAAAAACCCGGCGTCGCTAAAAACGAGGCCGGGCTTCGGTTCGGTCGGTCTTTAGCAGAATTTATTGAGCGCCCGCAAGCTGGAGCAAATCGGCGCTTGAGGAAGTATAGCAACCCCCTCGGCGCCGCTCAGGCCAGCAGGGCCACCAGCCCCAGGACGGCAAAGATCACCGCCGAGATCAGGTGGACCGTGCGGATCGGCACCCGGCGCGTGATCCGCTCGCCCAGCCACACCACCGGTGCGTTGGCCAGCATCATCCCGAGCGTGGTGCCGGCCACGACGGCCGCCCAGGCCTCGTAGCGGGCCGCGAGCATGACAGTGGCGATCTGGGTCTTGTCGCCCATCTCTGCGAGGAAGAACGCCACCATGGTGGTGGCGAAGACCCCCAGGCGGCCTCCGCCCGCAGGGGCGTCGTCGTCCAGTTTGTCGGGCACGAGCATCCACACCGCCATCGCGATGAAAGACACCCCGAGCACCCAGCGCAGGGCCTGCGGCCCGATCAGCGTGGTGACCCATGCGCCGACGGCGCCGGCCAGTGCGTGATTGAAGACGGTGGCGACGAAGATGCCCGCCACGATGGGCCAGGGCTTGCGGAATCTGGCCGCCAGGACGAGTGCGAGCAGCTGCGTCTTGTCGCCCATTTCGGCGAGTGCGACGATGCCTGTGGAGATGAGAAATGCTTCCATGATGAGGTCCCGGCCGGAATGACAACCCATGACTGCAAACGCACCCCCGGCCAAAACGGGGACGCCGCAGTCAAAGGTCTCGCCAGGTCATGCGACTGCCTGCGCCATGCCGTCGCGCATTGCACGCGATCCGCAAGTCTGTTGACGCAAGCCCTTCCCGGAGATCGGAAGGAGGCTACTCCCCAATGACAGCCACCAGTATAGCTTCTTGGGCTCTCCAACGAAGGGCCGCTCACCTCGCACGGTTCTGGCGCACTTTTTGCTTGATTTTGGTGCGAAACGGCTGGAGACGCCGATTTCGCACCAATAAACAGCAAATCATCCAAAGAGGTCATCATGGAAGCACTAAAACAGGGCTCGGACGCCCTGTTCATTCTGTTGGGCGGCATCATGGTGCTCGCCATGCACGCGGGCTTCGCGTTCCTGGAGCTGGGCACCGTGCGCAAGAAGAACCAGGTCAACGCGCTGGTGAAGATCCTTGCAGACTTTTCCGTGTCGACGGTCGCTTACTTCCTCGTCGGCTACGCGGTGGCCTATGGCACGGGCTTCTTCGTGGGCGCGGAACAGCTCGCGGCGCGCAACGGCTATGAACTCGTGAAGTTCTTCTTCCTTCTGACCTTCGCTGCCGCCATCCCCGCCATCATTTCGGGCGGAATTGCCGAGCGGGCACGCTTCGGCCCGCAACTCATGGCAACGGCGGTCATCGTCGGCCTGATCTATCCCTTCTTCGAAGGCATCGTGTGGAACCAGGGATTCGGCGTGCAGGCCTGGATCAAGTCGGCCACGGGCGAGGAGTTCCACGACTTTGCCGGATCCATCGTCGTGCATGCGGTGGGCGGCTGGCTGGCCTTGCCCGCCGTGATCCTGCTGGGCGCACGCAGCAACCGTTACCGCAAGGACGGCGCCATCTCGGCCCATCCGCCGTCGAACATCCCGTTTCTCGCGCTTGGCGCGTGGATTCTCACCGTCGGCTGGTTCGGCTTCAACGTCATGAGCGCGCAGACGATCGACAAGATTTCTGGTCTGGTGGCGGTGAACTCGCTCATGGCCATGGTGGGCGGCACGCTGGCGGCATTGGCTTTCGGTCGCAATGACCCCGGCTTCGTCCACAACGGTCCGCTGGCCGGGCTGGTGGCCGTGTGCGCGGGCTCCGACCTGATGCATCCCCTGGGCGCGCTCGCCGTGGGCGCCGTGGCCGGTGGCATCTTCGTGATGATGTTCACGCTCACGCAGAACCGCTGGAAGATCGACGACGTGCTGGGTGTCTGGCCATTGCATGGCCTGTGCGGCGCCTGGGGCGGGCTGGCGGCGGGCATCTTTGGAAGCAAGGCATTGGGCGGCCTTGGCGGCGTGAGCTTCGGCGCCCAGCTGATCGGCACGCTCATGGGCGTGAGCTGGGCGCTGGTGACCGGATTCCTGGTCTATGGCCTGATCAGGAAAGTGGCCGGCCTTCGCCTCACGCCCGAAGAGGAGTATGACGGCGCCGACCTTTCAATCCACCGGATCGGCGCAACGCCCGATCGCGACGTCAACTGGTAAGCACGCCTTCTGCGGGCGAAGCAAGTCGCGGCCAGACCCAGCGCTCGACAGACCACTTGCCCGGCCCGTAGATGGCCAGTGCGGCCAGCAGGCTGCCCCAGAACACATGCTGCTGCAGCGCTGCCGGGGCGATTTCGCTGAGCGACACCACCGCGACGGCATTGACCACGAAGAGGCCCAGGGCGGCAAATCGCCCGCCCAGCCCCAGCGCGAGCAGCACCGGCAGCGCCAGCTCGCCGGCAGTGCCCATGACAGCCGCCAGCGCGGGCGGCAGCAGGGGAACCTTGTACTCGTCGGTAAAAAGCGCCAGCGTGATGTCCCAGTCGCGCAGCTTGGTGAGGCCCGAGAGGAAGAAGACCTGCGCAAGGTAGACGCGCGCCGCCAGCGCGGCGAGGGGTTGCAGGCTGTCGAGGCCGCGGCTGAAACGGGCCCAGGTGCGCGCCCCGCGCGCGATCAGGCCGGAAGGGTTTGTCATGGTTTTTCCTTCAGATAGAAAGGGTTCTGGCACCGACCACGAGGCCGGTCTGCACGGCGGGTGCAAGCCAGGCCTGGAAGTCGAATTCGGCGTCGGCGCTGATCGCGGCGTCCAGTCCGCACGCGAGTGACTGACCGGCACGCAGCGCCTGCACCAGGGCCGCCTCGCCAGGCGCAGCCTCCCGCACACGCGGACGGTAGGACTCGCGCCAGACCAGTGCCGTCTCGGCGCGGCCCTCGAGCATCCACTGACTCACCTGCCCGAGGGAGGGCTCGCCAGCGAGATGGGCATTCACGAGGCTTGCCACCGGCCACGGGCTGGCAACCAGATCGACGCCGGCGCCGGTGACGAGAAGCAGCTGCGAAGGATCCAGCTCGACCAGCAGGCGGAACGAGGCGGGATCGGCCCTCACATCGGCCGCCGTTGCCGCAACATGCAAAGCCCATTCGACACGCGCGACGTCGGCAAGAAACGGCTCCTCCTGCAACTGGGGCGCATCGGCGATGAAGCGGGGCAGGTCCTCGCCCCATTGCGCGATGTCGCCGCGCACCGGCGGCCGGGTCTGCCAGTACGCACGCGCCAGGGCGGCGAGGTTGTCCTCGCCCAGCATCTGGGTCAGCACAGGAAAAGCCGCCGACAGGGCGCGCGCGGCCAGCGCCTGTCCGTTGCTGCGATAGGCCTGCAGCCCGCGGATGCGCAGCCCGTCGGGTTGCGTGGCCTGGCCCGCGAGCGCTGAAGGGTCCCAGCGCCCGAACAGGGCGGTCAGCAGGGCCTGCTGCTGCATGGCGAGCGGGTTCATGCCGCCGCCTCCTGCCCGAGGCAAGACATCGGCCGACCCTGGGGCTCCTGGGCGAAGCCCCGGGCGCGCGCCGATTCTTCCAGCAGAACGGACAGCGCCGGGATGCCGGTGTCCCATTCAATCAGTGTCGGGACCCGGCCGAAGCGGCCGAGCGCGTGTCGGTAGACGATCCAGACATCGTCGGCGACCCGGCTTCCGTGGTCGTCGATGACGATGTCGTCCATCACGCAGTGGCCCGCCAGGTGGATCTCACCGGGCGCGTCGACCGGGAGACGGTCGAGCCAGCGCAGGCATGCGTGGACGGCATCGGAGTGAGCTGTGTCGGGTCGGACTCCGGACGGTTGAATGGCTGCGGGGCCGGCGGATGCCACGCCCGCAGCGATTCTGCGGTTCAAGGCATTCACATAAAGATTGTTCACATCCAGCAGCAGGCGGCAGCCCGTCCGCTGCACCAGGGCAGACAGGAAATCCACCTCGTCCATGTCACTGGAGGACCAATCCAGGTAGGCCGACAGGTTCTCCACGAGGATCGGCCTGCGCAGGCGCTCCTGCACCTGCTGCACATTGGCGCAGAGGGTGGTCAGTGCCGCCTCGTTGAACGGCAGGGGCAGCAGGTCGGCCGCATGCACGGCATCGCCCCCTGGCACCAAGGGGCCACGAGCGAAGCAGGCGTGGTCCGAGACGAGCGCCGGCTCGATGCGGTCGACGAGCGCCGCCAGCCGATCGAGATGCCAGGCGTCGATTCCGGCGGCCGAGCCCAGCCCCAGCCCCACGCCGTGCAGGCTCACGGGCCAGCGCTCACGCGCCTGGCTCAGGGTGGCGAGCGCAGCGCCGCCCGCACCAAAGAAGTTTTCGGAATGGACTTCCAGGAAGTCCGGCAGCCTGGCGCCCGCATCGTGCGAATGGCCGGACGACCCCAGCAATTCGCGGTAATGGGGATGGCGCCATCCAATGCCGACACCGGAGAGCGGCGCCATGGAACGGGATGCCGGAACGGAGTGCGCGTCGGTCATGGGTGGCAGTCCGGGTCACGCGGGCGGCCGCCGTTGCCGTGGCAGCCCGCATGAAACCGATACACGGATGATCAGCTCTTCTTGGCCTTCATCTTGGCCTGGTCGGCGGTCATGCCCTTCATGCTGGCGCAGGTGCCCTTGGCCACGTACTTCCACTCACCGGCGTCATCGCTGACCTTCGACTGGCCTGCGCACGAGTGGCTGCCGGACAGATTGGCGCAATCATTCTGGCCTGCCTTGGCGATGCCGTAGCACTTTTCCTTCTCCTGCGCGACGGCGGGCGTGGCGACGAAGACGGAAGACAGCAGGGACACCGCAGCGGCGGCGACGAGAGCACGTTGGTTCATTGGAAAACTCCTTGAAAGGTAAAAGGTTGCAGTTCAACCAGGGTCGGGGCGCCAACCGGGTCGGCATTCCTTGCTGGTTGGGGGTTGGTCACGGGAAGTCTGGTTTTCTTACACACGCAGCAAAACTTTATGCCTCTTTTGTCTGCGGCCGTCAAAGCAGGTCGGCAATCTTGTCCCACGCCTCCGCCGGAATGCGACCGCTGTAACGATCCACGATGCGTCCGGTCTTGTCGATGAGAAAGCTGGCAGGCAGTTGTGCAGGCTTGCCGAAGCCGTCTCGATACCCCGGCTCACCGGCCCACAACTGCACGAATCGCTGCCGGACGGGGACCATGCGGCCAATGATGCGTTCGTAGTCGCTCAGGTCCTGCAGGCGGCGGTCGACGCTCACGAGGACCAGCTCGAACGGCTTGCCGGCCCAGCCTTCGTAGTTCTGGCGCAACTCGGGCATCTTGTCGCGGCAGACGGCGCAGCCGGTCGACCAGAACATCACGAGCACGACCTTGCCCTTGAGGCCGGCGAGTGTGAAGGGCTGCCCGTCCAGCGTGCGCCCCTCCAGCGCCGGCGCCGCAGGCCGTGACTCCTGGGCCACGGCCGCTGGCGGCAGGAAAAGGCAGGCGACGACGGCGGGCAACAGGAGCAGGTTTCGGACGTTCATGCCGTGAATGTCGTGTGCGATGATCCACTTCTTACACCCTTCGTACGCATCATGACTCTGGAAAACCAGCTCGCGGAGCACCGGCCGTATCTGTTGCGCTTTGCCCGGCTGCAGCTGCGCAATGAAGCCTGGGCTGAAGATGCCGTCGCGGAGACGCTGCTGGCCGCCCTGTCCAAGCCGCAGTCTTTCGGCAACCGGTCCCAGCTGAAAACCTGGCTGGTGGGCATCCTCAAGCACAAGGTGGTCGACATCCTGCGCCAGCGCCAGCGGGAGGTCAGCCTCGACGAAGGCGCCATGGACGACGGCTCGGCGAACCTGGATGAGCTGATGTTCAAGGCGGACGGGCACTTCGCCAGCGCGCCCGCCGACTGGGGCAATCCCGAGCAGGACCTCAGTTCGCGGCAGTTTTTCGAGGTCCTGGAAGCCTGCGCGAGCAAGCTGCCTGCAGCCATGGGCCGGGTTTTCCTGATGCGCGAATGGCTCGAGCTGTCCAGCGAGGAGATCTGTAAGGAACTCGGTCTGTCAGCGACGAACCTGTACGTCCAGCTGCACCGTGCCCGGTTGCGGCTGCGCGAATGCCTGGAGTTGAACTGGTTCGGCCGGACGGCCGGGCCGTGACGGGAGTCTTGTCATGTTGCGCCTGAGCTGCAAACAGTCCGCCAGATTGCTGGTCGAGCGGGAAGACCGCCCTCTGGGATGGCTGGAGGGCCTGGGCTTGCGCCTGCATCTCATGGCCTGCGAGGCCTGCCCCCGGTTTGAGCGGCAGGTTCTAACCATGAGAAACGCGATGCGGCAATGGCGCAACTACTCGGATGAATGAGACTGGCAAAAACGAAAAATTCACGCATAATGAATGGGCGCCGGCCCAAGGGTCGGCGTTGTCATATGGTGATTGGTCAATTTCGTGTCTTTGAAGTCCGACTCCCATCACTTTTCGAGACCTTTTCAGGAGTCCCTTCATGGGCAACAAACTTTACGTGGGCAACCTGCCCTATTCGTTCAACGACAACGACATGCAGCAGACCTTCAGCCAGTTCGGCTCGGTCTCCAGCGCCAAGGTCATGATGGAGCGCGAAACCGGCCGCTCCAAGGGCTTCGGCTTTGTCGAAATGGGCAGTGAGGCCGAAGCTCAGGCCGCGATCAGCGGCATGAACGGCCAATCCGTCGGCGGACGCAATCTCGTCGTCAACGAGGCCCGCCCGATGGAACCCCGCCCCCCCCGCAGCGGTGGCTTCGGCGGTGGTGGTGGTGGTGGCGGCTATGGCGGCGGCGGCGGTGGTGGTGGCCGCGGCGGCTACGGCGGTGGCCGCAACAGCTACTGAGAGGACTTGGCCGCATTCAGGCTCCGGGCGATCCAGCCCGCCGAGCCTTGCATTTTCTCCTCCAAAAGAGGCCTTC
>JBGAIH010000051.1:0-19716 GCA_044225675.1 Burkholderiaceae bacterium
CAGCGCGCAGTGAGTTCTGCACCGGCCCGCAAGACCGAGTACCGCAGGGCAGTCGGACACGCAGTGCCGACCGCCCCAGCCAAGCGCCCCGGCCCCAGGGGCTGGCGGCTTGGCTGCGCGAGGTCCAGGCACACGAAGACGCCACCTCACCCCCCCGCAAGCTCCATCTCCCGCAGCCGAAGCACACGCCGCTGCACCTTGCCGGTTGTCGTCATCGGCAGCGCATCGATGAACTCGATCTCCTTCGGGTACTCGTAGGGCGCGAGCTTGCCCTTCACATGGGCCTGCAGATCGGCCACCAGTCCTTGCTCGTAGGCCGCCGCATCGCCCGCGCGCGAACGCGCGGCCAGCGCGTCGGCCGACAGCACCACATAGGCCTTCACCACCGCGCCGCGCTCGCGGTCGGGCTTGGGCACCACGGCCGCATTGGCCACGGCCGGATGCTTCACCAGGCAGTTCTCGATCTCACCCGGACCGATCCGGTAGCCAGCTGCCTTGAACACGTCGTCGGCGCGGCCCTGGTACCACAGGTAGCCGTCGGCGTCGCGCACGGCCAGGTCGCCGGTGCGGCACCAGTCACCGGTGTACTTGCCGCGCGTGGCCTCCTCCTTCTTCCAGTAACCGAGGAAGAAGATCGGATCGGGCTCGCCGTGCACGTCGAAGCGGTTCACCGCCACGTCGCCGGGCACGCCCACCGGGCACTCCTTGCCGTCCTCGTCGATCACCGCCACGCGGTGGCCCGGATAGCCCTTGCCCATGCTGCCCGGCCGCGCGGGCCAGCCGGGCCAGCCCATCGCGCAGTTGCCCACCACGTAGTTGATCTCGGTCTGGCCGAACATCTCGTTCACGGTCACGCCCAGCTGCTCGCGACAGTAGGCGAACACCGCATCGCCGACGGCCTCGCCCGCGCTCATGATCGCCTGCAGCTTCAGGCGGAACAGCTTCTTCGGCCGGGGATAGGCCTTCATCATCGCCTTGAGCGCCGTCGGAAACAGGAAGGTGTGCGTCACCTTGTACTTCTGCATCAGCGCAAACGCCGCCTCGGGGCTGAAACGGCCGTTGAAGGCCACGATCTCGCGGCCGAAATACAGCGTCGGCAGCAGTGCGTCCATCAGGCCGCCGGTCCAGGCCCAGTCGGCCGGACTCCAGAACACCGCGCGGGACGGCTTGGTGGCATCCGCCGGGTCGAAACCGAACCAGTTCTGGCTGCACACGAAACCCGTCAGGTTGCCGATCATCGCGCGGTGCGGAATCAGCGCGCCCTTGGGCGGGCCCGTGGTGCCGCTGGTGTAGATCAGCACGGCGCCTTCGTCGGCCCGCGTCTCCACCGGCGCAAAGCGCGGCGCGTGCCGGGCCAGTTCGGCTTCGTAGTCCAGGTCGGCCTGCGCGGCCGCGCCGGCGACGCCCAGGACGCAGCGCAGCGCCGGGCAGGCGGCGCGCACCTGCAGCACGCTCGCGATCGCGCTGTCGTCACAGATCGCGACGACCGCCTCGCTGTCCTGCAGGCGGTACTCCAGCGCCTCGGGGCCGAACAGCATCGACAGCGGCATCGCCACCGCGCCCATCTGCAGCACGGCCATGTAGGCCACGGCCGTCTCGAAGCGCTGCGGCATCACGATGGCCACGCGGTCGCCGCGCGCCACGCCCAGGCCGGCCAGCACGTTGCTGAGGCGATGGGCCTCGTCCTGCAGCTGCGCGTAGCTGTGCGAGGTCGGCTCGACGCCGGTGCCGTCCTCGTGAATGGCGATGCGGTCCGCCGCGTCAGGCAGCGCGGCCCAGCGCGCGCAGCAGACCTGGGCGATGTTGAACCGCTCGGGCACCTGCCAGCGAAAGCCGGCATGCAGCGCCGCGTAGTTGTCGCTGCCTTGACTCGAATCCATCGCGCACCTCCGTATGATCGGCCGAATGTACCAAGCCCAACGCGTCGCGCGCAGCGAGTTTGTCCCGATCCGCCATCTTGACTACCACGTCCGCCTCTGGGGCCAGCCCCGCGCCGGGCAGGCGCCGCTGGTGCTGGTGCATGGCTGGATGGACGTGTCCGCCTCCTGGCAGTTCATGGTCGACGCGCTGGCCGAGGAGCGCTGGGTGATCGCGCCCGACTGGCGCGGCTACGGCCTCACGGGTCGCTCCGCCACGGCGACTTCGGGCTACGCGCCGGCGGTCGACAACTACTGGTTCCCCGACTACCTGGCCGACCTCGACTTCCTGCTCGACCACTACGCGCCCGACACGCCGGCCGACCTGGTCGGCCACAGCATGGGTGGCAACATCGTCATGATGTACGCGGGCGCGCGGCCGCGGCGCATCCGCCGGCTGGTCAACCTCGAAGGCTTCGGCATGGCGCGCACCCGGCCGTCGCAGGCGCCCGGACGCTACGCGCAGTGGATGGACGAGCTCAAGGCCCTGCACCGCGGCGAGTCCGCGCTCAAGAGCTACGACAGCGCCGCCGGCGTGGCCGCGCGCCTGCGCAAGACCAACCCGCGCCTGACCGCCGACAAGGCCGACTGGCTGGCGCAGCACTGGGCCCAGCCCGACGCCGAAGGCCGCTGGCACATTCTGGGCGATCCGGCCCACAAGATCATCAACGCCAACCTCTACCAGGTCGACGAGGCGCTGGAGCTGTACCGGCGCATCGACCTGCCGGTGCTGGCCGTGATTGCGGGCGAGAACGAGCTCGACAAATGGTGGAAGGGCCAGTTCTCGCTCGCCGAGTTCCGCGAGCGGCTGACCCATCTGCCGGACGGTCGGGTGGAAACCATTGCCGACGCGGGACACATGCTGCACCACGACCAGCCGGCCGAACTCGCGCGCCGCATCGAAGCCTTCCTGTAGGCGGCAGCCGCCGCTTCGCGTCGGACAAGTCCTACACCGACGCGGCCGAGGCAGGTTTTCCGAGGGAAAGCCGCTCTGCGGCCCTGCCGGGGGCGGTCGGCAAGGCACCGGCGCCCAGGGTGAATTCAGGCACACTCCCTGCTCGTTACAGCAGTACACAACCCCTTGCGCGCAGCGGACTCCATGACGCCCCAACAAGCCATCGACGCCGGCAACTTCCGCCGCATTCTGACCCGCAACATCGCGATTCCGCTGGCCATCGGCATCGTCAGTGCGGGCCTGTTCGTCGGCGTGATCGTCTATCTGCTGTCCGTGCTCGGCATGGTGGAGCACACGGACCGCGTCATCGCCCAGGCCAACCAGCTTCAAAAGCTCAGCGTCGATCAGGAAACCGCCATGCGCGGCTTCCTGATCAGCGGCGACGAATCCTTCCTCGGCCCCTACGAGGTCGCCAAACCCAAGATGAAGGTGGACCTGGCCTCGCTGCGCGCCTTCGTTAGCGACAACCCCACGCAAGTCAACCGCCTCGACCGCATCAGCGCGCTGCAGGCGCAATGGGACATCTACGCCAGCGACGTGATCCGCCAGCGCCGCGAAGGCAAAGACCTCTCGCAGATCGTGCGCACCGGTCGCGGCAAGCGGGTGACCGACGAGATCCGCGAGCAGTTCGACGAGTTCATCGCGATGGAAGACCGCCTGCGCGTGCAGCGCAACGAGTCGGCCAACGCCGTCATCGCCTGGACGGTCAGCGGCTACCTGCTGTTCAGCCTCGGCGTCGCCAGCCTGCTGGCCTGGATGGGGCGGCGCGAGCTGCTCGGGCTGTCGGCCAGCTACGGTGCCGCGCTGGCGCAGCAGGCCGCGCACTCCGACTACCTGCAGGCGCAGGGCTGGCTGCGGCAAGGCCAGTCTCAACTCGCCGAGGCGCTGGTCGGGCAGCAGAGCCTGGAGGCGGCGGGGCGCAACGCACTGGCCTTCATGGCGAGCTTTCTGGGCAGCACGGTGGGCGCGCTGTATGCGCGGGAGAGCGATGGCAGCCTGCGCCGCGTGGCCACCTGGGGCTTCGACGACGGGCAGGCCTGGGGGCAGCAGTTTCCGGCCGCCCACAGCCTGGTCAACGAGACCGCCGAACGGCGCGAGATCCTGACGCTGACCGACCTGCCGGACAGCTACCTCAAGGTCACGTCGGGCCTGGGCCAGGGCGCGCCGCTCAGTCTGCTGCTGGCGCCGGTGACCAACGACGGCCAGGTCAACGGCGTGATCGAGCTGGGTTTTCTGCGCCCGCTGCAGGCCCGCGACAGCGACCTGCTGCGCATGGTCGAGAGCAACGTCGGCGCAGCGGTCGAAGCGGCCCGCTACCGCCAGCGCCTGCAGGACGCGCTGGAAGAAACGCAGCAGCTCAACGAGGAGCTGCAGGTCCAGCAGGAAGAGCTGCGCACCGCCAACGAGGAACTGGAGGAGCAGTCGCGTGCGCTCAAGGAGTCGCAGACGCACCTGCAGAACCAGCAGGCCGAGCTGGAGCAGACCAACGAGCAGCTGTCGGAGCAGGCCACGCAGCTGGAGCAGCAGCGCGACGTGCTCGACCAGCGCAACGCGGCGCTGCACGCCGCGCAGGAGGAGCTGGAAAAGCGCTCCGACGAGATCCAGCGCGCGAGCCGCTACAAGTCGGAGTTCCTCGCCAACATGTCGCACGAGCTGCGCACGCCGCTCAACAGTTCGCTCATCCTCGCCAAGCTGCTGGCCGACAACCCGCAGGGCAACCTCAGCGCGGAGCAGGTGAAGTTCGCCGACTCGATCTACTCCGCCGGCAACGATCTGCTCAACCTGATCAACGACATCCTGGACATCTCGAAGGTCGAGGCCGGCAAGCTGGACGTGCGGCCCGAGCCGGCCAGCCTGGCGCGCCTGGTCGGCGGCGTGGAGATGCTGTTCCGGCCGCTGGCGGCCAGCAAGAAGCTGCAGTTCGAAGTGGAGCTCGCGCCCGGCCTGCCCGAGACACTCACCACCGACCGGCAGCGGGTCGAGCAGATCCTCAAGAACCTGCTGTCGAACGCCGTGAAATTCACCGACCGCGGGGCCGTGTCGCTCAAGGTGGCACCCGCCGTGCTGCGCGGCACCACGGGCGTGTCGTTCAGCGTGCGCGACTCGGGTATCGGCATCGATCCGGCCCAGCACCAGCTGATCTTCGAAGCCTTCCAGCAGGCCGATGGCGGCACCAACCGCCGCTATGGCGGAACGGGCCTGGGCCTGTCGATCTCGCGCAACCTTGCGGGCCTGCTCGGCGGCACGATCAGCGTGGCCAGCACGCCCGGCGAGGGCAGCACCTTCACGCTCGTGCTGCCGCTTGCCTGGGACGCGGAGCAGGCCGCCGCCGCCGCGCAGGCGGCCGCCGCAGCGCCGGGGCAGTCACCCACAGCGCCGGCCGCCCCATCGTCGCTGGCGGCCCAGCCGGCCGCAACGCAACACGCCGCCGCGCCCGGCACTGCGCCCGCCTCGGGCCTGGCGTCCAACCGCACCGCAACCCGCGCCGGCGGCAGTACCCTGCCGCCCTTCCCCGACGACCGCGACCTGCCCGCCACCCCAGGCACCCGCTGCGTGCTGGTGGTGGAAGACGAGCCGCAGTTCGCGCGCATCCTGTTCGATCTGGCCCATGAGCTGGGCTACCGCTGCCTCGTGGCCCACCATGCCGACGAAGGCTGCGAGCTGGCCGAGCAGCACGTGCCCGACGCCGTGCTGCTGGACATGCGCCTGCCCGACGGCTCGGGCCTCACGGTGCTGCAGCACCTGAAGGAAACCCCCGCGACGCGGCACATCCCGGTGCACGTGATTTCGGTGGAAGACCGCGCCGAAGCGGCGCTCCAGCTGGGCGCCATCGGCTATGCGGTCAAGCCCGCCACACGCGAACAGCTCAAGGAAGTGTTCCAGCGCGTGGAGGCCAAGCTGGCGCAGAAGGTCAAGCGCGTCCTGCTGGTGGAGGACGACGCGGTGCAGCGCGACGCAGTCACCCGCCTGATCGGCGACGCCGACACCGAGATCGTCGCCGTCGAGTTCGGCGAGCAGGCGCTGGAGGAACTGCGCGCGTCGGTGTTCGACTGCATGGTGATCGACCTGACCCTGCCCGACATGCCCGGCGCCCAGCTGCTCAAGCGCATGGCGGCCGAGGAGATCCGCTCGTTCCCGCCGGTGATCGTCTACACCGGACGCAACCTCACGCGCGACGAAGAGGCCGAGCTGCTGCGCTACTCGCGCTCGATCATCATCAAGGGCGCACGCTCGCCCGAGCGACTGCTCGACGAGGTCACGCTGTTCCTGCACAAGGTGGAGACCGAGCTCTCGAGCGAACACCAGAAAATGCTCAAGACCGCGCGCAGCCGCGACAAGGTCTTCGAGGGCCGCAAGATCCTGGTGGTGGACGACGACGTGCGCAACATCTTCGCGCTGACCAGCGCGCTGGAGCAAAAGGGCGCGGTGGTCGAGATCGGCCGCAACGGCCGCGAGGCCCTCGAGAAGCTGGAAGCCGTGCCCGACGTCGACCTGGTGCTGATGGACGTGATGATGCCCGAGATGGACGGCTACACCGCCACCCGCGAGATCCGCAAGCAGCGCCGCTGGCAGAAGCTGCCGATCATCGCGGTGACGGCCAAGGCCATGAAGGACGACCAGGCGCGCTGCCTCGAAGCCGGCGCCAACGACTACCTGGCCAAGCCGATCGAGCTGGAGCGCCTGTTCTCGCTGATGCGGGTGTGGCTGCCCAAGATGGAGCGGGTGTGAATGAGCGCGCCAAGCCCCGTGGACATCGAACTGCGCCTGCTGGTCGAGGCGATCTACCTGCGCTACAGCCACGACTTCCGCGACTACGCCCAGGCCTCGCTCAAGCGCCGCGTTCTGCACGCGCTCACGCAGCTGGACCTGCCCAGCGTCTCGGCGCTGCAGGAGAAGATCCTGCGCGACCCGCAGGTGTTCGCGCGGCTTCTGCAGTACCTCACCGTGCCGGTCAGCGAGATGTTCCGCGACCCGGCCTATTTCATGGCGATCCGCCAGCATGTGGCCCCGGTGCTGCGCACCTACCCCTCGGTGAAGATCTGGGTCGCCGGCTGCAGCACCGGCGAGGAGGTGTATTCGCTGGCCATCCTGCTGCGCGAGGAAGACCTGCTTTCGCGCGCCATCATCTACGCGACGGACATCAACCCGGTGTCGCTCGACAAGGCGCGTCAGGGCATTTTTCCGCTCGACGGCGTGCGCCAGTACACGGCCAACTACCAGCGCTCGGGCGGCATGAGCAGCTTCTCCGACTACTACACCGCGGCCTACGGGGGCGCCCTGTTCGACCGTTCGCTCTGCGAGAACGTGACCTTCGCCGACCACAGCCTGGCCACCGACAGCGTGTTCACCGAAACGCAGTTCATCTCGTGCCGCAACGTGATGATCTACTTCAACCGCACGCTGCAGGACCGCGCGCTCGGTCTGTTTGCCGACTCGCTGTCGCACCGTGGCTTCCTGGGCCTGGGCGCCAAGGAAAGCCTGGACTTCTCGGTCCACGCGCGGCGCTTCGAGCCGCTCGTCAAGAGCGAGCGGCTGTTCCGCAAGGCGAGCGGCGCATGAAGACGCACGTGCCACCGGGTTTTCGCCACCCCTGCGATGCGGTGGTGATCGGCGCTTCGGCCGGCGGCGTGCAGGCGCTGCTGGAACTGCTGCCGGATCTGCCGCCCACCTGGCGCCCGCCGGTGCTGGTGCTCGTGCACATGGCCGACGACCGCGCCAGCCTGCTGGCCGAGGTGTTCTCCCACCGACTCGCGCTGCCCGTGCGCGAGGCCGGCGACAAGGACCCGATCGAGCCGGGCACCGTCTATTTCGCGCCGGCCGGCTACCATCTGCTGGTCGAGGGCGACGGCACGTTCTCGCTGAGCCTGGACGAACGCGAGCATTTCTCGCGTCCGTCGATCGACGTGCTCATGGCATCGGCCGCCGATGCCTGGGGCCCGCGCCTGGTGGCCGTGCTGCTCACCGGCGCCAACGCCGACGGCGCGGCCGGCCTCGCCCAGGTGGGCCGCGCTGGCGGCCTCACGGTGGTGCAGGACCCTGCGCAGGCACAGTCCGCCCTCATGCCGCAGTCGGCCATCGACCTGGCGGCACCCGACTTCGTGCTGGCGCTGTCCGGCATCCGGCAACTGCTCCTTCAACTGGACTCCGAACCATGAACACCCCCGCGCCCGCCCGCATCCTCATCGTCGACGACCTGGCCGAGAACCTGCTCGCGCTGGAGGCGCTCATCCGCGGCGAAAACCGCATCATCGAGCAGGCCCGCAGCGGCGAGGAGGCGCTCGCCCTGCTGCTGGAGCACGACTTTGCCCTCGCGATCCTCGACGTGCAGATGCCCGGCATGAACGGCTTCGAGCTGGCCGAACTGATGCGCGGCACCGACAAGACCCGCGGCATCCCGATCATCTTCGTGAGCGCGGCCGGCAACGACGTGAACTACACCTTCAAGGGCTATGAAACCGGCGCGGTGGACGTGCTGCACAAGCCACTGGATGCGCACGCCGTGCGCAGCAAGGTCAATGTGTTCGTCGACCTGCACCTGCAGCGGGCCGCGCTGCTGGCCACCCGCGAGGAGCTGCAGCGCGCCGTCAAGATGCGCGACGACTTCATGTCGATGGTCTCGCACGAGCTGCGCACGCCGCTCAACACGCTGTTCCTGCAGACGCAGATCCGCAAGATGAACCTGGAAAAGGGCAACCCCGCGGCGATGTCGACCGAGCAGCTGCGCCAGGCGGTCGAGCGCGACCAGAGGCAGGTGCAGAGCATGGTCAAGCTGATCGACGACATGCTGGACGTGTCGCGGCTGCGCAAGGGTGCGCTGGCGATCTGGCCCAAGCCGGCCGATCTGGCGCTGCTGGTGCGCCGCGCGGTCGACAGCTTTGCCGACCAGGCGGCTGCCGCCGGCTGCGAGATCACCGTGCACGCGCCGGCCGCGCTCAGCGGCGTGTGGGACGAGTTCCGGATCGAGCAGGTGCTGGTCAACCTGCTGACCAACGCGGCCCGCTATGGCGCCGGCAAGCCAGTGGAGATCACCGTCGAAGGCAACGGCAGCTCCGCGCGCATCGTCGTGCGCGACCAGGGCCGCGGCATCGCCCCGGCCGACCAGGAGCGCATCTTCGGCCAGTTCGAGCGCGCGGTGGAGAAGGAACAGATTCCCGGGCTCGGACTGGGTCTGTACATCACGCGCCAGATCCTGGCGGCCCATGGCGGCAGCATCGAGGTTCAGAGCGAGCCGGGCCAGGGCGCCACCTTCACGGTGCGCCTGCCGCTGGACGCCAGCGCGGCGCGGGCCGACTGAGTCCAACGACGGAGCCCGCGGGCCCGGCCAAGGCCCTGCTGGACGTGCCGGCAAGCTCCGCCACGGATGACGGCAGGCCCTGCCGTGCGAAAATGCGCAGTTCACTCTCCAATGAACGGCACAACACCCATGGACGCAGAACACATCAACCAGATCGGCGCGCAACTCTCGGACCTGGCTGCCCGGACCGAAGATCTCCGGAGGTATCTTTGACTTCGATGCGAAGTCAGAGAGACTGAGGACCGTCAACGCGTCGCTCGAAGACCCCACCGTCTGGAACGACCCCAAGCGCGCCCAGGAGCTGGGCAAGGAAAAGAAGTCGCTCGACGACGTCGTGCTGGTGATCGACCGGCTCACGCGCGAACTCGCCGACAACCTCGAGCTCTACGAGATGAGCAAGGACGAGGGTGACGAGACGGGCCTCGGCCACATCGAGGCCGAGAGCGACAAGCTCAAGGCCGAGGTCGAGAAGCTCGAATTCCGCCGGATGTTCAACAACCCGGCCGATCCGCTCAATGCCTTCGTCGACATCCAGGCCGGCGCCGGCGGCACCGAGGCCTGCGACTGGGCCAGCATGCTGCTGCGCCAGTACCTCAAGTACGCCGAGCGCAAGGGCTTCAAGGCCATCGTCGAGGACGAGACGGCCGGCGACACCGCCGGCATCAAGAGCGCGACCATCAAGGTCGAGGGCGACTACGCCTTCGGCCTGCTGCGCACCGAAACCGGCGTGCACCGCCTGGTGCGCAAGTCGCCCTTCGACTCCTCGGGCGGGCGCCACACCAGCTTCGCGAGCATCTTCGTCTACCCCGAGATCGACGACTCCATCGAGATCAACATCAACCCCGCCGACGTGCGGGTGGACACCTTCCGCGCGTCGGGCGCAGGCGGCCAGCACATCAACAAGACCGACTCGGCGGTGCGGCTGACGCACATCCCGACCGGCATCGTGGTGCAGTGCCAGGACGGGCGCAGCCAGCACAGCAACCGCGACGTGGCCTGGCAGCGCCTGCGCTCGCGCCTGTACGACCATGAAATGCGCAAGCGCATGGAAGAGCAGCAGAAGCTCGAGGACACCAAGACCGACGTGGGCTGGGGCCACCAGATCCGCTCCTACGTGCTGGACAACAGCCGCATCAAGGACCTGCGCACCGGCGTGGAAATCTCGGCCACGCAGAAGGTGCTCGACGGCGACCTCGACGCCTTCATCGAAGCCTCGCTCAAGCAGGGCGTGTGAGCATGGCGCCCACCCGCGTGCCCACCGCCGGCCTGATCTTCGACATGGACGGCACGATGATCGACTCCATGCCCTTCCATGCGAAGAGCTGGATCGAGTTCACCCGCCGCCACGGCATCGAGATCGACGTGGACGACCTGCTGCGCCGCACGACCGGACGCACCGGGGCCGAGTGCATGAACGAGCTGTTCGGCCGCGAGGTGCCGCATGACCAGGCCTGGAGCCTGATCGCCGAGAAGGAAGGCATCTACCGCGAGCTGTTCGGCCCGGTGTTTGCCGAGGTCGCCGGCTTTCGCCGCTTTGCCGGGCAGGCACGCGAGCGCGGCCTCAGGCTCGGCGTGGGCACGGCGGGCGACCGCCACAACATCGCGTTTGCGATGTCGCACCTGAAATGGGAGCCCGCACCGCACGCCATCGTCGGCGGCGACGAGGGCCTGGCCGGCAAGCCCGAGCCGGCCATCTTTCTGGAGGCGGCGCGTCGCATGGGCGTGGCCGCCGAACGTTGCATCGTGTTCGAGGACGCGCCCTTCGGCATCGAGGCCGCGCGGCGCGCCGGCATGCGGGCCGTGGGCGTGTGCACCAGCCACCGCGCCGGCGAGCTGGCCGGCCCCCACGTGCTGGCCCACGTGCGCGACTACGACGAACTTCTGAATTCGAACTTCCTGGAGAGCCTGCATGCTGCGTGAAGGACAAGCCACCGTGATCCGCCGCGAGGACTACACCGCCCCCGCCTACTGGATCGACACCGTCGACCTCACCTTCGACCTGGACCCGGCCAAGACCCGCGTGCTCAACCGCATGACGCTGCGCCGCAACCCCGACGTGGCGGCCCAGCCGCTGCGGCTGGACGGCGACGAGCTCAACCTCGCGCGCGTGCTGGTCAACGGCCAGGGCACCTCGTTCAAGATGGACGGCAGCCAGCTCGTGCTGGAGAACCTGCCCGAGGGCGACGCGCCGATCGAACTCGAGATCTTCACCACCTGCGCGCCGGCCAAGAACACCAAGCTCATGGGCCTGTACGTGAGTAACGAGTCGTTCTTCACCCAGTGCGAGGCCGAGGGCTTCCGCCGCATCACCTACTTCCTCGACCGGCCCGACGTCATGGCCAGCTACACCGTGACGCTGCGTGCCGACAAGGCCCGCTACCCGGTGCTGCTGTCCAACGGCAACCTGGTGGCCCAGGGCGACCTTGAAGGCGAAGGCAATGCCGGCCGCCACTTCGCCAAATGGGTGGACCCGCACCGCAAGCCCTGCTACCTGTTCGCGCTGGTCGCGGGCAAGCTGGTGGCGCGCGAGCAGCGCATCATCTCGCGGGCCGGCAAGGAACACCTGCTGCAGGTCTACGTGCGGCCCGGCGACCTCGACAAGACCGAGCACGCGATGAACTCGCTCATGGCCTCGGTGGCCTGGGACGAGGCCCGCTTCGGCCTGAGCCTGGATCTGGAGCGCTTCATGATCGTCGCCACCAGCGACTTCAACATGGGCGCGATGGAGAACAAGGGCCTGAACATCTTCAACACCAAGTACGTGCTGGCCAACCAGGCCACGGCCACCGACACCGACTTCGCCAACATCGAGAGCGTCGTGGGCCATGAGTACTTCCACAACTGGACGGGCAACCGCATCACCTGCCGCGACTGGTTCCAGCTGAGCCTCAAGGAAGGCCTCACCGTGTTCCGCGACCAGGAGTTCAGCCAGGACCTGGCCGGCTCGCCGTCGGCCCGCGCGGTCAAGCGCATCGAGGACGTGCGGGTGCTGCGCACCGCCCAGTTTCCCGAGGACGCCGGCCCGATGGCACACCCGGTGCGGCCCGACCAGTATCTGGAAATCAACAACTTCTACACCGTCACCATCTACGAGAAGGGTGCCGAAGTCGTTCGCATGATGCAGACGCTGGTGGGCCGCGACGGCTTCGCGCGTGGCATGGCGCTGTACTTCCAGCGGCACGACGGCCACGCCGTGACTTGCGACGACTTCGCCCAGGCCATCGCCGACGCCAACCCGGGCTCGGCGCTGGCGGTGCTGCTGCCGCAGTTCAAGCGCTGGTACAGCCAGGCCGGCACGCCGCGCCTGCACGCCCGCGGCCACTACGACGCCGCAGCCCGCACCTACACGCTCGAGCTGACGCAGACCTGCGCGCCCACGCCCGGCCAGAGCGAGAAGCTGCCCTTCGTCATCCCGGTCGGGCTCGGACTCGTGGGCCAGGACGGCACCGAGCTGCCGCTGCAGCTGGCAAGCGAAGCCCAGCCGGTCGTGGGCCAGCGCACCTTCGTGGTCACGCAGCCGAACGAGACGCTCACCTTCGTGAACGTGGACGCCGAACCGGTGCCCTCGATCCTGCGCGGCTTCAGCGCGCCGGTGGTGCTCGACTTCGCCTACACCGACGCGCAGCTGCTGACCCTGCTGGCCTACGACGGCGACCCGTTCAATCGCTGGGAGGCCGCCCAGCGGCTGGCGCTGCAGCGCGCCATCGGCGCGGTGCGGCAGGACGGCCCTCTGCCCGACAGCCCGCTCGACGCCGCCTTCATTGCCGCCATGCGCGCCGTGCTGCGCCATCCGCTGCTGGACGCCGCGTTCAAGGAACTGGTGCTCACGCTGCCTGCCGAGACCTACATCGCCGAGCAGCTCGACGTGGTCGATCCGCAGCGCATCCACGCGGTGCGCGAGGCGATGCGCCTGCAGCTCGCGCGCGAACTCGCCGCCGACTGGGAATGGGCCTGGGACGCTCACAAGGACACCGGCGCCTACCGGCCCGACTCCATCTCGGCCGGCCGCCGCGCACTGGCCGGCATGGCGCTGGCCAACCTGTGCCTGGCCGCCCCTGGCTCCGCCGCGCCCGACGTCTGGCCCGGCCGCGCCTACCAGCGCTTCAAGGATGCGTCCAACATGACGGACCGCTTCAATGCGCTGGCCGCGCTCGTCACCAGCGGCCACCCGCTGGCGGCCGAGGCGCTGCCGCGCTTCCACGCGATGTTCCGCAACGAACCGCTGGTGCTCGACAAGTGGTTCGCGCTGCAGGCCGGCGCGCCCGACCGCGGCGGCAACGTGCTGCCGGCCGTGCGCCAGCTCATGAAGCACGCCGACTTCAGCCTGCGCAACCCGAATCGCGCGCGCAGCGTGATCTTCAGCTACTGCAGCGCCAACCCCGGCGGCTTCCACCGGGCCGATGCGGCCGGCTATGTGTTCTGGAGCGAGCGCGTGATGGAGCTGGACGCCATCAATCCACAGGTGGCCGCCCGCCTCGCCCGCGCGCTGGACCGCTGGAAGAAGCTGGCCGAGCCCTGGCGCACCGCCGCGCGCGAAGCCATCGCGCGCGTGGCCGCCAAGCCCGACCTGAGCAATGACGTGCGCGAGGTCGTCTCGCGCGCGCTGGAGGACTGACACCATGGCCAAGAAAATCTCCCTGACCCGCTACCTCGTCGAGCAGCAGCGCGTCGACGGGCACATTCCGTCGCAGCTGCGCCTGCTGCTCGAAGTGGTGGCCCGCGCCTGCAAGAGCATCAGCCAGGCCGTCAACAAGGGCGCGCTCGGTGGCGTGCTCGGCGGCGCCGACACCGAGAACGTGCAGGGCGAGATGCAGAAGAAGCTCGACATCATCGCCAACGAGGTGCTGATCGAGGCCAATGAATGGGGCGGCCACCTCGCGGCCATGGCGTCCGAAGAGATGGACGGCATCTACGTCGTGCCCAACCGCTATCCGCAGGGCGAGTACCTGCTGCTGTTCGATCCGCTCGACGGCTCCAGCAACATCGACGTCAACGTGAGCATCGGCACGATCTTCAGCGTGCTCAAGATGCCCGAAGGCGACCGCGGCGTGGAGGAAGCCGACTTCCTGCAGCCGGGCAGCCGCCAGGTGGCGGCCGGCTACTGCATCTACGGCCCGCAGACCACGCTGGTGCTGACCGTGGGCGACGGCGTGGCCATGTTCACGCTCGATCGCGAGCAGGGCTCCTTCATCCTCACCGAAGAGAACGTCCGCATCCCCGAGGACACCAAGGAATTCGCGATCAACATGAGCAACATGCGCCACTGGGACGCCCCGGTGCGCCGCTACATCGACGAATGCCTGCAGGGCAAGGAAGGCCCGCGCGGCAAGGACTTCAACATGCGCTGGATCGCCAGCATGGTGGCCGACGTGCACCGCATCCTCACGCGCGGCGGCATCTTCATGTACCCCTGGGACAAGCGCGAGCCCGACAAGCCGGGCAAGCTGCGCCTGATGTACGAGGCCAACCCGATGGGCTGGCTCGTCGAGCAGGCCGGCGGTGCCGCGACCAACGGTCGCCAGCGCATCCTCGACATCCAGCCGGCCAAGCTGCATGAGCGGGTCAGCGTCATCCTCGGCTCGAAGAACGAGGTCGAGCGGGTGACGGCCTACCACGCATCGAACGGCGCGTGAGCGGCTCTCACGCGGCGGCCGCCGCGTGACTCCATCTCACGCGGCGGCCGCCGTGTGACTCCTCATGGCACACGGCGGCCGCCGTGTGACTCCTCATGGCACACGGCAGGCGCCGTGTGCCCTCCCCTCTCTACGCCGCAGGCGAGCCGAGCGGCAGCACCCGCGTCATGTCGGCGAGCTTGATCGGCTTGATCAGCACTTCATCGAACCCCGCATCGCGCAGTCCGGCGATCTCGTCGGGCATGGCCTGCGCGGTGTAGCCGACCAGGCGGATGCCGCTGGTGCGCCCGGACTGGCGCAGCAGCGCGGCGAGCTGGTCGCCGCGCAGGCCGGGCATGCGGATGTCGATCAGCATCGCCTCGGGCAGCTCCTGATCGAGCGCGGCGAGGACCGCCTGCGCGTCGTTGTAGGTACGCACCGTCCAGCCGATGCGCTCGAGATACGCCTCGGCCAGCAGCCGGTTGCCTTCCACGTCATCGACGACGAAGGCCAGGCGGGGAGTGGGGGCCATGTTCATGGGGTAGGTTCCTTCCCTGGTTGATGGGGCACCTGGAGCGGCAGACGCAGGGTCACGACCGTGCCCTCGCCCGCGCGCGACGCCAGCTCGATGGAGCCGCCGAGCAGTTGCATGAGGTCGCGCGACAGCGACAGCCCCAGGCCGGAGCCTGCGCCTTCCTGCTCGTCCTGGCGGCGCACCGTGGAGAAACGGTCGAAGAGCTTGGGCATTTCGCTGGCGGGAATGCCGCAGCCGCTGTCGGCAACGGTGATCGTCGCGACCGGACCGTCCAGCGCCAGCGCAACGCGCACGCCCCCGGCGTTCGTGAACTTCACCGCATTGTTCAGCACATTGTTGAGCACCTGCGTGATGCGTGTCGCATCGGTGTGCGCATGCACGGCCCGGTCCGCAGGCATGTCGAGCGCCAGCGTGAGCCCCTTGCGCTCGGCCGTGCCGCGATGCAGGTCCACGAGGTTGCGCAGCAGCGCCGGCAGGTCCACCTCGGTGCGGTTGATCTCCATCCGCCCGGCCTCGATCTTGGCCGTGTCCAGCAGAGCATTGAGCAGCGACAGCAGGTGCTCGCCGCTGGTGTGGATCAGCGAGGCATAGCGCTCGTTCTTGGCGTCGGCCGGCCGCTCGCGGATCAGCTCCGAGAAACCGATGATCGCGTTGAGCGGTGTGCGCAGCTCATGCGACACCGACGCCAGAAAACGCGACTTCAGGCGGCTGGCCTCCTGCTCGCGCTCGTTGCTGATGCGCAACTGCTCGATCAGCTGCTGCTGCTCGCGCATGCGGCGCACGCGCGTGCGGGTGTAGAGGAAGGCATAGCCCGTCATCAGCACGCCGATCAGAGCCGGCAACGCCATCTCGTCGATGGGCCAGTCCGGCACCTGCACCGACACCAGCGTGGTCAGCGGGTAGTCGCCGATCTGGTGGAAGCCCACCACGTTGTTCACGCCGTCGATCGGGCTGTTGCCCTCGAACACGCCGGATTTCACGCTGGCAATCTGCGTCCAGCCCGACGAGGGCAGCATCGACTGGCCCCAGGTGATGCCCGACTGGGTAAAGCGTGCGCGCACCACGCCATCGGTGCGGCCCACGATCTTGACGCTGCCATCATCGTGGAAGGCATCCACAGAGCCGAAGTAGCGCTGCAGCTTGACCGGATCGATACTCGCGACGATCACGCCGGCAAAGCCGCCCTGCCGGTCATAGAGGGGCCGCACCAGCTGCAGCGACATGCGTCCCGACACGCGCCCCACCACCGGCTGGCTCACATGCAGCCGGTCGGTCGGATCCTTGGCGAACGCCAGGAAGTGAGGCCGGTCGGCAATGCTCAGACCGGGCTTGAACGTCAGCGAGCTGGCCACCAGGTGCCCGGATGCATCGGCAATCGCGACCTGCAGCAGCATGGGCGCCATCTGCCCCAGGTCCTTGGCCAGCTCCTCGTGCGGCGGCACCTCGCCCGCGCGCGCATAGGCATTGCGCGAGCTCAGCAGCAGCCGGTCCACGATCAGCAGATGCAGGCCCACGTACTCGGAGAAGCCCTTGGCCGTACTCTCTGCCACATGCATGCGCTCGGCCTCGTTGAGCGACTGCCGGACGAAGCCAGCGGTGACGAGGGCCGTCCACATCGCCACCACGATGGTGATGAGGCCGATCCACGCCACCGCCTCCTCGGTCAGTCGGCGTGACGGATTTGGCGCTTGTGCGCCTTGAATGGGGGCAGTCATGGCCTGATTCTGCAATGATTGAATTGAATGATTATAATGATTTGAATGAATTTACAAACTTTTTCTGCAGCAGAGACCCGGCCGTCGCCGTTGGTGAGCGGACTTGTGTTCCACTCATCCCCGCCTTCACTCCGCCGCCCTGCCCCACGCCGCATCCGCTCCATGACGCCGCCCGTCTTCAACGCCCAGCAGATGGCTGCGCTCACGCTCAACGACGCGCGGCTGCAACTGGCACTGCTGTCGGCCTTCCTGCGGCAATTGCCCGGCCTGCAGGCCGACCTGGCGGCCGCAGCGGACACCGATGACACGGTTTTCGGCGAACTGGTGCACCGCCTGAAGGGCACGGCCCATTTCGTGGCCGGCGAACGCCTGCTGGCCCTGCTGCGCGACGTCGAAGCCGGGCCGCTGCCCGCAAGCGCCCCAGCGCGGGCGCAACTGGCTCGCGACATCGGCGAAGAGCTCGCCGCCCTGGGCGCCGCCGTGGCACAAGCCCTGCGCGCTCAGCCGGCCGCTGGCGCAGCCTGATGGCCCGCACCTTCCGAGTCCGCCCAGAGATGCCCTCGTCCGCTGAAAACCTGCTGTCGGTCGGAGACGCCGCCGAGCGCCTGGGCCTGTCGCCCACCACGGTGCAGAAGCTCGCCGACGCCGGCCGGCTCGAAACCCGCCGAACGCCGGGCGGGCATCGGCGCATCACGGTCGACTCGGTCGATCGTTACCGGGACGCCGCTGCCAGCACGCCGCCCGCAGGCGCCGCAGGCTGGGCGGCGGCCGGGCGCCCGCAGGTGCTCGTGGTCGACGACGACGAACTCGCCGTCACCTTTCTCACCCACCTGATCGAAGCGCAGCATCCGGGCTGCCAGGTGGCGTCGGCCAGCGACGGCCTCGAGGCGATCGTGCAGGTCGAGCGCCTGCGCCCACAACTCGTGGTGACCGACCTGGGCATGCCGCACGACGGCTTCCGCCTCGTGCGCCTGCTGCGCGAGCGCCCCGAATACCAGCCCATCTGGGTCGCCGTGTTCTCCAGCCTGACCGAGCGCCAGATCCAGAACAAGGGCGGCCTGCCCGACGGCGTGACCTTCTTCCCCAAACCCCTGCAGACCGAGCGCTTCCTCGGCTACATGGACGCCTTCATGCGCGCCCACCTCGCCCGCTGAACGCGGCGCACCGCAGCGACCGCGAAAAAGGCCTTCGCGGCTTGCTATAATCTTGCGCTGTAGCCGGTGTAGCTCAGTCGGTAGAGCAGCTCATTCGTAATGAGAAGGTCGGGTGTTCGATTCATCTCTCCGGCACCATCTGAAAGGGCCAGTTCCTAGAGGGACTGGCCCTTTTTCAGTGTCACTTGCGTGTAACCCCAAGCAGATTATCCAGGCGAGCAGCCGCCAACTGCAAGCCTTCCGGGGCCACATGCGCGTACCGGTCAACCATTGCCTGCGTTTTCCACCCGCCCAGCCGCTGTAGCTCCCAAGTAGGCGTACCCGCCTCCCGGTGCCAAGTCGCGAACGTATGCCGCAAGTCATGCCAGCGGAAATTCTCAATTCCCGCGCGCTTGAGAGCAGAGCGCCAAGCTTTCGTGCTGACCTGCAAAATAGGCTGACCCTCATACGTGAAAACGTGTGTTCGATGGTCCCCCTTCCGCCGTTCTAGAACCGCCAGCGCTATGGCGTTCAAGGGCACGGAGTGAGCATGACCATTCTTATGCTGGTCAGCCGCCACCCAAAGGTGTTGTCGCTCGAAACTGATCTGCTTCCACTGCAACCGGGTGACATTGCCTTGCCGTAGACCAGTGGCAACTGAGAACTCAGCCATATCGCGAAGATGATCGGGCAGCTCGCTCAGCAAGCGCGCGAATTCCTCCTGGGTCAACGAACGGACACGCGCGGCCCGATCACGGGCCATCGACACCTTAGGAATTCGATCGAGCCACTCCCAATCATCCCGGGCCCGCCGCAAGATGGCCCGAACGAGCGCCATGTAACGATTGACCGTGCCCGCAGCCACCCCCTTAGCACGCAACTGGCGCACCCGCTCCAGGGTCTCACGATCAACATCCCGAAGCGCCTTGCCGGCCAGATACGGCGCAAACCACCGCAGCATTGAGCGATCAAACGCATGCGTGCGCTTGGACGCCGTTTCCTCAAGCCACCGCGACGCAGCGTCATCCCAGGTTCTCTCAGGCCGCACCCCGAGACGATCCTGTGTCCACCGCTCAGCCTGCAACTTATCATGCAGCCTTTGCGCTTGACGCTTGTTCGCCGTGCCCGTGCTTTTGAACACACGCTTGACTTCACCGCGGATGGGAGCGAACTTCATCCACCAGTACGGGGAGTTTGTGCGTTTATAGAGCGTCATGCCAGCTCCATTCGAGGTCGTATGTTGGTATCGAGGATCCAGAGCATCCCGTCTTTCCAACGGTCCATGCGCCAGATCAACTGCTCTGACCAATAGGCCGGAAGGTCATCGAAGACCGCCGTTGCTACGTCAGACATGCTGTATCCGACAAAGCGGATGCGCTCCGGCGCCGGGACAGTCACGCCACGACTTGTGCTAAGGCTACGCTGATTTAGCCCTCGATTTCCGCAACGCTCGATGACCCCATTTCACATTGCGCGTGTTCATGCCCAAGAACGCGGACTTGGGCGTTGTCCTGCTGCTTTCGAAGGCCTTGCGGCCTCTCTTTGTCCCTTACGG
>JBGAIH010000012.1:0-137551 GCA_044225675.1 Burkholderiaceae bacterium
CGCTCAGGGGCGACTGCCGGGTGGCCGCCGCGCCCGCGCCGGCGCCGCCCTGCGGGGCCGCCGTGCGGCGCACCAGGCCCTTGAGATCGATCTCGGGCATGACCCCACGCTCGACGAGGAAGGCGTTGGCATGGGTATAGGCCCGCACCGAGCGCTCGACCATGTGCGCCTGGATCAGGTCGTGAACGGGCACCCACATCTCGCGCGTGAGCCCGGCGCCGATCCACTGCTCGACCATGACCTGGGTGAAGACCTCGGGGCGCAGCACGTCATGCGGCGCCAGCTCGCTCGAATGCTCGAGAAACTGGATGCGCAGACGCAGGTCGTTGAGATCCAGCGCCTTCTCGGCGATGGTCAGCGCCATGCGGGAGGAAATGATCTTGTTCTCGACGACGTCGTCGCCGATCAGCTCCAGCCCCCCTGCCAGCGGCCGAGCCGAGCGCTGCATGGCCTGCGGCTGCAGGGCCTGCTTCCAGCCGCGAATGATGCCTTCGACCCAGGGGCGGTGCGCCTTCTGGAAGGCCAGGAAGGCGTCGCGCCGGTCCTGCATCTCGCGGGCGCTGGTGGCCTGGTCCATCTGCGCCTGGACCCGCTGGGCCACCGCCTGGCCCAGTTCGGGAATCGATGACGCCAGCTCTCCGAGGAAGCGCTCACGCACTTGCCTGCCCAGTTGCTGGGCGGAGTTCTGTGGGATCACCGAGGCCATGGACCGAATCTTAGACGGTCGCGCCAGCGTTGGGGTCGTTCGGATCTTCGTCTTTTTTGGTCGCCTTGACGAGATCTTCCCGCTTGACGCCCAGCCACATGGCGATGGCCGCCGCCACGAACACCGACGAATAGATGCCGAAGCAGATGCCGATGGTCAGCGCCAGGGCGAAATAGTGCAGGGTCGGACCGCCAAAAAGCAACATCGACAGCACCATGATCTGGGTCGAGCCGTGGGTGATGATGGTGCGGCTGATGGTGGAGGTGATGGCGTTGTCGATGATCTCGACCGTGCTCATCTTGCGGTAGCGCCGGAAGTTCTCGCGAATCCGGTCGAAGATCACCACCGACTCATTGACGGAATAGCCCAGCACCGCCAGCACCGCCGCCAGCACCGCCAGCGAGAACTCCCACTGGAAGAAGGCGAAGAAGCCCAGGATGATGATGACGTCGTGCAGGTTGGCGATGATGGCGGCCACCGCGAACTTCCACTCGAAGCGGAAGGCCAGGTAGATCATGATGCCGACGACCACCATGCCCAGCGCCTTGAGGCCGTCGGCCGCCAGTTCGTCGCCCACCTGCGGGCCGACGAACTCGGTGCGGCGCAGCTGGACCGACGGGTCGGCCGCCTTGAGCACGCCCATGACCTTGTCGCTCTGCTGGGCCGAGCTCACGCCCTTTTGCGCCGGCAGGCGGATCATCACGTCGCGGGCAGTGCCGAAGTTCTGCACCTGGATGTCGGTGAAGCCGAGCGTGGCGATCTGGCCGCGCATCTTCTCGACGTCGGCCGGCTGCGAGTAGGAGACTTCCATCAGCGTGCCGCCGGTGAACTCCACCGACAGGTGCAGGCCGCGGGTGAACAGGAAGAACACCGCCGCCGCGAAGGTGAGGAACGAGATGATGTTGAACACCAGCGCGTTCTTCATGAACGGGATGTCCTTGCGGATCTTGAAGAATTCCATGGTGCCGCTTCCTTGTTATTGTTCAGTCTTGGCGACGCCGGTGCCGCCCTCGGGCCGCCAGACGGTGCCGATCGACACGCTCTTGAGCTTTTTCTGCCGGCCGTACCAGAAGTTCACGAGGCCGCGCGAGAAGAACACGGCCGAGAACATCGAGGTCAGAATGCCCAGGCAGTGCACCACGGCGAAGCCGCGCACCGGCCCGGAGCCGAAGGCCAGCAGCGCGATGCCGGCGATCAGCGTGGTGACGTTGGAGTCGAGGATGGTGTGCCAGGCGCGGTCGTAGCCGACGTTGATGGCCGCCTGCGGCGAGGCGCCATTGCGCAATTCCTCGCGGACCCGCTCGTTGATCAGCACGTTGGAGTCGATGGCCATGCCCAGCGCCAGCGCCATGGCCGCCATGCCCGGCAGCGTGAGCGTGGCCTGCAGCATCGACAGCACGGCCACCAGCAGCAGCAGGTTCACCGCCAGCGCAATGCCCGAGAACAGGCCGAACAGCATGTAGTAGATGCCCATGAAGGCCACGATCACCAGGAAGCCCGCGATCACGCTGTTGAAGCCCTTGGCGATGTTCTCGGCGCCGAGCGTCGGGCCGATGGTGCGTTCCTCGATGATCTCCATCGGCGCGGCCAGCGAGCCGGCGCGCAGCAGCAGCGCGGTGTCGTTGGCTTCCACCGTGGTCATGCGGCCGGAGATCTGCACGCGGCCGCCGCCGATTTCGGTGCGGATGACCGGCGCCGTCACGACCTCGCCCTTGCCCTTTTCGAACAGCAGGATGGCCATGCGCTTGCCCACGTTCTCGCGCGTGATGTCCTTGAAGATGCGCGCGCCTTTGGAGTCGAGCGTGAGGTGGACGGCCGCCTCCTGGGTCTGGTTGTCGAAGCCGGGCTGGGCGTCGGTGAGGTTCTCGCCGGAGAGCACGACCTGCTTCTTGACGATGATGGCCTGGCCATTGCGGTCCATGTAGCGCTCGGCGCCGAAGGGCACCGGGCCGGAGCCGGTCTCGGCGGCGCGGGCTTCGGTGCTTTCGTCGACCATGCGCACTTCCAGTGTGGCCGTGCGGCCGATCAGGTCCTTGGCGCGGCTCACGTCCTGGATGCCGGGCAGCTGCACGACGATGCGGTCGAGGCCCTGCTGCTGGATGACCGGCTCGGCCACGCCCAGCTCGTTGATCCGGTTGTGCAGCGTGAGGATGTTCTGCTTGAGCGCCTGCTCCTGCACCTTGCGCGCGGCCTCGGGCTTGATGGTGGCGGTGAGCTTGTACTCGACGCCTTCGGTGGTCTCGGCCACCTGCAGGTCGGGGAACTGGTCGGCCAGCACGGCCTTGGCCTGCGACAGCATCTGCGAGTCGCGCAGGCGGATTTCCACCGCCTGCCCGTTGCGGCTGATGCCGCCGTGGCGCACGCCCTTCTCGCGGAAGGTGGTGCGAAGGTCGCCGGAGTAGGACTCGGCCTTCTTGGCCAGCGCCGCCGGCATGTCCACCTGCAGCATGAAGTGCACGCCGCCGCGCAGGTCCAGCCCGAGGTACATCGGGAAGGCATGCAGCGAGGTCAGCCAGGCCGGCGAGCGCGAGACGAGGTTCAGGGCCACGACGTAGGACGGGTCGGCCGGGTCGGGGATCAGCGCCTTCTGGATGACTTCCTTGGCCTTGTACTGGGTGTCGGTCGAGTCGAAGCGCGCCCGCACCGCATTGCCGTCGAAGGTGATCAGGTCGGACGCGATGCCAGCGCCCTTGAGCGCCTGCTCGACCCGCGTCTGGGTGGTGCTGTCGACCTTGACGGTGGCCTTGCCGCTGGAGACCTGCACCGCCGGCGCCTCGCCGAAGAAATTGGGCAGGGTATAGAGGGCCCCCACCAGCAAAGCGATCACGATGATCGCGTACTTCCAGACCGGGTAACGGTTCATGATCGCGCTCGCACTTCCATGGGCTGCGGGCACGCGCCGGAAGCGGGCGGCCCGAAGCGGTCGTTGGGTTGTCGGTTACTTACTTGATGGTGCCCTTGGGGAGCACCTGGACCACCGCACTGCGCTGCAGCTGCATCTCGACGCCATTGGCGACTTCGAGCGTGATGTAGCCGTCGCCCAGCTTGGTCACCTTGCCCAGGAAGCCGCCAGCGGTGGCGACTTCGTCGCCCTTGGCCAGCGCGTCGATCATGGCGCGGTGTTCCTTCTGGCGCTTCATCTGGGGGCGGATCATCACGAAATAAAGCACCACGAACATCAGCACCAGGGGCAACATGCTCATGAGCGACCCCTGCAGGCCTCCATCAGCGGCGGCAGCAGGCGCGGTTTGGGCGAAGGCGGAAGAAATGAACACGGGGGTCTCCACAGACAATGTCAGGTAAAAGGCCTAAGACCCGGAAAGCGCGCACGGACAGACCGCCGCACTCCGGGGAGCCCTGGATTGTATGCGGGCGCCCCTGACGGCAGGATTTTGTAACCCGCCGCCCTGAAAGGCTGTTTCAGGCGGCCCGGCGCTCGGCCATCCCGCCCTGGCGCCACTGGTCCATGAGCGCAGACCAGCGGGTGCGCACCGCCGCGAGATGGCGCTCCTTGACGTGCCCGTAGCCCTTGATCTGCTCGGGCAGCCGGGCGATCTCCAGCGCCGCGGCGTGGTTGCCGGCCGACAGGCTGCCGAGCACTTCCTCGATGGCCGCCCGGTACTCGCCGATCAGGGCGCGCTCGGTGCGCCGCTCCTCTGTGTAGCCGAACAGGTCGAGCGCCGTGCCGCGCAGGCCCTTGAGGCCCGCCAGCAGCCGGAAGGCGCCGAGCATCCAGCTGCCGTAGCGGCCCTTCTGGAGTTCGCCCCTGGCATTGCGGCGGGCCAGCAGCGGCGGCGCCAGGTGGAAGCTGAGCTTGTAGTCGCCCTCGAACATCGTGGCGATGCGCTCCTGGAAGCCCGTCTGCGTGTGCAGACGGGCGACCTCGTACTCGTCCTTGTAGGCCATGAGCTTGAACAGGTAGCGGGCCACCGACTCGGCCAGCGTCGTCCGGCCCAGCGGCGCCTCGGCCTGGCGGACCCGCTCGACGAATGCGCGGTAGGCCTGCGCATAGTCGGCGTTCTGGTAGGCGGTGAGGAACTCGGCGCGGCGGGCAATCAGGTCGTCCAGGGTCTCGCGCTTCTTGAACTCGATCACCTGGCCCGGCGCCAGCAGGCTCGCCATGGCGGCCGGGTCGTGCGCCGCGCGGCGGCCCCACTCGAAGGCGGCCTTGTTGCTGTCCACCGCCACGGCGTTGAGCTCGATCGCCCGCAGGATCGCCTCGCGGCCGAGCGGGATCCAGCCCATCTGCCAGGCGTAGCCGAGGATCATCGGGTTGATGTAGATGGTGTCGCCCATGAGCTGGGTGGCGGCCGCGTCGGCATTGAAGGCGCCCACGCCGTCCACGCCCACCGCGCGCGTGATGTCGGCCACGCACTGCTCGGCCGGGTTCTGCCAATTGGCGTTCTTCACGAAGGCCGCCGTCGGCGTGCTCCAGGAATTGAGCGCCACGCGGGTGCGGCCTTCGCGCATGCGCAGCAGGGTCTCCTTGCCGGCCGTCACGATCGGGTCGCAGCCGATGATCAGGTCGGCGGCGGCCATGCTCACGCGCGTGGTGCGGATGTCGTCCTGCGTCTGGCCCAGCAGCACGTGGCTCCAGGTGGCGCCGCCCTTTTGCGCGAGACCCGCCGCGTCCTGGGTGACGATGCCCTTGCCCTCGATGTGGGCCGCCACGCCCAGCAGCTGACCAATGGTGATGACGCCCGTGCCGCCGACGCCGGCGACGACGATGCCGTAGGCGCCGTGCACCTCGGGCAGCCGGGGTTCGGGCAGCGCGCCCAGCTCGAAGGGCGAGGCCCCGCGGCCCTTGGCCTTCTTGCGCAGCTGGCCGCCTTCGACCGTGACGAAGCTCGGGCAGAAGCCCTTGAGGCAGCTCATGTCCTTGTTGCAGGTGCTCTGGTTGATGGTGCGCTTGCGGCCGAACTCGGTCTCCAGCGGCTCGACGCTCATGCAGTTGGACTGCACGCTGCAGTCGCCGCAGCCTTCGCAGACCAGGTCGTTGATGACGACACGGCGCGCCGGATCGACCAGGCTGCCGCGCTTGCGGCGGCGGCGCTTTTCGGTCGCGCAGGTCTGGTCGTAGATGATGACCGTGGTGCCGGGGATCTCGCGAAACTCGCGCTGCACCGCATCGAGCGTGTCGCGGTGCTGGATCGCGATGCCCTCGGGGAGGTTCTTCACGCCGGCGTACTTCTCGGGCTCGTCGGTGACGATGGTGATCTTCACCGCGCCTTCGGCCCGCATGCTCTGGGCGATCTGCACCACCGAATGGCCCTCGGGCCGCTCGCCGACCTGCTGGCCGCCGGTCATGGCGACGGCGTCGTTGTAGAGGATCTTGTAGGTGATGTTCACCCCGGCCGCGATGCTCTGGCGCACCGCCAGGATGCCGCTGTGGAAGTAGGTGCCGTCGCCCAGGTTGGCAAAGATGTGGGCGTCGGTGGTGAAGGGCTGCTGGCCGACCCAGGGCACGCCCTCGCCGCCCATCTGCGTGAAGCCGGCCGTGCTGCGGTCCATCCACAGCGCCATGAAGTGGCAGCCGATGCCGGCCATGGCGCGCGAGCCCTCGGGCACGCGGGTGGAGGTGTTGTGCGGGCAGCCCGAACAGAACCAGGGCTGGCGGTCGGCCTTGATCTCCACCACCTGCATGGAGCGCTCCTTGGCCTTGAGGATGGCCAGCTGCGCTTCGATGCGCGCGGCGGTGTCGGCGTCGACGCCCAGCTTCTTCAGGCGCGAGGCGATCGCGCCGGCGATCAGCGCGGGCGACAGGTCGGCGTTGGCGCGCAGCAGCGTGTTGGCCGTCGGGTTGGGCATGGACCATTCGCCGCCCGAGTAGTCGCCGTCGACCTCGCTGAACTTGCCGACCACCGTGGGCCGCACGTCGGCGCGCCAGTTGTACAGCTCTTCCTTGAGCTGGTATTCGATGACCTGGCGCTTTTCCTCCACCACCAGGATGTCGCGCAGGCCGGTGGCGAACTCGCGCGTGCCCTGCGCCTCCAGAGGCCAGACCACGCCGACCTTGTGCAGGCGGATGCCCAGGCGCCGGCAGGTGGCGTCGTCCAGCCCCAGGTCGAGCAGAGCCTGGCGCGTATCGTTGTAGGCCTTGCCGCTGGCGATGATGCCCAGGCGGTCGTTCGGCCCTTCGATGGCGTTGTAGTTGAGCCGGTTGGCGCGGATGTAGGCGAGCGCGGCATACCACTTGTAGTCGAACAGGCGCGCCTCCTGCTCCAGCGCCGAATCGGGCCAGCGGATGTGCACGCCGCCCGGGGGCATCGTGAATTCGGGGATGACGATGTTGACCCGCTCGGGGTCGATCATCGCCGTGGCGCTGGACTCCACGATCTCCTGGATGGTCTTCATGCCGGCCCACACGCCCGAGAAGCGGCTCATGGCAAAGGCATGGATGCCCAGGTCGAGGATCTCCTGCACGTTGGCCGGGAAGAACACCGGCAGGCCGCAGGCCTTGAAGATGTGGTCGCTCTGGTGCGCGGCCGTGGAGCTCTTGGCCACGTGGTCGTCGCCGGCCACCGCGATCACGCCGCCCCACGGGGTGGTGCCGGCCATGTTGGCGTGCTTGAACACGTCGGAGCAGCGGTCCACGCCCGGACCCTTGCCGTACCAGATGCCGAAGACGCCGTCGAAACGGTTGGTGCCTGGCGGCGCGAAACCCAGCTGCTGCGTGCCCCACAGCGCCGTGGCGGCCAGCTCCTCGTTGACCCCGGGCTGGAACACGATGTTCTGCGCCTTGAGGTACTTGCCCGCCTTGACCAGTGCCTGGTCATAGCCGCCCAGCGGCGAGCCGCGGTAGCCGCTGATGAAGCCGGCGGTGTTCTTGCCCTGCTGCGCATCGCGCAGGCGCTGCAGCATCGGCAGCTTGACCAGCGCCTGGATGCCGCTCATGAAGGCGCGGCCGTAGTCGAGCGAATATTTGTCGTCGAGCGTGACGGTCTCCAGCGCTTGGCGGATGTGCTCGGGCAGCGGGGCATTCATGGGGCGGGGTCTCCTGCGGGCTTCGTGGGGCAGCCGGGGCGCCCCGCTTCGCCGGCCTGGATTCACCGGTTGGAGAGGACGCTCCTGTATCGGGCAAAGTGTATGCCCGGTGCGGTGATAAGTCTTTGCTTTCTTTGCCCGGAATCGAGGTGGCCGAGAAAGAATCTTTCCTAGAATCCACCCTTATGGAAAGACTGGACTCGTTTGACGTCGCCATCCTGGAAGAACTCCAGCGCGATGGCCGCCTCACCAACACGGAACTTGCCGCACGCGTGGGGCTGTCGGCCGCGCCATGCTGGCGGCGCGTGCGCGCGCTGGAGGAAGCCGGCTACATCAAGGGCTACCACGCCGAAATCGACCGCCACAAGATCGGGCTGGGCGTGCTGGCCTTCGTGCGGCTGGACGCCGACCGCAACACCGGCGACGCCACCCGCGTGCTGGAGGAGGCGATCCGCCAGCTGCCGGAGGTGATCGCCTGCCACTACATCAGCGGCACCGGCACCTTCGAGCTGCAGGTGATCGCGCAGGACCTCGACAGCTTCTCGCGCTTTGCCCTGCAGAGTCTGATCAACCTGCCGAACGTCAAGGACCTGCACACGAGCTTCTCGCTGGGCGAGGTGAAGTCCTCGGGCATGCTGCCGCTGTCGCACCTGGGCGGCAGACCGCGTCCGGGGCCGGGGCACTAGAACCGGGGCACAATGGGCGTCGATGCCCATGCCGCCCCCTCCCGAGACCCACCAACAGGAAGAGTCCTCGGTACAAGCGTCTTCGGCACACGCAACGTCTGACAGTGCAGCTGCAGACGGTGCCGCCGAAGGAGCCGAGGCAACGCGCGCGAGCGCCTCGGCGCCGGTCCGCCCACGCGGCCCGGCCGGCTGGACGGCCCTGCAGCCGCTGCGCTACCCGGTGTTCCGGATGCTGTGGACCACCTGGTTCGCCGCCAACATCTGCATGTGGATGAACGACGTGGCCGCCGCCTGGATGATGACCACGCTGACCACCAAGCCCATTCTCGTGGCGCTGGTGCAGACCGCCTCCACCCTGCCCGTCTTCCTGCTCGGCCTGCCCAGCGGCGCGCTGGCCGACATCGTGGACCGCAAGCGGCTGCTCATGCTCACGCAGGTGTGGATGGCCGTGACCGCCGTGCTGCTGTGCCTCACCATCGCCACCGGCATGCTGTCGGCGCCGCTGCTGCTGCTGCTCACCTTCGCCAACGGCATCGGCCTGGCGATGCGCTGGCCGGTGTTCTCGGCCATCGTGCCCGAGCTGGTCCCGCGCGAACACATGCCGCAGGCGCTGGCGCTCAATGGCGTGTCGATGAACGCCTCGCGCATCATCGGGCCGCTGGTGGCCGGCGCGCTGATCGCCAGTGCCGGCCCGGTCTGGGTGTTCGTGATCAACGCGGTGCTGTCGGTGATCGCCGGCGTGATCGTGCTGCGCTGGCAGCGCGAGCACAAGCCCAGCCCGCTCGGCCGCGAGCCCTTCTTCAGCGCCATGCGCGTGGGCCTGCAGTTCGTTGGCCAGTCCGACCGCATGAAGGCGGTGCTGGTGCGCGTGTCGATGTTCTTTCTCCAGTCCACCGCCGTGCTGGCCCTGCTGCCGCTGGTGGCGCGCGACCTCGACTCCGGCGGCGCCGGCACCTACACCGTGCTGCTCGCCTCGATGGGCGCCGGCGCGATCGCAGTGGCCATGCTGCTGCCGCGGCTGCGCCGCGCCATGTCGCGCGATGCGCTGGTGCTGCGCGCCACGCTCGTGCAGGCCGGCTCCACCGCCGTGATGGCCGTGGCGCCCAACCTGTGGGTCGCGGTGCCGGCCATGCTGGTGGGCGGCGCGGCCTGGCTCACCGCCGCCAATTCGCTGAGCGTGTCGGCCCAGCTCGCGCTGCCCGACTGGGTCCGCGCGCGCGGCATGTCGACCTACCAGATGGCCATCATGGGTGCGAGCGCCATCGGCGCGGCCGTGTGGGGCCAGGTGGCGACCTGGACCAACGTGCACTACAGCCTGGGCGTGGCGGCCGTGGTCGGCTCGCTGGCCATGATGGCCGCGATGCACGTCTTCAAGGACCATGAGCTGGAGGAAGACCTCAGCCCCTCGCGCGCCTTCGCTGCGCCGGTGGCCAGCGTCGACCGCGACGCCGGCCACGTGGTGGTCACGATCGACTACCGCATCGACCCGGCGCGCGCGGCGGAGTTCGAGGCCGTCATGCAGGAAAGCCGCCGCAGCCGCCTGCGCCAGGGTGCGCTGCACTGGCACCTGCACCGCGACATCGGCGACCCGGGCCACTACGTCGAGCAGATCACCGACGAGTCCTGGACCGAACACCTGCGCCGCTTCGACCGCGTCACCGCCTCCGACGTGGCGCTGCGCGACCGAAAGCTGGCCTTCCACGTGGGGGAATCGCCGCCGGTGGTGACGCGGTTTGTGGTGGGGCGGTGAGGGCCAAGCGGCCCCTCACGAGGCGATATAGATTCTCGCAGCACCGTCCATTTGAACGCCCGGAGTGTTGCCGTGGGCCGTCCAGAAACCTTGAAGAACGCAAGCCGGCGCGCCGAGCGACGGCCGTTCCGGTTCAGGCGCTCGCCCGCGCACGTCGATCAGGACTTCTGGGGCACCAGCCGGATCTGCAATTTGCAGCCGACCCTCGGCACGGACTGAGCTGACAACGTTCGACCTGAGTTCTCACTTGATCTCAAACATCGCGCTGACAGGCACCTTCAGCGCCGCCGCCAACACTTCAATCGCATCCAGCGATGGGTTCCCCTGTCCACGTTCCAGACGACTCATGTAGGACCGCGCATACCCGCACTTGTCTGCAAACGCCTCTTGAGACAACCCGGTCCTCTCACGCAATTCGCGAAGCCTGATACCGAACTGCACTCGAAGACTTGCTTTTCTCATGCATCGAATGTGCGATTTCGAACCCTATTCGGCCACGCACTAATCGTGACATCTGCGATATTCCGACGAACTATCTCCGAAGGTTCTGCATGTCGCCAAAACCATCCCATCCTGCCGATGGCTTCGCTGCAACGCCCACCGTCCCGCAAGACTTTGCCGAATCACTGCTCGACAAGGTCCTCGCCCTGCGAGACGTTTTGCAAGCGTCGGATTTGCTTCAAGAATTGGTCGACCCGATGGTCGCCACGGGCCAAGCCGCCACATTGCCCGACGTGAGTCGCGTGGGTTTGGGATCCCTTCTGCGGATCGTCAATCGAGACCTCGCTGCGTGGCTGCATGGGCTTGAAAAAATGCTATCTGAAGCCGGGGTTGCGCTTCCGCCATAGCCAGGGTGCGACCCAAGGTCAGGAGAGCCTGCGACCTCGGCGCCCGCCAGAAAAACAAAGCCCGGCCCCCACCAGGGGGCCGGGCAACCGGCTGGACCGGAAGAAACGCAGGTCCTTCTTGTTCTGGCCGACGTGCGGCGGCGGATCGCGCCTTGCTCCTTCGGGAGCTCAGCTGCCGATCAGCCCGCCGTCATTCTTGGTGATCACGATGGTGGCCGAGCGCGGGCGGGCGTTGCTGCCGCCGGCGCCGTAGCCGGTGTTGCCGGGCCAGTGGCTCAGGTAGCTGGCCGGCGTGCCGATGGTGGCCTTGGGCTGGGTCTCGCCCGGATGCTGGATGTTGACGAACAGCGCCTTGCCGTCCGGCGTCTCGGTGCAGCCGGTGATCTCGCAGTCCTTCGGGCCGACCAGGAAGCGGCGCAGCGTGTCGCTGCCGGGCTTCTTGCCGACGCGGGTGGTGACGCTCAGCGTCGTGGTGTCGGCCTTGGTGTAGTTGAGCGTGGCGGTGCTGCCGTCGCCCACCGTGCCGGGCTTGGCGATGAGCATCATGCAGTTGGTGACGTCGGTGTAGGCGCCGTCGTCGGTCTGGATGAAGCACAGGCCGGTCTTCTGGCTGAACCACAGGCCGTCGGGTGACGAGAAGTCCTGGTCGGCCGTGAGCGCCGACAGGTTGATCTTCGCGGGATCGGCGTCCGACTGCGCGCCGAAGAGGTAGACGTCCCAGGTGAAGGCGGTGGCCGCAGACTCGCCCGCGTTTTCCTTCAGCCGGATGATGTGGCCGTTGATGTTGCCCGGCGAGCCGGCGGCGCCGCCGCCATACGAGTCGCTGTAGGCGCGCGGGTTGGCCGCGTCGAGCGCGAACTGCGAGCCGCCCGAGGGCTCGACCTTGCGGTTGCTGTTGTTGGTGAGGGTGTAGTAGATCTCGCCCGTCCTGGGATGAACGGCGCACCACTCGGGGCGATCCATCTTGGTGGCGCCGACGGCGTCGGCCGCCAGGCGCGCGTTGACGAGCACGTCGGCCTGGTCGGCGAAGGTGTAGCCCGCGTAGCCGCTGATCGCGCCATTGGCGATGCTCAGCTCGATCCACTGGCCAGTGCCGTCGGCGGCGAACTTGGCCACGTACAGCTTGCCGCTGTCGAGGTACTTGTCGCCGGTGGCGATGCGGCTGGCGGGACTGGCATCGGCTTCGGCCCAGGCAGCCGTGGAGACGAACTTGTACATGTACTCGCCGCGCGAGTCGTCGCCCATGTAGACGGCCAGCGGCTTGCCGGGCTTCACGAGGCCGAACGACGCGCTCTCGTGCGCGAAGCGGCCGAGCGCGGTGCGCTTCTTGATGGCCACGCTCTGGTCGTACGGGTCCATCTCGACGATGTAGCCGAACGTGTTGAGCTCGTTGCGGTAGTCGCCGGTGGCGTCGGCCGCCTTGACGCTGATGTCCCAGCGCGCGTACTTGTCGGCACTGCCGCCGGTCTCCCAGCCGTGGCGGCTGGCCGCACCCTGGTTGCGGCCGTAGCGCTTGAGCGAGATCACGCTGCTGGCTGCGGCGCCGCCACGCGCAGCGTCGTCGGCCGCGCCACGGGTGAAGTAGCCGGCCCAGTTCTCCTCGCCTGACAGAAACGTACCCCAGGGCGTGTAGCCGGTGCCGCAGTTGTTGATGGTGCCGCGCGCATCGTTGCCGGTGGCCGAGTAGGCCGTGCGCACCAGCGCATTGCCGCGCACCGGGCCCGACAGCTGCACCGGCGTGAGCGGCGTGACGCGGCGGTTGTAGCTGGAAGCCTTGTCGTATTCGAACTTGCCGGAGCTGGCGTTCTTGCGGATTTCGATGACCGACAGGCCGTGGATCGGAATTTCCTTGTCGATCTCGGCGGCCGGGCGCGGCAGGGTGTTGGTGCCGCCATCGGCGTGCAGGTAGACCGAGGCGATCTCGCCGCTGAACTGACTGGTGGCCTCATGGTTCATGGCCAGCAGGCCGCGCGTGGAGCCGCCCGGATCGCGCGCGGTGCCGGCCGCGTTCAGGCCGAAGTACTCCATGCCGTCGTGGTGGTCGCCGGCACGGTTGTCAAAACCTGTGTCGGTGCCGTCATTGGCATAGGCCGGCGTGCCTGCAGTCAGCGGGTCGCCCAGCGCATACAGCACGGTGGCGGTGTAGCCGGCCGGCACGCTCACGGCATCGGCCAGGCTCTTGGCCACGGGCGTGAAGCCCAGGGACACCTCGGTCGGCGCTGCCGGTGCGGGCGCGGGTGCAGCGGCCACGGCATCGTCGCCGCCGCCGCAGGCCGACAGTGCAAAGCTGCCCAGCAGCGCACCGCCAGCGGTGCCGAAGCCGGCGCGCAGCAGGCCGCGCCGGCTCATGCGGGCGTCGATCACGTCGCTGATGGAGGGGTTGCTGCTGGTGTTGCAGTCTTCCGCGTCATGGGCGGAGGCCTGCAGGGCCAGGGATTCTTTGGAAGTGGAAGCGTTCATCGCGGGACTGCCTTTCTGTGCGTATCGTCGGGATGCCCGCAAGCGTAGGCAGCGTCCATGACAGCACCATGATGGCCCGATGACAGCGCGATGAAGCCGGCGCCACGACCCCGGCGCCCGTCTGCGCGAGGCGCGCCGGTCCGTCCGATCCGCCGCGCCCGTTTCGTCGCGCCGGATCAGTCGCGCACGCAGCGCGCCACCAGCGGCAGCAGCGGGTAGCGCAGGATGGCCTCGCGGCCGCTCGCACCGAGGCCGAACTCGGCGCGCATGCGCGGATTGCTGAAGACCTGTTGTGCCGGCGTGAGGCCACCGGCGTCACGGTAGAGCACCTCGTAGCCGCGCGAGGAGTCGAGCACCACCGAGTCGTCGACGAACTTGGCCGTGAAGCCGATGCCGTGCTCGCAGCGGTACTGCGGCAGGGCCTGCGGCGCGCCGAGGCCCGCGCAGCCGGCCAGGGCCCAGGCGGTCGCCAGGCTCGCAAGACCGGCGCGGAGGGTGGGGGAATCAGGATGCTTCATGCTTGCTCCTCGGAATGACGTGGATCGCCCATCGCACCGGCCGCCGCATGGCGATGCTGGGCAGGCGCGTCACCGGCGCTCTCATTTCGGCCACAGCACCCACAGGCGCAAGGGCTGCTTCAGGCGCCCGGCCAGTTCAGCCGCCTGATCGCCGGTGCCGGCGAAATAGTCGGCACGCACCGCGCCGGTGATCGCGCTGCCCGTGTCCTGCGCGATCACGAGGCGCTGCAGCTGCGTGACCGGCCCGCTGGAGGCCAGCCACACCGGCGTGCCATACGGAATGCTGCCCGGGTCCACCGCGATCGAGCGGCCGGGCGTGAGCGCCACCCCCTGCGCACCACGCGGACCGAAGGCCGCATTGAGCTCGCTCAGCGTCTCCTCCCGGAAGAACACCATGCGCGGATTGCTCCAGAGCATCTCCTGCACACGCTGCGGATTCTGCACGGCCCAGGCCTTGATGCCCGGCCAGGACGCATCGCGCAGCGCGCCTTGCGCGAGCAGCCAGCTGCCGACGCTGCGGTAGGGCTGATCGTTGGTGCCGGCAAAGGACAGCCGCACGATGCGCTGGCTGCCGTCGGGCTCGGTGATGCGCAGCCGGCCCGAGCCCTGGATCTGCAGCACGAGCGCGTCCAGCGGGTCGGCCAGCCAGGCGATCTCGCGGCCACGCAGCGCGGCGCGCGCCTCGGGCAGGGTGTCGATCTCCTGGCGGCTGTACCAGGGGCGGCGCGCGCCCAGGCCGGCCGGCGTCTGGTACAGCGGCACGCGCTGCGTGGCCGTGGGCTGGCGCGTGGCGTCCAGCAGCGGCTCGTAGTAGCCCGTGAGAAGGCCCTCGCTCGATCCCTGCAGCGGCTCGACGCGCCAGGGCTGCAGGCGCTGCATCATCCACTGGCGCTGCTCGAGCGCCGTGCCGATCGACAGGCGCCGCACCTCGCCGCACAGCGGTGCGAACACCGGGCCGGGCCGCTCGCAGCTCTTGAGCCAGGCGTTCCAGGCTTCGAACAGGTTGTCATCGGCAAAGCCCGGCAGCTCGGCCCAGCGCACGGCCGTCCAGCGGCTGCGGGCCTGCTGCATTGGCGCCGGCAGCGGTGCGGTGTCGGCCGGCAGATCGGCCAAGGGCACGGGCGCAGGAGCGGGCGCAGGCAGCGTCGCGGCCGGCGCGGAAGGCTCAGCCGGCGCGGGGCCTTGCGGCGGCGCGCTCGCGCAGGAAGCCAGCATTCCTACAATGGCCACTCCGGCCAACTGCCACAGGAAACGTTTCATGAGCCTGATTTTGCTTGAAGCGCTCGGCGCCCTCGTCCTGCTGGTGTTCATCGTGTGGTGGACGATGTTTTCGGGACGCAAGGGCGGAGAGCTGACCCAGCCCGAGGCGCCGGAGAGCGGCGAAGCGTCTGCGCCTGCGGCACCGGAGGCCGGATCGAAAGCCGCATCGGGCACGGCGCCCGAGGCAGCGACGACTCGCTCGGACCGCTGAAGCCACCGTCAGATCGGTGGCGGCTCTTCGCTGACGACGGGGAGCTGCTGGCTCTGGCCGTCGTCCTCGGTCTGCCCCTCCGATAACGCCTCATGGACGATCACCGCCGTCTGGCCTTTGTCTTCGAGGAACTCAGATTCCGTGCCAGCGGTGGGAGCTTCCCGCCGCTCCAAAGACGGCAGGGCGTTGAAATCTTCCGCCGCGATTTCCCTCAAGTCACCGAACTCCACCTCTTCGACGATGAGCTTGGGGCGCTCGGGCGGCGGCTGCCGCCCGGCACTGACGACATATCCCCGGCTCTCGCCTGCGGCCTGCAGCACGCTGGCCCCGATCAAGGCGCCTGGCGACTTGGGGAGGGGCCCGATCATGTCGCCGGAGAAGGTCTGCATGAACATGCGCATGGCACTGTGGTCCTTCACCCGGCCCCAGGTGCTCCGAGGGTCACGCAGGTTCTCGCTCAGCGCCTCCAGCCCCTTGCCCTCCACCTGGCGCAGACCTCCGCCCGACAGCGACGCGGACAAGCCGTTGCCCACTTCGATTCCGAGCGCGAAGCCCCCCTTGACGAACGCGGACGCCGCCATGCCGCCGAGTCCGCTGCGGAACTGGGCCGTGGGTGAGGCCCGCACCCATTCATCCACGGGCAGGGCGTAACCGGTCGCCCCGTCCAGCTCGACCGGGAACAGAAACTGTCCGGCAACTGCAACCCCCATGTTCGGAAGAGCCTGCAAAAGCGCGCCCCGCTTCTTCATGTCCCGAGCCTCGATGTCCACCCCATCGCCATCCACGAACCTGGTGTCGGGCAGGACACCTCGCCCGAACTCGTTGAACGTGTCCCGCACACTGCTGGCAATGCGTCGGCACAGCGTCTCGGCCAGCGAACGCGCGGCGGCCCGCACCGCCCCCTGCGTCAAGCCCGAGCTCAAGGCCGTCGCCAGGGGCACCACGATGGGAAGCAGTGTCAGGGACCTCGTCGTCCAGCAGCCTGACGACCCGCAGGCGCCCTGCAGCAACTCGGCCGCTCGCTTGCCGATGAAGTAGCCCGTCACCGCCACCACCGTGCCACCGACAACGACCGCCGCGATCGCGCCCCCGCCGCCCGGCAGGACAATGAGCGCATTGAAGCCGATGCGCACGCCGGAGGCGACAAGCTCGCCTGCGCCGGCGGACAGCACCTGTCCCACCATCTTGCAACTGCCGACCTTCAGCGCGGTCCAGACGGTTTCGCAATGGCTGGAGGGCTGGGGCCGACGCAGCGGCGGCATCAGCCCGCTGCCCGAAACCACCGTCATGCCGGTGCCAAGACCCGTCTGCGCGCACAGCAAGTTCCCTTCCTCCAGAATGCGCGCGCCCTCGTCGGTCAGAGGATCGGTCGCAGCGCCGGTGCCTTCAGGCAGGCCGGTACCGGACACTGCTGACGGATGGGGCAAACCAGGCCCTCCGGGACGTCGGCCCGAGGGCGAAATGAGAGGTAAGGAGGGGGACACCATGGCAAGAACTTCCTGGCCCACCCGCGCGCACCGCACGCGCAAGCGCCAGCCCACAGGCTCGGTGCCGACCATGACGGCGGCGTGAAAGACGGGCCACCCGACCCGTTCGCAGCCTGCTTCGATACCAAGGTATGAGACCGCCGCGCAACACGGCGGCAGGCGACTGCCTACACCCCGCGCAGCAGGTTGGCCAGCTCCACGGCGGACTTGACGTCCATCTTGTCGAACACGCGGGCGCGGTGGACCTCGACCGTGCGCACGCTGATGTCCAACTGATCGGCGATCAGCTTGTTGGGCAGGCCCTCGACGACCAGGCGCATCACGTCGCGCTCGCGGTCAGTGAGTTCGGTCAGGCGCTGGGTCACCCCGGTGCGCTGGCGCACGCCGTCCAGGTGCACGGCCGACAGCTTGAGGGCCTGCTCGACCCGGTCGACCAGCGCGTTGTCTGAGAACGGCTTTTCGCAGAAGTCGAAGGCACCTCGCTTGACCGCGTCGACGGCCGTGGGCACGTCGGCATGGCCCGTGAGAAAGATGACCGGCATGGCCTGGATCAGCCTGCGGTCGATCAGCTTGTCGAACAGCGCCAGCCCGCTCATGCCGGGCATGCGCACGTCCAGCAGCAGGCAGCAGGGCTGCGAGAAACTGTAGCCCGCATCGAGCATGCGCTCGAAGGCCTCGCCGCTGTCGTGCATCTCGCTGTACAGCCGCCGCGAGCGCAGCAGCCAGGCCAGGGCCTCGCGCACGCTGGCGTCGTCGTCGACGATGAAGACGGTGGCGTCAAGAGAAGGCTGCATGGTCGGGTGCGGTGGAGAAAAAGCAGGGAACCGGTGGAAACTCTAGTGCACTTCGGGGCGCGACACCACAGGCAGGGTGAACCGGAAGATCGTGCCGCGCGGCGTATTCGGCTCGAACCCCAGAAAGCCGCCATGCTGCTCGACCACGGTGCGGCACAGGCTCAGGCCCAGGCCCATGCCCTCGATCTTGGTGGTGAAGAAGGGCGTGAACAGCTGCCGCGCCACGTCCTCGGCAATGCCGGGGCCCCGGTCGGTGACGGCGAACTCGATCCAGCCGGCCGAATGCGCGGTGCGCTCGTTGCCCGGGATGTGCCGCACCTGCAGGATCACCACCCGGTCACCCGGGCCGCTGGCCTCGGTGTCGGAGGCCACCGCCTGCATGGCGTTGCGGGCGAGGTTGAGCAGCACCTGCTCGACCATGGTGCGGTCGCACAGCACGGGCGGGAGCCGGTCTTCCACGCGGGTCTGGATCTGCACGCGCAGCTTGCGCGCCTGCAGGCTCACCAGCGGCATGATCGCGTCCAGCAACGCCTGCGCGGTGACGGGCTCACGCGCCTGGTCGCGCCGGCGCACGAAGTCATGCACGCTCTTGATGACCTTGCCGGCCCGCTCGGCCTGCTCGGCGATGCGCCGCATGGCCAGTTCCAGGTCTTCCACCGACTCGGCGTCGAGCCGCCGCTGCGGCGTGGGCTCGGGCCGGGTGCGCAGCAGGTTGATCGAGCCCGTGGCATAGCTGGCGATAGCCGCCAGCGGCTGGTTGAGCTCGTGGCTGAGCAGCGAGGCCATCTCGCCCACCGTGGCCAGACGCGCCGTGGCCTGCAGACGCTCCTGGCTGGCGCGCGACAGCTCCTCGACCCGCCGCTGCTCGCTCATGTCGAGGAAGGCGCTCATCCAGCCGGTCTGCAGTCCCTGGGCGTTGATGAGCGGCGCCTCGATGATGAGCACCGGAAAGCGCGAGCCGTCCTTGCGCATGAAGACCGACTCGTAGCCCTCGCGCGGCGGCGCGTGCTGGCCTGCGAGGCGCACCTCCTGGCGCTTCTGGTACTCGTCGGCCAGCTCGGGCGGCCAGTACGGTGCGGGCACGCTGTGGCCCAGCAGTTCCTCGGCGCTGAAGCCGACCATCTCGCAGAAAGCCGGGTTGACGTAGGTGATGCGGCCCTGCAGGTCGCGCGCGCGCAGGCCGGTGACGAGCGAGTCCTCCATCGCCTTGCGGAAGGCGAGCGCGTCGGCGAGATCGCGCTCGGCCTTCAGGCGCCGGCGCATGTCCTTGCCCAGCATCACCATGACCGACACGAGCGCGATCGACATGCCGGTGACGAGCGCGGTCAGCACGTTGGGAAAGATGTCGGGCTCGGAACGCCAGCTGTCCATGCGCACCACGAAGGTCACGCCCGGCAGATCCAGCAGCTGCTGCGAGGTGAAGACGCGCGTGCTGCGGCGCGCCAGGCCGTGCAGTGCCAGCCGCGTGCCGTCGGCCTCGGTGAACGAGACTTCCTGGCTGCGCGTGAGCTGCTTGCCCACGAGGCTGGCAAGGATCTCCTGCAGCGAGTAGGTCGCCACGTAGTAGCCGAGCAGGCGGCCGGCCGCCGTGATCGGCAGACACATGTCCATCACCTCCAGGCCCAGTCCGTCGTACTGGGGCACGAAGTAGCTGCGTGAATACGCCGCCCCGCTCAGGCGCCGCGCTGCGGCGCAGGCCAGTTGCAGGTCCGACTGCGCGTTGTCCCGCCCCATGCGGTCGAACACCGGCGAGCGAAACGGCGAGTCCGCCTGGGCCCGCAGGCTGAAGTCGGGATCGCGCCACTCCAGGCGCACCCACTCCCGGTGCAGGAACAGCTGCGCACTCGCGCCGGCTGTCCAGGTGGCGGTCGCTCCGCCGCCAGCGTGCAGAGCCTGCAGGCTCTGCACGTTGCGCAGGAGCGCGGCGCGGATGTCGCTGACCGCGTCGGCGTTGTCCCGGTCGAGCCGGTCCTGCACCTGGCTGGCCTCGTAGCGGCCAGCCAGCCAGACCAGCGTGACGAGCACCGAGCCCACCAGCAGGACGAGCACGATCCACAGGGCCCAGCGGTGCCAGTAGCGCTGGATGCGGCGCCATAGGCGCAGGCCCAGACGACGGGCCGCCGTGCCGCTGACCGGGGCGCTGACCAGAGCGTTCACACCCGGACTCACAGAACCCGGTGCTGCAGCGCCGGCAGGCGCGTGCGCGCGTCGGCCAGCGCGGCGGTGGTGACCTCGCCGGCCAACACCCCCTCGCCCTCGGGCAGCACGGCCACGACCTGCCCCCAGGGGTCGGCCAGCAGGGTGTGGCCCCAGGTGCGGCGCCCGTTCTCGTGGAGGCCGCCCTGAGCGGGTGCGAGCACCCAGGCCAGGTTCTCGATGGCGCGGGCGCGCAGCAGCACCTCCCAGTGCGCCTGCCCGGTGGTGTGGGTGAAGGCACTGGGCACCAGCAGCAGGTCGCAGCCGGCTGCGGCATGCAGCCGGTAGAGCTCGGGGAACCGCAGGTCGTAGCACACGCTCAGGCCGACCCGCCAGGTGTGGCCGTCGCGCGAGGGAATGTCAAAGCGCGCGGGCGCGCCACCCGCCTCGATGGTGCGTGCCTCGTCGAAGCGCTCGGCGCCGTTGTCGAAGCGGAACAGGTGGATCTTGTCGTAGCGGGCCACGCAGTCGCCCGCCGGCGAGAACGCGAGGCTGGTGTTGCGCACGCGGGCCTCGTCGTCCGCCACCAGCGGCACCGTGCCGCCGACGATCCACAGCCCCAGCTCGCGCGCGCTCGCGGCCAGCGCGCGCTGGATCGGGCCGTCGCCAAAGGGCTCTCGCAGCGCGATCTTGTCGCTCTCGCGGCGGCCGAGCAGGCAGAAGTATTCGGGCAGCACGGCCAGCTCCGCGCCGGCCTCGGCGGCCTGCTCCAGCAGGCGCCTTGCCGCGTCCAGGTTGGTTTGCAGCGTGGGCGTGGAGACCATCTGGAGGCCGGCGACTTTCATGGGCGTGCTCCTGGCTTGGCTTCGGGTGCGGGTGCGGGGGCGGACGGCGGCTTGCGCGTGAGCTTGGTGATGCGCGGGTCGGCCCAGGTGCCGTCGATCTGGAACTCCTGCGTGGTCGCGTCGATGAGCGGGCGGCGCAGGAAATACTGCGCAAGAAAAGTGCCGAGCCCCACGGCCGGGTTGATGACGGTCGCGACGAGCGAGGCCGTGCCGGCGTTGATCTCGGGCACGACCACGACCTTGATGTCCTGCGTCTCGCGTGCGATGTCGGCCTTGCCTTCCATCAGCACGGCGGCATTGACGCCCTTCATCTGCAGGTTGTTGGTGGCGGCCACCCCCTCTTCGATGGTGACGTCGCCGCGCACGAAGTCGAAAGCGAAGCCCTCGCTGAACACGTCGCGGAAATCGAGCGCCAGCCGGCGCGGCAGCGACTGCAGGCTCAGCACGCCGAGCAGCTTGGCCAGGCCCGGATCGGCCTTGAGGAACTGGCCGGACTCGACGTTGACGTTGAAGCTGCCGTACAGGCTCGGGTAGTCGAGCGTGAGCGGCGAGCCGACCCAGGCCACCTGCCCTTCCATGCGGCCCTTGCCACGGCGGATCACGTCCTTCATGCCAAAGCGCGCCAGCAGCGCGCCCGAGTCGCCGATGTCGAGCTTGAAGTTCATGACCGTGCGGCGCCGTTCATTGGGCACGCGCGCCGGCCGGGGCCCGCCGGGCGGCACTGCCTGGGCGTTGATGGCCGCCCAGTTGCCGGTGGCGCTGAACACCGCCTCGGGCGTGATGATGTTGAGCTTGTTCAGCCGCCACTCGCGCACGCCGCCTTCGCGCACGACGGTGCCCGGGCCACGGTTGACGGCGTCGATCTCGACCCGGCCGAGCCGGCGCCCGCGCAGCTCCAGGTCGTCGACCACGATGTCCAGCGCGGGAATGCTGGCCGGCTGCTCGTTGAGGATCGCCTCGACGTCGGTGGCCGATCCGGGCGCGATCGTCAGACGGGCCAGCCGGGCGAAGACGCGGCCCGCCCCTGCGCCGGACGGCTGGCGGTATTCGAGATAGCCGTTGAGTTCGGTCGCGTCGATGTTGGCGCGCCAGGTCAGGCCCTCGCGCGAGCCGCCGACCACCACGTTGTGCAGGGTCCGCCCCTCCACCATCAGCTCGCGCGCGCGGATGGCCAGCGAGGTGGGCAGGTAGGTCAGCGCGGCGCTGCCGCCCGCCGTGGCGGGCGCGGGTGCACCGGCACGCTCGGCGCCCGAGATGCTGGTGCCGGCCGCCCCCGAAAGCAGGTCTTCCCACTGGTCCACGTTGAGCTGGCCCAGATTGATGTTGGCCACGACGCCCTCCTCGGTGGGCTCGGCCGCCTCGCCCGCCTGCAGGCCGACGCCGATGCCGCCACGCAGCACCCGCGCCTCGGGCCCGGAAATGTCGCGCACATAGCTGATGGAGGCCAGCCGCCCCAGCTCGACCACCAGACGGTCCTGCAGGCGCGCGGCGGCCCCGCCCGGCCCGGCCGCCAGCGAGTCGCGGATCAGCGTGTTCTCGAAGCGCAGCGGCAGCACCGCGTCGGCGCTCTTGTTGAACGGCGCGGGCAGGTTCAGCGCCATGCCCTGCAGGTTGCTGGTGACCATGAGTTCAGGCACCCCACGGCGCACGCCGAGCACGGCCGAGTAGCTGGTCGAGCCCGCCATGTTCTGCGCCACCCGGGCGATGAAGCCCAGCTCGCGCGCCTGGCGCAGGCCGTCGGCCGAGACGCTGCCCTGCGCGCGCAGCACCGTGGCCACTTCGCCGGTGGTGCCGGGGACGATGCGCGTGCCGCCCTCGAGGCGCAGGTCGCCGCCCAGCATGCGCGCCTGCCCGCCGATGACACCGAAACCGCTTTCGGAGAAGGTGACGACGCCGCGCGCGCGGCCGAGCACCGGCGTGGCCGGTGTGAGCTGCACGTCGTTGCCGGCCAGCGTGATGCTGCCCTGCACGCGCGAGCGGTCGATGGTCGCCACCGGCAGGCTCAGCTGCAACTGGTAGTCGGCATTGCCGGTGGCGGTGGCTTTCTCGAGCGCGGGGCCGGCGAGGGCTCCGAGCGGCGAGCCCATGACGCCGGCCAGGGTTTCGGCCAGCGGACCACGGCCGTCGGCGCGCACATTCACGACGGTATGCGCCAGTTCCGGAATCTCCGCCTCGATCCGCTGGAACTCCAGCCCCGGCACGCCGGCCACGCGCGAGCGTGCGCCGTTGACGCGCATGCCCTGGCGCTCGAACACCAGCTCGCCCGACAGCTGCTGCAGCTGCGGCCACTCGCGGGCCTCGCGCGGCTGCAGGCTGCGCGGCACATAGGCCAGGGTGACGTCGCTCACGTTGGCCGAGATCCGGAACTCGCCGAGCTTCGGATCGGCGAAGGGCACGTCATGCAGGTCCCCGCGGATGCGGAACTTCGCGCCGGTCGCGTCGCCCTTGAGCACCGCATTGCGCACGTACTCGCGCGTGGCCTTCGGGATGCTGGCCGGCAGGTAGCGCCACACACGCGTGCCATTGGCCCGGCTCATGCTGGCATGCAGGTCGAGCACGCCCGGGAAGCGGCCGCGCCCGCCGGGCTCGCCGGTGTGCCAGGTGGCGCGTGCCTCGCCGGTCGCGTCGGCGTTCGAGAACTGCAGGGCCGGCAGGTCGACGCTGATGCGATCGCCGTCGATCTTCCACTTGAACTCGGCGTCGGCCTGCGCGAGCGGGATGACCGGATCCTCGAACACGCCCGGGAACTCCAGCGCGCCGTCGCGCACGGCCAGGCGCGCGGTTCCGCCGGCCTGGGTGAGGTCGAAGTCCAGGTTCGCGCCGCGAACGCCCGGCGTGCCGACGGCCTCGCGCGGCGGGTTGACGTCGGTGCGCAGGCCGGCATGGCGCGCCGCGACCTCCAGCTGCGTGACGCGGCCCCGGGCCTTGTACTGCTGCAAGGCGCCCGTCTCGCCGCGCCAGCTGACCTGCAGCGACTCGACCTGGCCGCGCGGCGCATAGGCGGTCAGCGCCGCGTGCGTCGCCGTGGCCAGCGGCAGGCGGTGGGCGATCTGCGACAGCGCGGCCAGATCGAGCCGGTCGGCCTTGACTTCGCCCTGGCTCGGCAGATTGCCCCCGCCCTGGCGCCAGGCGACGAAGACATTGCCGCCGGGCCACTGCTGGCCCTCGCGGGTGCTGAACTGCAGGCCCTGCGACGAGAACTCGAAGCCGTCGACCAGCAGCTTGCCGCCCAGCCGCCCCTGCACCGACTGCAGCGCCAGCGGCTGCAGCTGCGGCCCGAGCGTCACCGTGACGCCGTCCAGCGCGAGGTCGGCCGTGCCCCCGAGGATGCGGCCCTTGGCAACGTCGGCCCAGAGGCGCACCGCCCCATGGCCTTCGGCGACGTCGACCCCCGTGTCGATGTAGCGGCGCACCTGCGACACGTCCAGCCTTGGAAACTCGCCGTACAGCTGTCCGTCCCAGTCCTGCCAGCGGCCATCGCGCGTGGACAACAGGGGCTGGCGGAACAGGCCGCGCAGGGTGAAGCGCTCGCCCCATTCGGCCGGCGGCGTGGCGTCCAGCCGCAGCTGGTGGCGCCGCGTGCTGTTGCGCACCACCACATCCACCTTGTCGAGCGTGAGGGCGGGCGCGCCGCGCATCTCGTCGGTCCAGCGCACCGTGCCCTGGTGGATGACGAACTCCGGCTGCGAGAAGAACCAGTCGGCCGCGCGCCCGTCGTTGCCGCCTTCGCGCGTGAGGTCCAGGCCGGCCACGTAGATCCGGCCATCGGCCCGGCGCACGTCGAGCACCGGCTTGTCGAGATAGAGCTGCTCGAAGCCGAGGTTCCAGGCCGAGCGCGGCGACAGCGCGGCCAGCACGCGCGGCAGGCGCAGCGCCTCGCGGCCCTGCGGGTCCAGCAGCGCGACGTCGCTCAGCTCGAAGGAGGGGATGAGGCCTTCGGAGCGGGCGGTGATGGCGCCGATGCGCACCTGTACCCCCAGCGCCCGGGAGGCCTGCGCTTCCAGCTGCGGGCGAAATTCGCCGATTCGCGGCACAATCCAGCCATGCAACGCACCCCAGGCGGCGGCAAAGACAACCAGCGCCGCAAGAACGAGTTTGAGCGACCACCGCAGGGCCGTTGCCGAGAGCTTCAACAGTCGGTTGGGGGACGGCGGCGAGTCGTTCATTGGGCAGGGGGCTGTGACAGGAATTATGACCGGCAGCGGCCAGGTGGGATTGATGCGCAATGGTGAAGTTCTGTTAAGCCTTCCGGCGACCGACGGTGCTGGCGCCATGGCTGGCGTCATGGCGGGCGGCGCAGGCACGGGACCGGACCCGACGCCCCCCGGCGCGGACGCGGCGCAGACCGATCTGGCAGGCTACTCGCGCTTCGTGCAGCGGCTGCGCCGCCGCTATGCCGGCCAGTTGCCCTTGCTCGCCGAAGGGGCTCCGGGCAAGTCCGCCATGGCGGCGGTCTATGAGGCGCTGCGCGGCCAGGGCCAGAGCCCGTCGGACGCCCTGCGCATCCTGCGCCAGCTCGTGATGGAGCGCCTTGTCACGCTGGACTGCGACCGGCAGGCCCCGCTTGCGACGGTGACCACGGCCGTGACCGAGCTGGCGGAGTTCGCGCTCGACGTGGCCTGCCAGCAGACCTTCGCGGAGCTGGACGCGCTGCACGGCGCGCCCCTGGCCGCCAGCGGCGAGCGAGCCCATCTGTGGGTGGTGGGCATGGGCAAGTTCGGCGCACGCGAACTCAATGTATCGAGCGACATCGACCTCATCTACGTCTATGACCAGGACGGCGAGACAGCCGGCCTGCCTGACGGCAACGGGCGGGGCCGCATCTCCAATCACGAATATTTCGGCAAGGCCGTCAAGCTGATCTTCGGGCTGATCGGCGACACCACCGAGCATGGCTTCGTGTTCCGCGTCGACCTGGCGCTGCGGCCCAACGGCAATTCCGGGCCGGCTGCGGTGTCGCTCGGCGCGCTGGAGGAGTATTTCCAGGTGCAGGGCCGCGAGTGGGAGCGCTTTGCCTGGCTCAAGAGCCGGGTCGTCGCACCGCGCGCCTGCATCGACAGCGGCAACGCGCAGGGCCTGCGTGGCGCGGTGCTGCCCTTCGTGTTCCGCCGCTACCTCGACTACAACGTCTTCGACTCGCTGCGCGTGCTGCACAAGCAGATCCGCGACCATGCCACCAAGCGCAGCGCCGGCAAACCCGAGCGCGCCAACGACGTGAAGCTCTCGCGCGGCGGCATCCGCGAGATCGAGTTCACCGTGCAGCTGCTGCAGGTGGTGCGCGGCGGCCAGTTCCCCGAGCTGCGCAAGCGCCCCACGCTCGAAGCCCTGCAGCGCGTGGCGCAGGCCGGCCTGATGCCGCAGGCCACGGCCGACGCGCTGGCGCGGGCCTATGAGTTCCTGCGCCGCGTCGAGCACCGCATCCAGTACCTGGACGACCAGCAGACGCATGTGCTGCCCACCGGCGACGACGACCTCGCCTGGATCGCCCGCACGATGGGGTTTGCGAATTGCTGCCCCTTCCTGAGCGAGCTGGACGCGCACCGCGAGTTCGTCGCCCAGGAGTTCGACACCCTGCTGCGCGGCGCCGGCCAGAAGGAATGCACCGGCTGCGGCGGCCCGCGGGCCGCGCGCACGACACCGCCGGAGCTGGACCAGCTCCTGCCCGATCTGCCCGAGCAGTTCCGCGAGCGGGTGCTGCGCTGGCGCGAGCATCCGCGCGTGCTGGCCCTGCGCGAGGACGCGCGCAACCGCCTGCTGCGCCTGGTGCAGCGCACGGGCGACTGGCTGCGCACCGGCCGCGTCACCGAGGAGGCGGCGGTCCGTCTGGCCGACTGGATTGAGCCGCTGCTGCGGCGCGAAAGCTATCTGGCGCTGCTGCTGGAGCGGCCGTCGGTCCACGAGCGGCTGCTGCGGCTGATGGGCGCGGCCCGCTGGCCGGCCCGCTACCTGATGCAGCATCCCGGCGTGATCGACGAGCTGGCCAGCGATGCGATGGTGGCCGAGCGCTTCGTCGCGGCGGACTTCGAGCGCGAGCTGGCCGCCCGGCGTGCGGCGCTGCGCTCCACCGGCGAGGATGACGACGAGGCCCTGCTCAACCTGCTGCGCCGGGCCCATCATGCGGAACTGTTCCGCACCCTGGCGCGCGACGTCGAGGGGCGGCTGACCGTGGAGCAGGTCGCCGACGACCTGAGCGCGCTGGCCGACGCCGTGCTGCGCGTCACCGCCGACTGGTGCTGGCAGCGCCTGAAGCTGCGCCACCGCGAGGTGCCGCAGTTCGGCATCATCGGCTACGGCAAGCTCGGCGGCAAGGAACTGGGCTACGGCAGCGACCTGGACATCGTGTTCGTCTACGAGGACGAGGACGAGCGCGCCGCCGAAGCCTACGCGGCGTTCGTGCGCAAGCTGATCAACTGGCTGACGGTGAAGACGGCCGAGGGCGACCTGTTCGAGATCGACACCGCCCTGCGGCCCAACGGCAATTCGGGTCTGCTGATCACCACCTTCGAGTCCTACGCCCGCTACCAGCAGCAGCGCGGCAGCAACACCGCCTGGACCTGGGAGCACCAGGCCATGACGCGGGCGCGCTTCGTGCTCGGGCATGAACCGCTGCGCGCCCGCTTCGATGCGGTGCGCGAGGCGGTGATCACTGCGGCCCGCGACGTGGCGGCGCTGCGCGGCGAGATCGTCGCCATGCGCGAGAAGGTGCGCACGGCCCACCCCGTCAAGGGCGACCGGTTCGACGTCAAGCACAGCCCGGGCGGCATGGTGGACGTGGAGTTTGCGGTGCAGTTTCTGGTGCTGTCCTGCGCCGGCCGCCACGCGGAACTCGTGGCCAACGTCGGCAACATCGCGCTGCTGCAACGCGCCGAGGCGGCCGGCCTGCTGCCCGCAGGTGTCGGCACCGGGGCCGCGGACGCCTACCGGGTGCTGCGCCGCGCGCAGCACGAGGCCCGACTCAACGAGGCGCCGACGCAGGTGGCGCCCGATGAGCTGACGGCCGAGCGCGAGGCGGTGCTGGCGCTGTGGCGCGCGGTCTTCGGCCACTGATTGCGCACCTGTGGCGCCCCTGTGGCGCACGTGTGGCGCACCTTTGGCGCAGCAACATGCTGACACGCGGAGCAACGCCGCAGTGTTAAATTGCGTGTCCGCGCGGCCGCCGTCGCGCAAGCGGTCTGCCACCGTCCTGCGCTCCGACCGGGAGCGCACCCAGGGAAGAAAGAAGCCATCATGAGAAGTTTCCGCCTGATCGCAGCGAGCTGCGCCTGCGCCTGGCTCGCCTCCTGCGCCATCACGCCGCCCCCCTCCCGCGTCGCCGCCGAGCCGCCGCCGCAGTGGCAGGCGCCACTGCCGCACGGCGGCGCCGTGACGCAGCTGTCGCAGTGGTGGCAGGGCCTGGGCGATCCGCTGCTGGTCGAGCTGATCGACGCCGCCCAGCAGGCCAGCCCCACGCTCGCCGGCGCCCGCGCCCGCGTGGAGCAGGCACGCGCCACCCGCCGCGCGGCCGGCGCCGCCCTGCTGCCGACACTGGACGCGAGCGCGAACGCCAGCCGGGGTGTGACGCAGCCGGCCGTGCCACTGGCCACCACGCTGCAGGGCGGCCTGCAGGCCGGCTGGGAGGTCGACCTGTTCGGCGCCCGGCGCGGTGCGAGCGATGCGGCGCAGGCGCGCCTCGAAGGCGCGCAGGCCCTCTGGCACGATGCCCGCGTCTCCGTTGCCGCCGAAGTGGCCAACCAGTACTACAGCCAGCGCGCCTGCGAGCGGCAGTTCGACGTGGCGCAGCGCGACGCGGCGTCGCGCGCCGAGACCGCGCGGCTGGCCGAGCTTGCCGCGCGCGCCGGCTTCCAGGCGCCGGCCGAGGCCGCACTGGCGCGTGCCAGCGCCGCAGACAGCGCGGCACGCCTCAAGCAGCAGCGGGCGCTGTGCGACGTCGACATCAAGGCGCTCGTGCAGCTCACCGACCTGGCCGAGCCGGCGCTGCGCCAGAAGCTGGCGGCCGCACCGGCGAGCACCGTCCTGTCGGCCGGTTTCGCGGCCACCTCGCCCTTTGCCATCAGCCAGATCCCGGCGCAGGCCCTGGCCCAGCGGCCGGACGTCTTCAATGCCGAACGCGAGGTCGCGGCCGCGAGTGCCGACGTCGGCTCGGCCCAGGCCGAGCGCTTTCCGCGCCTGACGCTGGCGGGCTCGGTCGGCACCCTGCGCGCACGCGCCGGCGGCACCACCACCAGCCTGGACACCTGGTCGATCGGCCCGCTGGCCGTGACCGTGCCGCTGTTCGATGGCGGACGCCGCGCGGCCGGCGTCGATGCTGCGCAGGCCCGCTACGATGAAGCCGCGGCCCAGTACCGGGGCAAGGTCCGCCAGGCGGTGCGCGAGGTGGAGGAAGCCCTCGTCAACCTCGACAGCACGCGTTCGCGCAGCGACGATGCGGCGGTGGCCACCGAGGGCTACCGCGCTTCCTTTGCCGCCACCGAAGCGCGCTACCGCAGCGGCCTGGCCAGCCTCGTGGAACTGGAAGATGCACGCCGCACGCTGCTGGCGGCCGAGACCGGGCTGCTGGGCCTGCAGCGCGAGCGCATCGCCGCCTGGGTCGCGCTGTACCGCGCGGTGGGTGGCGGCTGGACGCCCGAGGCCTCCACGCTCGCGCGTCAGTGAGCCGGATGCGAACCGCACGTTCATCCCGCACGCCCACCCATCCCGCCACCCGTCCCCGCCGCCCCTCGACCCAAGTCCCCATGACGTCACCGGCCCGACTGATCCTTCGCCGCACCGGCCGTTGACGCACCCCCTTTCACGCCTTCACGCCCTGAGCGACACGCCACCATGAACCAAGCCTTTGCCCTCAAGCCCGTCACCCTCGCCGCCGCGACGGCGCTGGCCCTTGCTGCCCTGCTGCTCGCGGGCACCGTCTCGCGTGCGGCCGACGACAAGAAGCCCGATGCGCCGCGCCCGGCCCTCACGGTGACGGCAGCGCAGCCGCTGTCCACCCGGCTGCCGGTGCGTCTGGCCGCCAACGGCACCATCACCGCCTGGCAGGAAGCCATCGTCGGCGCGGAGGCCAGCGGCCTGCGGCTGACCGAGGTGCGGGTGAACGTCGGCGACGTGGTCAAGAAGGGCCAGGTGCTCGCCACCTTCGCGGGCGACGCCGCCCAGGCCGACCTGGCCCAGGCGCGCGCCGCGCTGGCCGAGGCCGAGGCCACGGCCGCCGACGCGGCGGGCAATGCCGAACGGGCCCGCACGCTGCAGCAGACCGGCGCGCTCAGCGCGGTGCAGATCAACCAGTACCTCACCGCCGAGAAGACGGCCAAGGCCCGCGCCGACGCCGCCCGGGCCACGCTGGCCGCGCAGCAGCTGCGCGAGCGCTACACGCGCGTGACCGCGCCCGACGCAGGCGTGATCTCGGCGCGTTCGGCCACGGTGGGCGCCGTGGTGGGCAACGGCACCGAACTGTTCCGCATGATCCGCCAGGGCCGGCTCGAATGGCGCGCCGAGGTGACCTCGGCCGAGCTCGGGCGCATCACGGCCGGCACCACCGCCACGGTGACGGCCGCCAGCGGCGCGCAGCTCAAGGGCCGGGTGCGGCAGATCGCGCCGACGGTCGACCCCCAGACCCGCTCGGCCCTGGTGTACGTGGACCTGCCGGCCTCGCCCGGCAACAGCATGCCGGCCAAGGCGGGCATGTTCGCGCGCGGCGAGTTCGAGCTGGGCAGCACGGCCGCGCTCACCGTGCCGCAGCAAGCGGTGGTGGTGCGCGATGGCTTCGACTACGTGTTCGCGATCGGCGAGGGCAACCGCGTGGCGCAGACCAAGGTGCAGACCGGCCGGCGCATCGGCGAGCAGGTCGAGGTGCTGTCGGGCCTCAAGCCCGAGGCGCGCGTGGCGGTGCAGGGCGCGGGCTTCCTCAACGACGGCGACGTGGTGAAGATCGTGGCCGCCGGCGCCGCCGGCCCGGCGCCCGCCGCCTCCGCCGTCCGCAAGTAAGCCGCCAGGACGCCCGCCATGATGAACGTCTCCTCCTGGTCGATCAAGAATCCGATCCCGGCCCTGATGCTGTTCGTGCTGCTGACCTTCGCGGGTCTGCTGTCGTTCCAGGCCATGAAGGTGCAGAACTTTCCGGACCTGGACCTGCCCACGGTGATCGTCACCGCATCGCTGCCCGGCGCCGCGCCGGCGCAGCTCGAAACCGACGTCGCGCGCAAGATCGAGAACTCCATCGCCACGCTGCAGGGCCTCAAGCACATCTACACCAAGGTGCAGGACGGCGGCGTGACCATCACCGCCGAATTCCGCCTTGAAAAGCCGGTGCAGGAAGCGGTGGACGACGTGCGCTCCGCCGTGGCCCGCGTGCGCGCCGACCTGCCGGGTGACGTGCGCGACCCGATCGTCAACAAGGTCGACCTGGCCGGCTCGCCGGTGCTGGCCTTCACCATCCGATCCTCGCGCATGGACGACGAGGCGCTGTCCTGGTTCGTGGACAACGACGTGGCCAAGAAGCTGCTGGCCGTGCGCGGCGTCGGCGCCGTCAACCGCGTGGGCGGCGCGAGCCGCGAGATCGGCGTGGCGCTCGACCCGGCCCGGCTGCAGGCGCTGGGCGCAACGGCCACCGAGATCTCGCGCCAGCTGCGCCAGGTGCAGACCGAAAGCGCAGGCGGCCGCACCGACCTGGGCGGCGCCGAGCAGCCGGTGCGCACGCTGGCCACGGTGAAGTCGGCCCGCGAGCTGGCCGCGCTGGAGCTTACGCTCAATGACGGCCGGCGCATCCGGCTCGACCAGGTCGCGACGGTGACCGACGGCATTGCCGAGCCCCGCGCCGCCGCGCTGCTCGACGGCGTGCCCGTGGTCGGCTTCGAGGTGGCGCGCAGCCGTGGCGCCAGCGAGGTGGAGGTCGGCGCTGCGGTGCAGGCGGCGCTGGCCGAGCTGCGCCAGGCCCGGCCCGACATCGAGATCACCGAGTCGTTCAACTTCGTCAAGCCGGTGGAGGAAGAGTACGACGGCTCGCTGCACCTGCTCTACGAGGGCGCGATCCTGGCGGTGCTGGTGGTGTGGCTGTTCCTGCGCGACTGGCGCGCGACCTTCGTGTCGGCGGTGGCGCTGCCGCTGTCGGTCATCCCTGCCTTCACCGGCATGTACCTGCTGGGCTTCTCGGTCAACGTGGTGACGCTGCTGGCGCTGTCGCTGGTGGTGGGCATCCTCGTGGACGACGCGATCGTGGAGGTGGAGAACATCGTGCGCCACCTGCGCATGGGCAAGAGCCCCTACGAGGCGGCCATGGAAGCGGCCGACGAGATCGGCCTGGCGGTGATCGCCACCACCTTCACGCTGATCGCGGTGTTCCTGCCGACGGCCTTCATGAGCGGCGTGGCCGGCAAGTTCTTCAAGCAGTTCGGCTGGACGGCGTCACTGGCGGTGTTCGCTTCGCTGGTGGTGGCGCGGATGCTCACCCCGATGATGGCGGCCTATCTGCTCAAGCCCATCGTCACCGGGCACAAGGAGCCATTCTGGATGCCGACGTACCTGCGCTGGGCGTCGTGGTGCCTCAGGCACCGCTGGATCACCTGCATCGCGGCCGGGCTGTTCTTCGTCGGCTCGGTGATGCTGATCCCGCTGCTGCCCACCGGCTTCATCCCGCCCGACGACAACTCGCAGACGCAGGTCTACATCGAGCTGCCGCCGGGCTCGACGCTCGCGCAGTCCAAGGCCTCGGCCGAGATGGCGCGCCAACTCGTGATGAAGGTGCCCGACGTCAAGAGCGTCTACACCACCATCGGCGCGGGCAGCGCCGGCTCCGACCCGTTCGCGCCCCAGGGCGCGGCCGAGGCGCGCAAGGCCACGCTCACCATCCAGCTGACCGAGCGCGGCCAGCGGCCGCGCAAGCAGGTGATCGAGAACCGCATCCGCGCGGCGCTGACCGAGCTGCCCGGTGCGCGCAGCAAGGTGGGCCTGGGCGGATCGGGCGAGAAGTACGTGCTGGTGCTCACCGGCGACGACCCGCAGGCGCTGCAGACGGCGGCCTTCGCGGTCGAGAAGGACCTGCGGACCATCCGCGGCCTGGGCAGCGTGGCGTCGAGCGCGAGCCTGATCCGGCCCGAGATCGCGGTGCGGCCGGACTTCGCGCGCGCGGCCGACCTGGGCGTGACGAGCACGGCCATCGGCGACACGCTGCGCATCGCGACCGTGGGCGACTACGACGTGGCCCTGCCCAAGCTCAACCTGTCGCAGCGCCAGGTGCCGATCGTGGTGAAGCTCGACGAAGCCGCGCGCAAGGACCTCGACCTGCTGTCGCGCCTCGCGGTGCCGGGCAGCAAGGGGCCGGTGATGCTCGGCCAGGTGGCGACGCTGGAGGTCAGCGGCGGGCCGGCGGTGATCGACCGCTACGACCGGGCCCGCAATATCAATTTCGAGATCGAGCTGTCGGGCCTGCCGCTGGGCGACGTCACGCGCATGGTGCAGGAGCTGCCCAGCGTGAAGAACCTTCCGCCCGGCGTGCGGGTGACCGAGGTGGGCGACGCCGAGGTGATGGGCGAGCTGTTCGCAAGCTTCGGCCTGGCGATGCTGACGGGCGTGCTGTGCATCTACATCGTGCTGGTGCTGCTGTTCAAGAGCTTCCTGCACCCGGCGACCATCCTCGCGGCGCTGCCGCTGTCGCTGGGCGGTGCGTTCGTGGGTCTGCTGATCACGCAGAAAAGCTTCTCGATGCCTTCGTTGATCGGGCTGATCATGCTCATGGGCATTGCCACCAAGAACTCGATCCTGCTGGTGGAATACGCCATCATGGCGCGCCGTGGCAACGACGGCAGCAACGGCCAGCCGGTGGCAGCGCCGATGAGCCGTTGGGACGCGCTGCTGGACGCGTGCCACAAGCGCGCGCGGCCGATCATCATGACGACCATCGCCATGGGCGCGGGCATGCTGCCGATCGCCATCGGCCTGGGCGCGGCCGACGCGAGCTTCCGCTCGCCGATGGCGATCGCGGTGATCGGCGGCCTGGTGACCTCGACCTTCCTCAGCCTGCTGGTCATTCCCGTGGTGTTCACCGTGGTGGACGACGTGCAGCAATGGGCGAGCCGCCAGGTGGGGCGGCTGTTCGGCCGCTCCCCGGGCCCGGGCGCGACGTCAGGAGGACACGGGGCATCCGGGTCGTCCGGGGCGTCCGTCCCGCCGCCGTCCGCACCGCCCCTCACACCGCCGACCCCTTCCGCGCGGTCCGAGCCTTGAAGGCCTGGCCCGCGCTGTGCGCAGCCCTCGGACTGGCGAGCCTGCTCGTCTGGCAGGCCGGTGCCGTGGCCGGCCTGCCGACGACGGCGCTGGCCTGGAGCGCGACCGACTGGGCCGTGCGGCCCTGGACGCTCTGGACGGCAGCTCTGTTCCATCTCTCGGGCATCCATCTGCTGGCCAATCTGCTGGCGCTCGGGGCGCTCGCGGTGCTGGGCCGCGCGCTGCGCGCCGGGCCGGCAGCCGCCGTGGCGCTGCTGGCGGCCTGGCCGCTTGCCACGCTGGGGCTCATCGCCTGGCCGCAGGTGGCCTGGTATGGCGGCCTGTCGGGGCTGGTGCATGCCGCAGTGGCCGTGCTGTGGGCGCATGCGGCCCTGCGGCGCCAGGGCTGGCCGCTGTCCTTCCTGCTGTTCGTGGCCCTGCTGTTCAAGCTGATGGCCGAGCATGCTTGGACCACGCCCGTGGCCTTCGATCCGGCCTGGGGCTTCAACGTGGTGTATGCGGCGCATCTGACAGGCGCGCTTGCCGGTGTGGCCTGCGGACTCGCAGGCGCCGAGTGGGAACGCCAGGCCGGGCTGCGGCCCGAGCGGGACGGCTCGAGGCCCGGCTGATCGCACCGCCCTGCATGCGGTGCCCGCCGCTCACTCCAGCGGCTTGTCGGCCACCGGCAGCTGCATGCCGACACCCATGCGGTTCCACGCGTTGATCTGCGCGATGGCCACGTTCAGTTCCACGATTTCGGCGTCGCTGAAGTGCGCGCGCAGCGCCTCGAACTCGGCGTCGCGGCTGCCGTGGTGCTCGACCAGGCGCGTGAGCGTTTCGGCCCAGGCCAGGGCGGCGCGGTCGCGTTCGCTGTAGAACGTGACTTCGCGCCAGGTGGTGAGGCTGTTGATGCGCAGCCAGGTCTCGCCGTGCTTGCGCAGGTCGCGCACGTGCATGTCCACGCAGAAGGCGCAGCCGTTGAGCTGCGAGACGCGGGTCTGCACGAGGTCGATCAGCGGGGCGCCGAGGGTCGAAGGCGCGAGCGCGGCGTTGACGCCGGCCATGGCCTGGTAGAGCTTGGGAGCGATGCGGGTCCAGGGGAGGCGGGCTTGGTTCATGGCGGTTCCTTGGAGGTTCGATATTGGAGAGTTTCGAAGCGGCGCTTCAATCGTCAAGACGGCCGGCCGCGCCGCCTTGTGACAACCGCGCCCGCGCCCGTGCCCGTTCCAGATGGGCCATGGCCGCCGCCAGCTTGTCGGGATTGCGCTGCGCCTGGATCGCGACGATGCGCTGGCCATCGGTCTCGAAGGACTGGATCGATTCGAGCTGCCCGTCCACGAAGCGCAGCAGGCCCGGCATGCCGTTGACCTCGATCTCCTCATACCGCACGGCCGCGCCATGGCGCCGCGTGATGGCGTAGTAAAGCTGGGCCAGCCGCCGACCGCCCTCGAGGATGCGGGCGAAGGCCCGTACCTTGCCGCCGCCGTCGCTCACGAGCGCCGCGTCGTCGGCCAGCAGAGCGTGCAGCTGCTGGAAGTCGCCCCGGCCGGCGGCGTCGGCGAAGGCGCGCAGCAGGCGCAGATGCTCGTCCCGACTGACCGCAAAACGCGGACGGCCCGACTTCAGGCGCTCGGCGGCGCGGTGCACCAGCTGGCGGCAGGCGGCTTCGCTCTTGCCCAGCGCCTGGGCCACCTCGGCGTAGTCGGCGTCGAACACCTGGCGCAGCAGAAAGGCGGCCCGCTCATCGGGCGCCAGCTGCTCCAGCAGCATGAGGAAGGCAACCGACACATCGTCGGCCTGCTCCAGCGCGTCGTGTGGCGCGGGCGGGCCGTCCAGCAGGGGCTCGGGCAGCCAGAAACCGGGGTAGTGTTCGCGCTCGGTGCGGGCGGCGCGCAGCCGGTCGATCGACAGGCGCGTGACCACCGTGACGAGCCAGGCTTCAGGATTGCGCAGGCTGTCGGTGTCCGACTCGTTCCAGCGAAGCCAGGCGTCCTGCAGCACGTCCTCGGCATCGGCGACGGAGCCGAGCATGCGGTAGGTCACGCCCAGCAGCCGCTTGCGGTGCGCCTGGAAGGTGGAGGTTCTGGTGTCCATGAAGCCAAGACGTCCGAGGCGGCGTTCCTGTGACAGACCCCTCGCGGACCGTCGATCGACCGGGGCCTCAGCCGCGGATCTTCTTCACCAGCGCGGTGGTGGAGTAGCCATCGACGAACGGGATGGCCAGCGCACGGCCACCATAGCCCTCGACCACGCGGGTCTCGGCCAGCCGGGCCATGTCGTAGTCGCCGCCCTTGACGAGCACGTCGGGCCGCAGTTCGGTGATCAGCTCAAGCGGCGTGTCCTCGTCGAACCAGGTCACGAGGCTGACGGATTCGAGCGCCGCCATCATCACGGCGCGGTCCTGCTCGTTGTTGAGCGGCCGGTCAGGCCCCTTGCCCAGGCGGCGCGCCGAAGCGTCGGTGTTGAGCGCGACGACGAGGCTGCCGCCGAGCGCGCGGGCCTGTGCGAGATAAGTCGCATGGCCGCGATGCAGGACGTCGAAGACGCCATTGGTGAACACCACCGGGTGCGCCAGCGCGGCGACCCGCGCGCGGGCCTCGGAGCGGCTGCAGATTTTCTGGAGGAAGGCGGGCGCGGTCATGGGGAGCACTCTAACGGATGCCCGCCTGAAGGTTTGCCCCCATGCTCGCCTGAAGGGCCGAACGCATGGCCGCAGGCAGACCCCGGCCTGCCGAGAGGGCCCGCCCAGCTCAGGCGGTGCGTGCGGGGCCGGCCGGCGTGAGCGTCGCCGCGAGGTCGCGGCTGATTTCCTTGCGGAAGCGATTGAGCTCCTGCACGGTGCTGAAGCTGCGGTCCATCAGCAGGCTCATGTTGTGCAGGATGCGCTCGACGACCTTGGTTTCCCAGACGGCGTCGAAGTTGATCTGCTTGTCCAGCCAGTGCTCCAGCCATTCGGGGTTGGGCAGGCGGCTCTGGATGGTGTCGCGCGGGAACAGGTTCTTGTTCACGTGCAGGTTGGTCGGGTGCAGGGCCTGCGCCGTGCGGCGGGCGCTCGCCATGAGCACACCCACCTTGGCGAATGCGGCGCGGGCGTCGTTGCCGAAGTTGTTGATGGCCCGCTTCATGTAGCGCAGGTAGGCGCCGCCGTGGCGGGCCTCGTCCTGGCTCAGCGTGGTGTAGATGTGCTTGATGACCGGCTCGGTATGCCACTCGGCCGCGCGGCGGTACCAGTGGTTCAGCCGGATCTCGCCGCAGAAATGGAGCATGAGCGTCTCGAGCGCCGGGGCGGGTTCGAACTCGAAGCGCACTTCGTGCAGCTCCTGCTCGGTCGGCGCCAGCTCGGGGCGGAAGCGCTTGAGGTATTCCATGAGCACCAGCGAGTGCTTCTGCTCCTCGAAGAACCAGATCGACATGAAGGCCGAGAAGTCGCTGTCGTCCTTGTTGTCGCGCAGGAACATCTCGGTGGCAGGCAGGGCGGACCACTCGGTGATGGCGTTCATCTTGATGGTCTGGGCCTGCTCGTCGGACAGGCGCGAGGCGTCGAACGAGGCCCACGGAATGTCCTTGTCCATGTCCCAACGGACCGATTCGAGTTGTTTGAACAGTTCTGGATAAAGCATGGCGTTGCCCTGGGAAGCCGGAAGGCCCAACACCCGATTTTAAGGCGCGGCCGTGCACATCCCGTGACAAGTCATCATGCAGGCCAAGGCTATGCGCCGGGTTTTCCCGGAGCGGGCCCGGGACAGCCGCGAAAAACCTGACTCCGGATGGCTGGCAGGTGCGTAATACTGGCAGGACCTCAACCGCGCCAAGCGCTCCCGCCTGGAGATTCCCCATGCTGCCCCACTCTGTTTCCGCCCCGCGCCGCCACCCGGTCCGCCACCTGCTGGCGGCCACTGCGCTGTCTGCGGCACTGTGTTCGGCACTGGCCGGTGCACTGCTGGCGCCGGCTGCCGCGCACGCGGCCGATGCCGCAGCCTGCCCGGCCAACCTGCAATACAGCTTCGACCGCCTGCAGGACGAGAAGCCCCAGTCGCTGTGCCAGTACGCGGGCAAGGTGGTCGTCGTGGTCAACACGGCCAGCTTCTGCGGCTTCACGCCGCAGTACAAGGGCCTGGAGGCGCTCTATTCGAAGTACCGCGACAAGGGTCTCGTGGTGCTCGGCTTCCCTTCGAACGACTTCTCGCAGGAGCCCAAGGGCAACCAGCAGATCGCCGATTTCTGCGAAAACACCTTCGGGGTGAAGTTTCCGATGTTCACCAAGACCAGCGTCACCGGACCGCAGGCCGTGCCCTTCTACCGGCAACTGGCCGCTCAGTCCGGAGGCCAGCGACCGTTGTGGAATTTCCACAAGTACCTGCTCGGGCGCGACGGCAAGGTCGCGGGCAGCTTTCCGAGCCAGGTCGAGCCGGATGACCGCAAATTCGTCATGGCTATTGAACGCCTGCTGGCGGCGAAATAGCCGTTGTCGTGAAATTACCATGAAGTCATAATGCGACTGATTAGTTTAGAGACGCGAATGTTCCGCCCACCGTTCACAAATCTTTACAGCTTCGGCCCCCGCCTGAGGGGGAACTCGCGGCGTGCATGCGTGCTCCAAATCGGCAAGAGCGGAGCTGTTGAAACAGATTCCTTTTTGTTGCGAAGCCTTCCGTCCTCCTGCAGGGCGGTCGAAATCCCGAAACGCTTCTCCTCCTCCTCCCTCCCTCCCTCCTTCGTTTCGGGGCGCTTCGCAACAACTTTGTCTTTCGGGGCCTGAGCCAGATGCCGGCCCCTCTCAAAGTCGCCATCGTCGGCTCCGGCATCTCGGGCCTGGCCGTTGCGCACACGCTCAAGGGCCGTGCCGAGGTCACGCTGCTCGAAGCGGCCGACTACTTCGGCGGCCACACCCACACGGTCGACGTGACGCTGCCCACGGCCCAGGGGCCGGTCACGCATGGCGTGGACACGGGCTTTCTGGTCTTCAATGAGCGCACCTACCCGAACCTGATCAACCTGTTCGCCGAGCTCGGCGTCGCGACCGCCAAGTCCGACATGTCGTTTTCGGTGCAGGTGCCCAGAGCCTTCGGCGAGCGCGGGCTCGAGTGGAGCGGCTCCAGCCTCAATACCGTGTTCGCCCAGCGCGGCAACCTGTTGAACACGCGCTTTCTGCGGATGCTGCGCGACCTGCTGCGCTTCAATGCGCTGGCGACCCGGATCGCCGAAGCCGGGCGCGACGCCGAACTCGCGCAGCCCCTGGGTGAGTTCCTCGACGCCCACCGCTTCAGCACCGAATTCCGCGACTGGTACTTCCTGCCGATGATCGGCTGCATCTGGAGCTGCCCGACCGACCAGATGCTGCGCTTTCCGGTGGCCACGATGATCCGCTTCTGCCACAACCACGGGCTGATCCAGGTCGCCAACCGGCCGCAATGGTGGACCGTGCGCGGCGGCGCGCGCAACTACGTCGAGCGCATCGTCGGCGGCATCGCCGACAAGCGCCTGAACACGCCGGTGCGCCTGATCGAGCGCGACGCCGAGGGCGTGCGCGTGGTGACGGACGGCCGTGTCGAGCGCTTCGACCGGCTGGTGCTCGCCACCCACTCCGACCAGGCCCTGGCCCTGCTGCGCGAACCGACCGCGCAGGAAAGCGCGACGCTGGGCGCCATCCGCTATCAGCCCAACCGGGCGGTGCTGCACACCGACGTCTCGGTGCTGCCCCAGCGCCGCATGGCCTGGGCCGCGTGGAACTACGAACGCGCCCAGGCACCGGACCGCGAGTCGGCGCGCGTCTGTCTGCACTATCTCCTCAACATGCTGCAGCCCCTGCCGTGGGAGCAGCCGGTGGTGGTGTCGCTCAATCCGGTGCGCGAGATCGCGCCGCAGCACGTGCTCGGCGAGTTCGAGTACGCGCATCCGGTGTTCGACCTGGCTGCCATCCGCGCGCAGGCCGACCTGCGCGCGCTGCAAGGCCAGCACCACACCTGGTACTGCGGCGCCTGGACGGGCTACGGCTTCCATGAAGACGGTCTCAAGTCCGGCCTCGCCGTGGCCCGCGAGCTGCTGCTCGACGCCGACCGCCAGAACAGCGGAGCGACGGCCCGCGCATCGGCTGCGTCGGCTGGCTCGGCTGCCTTGGCCTCGTCGGCCTCGGGACGCGCCGGCGCCGGCCTGGAGGCGCTGGCGTGAACGCCGCGCAGAATCCGCCGTCCCGGGCAGCGGCGGCCGTGCCCTTGATCGGCTTCGGCCAGGTGCGCCATGCGCGCCTGCGGCCGGCGCGCAACGCCTTTGCCTACCCCACCTTCTTCCTGCTCCTGCCGATGCGCGCGCTGCATCGCGACGGGCCGGGCGCCCTGGCGCACAACCGGCCGGCGCCGCTGTCGTTCTTCGACCGCGACCATGGCGATGGCCGAGGCAACGCCGTGCAGTGGCTCGACGAACTGCTCGCGGGCGAAGGCATCGCCGACGCGACCGGCGAAGTCTGGCTGCACTGCTACCCGCGGGTGCTGGGCTACACCTTCAAGCCGGTGAGCTTCTGGTACTGCCACCGGGCCGACGGCACGCTCAGAGCGATCGTGGTCGAGGTCAACAACACCTTTGGCGAGCGCCACTGCTATCTGCTCGATGCACCGCGCTACGGCGCCGAGCTGCGCGCGGCCAAGGTCTTTCACGTCTCGCCGTTCTGCAAGGTCGAAGGCGGTTACCGCTTCCGCTTCATGCTCACGCCCGACCGCAGCCGCACCGTGGCACGGATCGACTACGACGATACCGACGGCCCGCTGATCGAAACCAGCGTGAGCGGCACGCTCGAGCCGGTGTCGGCGGCCTCGGTGCGCCGGGCGCTGTGGCGCCATCCGCTGATGACGCTGGGCGTGATCGCCCGGATCCACTGGCAGGCCCTGAAACTGTTCTTCAAGCGCGTGCGGTTTTTTGGCAAGCCCGCCGCGCCCGATGTCTTCGTCACCCGCTGAACGCCCCGAGATGCCCATGAACACCACCACCGCATCGTCCCTGCAGATTCCGCGCGGCGCGCCCGCGGCCGCCCGCACCGCGCTGCGCCTGATGCAGCGTCTCTCGCACGGCAGCCTCGCCGTCAGCCTGCCCGACGGCTCGATGATGCAGTTCGGCAACGGCCAGGCGCCGCGCGCGGCGATCACGCTGCGCAACTGGAACGTCTGCTCAGCCGCGCTCAAGTCGGGCGACATCGGCTTTGCCGAGAGCTACATCGCCGGCGACTGGACGACGCCCAGCCTGACCGATCTGCTGCAGGTCTTCATCAGCAACCGCAAGGACGTGGAGGACGTGATCTACGGCTCCTGGGCCGGCCGCCTGCTGTACCGCGTCAAGCACCTGCTCAACCGCAATTCGCGCAGCAACAGTCGCAAGAACATTCACGCCCACTACGATCTGGGCAACGCGTTCTACGAGCTGTGGCTCGACGACACGATGAACTACTCGTCGGCCTGGTTCGAGGGCGATCTGGCGCGGCCGATGCGCGAGGCGCAGGAGGCCAAGGTCCGGCGCGCGCTGCGGGCCGCCCGCGTGCAGACCGGCGACCGCGTGCTGGAGATCGGCTGCGGCTGGGGCGCGCTGGCCGAGATGGCCACCACCGAATTCGGCGCCAGTGTCCATGGCGTCACGCTGTCCACCGAGCAGCTGGACTTCGCGCGCCGGCGCATGGCCCGTTGCGGCGTTGGCGGGCGGGCCGACCTGCGGCTGCAGGACTACCGCGACATCCGCGAGGCTCCGTTCGATGCGATCTGCTCGATCGAGATGGTCGAGGCGGTGGGCCGCGAATACTGGCCCCAGTACTTCGAGACCGTCGCGCGTCTGCTCAAGAGCGGCGGCCACGCCTGCATCCAGAGCATCGTGATCGACGATGCCCTGTTCGAGCGCTACATCGGCTCGACCGACTTCATCCAGCAGTACATCTTTCCGGGAGGCTGCCTGCCCTGCCCGCGCGAGTTCCGCAAGGCAGCTGCGGCGGCCGGGCTGGACGTGGTGGATGAATTCGCGTTCGGCGCCGACTACGCCGAGACGCTGCGGCGCTGGCGCGAGAAGTTCCTCGCCGAGCGCCAGCGGGTGCTGACCCTGGGATTTGACGAAAGGTTCGTACGCATATGGGAGTTCTACCTCGCGTATTGCGAAGCCGCCTTCGCAATGGCCAACATCGACGTGGTGCAGTACACGCTGCGCAAGCGGTGAGCGGGTCCGGCACCCCGGCGGCTGCACGGGACCGGACGCGGGCATCGGCATCGGCGCCTCCATTGGCGACGATCCTGGCGTCCATGTTGGCGTCGGCATTGACGTTCAGCGCGCCAGCGATCGCGCAGGACGCCGCCACAACGGACGCCGCTGCACAGCCCCCTGCCCCGACGCAGGCGCTGCCTGCTGCGTCCGCCTCAGGCCCCGCACAGCCCTCGGCTGCTTCCATGCCGGCCTCGCTGCGTCCGGCAGGCAGCGCGCGGCTGACCTACTGGGGCTTCAAGGTCTATGACGCGGTGCTGCGCGTGGCGCCGGGCTTCCGCCATCGCGAGTTTGCCGCCCACCCCTTCGCGCTGGAGCTGAGCTACCTGCGCGACTTCGAAGCCGAGGACATCGCGCGCCGCTCGATCGAGGAGATGCAGCGCCAGCAGCCGATCGCGCCCGGCCTGGCCGCGCAGTGGCAGCGCGCCCTGGAGAAGGCCTTCCCCGACGTCAAGGCCGGCGACCGCATCACCGGGCTGAACCTGCCGGGCGGCGGCGTGCGCTTCATCACCAACGGCACACCGACCGGCGAGATCCGCGACGCGCAGTTCGCGCGCCTGTTCTTCGGCATCTGGCTGTCGCCGCAGACCTCGGAGCCGCGCCTGCGCGAATCGCTGCTGGCAGGCACCGAGCCATGACGACGCCCGGCGCGTCGTCAACGGCTGCTTTCGGTCCTGCGCAGGGACTGCGCTATGGCCTGCTCGGCCTGCCGCTGGCCTTCGTGGCCTTGCCGCTGTACGTGCTGCTGCCCAACCACTACGCCCGCGAGTTCGGCGTGCCGCTGGCCACGCTGGGCGCCGTCCTGCTGCTGGCGCGCCTGTTCGACGCGCTGATCGATCCGCTGATCGGCCGCGCCACCGACGGGCTGTTCGCGCGCTCGCCGCGCCGTGTGCTGGCCTGGGCCGCAGGGGCCGCGTGCGTTCTCGCCATCGGCTTTGCCGGCCTGTTCTTTCCGCCGGTGCGCGCGCCGCAGGCGCTGGTGGCCTGGGCAGCGCTTGCACTGGTGGTGACGTATGCCGCCTACAGCGCACTGAGCGTGGCGCACCAGTCATGGGGCGCCATGCTCGGCGGCGACGAAGGTCAGCGCAGCCGCATCGTCGCTTGGCGCGAAGGTCTGGGCCTGGCCGGCGTGCTGCTGGCCTCGGTGCTGCCATCGGTGCTCGGGCTGCCCGCAACCACCGCCGTGTTCGCACTGACCCTGCTGGCCGGCTGGCTGGCCTGGTCGCGCGCGCCGAGACCCGAACCTGCGCCGCGACGCGAAGCCCACGACCTGTGGCTGCCGCTCCGCCGCGCGGGCTTTCGCCGGCTGCTCGGCGTGTTCGTGCTCAATGGCATCGCCAGTGCCGTGCCGGCAACGCTCGTGCTGTTCTTCGTGCAGGACCGGCTGCAGGCGCCAGCGCGGATCGAGCCGGTGTTCCTGGGCGCCTATTTCCTCTGTGCAGCGCTGTCCGTGCCGCTGTGGCTGCGCGTGGTGGCGCGCATCGGCCTGGCGCGCGCCTGGCTTGCCGGCATGCTGCTGGCCATTGCCGTCTTTGTGTGGGCCTCGCAACTGGGGGCCGGCGACACCGCCGCCTTCATCGCGGTCTGCGCGCTGTCGGGCGTGGCGCTGGGCACCGACCTGGCGCTGCCCGGTGCGCTGCTGGCCGGCGTGATCGCCGACGCGGGCGACCGCGGCCGCGCCGAGGGCGCCTACTTCGGCTGGTGGAATTTCGCCACCAAGATCAATCTCGCGCTGGCTGCCGGACTCGCGCTTCCGCTGCTGGGGCTGTTCGGCTATGCACCCGGCGCGCGTGACGCCGAGGCGCTGCGCGCGCTCACCGTGGCCTACTGCCTGCTGCCCTGCGCGCTCAAGCTGGCGGCCGCGGCGGCCCTGTACCTTCTCATCATCCGGGCTCCTGCCGCGAGCCCGCCCTCTCCGGCTGCGCAACAGGTTGGAACCCCATGGCATTGAATCCCCGCATCACCGACTGGCGCGGCAAGACGATCTGGATCGTCGGCGCCTCCAGCGGCATCGGCCGCGCCACGGCCTCCGCGCTGCACCGCGCGGGCGCCCGCGTCGTGGTGTCGGCCCGCAACCCCGAGGCGCTCGCCGCTTTCGAGGCAGCGCACCCGGGCGCGCTCGCCCTGCCCCTGGATGTGACCGACCGAGCCGCCGTGCGCGAAGCGGCCGGACGCATCGGCGAAGCGGCGCCGCTCGACGCGGTGATGTTCTGCGCGGGCTACTACACCGAGCAGCGCGCCACGGCGTACGACCTGGACGAAATGCTGCGCCACCAGCAGGTCAACTACGTCGGCGCGCTGCACGTGCTCGATGCGGTGCTGCCGGGATTCCTTGCGCGGCGCGCCGGCTTCATCAGCCTCGTGAGCAGCGTGGCCGGCTTTCGCGGGCTTCCCAAGAGCCTGGCCTACGGGCCGACCAAGGCAGCGCTGATCAACCTGGCAGAGGCGCTGTACCTGGACCTGCAAGCCGAGGGCATCGCGGTCAACGTGATCAACCCGGGCTTCGTGGAGACGCCGCTGACCGCCAACAACCAGTTCGAGATGCCCGCGCTGATCACGCCGGAGCAGGCCGCCGAGGCGATCCTGCGCGGCTGGTCGCGCGGTGAGTTCGAGACGCATTTCCCCAAACGCTTCACGCGCTGGATGAAGGCGCTGCGCCTGCTGTCTTACGGGCTGTATTTTCCGGCGGTGCGCAAGAGCACGGGGCTGTGAACGGCCTCGTTGGCAAGGCGCCGATGAAGCCCGCTCACGCGGGCAGAAAACCAATGATGCCCGCTCACGCCGGCTTCGTGTCCACGAAGCTCTGGCGCTGGGTGAGTTTGTCGCTCAGCTTGGCCAGGTTGGGGTAGCTGCCGCGCCAGTCGATCTGCGGGAAGCGGAAGTCGAGGTAGCCAAGCGCGCAGCCGACCGCGATGTCGGCCAGGCTCATGTGGATGCCCGAGCAGAAGGGCTTGTCGCCCAGGCCCTGGCTCATGGCCTTGAGGCTGGCGTGGATCTTGTCCATCTGGCGGTCGATCCAGGCCTGGCTGCGCTGGGCCTTGCTGCGGCCCGCCCAGTTGGCTTCGAGCCGCGCGAGGATGGCGGCGTCGAGCAGGCCATCGGCCAGCGCCTCCCAGGTCTTGACCTCGGCACGTTCGCGGCCTACCGCCGGAATCAGCTTGCCCACCGGCGACAGCGTGTCCAGGTACTCGACGATGACGCGCGAATCGAACAGCGCCTCGCCGCCCTCCATCACGAGACAGGGCACCTTGCCCAGCGGGTTGGACTCGGCAATGGTGGTCTCGGCCGCCCAGACGTCCTCGAGCACGAACTGGTAGTCCAGCTTCTTCTCCGCCATGACGATGCGCACCTTGCGCACATACGGACTGGACACGGCTCCGATAAGTTTCATGGGTTCTCTCTGGATGTTCGAGTTGTAACTGTCACATTCATTTTAGGTGAAGGCCTGTTTTTCGCTGTGACCCCGATGCTACAGTCTCGCCCACCACCCGGAATACGGGGGAGGGAGCATCTTCCTTGGAACTCATCCAGACATCGAGCACGGTTTCTTCGCCGCCCGCGATCCACGACTATCCCGTCAAGTTCACGGCAAGTGGAAGTGAGTACTTCCGGATTTGGATCGTGAACCTGCTGCTGATCCTTGTGACCTTCGGCATCTACCTGCCCTGGGCCAAGGTGCGCAAGCTGCGCTACTTCTACAGCAACACCCATGTGGACGGCCATGCGCTGGACTTCCATGGCAAGGGCGCGCAGATGCTGCGCGGCACCGCGATCGTCGCGGTGTTCCTGGCCTGCTATTCAGCGGCGGTGAAGGTCTCGGGCTGGGCAGGCCTGGTGGCGGCGCTGATCTTCGTGGGCGTGTGGCCGATGCTGTTTCGCGCGTCCCTGCGCTTTCGGCTCGCCAACACCAGCTGGCACGGCCTGCGCTTTCACTTCACAGGCGACGAGCGCGGCACCTACCTTGCGATGCTGCCGCCGCTGGCGCTGGGCCTTCTGCCGGTGGCGATCCTCACGGCCGTGCTCGGGCCGCAGTCCGATCCGAAGCAGGTCGCGCCGCTGGCACAAGGCGTGTTAGGCGTCACGCTGCTGGCCGGGCTGGCCCTGCTGCCGTATCTGCTGTGGCGCATCAAGCGCTACCAGCACGACAACTACGCGTGGGGCCCGCTGCGCACGTCGTTCCACTGCGGGCCGGGCCGTTTCTATGGCGTGTTCCTCAGGATGGCCGGCGTGATGCTGCTGGGCGCCGCGCTGTTCGTGGTGGCGGCACTGGCCCTCGGGTTCGCCGGCCGATCCACGCTGGGCCGCCCCGCGCTGGTGCTGGGCTTCGTGCTCGCGGGGGTGTTCTTCTTCAACGTGTTTCCGCGGGCCTTTTTCATGGTGCAGATGCAGAACCTGCTGTGGTCGCGTACCGGCCATGCGCAGTTCCGCTTCAAGAGCGAGCTGAAGCTGGGGCCCTTCGTCTGGCTGCAGCTGCGCAACATGGTGCTGATCATCGTGACGCTGGGGCTGTTCTGGCCGTTTGCCGTGGTCGCCACACGGCGCGCGCAGCTTGAAGCGGTGACGCTGCGCAGCCGGGTCGACCTCGACGATCTCGCGGGCGCCGTTGTGGCCGGCGAGAGCGATGCAGCCGGCGACGCGGCCGCCGACCTGTTCGGACTGGACGTCGGCCTGTGACGGACGCGGCGCCACCGTCGCCCGGCGTGCGCGCACGCTACTTCGACGGCCGCAGTTCGCGGCCGCGCCCGGTTCGCGTGACGCGCGAGCAGGACGCGCTGGTACTGAGCGATGCATCGCAGGAGGGTGCGGGCGGGACGCGCCTTGATGCAGCCCCGGTGCGCGTGCGCGTGGCCGACGTTCAGTGGCCCGAGCGCGTGCGCCATGGCGCGCGCATCGCCCACCTGCCGGGCGGCGCGAGCCTGCAGGCCGACGACGTGGTCGCCTGGGACGCGTGGGCCGGCGCGCAGGGCCGCGGTGACGGCTGGGTGGTGCGGGCACAGCAGAGCTGGCGCGGCACCCTGCTGGCCCTGGCGCTGCTGTGCACGGTCACGGTGGCCGGCTACCTGTGGGGCCTGCCGCTCGCCGCGCGCGCTGCCGTGTCGGTGGTGCCGCAGCGCATCGACAGCCTGATCGGCGAGCAGGCCCTCGCCTCGCTCGACGGCCGCCTGATGCAGCCCTCGCGCCTGCCAGCCGCCGAGCAGGCCCGGCTGCGCGCATTGTTCGCCGAAGCTGCCGCCAAAACCTGGGGCACCGCAGCGCCGGCGTGGCGGCTGGAGTTCCGGCTCGGCGCAGCCGGCCCGGACGGCAAGTCGGCGCTCGGACCCAATGCGCTGGCGCTGCCGGGCGGCACGATGATCCTCACCGACGAACTGGTCACGCTGGTGCGCGACGATGCCGTCGTGCTCGGCGTGCTGGGCCATGAACTCGGCCATGTGCGGCATCGCCACGGCATGCGTCAGCTGGTGCAGGTGTCGGCGCTGGGCGCGGTGGCGTCGGTGGCCTTCGGCGACTACGGCACGCTGATCAGCACCGCGCCGGTGCTGCTCGCCACGATGGGCTATTCGCGCGACGCCGAACGCGAGGCCGACGAGGACGCGGTGCGACTGCTGCGGACCGCCGGCCTCTCGCCGCTGGCCATGGTGCGTTTCTTCGAGGCCCTGGCTCCGCTGCGCGGCGGCTCGCCATCGGCCGATGGCGCCGATGGCACCGATGCAGGCGGCCTCGGCATCGCCTTCTCCAGCCACCCGGCCGACGCCGAACGCATCGCGTTCTTCCGCCGCGCCGCAGAGCGCTGAGCCGGGCCGCTCGGGCTGCGGCCCCGGCGCCGTTCGGCCGCCTGCCGCGCATGGCCGACGTGGTGCCAACGCAGGGCCGCCGCCTACAATCGGGGCCATGAGTTTCTCCACGATCACGGCCCTGTCGCCGCTGGACGGCCGCTACGCCGCCAAACTGGGCCACCTGCGCCCGCTCATGAGCGAGCAGGGTTTCATGCACCGCCGCGTGCAGGTCGAAGTCGCCTGGTTCATCGCGCTGAGCGACGCGGGCTTCGCCGAGTTCAAGCCGCTCACACCCGGCGCGCGCAAGTACCTGCTGGGCCTGGTGCAGAACTTCTCGGAAGCCGATGCCAGCGCGATCAAGGAGATCGAGAAGGTCACCAACCACGACGTGAAGGCCGTGGAGTACTGGATCAAGTCGCGCTTCGAGGCGCGGCCCGAGCTGCTGGCCGCCAGCGAGTTCGTGCACTTCGCCTGCACCAGCGAAGACATCAACAACACCAGCCATGCCCTGCAGCTGAAGGTGGCGCGCGAGCAGGTCATCCTGCCCGGCCTCGACGCGATCATCGCCAAGCTGCGCGAGATGGCCCACGCCTACGCCGACGTGCCGATGCTCAGCCGCACGCATGGCCAGACCGCCAGCCCCACCACCGTGGGCAAGGAAGTGGCCAACGTGGTGGTGCGCCTGGCCGCCGCGCGCGAGCGCATCGCGGGCATCCGCCTGCTGGCCAAGATGAACGGCGCGGTGGGCAACTACAACGCCCACCTGGCGGCCTGGCCGGAGTTCGACTGGGAGGCCTTCAGCCGCAGCGTGGTCGAGGGCCCCGAGCCCACCGGCCTGGGCCTGACCTTCCAGCCCTACAGCATCCAGATCGAGCCGCACGACTACATGGCCGAGCTGTTCGACGCGATCGCCCGCGCCAACACCATCCTCATCGACTGGTCGCGCGACGTCTGGGGCTATGTGAGCCTGGGTTACTTCAAGCAGCGCACCAAGGCCGGCGAGATCGGCTCGTCGACCATGCCGCACAAGGTCAACCCGATCGACTTCGAGAACGCCGAGGGCAACCTGGGCCTGTCGAACGCGCTGCTGCGCCACCTGAGCGAGAAGCTGCCGATCAGCCGCTGGCAGCGCGACCTGACCGACAGCACGGTGCTGCGCAACATGGGCGTGGCGCTGGGCTACGCGGTGCTGGCCTGGACCTCGCTCGGCGTCGGCCTCAACAAGCTGGAAATCAACCGCGAGGCGCTGGCCGACGACCTCGACGCCGCCTGGGAAGTGCTGGCAGAGCCGATCCAGACGGTGATGCGCCGCTTCGGCGTGCAGGGCGCCTACGAGAAGCTCAAGGACGTCACGCGCGGCAAGACCATCACGGCCGAGGCGCTGCACGGGCTGATCCACTCGCTGGAGATCCCGCAGGCCGAGAAGGACCGGCTGCTCGCCATGACGCCCGCCAGCTACATCGGCCAGGCCGCAGCGCTCGCGCGCCGCGTCTGAGCCGGCACGCAGGCCGCTCATGGCACTCAAGTCCACCATCTTCAAGGCCGCCCTGCAGGTGGCCGACATCGACCACGGCTACTACGCCGACCATGCGCTCACGCTGGCCCGCCACCCGAGCGAGACCGACGAACGCATGATGGTCCGGCTCGCCGCGCTGGCCCTGCAGGCCCACAAGCTGCAGACGGTGTGCAACGGCGACGGCACGCTGGCCTTCGGCGCCGGCCTGTCCAACCCCGACGAGCCCGACGTGTGGCTGCGCGACTTCACCGGCCAGACGCGGCTGTGGATCGAGGTGGGCCAGCCCGAGGACAAGCCGATCATCAAGGCCTGCGGCAAGTCCGACGAAGTGATGGTCTACTGCTTCCACCACGCGGCCGAAGTCTGGTGGCGCGGCATCGAGAACAAGCTCACGCGGCCGCAGAACCTGTCGGTGTGGCGCGTGCCCACGGCCGCGTCGCAGGCCCTGGCCGCGCTCGCCCAGCGCAGCATGCAGTTGCAGGCGACGGTGCAGGAAGGCGTGCTGATGATGGGCGACGGCGCAAACACCGTCGACATCGAGTGCGTTCGCTGGAAGTAGGCGCGGCGACCTGAGGCCCGCGCGGCGCCCGAAAGCGAGCCGGCTCGGGAAGGCCGGTCTCAGGCCCGAGGCATCGGCGCCCCGCAGCGCCAGCACTCCTCGAATCCCCCTTCGACCGGCTCGCCGCAGGCGCACAGCCAGCGGTGCTGCGGCAGGCTGCTCAGGTCGTCGAGCAGCGCGCGGGCGCGCGACGCCTGCTCCTCGTGCATGACCCAGATCTCGGGCAGGCACTGGTCCGGCGGCAGATGGCCGGCGGCGGCCCCCAGGAAGAAGCGCTGCACCGAAGCGTCGATGCCCGCCTCGCGCAGGGTGTCGACCCACAGCGTGGCAATCGCGATATTGGGGGCCTGGGCCAGACGCAGCATGCTGCCAGTATGCAGTGCGACGGGTACGCTGCGACGGGCGGGTGGGGCACTGATGCGAGCACGCCACACCGCTGCATCGCCCGGACGGAGTGCCAGATGCGCACCGGACACGTCCCGGACAGGTGCCGAATGCAATGCCGGAAGCGCTCAAGGCATCCGAAGCGGCCGGCTCTCAGGCGGGCTCAGGCCGGGCGGGGCGGGTCCGCAGCCGGTGCGTCGGCCTCCGTGCCCGGCGCTCCCGGCGCGCCGCCAGCGCCCTCGACGGCGCGCTCCGCATAGCGGTTGAACCGCCAGGCCTCGTTGTGCAGGGTGATGCGGCGCCAGACCTGGCGCTTGGCGGCCGGCGTCATCTCGGTCCAGTACTGCACTTCCTCGAAGCTGCGCCCGCAGCCCTTGCACTGGGCGTCGCCCTGGCTGGTGGAGCAGATCGCGATGCAGGGCGTGTCGGGCGTGGTGTCGTACCAGGCCTTCCAGGCCGCATAGGCCTTGGGCGGAAAGCCGCGCTCGTCGGCCTCGTCCTCATGGTAGTAGACCATCAGCGCATACACCTCGGCCAGCTCGCGCAGCTCGGGCGCCAGCGTCACGCCATCGGGCGAGGGCTTGCGCTCGCGCCAGAAATTGATCGCGGCTTCGATGTCGGTGATGTGGATTCCGGCCATGGGGAGGCGGATCATAGCGCGCGCCCCGCGGCGCGGCTGCCAGCCCGCCGGATACACCTGTCAGCCTGGCGCCAGACCCGCCGCCCGCGGGCAAACCCCAAGTCCCCGCAGCTTGCAGGGACGCCCCGCGTAATGCTTTAATGGCAACGCGAAGGGGAGTAGCTCCCGTCCGCTGCAGCAGGGAGGTGCCACAAAGGCAGGGTTGCATCGGACATCAGCAAGTCGTCATTACGAAGTATTTCTTCCGGCTTGTTGGGCACATATTGCATGACTCCATGCCGAGCAAGACCTTCGATTGGAACCCGTGGCAGGTTCGGTCGAAATGCGTCTGCGCTCACCCTTTCGCGGAGAGCCCATACACCTTCATGACCGGACCGCCAGGGGTTGTTGATCGATCCTGTCCGGAGTGTCTTCATGGAGTTCATGTCTGCCCCCTGGTGGTCGGCTTTGCTGGCCATCATCCTCATCGACCTGGTTCTGGCCGGCGATAACGCCATCGTCATCGCGCTGGCCGCGCGCAATCTTCCTTCCCATCTTCAGAAAAAGGCCATCGTCTGGGGCACGGTGGGCGCCATCGTGGTCCGCTCGGCCATGACGGTGGGTGTGGTCTGGCTGCTCAAGATCCCGGGGCTGATGCTCGTGGGCGGGCTGGGCCTGGTCTGGATCGCCTACAAGCTGCTGGCCGACCAGGGCGGCGAGGAGCACCAGGGCCCGGTGGCCAGCACCTTCTGGGGTGCCATGAAGACCATCATCATTGCCGACGCACTCATGGGCGTGGACAACGTGCTCGGCGTGGCCGGCGCGGCCCACGGCTCGTTCGACCTGGTGGTCATCGGCCTGCTGGTGAGCGTGCCCATCGTCGTGTTCGGCAGCACCATGGTGCTCAAGCTGGTCGAGCGCTTCCCGATCATCATCCAGGCCGGCGCGGCCGTGCTGGCATTCACCGCCGCCAAGATGATCATCGGCGAGCCCCTGCTCGACCCGGTGTTCGATCCGCCGGAGTTCATCCACACCGCCGCCCGCTGGGGCACCTATGCGGTGGTGGTGGCCGGCGTGCTGCTGGGAGGCTGGTTGGCCACGCGCCGGCAGCTTGCCACCGACGAACAGAAAGAGCAGGCCGCGTAACGCGCGCCGCACCCGCCAGAGTTTCCCCCCCTGTCCCTCAACCCTTCCAGGAGCTTCACCATGGACAAAATCATTGTGTATGTGGACGACGCCGCGTACGCAGAACAACAGCTCACGCCCATGAAGAGCAGCGACAAGAGCCCGGCCGGCACGACCCACTGGGTGCTCGTGGCCTGCGCGCCGCGCCTGACCCACCGCATCAGCAAATGGGTCAGCCACAGCGCGCGCGAGAACTGGCGCCTGAAGTGGTCGGAGAAGCTCTTCGCCCAGGTGTGCCCGCCGCTCGCGGCGCGCGGCGACACCGTGACGACGGTGCTGGCCAAGGGCCCGCTGCCCGAGCTGACGACCAAGCTGATCGCCCAGTACGGCCCGGCCCGCGTGCTGGACGCGCGCCGCCCGAAGTTCGGCGAGGACATGCAGCCCGTCACCGCCGACCAGCCCGCCAAGACCGACGGCCGCTGGGAAGTGCCCGGCGCCGTGGTCGGCATGGGTGCGCTGCTGGTGCTCGCTGCGGAGTAGATCGCACCGCCAGTCTTCTGGCCAGGGTGGGCGCCGCCGCAATGCGGTGCTATGCTTGCCAGCATGAAACTGATCGTTCGATGGCTGCTGCTGGCGGTCGCCCTGCTGGCCGTGTCCTACCTCTACAGCGGAGTGCAGGTCACCACCTTCACGTCTGCGCTGATCGCGGCCTTCGTGATCGGCCTGCTCAACACCGTCGTGCGCCCCATCCTCGTGGTGCTGACGCTGCCCGTCACGGTGGTCACGCTCGGGCTCTTCCTGTTCGTGATCAATGCGCTGATGTTCTGGGCCGCCGGCAGCCTGCTGTCGGGCTTCAACGTCGCCGGCTTCGGCGCGGCGCTGCTGGGCTCGCTGATCTACTCGGCCCTCGGCATGGTCATCGACCTAGCGCTCGAGAGCCTGTTCCCGAAGAAGTAGCTCCACCTGCCGCGCACGGGTGTCGATGATCGACGCCTCGATGTGATCGTTGGTGCCGCCCTTGCGCACCAGATCCTGCGCCGCCTTGAACCGGTCCATCGCCGCCGCATAGTCGAGCTGTGCCACCTGCGCTTCGGCCGAGGCGCGGATCGCACGCAGCGTCTGGTTCTGCGCCGCATACGCCGATGACAGCAGCTGCCACGCAGCCGCATCGCCCGGGCGCTGGGCCACCCAGGTCTGCAGGCGCTGGGCCACCTCCTGTGCCGTTCCCGGGGCCTGGCCGTTGCGCAGCGCCGCCTGCGCCCACAGCAGCACTTCGGGCCGCTGCGACGACGTCGCCGCGACCAGCGAAGCCGCCCGCGCGGCATCCCCCGCCTCCAGCGACACCTCCGCATCCAGCAGCCGCGTCAGACGCGCCGCGCTCGGGTCGCCCGCCGTCACGGACTGCAGACGCGACAGCAGGGCCCGCGCCGCCGCCGGGTTGCGCTGGCGCGACTCCGCCAGCACCGCCGCATACAGCACGGCCACCTGCCGGGCCGGGGGCTGGCTGGCCAGTGCCGGCGCCGCCGCTTCAGTGACGCGCGAACGCAGCGTGTCCACCGCCGTCACCGACAGCGACCGGGCGCGCGACGCGATCATCGCGTGCTCCATCGTCGGCGGCAGCGCGGCCGGGCGCGGGCCGAGCTGCTGGCGGGCCTGCATGTCGGCAATCCGCTCGGTCGTCATCGGGTGGGTGCGCAGGTAGGGGAAGGCGCCCGTGTCATTGAGGCGCGCGGCCTGCTGCAGCTTGTCGAACATGGTGACGAAGCCCTGCGGCTCGAAGCCGGCCTGCGTCATCACGCCGTAGCCGATGCGGTCGGCCTCGCGCTCCATGTCGCGCGAGAAATTGAGCTGGCTCTGGATGCCGGCCGCCTGCCCGCCGGTGATCAGCGCATTGGCCGCCTCGGGATTGCGCCCCACCATGAGCGCGCCCAGGATCATTGCGCCGAACATCCACGGCGCGATCCGGTTCTGCTGCGTCATGAGGCGCGAGATGTGCCGCTGCGTGACGTGGCTCAGCTCATGCGCCAGCACCGAGGCCAGCTCGTCGCGGTTGGTGACCACGCCGATCAGCCCGAGCTGCACCCCGAGGTAGCCGCCGGGCAGCGCGAAGGCATTGACGACGCGGTCGCGCCCGAGCATCACCTCCCAGGCCAGCCGCTCGTCCATGTCGGCCGTGAGCTCGCCGCGCGTGCGCGCCGCCGCCAGCAGCGGCTGCCAGATGCCCTGGATGTACTCGCTGATGACGGGGTCGTCCAGGTAGTCCGGGTCGCGGTACAGCTCGCGCGCGATGCGCTGGCCGAGCCTGCGTTCGGCGGCCAGCGACATCTCGCCGCCGTCGCCCAGCGTGGGCAGCTGCGCCTGCGCCGGCTGAAGCAGCGTGAGCGCGGTCAGCAGCGCCGCCATGCAGGCGGCGGTGGCGCGCCGGGCCCGGTGTTTCCACGTCGTGAAGGAAAGGCTCAAAATGAATCCAGCGGCAGGAATGCCAGTACGTCGGCGGTGCGGGCGTCGACCAGCACCGTCCAGAATGTCTTGCGCCCGACCATCGGTACCCAGCGCAAGCCCTCGGCCGGCCGCCCGGTGGAGGCCACGGCCGCATCGATCAGGGCGGTTTGATCCTTGAACCGGGTCCTGAGTTCAGCCACCGGCTTGCCGACCGACAGCACCTGCTCGCGTGCCACCTCGTAGGGCTGCCAGAAGTCCGGCCGCGCGCCGATGGACAGGCCGCCGACGTCGGCCAGGGTGGCGTCGACCTTCTCGTTCTCGCTCTTGAAGGGCCGCACCGACAGCACCGTCGGGCCGAACATCGGCAGCGTGCGCAGGCCGGCAGGGGCCTTGTCCAGCAGGTCGGCCGGCACGTCGATCGCGTGCACCACGCGGTAGCGGTTGAGCTCGTACACCAGGTGGACCGGGCGCGCCACGTACACCGTCCACAGCCCGTAGCCGAGCGCGGCCAGCTGGATCAGGCCGACGATGGCCAGATCGCGCCGCAGTTCGGCCACGGGCTTGGCGCGGTTGAAGATCGCAAAGGTGATCAGCGGGCCGAGCAGCACGTCCACCGTCACCAGCAGCAGAAACAGCTCCCGCCCGCCCGAGATCTCTCGGTACGGGTAGGGGTACCAGATGCCGAACACCAGCAGGGCCGCCAGCGCGGCGATGCTGAGACTGATGCCAAGGTGGATGCCCGACGCGCGCAGGCGGTCTCGCAGGTTGAACATGGCCGTATGATGCTCCCGGGAAATGAACGCTGTGTAAAAGCCAGGAATTTTGGCCCACGGATTTTGACGATGGCAAGGCCCGCAATGAGCTCACTCACCCACTTCGACGCCCAGGGCCAGGCCCACATGGTGGACGTCGCAGCCAAGCCCGCCACCCACCGCATCGCCGTGGCGGGCGGACGTATCGAAATGTTGCCGGCCACCCTGGCGATCATCCGCGAAGGCACGGCCAAGAAGGGCGACGTGCTCGGCATCGCCCGCATCGCCGGCATCCAGGCCGCCAAGAAGACGAGCGACCTGATCCCCCTGTGCCACCCGCTTGCCCTCACCCGCGTGGCCGTCGACTTCTCGCTCGACGAAGCCAGCGCGTCAGTGTCCTGCGTCGCCACCGTCGAGACGGTGGGACCGACGGGTGTGGAGATGGAAGCGCTGACGGCTGCGCAGGTGGCGCTTCTCACCATCTACGACATGTGCAAGGCGGTGGATCGCGGCATGACGATCACTGGCGTGCGCGTGCTGGAGAAGCATGGGGGGAAGTCGGGGAGCTTCGTGGCGCCAAGCCCGGCGCTCGATTGAAGGGAGTCTGCAAGGCGGAATGCAGCGCCTTGCCGCTCCGTAGGAGGCGTGATTGAAAAAAGCCCGGCGTCCTCGCGAACACCGGGCTGAAAGGGCCGGATGAACGGTCCTGGAGATTGCCTTGAAGAAATCTGTGCGGCTTCGTGGGCCTGTTTGCTCGTCAGGGTCTGATGGCGATGCGGACAACGCCGATTCCGGCAGTGACGCGCAGACTTGGCAGACCGTTGCGGCCCGGGCCCTTGATCAGAAGCGGTAGCCCAGACCCACACCAAACAACAGCGGATCGACCTTGAAGTCGCCGACCTTCACGCCAAACGACTTGATGTCGGAGCGGATCTGCACCTTCTTGAGATCGACGTTCAGGTAGACGTTCTTCGCGATTTCATAGTCGAAGCCGGCCTGCAGCGCGAGGCCGAAGCTGCTTCTGTCCAGCGTGGGCGACAGCGCGGCTGCGACGGCGGGCGCGAAGCTCACGCTTGAAAAGCGCGTGTAGGTGACGCCCGCTCCCAGGTAGGGCTTGAACGCACCCAAGGAGGTGAAGTGGTACTGCGCCGTGAGGGTAGGCGGCAGGTGCTTCAGGCTGCCGATGTTCACGCCCGTGGCGGTGATGGAGTGGCGCTGCGGGTAGGTCAGGACCAGCTCGGTGGCGATCTGCGGCGTGAAGAAATAGGAGATGTCAATTTCAGGAATGGCCTTGTCGTTGATGGCCAGGCCAAGGCCGGTCGAGTCCTTGTTGGCGCTGTCAATGTTGACGGCGCGCACGCGAACCATCCAGGAGCCAGGTTCGGTTTGCGTCTGGGCGATGCCAGTCAGAGGCGCCGCAGTGCCTGCCGCCAGGGCGAGCAGAAGGGTTGCGAGTCGGTTGTTCTTGAAGTTCATGGTCGTTGGGTAGGAAGGAGCCCCGGTTCTCGGAACGCATTGCCCAGCGCTCCGGAAGTCCGGTGCGTGTTTGTAGGGGGACTTCCAGAATTTGCACCCGACCAAGGTCACGTCGCGTGACGCAGTGGGCGATCGGGCCCGCTCGGCAACGGCGCCGGACCCTACAGGCCCCTCACGGTCCCTCAAGGTCCCTTTTGCACCGCCCGCAGATTCGCAGCCGCCCAGGCCGCATGTTCCTGGGGAAACGCCGCTTTGTAGCGCGCCAGGTTGACGAGGGCCTCGTCATCGAGGCCCAGCATCACCGCGCTTTCGATCAGGCGCTCGATGACGGCGGGCTCGGGCGAGTAGTGCACGGCCTGCTGCGCGAGCGCGTGCATGGCGGGCGCGTTGGCACGGCTCACGGGGGCAAGAGTGAGTTCGGCAAAGCGCACCTGGTCGGCAAACAGCCAGGAGGCGCGGACCTTGGCGAGGGTGTTGTCGCGGTAGTCGGGGTCGCGTGCGGCCGGCTGGGTGTAGATCTGGCTGACGCGGTGGTAGTCCCAGGCCACATAGGCCAGGGCCGCGAGCAGCAGGCCGGCCAACACCCAGCGCCCGGCCGGGCGCGGCGCAGGCTCCTCGCCCAGGCGGCCGGACAGCATGAGGACGCACAGCACGGCCGCCGTCATGAAGGGGCCGTACCACAGCGGGTACTCCAGCATGCTGTGGGCGCCAATGAAGACCAGCACCGTCCAGGCAAGCTGCGCCGTGGGGCGGGTCTCGCGCCAGGGCCGGGCGCGCACGATGAGCCACAGGGCCGCGCCGCAGATCAGCAGGGCCGCCGGTACGCCGAGTTCCACCGCCAGGTGCAGCGGCAGGTTGTGCGCGTTGTCGAGGATGGCGCAGAAGCGCTCGCCCGGGTACAACGTGGTGAAGTGCGCGTAGTCAAGCTCGCCCCAGCCCCAGCCGGCCCAGGGGCGTTCGGCAATGAGCTGCAGCACGTTGCGCCAGAGGACGAGCCGGCTGCTGCAGGGCACGGAGTCGTCGGCCATGCGCGCGAAGACGCCGTGGCTGGCAGGCGTCAGACCGATCCAAAGCGGCAGCAGGCAGACGGCCGCCGCATACGCCCCGACGAGCGTGAGGACGACGGCACGCACGCCCGGCTCGCGCCAGCGGCCCCAGAGCAGGCACAGCACGGCGAGCAGCACGATCTGCAGCAGTCCGGTGCGCGATGCCGAGGCCGCATCGGCCGCGGCGAGCAGCGCGGCCGCGCCCAGCGCCAGCCAGCGCATGCGCGGTCCGAATGCACCGCGTGCCGCATGCCAGACGAGCACGGCCATGCCGATGCCCATGAGGCTGGCGAACTGGTTGCGCTGGCGCAGGTTGCCGAAGGTCTCGCCCAGCGCGGTCTGGTTGATCCACGGAAAGAAGGCCGCAGCCGCGCCGCCGTATTGCAGCAGGCCCGCCACCGCGCTGAGCACGGCCGCCGTGATCCAGGCCTGGGCGATAAGGCGGGCACTGAGCACGGGCGCCAGCACGATGAGCAGGCCCGCGCAGACGCCGGTGACGAGCCAGGGCATGAGGCCCGGCGAAGGACCCGGCGCAAACGGGTTGACCCAGGGGACGACGAGCAGCACGAGGGCGGCGGCCTGCAGGGGCTCGCGCAGCGAGGCCGGGTCTCGCAGGGCGGGGGCGGCGGTCGGTCCGGTTTCCGGGGGCATGGAGGAGGAAGGCGCGGGGATTTGTTAAGAGGCGCGCTGCGTGGCGGAAAGAGGGGGCGGAAGGGGGGCGGGTTGAGCTACGCGGCGCAAGGAGGTGTCTGAAAGCGGGTCGGTGCAGGCTGGATCGGAGTGTGCGTATTCTCGTCGTATCATTCTCGGCCACACGACTTCGCCGGGAAGGCCCATGGTACTGAGCTGGTTTGACGCAAAGGAAGCGAATCGTTTCGGCGAGTCGCTGGCTGGCTATTTTGCCGAGCGCCTGCCGGCCGAGTCAAAGCTCACCGACAAGAAGTTCAGCGCCAAGGCGCAGCAGGCGCTGTCGAGCATGGCGCGGCAGGTGGACGAGTTCAAGCGCTCGAACAGGCTCAATGTGTACAAGAAGGCGCAGCTCGGCAATGCCTTCAAGTGGAAGCTGCGGGACGCCGGTTACGACGCGGCCTATGTCGACGAGCTGACCGAGTGGCTCATGGTCCGGTTCTGATCCGCGATGCTGAACTGGCTCAAGCGGGCCTTCGGGGACGCCGCCTCCCCACCTTCGATCCCATCGGCGGCCGATTCGGCACCGGCCGCCCAAGCTGCTGCCTCACCCATTGCTGCCTCACCCACTGCAATCGCACCCGCTGACGCTGCGGCCCAGGCAGCCGCCGAACTGCAGCGCGGCAATCGGCTGCTCGATGAAGGGCGGCTGGCCGAGGCCATCGTCGCCTACGAAGCGTCTGCTGGTCTGGCACCGGCTACCGCCAGCCTGGTCAATCTTGGCTTCGCGCTGAAGGAGGTGGGCCGACTGGACGAGGCCCGCGCGCGGCTGGCTCAGGCGGTCGCGCTCGATGCGCGGCAGTTCGACGCGCGCTATCTGCTCGGCGCGGTGGCGCTGGCACTGGGCGAGCCCGGCGCCGCCGTGCCGCATCTGCGGGAAGCACTGGCGCTGGAGCCCGGCTCCGACGTGGCAGCGCTGGACCTGTGCACCGCATTGCACGGCGCGGGCGACGCCGAAGCGGCGATGGCGGCAGCGCGTGAGGCTGCGGCCCGGCATCCCGGTGTGGCGGACTTTCATTTCATACTGGGCAATCTGCTGGCTGAACAGGGCGCGCACGCCGACGCGATCAGCCGCTTCGAACAGGCGCTGCGCCTGCGGCCCGGCCACCCGGAGACGCTGCACAACCTGGGGGTGGCGCTGCATTCGGCCGGGCGGCTGGCGGATGCGGCGGCAGCCTTGCGGGAGTCCATCGCCCTGCGCGGGTCGGACGCCCGCGCCCACGGCGCGCTGGCCTCGGTGCTGATTGCGCAGGGCCGGGCAGCGGAGGCTGTCGCGCAGGCCCAGGAAGCGGTCGCCCATGCGCCGGGCGACGCCGATGCGCACAATGTGCTGGGCAATGCCCTGCAGGCGCAGGGCCTGCTGGACGCGGCGATCGCGCGCTACCGGCAGGCGATCCTGCTCGCGCCGGGGCATGCCAAGGCGCACAGCAACCTGGGCATGGCGCTGATGGGGCAGGGCCTGCTGGCCGATGCCCAAAGCAGTTTCCAGCGTGCGCTCGACCTGCAGCCGGGGGACGCCAACACGCTCAACAACCTGGGCAACCTGCTGCAGCGGCGGGACCGCTTCACCGAAGCGACGGCTGCCTACCGGCAGGCGCTGGAGCGCGAGCCCGGCATGGCGGACGCGTGGAGCAATCTGGCAGGCGCACTGCAGACCTGCGGCGAGCATGAGGAGGCGATTGCCTGCTGGCGCCAGGCCCTGGCCCTGAAGCCGGATTTCTTCAGCGCGTGGAGCAACATGCTGTTCGGCCTGAGCTTCCTGCCCTCGTGCACGCCCGACGCCTACCTGGCCGAGGCGCGGGCGTTCGGGGCTGCGGTGGCGGCGCGCGCCCGTCCGGACGCCCTGCCGCCGCACCCTGCCCCACTGCAGGACCTTGGCGGGGACGAAGGCGCGCGCCGGCCGCTGCGGCTGGGCCTGGTGTCGGGCGATCTGCGCGAGCATCCGGTCGGCTTCTTTATTGAAGGCGTGCTGGCGCATCTGCCGGCCGATGCGTTCACCTTGCATGCGTATTCCACGAGCCTGCGCGACGACCGGCTCACGCAGCGCCTGCGCCCGCGCTTTGCGGTGTGGCGTTCGCTCGTGGGCGTCCCGGACGAGGATGCGGCGGCGCAGGTTCGAGCCGACGGCATCGACATCCTGATCGACCTGGCTGGCCATACGGCGGACAACCGGTTGCCGCTGTTCGCCTGGCGCGCTGCGCCGGTGCAGCTGAGCTGGCCGGGCTACTTCGCAAGCACCGGCGTGCCCGGCATGGACTGGTTTCTGGCCGATGCGGCCGGGGTGCCGCCGGACCATGAGACGCATTTCAGCGAGCGCATCCATCGCCTGCCCGAAACCCGCCTGTGCCTGACTGCGCCTGCGGCGGCCACCGCCCTGCCGGTCAGTCCCTTGCCGGCGCTCGCGCGTGGGCATCTGACCTTCGGCTGCTTCCAGAACATGACCAAGCTCGGAGAGCCGGTGCTGGCGCTGTGGGCACGCGTGTTGGCCGCCCTGCCCTCTTCCCGGCTGCGACTGCAAAGCCGGCAGATGGCCGATGCGGCGCTGCGCGAACGGCTGCTGGCGCGGCTGGCCCGCCAGGGTGTCCACGCGTCACGGGTGGATCTGCTGGGGCCGACCTCTCGGCAGGACTATCTGGCAGCGCATGCGGAGGTGGACATCATGCTGGACACTTTTCCGTTCACGGGCGGCACGACGACGTGCGAATCGCTTTGGATGGGTGTGCCGACCTTGACGCTGGCCGGGCAGACGCTGCTGGCCCGCCAGGGCGTGAGTCTGCTCGGCGCGGCCGGCCTGCCCGACTGGGTGGCCGCCGATGCCGACGCGTATGTGGCGCGCGCGGTGGCGGCGGCGTCGGACCTGCCCGCTCTGGCCGCCCTGCGCAGCGGTTTGCGCGCGCAGGTGCTGGCGTCGCCGGTGTTCGACACGCCGCTGTTCGCGGCGCGCCTGGCTGAGGCGCTGCAGACCGTCTGGCGCCAGCGCCCTGCCGCTACATCCCGACCTTGATGGAGGCCAGTTCGGGATAGTTCTTCTGGCTCTCGCCCCAGAGGTACTTGGTGATCTCGCAGCTTTCGTCGGTGAGGAGGAAGCACACCATGGCCAGCCATTGCTGGGCCTCCTGCGGGTGCCCGTTGATGCCCAGGGCCTCGGAGAACAGGTGGATGTTCAGGCCGCTCGGGTAGGTGTAGACCACCTTGCGCATCGCATCGAGCTCCTCTTCGGACATGCCGCGCTGGATGGTCGTGCGGCCCATGCGCAGGATTTCCTTGTGCTGGGTCAGCAGCCACAGGTCGGGCGTGGGCTCGGGCGGCAGGTTGCCGATGCGCGCCTTTTCGAAGCGCAGCGCCATGTAGTTCGACTCCACCATCAGGTAGTCGCGGATCACCGCCCCCAGAAGCAAGGTGCCAGCGATGCACAGCGAGGCGAACAGCCACGGCCGCGTCATGCGCGGCTGCTGGCCGGAGTTGCGGGTGTTCAGCGTGCCCACGACGATGCCCAGCGGCAGCAGCATGTAGCCGTAATGCATCGGCAGCTCCAGCTGCGCATGGATGCCGATGGCCAGCACGAACAGCACGAGCAGCGCGTCCAGCGGCGTCGCAACGCGCCGGATCTGGTTGCCAAGCCACCACAGCACGCAGGCCGTCAGAAAGATGCCCGCAGGCCAGCCCATGTAGAGGAAGAAGTCGAGGAAGATGTTGTGGGCGTGCGAGAGCGAGCGGCCAATGGTCTCCGGGTGGGTCTGCGCCACCGTCAGCTGCGCGACCAGCACCTGGCCCCAGCCGTAGCCGAACCACGGGCGCTGCAAGGTTGCGTCAAGCAGCATGTTCCAGATCGCGGGTCGAGATTCGTGGCCGAATTTCTCGGCCATGTCGATCGATTCGCCGAGGTACCAGGCGTGGGCCAGTGGATCCATCACCTGGTTGAGGAGGATGAAGTAGATGGCGAGAAATGCCAGCACCCACGGAAGATGCCGCACGCCAAACAGCCTGCGCCAGTAGATGGCGAATCCACCCAGCACCATCAATGTGAGCCACGAAGTGCGGGACTGCGCCATGGCCACGCCCACGAGAAGATACATGATCCAGGGCAACGCGATGCGACCTCGCAGGAAGCCGCGCATGCAGAGCCAGCTCACCGCCACCATGCCCCAGATGAGAAACGTCGCAAGCTGGTTGGGCTGACCGAGGTTCGCCTGGGCCCGGCGGTCTTGAGAGCCGGTGAGGATCCAGATTCCGACCCCATAGTCCGACATGTCGAGCCACTGGATCAGCACCAGGGCGACGGAGAGCGTCGCCGCGATGGCAATGGCGACGAAGAGCCCATCGATCAGCTCGGTCGGGTTGCGACGGGCCCAAGCCGCGCCTGTGAGCATCGCCAGCAGAAGTCCAAGGAGGTAGGCCGTGTTGGTCCAGGCCGTGCCAGCCAGCAGAATGACGCCACCGGCCCACTGCAGAAGCGGCACAGGTACGAGAACGGCGATGAGGATGGTGATCGGATGCCAGGGGGTGCCGTCTCGGACGCTGAACATCACCACAAAGGCCGCCAGCATCAGGTTCATCGCGAGCCAGGCATCGCGATGAAAGGAACTCCAGGGAAGGTGGTAGTTGGGCAGCAGCCATGCGTAGGACATGGAGGCAGCGCCGGCCAGGAGCCAGAACGGGGAGACGAGGCGGTTGGGCCCGCGTTCGCTGAAAGTCTTGATGAATTGCCGCATGTAGAACTTTGATTCGCAACCCGGATGATGCCTCAAATGAAAAAAGGCCCCTCGGGGCCTTTTTTCAAGCAGAACCGGAGTTCTTACTTGCAGCTGGCGGGACGGTACTTGGCAGCGATCGTGCCGCCGCAGGTCCAGTTCACCTGGCCGTTGGCAGCCATGGAGCCGCTCAGTTCGATGGTGCTGCCGGAGATGGAGGAATCGCCTTGGGCGGTCGCGGTCACCTTGCCGTTGGTGCTGTCGGTCTTGGCATACGCCACGCTGGCCACATACTTGGACGACTGCGACTGGATCGACAGGGACGCGGAATCCGGGAAGCCACCGCTGACCTGCACGGCTTCGGAGACGGCGGTGCGGCCCGACGAGGCGGCCAGCACGACTTCAGAGACCTTGGCGCGGACCGTGTAGTCCTGGTAGGCGGGCAGCGCGACGGCGGCCAGAATACCGATGATCGCGACGACGATCATCAGTTCGATCAGGGTAAAACCCTTTTGCATGGAACGCTTCATGGATAACTCCTTGGGGGTTGAAAAAAAGCCAGGGAGTTCTGCAGCTTCCATGCCAGGGCGGTCTGGCGTCCGTACGCGGCTCAAATGCCGGTCACGGCGAGAAAATTAAACGTAAAGGGTTCGTTTCGGGAGGATCCATGCCGCCGGCACTGACATTTTTGTCCGTGCCGATGTGTCACTTAATGCAAACTGACCGGACCTGCTTCAGGTCGGTCATGCCCATCATGATCTTTTCCATGCCGTCCATCTTCAGGGTACGCATGCCACTCTCGACGCAGGCGGCAAACAGCTCTGCAACCCGGGCTCGTTCCTGGATGAGCTTCTTGGCGCGTTCGTCGGCGATGAGCAGTTCGTGCAGGCCGATCCGGCCCTTGTAGCCGGTCTTGTTGCATTTGTCGCAGCCCACGGCGCGGAAGAACTTGAGCTTGCCGTCCTGGCCGTAGTGATGCAGCCAGCTTTCGTAGAGCTTCTTGGCCTCGCCAGCGTAGTCAGCTTTCCAGGCGGTGGTGTGGCGCAGCTCTTCGGCGTATTCCGCCACGAAGGTCTTGATCTCCTCGCCGTCGGGCGTGTACTCCTCCTTGCAGTCGCACAGGCGCTTGGCCAGACGCTGGGCAAGAATGCCCAGCAGCGCGTCCGCAAAGTTGAAGGGGTCCATGCCCATGTCGAGCAGACGGGTGATGGACTCCGGCGCCGAGTTGGTGTGCAGCGTCGAGAACACCAGGTGGCCCGTGAGGGAGGCCTCGACGCCCATCGAGACGGTTTCCTTGTCGCGCGACTCGCCGACCATGATGATGTCCGGATCCGCACGGAGGAAGGCCCGCATCACGAGCGCGAAATCGATGCCCGCCTTCTTGTTGATCTGGACCTGGCGCAAACCCTTTTGCGTGATTTCGACAGGATCCTCGGCCGTCCAGATCTTGGTGTCGGGCGTGTTGAGGAACTTGAGGATGGAGTGCAGCGTGGTCGTCTTGCCCGAGCCGGTGGGGCCGCAGACGTAGAACAGTCCGTAGGGCTTGCTGACGGTCTTCTCGAGCCGCTCCCTGTTGTGCACGGTGAGGCCGAGCTTTTCGAGCGGAATGGGTTCGCCAGCCGCCAGGATACGCATGACGACGTCCTCGACGCCGCCGGCCGAGGGAATGGTGGCAACCCGCAGTTCGATGTCGAGCGGCCCGAATTTCTTGAACTTGATCTTGCCGTCCTGCGGTTTGCGCTTTTCCGAGATGTCCAGGTCGCACATGATCTTCAGCCGCGTGACCATGGCCTGCCGGAAATGGGCCGGCACCTCGATGTAGGGCTGCAGCGAACCGTCGATGCGAAAGCGGATGCCGGTCTTGGCCTTGCCCGGCAGCGGCTCGATGTGGATGTCCGACACCTTCTGGTTGTACGCGTCGATGATGACCTTGTTGACGAACTTGACGAGTTCGTTGTCGGCCGCGGCGGACTCGAGGGCGCTTTCGTCGCCGGAGCCGCCTTCGTCGTCCATCGGCGCGCTCAGGTCAGCCAGCAGTTCGTCGATGGAGCCGCCTTCGGCGCCCGCGCCGTAGAGCTGGCTCAGCGTTTCCTCGAATTCCGTCTGCGTCGTGACGCGGTACGCGAACTTCGACATGCGCGGAAACACCTGGGGCACGATGCGCGAACCGCGCACGGCCTCCGGGTCGGTACACATGACCAGCAAGCCTTCGGGCGTGTCTTCCAGCGGAATCCAGCCCTGCTCTTCGAGGAAGTCACGCTTGAGCGCACCATGCAGCATCTCGGAGCGCAGGCGGCCGGTGTTGAAGGGCTCGTAGGGCACGCCGAAGAATTTGGCGAGCGACGGGCCGATCTGCGCAGGCCGGATCTGGTAGTCCGCCATCAGCAGGTGTTCGACGGAGCGCGATTCCTCGCGCGCCTTCTGGACGCACTGCTGCAGTTCGTCGGCCGTCAGCACGCCGTCGGCGATCAGGCCGTCGTACTTGGTGGCCTTGCGCCGCTGGCTGTCGTTGGCCTTCTGCATGCGCTGGCGGATCGCGGTCGCAAGCGTCTTGCACAGCTGCGCGGCGCCTTCGATCTCCAGGTCGCCGAAGGGCTGGTCGCTCTTGTTGTTGATGACCTGGATGACACCGTGGAGCGTCTGGCCGTCAAGGATCGGCACCACGAGCATCTGCTTGGTGCGGTAGCCCGAGCGCTTGTCGACTTCCTTGAGGAAGCTGAGCGTCGGGTGGATGCGCTTCAAGGCCTCGTCGTCGTAGACGTCGGCGATGTTGACCGGCTGCTTGCTCAGCGCCACATAGCCCGCGATGCTCTGCGCGCTGATGGGCAGCTTGAGGTCCTTGGCCGTGTTCAGTCCGGTCTTGAATTTGGAGATGATCGCGGTGCGATCCTCGTTCACTGCGTAGAGCGTCAGGCGGTCGGCATTGAACAGCTTGCAGATGTCCTGGCTGGATTCCAGCATGATCTGGTCGATGTTCTCGGTCTCATGGATGCGCGTGCTGACCTGCTGGAGCTGCCGGTAGAAGAGGACTTCAAAGGTGACGCCCCGCTTCTCGGGCGGCAGCATCTGGGAATCGAAGAACGCCTGTTCGGAGTCGCGTTCGGTGGTCGGCTTGAGTACGGCATTCATAGTTCGAACTCCTGTCCCGCGCGCAGCCAGCGGATGTCGTGCGTGACGTTGGGGCCGAAGGGCTGGGTCTGGTCGAACCGCTGGATCTCGGCCATGATCAGCTCGGTCTCGGCCGGCTTGGTGTGCGTGATGAAAATAGGGTAATTCTTGCCTTTGTCAATGCAGTCGAGCTCTTCGGCCAGTGCATTGGGTGACAGATGCAGGCTGCGGCGGGCCAGATCCTTCTCGCGATTGCTGAACGCCGTCTCGATGACCAGCGCAGCCACCTGCATCTGATTGAGCCGGCGCCAGAACGCCGGGTTGCGCTCCGTGTCGCCCGTGAAAACCCAGTAGCCGTGGCCCGCCGTCACGGCGTAGCCGACCGCCGGCACGGTATGAACAGCCGGCAGGACCTCGAACTCCTTGCCCTTGAGCTTGAGCGTCTGGCCGACACGGACCTCGGTGAAGCTCACGAACGGCGCCTGCGGTGTCGGGATGCGGCTGAAGTCCGGCCAGATGACGTTGTTGAAGACATGCGCCTTGAGCGCGTCGATGGTGCCGGCCAGCGCATGGATGCGCAGGGGAGAGGTGCGCTGCGACGCGATCGCGTCGACCATGAGCGGCAAGGCGGCGACGTGGTCGAGGTGGGAGTGCGTGAGAAAGACGTCGTCGATGCGGCGCATCTCGTCCAGGGTCAGATCGCCGACGCCGGTGCCGGCGTCCACCAGGACCTCACCGTCGATCAGGAAGGACGTGGTTCGGCAGTCTCTGGCGATCGCACCGGAACAGCCCAACACACGCACTTTCATTGCCGCCCCTCATTTGGTTTCGAAATTGGTTGCGCCGTCCCATTCCGGGTCGAACGGCAGCAACCTCATCGAGGCTACCCGCTCCGAATAGAGCTGGTAAAGGTACTTTTTGGCGTTCATGCGCTGCAGGTTGAGCAGCTGGACATCGCACTGGTCCCAATCCTGGGCCCGGTAGGCCTTCAGGACGCTGGCCCACGCCTTCAGCTCGCCAGCATACTCCTTGTCGAGCCGGTCGAGCGGCGCCACCGGCCAGAAGATCGCAACGGCCTGCTCCTTGCCCTTCACGCGCACCTTGTCGAGCTCCTGCCAGGCAAAGTCGGAGGCCAGCTTGCGGGTGCTCTCGCTGACCACGATGTCCACGCCATAGACCTTGGACAGGCCTTCGAGCCGCGAGCCGAGGTTCACCGCATCGCCGATCACGGTGTAGCTGCGCCGGATGTCGGAGCCCATGTCGCCGACGCACATGGTGCCGGTGTTCAGGCCGATGCCGATGCCGATTTCGGGCAGGCCCTTGGCGCGATGCTCCTCATTGATGCGGCGCACGGCATTGGCCATCTCCATCGACGTCTTGACGGCCAGCGAAGCGTGCTCGGGAATGTCCACGGGCGCGCCCCAGAAGGCCATCACGCAGTCGCCCATGTATTTGTCGATGGTGCCCCGGTTGGCGCGGATGATGTCGGTGAGCCGGCTGAACACCGCGTTGAGCAGCTCCTGCAACTGCGTCGGCCCCATCGTCTCGGACATCTTGGTGAAGCCGCGCATGTCGCAGAACATGACGGTCAGCTCCTTGTTGGTGGCCTTCATGCTGTAGCTGTCGGGGTCCTTGACCATCTCGTCGACCAGTTCCGGCGGTACATAGGTGCCGAACAGGTTGGCCAGCTCGCGCTTGGAGCGGCTCTCGACGAAGTAGCCGTAGCTCATGTTGAGGGCGAATGCGGTGAGCGCCATCACGAGCGAGGAGGCCAGCGGCAGCACGAGTCCGTAGCCGAGATACAGCCAGAAGTTCAGGCCCAGCAGCGCCGCAACGACCGCGCCGCTCAGCGCCACGGCCTTGGGCGCGGACAGCAGCGGCAGCGTGAGCGCGAGCGTCAGGCCGGCCAGGATGAGGATGATGACCTCGTAGCCGACGGCATAGTCCGGCTTCACGAAGATCTTGCCGTCGAGCAGGCCGGAGATCACGTTGGCGTGCGTCTCCACGCCGGGATAGGTCTCGCCCACCGGGGTGACACGCAGGTCGAGCAGGCCGGGCGCGGTGGTGCCCAGCAGCACGATCTTGTCCTTGAGGCTGCCAGGCGGCAGGCGCTTGGCCAGGATATCGGCAGCGGAGATGTACTTGAACGAGCCGCCGGCCACGCCGCCGTTGCCGCGGAACGGCACCAGCGTCGCCACGCGATCGTCCACCGGAATGGCCAGCGTCTTGCCGCCCTGCCTGAGCAGGATGCTCTCCAGGCCCTGGTAGTTGCGGCTGAGGAATCGCTCCTGCGGAAAGCCCGGCTCGACCTGGGGCAGGCCCACGAGCATGCGGAACATCGCCATGGAAAGCGATTCGTAGTACTGGCCCTTGTATTCGGCGATCAGCGGCACCGAGCGCACCACGCCGTCGCCCTCGGTGATCGAGTTGAAGAAGCCCGCCATGGGCGCGGCCTTGGCCAGCTGCTCGAGATTGGAGCCGTAGCCATTCCAGCTGGTGAACTTGATCGGGCGGCCGTGCAGGCCGTCCTTTTGCATCACGGGCTGCGGCAGGACGCCCGTGGCACGGCCGTCGCGATCGCTGGTGAAGTAGTAGCCGAGCACCACAGGACGCTTCTCGAGCGACTTGGCGAATACCGCGTCATAGTCCAGCGCAGCCTGCATCTGCGTGATGCGCTCGCCAAAGCTGGCCTGGTCGCGCATTTCGTTCTGTGCCAGCTGGCGCAGGCGCTTGAGACCGGAGCTGTCGTCGGGCTCCGCAAACACCACGTCGAAGCCGAGGAGGGCCGCGTTCTGGCGGTCGAACATCTCGTCGACCAGTTCGCCCAGCCGGTTCCGGCCCCACGGCCAGCGCCCCACTTCGGCAAGGCTCTTCTCGTCGATGTCGACAATGACGATGCGCTCGTCCAGGGTGCGCGGCATCGTGGCGCGCAGCCGCGCGTCGTAGATGATGTCGTCAAGGCGCTGGAGCACGCCGATGCGCAGCACGCCGCCCGCGTGGAGCAGCGCAAAGATCAGCGGAATCAGAGTGACCGCGATGCGAGGCCAGTGCTTGGCAATGGATTTCATGAAGCCCCGAACCTCCGCAGCGTCATCGGGTCAGCCGAGGCCAACCGTCAAGTCTGCACAAACTGCATCTGCGTGCCGGCCAGTTCAAGCAGGTCACCGTTCTTGAGCGTCACAGGCTCGGCGCCGATCGGCGCCCCGTTGAGGGTCGGCTTGTTGGCCCCCTCGACATGAGCGACCACGAAGCCATGGGGACGCTTGGTGATGGCCGCCACGGCGACGCCGGGCTTGCCGATCGTGGTCACGACCTTGACGAGCGGCACCTCGCGCCCGGCAGCCGCACCCGACAGCACCTTGATCGCAGCGTTCTGGCTGCCACCGGCGAGCATGTCGGCGGCCGGCGCGGCGGCAGCAGCAGCGGACGGAGCGGCAGCGGGCGGCGGCGTGAGCCCGGCGGCGCCGGCCTTGATGACCATGGTCTTCTCGAAGGTCGGCCCGGCCGCCTCGTTCATGTACTTGATCTTGTACTTGCCGATCTCGACCGTGTCATTGTTCTGCAGCAACTGCTTCTTGACCGCCTTGCCGTTGATGTACGTGCCATTGGTGCTGTTGAGGTCTTCCAGGTAGACCTCGTTGCCCGTCATCTGCAGGACCGCGTGTTCGCCGCTGACCGCCAGGTTGTCGATCACGATGTCGTTGTAAGGCCGACGGCCCAGCGTCGTGCGGTCCTTGGTCAGCTGTACTTCCTTGATGACGACACCGTCGATCGATACGATCATTTTCGGCATGGTCGACTCCTGTTCCTGTAGCTTGTATTGGGAAAAATCATAGAACTAGTACTATTTTCCCAGTATTCTGGAAAATAGACTCCGCTTTCGGGAGCCTTCGCTGGCCTGCGCCAGCAGGACGGAAATATTATCGCGGCCGCCCTTCGCGTTCGCCGCTTCGATGAGCTGGCCCGCGATCTGCTGCAGCGTCGCCGGGGCCTTGAGGATCTCGGCGATCCCCGCATCATCCACCATGTCCGACAGACCGTCGGAACACATCAGGTAAATGTCGCCCGGCTCGACCGCATGCTCGTTGACCTCGAGCAGCACGGTGTCCTCGACCCCGAGCGCCCGGGTCACCAGGTTCTTGTTCATGGACGTGGCCGCCTGCTCGGGCGTGATCAGGCCGGCATCGATCTGCTCCTGCAAGAGCGAATGGTCCTTGGTAACCTGGGCGAACTCGCCATTGCGAAGGCGGTAGCAACGGGAGTCGCCAATGTGGCCGAGCATCACCCGCGCGTCCTGGAAGACGCCGATCACCAGCGTCGTGCCCATGCCGGTGTACTGCGGATTGGAGTTGGCGGCGTTGAAGATCGAGCGGTTGGCGTTCTCGACGCAGATCTCCATCGCGCGGCGCACTTCCTTCGCATTGGCGTGGCGCCCCGCCTGGGAGAGCCAGCGCCCCATCTCCGACTTGATGAAAGTGGTCGCCATGCCGCTGGCGATTTCGCCGGCGTTGTAGCCGCCCATGCCGTCGGCAAGAATGCCCAGACGCGCGAGCGCATCGAACGTCACGGAATCCTCGTTGTTGTCCCGCGCGAGGCCCGGATCGGTATGCGTGCAAAACTCGTAAATCATCATGAACCCGGGCTAGCTCTCCAGATCACTGCCGCCACCGGCAGGGGCTTGTCCTGGCGGACGGGCAACGACCGTCTTGTCGAAGGCGGCGCTGTCGCCGACGTTGACTTTCTGGGTCGCATCATAGACGGGTGCGGCACCCGGGTTCGCAATCTGCGTCTTTTCGAAGGTGTCGGCAGCCGGCGGCCGGGCGAATACGGCGGTCTTGTCAGCCTGGCCTGCCGCCGATTCGCCAGCCGGCACCGAGAACACGGCCGTTTTTTCCGAGCCCGCTGCAGCCGACCCCGCCGCAGCGGCCCCCGCAACCGACGCCACAGCCGCAGGCTGCGCGCCCGCAGGAGCAGCCGTGCCGGACAGCTCGGCCAGCGCCAGCCGCAGGTCGCCTGCGAACTGATCGCCATCCTGATAACGCGTTTCGGGCCGCTTGCTCATCGAAAGCGCCACGATGTTCGCAATCCGCTCGGACATCTGCGGCCGGATGATGCGGATGTCGGGCGCCTCCTCGTTGGCGATCTTGTACATCAGCTCGGCCATGGAGTCGCCCCGGAAAGGCAGCACGCCGGTGAGCATCTGGAACAGCATGACACCCAGGGAGTAGAGATCGGAGCGGCCATCGACCTTCTTGCCGGCGATCTGCTCGGGCGACATGAAGCTCGGCGTGCCCAGCACCAGGCCCGTCTTGGTCTTGCTCGAATCGGTGATCCGCGCGATGCCGAAGTCGGTCACCTTGACGGTGTCGCTGTCGAGCTCATACATGATGTTGGCCGGCTTGATGTCGCGGTGAACCACGTTCTGGCGATGGGCGTAGGCCAGGGCCTCGGCCACGCGGGCCACGATGGAGATGACCTTGGCCGGCGGCAGCAGCTGTCCGTCCTTGCAGAAGTCGACCAGGTCCTTGCCCTTGAGGAACTCCATGGCGATATAGGCGAGGTCGTGCTCTTCGCCCGCGTCGAAGATGGTGACGATGTTCTGGTGCTGCAGGCGCCCTGCGGTCTCGGCCTCGCGGAAGAAACGTTCGCGAGCGTCTGCGAGTTCCTCGCCTTCGAATTCCTGGCTGAGCGCCATCGTCTTGATGGCCACCACGCGGCCGATCTTCGGGTCCTTGCCCAGGTAGACGACACCCATCGCGCCCTTGCCCAGCTCCTTTTCGACCTGGTAGCGCCCCAGCATCGGCTTTTCAACCGCACCGCCGTCGAGAAGCATTGTGCCGCCCGGATGCGCGCCGCCGCCACCGAGGATGACGGTCTCCGACAGATTCTTGGCGCGGTTGAGCTTGGCCTGCAGGTCCTTGAAGTTCTTGTTCCAGCTGGCCATGTGCTCATAGACCGACTGGGCCTTGTTGAACTGTCGCTTGCGCTCGAAATCGAGTGCCAGGTTGTACAGGTTCTCCATGACCGCATCGCTCATCGGCACGCGGCGGAACCGGTCAAAGGCCATGTCGAGCTGACCCTGGCCCTGCAGCGCCAGACCCATCATGCGGTTGGTCTCGGCCGACTCCTCGTCGGACTTGAGCTTGCCGGCCTCCGTCATGAGGAAGCGCTTGGTCGTGAGACCCAGATGCCCGAGCAGCAGCAGCGTGGCCGGGAACACCAGCTTGAGCCACAGGGCCGAGCCCGACAGCAGGCCGAACTCCACCCCCAGCAGGACGATGAACAGCACGGCCGTGATGATCGCCGCCTTGCCGGCCGACAGACGGGGCAGCGCCGCGATCAGGTAGGCCGCCACCAGCAGGAAAGCGCCGAGCGCCGCCCAGATTCCCCAGGACGGCTGCACGATGAAATGCTCGCCCAGGATGCTGGACGTGATGTGTGCAATGACTTCAGCCGGGCTCAGGCCGGGGCCCGCCGGTGTGGTGAAGAGGCTGCCCACGCCGCTGGCGGTCGCGCCGATCACGACGATCTTGTCGGCGTACTTCGTCGCCGGAATCTTGCCCGACAGGACGTCGTAGAACGAATCGACCGCGAACGCCGGCTTGCCGCCGTCACCCTTGTAGAACTGGGGCAGCATGAGCGCGGATTCGTCAGTGCGAACGCGCAGTTTGCCGATCTGCACCGACTCGCCCAGATTGAGCTTGATGTCGCCAGGGCCCAGATTCAGGCTCTTGGCCGCTGCCAGCAGGGCCATCGACGGAATGCCCTTGCCGTTGTAGTTGACGAGCAGCGGCTCCTGCCGCACGGCACCGTCGACGTCCTGAATCTGATTCAGGTGACCGATGCCGGCCGCCGCGTTGCCGATGATCTCGATGGGCTGAAGGCCGCTCAAGGCCGGAATGGAAAAACCGCTGTTCTCGTCGACGGCGCTCTTGAGCGCATAGGGCGGGAGGGGATCGGACTTGCCCTGCTGCTCGCCGAGCTTGAAGACGGAGGGCACGAGCACATTGCCGGCCTTGGTCATGCTGGCGGCCAGCTTGGCGTCGGTGTCCAGCGCGACCTCGGCTTCGGCGATCACCTTGGCAAGCTGCTCCGTGACGCCTCCCTGGGCAGTGGCCGGGTCAGCGGCCGGCCCGAGAGCCTCCTTCATCTTGCGGATGAAGACCAGGCCGCGGTCGGTCTGCGGCTCGACGAAGAAGGCAGTGTGGACGATGGTCTTGGCCTTGGCGGCCGCCAGCTGGTCGATCAGCTGGGCATGGACGTCTCGCGGCCACGGCCAGCGGCCGATGTTGGCGATGCTCTGCTCGTCGATCGCGATGACTGCGACGCGGTCGGACGGCTGGCGCGAGGTCTTGGTGCTCGCATAGTCATAGAAGCGGCGCTCCAGCGTACCGATGAAGTCGGTGGACTGGTGCAGGATCACGACCGCCAAAACAATCAGCACCCCGGCGAACCAATCGGCGCGCCAGAACTGACTGCGTTTAGCTGATGAAGATGTGCTCACTTCCCCGCCCCTCGTCCATGTGCTGGTCAAAAACCTTTGTGCAACAGACCAAGCGACCCGCCCGGGCAATGCCTCAGGCGGGTGCAGTGGTCCTGAGTATGAACGTTAACAGAGGGGCCCGCCCCGGACAAGGGACTTCTGGCGGCGCTCTCTGCGATATGTTGCAAATAAGTAGCACAGGCGCGCGTGCATCCGCACACGCGGACGCACGCGCCCAGGCGCTGTTACGCGCCGCGGTCAGGACTGCGCTTCGGAGTGCCTGCCTCGGGCCTGCATGGCCTTGCCGACACCGACCACGAACACGGCGCCCGCCACCGCAGCGGCGTAATGGAGCCAGGGATTGGCCGTGGCGACGTCCTTGAGGATGTTGTCGCTGACGATGGTCTCGCCCGCCACCCAGCCGATAAGCGCCGCGCCGAGGGTGATGATGATCGGGAAGCGCTCCATGAGCTTGACCATCAGCGTGGCGCCGAAGATCACGAGCGGAATGCTGATGGCCAGGCCGATGATCAGCAGCACCGTGCTGCCCTTGGCGGCGGCGGCGACGGCGATCACGTTGTCGAGGCTCATCACGAGGTCGGCGATCAGGATGGTCCGCACGGCCGCGAACATGCTGCCGTATTCCTTGCTTTCGCCTTCGTCGCCCTCTTCCTCGCCCAGCAGTTGCAGGCCGATCCACAGCAGCAGCAGACCGCCGATGATCTGCAGGAAGGACAGCGCCAGCAGCTTGGCCGCCACGACGGTGAGCACGATCCGCAGGACGACTGCGGCGCCGGAGCCGAGCAGGATGGCCTGCTTCTGCTGCTGCGGCGGCAGCGAACGGGCCGCCAGCGCGATCACGACCGCGTTGTCACCCGACAGGATGATATTGATCCAGATGATCTTGACCAGGCCCACCCAGAAATCGGGGCTTTGCAGAAACTCCATTGATGCTCTCCAGTGTTATGAATGAGGAAAGCGCCCGGAACCTGGGGTTCGGAGCGCTTCCCTTTTTTGTGCGAGCCAGTTTAGCGGCTTGCGAATGATCCGGAGTTCGTAATTCTGCTTAGGGCCCCGGGGCTGTTACAGAAGCGACTTGAGCAGCTTGCCCATCTCGGAGGGGTTGCGGGTGACCTTGAAGCCGCACTCCTCCATGATGGCCAGCTTGGCGTCGGCCGTGTCGGCGCCACCCGAGATCAGCGCGCCGGCGTGGCCCATGCGCTTGCCGGGAGGTGCCGTGACGCCCGCGATGAAGCCGACGATCGGCTTCTTCATGTTGTCCTTGCACCAGCGCGCGGCGTCCGCCTCGTCGGGGCCGCCGATCTCGCCGATCATGATGACGGCGTCGGTTTCCGGGTCGTCATTGAAGGCCTTCATGACGTCGATGTGCTTGAGGCCGTTGATCGGGTCGCCGCCGATGCCCACGGCGCTCGACTGGCCCAGGCCGATTTCGGTCAGCTGCGCCACGGCTTCGTAGGTCAGCGTGCCGGAGCGGCTGACCACGCCGATGCGGCCCTTGCGGTGGATATGGCCGGGCATGATGCCGATCTTGATTTCGTCGGGCGTGATGAGGCCGGGGCAGTTGGGGCCGAGCAGCAGCGTCTTCTTGCCGCCGGCAGCTTCCTTGGCCTTCATGCGGTTGCGCACTTCCAGCATGTCGCGCACCGGAATGCCTTCGGTGATGCAGATGGCGAGATCGAGGTCGGCCTCGACAGCCTCCCAGATCGCGGCGGCGGCGCCTGCGGGCGGCACGTAGATCACCGACACGGTGGCGCCCGTCTGCTGGGCGGCTTCCTTGACGGAGGCGTAGATCGGGATGTTGAAGATCGACTCGCCCGCCTTCTTCGGATTCACACCGGCGACGAAGCAGTTCTTGCCGTTGGCGTACTCTTGGCACTTCTCGGTGTGGAACTGGCCGGTCTTGCCGGTGATGCCTTGCGTGATGACGCGGGTGTCTTTGTTGATGTAGATCGACATGATGTTCTCTTCCTGTCCTGCTCAGGCGCCCTTGACGGCGGCCACGACTTTCTGGGCGGCTTCGGCCATGGTGTCGGCGCTGATGATGGGCAGGCCCGATTCGGCCAGCATCTTCTTGCCAAGCTCCTCGTTGGTGCCCTTCATGCGCACGACCAGCGGCACGTTCAGGTTCACGGCCTTGCAGGCGGTGATCACGCCGGTGGCGATGGTGTCGCACTTCATGATGCCGCCGAAGATGTTGACCAGGATGGCCTTGACCTTCTTGTTCTTGAGCATGATCTTGAAGGCTTCCGTGACCTTCTCGGGGGTGGCACCGCCGCCCACGTCCAGGAAGTTCGCAGGCTCGGCGCCGAACAGCTTGATGGTGTCCATGGTCGCCATGGCCAGGCCCGCGCCGTTGACGAGGCAGCCGATGTTGCCGTCGAGGCTGATGTAGGCGAGGTCGAACTTGGAGGCCTCGATCTCGGCCGGATCTTCTTCGTCAAGGTCGCGGTAGGCGACGATCTCGGGGTGGCGGAAGAGGGCGTTGGCATCGAAGTTGAACTTGGCGTCCAGGGCCTTGATGTTGCCGTTGCCTTCGAGGATCAGGGGGTTGATCTCGGCCAGCGAGGCGTCGGTCTCCATGTAGACCTTGTAGAGCTTCTGGAGCACGTCCACGCACTGGGCCGTCGAGCCGGCCGGAACGCCGATGCCGTCGGACAGTTCCCTGGCCTGCGCGTCCGTGAGGCCTGCGGCCGGGTCCACGAACACCTTGATGATCTTCTCGGGCGTCTTGTGGGCGACTTCCTCGATGTCCATGCCGCCTTCGCTGGAGGCCATGAACGCCACTTTCTGGGTGGCGCGGTCGGTCACGGCCGAGACGTAGTATTCCTTCTTGATGTCCGCGCCGTCCTCGATGAGCAGGCGGCGGACCTTCTGGCCCTCGGGGCCGGTCTGGTGCGTCACCAGCTGCATGCCCAGGATCTCACCCGACAGCTTCTTGACCTCGTCGATCGAGCGGGCCAGCTTCACACCGCCACCCTTGCCGCGTCCGCCGGCATGGATCTGCGCCTTGACCACCCAGACCGGTCCACCGAGCTTCTGGGCGGCTTCGACCGCCTCCTGCACCGTGAAGGCCGGGATGCCTCGCGGCACGGGCACACCGAAATTGCGCAAGATCTCCTTGCCTTGGTATTCGTGAATCTTCATGAGGTCTCTCTCAGGATCTGGATGATTTTTCGCCCAACGGGGAACCGGGTGATGTGCGAAAGCTTCGCTGCGGTGAGCAACCGCCAACTGTATCATGCTGCAATGCACCAAAAGCTGACATGCCTTACAGTGCAGTTTTGACGTTCTCCTCCCAGGAACCCTTCAGGAACCCACGCCCCATGCCCAAGGTTTTCATCGACGGCGAAGCCGGCACCACCGGCCTCCAGATCCGCGAGCGGCTTCAGCAGATGCCGCAGATCGAGCTCGTGAGCATTGCGCCCGAGCTGCGAAAGGACGCCGCCGCCAAGCGCGAGCTGATGGCCGGGGTCGATCTGGTGGTGCTGTGCCTGCACGATGATGCGGCCCGGGAATCGGTTGCGATGATCGACGGCATCGCAGCGGCGCAGGGCCGGGGGCCCAAGGTCATCGATGCCTCCACCGCTCATCGCACAGCGGCTGGCTGGGTTTACGGATTCGCGGAACTTGCCGCCGGCCAGCGCGATGCCATCGTGCAGGCGCCTCGGGTGTCCAACCCGGGCTGCTACGCCACGGGCGCGATTGCGCTCCTGCGCCCGCTGGTCGATGCCGGCCTGGTGCCAGCTGACTTCCCGCTGTGCCTGCCCTCGGTCAGCGGCTACTCCGGTGGCGGCCGCACGATGATCGAGGCCTATGAGCAGGGCGCGGCGCCGGCGTTCGAGACCTACGCACTCGGCCTGTCGCACAAGCATCTGCCCGAGATCATGAAGTACACCGGCCTGACGCGCCGGCCGATCTTCATCCCCTCGGTCGGCAATTTCGCCCAGGGCATGCTGGTGGACCTGCCGCTGCATCTCGACACCCTGCCGGGCAAGCCGTCCGCGGCCGACCTCCACGATGCGCTGACCGCCCACTATGCAGGCAGCGAGTGGGTGAGCGTGCTGCCGCCGACCGAGAGCGGCAAGCTCGACCCGCTGGCGCTCAACGGCACCAACAAGATGGAACTGCGCGTGTTCTCCAACGCGCAGCATCAGCAGGCCGTGGCGATCGCCCGCCTGGACAACCTGGGCAAGGGCGCCAGCGGCGCTGCCGTGCAGAACCTCAAGCTGATGCTCGGGCTCTGAGGCGAACGGTCAGAGGCAGTCTTCTTCGTCCGAACCTGCGACGACGCGGCGCAGCACCTCGGCGCCGAAGCCGCGCGACGCGAGAAACCGCATCTGCCGGCCCCGCTCTGTCGCATCGGCCGGGGGGGTTCCAAACTTGCGGCGCCAGACCTCCCGGGCCCGCTCGTACTCGCTGGCCTTGAGCGAGGCCATGGCCTCGCTGACCGCCTCCGCCGGCAGTCCTCGCGCGTTGAGCTCCTGGCGGATGCGCAGGGCACCCAGCTTGGGGGCCTTGCGGTGGACGATGGAGTCAACCACCCGCTGCTCCGACACGAAGCCCTTGGCCTGCAGTTCGTCAAGAACCCGCGCCAGCTCGCCGGGTTGCTGCTCGTGTACCGCGAGCTTGCGCTCCAGCTCAGCCCGCGAATGCTCGCGGGTGGCCAGGTAGCGCAGCGCCCGCCCCTTCAGCGACAGTTGCCCGAGTGGCATGGATCTGCCTGAGCCTTTCCGGATGGATGCGTTTCGGGGTGGATGCGTTCACACAGGGCACGGGGCGCGGCGTGCGCTCATTCCTGCTCGGCCACGTCGGGCAGCAGCGGAATGCCCAGCGACTCGCGCACCTTGTTCTCGATCTCGTGCGACAGCGCCGGGTTCTCGCGCAGGAACTCGCGCGCGTTGTCGCGGCCCTGGCCGATCTTCTCGCCGTTGTAGGCGTACCAGGCGCCGGACTTCTCGATGATGCGGGCCTCCACGCCCATGTCGATGATCTCGCCCTCGCGGCTGATGCCTTCGCCGAACAGGATGTCGAACTCGGCCGTCTTGAAAGGAGGCGACACCTTGTTCTTGACCACCTTCACCTTGGTCTCGTTGCCGATGGAGTCCTCGCCCTTCTTGATGGTGCCGGTGCGGCGGATATCCAGGCGCACGGAAGCGTAGAACTTGAGCGCATTGCCGCCCGTGGTGGTTTCGGGGCTGCCGAACATCACGCCGATCTTCATCCGGATCTGGTTGATGAAGATGACCATGCAGTTGGCCTTCTTGATGGTGGCGGTGAGCTTGCGCAGGGCCTGGCTCATGAGGCGGGCCTGCAGGCCGGGCAGGGAATCGCCCATTTCACCCTCGAGTTCGGCCTTGGGCGTGAGCGCGGCGACCGAGTCGACCACGATCAGGTCGACCGCCCCCGAACGCACCAGCGAGTCCACGATCTCGAGCGCCTGCTCGCCGGTGTCGGGCTGGCTGATCAGCAGGTCCTGCAGATTGACGCCCAGGTTCTGCGCGTAATTGATGTCCAGCGCGTGCTCGGCATCGACGAAGGCGCACTGGCCGCCGAGCTTCTGCATTTCGGAGATGACCTGCAGCGTGAGCGTGGTCTTGCCCGAGGACTCCGGGCCGTAGATCTCGATGACGCGGCCGCGCGGCAGCCCGCCCACGCCCAGCGCGATGTCCAGCCCCAGCGAGCCGGTGGACACTACCTGGATGTCCTCGATCACTTCGCCTTCGCCCAGGCGCATGATCGTGCCCTTGCCGAACTGCTTTTCGATCTGCGCCAGCGCCGCCTGCAGGGCCTTGGCCTTTTCGCTGTTGGGACCGAGCCCCTTGACCGGTGCGTCCATGGAAATCTCCTTGAAAATCAATGCGTTAGAGGGATCATCGCATCTGCTTTTAACCACAGGCTGGATGCTTGAACAGTAGTCTATGAGGCTGCTTGTATTTGGTAAACAGATTTTTTCGTCAGTTTGCCTTACCATTTCAGCATGCCCTCCCGCCCGCCTGCGACCGAGCCCGATGCCGCCCCCTCATCCGGTCTGGCAGAACTGCCGACGGAAGACGGCTGGCGACAGACGCACCTCGGCCGGCTGCTCGGCCACGCCATGCGCCGCTTCGACGAGCGGGTGCTGGAGCTGATGGCGCGCAACGTCGACGTCCCGCTGGCGCTCGCCAACCTCGCGGCGCGTGCCCAGGTGAGCGCGGCCCATATCCACATCACCCGGCATCTGGCGCTGCGCGGCTCGCGCCTGACGGAACTGGCGCAGAGCGCCGGCATGAGCAAGCAGGCCATGGGCGATCTGGTGGACCAATGCGAGGCCTGGGGCCTCGTGACGCGAGTTGCCGATCCGCTGGACGCGCGAGCCAGGCTCGTGCAGTTCACGCCCATCGGTCTGGCCTGGCTGCAGGCCTTCCGCGACGCGGTGGCCCAGGCGGAAGCCGAGTTCCGCCAGGCCGTCGGCGCAGAGGTGGCCACGGTCGTCATGCTCGGGCTGGAAGCCTACGCGAGCTGAAATCCGCGTTCGCGGCCCAGGGTCCGTCCGACCCTGTCGGTCGGCACCGACAACGCAAGTCATTGATTTCATTGGGCTTGTCCCACAAACCGCGGCCACCGTGTCGGCAAACACCGACACTCCGACGCCGCGGATTTCACGTAACCCATTGATTTTATTGAATATTTTTCCTGGCACGGGGCTTGAGATGTCTTAGGTCATGCCGACGCAGCGTCGGCAGCCCAACCACAAACCAGGAGCCTCTCATGCCATTCCTCACCTCTCGCCATCCCCTCCCGTCCCGCCGCCGCTCGCGTCGGCCGGCCCTGGCCGCATGCGCCATTCTGCTGAGCCTGGGCCTCGCGGCCTGCGGCGGCGGTGGCGGCGGCGCCACGACCGAAAGCCTGGGCGGCTCCGGCAGCACGGGTGGCAGCAGCACCCAGGACGGCTCTGGCGGGTCGGGCACGCCTCTGGCGCCGGTCGGCCCGCAGATGGTCCAGCTGGCGGGCAGCCCCTATCGCAACGGGAACATCAATGGGGCGGGCGAGATCGCGCGCTTTGGAAACAGCGTCGGCAGTGCCGTGTTCGATGCCGCAGGCAATCTCTACGTTGCCGATGGTGGAAACCACGTCATTCGCAAGATCGGCACCGACGGCGTCGTCAGCGACTACGCGGGCAAGTCAGCTGACCAGGGCAGTGCCAACGGAAGCCTCGACAATGCACGCTTTCAGGTGCCAGCCGGCATGGCCCGCGATACGGCCGGCAACATCTACATTGCCGAACGCAGCAATCACAGCGTGCGCAAGATCACGCCGGAAGGCGTCGTCAGCCTGGTCGCCGGTGGCGGCAACTGCGCCGGAACCGACGGGGTTGCCGGAGCCGCACGCTTTTGCTCGCCGCAAGCGATCGCCGTCGATGGAGCCGGCATCCTCTACGTCGCCGATACGTCGAATCACACGATCCGCAAGATCCTGCCCGACGGCACCGTGACCACGCTCGCCGGCACCGCCGGCATGTCGGGCAAGGACGATGGCATGGGCGCAGCCGCCCGGTTCAACAATCCCACGGGCATCGTGGTGAGTGCCGCCGGGGACATCTATGTGGCCGACCAGTCCAACGCCGTCATCCGTCGCATCCTGGCCGACGGCACCGTGACCACCTTCGCCGGCACGGCGGGCTCCACCGGAGGCACGGACGGTGTCGGTGCCGCCGCGCGCTTTTACGGCCCCTCAGGCCTGTCCATCGACAGCGCGGGACGTCTCGTCGTGGCCGAAATCTATGGTCGACGCGTGCGTCGCATCGATCTGGCCACCGCAGCCGTGGAAACTCTCGCGGGATCGGGCAACACCGGCGACGCCGACGGAACCGGCACGGCCGCCAGCTTTACCTCCCCCGTGGCCGTGGCCACCGCACCCAACGGTGACCTCGCCGTCATGGAGGAAGATGGCCGCGTCCGCCGTGTCACGTCGGCAGGCGTCGTCACCACCATCGCAGGCAAGTGGTCCGGGCCCGGCATCGTCAACGCCGCAGGAACGGCCGCGCGCTTCAACCAGCCTCAGCACCTGGCCCAGGACAAGGCCGGCAACGTCTATGTGGCAGACATGTACAACCGCGTCATCCGCCGCGTGAGTCCGGACGGGGTCGTCACGACCTTCTCGGGCACGGGCAGCTATGACGTGAAGGACGGCACCGCCACGGTGGCCCGGTTCGGCTCATTCATCGGCATCGCGATCGACGACGCCGGCAACCTGTTCGTGGCAGACCCGTCGACGCAGACCATCCGCAAGGTCACGACCGATGGCACGGCGAGCACGCTCGCCGGCTCGCTCAACACCCAAGGCAACGCCGACGGCACCGGTGCCGCCGCGTCGTTCCGCTCCCCGACGGCACTCGTCGTCGGCAAGGACGGCAACGTCTACGTCGCCGACCGCGGCAATCACTGCGTGCGACGCATCACGCAGGCTGGCGAGACCTCAGCGTTTGCCGGCACGTGCGGCACGGGCACCTACGGCGACGGCAACGCCGCCAACGACGACGGCATGGGCGCGGCAGCACGCTTTTCCTTCCCGTCCGGCATGGCCGTGGACGCGGACGGCAACCTTTACGTGAGCGAGCAGGGCGTCCATCGAATCCGGAAAATCACCCCCGCCGGGCAAGTCAGCACATTGGCTGGCGGCGCCAACAACAGTTCAGCCGACTATGTGGACGGTCCCGTGGCCACCGCGAAGTTCTACCAGCCGACGCAAATGACATTCGACGACCAGTCCAACCTGTACGTGGCCGACAAACGCAATCACGTCATCCGCAAGATCACACCGGCCGGCATGGTCAGCACGATCGCCGGTCTGCCCGGCCTGCCCGGCGACACCCATGGCCAGAGCGTAAGCCCGACCCAAGGCCGGCTGAACAATCCCAGCGGCATCAGCTGGCACGCCGGCAAGCTCACCGTGAGCACCGGCAACGGCCTGGTCCGGATCGACCTGGCCCCCTGAGCGCCTGATCTCTGTTTCCTTGCCTCCTCGGCGTGCGCCCTGCGCACTTGCCCGCCAACCCTGGCGGGCTTTTTTATTTCGCTGCCGGATAGCGGAACTGCCTAGAATTTGGACTGGGACCGGCTCCAAAATATTCCTTCAGGCCAGGCACCCGACCGAGGAGACAGCCATGCGGATACTGATCGCCGAAGATGACCACGTCCTGGCCGATGGCCTGCTGCGCACGCTGCGCAGCTCCGGCGCCGCCGTCGACCATGTCGCCAGCGGCACCGAGGCCGACGCCGCGCTCATGACCAACAACGAGTTCGACCTGCTCATCCTCGACCTGGGCCTGCCCAAGATGCACGGCCTCGAAGTGCTCAAGCGGCTGCGCGGCCGCAACTCCTCCATGCCCGTGCTCATCCTGACGGCCGCCGACAGCGTCGAAGAGCGCGTCAAGGGCCTGGACTACGGCGCCGACGACTACATGGCCAAGCCGTTCTCGCTGCAGGAGCTCGAGGCGCGGGTGCGCGCACTCACGCGCCGCGGCATGGGCGGCGCCAGCTCCAGCATCCGCCACGGGCCTCTCACCTATGACCAGGCCGGGCGCGTCGCCACCATCGACGGCAAGATGATCGAGCTGTCGGCCCGCGAGCTCGGGCTGCTGGAGGTCCTGCTGCAGCGCGCCGGCCGGCTCGTCAGCAAGGACCAGCTGGTCGAGCGCCTGTGCGAATGGGGCGAGGAGGTCAGCAACAACGCGATCGAGGTCTACATCCACCGCCTGCGCAAGAAGATCGAGAAGGGCCCGATCCGCATCGCCACCGTGCGCGGCCTCGGCTACTGCCTCGAGAAGATCCCGGGCTGACGCCCCCTGCCGACTGCGCGCGTGGCCCTCAAGCTCTTCAAGCGCGAGCAGCACTCGCTGTTCGGCGAGATCCTGGACTGGATGCTCACGCCGCTGCTGCTGCTCTGGCCCGTCAGCCTGGCACTGACCTGGCTGGTCGCGCAGGGCATCGCCAACAAGCCTTTCGACCGCGCTCTCGAGTACAACGTGCGCGTCGTCGCGCAGCTCGTGGGCGTGCGCAACAACCGCGTGGTGTTCAACCTGCCGCAGCCGGCCAGCGAGCTGCTGCGCGCCGACGACGCCGACCTCGTCTACTTCCAGGTGCAGGGCACGCACGGTGAATTCCTCAGCGGCGAGCGCGCGCTGCCCCTGCCGCCCGAGGACGACAGCCAGGACATCGGCACGGTTCACCTGCGCGACGACGAGATCCGCGGCCTGGAAATCCGTGTGGCCTACACCTGGGTCAAGCTCGACCTGCCCGGCAAGCCGGTGCTGGTGCAGGTGGCCGAGACGCGCGAGAAGCGCTCGGTGCTCGCGACGGAAATCATCAAGGGCGTGATGCTGCCCCAGTTCGTCATCCTGCCGCTGGCGGTGCTGCTGGTCTGGCTCGCTCTGGTGCGCGGCATCAAGCCGCTCAACGAGCTCGAAGAGCGCATCCGCGCGCGCAAGCCCGACGATCTGTCGGCCCTGGACGACCACGCAGTGCCGCTCGAAGTCGCGCCGCTGGTGTCGTCGGTCAACGACCTGCTCACGCGTCTGGAAGACTCGATTGCCACCCAGAAGCGCTTCCTCGCCGACGCGGCGCATCAGCTCAAGACGCCGCTGGCCGGCCTGCGCATGCAGGCGGACCTCGCCCAGCGCGAGGGCTCCAGCGCCGAGGAGCTCAAGCAGTCGCTCAAGCAGATCGGCCGCGCCAGCGTGCGCGCGACCCACACCGTCAACCAGCTGCTGGCGCTGGCGCGGGCCGAGAGCAGCAGCGGCGCGCGCCAGCGCCAGCCCTGCGACCTGGCGCGCCTGACCATGGATGTGGTGCAGGACTCGATCACCCGCGCCATGGACAAGCACATCGACCTGGGCTATGACGGCCCGCAACCCGGGGCCCCGGGCGTGCGGCTGCTGGGCAACCCGACGCTGCTCAAGGAGCTGATCCGCAACCTGCTGGACAACGCCATCAACTACACGCCATCGAGCCCGAGCCACCCCGGCGTGATCACGGCCCGCGTGATGGCCGACCCGTTCGGCAAGGTGCTGATCCTGCGCGTCGAGGACTCCGGCCCCGGCATTCCCGCCGCAGAGCGCGAACTGGTGTTCCAGCCCTTTTATCGCGCGCTCGGCATGGAGGCTGACGGCTCGGGCCTGGGCCTGCCGATCGTGCAGGAAATCGCGCGCCAGCATGACGCCACCGTCACGCTGGAGGACGCGCATCCCGGCCAGGTGCCGCCGGGTGCCAGCTTCAGCGTGCGCTTTGCCTCCTGGTCGCCCGACGAAGCCCCGGCCGACGACCCGACGGGCGCATCGCCCCGCGCGCTGCCTCAGGCCGGCTTGTAGAGGCTCAGCTGCAGGCGCTCGCGCTCGATCGCGCGGGCCACGGGCGGCAATTGCGCCAGGCGCTGCACATGGGCCCACAGCGCGGGAAACTCCTCGGGATCGATCCCGGTCATCGTGCCCCAGCGCAGCAGCGTGAGCGCATAGGGATCGAGCGGCCCGAGCTTCGCGCCGCCCAGGAAGGCGCGGCCCTGCGCCGCCATGGCCTGGGCCATGGCGTCCAGCTCGCCGACCATGCCGCGGTACAGCTGCGCGGCATGCCGGCGCAGTTCGGGAAACACCGCCTCGTCCGCCGCGAACTTGTGCGGCATGAAGTAATGGGTGAAGGTGGTGTGCACCGTGTTGTTCATCCAGGCCAGCGTCTCCAGCACGCGGATGCGGGCCAGCGCGTCCGCAGGCAGGAAGCCGGCCTCCGGAAAGCGCGCGTCCAGCCAGGCGCAGATGGCGACGATCTGGGTGATCACCTGGTCGCCGTCGACCAGCACCGGCACCTGGCCGCGCGGGTTGATGGCGAGGTACTCGGGCTGGTAGTTCTCGCCCTTGTGCAGTTTCACCATCGCCGGCTCGAACGGCGCACCTGCCGCTTCCAGCAGCGTGTGGGGAACGAAGGAGCAGGCACCGGGGGCAAAGTACAGCTTGAGCGTCATGGGAAGTGTCTCTCGTCGGTCAGGCGCGGCAGGCGCGCAGCGGTTTGCCGGCCAGGGCCGGCTTGAGTCCATCGATCTGGGCGCGCAGCGCGTCGTCGACGGCAGCGAAGCGCAGCATCTGGCCGCGCACCTCGGGCCGATCCTGCACGACCCGCGCCGTGCGCACGCCGCGCTGCACCAGGGTCGCCAACTGCGTGTTGGCGGCGCCCTGCGAGTCGAAGTTGCCCAGCGAGATGCCGGGCTCGAGCGCGGGATTGAGCGGGGCTTCGAATGAAATCTTGAGCGCGCGCAGCTCGGCCTTCTTCTTGTTGAGTGCGTCCGTGCTCGCGAACTTGCCCATGTAGATCGTCCAGCGCGCCGGCTCCACCGCGCTCTCCAGGCTCCAGGCGCCCGCAGGCAGCGCTGGCTCCAGCGCCTGGCGCAGTTGGGCGGACTGCCTGTCGTCGAACAGCCCGGCCTGCAGGCATTCGGCGGCGCGGGGCGCGGCCTGAGCGATGGGGCTGGTCTCCGCACTGCGGGCTTCGTCGGCGCCGAGAATGCGCACGGCCTCGGGACGGATCTGCTGGTCCAGCCGCTGGGGCTCGGACTGCTGCACCGGAGCGAAGCCGTAGGGCTGCAGCATGCCGTGCGACCAGGCGAAGTACGCACCATTGGCCAGCACGAGCGCGAGGACGAGCAACCTCAGCATGGCGGGTCAGGCGGCGCCCTCGGCCCGCGGCCGGACGCTGACTTCGGAACTGGTGATCTGCTTCATGCCGTGCGCAGTATGCACCAGCAGCGCGCCGTCCGGCCCGACGCCGCTGGCCGTGCCCTGCGTCACGCCACCGGCACCGTCGCTCACGCTCACCGTGCGTCCGCGAAGCGCGTCGCGCGCGGCGAACCGCGCCTGCAGCGGCGCAAATCCGGTCTGGGCGAAGGCCAGCAGGGTCTTCACCAGCGGCGCGGCGATGCGGCCCAGCGCTTCGGGTGCACTGGCCTGCGGATCGAGCTCGGACAGGGCAGCGGGGGGCGTGGACAGCCCCTCGCCGTCGCGCGGCGCGATGTTCACGCCGATGCCCACCACGGCATAGCGCTGGCCGCCCGTTGCGGCCGTCTCCACCAGAATGCCGGCCAGCTTGCGGTCCCCGGACGCGTCAGACAGCCACAGGTCATTGGGCCATTTGAGCCGGATGGCCGGATGCAGGCTCTCGGCCACGCTCAGGCCCACGGCCAGCGACAGGCCGGACCAGTCGCGCGGCTGCAGCGCCAGACCCAGCGAGAACATCAGCGACTGCCCCACGTCGCTGTGCCAGACGCGGCCGAGGCGTCCCCGCCCGGCGGTCTGCCGCTCGGCCACCAGCAGCACCGGCTCCAGCCGGCCCGCACGTGCCCGCCGCATCAGTTCGCTGTTCGACGAATCCACCTCGGGCAGGATCTCGACCGAAAAATCCGGCATCAGCGGATGGACCGCCTCCCAGATCGCTTCGGCGGGCCACCGCAGCGGCGACAGTTCCATGCGCCGTCTTCCTTCTTCTAGCGGCCGCGCTTGGGCGCCAGCAGCGTGCCGCGGCACTTGCGCGCGCCGCACCAGCAGGGGTACTGGGCCTTGAGCTTGGGGGTGTAGCGCTCGTCGATGATCAGGCCGTAGTCGTAGTTGAGCTCTTCGCCCGCCTTGATGTTGCGCAGCGCCTTGATGAACACCCGGCCATCCTGCTCGTCGGCCTCGCAGTTGGCGTCGCAGCTGTGGTTGATCCAGCGCGACGAATTGCCGCCGTGCTTGGCGTCGATCACATGGTCTTCGTCGATGTGGAAGTAGAACGTGTGGTTGGGGTCCTTCGGATCATGCGGGTGGCGGCGCAGCGCCTCCTTCCAGTTGATGATCTCGCCCACATATTCGATGATGATTTCGCCCTCGGGAATGTCCTGCACCGCGAACACCCCCTTGCCATGAACGCCCGACTTGCGGGTCTGGATGCGGCGGCCCGCCGGAACGGCCGGCGCGGCGGCTGGCGCCCTGGCTGCGGATTTCGCCTTGGGGCGGGATTTTTCAGGCATCGGAAAACTCTGTTAAGTTGAATGTGCACACACGCGCGCGTACACGTGTGCGTGCGCGCGAAGGGCCGATTGTAGGAGTTCACACCATGAAGATTTCCAGGCGCGACATCGTCACTGCGGCGCTGGCCTCGGCAGCGCCGGCGCTGGGCCTGCGTGCGCAGACACCGCAGGACGCTCCTTCCGCCGCCAGCGTGGCGGCGCAGGAAGCCCGCGCACCCGCGCTGCCGGCCCTCGGCACGGCGCTCGCGCTGCGCCCGGTGCCGCTGCTTGGCGGCGGCCAGTTCGAGCCGGCGCGGGCGCAGGGCAAGGTGCTCGTGGTGTACTGGTGGGCCAGCTGGTGCCCCTTCTGCGCGGTCCAGAGTCCCCACATCGAGGCGCTGTGGCGCAAGAACCGGGCTCGCGGCCTGGAGGTGCTGGCTCTGTCGATCGACCGCCGCGCGCAGGAGGCTGTTGCCTACATGAAGAAAAAAGGTTACACCTTCCCGGCCGCGATGCTCACGCCGGAAGTGGCGACAATGCTGCCCAAACCGAAGGGGCTCCCGGTCACGGTCGTGCGCGGCCGTGACGGCAAGGTCGTGTTTGCCGAAAGCGGCGAGATGTTCCCCGAAGATATTGAAGGATTGGCCAAGTTCCTATGACGAAGACGTTGGTTATTGCAGAAAAGCCCTCGGTCGCGCAGGACATCGTGCGCGCGCTGACACCCACCGCCGGCAAGTTCGAAAAGCACGAGGACCATTTCGAGAACGAGAAATACGTCGTCACCAGCGCCGTGGGCCACCTGGTGGAAATCCAGGCGCCCGAGCAGTTCGACGTCAAGCGCGGCAAGTGGAGCTTTGCCCACCTGCCGGTGATTCCGCCCTACTTCGACCTCAAGCCGGTCGACAAGACCAAGTCGCGCCTCAACGCGGTCGTCAAGCAGGCCAAGCGCAAGGACGTCACGGAACTCATCAACGCCTGTGACGCGGGACGCGAGGGCGAACTCATCTTCCGCCTGATCGAGCAGTACGCCGGCGGCGCCAAGCCGCTGGGCAAGCCGGTGCGGCGCCTCTGGCTGCAGTCCATGACGCCCCAGGCCATCCGCGACGGCTTTGCCGATCTGCGCTCCGAAAAGCAGATGCAGGGCCTGGCCAGCGCGGCGCGCTCGCGCTCGGAGGCCGACTGGCTCGTCGGCATCAATGGCACGCGCGCGCTCACCGCCTTCAATTCGCGCGACGGCGGCTTCTTCCTCACCACCGTGGGCCGGGTGCAGACCCCGACGCTCTCGGTCGTGGTCGAGCGCGAGGAGCAGATCCGCAAGTTCGTCAGCCGCGACTACTGGGAAATCCACGCGAGCTTCCTCGCCGAGGCGGGTGAATACAGCGCCAAGTGGTTCGATCCCGGCCACAGGAAGGATCCGGACGATGCCGAGAAAAAGGCCGACCGCGTCTGGTCGCACAAGGAGGCCCTGGCCATTGCCGAGGCGGTGCGCGGCAAGTCCGCCAGCGTCACCGAAGAGTCCAAGCCCACCACCCAGGCCTCGCCCCTGCTGTTCGACCTGACCTCGCTGCAGCGCGAGGCCAACGGCCGCTTCGGCTATTCGGCCAAGACCACGCTCCAGCTGGCGCAGAGCCTGTACGAGCGCCACAAGGCCCTGACCTACCCGCGGACCGACTCGCGCGCACTGCCCGAGGACTACCTGCCCGTGGTCAAGGACACGCTCAAGATGCTCGCCGGCAGCGACATGCGGCACCTGGCGCCCTTCGCGCGCCAGGCCATCGACGGCAACTACGTCAAGCCGAGCAAGCGCATCTTCGACAACGCCAAGGTCAGCGACCACTTTGCCATCATCCCCACGCTGCAGGCGCCCAGCGGCCTGTCCGACGCCGAGCAGAAGCTCTACGACCTGGTCGTCAAGCGCTTCCTGTCGGTGTTCTTCCCGAGCGCGGAATTCATGGTGACCACGCGCATCAGCCAGGCCGTGGGCCACAGCTTCAAGACCGAGGGCAAGGTCCTGGTCAAGCCCGGCTGGCTGGCCATCTGGGGCAAGGAGGCGGCCGCCGAGATCGCCGACGCGAAGGAAGGCGACAAGGGCCAGGCGCTCGTGCCCGTCAAGCCCGGCGAGCTGGTCCGTGCCGAGACCGTCGAGCCCAAGGGCCTGAAGACCCGCCCGCCGGCGCGCTACTCCGAAGCCACGCTGCTGGGCGCGATGGAAGGCGCCGGCAAGCTGGTGGAAGACGACGAGCTGCGCGAGGCCATGCAGGAAAAAGGCCTGGGCACGCCGGCCACCCGCTCGTCCATCATCGAAGGCCTGATTGCCGAGAAGTACATGCTGCGCGAAGGCCGCGAGCTGATCCCCACGGCCAAGGCCTTTCAGCTCATGACGCTGCTGCGCGGCCTGGGCGTCGAGGAGCTGTCCAAGCCCGAGCTGACCGGCGAGTGGGAGTACAAGCTCGCGCAGATGGAGCACGGCAAGCTCTCGCGCGAGGAGTTCATGCGCGAGATCGCGCGCATGACGGAGCACATCGTCAAGAAGGCCAAGGAGTACGACCGCGACACCGTGCCGGGCGACTACGCCACGCTGGCCACGCCATGCCCGAACTGCGGCGGCATCGTCAAGGAAAACTACCGCCGCTACACCTGCACCGGCAAGGACGGCAACTCCGAAGGCTGCGGCTTCTCGTTCGGCAAGACGCCGGCCGGCCGCACCTTCGAGGCGGCAGAAGTCGAGCAGTTCCTGCGCGACAAGAAGATCGGCCCGCTCGAGGGCTTCCGCTCCAAGGCGGGCTGGCCCTTCACCGCCGAGATCGTGCTCAAGTACAGCGACGACGACAGGAACTGGAAGCTCGAGTTCGACTTCGGTGACGACCGCGACGCGGCCGAGACCGGCGAGATCGTCGACTTCAGCGCCCAGCAGTCGCTTGGCCCCTGCCCCAAGTGCGGTGGCCGCGTGTTCGAGCATGGCAAGAACTACGTCTGCGAACGCTCGGTGCCCACGGCCCAGCAGCCCACGCCGAGCTGCGACTTCAAGACCGGGCAGATCATCCTGCAGCAGCCGGTCGTGCGCGAGCAGATGGAAAAGCTCCTGTCCACCGGCAAGACCGACCTGCTCGACAAGTTCGTGTCCATGCGCACGCGCCGCGCGTTCAAGGCCTTCCTGGCCTGGGACGCCGAGGCCGGCAAGGTGAACTTCGAGTTCGCACCGTCCAAGTTCCCGCCGCGCAAGACGGCGGCGGGGCGGGCGGGCGCGCCGGCGGTCGCTTCCGGCGGCGCGCCCGCCAAGCGGGCCGCCGGCAAGGCCGCTGCCAAAGCCGCACCGGCCAAGAAGGCGCCGGCCAAAAAGGCCGGCGGCAAGACCGCAGGCGCGGCCAAGGCGCCGCGCAAGCCCGCCACCGGCGGCGCGGGCCTTGCGCCCAGCGCAGCGCTGGCCGCCGTCATCGGCAACAAGCCGCTGCCGCGCACGCAGGTCATCAAGAAGCTGTGGGACTACATCAAGGCCAATGGCCTGCAGGACGCCAAGGACAAGCGCGCGATCAACGCCGACGCGAAGCTCAAGCCCGTGTTCGGCAAGGACCAGGTCACGATGTTCGAGCTGGCCGGCATCGTCGGCAAGCACCTGGGCTGAGCCGCAGGCACAAGGCTGCGCCGCCCCCTCGCCTCAGCGTTTCTCGCCGCGCGACAGCAGCTGCGTGGCGGCCAGCAGCACGGTCGTCACCACGATGATGAGCGTGGAGATCGCGGCAATCGTCGGGTCCACCTGGTCGCGCAGCGCGTTGAACATGTTGCGCGTCAGGGTGGAGTTGTCGCCTCCGGATACGAACAGCGACACGATGATCTCGTCGAACGAGGTCAGGAAGGCCAGCACCGCGCCCGTGAGCACCGAAAAGCGGATCTGCGGCAGCGTGATCTGCAAAAAAGCCTGGGTGCGCGAGGCGCCCAGGCTGCACGCCACCCGCTCCTGGTTCAGGTCGAAGGACTTGAGCGCCGAGCTGACCACCATCATCACCACCGGTACGGCCAGCATGCTGTGCGCGAGCACCAGGCCGGGCAATGTGTTGACCAGCTTGAGCCGCACGAAGGCATAGAACACGCCGGTGCCCACGAGAATCACCGGCACCACCATCGGCGCCAGCAGCACCATCGTCAGCAGGCCCGCATGGCGCAGCCGCGACACGTGCAGGCCATAGGCCGCCAGCGTGCCCAGCGGCGTGGCCACCAGGGCCGTGAGAACGCCGGCCTTGAGCGAGGTGGCCGTGGCCTGCATCCACGACACCGAGCCGAAGTAGCTCTGGTACCAGCGCAGCGACCACTGGCGCGGCGGAAACTCCAGATACTGCGAGGCCGAGAAGCTCATCGGGATCACCAGCAGCGTGGGCATCACGAGGAACACCAGCACGAGCACGCCGACGACGTACAGCCACAGCCGTGCGCCATGGGTCACCTGGGTTTCGGTGGCGGGGCGGCGCAGCCAGCTCACGGCGCCTCCCGGCTGCGCAGCACATCGTCCATGCGCACGAGGCGCGAGGCTGCGGCCACCAGCGCGAAGGTCATCACCAGCAGCACCACGCCCAGCGCGCTGGCCGCACCCCAGTTGAAGAAGATCTCGATGTCGTTGGCGATCCGGCTGGACACCATGATGACCTTTCCGCCGCCGAGAACGGCCGGCGTGACGTAGAACCCCAGGCACAGGATGAACACGATCAGGCAGCCCGAGGCCAGCCCCGGCAGCGACAGCGGCACGAACACCTTCCAGAACGCGCGCGCCGGGCTCGCGCCGAGGTTGGCGGCCGCCTTCATGTAGTCGCGGTCGATGCCGCGCATCGTCGCGTACAGCGGCAGCACCAGGAAGGGCAGCATCACGTGCACCGTGCCGATCAGCGTGCCGGTCATGTTGTGCGCCAGCGCCAGCGGCTCGCTCCACAGGCCCAGCTCCATGCCCCAGCGGTTGATCAGGCCGCCGCGCTGCAGCAGCACCAGCCAGGCATAGGTGCGCACCGGCAGCGACGTCCACAGCGGCAACAGCACCGCGATCATGCACAGGTTGGCCGCGCGGCGCGGCAGCCCGGACAGGAAGTACGCGAGCGGATAGCCCAGCACGACGCCTGCGCTGCTGACCTCACTCCACCTTGATGTTCCGCTCCTTCACGAGCTTGCCCCAGCGCGCCGTCTCTTGCGCGAGGAAGCGTCGGAATTCCTCGGGTGTGCCGCCGCCGGCATTGGCGCCGATGGCTTCGAGCTTGGGCTCGAGCTGGGGCGAGCGCACGGCCCAGGTGATGTCGGCTGCGATCTGCTGCACGACTTCGGGCGGCGTGCCGCCGGTCGCGAAGATGCCGTACCAGGCCGAGGCCTCATAGCCCGGCAGGCCCTGCTCGGCCACGGTGGGCACGTTGGGCAGCCACGGCAGGCGCTTGGCGGACGTGACGCCCAGCGGAACGACGCGGCCGGCCTTGATGTGCTGGAGCACGCCGTTGTCGAACATGATCTGGACGCGGCCCGACAGCAGGTCCTGGTGCGCCGGCGCGCTGCCCTTGTAGGGGATGTGGGTGAGCTGCGCGCCCGCCATGCTGGAGAACATCTCGCCCGACAGGTGGGTCGATGTGGCCAGACCGGTGGAGGCGAAGGAGATCGAGCCGGGATTGGCGCGCGCCTTGGCGATCAGCTCGGGCACGTTCTTCACGCCAACGTCGGGCGCGGCGACCAGCACGTTGGCGATGGTGGTGAGCACGGTGACCGGCGCGAGGTCGCGCGCCGAGTCGTAGGGCAGCCGGTCCATGAGAATGGGATTGAGCGCGAACGGCATGGCCGTGAGCAGCAGGGTGTGGCCATCGGGCGCGGCTTTGGCGACCATGTCAGTCGCGATGACGGTGTTGCCGCCAGGCTTGTTGTCGACGATGACGGGCTGCTTCCAGCGCTCTGACAGCTTCTGGCCGACAAAGCGGGCCTGCGTGTCAGTGGCGCCGCCGGGCGGGTAGGCCACGATGATGCGGACCGGCTTGGTGGGCCATTTGGGCGCCTGCGCCTGGGCCATGGGGCTGGCCAGCAGGGTCATCGCCACCGCGGCGGCAACGAGGGTTCGTCGGGTAATGTGCATGCTTGTCTCTCTTTTGCTGGGATGGAAATCGTTCTGGTGGGGGATGAAGGCTGGCCCGGATGCCGGCCTGCCAGCCATTCGCTGATCGGCTGGCACCAGGCCTGCGGGTCGAGCAGAAGCGACTGGTGGCCGTAACGCGAGGGCACCACGGCGGCATGGGGCGGCAGGGGCTCGGGCGGAGGAAACAGCGCGTCCGACGCGGCATAGAGCAGCGTCGTGTCGGGCGGGCATTCGTCGAGTCCAAAGCCGATGGCCGCTGCCCGCAGGCGCCACAGGGCTGCGGCGCTGAACTGGCGCGACCAGTCGCGCACGGTGTCGAGTTCGCGACCGGCGGCCGCGTCGCCCCGGTCCGCCGCCCATTCGCGCAGGCCGGCGCGCATGAGCGTGCCGACGCGAAAGGCATAGCGGCTGTCGGCCGTGTGCAACGCCCGCAGAGCCGGCAGTTCGTCGGCGCTGCCGCGTCCCCGCAGTGCAGTGCACAGGCCGAGGACGCGCGCGACGCGGTGCGGGAAGTCGGCCTTGAGCTGCAGCGCCACGTAGCCGCCGAAGGAGTAGCCGATCACGCCGGCCAGGCAGTCCACGCCCAGCTGTTCGAGCAGCGCGTCGATGGCTTGCGCCATGTTGCGGACCGATGCGTGCGATTCGTCGCGGCCTTCCCATTCGGAGCCGTAGGCGGAGCCGGGCAGGTTGACGGTGATCACCTGGGCATGGTCGGTGTCGAGCACACGGCCGGGGCCCGCCCAGGCGGCGGCCCAGCCCGCATCGGCCGCGGCGGTTTCGGGGGGCATCCCGTTCGGCCTTGCACCCGATGCCGGTGCCGACGCACGTGCCGGTGCCAGAGCGAAATGGCTACCGGTGTAACCATGCAGCAGCAACCACGCCGGTGCGTCACGCGGGCCGGTGAGGGTGTAGGCCAGGCGCAGGGCGACGACCTGCCCGTCCGCGAGCCGGAAGTCGTCCAGCCGGGTCGAGGCAGGCAACGCGCCGCGGCCCCGATCGGGCGCGGTGGCGTTGCATGGAAGATCGCTCACGCGGCCCGGTCCTCAGACGGGTCGCTCACCGCGCACCGTGGTGCGGTAGAGCGATCGGTACTGGCCGGCAGGCAGGTCACGCGTCGTGGCGCTGTGCATGGTGGAGCGGTTGTCCCACATCACCACATCGCCAGGGCTCCAGCGGAAGTCGAAGCGGAACTGCGGCTGAACGGTGTGTTCGAACAGGAAGTTCAGGATGCGGTCGCTTTCCTCTGCCGGCAGGCCGATGATTTCGGCCGTCATGCCGGGATGGGCAAAGATGGCCTTGCGGCCCGTGTCGGGATTGGTGCGCACCAGCGGGTGGATCACGTCCGGCGTCTGGGCCTTCTGCTCGGCGGTCAGCTCCACGCGCGTGCCCTGCTCCTGCGCGGTCTGCCGGCGGCGATAGCGGTGCACGGCCTGCAGGCCGTCAAGCCGCTGCTTCCACTCGGGCGAGAGCGCCTCGTAGGCGGCTTCCATGTCGGCGAACAGGGTGTCGCCGCCTTCCGGCGGGATCTCGAGCGCATTGAGGATGGTGGCCTTGGCAGGGTACTCCTGAAAGGCGAGATCGGAGTGCCAGTAGGAGCCGCCGTCGGCGATGCCCATCGGCTGGCCGTCCACCACGCGGTTGGACAGGCGGAAGATCTCCGGATGCTCGGGATGGTTGTACTGCGACAGCACGTGCACTTCCAGCGGTCCGAAGCGCCGGCTGAACGCGATCTGCGCGGCAGCAGGCAGCGACTGGTTCCTGAAGCAGATGAGCTTGTGATCGACGAAGAGGCGGTGGATGTGGTCGAACTCGTCCTGCGAGAGTTCGCGCGCGAGATCGACGCCGCTGATGGCGGCACCGAAACGCGGGGAAAGCGGGGAGACCTGCATGTGTGAGAATCCTTGATCGACGTTCTGGCGAACAAATGTTCGCCAATTAATGTATCGGCTTTGAGATAGGCTGTCAAACGACGCCCGTAGGGCGAAGAACCCCTGGAGCCCCCTGGAGAACCCATGCCACGCAAGAAGGCAGACCTGACGACCGACACGGCGGATGCCGCCGAAGGCAAACGCGAATTCCTGGATGCTCTGGCCAACGGCCTGCAGCTGATGAGTGCCTTCAACGAAGACCTGCGGACCGTGACCATCCAGTCCGCCGCCGAACTGCTGGGCGTGACGCGGCCGGCCTCGCGCCGGATCCTGCTGACGCTGGCCGAGCTGGGGTATCTGCAGCAGCGCGACCGCTTCTTCTGCCTCGCACCCAAGGCGATCGACCTGGGTTACCGCTACTTCCGCTCGCTGGGCCTGGCCGCTGCCGTGCGGCCGCACCTGCAGGCACTGTCGCGCGAGCTGGACGTGGGTGCGGCGCTGGGCGTGCTTGCGGGCACCGATGTGCTGTTCATCGAACGTGTCGAAGCCACGCGGCTGATCAAGCTCGACCTGCGCGCGGGCGACCGGCTGCCGGCCCATGCGCATTCGCTGGGCCGCGTGCTGCTCGCGCATCTGCCGCCCGAGGAGCTGGAGCTTCATCTGCCGGCCGGGCCGATCCACCGGATCTCGCAGCGCACGGTCACCGAGCGCAAGGCGCTGATGACGGAGCTGGCCCGCGTGAAGGAGCGCGGCTGGAGCTTCGTCAACTCGGAGCTCGTGGCCGGTCTCTTCGGCGTGGCCATCGCGCTGCCGAGCGCCTCGGGGCGCGCCACCGTGGGGCTGAACGTCACCTCGATCGGCGAGCCCTGGACCCTGGCCCATGTGCAGGAGCGCATCGTTCCCTCGTTGCGCGCCTGCGCCGAGGAGATGCGGCCCATCACCGATTCGATGAGTTGAGAGCCGGCATATGCACCTCCACCTACGCCCACCCACGTCTGGCGAACTTTCGATTGAGCCCGAAGAAACTACAACGTAAAGATTCGTAACCGCCGCTCGCGCACTCATGCGCCAGCGTGGCGCCGCTCCTATGATCGATGGCTCACGAGGAGACGATCGATGAAGAAGTTGTGGAGCGGGCTGGCCCTTCTGGCAGCCATGCAGTGCGGCTGGGCGCAGGGCCTGATCATGGGCGTGAGCGAGGGCACCTCGGGCGGCCTCGACCATGCGCAGGTGGTCACCAAATACCAGGGCCTGGCCGATGTGATCGGGCGCAGCATCAAGCAGAAGGTCAATGTGGTCTTCGCGCGCGAATTCAGCGCGCTCGAGGAAGGCATGAAGACTGGCCGCTACGACTTCGTGATCGCGCGGCCCAGCGACTATCCGGCGCGCGGCCTGCGCGACTATGGCTACAAGTACGTGGCCAGCGCCAAGCCCGACGGGCAGTGCTTCCTCATCGTTCCCAAGGACTCGCCGGTCAAGACGCTGGCCGACGTCAAGGGCAAGCGCATCGCGCTGCCGGAGCCCGCCGCCTACATGACCAAGTTCTGCCGCGCCGAGCTGCGCACGCAGGGCATCGACACCTCCGGCCCCAACGTGCAGTACGTGCGTGAGCAGGGCGCGGTGGCCTTCTACCTGGAAAACAAGTTCGCCGACGTCGGCGGGGTGGCCTCGTATTCGGGCGTGGCCAGGAAGTGGGAGAAGGACGGCAACCGCATCGTGCACAAGAGCGTGCCGCAGCCCTACTTTCCACTGATCGCCGGCAAGAAGATCAGCACCGCCCAGGTCGAGGCGATCCAGAAGTCGCTGGTGGCGATGGTGGGCAATCCGGCCGACGAGCAGGTGCTCAAGACGGTGGGCATCAAGGAATTCGACATCTCCTCGGAAAAGCGCCTGAAGGACCTGCTGACCTGGCTCGGCGTCTGACGCCCGCAGCGCGTTGCCGGAGGCCGCCCGGCGGCGTACGCGCCCTGGCCTCGCGATAATCGCCGGATGCCCGCACCGCCTGCCACCGAAGCCCGCCACGACGGGCGCTTCGCCGTGCTGCTGTCGGTGGGCCAGCTGATCAGCTGGGGCAGCATCTTCTACATGTTCTCGCTGATCATGGAGCCGGTCGAGCGGGAGCTGGGGCTGAGCCGGTCGCAGTCCTCCCTGGGCTTCAGCATCGCGCTGCTGGCCGAAGGCCTGCTGGCCTATCCGGTGGGCCGCTGGATCGACCGCGGCCAGGAGCGCATGGTGATGACCGGCGCCTCGCTGCTGGTGGCGGTCTGCATGATGTTGCTGTCCCTGGCGCAGGGCCCGGCCGGCTTCTGGCTGGCCTGGCTGGGCCTGGGCTGCGCGATGGCAGGGACGCTCTACTCGCCCGCGTTCGCCATCGTGACGCGACGCTTCCCGCACGACTTCCGCCGCGCGATCATCACGCTGACCTTCCTCGGCGGCCTGGCCAGCACGGTGTTCATCCCGCTCATGGCCTGGTTGATCGCGCACCTGGGCTGGCGCCACGCGCTGTGGGTGCTGGCGGCCCTGCACCTGCTGGTCTGCGTGCCGCTGCATGCGACGCTGCTGCGCGACGCGCCGCCGCCGCGCGCGCCTGCGGCCAGCGGCCCCGCACCGAAGGCGCTCGGCCACTACCTGCGCAGCGCGCCCTTCCTGCTGATCGGCGTGTTCGTGGTGCTGATGATGGCCATCACCTCGGCCCTGCCCGCGCACATGATCAGCCTGCTGCGCGAAAACGGTGTGAGCGAGGCCTGGGTGATCCTGATCCCGGCCAGCATCGGTGCGATCCAGGTGGTGGGCCGCGCGCTGCTGTACTTCTTTGAGCACCACTTCGACGTTCACACGGCCAACCGCGTGATCCCGTGCCTGATTCCGCTGGGCCTGGCGGCCCTGCTGGCCGGCGGCGGCCACGGCTGGGCGGCCATGCTGTTCGTGGCGCTGTACGGCATGGGCAACGGAATGATGACGATCGTCAAGGGCACGGCCATCGCGATGTACGTGAACCGCGACCATGTCGCCTCGCTCAACGGCGCGCTCGGCCTGCCGCTGGCGATCGCACGCGCCGTCGCGCCTTTGCTGATGGGCGTGCTCTGGACGCCTGCGGGCGGCTACCGCACCGGGCTGTGGCTGATGCTCGCGGCGAGCGTGGCCGCCGTGGTGGCCTTGCTGCTCGCGCAGCGCCGCTCGCTGGTGACCTCATCCGACACGGCCCTCGCGATGCCGGCGGCAAACAGCAGCAGGGCGCAGGAAAAGTAGATCCACATCAGCATGATGACGAGCGAGCCGGCTGCGCCGTAAGCCGAGACCGCTGCCACGGAAGTCAGGTAGGTCGCCAGCACATGCTTGGCGCCGGTGAAGAGCGCCGCCGAGATCGCGGCGCCGAGCGCCAGGTGCCGCAGGCTCGGCTTGGGGCCGGCGCTCATGCGCATGAGCGCGACGAACAGCGCGGTGCAGAAGCCGAACGAGATCACCTCGTTGAGCACGAAGAGGATCTGCTCGAGCGCCAGCCAGGAGCCGGCCCAGCCCGCCAGCAGGTCGAGCATGGTCGAGATCGCGAGCGACACCAGCAGCAGAAAGCCGAAGGCCAGGATGTAGGCGACGCCGCGCAGCCGCAGCGAGGCGCCATGCCACCACTTGAGGTGCGGCGGCTCGTCGGTGCCGCTGCGCCACAGACGCTCGAAGGCGGCCTGGAGTTCGGCGAACACGCCGGTGGCGCCGAAGAGCAGCAAAGCGAACGCGGCCACCGAAGCGGCAATGCCTTCGCGCGGCTCCTGCGCGCTCTGGAGCGCCTGGCGGATCACTTCGGCGCCGCGCGGCCCGATGACGTGGCCGATCTGCGTGATCAGGCTGGACTCGATGACGCTGCGGTCGATCCACCAGCCGAGCACCGCCACCAGCAGCACAAGCAGGGGCGCAAGACTCAGGATGCCGTAGAACGACATGGCAGCGCTCATGCGCAGGCCATCGGCCTTGTCCCAGAGGTCAAAGGCCCGCATCAGGGGCTGGAAGGCGGGTGCGGCCGCTTGCGCGAGCCGCCGGTGCCACGGTTCGCGCGCGTCGGTCATGGGCCCAAGCTTAAGTGCCGGCCGGCACTGCGCCTTGTCAGCGGAAGGCGCGGTCAGGCGTCGGCGGCGGCCCCTATTGCTTGGTGAGCGTCTGGCCCTCGACCTTGACGACGTTGCCGGCGGCCCAGCCGGGCTGCGGCTCCTGCTCGAACTTGGCGATGCTGCCGTCCTTCATCTTGACCGTCGTGACCCAGACCTTCTTGCTCGTGACCTGCTTTTGCACCTCGTTGCCGATCACCGCGCCGCCCACCGCGCCGCCCACGGTGGCGATGGTCTTGCCCGTGCCGCCACCGACCTGGTTGCCCAGCAGCCCCCCGGCGACCGCACCACCGAGCATGCCGATGGCGCCGCCCTTGCCCTTGCGCTTTTCCTGCTTGACCTCCTGCACGGTGCCGCACTTGTCGCACAGCGCGACGGCAACGGCCGCCTTGGCCTGCTCGAGGACGGCGGCCGGGGTCTTGCTGGGAGTCTGGGCCTGAACGGTGAATGCCGTGGCGAAGGAGGCAGCGGCAAGGGCCGCGCCGAGGATGAGCCTGCTCATGGGAATCTCCAGGGTGTAAGAATGATTGTTACAACGCATGCTGCCTGCAGCCCGCCGACAGGTCAATGGACGGATGGCGGCAAATCCAAAAGTCTGATGCCAGCTGTGCAATTTGTCCGGCCGCCCTCGGGTGTTACCCGCTTGAAACGCGACGCGGCGCGGGGTCTACTTGCAAACCGACCTCCAGCCGACCCGGGGACGTGCTGCAACGCGCCATACCCGTCATCGATGTCCCTCACCGACTTCCGCGCCCTCACCATGAAAAAGAAGCTCTTCCTCCAGCTCGCCGCCCTCGCCGCCGCCTGCGTCCTCCTGCCCGCCGCACAGGCCCAGTCCGCCTTTCCGGCCAAGCCGGTCCGGATCATCGTGCCGCAGACCCCGGGCGGCGCCTCCGATGCGCTGGCCCGCATCATCGGCCAGAAGCTCAGCGAGAAGTGGGGCCAGCCGGTCGTCATCGAGAACCGCGCGGGTGCCGGCGGCAACGTCGGCATGGAGGCCGTCCTGGCCGCGCCGCCCGACGGCTACACCCTGCTCATGACCTACGTGGGCACGCAGGCGATCAACGGCACGCTGTACAAGAACCTCAACTTCGACCCGGGCAAGGACTTCGCGCCCGTGGCCACCCTGGCCACCGTGCCCTTCGTCATCGTGAGCAAGCCGGGGGCGTCTTTCAAGACCGCCTCGGAGCTGGCCGACGCCGCGCGCAAGGGCCGCATCACCTATGGCTCGGCCGGCAACGGATCGGTCAACCACCTGCTGGGCGAGATGTTCAGCGGCGCTGCTGGCGCGAAGATGGTCCACGTGCCCTACCGAGGCGCGGCGCCCGCGCTGCAGGACCTGATGGGCGGCCAGATCGACGTGGTCTTCACCAGCCTGCCTTCGGTGGCCGGCCAGATCAAGACGTCGGCCCTGCACCCGATTGCCGTGACCAGCGCCAGGCGCTCGCCCTCGTTCGCCAGCATCCCCACGGTGGCGGAAAGCGGCGTCAAGGGTTTTGACGTCAGCCCCTGGTTCGGACTGATGGGCCACCGCCAGATGCCGCGCGAGGTGATTGCCAAGATCAACCAGGACGTCAACGAGGCGCTGCGCAACAAGGACGTGGCCGAGCGCTTTGCCGCCCAGGGCGCCGACCCGTTCGCCACCACGCCAGCAGAGTTCGGCGCCATCCTGGCCGCCGACATCGCCAAATGGAGCGAAGTGGTCCGCAGCTCGGGCGCGAAGGTCGACTGAGGGCGGCGCAAGGCTGCGGCTCACGCACGACCTCCTGCGCCGTGCTGTCGCTCCGCTGCGTACCTCAGAGATTCGGCGCAAGCAGGCGCTGAAGCTCCTGCACCGGCGCGCCCTTGCGGCGCGCCAGGTCCTCGACCTGGTCGTCGCCGATGCGGCCCACATTGAAGTACACGCTGTCGGGGTGGCCGATGTAGAAGCCGCTCACGCTGGCGGCTGGCGTCATGGCCAGGCTCTCGGTCAGGCCCATGCCGATCTCGTTGCACTGCAGCAGCTCGAACATGTCCTTCTTCACGCTGTGGTCGGGGCAGGCGGGGTAGCCCGGCGCGGGCCGGATGCCCTGGTACTTCTCGGCGATCAGCTCCTCCATCGACAGCGACTCGTGCGGCGCATAGCCCCACAGGTCGGTGCGCACCCGGTGGTGCAGGCATTCGGCAAAGGCCTCGGCCAGCCGGTCGGCAATGGCCTTGAGCATGATGGCGGAGTAGTCGTCATGGTCGTCCATGAAGTACTTGTCCTTCCTGTCGGCGCCGATGCCCGCCGTCACCGCGAACAGGCCGGCATGGTCGGCGGCCACGCCGCGCGGCGCCACGAAGTCGGCCAGGCACCGGCTCGGCCGCATGACGCCATTGATCGCCTCCTTCTCGGCCTGCTGGCGCAGGCCGCGCCAGGTCATGGCCACCTGGCTGCGGCTTTCATCGGTGTAGAACTCGATGTCGTCGTCGTTCACGCTGTTGGCGGGGTACAGGGCCACCACGCCATTGGCGGTGAGCCAGCGGCCTTCGATCAGGCGCTTGAGCATGCGCTGCGCGTCGCCGTAGACACGCACGGCCTCGGTGCCGACCACCTCGTCCTTGAGGATCTGCGGGAAGGGGCCGGCCAGGTCCCAGGTCTGGAAGAACGGCCCCCAGTCGATGTAGCGCGCCAGCTCGGTGAGGTCGAAGTTGCGGAACACGCGCCGGCCGATGAACTTGGGCCGCACCGGGTGATAGGCCGCCCAGTCGACCGGCGTCTTGTTGGCGCGGGCCTTGGCCAGCGGCCACAGCGGCGTCTGCTTCTTGTTGGCGTGCTGGTGCCGGACCTTGTCGTAGTCGGCGTTGAGTTCGTTGATGTAGCGCGCCGCCTGCTCGCTCAACAGGCTCTGGGCCACGCTCACGCTGCGCGAGGCGTCGGGCACGTAGACGACCGGTCCCTCGTAGTGCGGCGCGATCTTGACGGCCGTGTGGACGCGGCTGGTGGTCGCGCCGCCGATGAGCAGCGGGATCTTGCGCAGGCGGAAGTGCTCGTCCTTCTGCATTTCGCCGGCAACGTACTGCATCTCTTCGAGGCTGGGCGTGATCAGGCCCGACAGGCCGACGATGTCGGCACCTTCGATCTTGGCGCGCGCCAGGATCTCGTGGCAGGGCACCATCACGCCCATGTTCACCACCTCGAAGTTGTTGCACTGGAGCACGACGGTGACGATGTTCTTGCCGATGTCGTGTACGTCGCCCTTGACGGTGGCGATGACGATCTTGCCCTTGGCCTTGACGTCTTCGCCGGCGGCCGCCTGCAGCTTCTTTTCTTCCTCGATGTAGGGGATGAGGTGGGCCACCGCGGACTTCATGACCCGCGCCGACTTGACCACCTGCGGCAGGAACATCTTGCCCTGGCCGAACAGGTCACCCACGATGTTCATGCCGTCCATCAGCGGGCCTTCGATCACGTGCAGCGGCCGGCCGCCGCGCGCGAGCACCACCTGGTACATCTCCTCGGTGTCCGCGACGATATGGTCGGTCAGACCATGGACGAGCGCATGGGCCAGGCGCTGCTCCACCGGCAGGGCGCGCCATTCGTTGCGCTTGCCGTCGTCGCGGGCCGCGCCCTTGGCCGACTCGGCAATCTCCACGAGGCGCTCGCCGGCGTCGGGCCGGCGATTGAGCACCACGTCCTCCACCCGCTCGCGCAGAGCCGGATCGAGCTGGTCGTAGACGCCCACCATGCCGGCGTTGACGATGCCCATGTCCATCCCGGCCTGGATCGCGTGGTACAGGAAGACCGTGTGGATGGCCTCGCGCACCGGGTCGTTGCCGCGGAAGCTGAACGACACGTTCGACACGCCGCCCGACACCTTGGCGCCCGGCAGGTTGGCCTTGATCCAGCGCGTGGCCTCGATGAAGTCGACCGCGTAGTTGTTGTGTTCTTCGATACCCGTGGCAATGGCGAAGATGTTGGGGTCGAAGATGATGTCCTCGGGCGGAAAGCCGACCTCGTCGACCAGCACGCGGTAGGCCCGCTCGCAGATCTCGATCTTGCGCTCGAAGGTGTCGGCCTGGCCCTTCTCGTCGAAGGCCATCACCACGGCGGCCGCGCCGTAGCGGCGCACCAGCGTGGCCTGGCGCTTGAACTCGTCCACGCCCTCCTTCATGGAGATCGAGTTGACGATGCCCTTGCCCTGGATGCAGCGCAGGCCCGCCTCGATCACCTCCCACTTGGAGGAGTCGACCATGATCGGCACGCGCGCGATGTCGGGTTCGCTGGCGATCAGGTTGAGAAAGCGCACCATGGCCGCCTTGCTGTCGAGCATGGCCTCGTCCATGTTGATGTCGATCACCTGGGCGCCGTTTTCCACCTGCTGGCGCGCCACGGCCAGAGCCTGCTCGAACTCGCCGTTGAGGATCATGCGGGCAAAGGCCTTGGAGCCTGTGACGTTGGTGCGCTCGCCGATGTTGACGAACAGCGACTGCGCGCCCACGACCACGGGCTCCAGCCCCGACAGCCGCATGGGCTCCACTGCGAACGAAGGATGCTGCGCGCCGGAGCCGGCGCCTTCGATGGAGGCCGGGGAAGCGGAAGAGGACGAGACTGAGGCGGAGGGGCGTTCGCTGGGATTCATGGCTCACCTGGGTTTCGGTCCGGCCGGTGCCGGACAACGGTTTCGGTGAGCGTCGTTGAGTCACCCAAGCCTGACGAAATCGCCCTGATGGCATTCCGCTGCAACGCTCCTTGAGTTACCATGATTTTACCGGCCTTCAGCCCACGGCCCTCATCCAGGCCCCACCCGACCCATGTTTGACAAGATTTTCGGCCTGAAGAAGGGCCAGGACGCCCCCGAATCGGTGATGCCCGAGGAGCGCATGCGCGCCATCCAGGGCTCCACCAGCGCCGAGCTGGCCGCCGAGATGCTCACGGCGCCGACGGCGCTCATGCAGCTGACCCATGACGAAGCCCGTGCGGTGGTGAGCTACATGCAGCCGCGCAAGATCGCCGAAGGCACGACCTTCATCAAGGAAGGCGACACCCAGGAAACCGACTTCATGCTGCTGCTGCTCGACGGTGAAGTCACCATCGAGTCCATCGTCGTGAGCCGCACGGAGCCGATTACGGTGACGGTTCTCGGCCCGGGCAGCCTTATCGGCGAGATGGGCCTGCTCGACGGCGAGCCGCGCTCGGCCTCCTGCACCACCATCACCGACGTGCGCTGCGCGATCCTCACGCGGGCGGCGCTGCAGCAGCTGGTGGAAGACGACCCGCGTACCGCCGCCAAGCTGATGATGGCCGTGTCGCTGCGCATCGCCGAGCGCATGCGCGAGAGCGCCGACAAGCTCAAGCTCTACGCCCAGCTCACGCAGGCGATGCAGCAGGAAATCGAAAAGCTCATGCCGATCTGAGCCGGCCGTGGGGCACGGCAGCCGGCGCCTCCTGTTGGCGCCGTATGTGCCATGGCCTGCGCCCTTGTCTGTTCCTTGATGGCGCGGCTGACGATGCCGCCGCGCCCGGACTCAGGCCGCTTCCTTGTAGAAGAAGTCCCGCCGCGTCGACCGCGCGGCCTGGGGCTCGACCGCCTCGCGGATGGCCGCGATATGGTCGGGCGTGGTGCCGCAGCAGCCGCCCACGATGTTCACCAGCCCCTCGGCGGCGAATTCGCGCAGCAGGCGCGAGGTGTCGGCCGGCGTCTCGTCGAAGCCGGTGTCGCTCATGGGGTTGGGCAGGCCCGCATTGGGGTAGCAGCTGATGTAGGTGTCGCCGGCCACGCGGGCCAGCTCCTGGATGTAGGGCCGCATCAGCGCGGCGCCCAGCGCGCAGTTCAGGCCCACGGCCAGCGGCCGCGCGTGGCGAACGCTGTGCCAGAAGGCCGTCACCGTCTGGCCGCTCAGGATGCGGCCGGACGCGTCGGTCACCGTGCCGCTGATGATGAGGGGCAGGCGCTCGCCCGAATCCGCAAAGAACTCGTCGATGGCAAACAGCGCGGCCTTGGCGTTGAGGGTGTCGAAGATCGTCTCGACCAGCAGGACGTCGGCGCCGCCTTCGACCAGCCCGGCCACCTGCTCGTAGTACGAGGCACGCAGGGTCTCGAAGTCGACGTTGCGCGCGCCGGGATCGTTCACGTCGGGGCTGATGCTGGCCGTCTTGGGCGTGGGCCCGAGCGCGCCGGCCACCAGGCGCGGCCGGTCCGGCGTGCTGAACTTGTCGCAGGCCGCGCGGGCCAGGCGCGCCGAAGCCACGTTCATCTCGCGCGCCAGGTGCGCCAGGTCGTAGTCGTCCTGGGCCACCGAATTGGCGCCGAAGGTGTTGGTCTCGATCAGGTCGGCGCCGGCCGCGAGGTAGCCCTCATGGATGTCGCGGATCACGTCCGGGCGGGTCAGGCTGAGCAGCTCGCCGTTGTTCTTGACGTCCTTGGGGTGGTCGCGGAAGCGCTCGCCACGGAAGTCCGCCTCCGTCAGCCTGAAGCGCTGGATCATCGTGCCCATCGCCCCGTCGAGGATGGCGATGCGATCGGCCAGAATCGCGGCAAGGGCCTGGCCTCGGGTGTAGGAGATGGGCTTCATGGACCGCATTGTAGGAAAGCGCGCATTTCCCGGGACAATAGGGGCCATGAAGAACCTGCTCCCCAAAGAGGCCTGGGACCTGCTCCAGAAGCAGCCGGACGCGCTGTTCGTGGACGTGCGCATGGAGATCGAGTCGCTGTACGTGGGCCGCCCGCCCGGGGTGGAGAACATTCCCTGGTACGAGTACCCCGACCTCACGCCCGACCCCGCCCGCTTTGCCGCCGCCGTCGAACGCGAGGCGGGTGACAAGAACCGCACGGTGCTGCTGATCTGCCGCAGCGGCAAGCGGACGGTGGACGCCGCCCGCGTGCTCGAGGCGGCCGGCTTCACCGACGTGGTGAACGTCCTGCACGGCTTCGAGGGCGAACTCGACGAGCGCTTCCATCGCTCGACGGTCAATGGCTGGCGCCACGACGGCCTGCCCTGGGAGCAGATGTAGCCGGCCTTGCCAGCCGGCGTTGAACGCACGCCGGGCACGCCCGTCGCGCAGCCCCCATCCCTCCCGTGAACACGGGCCCTGCCACGCAGTACGAACCCTGGTTCCTTCCCTTGTCCGACCCCCAGTCCATCCTCCAGGAAGTTTTCGGCTACGCGCGCTTTCGCGGCCCGCAGCAGGCCATCATCGACCACGTGACAGCCGGAGGCGACGCCCTCGTGCTCATGCCTACCGGCGGCGGCAAGTCGCTGTGCTACCAGATTCCGGCGATTGCCCGGCAGCGCGCGGGCCGGGGCATCACGGTCGTCATCTCGCCCCTGATCGCGCTGATGCACGACCAGGTCGGCGCCCTGCACGAAGCCGGGGTCGAGGCGGCCTTCCTCAACTCCACGCTGTCGGGCGAGCAGGCCGCGCAGATCGAAAAGCGCCTGCTGCGCGGTGAGATCACGCTGCTCTATGCGGCGCCCGAGCGGGTCACCACGCCGCGCTTCCTGGCGCAGCTCGATGCCCTGCATGCGCGCGGGCAGCTCGGCCTGTTTGCCATCGACGAGGCGCATTGCGTGAGCCAGTGGGGCCACGACTTCCGCCCCGAGTACCGCGCGCTCACCGTGCTGCACGAACGCTTTGCCGGCGTGCCCCGCATGGCGCTGACCGCGACGGCCGACGCGCTGACGCGCGCCGACATCGTCGAGCGGCTGCAGCTGGAGGACGCGCGCCAGTTCGTGTCGAGCTTCGACCGGCCGAACATCCGCTACACCATCGTCGAGAAGAAGGACGGCACGGCCCAGCTGCTGCGCTTCCTGCAGCGCGAGCATGAAGGCGACGCGGGCATCGTGTACTGCCAGTCGCGCAAGCGTGTCGAGGAGGTGGCCCAGACGCTGTGCACCGAGGGCATCGATGCGCTGCCCTACCACGCCGGGCTGGACGCGGGCGTGCGGCAGGCGCACCAGGACCGCTTTCTGCGCGACGAGGGGGTGGTCATGGTCGCCACCATCGCCTTCGGCATGGGCATCGACAAGCCCGACGTGCGCTTCGTGGCGCACCTGGACATGCCCAAGAACATCGAGGGCTACTACCAGGAGACGGGGCGCGCCGGCCGCGACGGCGAACCCTCGCACGCCTGGATGGTCTACGGCCTGCAGGACGTGGTCAACCAGCGGCGCATGATCGACGAGAGCCCGGCCGGCGAGGAGTTCAAGCAGGTGATGCGCGGCAAGCTCGACGCGCTGCTCGGCCTGGCCGAGGCAACGGACTGCCGGCGCGCCCGCCTGCTGGCCTACTTCGGCGAACAGGTCGCGCCCGCCGGCGCGCCGCGCTACAACTGCGGCAACTGCGACAACTGCCTGCAGCCGCCCGAGGTCTGGGACGGCACAGACGCCGCACGGATGCTGCTGTCGTGCATCTACCGGGTGCAGCAGCACAGCGGCATCAGCTTCGGCGCGGGCCACATCATGGACATCGTGCGCGGCAAGAAGACCGAGAAGGTCGCGCAGTTCGGGCACGAGTCGCTCAGCACCTTTGGCGTCGGCGCCGCCCTGTCCGAAACCCAGCTGCGGGGCGTGCTGCGCCAGCTCGTGGCCATCGGCGCCGTGGCGGTGGACGCGCAGGCCTTCAACACGCTGCGCCTGACGGAGTCCTCGCGCGCCGTGCTGCGCGGCGAGGTGCCGGTGCGGCTGCGCGAGTCGGCCGCCGGCCCTGCTGCCAGCCGCAAGACGCGCAAGGACAAGGCCCCGCCGGCCGCCGCTGCGACGCTCGACGGTGCCGCGCAGGCCCGCTTCGCCGCGCTCAAGGCCTGGCGGGCCGAGGTGGCGCGCGAGCACAACCTGCCAGCCTATGTGATCTTCCACGACGCCACGCTTGCGGCGATTGCGGAGCGTTCACCCCGCACCCTGGCCGACCTGCAGGGCGTGAGCGGCATCGGCGCACGCAAGCTTGAAGCCTACGGCGAGGAAGTGCTGCGGGTCGTGGCTCTGCCAGGCTGAGCGCTGGGACGTGGCACCCGGCGCGGGAGCGCTCAGAGGCCCTCAGAGCCGCTTAAAGGCCCTGGTTCGAGAACGCCCTCTCGGCCGCCCGCGCCACCGCCCGGCGCAGCCACTGGTGGCCGCTCTGGTGCTGCAGGCGGCGATGCCACAGCGAATCCACGTGGACGACCGGCACTTCGAACGGCAGCTCCCGCAGGACCAGCTCGTCGGCAATGCCGGTCACGCGCACGAAGTGCCGGGGCAGCACCGTGAGCAGATTGGAGTTGGCGACCACGCGCCCCGCAGTGAAGAACTGGTTGACGGTGAGCACCACCCGGCGCTGCCGCCCCAGCGACACCAGCGCCTCGTCGATGAATCCGAAAGGCCGTCCCGAGAAGCTCACGAGCAGATGCCGCGCTGAGCAGAACCGGTTCAATGAGAACGGGCCGCTGGCCATTGGATGGTCGCGCCGCATCACGCAGACGTACTGGCCGTCGTACATGCGTTCGTGGTCGAAGGGCACGGCCTCGCCCGACTGGGTGCGGGCCGTCAGGTCGGCCAGCACGGCCGGAAAGTAGCCGATGGCGAGGTCGGCCGCGCCTTCGTCGAGCAGGCGCCGCGGATCGCGGGTGGTCAGCGGCACGACCCGGATCGAGACGCCCGGCGCCTCGCGCTCGATGATGTCCACCACGCCGGGAATGATTTCCGCGGCCGTCGCGTCGGCCATCGTCAGTACGAAGGTGGTGTTGGCCTGGGCGGGATCGAAGGCGCTCGGCGCCAGCGACTCCTGCAGCTGCCGCAGCGCGTCGCGCACGCTCGGCCACAGCGCGAGCGCGCGTGGCGTGGGCTCGACGCCCTGGCCGCTGCGGCGCATCAGCTCGTCGCCCAGGGTCTCCCGCAGGCGCCGCATGGCATTGCTCACGGCGGGCTGCGTCATGGCGAGGTTGCGCGCCGCACGCGTCAGACTGCGCTCGGCCATCACTTCGTCAAAGATGCGCAGCAGGTTCAGGTCGAAGGTGCGGAAATTGGGCGTGGTCATTGCTTGGAGCCGCAGGGGGCGGGGGCGGACCCCGGAATCGGGGACATCATTCATCACCGTAGTGAATGATATCTATCACAAATATAAAGTTGAATCGCATTAGTGAAAACCCTATTATTCGTTCACGCGTCAGGCTGATTCGCCAGGAATGACGCGATGAAGGACATCACCATGACCAGCTTTGTTCAACCGCACTTCCGGACCACCCATCCCGGCGTGGAGCGTTTCGAGACCGCCATGGGCGCGGCAAAGCAGATCCGCCAGGGCTTCGACAGCACCCGTGGCCTGGCCGCCATGCTGCTGGCCGCCATCGTGGCCGCCATGCTCGTGGTGGCGGATCAGGTGGTCGACTCCTGGGCCGACGGCAATCTGCTGTTCGCCTGGATCATGCTGTGGGTCGTCGCCTTCGCCGCGCTTGCACTGTTCGCCGGCACGGCCCGCAGCCTGGCTGGCCGTGTCGTGGCCTCGCTCGACGCCTGGTCACAGCGCGTCGCCCAGGCCCGGGCCGACGAGCGCCTCTGGGCCATCGCCCAGACCGACCCGCGCGTGATGGCGGACCTGCGCTCGGCGCTGACGCGCAATGAAGTGGACGCACCGGCCGCGCCGGCCCGTGCCATCCAGGCCGATGCCAGTGAAATGCCCTTCGTGGCCATCGCCCCGGCCGCGCGCAAGTACCACCCTTACTACTGAGTGGCAGAGGGCGCTTATGCGTCCCCTGTCCAGCTCATCCGGCTCCGCGCCGGCCTGCCAAAGCAAAAGGCCACCGCATGCGGTGGCTTTTTAGCTTCGGCGCAGATGGCTAGACTGGGTACATGTTCTTGTGCACGGTCTCGAAATGTTGGAGTCTTTCCATTGAGCGCCCTTTCCATGTATGAAAGGGTTCTGGGCGACGACTACGCAAGGCTTCCCTCAGCCGTGCAGAGGTTTCACCGCTTGCGCGGTTCCACCGTCCTTCATGGCTGGGTGGAGACTCAAGCCCCTCCAACATTTGCAGCCAAGGCATTGGCTGCATGCCTCGGTACGCCGCGCAGCACTTGCAGCGGCCCGATTCGATTCGAATTGACCTCGGGGCCCGAAAGCGAGACGTGGACACGCCGCTTCCCTGCCCGAACCATGACTTCGTCCATGCAGCGGGTCGATGACCGTGTAGAGGAACATTTGGGTGCTGCCCGACTGACATTCAACCTGCTTGCATCCGAGGACGAACTGAGCATGCGACTTGAGAAAATGCGGTTCTTCGGTGTGCCCTGTCCCACATGGCTCATGCCCCGGATCGTTGCCGAGGAAAGTGGCGAAGGTGGTCGCATTCACTTCCTCGTCACGGCCGAGGTTCCGTTCGTGGGGAGCGTCGTCAGCTACCGAGGCTACCTGGAACTCAGCATGCGGGAGGCCACTTGATTGTTGTGTTCGATGCACAGTGTCTGCTGTGCAACGGCTGGGTCCAGTTTCTGTTGCGCCATGACCGGAACGCGACCCTCAGGTTCGCTTCGATTCAGGGCGAGGCGGGGCGACGGCTGTTGTCTGCGCAGGGGCTTGATGTGGATGGCCTGCAAACGCTCCTGCTTGTCGATGGGGCCAGGGCATGGCAGCACACCGCAGCCATCTTCCGCGTGCTGGGAGCCCTTGGGTGGCCTTGGCGATTGGCATGGATCGGTTGGTTGGTGCCCTCGTTCATTCGAGACCCGCTCTATCGCCTGGTGGCACGAAACCGCTACCGAGTATTCGGCCGAACGGACACCTGCCTGCTTCCCACAGCAGCCCAAAAAACTCGATTCCTCGACTGAGAAGCCTTGGTTGCCAAGCAAAAAGCCGCCGGATGCGGTGGCTTTTGCTTTGACAGGCCATCCTGGCCCGCAACCCGATTCGCGTCAGGCCGCCAAACGCTGCTCGATGCGGCTCTTGGTTTCTTCCAGCGCCTTGGGCAGGTGGTACTCGAGTTGCTTGAACAGCTCGGCATGCAGCTCCAGCTCCTTCTGCCAGGCGGCCTTGTCGATGCTGGTGACCGTGCGGAACTGCTCGGCGCTGAAGTTCAGGCCCGTCCAGTTGAGTTCCTCATAAGCCGGGCTCACGCCGAAGACGTGTTCGCTGCCCTGCGCCTTGCCCTCGATGCGGTCGATCATCCATTTGAGCACGCGCATGTTCTCGCCGTAGCCTGGCCAGACGAACTTGCCGTCTTCGCCCTTGCGGAACCAGTTGGTCGTGTATATGCGCGGCAGCGTGGCGCCCGCGGCAGCGAGCTTGGCGCCGAGGTCGAGCCAGTGCTGGAAGTAGTCGCTCATGTTGTAGCCCATGAAGGGCAGCATGGCAAACGGATCGCGGCGCACCACGCCCTGCTGGCCGGCGGCGGCAGCGGTGGTCTCGGAGCCCATGGTGGCGGCCATGTAGACGCCTTCGGTCCAGTTGCGGGCTTCGGTCACCAGCGGCACCGTCGTGGAGCGACGGCCGCCGAAGATGAAGGCGTCGATCTTCACGCCCTTGGGGTCGTCCCAGGCGCTGTCGAGCGCAGGGTTGTTCACGGCCGAGACGGTGAAGCGGGCGTTGGGGTGAGCGGCCTTGGCACCGGTCTCCTTGGCGATCTGGGGCGTCCAGTCCTTGCCCTGCCAGTCGATGGCGTGGGCCGGAGCATCGCCCATGCCTTCCCACCAGACGTCGCCGTCATCGGTCAGTGCCACATTGGTGAAGATGACGTTCTTGTCGAGGCTGGCCATGCAGTTGGGGTTGGTCAGCGTGTTGGTGCCGGGCGCGACGCCGAAGTAACCCGCTTCGGGGTTGATGGCGCGCAGGCTGCCGTCGGCCTGAGGTTTGATCCAGGCAATGTCGTCGCCGATGGTGGTGACCTTCCATCCGTCGAAGCCCTTGGGCGGGATCAGCATGGCGAAATTGGTCTTGCCGCAGGCGCTCGGGAAGGCGGCCGCCACGTGGTATTTCTTGCCCTCGGGATTGGTCACGCCCAGGATCAGCATGTGCTCGGCCAGCCAGCCTTCGTCACGGCCCATGGTCGAGGCGATGCGCAGCGCGAAGCACTTCTTGCCCAGCAGCGCGTTGCCGCCGTAACCGGAGCCGTAGCTCCAGATCTCGCGGGTCTCGGGGTAGTGGACGATGTACTTGGTCTTGTTGCAGGGCCACTTCACGTCGGCCTGCCCGGCTGCCAGCGGTGCGCCGACGGTGTGAACGCAGGGCACGAACTCGCCTTCCACGCCCAGCACGTCATACACGGCCTTGCCCATGCGCGTCATGATGCGCATGTTGACGGCCACATAGGCGCTGTCGGACAGCTCGATACCGATGTGGGCGATCGGTGAACCCAGCGGGCCCATCGAGAACGGCACCACGTACATGGTGCGGCCCTTCATGCAGCCGTCGAACAGCGGCTGCAGCGTGGCGCGCATCTCGGCCGGCGCCATCCAGTTGTTGGTCGGGCCGGCGTCTTCCTTGCGGGCCGAGCAGATGAAGGTGCGGTCTTCCACGCGGGCGACGTCGCTCGGGTCCGAGCAGGCGAGGAAGGAGTTGGGGCGCTTGACCGGATCGAGCTTGCGGAAGGTGCCGGCGTCCACCAGCTGCTGGCAGAGGCGGTCGTACTCTTCCTGGCTGCCATCGCACCAGTAGATGTTGTCAGGCTTGCACAGGGCGGCCATGTCGGCCACCCAGGCGATCAGCTTCGCATTCTTGACGTAGGCGGGGGCCTGAAGGTTCAGGCCTTGCATCACGGGAGAGTTCATCCAAATGGCTCCTGAGTTTTGAAAATCGGCTTTTCAAAAGACGGGGCAGGGATCGGACAGGCCCGCAGCGGAGGGCAGCGACTCGAGACGCAAGCTGCGCGCTGTCGGGCCAGGGGCCCGAAGCCGGGTTCCGATCCGCCCCTTCCTTTGAAAAGACGGCTTTGCTTCTCAGTCGGCGGGCGGCTTGCCTGGGTGGGCAACCTCTGTGCGTGAAGGATGTTTCACTGCGCCGCGGGTCGGCTGGGATGACGATTTTATGAAGCGACCCGCGAGTTACACCGCCATTACGTGCAAATTTCATGCAAAACATGCATGACTTTATGCATGGGAATCAGGGGGCTCTGCGTCTTCCGCCGCGTTTGCCGACCCCCAACGAACACGGCCGCCGCGCTGTTCGCGCGGCGGCCTTGAGGCAGGATTCGGCAGGATTTAGTTCTGAGGCCCCGGCAAGAGACTCTGCCGGGGCGTGCGGCCGAAGCCGCTGCGTCGGAGACCGTCAGGCCATGTAGACGGCGATGAAGGCCAGCAGAAGCATCAGCACGCCGCCAGCGATCGGCAGGACGATCGGCATCAGGGGAACGATGGCCTCGACGGCATCTTGCTCGACGTGGGCGTCATGTTGGGGCGTGGACATGGGGTTTCCTCGGGAATGCGGGTCACGACAGGGAGCCGGCTGCACCTACCGGGGCTCGGGGCTCCATACTTGCTGCGGATTTTAGCCTCCCGGCCGCGCCCGGGCCGAAAAGCCCTGCATGCTGGCGTCTCTTGCGGGCCTCCGCAGGCGGCGCCGCCTGGCGTCGCGGGCTGTCAGAGCAGGGCGTAGGTCGTACTCGCGCGGCTGACGCTCTTGCCGTCGTTTGCGCCGCGGATGTCGATCTCGCCGAAGGCCAGCGCCTTGCCGGCGCGAATCACGCGGGCCTGGACCAGCGCATCCTGCCCCGACAGCGGCTTGAGGAAGCTGCTGTTCAGTTGCACCGTCGTGCAGGGCCGGAACTCGCCGAAATGATGGATCAGCGCCAGCACCATGGCGGTGTCGGCGGCCGCCATCATGGCCTGGCCGCAGAGCATGCCGCCCACGCGCGAGAGCTGGTCGCTCTGCGGCAGGCGCAGCGTGACGCTTTCGGCGTCCAACGATTCGACGCGCAGGCCCAGCGCCTGAACCCAGGGCGCGAAGTACTGCGGCAGGGCCGCATTGAGGGTGTCGGCATTCATTTCTGCTCCTCCGCCTGAAATCCCGCCCGGTGCAGCGCGGCCAGGACGTCGGCAATGTGGCCGCGCCCGCGGGTCTGGATGACCAGTTCGATCTCCACGCTCTGCGCCGACAGCGCGGTAAAGGCCCGCTGGTGATGAACCTCGTCGATGTTGGCGCCCGCTTCGGCGACGATGGCCGTGATGCCTGCCAGCATGCCCGGAATGTCGCGCGAGCTGACGCGGATGCGCGCCAGCCGCCCCGCCCGGACCATGCCGCGCTCGATGATCGCGGCCAGCAGCAGCGGGTCGATGTTGCCGCCGCACAGCACGAGGCCGACCCTGCGGCCGCGAAAGCGCTCGGGATAGCGCAGCAGCGCGGCCAGCCCCGCTGCGCCGGCCCCCTCGACCAGCGTCTTCTCGATCTCGAGCAGCATGACGATGGCCTGCTCGATGTCGCCCTCGTCGACGAGCACGAGGTCGTCGACGCGGCTGGCGATGATCTCGCGGGTGATCTGCCCCGGCGTGCCGACGGCAATCCCTTCGGCGATCGTGCTGACGCCCTGCGGATGCTGCGTGCCCTTGATGGCGTTGACCATGGCCGGAAAGCGCTGGGTCTGAACGCCGACGATCTCGATGTCCGGCCGCATCGCGCGGGCCGCCGTGGCGATGCCGGCGATCAGGCCGCCGCCGCCGACCGCGATCACCAGGGTGTCGAGTTGAGGCACGGCGGCCAGCATCTCGAGCCCGACCGTGCCCTGGCCGGCCACGATGGCCTCGTCGTCATACGGATGGATGAAGGTCAGGGACTGCTCCCGTGCCAGCGCGAGCGCATGGGCGCGGGCTTCTTCCAGCGTGTCGCCGTGCAGCACGACCTCGGCGCCGAAGCCCCGGGTGCGCTCGACCTTCACGCCCGGCGTGAAGCGCGGCATGACGATCACCGCGCGCATGCCCAGGCGCTGCGCATGGTAGGCCACGCCCTGCGCGTGATTGCCGGCGCTCATGGCGATGACGCCACGCTGGCGCTCTTCCTGCGACAGTTGCACGAGCTTGTTGCAGGCGCCCCGCTCCTTGAACGACGCGGTGAACTGCAGGTTCTCGAATTTGAGAAAGACCTGCGCGCCCACCACCTGCGACAGCGTGCGCGACTCCACGCAGGGTGTATCCAGCAGCTGGCCGTGCAGCCGCGCGGCCGCCGCAGTGATGTCGGCGAGTTCGATCATGGCCGCATTGTGGCGCGGAAAAGGCCCTGTCCCGTGGTGGTTTTCACGCGATGCATGTCTTCCATGTTGCATGAACTCGCGTTATCGTAAGGGCGCGGTTGTCGCGGTTGGAGGCTTCGCATGGTCAAGCGTTCACTGGATTTGCAGGTTCTGCCTTCACCCGGGCTGAAAGACGCGCCGGTGCTGGACCTCATGTGCTCGCACTTCGTCCTCACGCTGGCGGCCAAGCAAGGCGCCAAGTTCAACGTGCGCCGCGATCTCAACGGCCTGCTGTCGCTCGCGGGCCGCCACCTGGCGTGGCCGGCGCCGGTGCTGGCGCGGCTGCGCGAGTTCCTCACGCGCCGCTGCAAGGACAACGAGTTCTGGCGCCACCACGAGCAGCTGCCCACGCGCGAATTCCTGGAGCGCCACGGCGTGTGGCGCGGCCCCTACGAGGAAGGCACGCTGTTCTTCTACCTGGACGAGTACGCCAAGGACCAGCCCAAGGACCTGCTGTCGCTGCTGGCGGCCACCGGCGAGTGGCTGGCGCACGTGCTCAAGAAGCAGTCCACGCTGGTCGAGAAGAACATCGACGCGCTGTCCGGCCTGCTGCAGCTGAACAAGGCCGAACGTGCCCTGCTGCTGTACGGCACGCTGGCGCGCTACCAGCGCGACCTGCGCAGCCTGCTGGTGGAATTCAAGGTCAACAATGCGCCCGAGGCCTATGCCGCGATCGCCGAGGTGGCCGGCGTCAATGCGACCGAGGTGGGCGAGGCGCTGCGCGCGGGCTCGCGGCTCGAGCGCATCGGGCTGGTCGAGAACCTCATCTCCGAGCACAACATCACGGACCTTGCCGACCTCATGAAGGTCAGCGAGAAGCTGCCGCCCGTGCTGATGCGCGAGTACCGCGACCAGAGCGAGCTGATGGCGGTGTTCACCCGGCCCTCGGCCAAGACGGGGCTGGCGCTCGCGGACTTCGCCTTCGTCGCCGACGACGCGCAGGTGCTGTGCGCCTTGCTGCGCAACGCCGTCGCGCGCAAGGAGCCCGGCGTCAACGTACTGCTCTACGGCCCGCCGGGCACGGGCAAGACCGAGCTGGCCAAGGTCGTGGCACAGGCCGCGGGCCTTGAGCTGTTCGAGGTCGAGTACGCCGACCGCGACGGCAATTCGCTGTCGGGGCGCGACCGTTACCGCTCGCTGCAGATCGCGCAGGTGTTCCTCAAGGGCAGCGCGCAGGCGGCGCTGCTGTTCGACGAGGTGGAGGACGTGTTCCCGCCCATCAGCACCGAGGCGGCGCAGCTCATGGCGCGCGCCGAGCAGGTGGCGGCGCCCGGCAGCGGCAGCGTGAGCGGCAAGGCCTGGGTCAACCAGATCCTGGAGTCCAACGCCGTGCCGACGATCTGGGTCACCAACCGGATCGAGCAGATCGATCCGGCCTTTCGCCGCCGCTTTGCCTACCACCTGGAACTCAAGTCGCCGCCGCCCGGCGCGCGCGAGGGCCTGGTGCGCAAGACGCTCGAAGGCGTGGCCGTGTCCGATGCCTTCGTGGCCCGCCTGACCGAACGCAAGGGCCTGACGCCGGCGCAGATCCGCACGGCGGTCCGCTTTGCGGGCCTCGCCCATGCGCAGCCGGTCGCGCCCGACGCGGTGCCGGCCGAGGGCGCCGCCGAAGCAATGGCCGCGATGGAAAGCCTGATCGAGCGCCAGCTGCGCAATGCCGACCTGGCCCTGGGCAACCGCTCGCACGACAAGGCCGGACGCCGCGCGGTGACCACCTGGGACATTGGCATGCTGCATGTGGAGTCGCGCTTCGAGCTGCCGCGCATCGTCGACGCGCTCAAGGCGCGCGGCCACGGTACGCTGTGCTTCTACGGCGCCCCCGGCACGGGCAAGACGGCGCTGGCCGAGCACATCGCCCGCGCGCTCGACAAGCCCCTCATCATCAAGCAGGCCAGCGACCTCATGAGCAAGTTCGTCGGCGAGACCGAGCAGAACATGGCGGCAATGTTCCGCGAGGCCGAGAACGAAAAGGCCGTGCTGCTGCTCGACGAGGCCGACAGCTTCCTGCAGGACCGGCGCGGCGCGCAGCGCAGCTACGAGGTGACGGAGGTCAACGAGATGCTGCAGGGCATGGAACGCTACAACGGCATCTTCGTGTGCACCACCAACCTGCTCGACCGCATCGACCAGGCTGCGTTGCGCCGCTTCACCTTCAAGATCCGCTTCAAGCCGCTCACGCGCGAGCAGCGCGAGCGCATGCTGGTGGCCGAAGCGCTGGGCGGCGACGCCACGCAGCTGACCGACGAAGTCCGCCAGCGTCTGCACCGGCTCGAGCAGCTGTGTCCGGGCGACTTCGCCGCAGTCAAGCGGCAGACGGACATCCTGGGCGCCGAATTCAGCCTGGACGAGTTTCTGACCCAGCTCGAAGCCGAGCACCGCATCGAGCCCGAGGTCCGCGAATCACGCGGCATGGGCTTCATGCAGTAAGGCGCGCGGCCGCCAGGCCCTGGGTCGCGTCGGCCGTGCGGGCCACCGCCGACAGCAGCGAGCGCAGCCAGGCGTGGCCCTGCGAATGCTGCGTCCGGCTGTGCCACAGCTGGTAGAAGCGCATCACCGGAAACCGGATCGGCGAGCACACCACCGCGAGCGGCAGCGTCCGCGCATAGTGCTCGGCAAAGTGGCGGCTCGTCGTGAAGATCAGGTCGGTGCCGGGCAGCAGGTGCGGGGCCATGCCGAAGAAAGGGACAGTGACGGTCGGCTCACGCGTCATGCGCATCGCCGCGAGGTGGGACTCGACCACGCCCCGCTGGGTCACGCTGTACATGAGGGGCACCAGATGCGCGCCGCCCAGGTAGTCGGCGACGGTCAGGCTGCCGCCGGCGGCCGGATGGTCGCGGCCCACGAGGCAGACCACCTCGTCCTCCAGCAGGATGGCCATGCGCAGGTGGCCCGGCGGCTGAGGCCAGTTGCCGATCACCACGTCGAGCGAACCCTCTGCCAGGGCGGCCTCGTAGTCGTAGTCGGGCGTGAGCGGCTGGATGGAAAGCCGCGCGTGCGGCGCCGTCAGGCGCAGGTAGGCCGTCACGCTGGCCATGAGCGGCGGCGCCAGGAAGTCCGGCATGCCGATGCGGAAGGTCTGGCGCGTGGTCGCGGCGTCGAAGGCCCGGGCGGGCGCCACCAGGGCGTCGATCTCGGCCAGTACCACCCGCACCGATCCTTCGAGCTGCAGCGCGCGCTCGGTGGGCACCATGCGCTGCTTGTCCTTGATCAGCAGCGGATCGCCCAGCAGGGCGCGCAGGCGCTTGAGCGCCGCGCTGACGGCCGGCTGGGACTGGTTCAGCCGGGCTGCCGCGCGCGAGACGCTGCGCTCTTCCATGAGGGTGGCGAACACTCTCAGGAGATAGGTGTCGAAGGGATCATTGGGACGGGTCATGGCGGATACCGGCTGTCTTGCGCACAAGCTTGGTGCCTCGGGACCGCCCGGGCGGGCGATTCCGTTATGCAGCGCATCAGCCTGCAGCGATTGGCATGCCAGCGCGGGGCTCCTACAGTGGACAGGTTCTCAACGTACCCGCAAAGGCCTCCCATGTCCATCCCGCGTTCTCCCCTGATGCGTCGGCGCAGCCTGCTCGGCGCGCTGGGCGCCGGCGCTGCCAGCGTCTGCCTGCCCGCATTGGCCTCCTGGCCTGACAAGCCGATCAAGCTGGTGGTGACCTTCCCGGCCGGCGGCGCCAGCGACATCGTGGCGCGCGTGATCGGCGAGCAGCTGGCCAAGAAGCTGGGCACGCCGGTGGTGGTGGACAACCGCCCCGGCGCCGGCGGCAGCGTGGGCGGCGCCGTGGTCACGCAGGCGGCGGCCGACGGCTACACGCTCATGCTGAGCAACTCCACGCCGATCTCCATCGGCCCATTCGCGCTGGAGAAGCAGCCTTACGACCCGGTCGAGGGCTTTACCCACATTGCGCTGATCGGCACCGCACCCTGCGTGGTCATGGCGAATCCGGCGGCGCCGATCAAGACCATCGCCGATCTGGAGACGCAGGCCCGCAAGAGCGGCCGGCTGGAGTTCGGCTCGGGCGGGCCGGCGTCCATCGGCCATATCTATGGCGAGCTGATGCGCAAGAACATGGGCGTGAACCTGATCCACGTGCCCTACCGTGGCGGCGCGCCCATGACGACCGACCTGATATCGGGCGTGATCCCGGTGGGCATCGACGTGGTGACGGCCTTCGTTCCGTACTTCAAGAGCGGACAGATCGTGCCGCTGGCCGTGACGTCGGCCAGCCGCTCACCCCTGGTGCCGGACGTGCCCAGCGTGGTGGAATTCGGCTACCGCAAGCTGGTGCTGGACAACTTCTTCGGGCTCTCGGGCCCGCCCAGGATGCCGGCGGACGTGGTCGCGCGGCTGAACACCGCCTGCAACGAGGTGCTGGCGCAGACGGACATCCGAAAACGCATGCTCGATCTGGGCATCACGGCCAATCCGGCCAGCCCGGCGGTGTTCACCAGCTATGTGAAGGATCAGGTCAGCACGCTGTCACCCACCGTCAAGGCGGCCGGGGTGAAACTCTGAGGCGCTGAGGACCTGAGGCTCGTGAGCCTGGGGCACCGCCGTCGTCCGGCGCAAGGGACCGGAGCGCGAAGGGGGCGGGTGCGAACGGAGTTTGCTGCGCTCAGCGGACGACGCTGAGGTACGCGCGGGCAGCGGCGCGCAGTTCTTCGGCCTGGCGGGGGTCGCGGCCGGCACGCGCTTCGGCGGTGCTCATGAGCTTGTTGGCCAGACCACGGGGCGTGGCATTGGCGGGACGCAGGGCCTGGCGGTTCCAGTTGCGCATGCGGGACATCAGGGAGAGGGTCGTGAACATCATCGGGTCGCCGCGTCGAACGGCGAAAAGTTGCGATGAACCTAGAATAAGGGTTTTCCCTAGGATTTCCAACCCAAGTTCATGCATTCGTGGCATAACCCTGCACAAAAGCTGATGGCAGTGGCCTGTTTTGTGCATGAGACGCGCAAAGGACTGCTTTTGTAGCAGCTATGCTTGACCCATGGACACTGCAGCAAGGGTCTGACGCCCGTGAGCGCCCCGCCGACCGGTACCGAACTGGACACTGCCGCCCGGCTGCGGGAGGAGATCAGCCGCCGCACCGACGCCGAGCGGCACCTGCATGCCGTTTCGCAGCGCCTGCGCACGCTCATCGACACCGCCAACGACGCGGTCATCACGATCGACGATGACAGCATCGTGATCGACTGGAACACCACAGCGACCCAGATGTTCGGCTGGGGGCCGGAAGAAACCATGGGGCGCACGCTGACCGATCTGATCGTGCCGCATGCCCATCGCGCCGCGCACCACCATGGCCTGACGCACTACCTTCGCAGTGGCGAGGGCCCGATCCTCAACCGCCGCATCGAGACCTCCGCGCTGCGCAAGAACGGCGAGGAGTTCGACGTGGAGCTGTCGGTCTGGCCGGTGCGCGTCGGCGACCACTGGACGTTCAGCTCGTTCGTGCGCGACATCTCGGGCCGCAAGCGCGCCGAGCGCGCCCTCGCCGAGTCGGAGGCCAAGTACCGCCGGGTGGTCGAGAACGTCAACGAAGGCATCCTGGTGACGGCCGCCGGGCGCATCCTGTATGCCAATCCGCGCGCGCTCGACCTGACGGGCCTGGACGAGGAAACCGCCAAGTCCCACCCGTTCATCGACTTCATCCACCCGGACGACCGCGAGCTGGTGCTGGGCAACCACCTGCGCCGCCTGCGGGGCGAAACGGTTGAAAACCACTACCACTTCCGCGTGATCCATCGCAACGGCGACATCCGCTGGCTGGAGATCAGTGCCGTGGTGTTCGAGTGGCAGGGCACGCCGGCCACGCTGAACTTCCTCACCGACGTGACGCTCAAGCGCCAGGTCGAGCATGAGATCCGCACGGCGCTCGAGCGCGAGCGGGAGCTGTCGGAGCTCAAGTCGCGCTTCGTGGCCGTGGCCTCGCATGAATTCCGCACCCCGCTGGCGGCGATCCTCTCGTCGGTCGAGCTGCTGGACGACTACGGCGACAGCTTCCCGGCCGAGGAGCGCAAGGAGATCCTGGGCCTCATCAAGACCTCCGTCAAGCGCATGAACGGCATGGTCGAGCAGGTCCTGATCACCAGCCGGCTGGAGTCGCGAGGCTTTGCCTTCGAGCCGCGGCCGCTGGCCCTGCCCGAGGTGCTGGGCCAGATCACCGCCGAGGTGGACCGCGCCAATTCGCGCACCCGGCGCTTCACGCTCGAGTGCAGCGGCCTGGACGACATGCGTCTGGTGGACGAGCGCCTGCTGCGGCACATCGTGGCCAACATTCTGAGCAACGCCATGAAGTACTCGCCGGCCGAGTCGCCCGTGCGGTGCACCGCGACCGGGCAGGGCGACCAGGTGGAGCTGTGCATCACCGACCAGGGCATCGGCATTCCCCCGTCCGACGTTCCGCGCCTGTTCGAGACCTTCCACCGCGGCACCAACGTCGGCAACATCCAGGGCACGGGCATCGGCCTGCACATCGTCAAGGAATGCGTGGATCTGCACCGGGGCTCGATCTCCGTGGAAAGCGCGGTGAACCAGGGCACGACCTTCCGCGTGCTGCTGCACGCGCCGGCCGTCTGACGAGTTCCCCGATCCGGCCCGCCACACCCACTCACCGCCCCGCACCCCATGGCCCGCATCCTGATCGTCGACGATGACCCCGCGCTGCTGCGCCTCCTGGCGCTGCGCCTGCGCCATGAAGGCCATGAAGTGGTCGACGCCACCAGCGCAGAGGGCGCGCTCGCCCGGCTCGACCACGAACTGCCGCAGTTGCTGATCACCGACCTGCGCATGGGCGGCATGGACGGGCTGCAGCTGTTCGAGGCCGTGCACCGCCGCCACCCGCTGCTGCCGGTGCTGATCCTCACGGCGCACGGAACCATTCCCGACGCCGTCAAGGCCCTGCAGCGCGGCGTCTTCGGCTACATCACCAAGCCGTTCGAAGCGCACGAGCTGATGGGCGAGGTGGAACGCGCGCTGATGGCCTCCCAGGCGCTGGGCGCCGACATGCCCGGGGACGAGCCCGGCGAAGCCTGGCGCGAGGCCATCATCACGCGCAGCCCGCGCATGGCGCAGGTCCTGGCCGAGGCGCGCCTCATGGCGCAGAGCGATGCCTCGGTGCTGATCCACGGCGACAGCGGCACCGGCAAGGAACTGCTGGCCCGGGCCATCCACTCGGCCAGCCCGCGCGCACGCGAAGCCCTGGTGGCGGTCAACTGCGGCGCCATTCCGGAAAACCTGATCGAGTCCGAACTGTTCGGCCACGTCAAGGGCGCGTTCACGGGCGCCGTTCGCGACAACCCGGGCCTGTTCGTCGCCGCCCACCAGGGCACGATCTTTCTCGACGAAATCGCCGACCTGCCCTTGCCCATGCAGGTCAAGCTGCTGCGCGTCCTGCAGGAGCGCGAGGTGCGGGCGGTGGGCGCCACCCGCGCCACCCGCATCAACGTGCGCGTCATCTCCGCCAGCCACCGCAAGCTGGAGGACGAGGTCGCCGCCGGGCGGTTCCGCGAAGACCTGTTCTACCGCCTCAACGTGGTCGGCCTCACCCTGCCTCCGCTGGCCGAGCGGCGCGAAGACGTGCCGCTGCTGGCGCAGCACTTCATGACCTCATTGGCCCAGCGCTACGCCAAGACCGTGACCGGCTTCGGCCCGGGGTCGCTGGAGCTGCTGAGTGCGGCGCCCTGGCCGGGCAACGTGCGGCAGCTGCAGAACGTGGTCGAAAAATGCGTGGTGCTGTGCACCACACCGCAGATCCCGCTGACGCTGGTGCAGCGTGCCCTGGCCAACCAGGCGTCGGAGATGCTTCCGTTCGACGAGGCACGCCGCCAGTTCGAGCGTGACTACCTCACCCAGCTGCTCAAGATCACGGCCGGCAACGTGACCCAGGCGGCCAAGCTCGCGCAGCGCAACCGCACCGACTTCTACGCGCTGATGGGCCGCCACCAGCTCGATCCGGCGTCGTTCAAGGCCTGAGCCGGCCTGTCTGCAAAAGCAGACAGGCCAAGTCCTTGATTCCAAAGGCATTTTTTCGGCGTTTGCCGACACCCCGATACAGCTCGTCACGTGTAACTCGTTGATTTCATTGAAAAAAGTTTCTGGCACAGGACTTGAGAACGGAACGGTCATTCCTCCCGGTGACCCTTCCCAAGGACCTGATCATGAAACCTCTGCAGACGACCCGCCTGCGTGCCGCGCGGCGCATTCGACAGTTCAATCTCTCGCTGCTCGCGACCCTGGCCGTTCTGGCCCTGACCGCCTGCGGCGGCGGCAGCTCCGACCCCCTGGCCGTCGGCCCCGGGCCGGCCCTGTCGGCCACCCCGCCGGACGCCGCGGCGCCCGGACCCATCACCCCCGTTGCCAGCCTGTTCCAGGAAGACGGCAGCCCCATGCCCGAGCCAACCGCCGAGGAGATCGCTGCAGGCAAGGCGGCAGCCGAGGCTGAAGCCGACAACTCGGGAGGCGGCGCTTCGGCCGCGCCGGTTTCCGCCGGGCCGGTGAGCTTCGCCAACAGCGACGGCGTGGTGATCCCCGGCCGGCTGTACCTGCCCGCCGGCGCCATGGGCGCCGTGCCCACCGTGGTCATGATGCATGGCTGCGCGGGCGTGTACTCCTTCAGCGACCCGGCCCTGGGCATCTCGAACTTCCACAAGGAGTGGGCGCAACGGCTGAACGCCGCCGGCTTTGCGGCGCTGCTGGTCGACAGCTTCAGCCCGCGTGCGACGCAGAACCAGTGCAACAACGGCACAGCCGGCGTCAACGAGGCCGTCGACCGGCCCAAGGACGCCAAGGCGGCTCTGAAGTGGCTGATCAACAATGGCGTGGCACCGGCGGACCGCGTCGCGCTGCTCGGCTGGTCCAACGGGGCCAGCGCCACCCTGGCCACCCTCGACACGACGAACGCCCCTGCCGGCCAGCCGCGCTTTGCCGGCGGCGTGGCGTTCTACCCCGGCTGCGGCCTGCTCGACAACTTCGGCGGCATCGCCCTGAGCACCTGGCTGCCCTATGCGCCGCTCGACATCCTGCACGGCGCCGTCGATCCGCTCTACACCGCAGGCAGCTGCGACACCCGCGTGACCCGGGCCAACACGGCGGGCGCCGTGGGGCTCAAGCTCACCGTCTACGCCGGCGCGCGCCACAGCTTCGACCAGGCGGCTTCCGTCAAGTCGCCCTACACGCAGGCCGACGTGGACGCCCGCCAGGCGGCCGACGCCGTCGTGATGAACCGGCTGTCGGCGCTGCTCGCGCTGTGAGCCGACTCTCTTTTCCTTTCCCCACCCTCAACCAGACCCCAAGGAGCACACCATGACCCCGAACCAGATCGAACTCGTCCAGCAGACCTTTGCCGACGTCAAGCCCATCGCCGCCACGGCAGCCGAGCTGTTCTACAACCGCCTGTTCACGCTGGAGCCCTCGCTGCGCAGCATGTTCAAGAGCGACATCCGCCAGCAGGGCCAGATGCTCATGAGCATGATCGGCGCGGCGGTGGCCGGCCTGCGCAACCTGGACGCGCTGGTGCCCACGGTGCGTGCGCTCGGCTCGCGCCACGCCACGTACGGCGTGCGCGAAGAGCACTACGCCATCGTCGGCGGCGCGCTGCTGTGGACGCTGGAGCAGGGCCTGGGCCCGAAGTTCACGCCCGAAGTGCGCGATGCCTGGGCCGCCGCCTACGGCCTGCTGTCCGAAGTCATGATCGCCGCCGCCGCCGAAGGCGAAGCGGTCGAGCCGATCAGCGTCTGACGCATCGGCAACGCGGCGCCGGGCCTGGCGGGGCAGGGCCCGGCACCGGTGCCTGCCGGCGGCGACAATGGGCCGGTGAAGATCCAGCTCCTGTCCGACCTGCACCTTGAAGTCCATCCGCACTTCAGGCCCGATCCGCTGCCGGGTGCCGACCTGCTGGTGCTGGCCGGCGACATCGGCTCCTACCAGACCGGCTCGCAGCTTGCCGATGCCGACTTCGGCCTGGCGCGCTTCTCACCGCGGCACGGCTGGCCTACGCCCGTGCTCTTCATTCCCGGCAACCACGAGTATGACGGGCTCGACTTCGACGACACCCACGCGCGGCTGCGCGAGACCTGCGACCGGCTGGGCCTGATCTGGCTGGAGCGCGAGAGCCGGGTCATCGACGGCGTGCGCTTCGTCGGCACCACGCTGTGGAGCGACTTCGACGCGCTCGGCCAGTGGCCGGACGACCTCGCACGCAATCTCAAGATGCGCGAGAAGGCTTTCCGCGCGGCCAACTTCTATCTGCGCAAGACCGGTGGCACCCGACAAGGCCAGCCGCTGCTCGCCGAGCAGGTGCGCGAGCAGGCGCTGGCGTGCCAGGACTGGCTGCGCGAGGCACTGGCCGCGCCGCATGACGGCCCCACCGTGGTGGTGACCCACTTTGCGCCCAGCCTGGCCAGCGCCGATCCGCGCTATGGCCTGGTCCCCGGCACGGCCGGCTTCTGCAATGCACTCGATCCAATGCTGGCGCACGCACAGCTCTGGCTGCATGGCCACCTGCATGCGCCGAGCGACTATGTGAAGGACGGCTGCCGCGTGGTGGCCAATCCCCTGGGCTACCTGCGCAAGGGCGAGCAGGAAGGCTGGCGCCCCGGCCTGCTCATCGACGTACCCCGTTGACGCGGAAGCAACACCCGGGCGCCTGCAAGCCCGCCTCCCGCAAGCGGGGGATTGATAAAGCGGGCCGGCCCTGTACCCTCGGGTCTGTCACAAACCACTTACAACTTTGTTGCCGCGTCTGCCATGAACCCCCTGCCTGGCTCGTCAGCAACGCGCGCACACGACGCGGCGCAGCCTGCTGCCGGGCTGCGCCTGGGCGATGGCTGGCTCGTGCTCGACCGCGGCGGCGTGCACGTGACCGTCTGGCCTGACCGCCCCGCCCTGCACAGGCAACTCGCAGGCCTGGCGGCCCTGGCCGCACCGGTGGTGCGGCAGGCGGGCGGCGCGCTGATCGGCGACCTGTCGCTGGCCGACAACCTGGTGCTGGAGCCGGCGCTGGCCGACGGCAGCCGGCCGGACCCTCTCCTGCCCGAGATCGACGCGCTGTTCCGCCGCGCCGGACTTCCCGTGGACTGGCCCGCCTGGGCCGCCACGCTGGCGGCCGATGCGCCCGCCAGCGCGCTGCTGCAAGCCCGCGTGGGACGCGCCCTCGTGGCCGACCCCGACGTGCTCGTCATCGATGCCGCAAACTGGGACGGTGGCCTGCTCGCGCCCGAGACCTTCAGTGCCGCGTTCGTGAGCACCTTTCCCTGGCGAGCGCTGGTCTGGGCCACCACCAACGCCGCCGAGGCCCGCAAGCTGCGCGCCCGCCTGGCCGTGCCGCATGTCACGAGCGGCACCACGCTGGGCATGCCACGCCCTGAAACCATCCTGACCCGGGAGCCCGCTTGATCACCCCTCCTGCTTCTTCCACCCCTGGCGCCACGCCCGGCACCACGCCCGGCGAACTGCCGGAGCTGGTCACCGTGCCGCGTGCGCCACGCAACCCGGGCCATGCCTGGCTGGCGCTGGCCCTCGTCGTCGCGGTGCTGCTCGTGCTGACCTCGGCCTGGCGCCAGGGCTGGTTCACGCCCACTTCGCACGTGTTCATCGAACTGGGCGGCGCTGGCGGCGTGCAGGTCGGCACGCCGGTGCGGCTCAAGGGCTTCAAGATCGGCGAGGTCGACGACATCACGCTCGAGAAGTCGCTCAACGTGCGCGTGCGCATGCGCATCGAGACCGGCAAGATGGAACTGCTGGGCGCCAATGCGGCCGTGAAGTTCGGCCGCGACAGCCCGATCTCGGCCAAGTTCATCGAGCTGCAGCCGGGCGACCGCGAAGGCCCGCGCCTGGCCGCCGGCCAGACCCTCAAGGTGGATGCCGGCACCGAGATCGAGGACGTCATGGCCACCGTGAAGGTGGCGGTCGACCGGCTGTCGACCGCGCTGTCCAAGATCGACCCGATCCTCGACGACACCCGCAAGCTCACCGGCGAGGCGGTGGCGATGCGCGAGAGCATCCGCACCACGCTTACCGCGACGCTGGCCAACATCCAGGCCATGTCGCAGCAGTTCCGGCAGACCAGCGAAACCGCCCGCGCCCTGGTCGGCCACATCGACGACGACCGCGCGAAGGTGGTCGGCGACGTGCGTGGCGTGCTGCGCCAGACCGACGCCGCCGCTGCCAGCGCCGGCAAGACCCTCAAGGCGCTGGAGAGCGATCTGCCGGTCGCGCTCGACCGCACCAGGGAGCTGCTGGACAACGCCCGGGCGGCCAGCGCCGACGTGCGCCAGATCCTGCGAGAGGCGCGCAATGACGTCCCGCCCCTGGTGCGCTCGGGCCGCGCAGCCGCCCAGGACGCCGCCGACATCACCACGGGGCTCAAGAACACCTGGCCGCTGTCCGGCGCCGTGCGGCCGGCCGACGCGGGCGCCCTGCCGCTCGACGGCTTCGAGGGGCGCCAGCCATGAGGGCGGCCGCCTCGCTGAAGCCCGGCGCGCAAGGGCTCGAGCCCACCTTGCCGGCCCGCTGGCGCGCGCCGACGCAAGGACCCCGCCTGCGCCCGCTGGCGCGGGTGGGTGTGCTGCGCCCGCTGGCGCCGGTGGGTGTGCCGCGCCCGCTGGCGCGGGCGGGTCTGGCATGTCTGACAGGCCTGGCCGCGCTCCTGTGCGCCTGCGCGCAGAAGCCTCCAGTCAGTCCGGCCGCGTCCCTGGCCTCGGCCAGCGCGCAGCGCGGCGCCCAGGCCTTTGCGCGCGGCGACATGGCGGGCGCGCAGCGCGAGTACGCGATGGCGTTGCGCGTGCACGAGTCGCTGGACGACCCCGCCGGCCGCGCCGCTGCGCTGCTCAGTCTGGCGCGCATCGCGGCCCAGACCGGCCGTCCGGCCGAAGCGCAGGCCGCGCTCGACCAGGTGTTCGCCGACGCACCCCGGCTGGAGCCCGCCCTGCTGGCCACCGCGCATGGCCGCAGCGCGGCGCTGCGCCTGGCGCAGGGCGACACGGACGCCGCCGATGCCCAGCTCGGCCAGGCCACTGCGCTGTGCGCGGCCGCCTGTCCCGATGCAGGGGCCATCACGGTGCTGCGCGCTCGCGTCGCGCTGGCCCGGCGACAGCCGGCTGCGGCGCTGGCGCTCACGGACTCGGCCCTGGCCTTGCCGGCACTCGCGGTCGCGACGCCGCCCACACTCAAGCCGCAGGCCGGAGCCGAGCGCGCCAATGCGCTGCGCGTGCAGGCCCAGGCGCGCCTGGCCCTCGGGCAGCCGGATGCCGCAGCTGCCTCCGCGCAGGCCGCGCTCGATCTGGACCGCGCGCTGGGCCTGGCGGACCGCGTGCTCGCCGACCTGCGCCTGCTGGGCGAAGCCGCAGGCGCCCGGGGCGACAGCGCCGCGCAGGCCCGCTACCGGATGCTGGCCGATCGCGCCGAAGCCGCCGGCCGCGCGTTGCGCGGCGAGGCGCAGGCCGACGCCGCTGCGAGCGATGCGGCGGGACGTCCGCCCGCTGCAGCATCGGCCGCACCCGGCGCCGCAGCGACCCCGGCGGCACCCGGCGTGGCGCGCGTCCCTGCTGCGATCCGCTGACGGAAGGCCGCCATGCAGTGGATCGACACCCGCATCCGGCAGTTCCGGCTCTGGCTGATCGCAGGCGGCGCAAAGGTCAACGCGCTGGGCTACGGCGCAGTGCTGCTCGTGGCCCTGCTCGTGCAGAGCTGGCCCGGCTTCCAGTATGCGGAGTGGAAGCTCTACGACCAGAGCCTCAAGCTGCTGCGCAAGCTCACCCATCAGCCGGTGGCCAACGACGTGGTCATCATCGCGGCCGACGAGGCGAGCTTCCGCGCCTTTGATGAGCCCTTCGCGCTCTGGCACAAGCGCCTGGGCGCGCTGGTCGACGCGATGGTGACGGCGCAGCCGGCGGTGGTGGGCTTTGACATCGTGCTGCCGGCCAAGTCGTTCGAGGCCGTCGTGCCGGGCATCGACCGCGAACTGATGACGCCGCTTCTGCGGGCGCGCCAGGCGCGGCTCAATCTCGTGGTGGCGCAGACGCTGGACGACGACCTGCGGCCGCGTCCGATCTTCGCGCCCTTCGTTGCGCTGATCGGTGCGCAGCAGGTGGCCAGTGGGCTGGTCTGCTTCGACGAGGACTCGGTGGTGCGACGCGTGATGACCGCCGGCTGCGGCAGCGGCGGCGAGCACCAGGGCCTCGCCGAGCGCATGGGCGTCGCGCTCAAGGCGCCGGCGCGTGGCGCGGGCCTGATCGACTTTCGCACCGGCGACGCCTTCACCACGGTCTCGATGGCGCAGGTCGTGGCCTGGCAGGCCGAAGGCAATGTGCAGAAGCTGCGCGAGACCTTCGGCGGCAAGGCCGTGCTGGCCGGCGTCGTGCTGCCCCTGGAGGACCGCCTGCGCGTGCCGGTGCCGCTGTACGCGGCCGAGCCGGGCAACACCCGCATCCCCGGCGTGATGCTGCATGCGCAGATCCTGCGCTCCATCCTCAACAACGGCTACATCCAGACCGTGCCGCGCTGGCTCGTGTCGGCCCTCACGGCGCTGGTCTGCCTGTGCTGGTTCGGCTATGGGTTCCGCAAGAACCTCATTTACTGGACGCTGTTCCTCATGCTGCCTGCGCTCGGCCTGTATGCGCTGTGGCTGGGTTATGCGCTGTCGCCGGCCGCGCTGCTGGTGTCGGCCAAGCTGGCCTACGTGGCACGCCAGGGCCTGGAAGCGATGCGTCTGTCGCATCAGCGCGCGCGGCTGACCCAGGCCTTCGCCGGTCACGTCAACCCGCGCCTGCTGCAGCGCGTGCTCGCCTCGGACCTGCAGCGCGGCGTGCAGGAGCTGTCGCCCCAGCGCCAGGCCGCCACGGTCATGTGGGTGCAGATTCCCGAGCGCAACCCGATGCTCACCGACGGCGCGCCCGACGCGGCGCTGCGCGCGCTGTCGCGCTACTTCGACGCCGTGCAGCAGGCGGTGCAGCGCGCCGGCGGCATGGTCGACCGCTTCCAGGGCACCGGCGTGCTCGCCTACTTCGGCGCGCCGCTGCCTCTGCGCAACCCCGCGCGTGCCGCGCTCGAGGCGGCGCTGGCCATCACGCGCTCCCACGAGCGCTGGGGCCGCGCGGTCGTGCCGCAGGGCGAGCCTCTGCCACCTCTGGCCATCGGCATCGCTTCGGGCCCGGTGGTCACCGGGCAGGCACCGATGAACAAGTCGAGTCCCTTCGTGGTCGTTGGCGAGCCGGTGGACCAGGCGGTGCGCCTGGCCGCGCAGGCTGCCGCCCGGCCCGACCCGGACGGCAGGCCCGCGCAGGTGCTCGTGTCGGCCCCGACGGCAGCCGCCGTCGGCGAAGCCGGCCTCACACCGGTCGGCGAGCCGCCGTCGACCGTTCATTCCCTCACCCTGAGATGACGCCATGATCGAACGCATCCGCACCTTCTGCCTTGCCCTTGTCGTGATCACCGGCCTCGGCCTGGCCTGCGCCGCGCAGGCTCAGGGCGTGGCCATGACCGTGGACCGCTCCGGCGACGTCGAGGTCACCGCCGGTGGCAAGACGGGCCGGCTCAACGTGCTGGACTATCTGCCTCCGGGCGCCGAGATCCGGCTGGCGGCCGGCGCGGGCGCGACGCTGGTGTACCTGTCGACCTCGCAGGAATGGCGCTTTGCCGGCCCGGGCCGTTACCGGCTCGAAAGCGGCCGGCCGGCTGCACTGCAGGGCGCGGCGCCGCAGGCCCAGGGCGTGCCCGCGCCGTCGGCGCAGGCCATGGCGCGCATGGAGCCTGCCCAGCGCGAACGCATGGCGCTCGGCGCCGTGGTCATGCGCGCGGCCGGGCCCGTCCGCATCGTGAGCCCGAACAACATGGACGTGCTCGACGCGCGGCCCACGCTGCTGTGGCAAGCCGCCGACGGGCAGGCGGTGCAGGTCACGGTAAGCGCCGCCGGCTCGACCGCGCCGCTGGCGCAGACCCGCACCACGGCCAGCCAGTGGACCTTGCCCGAGGCCCTGCCTGCCGGCGACTACCTCTGGCGCGCCCAGGCGGTGTCGGACACACCCGGCCTGCCACGCACGGGGCGCTTTCGCGTGATCGCCGACAACGACGAGCGGCGGGCCCGCTTCGGCGCCGCGCCGCAGGCCTTCGCCCAGCGGCTCTCGCGCGCCGTCATGCTGGAAAACGAGGACCTGCCGCACGACGCGCTGCTGCTGTGGCGCCAGCTCTCGGCCGAGCGTCCCGACGAAGAAGCGCTTCGCAAATGGGCCGAATGATGGAGACGACCCTGATGAGCGCCCTTGAAACAGGCGCGCAGACCCTGCCCCTTCGGGCTCAGCTCGCCCGTGCGGCGGCCCTGGCATGAGCACGAGCGCCGCCACCCGCCTGCATCAGGCCGCCCGTGTGCGCGGCGCTGCGCTGGCGCAGCTGTGGCTGCATCGCGCGGCCTGGCGGCTGCCGCTGCCACGCGCGCTGATGCGGCGCGAGCGCGACACCCAGTTGGCGGAGCTGATGCCGGCGGTGATCGTCATCGCGCTCATGGTGGGTGCGCTGATGTTCGTCACGCTGCCCGGCGCGTTGGGCGACTCCTACCTGGGCGCGCTGGCCACCCTGTGGCCGGCCTGGGCCGTGCAGGCGGCGCCCGTCGCCGCCGCGCAGGTGCTGGCCATGCAGCGCGCGCCCACGCTGGCGCTGGAGCTGTCGCAGCGCCATGAGTCCGGCGAGTTCCTGGCGCTGGAGCAGCTCGGCGCCGGTGCAGCCGCCTGGCCCTGCGTGCCGCTGCTCGCCGCGCATGCCGTGGTCACCGTGGCAGCGAGCTTTCTGCTGATCGCGCTGTCGCTGCTGCTGGGCCTGGGCAGCGCCTTCGTGCTGGCCATCGGCGGCCTGCGCGATACGGCGGACCTGGTGTTCGCCCTGGTCTCGCCTCTCGCCTGGCTGCGCAGTGCGGCAGCCGCCGCCGTGCTGGGCCTGGCCTGCAGCCTCGCCACCCTGCTGTTTGCCTGGCCCGGCACCCAGCGGGCCGCCGCCGGCGCCGACGCCCATCGGCTGGGCCTGCGCGCCATGATGGTCAGCGCGGTCGCCGTGATCGCCGCTGCACTGGCCTTCAACTGGCTCATGAACCTGCTTGCCTTTCTTTTCCCGGGATGACCGAGATGCACCTGCTCTTCCTTGCCCGCTCCACTGCGCACCTGCGGCCCAGGCCGCAGCCTGCCCTGCAGCCGATCCCGGCCGCGCGACGGGCTGCAGCCACCCTGCTGCGGGCTGCGGCAACACTCGCAGCCGGGCTGGCCGCAGCCATGCTGCAGGCGCAGACGGCGCCGCCGTCCGCCGCCGCCGCCGAAGTTTTCGTGCAGACCGGCAATTCGCTGATGGTCACGATGGTGCGGTTCTCACCCGACGGCCAGCGCGTGGCCACCTGCGACGGACGCGGACAGGTCCTGGCATGGGACGCGACGAGCGGCCGCCAGTACCGCGAACTCCACAAGCACAACGGCACCTGCCTGGGCCTGGCCTTCACGCCGGACGGCCAGGCCGTTGTGTCCACGGGCGGCGCCGCCTCGGGCAACGAGGCGGTGCTCTCGCGCTGGACCGACGGCGCCGAGCTGCAGCGCTGGGAGGGCTACGCGGGCCAGTTCCTGGGCGCCGCCGCCACGCGCGACGGCCAGGGCGCCTGGACGCTGGGTGACCGCGCCGTGCTGCAGCGCTGGGCGGTCGCAAAGTCCACGCCCGTGCAAAGCGTGTCGCTGCTGCTCGCGGGCGAGGACGCCGCCCGCGCGCCCCACAACACCGCGCTGGTGCTGTCAGCCGACCAGACGCGCGCCTTCGTGAGCCGGCGCGACGGCAGCATCGTGTCGGTGAACCTGTCGGGCACCGGGCCGGCGACGCTGCTGGCGCGTCTGCCGGAGTCGGTGTCCTCGCTCGCGCTCTCGCCCGACGGCCGGCTGATCGCCGCCGCGCGGGGCACGATCATGGGCTCGGGCGGCAAGGAGATCGTGCTGATCGACACCGCGACCGGCCAGGAGGTGCGCCGCCTGCTGGGCCACGAGGGCAACGTGTTCGCGCTGGCGTTCTCGCCCGATGGCAGCCTGCTGGCATCGGCCGCGCAGATCGACACGCAGGCCCTGCTCAACGGTCCGTTCAGCGCGCTGCGCCAGCATGAGTCGGTCCGGCTGTGGCGGGTGCAGGACGGCACGCTCGCCGGCTCTGCGCGCAACGAGCGCAACACCAACGGCGTGCCCTTCCTGCGCGGCAGCCTCGACTTTGCACCTGCTGCACCTGCTGCACCCGCTGCGCCCGGCGGTGCCGGCGCATCCGCCGCGCCGGCAGCGCCGCGCGTGGCCCTCGCGCTGTGGGACGAGGCCGCACGCATCTACGAACTCGACGCCGCGCAGAACCCCAGACTCGTCCACACGCTGGAGGGCCGGGGGCTGTCGCCGCGGCAGATCAAGGCGAGCGACGCCTCGGCCCGCCTGCTGGTGTCCGACGGAAGGCCGCGGGTCGAGCCGCGCGACACCTACCTCCAGGCCGCCGACGTGCGCCGCGAGTTTGGCCGCGACAGCGACTGGACCGAGGAGCGCAGCAAACGCGTCGACACCCTCTACACCGCGCGCGGCTTTCGCAGCAAAGTGCAGAAAGCGTCGATCTGGAACCTGCGGACCGGGCGGCTGGAACAGGTGGTGGACTGGCAGCGCGGGCCCACCAGCGAGCTGGGCCTGGACGCGCAGGGCCGCTTCACCTCGGTGGCGCCGCTGTTTCCCAACACCATCCTGGTCGCGCCGCTGAAGACGCGCATCGTGCGCGAGGCCACCACCGACGCCGACGGCCAGGTGTCGCTGCGGCACTTCAGCTACGAGCCCTGGGACGGCAAGCCCGATGAGATCTTCGACGGCGCGGCCGCAGCCGCAGGCTCCCCTGCTCCGGGAGCTTCGTCCGCCTCCTCGCCGGCACCCGCCGCATCCGCAGCTCTGCCGCCGCACGCCGGTGCCTACGGCACGGACGTGATCTCGCAGTCGCCGTCGCGCCGCTTCACGGCCATCGCGGGCGTCCCGATCCAGGACAGGAAGGACGCGCCGACCAGCGGCATGAAACCCCGCGTCTTTGTCCAGGAGCGCCTGGCCGACGGCTCGCAGGTGGCCCGCCATGACATCGCGCTGCCGGGTGGGGTGCTCGCGATGACCCTGTCGGCCGACGACCGCACCCTCTGGGTCAGCGGCACCGCCAGCGGCCTGCCCTATGACATGCAGCACACAGGCTGGCTCGCCGCCATCGACCTGGCCAGCGGCACGATCGCGCGCCAGTGGCCGCTTGCCGAAGGCGTGACGGTGGACGTCATCGCCGCCCATCCTGCGGGCAACATGGCCATCACCAACGGCGGCACCAACCTGTCGGTCTGGGACCGGACGCAGGCCGCGCGCAAGTACTTCGTGCCGGTGTCGCCCACGCTGCGGCCCGTGCGCGCGCTCGGCATGTCGGCCGACGGCCGCTCGGTCGCTGCAGCCGACACCACGGGCCTGACGGTGCTGTTCGACTGGGCAGCGGACACCGCACCCGCGCCGCGCTGGACGCGCCAGCTCGCGGCACCCAGCCCGCATCTGCTCGACTTCTTCGCCGGCAACCGGCGCATTGCGGCCGGCGCGAGCGATGGCTCGGTGCGCCTGCTCGATGCCCGGGATGGCGGCGAGGTCGCCCGGATGATCCGCTTCGACAACGACGAGTGGATCACCATCATTCCCGAAGGCTACTTCGTGTCGTCGCAGGACGGCGACCGCTGGGTCAACGTGCGGCGCGAGGGCCGCGTCTATGGCATCGACCAGTTCTACGACGTCTTCTACCGCCCGGACATCGTCGAGCGGCGCCTGGCCGGCGAGCCGATCGCGCCGCTGATCACCGTCACGCTGGACGATGCGCTGCGCCAGCCGCCGCCGCAGGTGACGCTGGCGCTGCCGGCAGGCCCCGCTCCCGTGGCGGGCAGCCGCTATCGCCTGAGCCTCGACGCCCTCACGCAGGGCGGTGGCGTGGGTGAGGTGCGGGTGTTGCACAACGGCAAGCTCGTGGAGGTGCTCAACCGCGCCGTCGTCACCACGGGGCTGGCCAGCCCCCCTGCCACCGGACCTGCCGCCGGATCTGCCCCCGTGCCGGCTCCCGTGCTCGGCGCGCAGCCTCAGAGCGCCGAACGGGGTGCCGAGGCCGTGACGCGTGCGCTGCGCCTGGCCGTGCAGGGCCAGCAGGGCGCCGCCGCGCGGCCGGTGACGCCCCAGGTGCGCGGCGAGGTCGAGGTGGAGCTGGTGCCGGGCGAGAACGCCTTCACCGTGATCGGCTTCAACTCGGCCGGCAACCTCAACGCCCGGCCGGTCACGCGCGCGGTCACCGCCACCGGAACGGCGCCTGCGCCGCGCATCTTCGTGCTGGCGGTCGGCGTGGACCGATTTGCCAACGCAGCGATGGCACCGCCGCTGAGCTTTGCGGTCAAGGACTCGGGCGACTTCGCGAACGCACTGCGCAGCCGCCTGGGCAGCGCCTGGCGCGATGCGCCGATCGTGCTGCGCACGTTGCACAACGAGCAGGCCACGCGGGCATCGCTCACGGCCGCGCTCGAGCAATTGCAGCGCGAGGTACGCAGCAACGACCTGCTGGTGTGGTTCGTGGCCAGCCACGGCACGCTCGACGACAACGCGCAGTACGGCATCGTGCTGCATGACTGGGACGGGCGGCCGAGCGAGACCAGCCTGTTCTCCACGGCCCGCATCCTCGACGCCTCGCGCCGGATCAAGGCCTTCAATCAGTTTGTCGTGCTCGACACCTGCCACGCCGGCGGGCTCAGCTCCGTCGTGCGCGGCCTGTATGACGCACGGCTGGCCGTGCTGGCGCGCAACATGGGACTGCACGTCTTCGCATCGGCCAGCGCCACCGAGGAGGCGATCGACGGCTACCAGGGCAACGGCCTGTTCACCCACGCACTGCTCAAGGGCCTGAACACCGGTGCGGCCGACCGCAACGGCGACAGGAACGTCACCATCAAGGAACTGGGCGACTATGCACGCCGCGAAACCATGCGCATCGCGCGGGCGCTGCGTCACAGCCAGGAGCCCCTGCTCATGAATTTCGGAAAGGACGTGACCGTCTATGCCATCGACTGACTTCACCCGACCGGCTCCGGCCGGCTGGCACGGCGCGCCGCGCCGCCTTGCCGCACTCGCGCTGGCCTGCGCCGCCTGCGTGCCCGCATGGGCCCAGCAATACGGCATCATCCGCAACCCGATCGGCGGCGACCTGCGGCCCGAGCCCAGTTCAACGGCGGTGTCACTCACCACCGTGCCGCGAGGCGAGCGTGTCGAATACCTGGGCAAGGACCTCGTCGGGCTCTGGTGGAAGGTGCGCTGGCAGGGGCAGGAGGGCTGGATCAACCGGATCTCCATCGAAAAGGTCGACGGCCCGATGCCGCCACCGTCGCCGGCCGCTCCGGCGGCGGCGCCCGTGACCGTGGCACCCGCACCGGTGGCCGCCGTCTCGCCACCTGTCTCGCCGCCGGCCGCGCCCCCTGTGGCCGCAGCACCCGCACCTCAACCCGTGCCCGCCCCCGCCGCCCGACCCGCCGCGCCCCTGGCTGCGCCGCCCG
>JBGAIH010000013.1:0-131282 GCA_044225675.1 Burkholderiaceae bacterium
GTCTTGAGGAACAGATCGCGTCGCGTCGGGCGACGGAATTGCTCGAAGTTCTTGTCCGCTTCCATGGCAAGGGTTTGCTGTTTCATGAATCGCTCAACGCATCACAGGGGCAATTGGTGGACCTTTTTCAGCGTAGCCTTTAATAACTGAAGTCTTGCCCCCGATCTCAGCGATCTCCAAAGGCGTCTGCCCAAACTCGTTGCATACATCCACCCTGGCACCTTGCTTGAGCAACAACGCGGCTGCCGGAGCCTGCCCCATTAGAGCTGCGCAATGAAGCGGCGTGTTACCCATATCACCGAGCATGTTTAGGTCCGCGCCTTCGTTGATCAGTACCTGCATATCTTCAATGCAGCCTTGCCCAGCAGCAAGATGAAGAACAGAGTCGTCTACTGCGCCCCTTTGATTCAAATCCTGAAGTTCATTTCCTAGAAACTGAGGATGAGTGGCGTATTTGTTCAAGACAATCCTCAATGCAATCGAGTTCATTTGTTGGTGAACTTTCTTCGATGTTCGTCCTTGAAATTCTGAATTCGAGTTTTCCAATCTGTAATCTTTTCGGAGTGCCTACCTGGATTCCATTCCCAATTCCCTGCGCGATCACTTCTTGCTTCGGCTGACCTTGCGAGAAGGGGGGGCAGGAGCAACACTCACTTGACTCCAGAATTCTGCCGGGTCCGGCATCGGCTCTTCTCGCGATCTCGCTTTCTTTGCCTTTCGGTTCGGAAGCCAGGTAAAGTTGCCTTCAAACTTATGGACCTTTTCCGGCTCGACCCCCAGTTCCGTGATCACTTCCGCGTAGTCATCGTCGTAGGCAAATTCATCCCGAACCACTTGTAAGTTGAGGTCTAGCTTTCCCGGCTTATCGAGGTACTCCGTCAACGCCGCCGGCGCCCCGTTTGACAGAATGAGGAAGATCGACCTGTACTTAATCTGAGGAAAGGTTTTCGTAGCCCGCTCGGTGACAGTCTTGGGTGTCGCTGAAAGCTGCTTCACGAATGCGTCGAATTCGCCTTCTATGTAAGCTACCAAGCTCGTCTCTTTTCCGAAGAGGCGTTGCTTGGGCCAATCGCGATAGTCAACGGCTCTCATACGCCCTTCCTACACGGTATGACGGGATGATATTTGTGATTCTTCTTGAACGTGAACTCGTTCGCTTCAAAGCCAAGTACAAAGCCGATCGGCGCACGCGTCTTCTGACCTTTGCCTTTAAAGAACCAGTCGTTCTCGTAATAGAAGGCTTGCAATCCTGCAGAGATCGCCCCGCGCCCTTTCCATGTCCTCGCAAGTTTGTTGATTGGCGACTTGAGATCAGTGAGTGCCTTTTTCTTCTTGAAGACAACTTCGTAGGCCTTCGATGCATAGGTTATGGTGCGGTCAAAGTTGATCATCTGTCCGTGCAACTTCCAATGATCGGTATTTTGAACATTCACGATATCAACTTGCTTGGACGCACCGCACATGTATTCAGGTATGACATGGTGACCTTCAACGCGCTTACCTCCAGAACCTCCTGCTCCACCACCAAATTCTATTACGGGTCCGCCGATCGCGCCGGCTAGACTCTTCATCAAAGTCCCCAACAGCATCTCATACAGGCTCTCTGGTCCGTCCAAGGTGTCGTCTTCGCCGAATATGCGATTCTGCAGATAGTCAAAGGCGTAGTGTCTTGCCGTGTTGGCCAAGACTCCTTGAGTATTCAGGCCCGCGCCAATTTCACCCAGCGACATCGCCCCACTCGGGTCCGTATTGCGCACCGGATCGTTGTGCGCATAGCTGTAGCGATTCAGCGAACGCGGATCGTTCTGCTTTCCTTCAAACGGATCCGCACTGATGAACTGCCCGTTCCTCGGGTCATACCACCGAGCTCTGAGGTACAGCAGTTGCGCATCCTGATCCCAGTACTCGCCCGTGTACAGATGCGTCTGCTCGCTTCCGGCGCTCTGCTCCAGCACGCCAAACGCGTCCGCGTTGATCTGTTCGATCAGGTTCCCATCAACATCCACCGCCCCGAGGCTCGTGCCCAGATGCCCGTGCATCGGGAAGATGTCTTGCTGAGTGGTCCCGTTCAGCTTGGTCTGTCGGATGAGTTGATGACCGCGAACGTACGCTGTGGCTGTGCCGGAGGCGCTGGTTTCGATGGCGACCTGGGCGTAGGCGCCGGCGCTGTCGATCAGGTAGCCCGTGGCGTTGGCGCCGCCTTTGCGCACCCGGTTGCCTGCTGCGTCATAGGCGTAGCTGATCGCTGGCGTTGCGGCCTGCGCATCCGCCTGGGTGGCCCCGGATCGCATATCGATCAATCGGTTCTGCGGATCGAACCTGTAGAGGGTCGTCTTGCCGGGTTCCGCTTTGGAAGCCAGGTTGCCGTTGCCATCCCAGCCATAGGACGTAACCCGGCTTCCGCCCGCCGGCAGGCTCACTGACTCCTGAGTCAAGCGATCTGCCGCGTCGTAGGTGTAGGTCGTGATCTCCGTGCCCGCTGCCGTGGTCACCAGCTTCTGCGTGCGGTTGCCGACGGCGTCGTATTCGTAGCGGGTGTCCGTCGTCGCACCGGCGGCGGTAACGTTCTCCCTCGTCAGGCGTGCATTGGCGTCGTACTCGAACGCTTGCGTGCGCGCCGGTGCGGCACTGAAGAGGCCGGAAGCACTGTCGTAGGTGCCGCTGCGATAGGTGTCGATCTGGCTGATCGTGCCGCCCGCGCCCCGGCTCAGGGCCTGGCCTGCCACCACCGTCTCGCTGCCGTTCAGCCGCTTGACCTGCGCGATGGCGATCACGCGATCGGCGCCGTCGTAGCGGATGTGCGTGACCAGCATTTGCGCTTGCCCGCCACTCGCATTGAGTTCGCGCTCAGTCCGGATGGCCCGGCCGGCAGCGTCATAGGTGTACGTGGTCTGCTTGCCGTCGCTGGCAATCACCTTGGCAATCCGGCCCGCGTCGTCGTACTCCATCCGGGTGGTGCCCGCACTCACGCCCTGGCTGCTGACGCTGCGGGCCGTGATATTGCCCTGGGCATCCAGCGTGTAGCTGATCTGCCCCACCGGGCTGCTCGTGCCGATCAGCCGGTCATTGGCGTCGTAGCTGAAGGCCTGCAAGCCGTTGAGCGTCGTGGCGCCCTGCTCCTGCACGCTCGTGAGGTTGCCTGCCGGGCTGTACCGGTAGAGCACGCTCGCGGCCGGCACGGCGCTGTTGCTGCCCGTGCCCTGCGGGATCACCGCGCCGGTGAGCCGGTTCTCGGGGTCGTACTGGAAGCTCAGCTGCTCGCCCGCGAAGGTCTTCTTCGCCGTGCGGTTGCCTTCCGGGTCGTAGCTGCTCGTCTCCTGGCTGCCGTCCTGGATCTTTCTTGCGGTGATTCGTCCCGCGGCGTCCAGCGCCCAGGTCGTGGTTCTTCCGAGCGCGTCGACCTGCGTGGTCTTGGCACCGGTCTCGTCGTAAGCGTAGGCCGTGGTGGCCGTCGCGTTGGCGCTCAGGCTCTGCTGGACGCTCGTGAGTCGGCCCGCGCCGTCATAGCCGTAGCTCGTGGTGACGCCCCTGGCATCCGTCTCGCTGGCCTTGCGGTTGTCCGGACGGTAGACGCTGGTGTGGCTGCTGCCGTCGGGCCACTCGGTGCGCGTCCGTCGGTTGAGCGCGTCGTAGGTGAAGGTGGTGGTCCGCCCGGCCACGCTGGTTGCGATCCGGTTGCCGTTCTCGTCGTAGCTGCTGGTCGTCCTCACGCCGCTGGCGTCCACGCTCGCCGTCTGGCGCCCTGCGGCGTCGTATTCCATCGTGGCGCGCTTGCCGCGGCGGTCGGTCGTGGCCACGACACGGTCGGCGGGGTCGTACTCCGTGGTCTCGAAGCTGCCGTCCGGGTAGTCCGTGCGGGTCAACCGGTTGAGCGCGTCGTAGCTCATGCGCGTGACGCGCCCCTGCCGGTCGGTCCTGGCGGTTTCGTTGCCTTCGGCGTCGTAGGCCGTGCTCTCGCTGGTGCCGTCCGGGTAGGTGGTTTTGGTCGGCCGCCCGTTGCCGTCATAGGTGTAGGTCGTGACCCGCCCCTTCGCATCGGTCTGGCTGGCGAGCTTGCCGATGGCGTTGTAGGCCAGGGTGCGCCTGGCGCCCAGCGGGTCGGTCTCTTCGATGAGGCGACTCTCGCCGTCGTACTTGCGGGTGCTGACCTGTCGCGTCTGCACGCCATCGACGGTGCGGATGACCGTGCGGCTCGTCTCGTTGCCGTTCTCGTCGTAGCCGTACAGCACCTGGGCGCCGGCGCCGTTGGTTTCGCTGGTCTTGCGGCCCTTGCTGTCGTAGCCGAAGTTGAGGACTTCCCCGGCAATGTTCAACTGGACCAGGTTGCCGTTGTAGATGTGCTGGACGATCTCGGTGGTGCGGCCCAGCGGCTCGCTGATCCGTTCGGGCACCGCGCCCGGGCTCTGCACTTGCCCTGCCGGGTAGGCGATGGTGGTGGTGTTGCCCCGCGCGTCGACCGTGGCCTGCGGGTTCAGGCGCTGGTACGCCGCGCCGCCGCTGCTGTAGGCGGTGGCGGTGGTGTGGCCCAGCGGGTTCTTCTCGGTGAGCTGCCTGCCCGTGCTGGCGTCGAAGGTGCGCTCGGTCTTCTCGCCCAGCGCGTTGGTGGTGCTCAGCTCGTTGCCGTTGGCGTCGAAGGTGAAGGTCGTGGTGTGGCCCAGCGCGTTGACCACGCTGGTGATGTTGCCGTCCGCGTCAAAGGTGTAGACGGTCTTGAAGCCGCGCTTGTTGGTGACGGTCTGCCTGTTGTTGGCGAGGTCGAACTCCTGCTTGCTGGCCTGGCCGTTGGCGTCGGCCACGCCGGCCAGGCGGCCGTACTCGTCGAACTGGTTGCTCATGACGACCACGCCGCGCGGGTCGGTGATGCTGGCCAAGAGGTGCCTCGCATCAGCGCCGCCGGCGACCGTGGCGTAGCTGAACTGGGTGACCTTGCCTTCGCGGTCGGTGACGCTGGCGAGTTCGCCCTGCGCGTTGTACGTGTAGACGAGGCTCTTGCCGTTCGGGTCGGTGGCCTTGGTAATGCGGCCCTGGCCGTCACGCTCGAAGCTCACGAACAGCTGCGCGCTGTGCTGCAGGCCGCCCGACCCGTAGAACACGGTGTTGCCGTACGGATCCGTCACATTCAGGATGCCCACGCCTTCCTTGATGGCGTACTTGAAGCCCTCTTCGGTGGTGAGCTCGAAGGTGTCGGGGTTGTAGGCGGTGCCGGTGTCGGCGTCCACGATCTGGCCGCCCTGGATGAGGACCAGCGGGCTGCCGATCACGCGCAGCTGCGCCGCGGCGTTGACCCTGCCTGCCGAGCCGCCTGCAGGCCCTGGCACCGGGGTGTAGACGATCTGCACGTCCGGCACCTGGAACTGCCTGCATTCCTGGTAGTTCTTCGCGTCGAACCGGTAGAGGCCGCCGTCCGGCAGGCTGATGGAGATGCGGCGGGTGCCGACCGGCTTGATGCACAGCTCGTTGGTCTGCGGCCGTGTTTCCACGACCCAGGCGCTGCCCAGGGTCATGTTCTTGCGGACGGTGACGTCCTGGCTTGCAGCGCTCCAGCCCCAGCCGAAGTCGCCGGCGACGTCCTTCTTCGCGCTGTCGTAGGTGCGCGTGAGCATGAGCGGGAAGCCGGGGGCTTCGGCCCGCACGTCGGCAAAGCTCAGGCGGAACTGGCCGAGCTTGAGGTTGCCCAGCACTTCGATCGTCTGCGTGGCTGCCGTCTCTGCGCCGTTCACGTCAACGACGCGCAGGCTCAGCTGATAGATGCCATTGTTGAGCAGGCTGGTGTCGATCTGGCCCAGGTTGCCGTTGGTGACCGGGCTGAGGCTTCTGCCGACTTCCTTCCAGTCGGCGCCACTGCTGCCCACGGGCCTGAGCAGGAGCTTGTAGTAGGCGAACTTCGGATCCGCGGCGGTGCCGGTGACGCTGACGATGCCGCGCACGCCGGCATCGGGAAGGGGAGCGGTGATGGCGGCCGTGGCGGTGCCGGTGACGGAGGCATCCCGAACCGTGAGAATGATTTCGCGGCTGAGCGTGTTCTGCCCGTCGCTGGCGGTGGCGACGACGCGATGGGCGCCCGAGCCCGGGGCGCTGAAGACTGCCTGGCCGGTGCCGTCAAGACTGAGCGGCGTGCCGTCCAGGGTGGCGCTCCTGACGAGCGGGGCGCCGGCCGCCGCTGTCGCGTTGACTGCGAGCGAGACGGTCTGGCCCGCATTGGCAACGGCCGGTGTGAGGACAGCCTCCATCTGCAGCGCGCCCGCGTCGGTCACGGTGAGCATCCAGGCCTGCTCGGTCAGGGCCTTGCCGTCGCTGACCTGCACGGTGATGGCGAACTGGCCCAGGGTCGGTTGGGGCCAGTGCACCAGGCCGGCGCCATCGATGGTCATGCCGGTGGGCGCGCCCGCCAATGCATAGCTGAGGGCGTCGCCGTCGGCGTCGCTGGCCTGCACGGCGTAGCTGTAGGCACGCGCCAGCTGGGCCGTCGCGCCCGGGGTGCTGCCGATGACCGGTGCGCGGTTGACCGTGGCGCTGCCGGGCAGGCCGCCGCCGATCTGGCTGGCTACCGTGGAGATGACCCAGTCGCAGGCGCTCTGGGTGGACGCCGCCTCGCTGATGCGCGCCAGGTAGAGGCCGTCGATGAGCTCGTCCCGGCTGGCGAACACGCTCCAGCGCGTCGTGTCGATGTCGGCGGCGAGCGCCTGGGCGGTGTTGAGCTGGCCGATGGCGGCGTCGAGCACCGGGGCGATGAGGGCCTTGCTCGCTTGTGCGTCTGCCAGTCCCAGCCAACCGGCAGGGCCGGGGCGCTGGGCCGTGAGCTGGGTGACGGGGGCGTTGCGCGAGGTGACGCTGTAGCCGGCAGAGCCCGTCTGCGGGTTGTGCAGGAGCAGCGGGTCCATGGGCAGGCCGCCCAGGTCGACTGCGTTTTGCGGCAAGAGAGCTTGTTGGCCATTGGCAACGGCTTGCTGCACCTGCGCGCGAACGTTGGAGTTGGGGTCCACGGCGACGAGCACTGCAGCCAGGCTGGCCGTGTCGGCGCGGTAGAGGGTCTGGCCCTGCGCGGCAGCGGCGGCCACGCCCGAGAGGGCGGACTGGGCCTTGCTTCCCGCAGGTCCGAAGATCCTGTCCAGAAGCTGATGCGCCAGCACGCTCGCGCGCTCCAGGCTCTGCTGGCTGTAGCCGGGAGCCGTCACGTCGGTCGCATCATTTTTCGCCGTGATGGCGCTGCCGAAGCGGTCGACGTGGATGCCGATGCCGGCGGGCCGGACATGGGTGGTGAGGCCGAAGGCCTGTTCGGCGTCGATGCGCGACGAAGCACGGGCCACGCTGGGCAGCCGCACTTCGATCGCGTCGGCCACACGCTGGTACAGGCGCGCGCGCGCGTCCGCAGCCGCCTGGTAGGCGGCCGCCGTGCCGGCGAGCATCTCCCTGGCCTGCTCGGCGCCTGCGGGAACGTTGGGACTGTTGAGCTGGGCCTTGAGCGCCGCGAGCTTCTGCGCCGCCTCGGCGGGGGCGACGGCACCGCGTGCCTGGCCCTGGAAGGCCCAGGCGTGGGCTTCACCGACGGCGATGGTGGCATCGCTGGTGGAGCTGCCGCCGCTGTCCAGCCCCTGCAGCCCCGTGCGCAGCGTGAGCGTCTGGCCGAGGGTGAAGCTGCCGCCCTCGCCCACCACGGCGCCGTTCAGGCGCAGCTGGGCTTTGAGTTTGACGAGGTAGGCCGGAATCCGGCTGGGAAGGCCGGTCGCCGGGTCACCCCCGGAGGCCGGGCGCAGCAGTGCGTCCAGGGTTTGTGCGTCGGCCGGCGTTTCCGGCGTGAAGCTCAGGGCCAGTCGCTGCCCCTCCAGTTCGCCCAGGCTGCGGCTCAGGCTGATGATCTGTGCATTGCCATCCGTGGGGCCGGTCGAGAGGCCCAGGCTGACCTGCCAGCGCAGCGCCGCCGGGAGCGCAGCCAGGGCGCCGCCGAGGACGACCGTGGCATACGGCAGGGTGCCGGCCAGCAGGGTCTGGTCCTGCCGCACGACGGCTGCGGAGCCGAGCACCTGGCCGACGCTGCCCTGCCCGGCAAAGTTGCCCAGTTGCTGGCCGGCCCGGGCCTTGAACTGGGTGTAGTGCGCATCGAGCGCAGCGGTGTTGATCTGCCTGGCGCTGTCCGCGGTACAGGTGGCGCCCTGCTTTGCAGCATCAAAGACCGCCGGGGCACTGAAGGGCGCGACTTCGGCCAGGTTCAGGCCGGCCGTGAAGTTGTATTGCTTGTAGCTGCCTTCCAGCGGGACCCATGCGTTGAGGTTGGCATTGGGGTGCGGGTGCTGCGGCGGGCTGAGGTCCGCGCCGCCGTTTCTTGCGCCGCGGCTGGGGGTCCAGTTGACGTAGGCACTGACCCAGGCGTGCTCCATGCGGATCCGGGTGATCGCGCCGCCCTCGCTGATGCCGCGTGCGGCAATGCCGCCCTGGGCCAGCAGGTTGAGCACGGCCTCGGGCTTTTTGACGCCGCCGACCCAGTTCATGGCCTGGGCGGCGCTGATCTCGATCGTGCCGAACTGGTAGCGCGCCGGAATGCCGGCCGCGCGCAGGAGTGCGATGTGCAGGCTGGCGATGTCGATCGCGTTGCCCTTGAGGCTGTTGAGCGTGCTGTCGGCGCTCTGGATGGCGCCCCAGGTGGGCAGCCACTGGACGTTGGCGGAGACCCAGTTGGTAATGACCACCGGGTTGTTGCCCAGCTCGGCCGCCTTGGCGCGGATCGCGGCGCTGAGGGTGACTTCGGCGGTGGCTGCGACGTCGGCGTCCTGCGGAGCCTGACCGGGCTCGGGAAGGATGCTGAACTGCACGCCGCCGACGGTGGTGTAAGCATCCGCCAGGTGGACCTTCTGGTCGGCGTGCAGGTTGCGGAACCAGCTGGTTTTGCTTTCAGCGGGCTGGCGCGGGGTGAGCCGGCCCCAGGGGAGCTTGCCTGTCGCTGGGGGCGCAGGGCGCGCGGCTGCGGGGTATTGGTCGAAGAACTGGCCCAGGGCCTGCAGGTGGGCGTCGGACGGACTGGCTTGCCAGGCGGTGCTGACTTCCATGAACTTGCGGCTGCGCTGCTCGAACTCGGCGGCGGCCGCGTCGTGACGGGCGAGGATTTGCGCGGGCAGGTTCTTGCGCAGCAGCTCGGCGCGGGTGGCGCTGAACTCGGCGCGAACGCCGGCCGCCGCCGCCTGCATGGCGGCGAGGCGGGACTTCAGCTGGTTGATTGCCGCGGTGCGGTCAGGCGCACCGCTGTGCAGGGCCTGGAGCTCGCGCCGGACCTCGATGCGCATGTCCGGACCCAGGGCACGCGTCTGTGTGGCGGAGCCCTCGTTCGACTGCGACGGGGTGGCAGACGCATGGCCGTCCTGCCGCAAACCCGCCACCAGATCTTGCGCCTGCACCTGCGGCACGGCCATCGCGCGGCTCTGCGCATGGGCGCCCACCGGCTGCAGCAGCATCGCGAACTGCGCGGCAATCACAAGGGCCGAGACGGGCCGCAGGACCGGGCGCCACGCGGCTCGGGTATTGATGGGCGGGACCGGCGTGATCATCGGTTCGTCGCTCGTGTTGATTGCTCGGTTCATCCCGTTACCCACTCTCGTGTTCTTCATGTCGCTCGGCGTGTTCATGTCTGGCTCCGCCTTCGTCAATCGCAGACCGCCGTGCCCGCCTGCACATTCATCTGGAGCCGGGTGCCCAGCGGCGGCGCGCTGCCGGTGAAATCCAGCCGCACCGTGCCTTCGGCCGTCACGCCCGTCGCCAGCGCGGGTTCGTAGAAGGCCACGGCATGGCTCTGGCCGGGCCCGGTCGTCGCCACACCGGCGCTGACGCTCTGGCCCGCGAGCCTGACGATGCTGGCGGCCACGGTGGCCGCACCGGCGTCGCTTGACGACGCCACCCTCAGCTGCAGTGCATCCCCATTGCGGAGCTGGTAACCCTTGCCAAGCGCCTGGTAGGTGCCGCTGGACACGACGCTTGCGCCGTCGGACACGGTGAAGGTGCCCTGGCCGGCCGCGTTGATGGCCAGGGTCCAGTCGTAGGTCTTGCCCGGCACCCAGTCGCCCTGGACCCGCACCTCGTGAGTGCTGTCTCGCCCCAGCTGCCATTCCCAGTCGGATGAACCTGGCGCGCCGCCCCGGGCTGTCAGGCCTTCGGTTCCGCTGTTGGCCTTGAAGCGGCTGGTGGGGAGCGGGCCGCCCGCGCTGCAGACGGTCACCAGCTGGGCCTGGGTCTGCGCGAGCTGCCACTGATGGCCCTGGTAGGTGGCTGTCAGCGCCGCGTCGATCCAGTCGCCGTTCTGCCCCCGGCTGGGCCATACCGCGTTGCGGGTGTTGCTCTCCTGGGCGTTGAGCGTGACGACATCCGTCAGCGCAAGCACCGTCGCTGCCGTGCGGCGGTTGACGAGGCTGGCCTTGACCGCGATGTCCTTGACCTGCGGTGTGCACATGTTGCCGACCACGCGGTTGACGTTGATGTTGGCGCCGGCTATCACCGTCTGCGGACTGAGGCTCAGGGCGCCGCTGACGCAGGCCAGGCCCTGGCAGAGCATGTCGCTCGTCGCCTCCGCAGCCATGGCCACGGCGTCACGCGCCGCCGTCACGTCCACCGAGGTGATACTCAGAAGCGCCTTGGACGCGTTCATCCACTGCGCCAGCGCCTCGGGATATTTGGCCTGGTTGTGCAGGGCCAGGGCGCTGGCAATGGCGGCAACGGCGTTGCTGCTGGCAACCGTGTCCGCGCCCGGGGCGGGCTGCAGCGCCTGCGCTGCCGGCAATGGAGCCGCCAGCAGCGCGGTGCCCGGCGTCACCGACAGCGTGAACTGCGGCGTGGCCAGCAAAGCGGGCGAGCCGGTGGCGGGAACGCCGTAGACCCACAGGGGTAGAGCCACACCCGTTGCCTGTTGCACGCTCACGCGCCAGATCACTTCCTGGCTCGCGCCCGAAGCGAGATCGAAAGACCAGGTGACCGTACCACCGGCCGTCATGGCGACCGGCGCGATGCTGGCGCCACTGTGCGTGACGCCCGCCGGCAGGCTGCCCACAAGCTTCACGGTGACGGTTGCCGTGCCGTTGTTGGTGACGGTCACGGCCAGGGCCGCCGCGTCGCCAATGGTCAACGTCTGGGTTGTGTCGGCCGTCGCCGCCGCGGTGGCGGTGACCAGCGACGTGATCTGCGGATGGGCCATGGCATTGGGCGAAGCCGCCATCGCCGCAAGGTCGAAGCCGAACATCAGGCTGCGGCCCCGCCCCCAGGTGCTGGAGACAATGGCCGGGTCCTGCGCCCCCACAAGCGAGGCGCCGGGAGCCGGCGCGGCGCGGGCTGCAACCGATGCGCCGGGAGCAAATGCACCCGCGATGAAGCTTGCGTGCAGCTCGCCGCCCTGAAGGTCCATCCTGGTCGGCTGACCCACCGTGTCCAGCACGCCGGGCTCGAAGATCTGGCCCGAGACGATGTCCACCGCATGGTCGGCGCCTGCCAGGCGGCCGCGATAGGCAACACCGGCGGCAGCATGCAGCAGCAGGTTGCGGTCGTCCTGCACGCCGTCCAGGATCAGGCCGTCACCACGCCAGACGGCGTCGCGGACTTCCTTGACGATCGACGGGTCGAGTTTGCCGGCGGGCCCGCTGATCCAGTAGGTGTTGTAGATGCCGCAACGCATCTCGTGGCGGAATTCGGCGTCGGTCGTCACCACCTTGTGCGGGATCCCGAGCGCGTCGAGGAACGCATGGAGGCCCTGGACCCGCTCCTGCACGCAGGCCGCCACGTCGGGCTGCGCCGTCGCGTTCTCGCCGCGAACCAGATGCTGCGCCTCGGTGTCGGTGTCGGTGGTGGCGACTCCGTTGCTGTCGACGCAGGACACGAGGACCAGGATGCGGGAATCGCGCTTGAACTGGCTCGTGACCTCGACCTGCGTGAACGTCGGCGTGACGGGAGCGGCGGACACCGAGAACACCGCGCTCGACAACGTGACGCTGGTGCTGTTCACGTTCTCCGACAGCACGGCGCGGTACTGGCCCGCTCCAGCGGGCGGGGTCCATATCTGGTTGCCGGCGAAAGTCGCGCCCGCAGCCACGGCCGGCTGGATGTTCCAGGTGGCCAGGATCTGGCTCGTCGCGTTGTCATAGACGGCCAGGTTGGCCTGCGGCTGCGCCGCGACCGGCGCCGGATTGACGAGCGTGTAGCCAAGACTGACGTCCTGGCCCGAGACCGGCGCGGACGGCGCCACCGTCACACCGCCCGTGAACTGGATCGCCTTGCCGGTCCCCGTGAGCGTGACCAGCTGCGGCGTGACGTCGCTGTAGGCAATGTTCAACGTGGCCGTATGCGCACCCACCGCCGATGGTGAATGGGTGATCGTCACGGTGCAGGTCGCGCCCACGGCCAGACTGGCCTGTTGCGCGCAACCGGCGCCGGACACGATGAATTGCGAGGGGTCGCTGCCCGACAGCGTGACCGTGGGCGAAGCCGCCGGCGCGCTCCCGCTGTTGGTCACCATCACTTGCTGCGGGGCCGATGCCGCACCGGCGTAGGTGGCGCCGAACGCAAGCTGCGGCGGCAGCACCGTGATGGCCGGCGTGCCAGTCAGGCTGATGACGGTCTGCCCCAGCGTGATGTCGCGGCCGTTGAACTGCACGGAGCCCGTGACGACGAGCTGCTGTCCGGCGATTCCGGTCACGGTCCAGGGCCAGGCCAGGTTCTGCGTGGCACCGACGGCGACACCCAGGGGCTGGCCGTACTGCGCAACCAGTGCGCCCGTGACGGGGTTGACCACGCGGATCGTGACGCTGCCCGAGACCGTTGAGTCGCCGGCATTGAAGACGGCCAGGTTGATGTTGAGCGGCTGGCCGATTTCAGCCGTGGCCGAGGCCGTGACCGTGCCGCGCAGGCCGACGCCGGTTGCCGCGGAGTCGAGCACCTGCAGGGGCGCCGTCGCGGTGGCCAGGATCAGCGACCCCGCCCCCGTGACGCTGAGGTGGGCCGTGTAGTCGCCGGCGCCAAGCGCCGAAGCCGCAACGGCGTAAGGGAAGCTGCGCACGGCGCCGGGCGCCAGCTGCGCGACGTCTTCGCTGCGCTGCCAGACCACGGCCGCGCCGGCGTTGCGCACGACGGTGGTGACCTGAAGGTTCTCGAGCACCGTGTTGCTGCCGAGGTTGCCGGCGCGCGAGGTGAGCGTGACCAGGTCGGCCGTGCTGTAGCTGGCGCGGTCCGCGCTGATGCGCGCCGAAGCGGCCTGGCTGGTCGACCCGGTGATCGCGAAGCTCGTCGTGGACACGCCATAGACCACGCCCGCCGAAGTCAGCAGCTCGGCCTTGAGAAGATAGCCGCCCGCCAGCAGGCCCGTCACCGGCCAGGCCGCCTGCGCCGAGGCAGTCTGCCCGGCGCCGACGCTGAACGGTCCGTTGACCGGCAGCACCTCGACCACGCGGCCGTCGGCGGCCAGCACGGTAAACCGCGCCAAGGCGTTCTTGGGGAAGCTGCCCAGGTTGCTGATCGTCGCCCCCAGGATGGCCGTGTCCGCCGCTGCGTAGGCCGTCCTGTCCGTCTGCGCAGCGACGCTCACACTGGAGGCGATCGAGCGGACGTCCACATCGAGGCGGTTGTTCGTGCGGTCGAAGTCCGCCAGCGTGGTGCTGCCCCCGCCGTTGTCGTCCGCGACGAAACTCAGCGTCAGATAGTTGCCCAGGCTGGGGATCACGGCCACCAGGTCGACGTACTGGGCCTTGGCCAGCGACACGCCCATGGCAAAACGCGTGATCAGGGTCGCGGGTCCGCTGGCGTCCTGGCCATAGACGGCCACCTGGGTCGAGGTGCCCGCCGTGTTGCTGCCGGCGTTGCCGACCCGGAAGGTCACGGTGGACGCGGCGGAACCTGTATCGGCCACGCGCACGTAGCCCACCGTCAGGTCCGGCACCGCCCGCTGCCGGGTCTCGAAGATGCGGTTGACGACGAAGGTGTTCTGGTCCAGGAACGAGGGCGCGGGGTTGCGCGGGACACTCAGGTCGTCATTGATGTTGTTGCTGTTGTAGGCGAACTGGTTCCAGACACTGCGGGTCTTGGCCCAGGCGTTGTTGATGTCCGTGTAGGCCACGATGCCGCGCTTGAGGCCCGCCGAACCGGTCATCGCGTCACCCGGCACGACGATGTCGGCATGCCCGTCGCCGTCGATGTCGGCGACGATCGGATGCTCCATGCCGGTCAGCGAGTAGCTGAGGGTCTGGAAAATGGTGCTTCCGGTCGGGCCGTCGAAGACGTACAGGTTCTGCTCATCGCGATAGACGATCGACATTCGGCCGTTGCCGTGAAAGTCGAACGCCGTTGCGCCCGTGTTGGCGGATCCGTCCTTGATGGGTTTGCGCCACATCATCGATCCGTCATGGCGGAACACGCTGAACCAGTCGCGGCCGGCCACGCCGATGTCCGGATACCCGTCGCCGTCGAGGTCCGCGATGACCGGAACGCCACCCACGCCCACGATGCTCACGGGACCCCAGATGACCTGGCCGGTATGGCTGAACAGGGTCAGGTTGCCATTGGTCATGCGCAGGAACTCGGGATACGGGTCATCGTTGAAGTTGGCCGCCTGGATCGGCCATTGCGAGCCCGCACCCGCGTTGAACCGCAGGGAACCGTCACTGTTCCAGACGCGGTCACCGCAGATGACCGCCTGGCCCGTGTCGGTCGGCGACAGCTTGATGGCGTAGGTGTTGGAGCCGTTCGAGCAGTAGTTGTCCAGCTGCACGCCCGTGTTGCTGTACAGGGCCGGTCCCATCAGGATCTCCGCAATGCCGTCGCCGTTGATGTCGGCGATGGCCGGATTGCCCGGATAGTTGTACGTCTGGGCCTTGAGCGCGCCTGTGTTGGACAGGATCACCATGCCGTAGTTGTATTTGGACGCCACGATCTCGGGGATGCCGTCACCGTCGAGGTCCGCGATGGCCATGCCGTACTGTGAACTCACGCCACCGAAGACCGAGGGCGGGACGGTGAGCACCTCCTGGCCTGTGATGCCGTCGATCGCGCGCAGGGTCGCTCCACCGTAGTAGTTGCCTCCGCCCGGGTAGCTGGCAAAGATGATCCGCGGCGTGTCGAGTTCGTCGATGCGTCCATCGCCGTTGGTGTCGTGGATGCGCCCGACCACGGGCGTCATCATGACGTCGCCATCCCAGATGAATTTGACCTTCGGGGTGAACGGCAGGATGGCGGGGATGACCATGGCTTCGTCCGCCGTGGAGCGGACGTTGTTGCCGCGTGTCTTCTCGATGACCTGGCTGTACGGATCGATCACCACGCTGATCGGCGCGTCACGGAACTCCAGCGCGCCGGCGACCGCGATCGAGAGCGACGCCGTTGCATTCACGGGCAGCGCCGCGGCCAACGCCGACTGCCCCAGGACCGGGTCGGTGGCCGCGTCGAACTTGCCGTTGCGGTCGATATCGGCGAACGCCAGCACGGCGACGCCCGCCGGAGCCGTCGACGCTCCGGCGTTGCCGATGACGACCGAGACGGTGCCACCCTGCAGCAGGGTCTGCGGGTCGGTGCCGGCACCGGTTCGCTTGACCTGCATGGCCACGAAGTCCGGCGCCAGCCCCGTCTGCTGCGTCTTGCGCAGGCGCACCTGGCCGCCATCGATGGTGACGATGCCCTGCTGCTGGAAATCGATGACCGACGGCGCATAGCCCTCGGCAGTCACCGTGACGCGCATGGTCGCTTCGGAGAACTGGCGGATCGTGATGCGGCCGTTCGCGTCGCCGGCAACGCTCGTGCCCAGATGGGACAGATAGCCGGTGCCCGGAAACGGAATCGGCTGGTTGGTGCCCGCATCAACCACCACGAAGGTCACGGTGCCGTAACCGGAGAGGTAGGGAATCGGCGTCTGGTTATCGTATAGCGCGGGCGAGTAGTTGACGATCCTGCCATAGCTGCAAGCCAGGATGATGTTGATGCCGTGAACCTTGTATCCGCTGCGGCTCGTCTTGATGTTGGAGGCTCCGGAGCCGACGCCGGTGATCGTGTACCGGCCATCGGCCGCGGTGGTCGCCGTGTTGTACGTCGATCCCGTGTTGATGACCGTGACGCCCTGGAGGGGCAGCCCCGTCACCGCATCGGTCACCTGGCCCTCGATCGTGCACCCGGTGGACGGCTGGCCGGAGTTGAGCGTCGGCGAGAAGTCGAACCGGACGCCGGCCGGCATGGACGCGCTCAGCGTCTCGGTGACATAGCCGGCCTTCGACGCGGCGACGGTCGTCTGCCCGGGCGGCAGGTTCGTCAGGGCATACTGGCCCGCGATATCCGTCACGGCGCTGACTCCGGCAGGCGTGGCGGCGACGGTGGCGCCCGCCAGGGGCGCCCCGGTGCCGCGCACCCGGACGGTTCCCGAGACCACCACGGCGCCCGTCTCCGCCGCTTGCGAGCGAAGAAGCAGGACGTCACCCACATCGGTCGTCGCGCCCGCCTGCAGCGCGAGCATCACTTCCACCATGCTGTAACCCGCCCGCGTCAGCCTGAACTGGACCGGTTGCGGCACGAGCTGGCCGAGCGCGATGGCACCATCGGCGCCCGTCACCTGCGTCGCGACGGGGGCACCGCCGGAGGTCGACAAGGTCACGGCAACGCCGGCGAGCGGCAGTCGCGTCAAGGCGTCGATCACGCGGCCCTTGACGATGGCGCGCGTCGGGTCTTGCGGTGTCTGCATGGTGAGATGCAGTGCACGCAACGCCAGCGCGGTGACCAGGGGATCACCGCCCCAGGAGCCGTCGGCCAGCTGCTGGGCGATCAGGTAGTCGCGCACCTTGACGCCGACGGTGGCCGGGTTGCTGAAGGGATGCACCGCCCGGTAGGCCAGCGCCGTGAGATAGGCACTGCCGCCCCAGCTCCCGTCGGCGGCCTGACGCGCCAGCAGCCAGCTGGCTGCGAGCTGCGAGCCCAGATAGGCCTGCGGGTTCTGGGTCGATACGGCATTGAGGCCCAGCAGCACCTCGGCCGTCGTGCCCAGGTCGTCCGTTCCGCCGAACCCCCAGCTGCCTGAGGCATTCTGGGCATTGACCAGGGAGGCCGCGATCACGGCATTGGCCTGCGCGGTCCGCTCGTTGGCACGAAGGGCCCAGGCGCTGTCCAGCGTTCCGGGCCGGAAGCCGGCCTGCGGCGCAAGGCCGCCGCCTTCTACCTGCAGCTGCGCCAGTTGCGCCTGCGCCGCCGTGGCCGAGGCGCCAGCGGCTCTGGCTGCGGCAATCTGGCGGGCGAGCAGTTCAGCCTGGGCAGGCTGCACGGCCTGGAGCGCGGATGTCAGCGCCGGCGAAGCGGGTTGCGCCAGGGCCGAAAGGGTGAGCGCAGTCTCCGACTGGGTCTGCAGGGGGGTGCCGATCGATTGGGACTGCGATGCGAGGGCCCCGTTCGGCAGGACCTGGGCATTGAGCCAGACCAGGCCCTTCTGGATCGCAAGGTTGGCCTGGGCGGATGCACCCACGCACGCAAGCCCCACGCCGAGGGCAAGCACGGCGCCGCGAAGCGTTCGTAGATATTGATGGACACGGTCCGTGCCTGCAAACAACAAAGATTCAGCACGGCCCGCAATGGCCCGACTCCGCCAGACGCACATGTTCCCCCCTCGGGTATTCCTGACTGTCCTCCTGAGCTCAGCCTGTTCTTGTGCGAACCCATGGCTCGCCCGGCCTCACACCAGTACGTCGGGCCTCACAGCCCGGTTTGGCGCGAATGTAGTCGGGGTCGGGCGGCCGAGCCAATGACTTTGGTCCCTTGCCGCGACGTCACATCCGGGTAACCATCGGTGACATGAACAGCGAGTTCCCGCGTGCTCGTGCACAGGGGACAGAAGAGGATTTGTGTCGTACAGCCACCCGCCGCGCAGGCATGCACGCGGCTTCACATTGCTTGAACTGCTGGTCGTCGTCGCCATCATCGGCTTGCTCGCCGCCTACGTGGGCCCCAAGTACTTCAGCCAGATCGGAAAGTCCGAGCAGGCCGTCGCCCGGTCGCAGGTCGAGGCCTTCCATCGCGCGCTGGGGACCTACCGGCTCGACGTCGGCAGCTTTCCGACGACCGAGGAAGGCCTGAACGCCCTGCTCACCCGGCCCGCCAACGCGGCGAAGTGGAACGGACCCTACCTCGACAAGGCCGTTCCGCTCGATCCGTGGGGCCGCGCCTACATCTACCGCGCACCCGGATCGCAAGGCGACTACGACCTCCTCTCCTACGGCAAGGACGGTCAACAGGGCGGCACGGGAGATGCCGCAGACATCACCCTCCGCTGACGTTCCCGCGCAGGTCCATCATGCAATTCCAGGTTCGTGCGCTCGACGCGCAGCAGAACGTCCGTCAGCTCCTGCTCGAAGCCGCTGACGAGGCCGACGCGCGCACGCAGACGGCCGCGCGCGAGCTGGTGCCGCTGTCGGTCGCCTCCGTGGGTGCCGCCGCGCTGCGCCGCCGGTCGGGCTTTGCCCTGCTGCTGTTTGCGCAGGAACTGCATGCCCTGCTCTCAGCCGGGCTCAGCGTCATCGAATCGCTCGACGTCCTGATCGAGAAGGAAAGCGCCGGGGACCGGCGCGCCGTGCTCGCACGCGTGAGCGCCCAGCTGCGCCAGGGAATGCGCCTGTCGGCCGCGCTGCAACAGCAACCGGACATCTTCCCGGCGGTGCTGGTCGGCGTGGTCCATGCGGCCGAGGGAACCAGCAGCCTGCCCCAGGCCCTGCAACGCTACATCGACTATGAAAGCCGCGTCGATGCGGTGCGCCACAAGGTGGTGAGCGCCGCCATCTATCCGTCCATCCTGCTGGGCGTCGGCGGCGCGGTGGCCCTGTTCCTGCTGGGGTACGTCGTACCCCGCTTTGCCAGCGTGTACCAGGACAGCGGCCGCCCTTTGCCCTGGGCTTCGGAGCTGCTGATGGGCTGGGGCCAGTTCATCCACGCGCATGCGATGCCGATCGCTTCGGCGATGGTGATCCTTGTCGCCTTCGGCGTCGGGTGGACCCGCAAGCACCTGGGCGCGGGAGGCCTGTGGCGGATGCTGGCGCTGTTGCCGGGCGCGCGGCCGCGCATCGAGATCCTGGAGCTGTCGCGGCTGTACCTCACGCTGGGCATGCTGCTCGAAGGCGGGATCGCGCTGCACCAGGCGCTGCACATGGCCCGCGCGGTGTTGCCGGCAGCGCGGCAGCCGGCACTCGAGGCGGCACGGCGCGGTATCGAAAGCGGCCAGTCGCTGAGCCAGGTCCTTGAAGCCAGCCGGCTCGGAACGCCCGTGGCGCTGCGCCTGCTGCGCGTGGGGGAGAAGTCCGGACAGCTCGGGCCGATGCTGACGCGCGCCGCCGCCTTCTACGACAGCGAGACCACGCGCTGGATCGAGCGCTTCACCAAAACCTTCGAGCCCCTGCTGATGACCGCGATCGGCGTGGTGATCGGGCTGATCGTCATCCTGCTGTACATGCCCGTGTTCGACCTCGCGGGAAGCCTTCCATGAATGCCGTTGCCATGCCCGCCGAACTCGACGCCGCGGATCTGGCCGCGGCGCGGTCCGCGCATGCAACGGAGCAGTCTCCGGTGGAGGCGCTCGCCGCCCGGCTGCAGATCGACGCTCGCGAAGCCGCTCGCCGCCTCGCTGCCGCGTTTGGCATCGGGTTCCGGGAAACGGCGGAACTCGCGCAATGCGAACCCGCATTCGATCTGCTGCCGCTGTCCGCAGCGCAGCACAAGCGCGCGGTGCTGCTGCGCAGGAGCGGCGAACCACCGCAGACGCTCGCTGCGGTCGGCAACCCGTTCGATGCCGATCTGTGGACCCAGCTGGAGTCGATGGCCCAGGGACCGGTCGTGTTCGTGCTGGCGACCGCCGACGATATCCATGCCCTGCTCAATCAGCACGAAGCCGCATCCCGCGCCGTCGACGACCTGTGGTCGAGCGGCACGGCCTCGGCAGAAAGCCGCGAGGCGGCCGAGGTTCTGTCGCTGGCCAACCTGGCCCAGTCGGCCAGCCCGGCCGTGAAGCTGGTGAACTCGACCCTCTACGACGCGCTGCGCGCGGGCGCAAGCGACGTCCACCTCGAGAGCACGCCAGCCGGCATCGCCGTGAAGTACCGCATCGACGGGGTCCTCGACACGATTGCCGAGATCGATGGGATCGCGCTGGCCGAGCAGGCCATTTCGCGGCTCAAGGTGCTGTCGGATCTCGACATCGCCGAGCGGCGGGTGCCGCAGGACGGCAGCTTCCGCGTGAATGCGCAGAAGCGCGACATCGACCTGCGCGTGTCGATCATGCCCAGCGTCCACGGTGAAGATGCCGTCATCCGCATCCTGGACAAGCAGGCCATGGTGGAGGCGCACGGCAAGCTCACGCTGGCAGCCCTCGGCTTCGACAGCCCGTCGCTGGCGACGCTGCGCGACCTGATGGAGGCGGCGTATGGCATGCTGCTCGTGACCGGGCCGACCGGCTCGGGCAAGACGACGACGCTGTATGCGGCCCTGTCCGAGACGCATACGGGCCGCGACAAGATCATCACCATCGAAGACCCGGTCGAATACCAGCTGCCGGGCGTGCTCCAGATCCCGGTCAACGAAAAGAAGGGCCTGAGTTTTGCGCGCGGCCTGCGTTCGATCCTTCGCCATGATCCGGACAAGATCATGGTGGGCGAGATCCGCGACCGTGACACGGCCGAAATCGCCGTGCAGTCCGCGCTCACCGGCCATCTGGTGCTCAGCACCGTGCATGCGAACAATGTGTTCGACGTGTTCGGCCGCTTCACCCACATGGGGCTCGACCCGTATGCCCTGGTGTCAGCCCTCAATGGCATCTGGGCCCAGCGCCTCGTCCGGCTGAGCTGCCCGCACTGCAGCAGTTCCTGCACGCCCGATCCTCAGGAGCTCGCGCGATTCGGGCTGACGAAGGCCGATGTCGATGGCTACGACTTCCGCTCGGGCTCGGGCTGCGGCGATTGCCGGGGCACCGGCTACCGGGGCCGGCGCGCCGTGGCCGAGATCCTGCGGCTGAACGATGAACTGCGCGAGATGATCGTGAACCGCCAGTCGGTCCGGCAGCTCAAGGAGGCCGCGCGCGCAAACGGCACGCGCAGCCTGACGCAGGCCGCGCTCGATCTGGTGCGCCAGGGCCAGACCACGCTGGAGGAGGTGCGGCGTGTCACGCTCAGCGCCTGACCGTTCGATCGCGTGGCTCGGCATCGACGCCCGGGGCGCCGCCTGGATGGGGGGCGGCGAGCCGTCCGTACGGCGCCTTGACGCGCCGCCCGGGGCGGCTGGCACCGTGATTCATCGGCTGGTCGGCGCCCTGCCGGCGCCGCCGCGTGAAGTGAGAGTGGTGGTGGCGGATGCCCTCGCGCGGCACTGGCTGCAGGCGCCGCCTTCGGGCGCCTCCTCGCTGGAGGAGATGCGGAGGGTGGCAAGTGCGCGGTGCACGCAGCTGTTCGGCGGCGGGCCCACAGACTGGGCCATCAGGGGCGACTGGCATGCCCGCCGGCCCTTCGCTTGCGCGGCCTTGCCGCAGGCCCTCGTGCGCGAACTGGAAGATGCGGCCTCCGCGAAAGGTCTGCGACTGTCTATGCAAAGTTTCCTCTCGGTCTGGCTTGCGGCCGGCGCGCAGCGCCTGCCCGACGACGGCTGGTTTGCGATCCGCTCTTTCGGCCAGCTATCACTGGGGCACAACCGCAAGGGCTGTCTGACTCATCTGCAGTCTGCACACGCCGCGCCGGACGATTCGGGCGCCATGGCGCAGCGCGATGCGCTGGACAGGGTGCACGCCCAGCTGATTCGCTGGGGGTCGGTGCATCCAGCGTCGGTACATACGGCGTCGGTACATACAGCGTCGGTACATACGGCGTCAGTGCACTGGCTGGACCTGCGTCAGGACGCACAGCAAGCGCGGCCGCAGGCAGGCCTCACCGCGATCCGTTGGCATGCACGCGCACCTGCCGGCGCGCAAGCGCTGGGGGACGCCGGGCTTTGCGCCTGGGTCGCCCGCGCTCTGGAGACCACGCCATGAAGCGCGTGCAGCTGGCATTCACGCGACGCCCGGCCCTGAGCCTGCTGGGCCATGCCTCGGACGCCCGGACGCGGACCGCAGCCGTGCTCCTGTCGGGGGTATTGCTCGCGCTGTCAGCCTGGCTTGGCTGGCAGGTGGCCGCCGCGCATGGCGAACTCGAGGCGGTCGAAGCGCAGCTCGCCGCCGTGCGTTCGCAATGGCCGGCGACGCAGCCACCCGCCGCGCCGGCGGCCACGCCTGCCTCACCGCTCCAGCAGCGCCAGCTGAACCTCGTCATCCGCCAGCTCAACACACCCTGGCCACGGATCTTCGACGCGCTGGAGGAGTCGACGCCCCCGGGTGTGGCCTTGCTGCTGATCGAGCCGGATTCCCAGCGCCGCACGCTGCGCCTGCAGGCGGAGGCCAGAACGCTCGACGCCTTGCTGGCCTACGCCGCCCGGTTGCGCCGGCCTCCTCTGTTCGAGGATGTCCAGCTCGTCAAGCATGAGACCCTGACACAGGACGCCAACCGGCCGGCCCAGCTGTCGCTGCAGGTGCAGTTGCAGGCAACGGCAGCGGTGGCGCAGGAGCGCGCACGATGAAGCCCGCCCCGATGGATTCGAAGCCGCTCGCCAGCGGCACCCTGCAGGTCTCGTGGCGCGTAAGGAGCGAGGTGTTCCTCTGGCGCCATGGCTGGATCTGGCCGGCCTGCGCCGCTCTCGCACTGGCCTGTGCCGCGCTGTATCTGGTGACGTGGGCCTCCGTGTCCGAACGCAGCCTGAGGACACAAAGCGATCTTGCGCTCACGAAGCAGCGGCTGACGGGCGCCCGCTCTGGCGCGACCGCACGTCGCGACGTCACGGAGACGTCCGGCGAAGCTCGCCAGGCTGCCGTGTACACGGTCCTTCGGACGGTACCGGGCACCGAAGACCAGATCCGTGAAATGAGCGTCATCGCGCAGAAACATGGCATCGCTTTGCTGCAAGGCGACTACCAGTACATCAGTTTGCCGGAGGCCGGCGTGGAGGGCGTGCAGCTGAGCCTTCCGGTGCGCGGCGGCTACAGGCCACTGCGGGCCTTCGTGCAGGATGTGCTGCTCGCCTTGCCCAACGCGTCGCTGGAGCAGATGAGCGTCAAGCGTGACGCCATCGGCACCGATCAGGGCGAAGCACGCCTTCGGTGGGTGCTCTGGTCGTCGCGGCCGCGTGCTGCCGGCAGTGCGGCGCCATCTCCGCGCCAGGAGAAGGCACCATGAGCGCGTCCATGCCGCGTTCGCGCCTGAAGCTCCTTCTGCCGGCCCTGGCTGTTGCGGCCTGGCTGGCGTTCTTCGGCGACAAGACGCCGGCCGACGAGGCAACGACGTCGCGGACGCCCGCCGTTCCCGCGTCACCCCGTGCAGCACAGGCGCCTGCCGGCGCCGGCCTCGTCGCGCTGCCGGCGCAGCCTTCGGGGCGGCTGGCACCCGAGCCGCTCGAGACGCTGATGCCGCGCGCCGAATGAGCAGCTGGGACCCACCGGCGCCTGCGCGCGCGCCGGTTGTCGCAGCGAAGCCCGTTGCACCGCCCCTGCCTTTCGCCTACCTGGGCATGAAGCAGGACGACGGCGCGCAGGAGGTGTACCTCAGCCAGGGCGAGCAGACGCTGATCGCGCGCGAAGGAGGACGGCTGCTCGATGTCTACCGGGTGGAGAAGATCTCGTCCGCCAGCATGACCCTGACCTACCTGCCCCTGGGCCAGACCCAGACGATGCCGATTGGAGATTTCCGTTGAGTTCGAGATTCCTACCGGGACAAGTCCTTCGCCTCGGGGCGATGGCCACGGCCGTGCTCGCGCTGGCAGGATGCGCCGCGCAGCAGTCATACCGCCAAGCCGAAAGCCTGCTGCGCGAAGGCCGCACGGCGGAGAGTCTGGCCTATTTCGAGGAAGCCCGCAGGCTCGAACCCGGCTCCGCCCAGTACCGGCTGGGCGTGCTGCGTGCCCGCGAGCGCCATCTTGCGACCCTGCTGGCCCGGGCCGAGCAGGCTCGCCAGCAGCGCCAGCACGAAGACGCCGAAAGCCTGTACCGGCAGGCCCTCGCCTTCCAGCCGGGGCATGAGCGGGCTCTGGCCGGGTTGCGGACGATCGAGCGCACCCGCCAGGGCGACGCAGCCGTGGCCGATGCCCGGCAGGCCTTTGCCCGCGGAGACCCGGAGTCCGCAGCCGCCCGGCTGCGGACGGCGCTGATCGACGGTCCGAACAATGAAGAGGCCCGGGCTCTGATGCGCCGCATCGAGGAGGCTGCCGCCAGGCCGGCCGTGGAGCCCGGCCTGGCAGCGGCCTACCGGAAGCCGATCGGCATCGAGTTCAAGGACGCGCCGCTCAAGTCGGTCTTCGAAGTGATTGCCCGCACGTCGGGGCTCAACTTCCTGTTCGACAAGGACGTGAAGACCGACCAGAGAACCTCGATCTTCCTGAAGAACTCGACCATCGAGGCGGCGGTGAACCTGACGCTGTTGACCAACCAGCTCGAACAGCGCGTTCTGGACGCCAACACCGTTCTGATCTACCCCAACACCCAGGCCAAGCTCAAGGAATACCAGCCTCTCACCATCAAGAGCTTCTACCTGTCCAACGCGGATGCCAAGACCGTGGCCGCGTCCCTGAAGACCTTGCTCAAGAGCCGCGACGTGGTGGTCGACGAGAAGCTGAACATGCTGATCCTGCGCGACAGCCCGGAAGCGGTGCGCATGGCCGAGAAGCTGGTCATGCTCCACGACGTGCCCGAAGCCGAGGTGATGCTGGAGGTGGAGATCCTCGAGGTCAAGCGCACGCGACTGCTCGAACTGGGCGTTCGCTGGCCCGACCAGCTGAGCCTGACCCCGCTTCCAGCGGCTGCGGGCGGCGCCTTGCGGCTGTCCGACATCCGCCGCGCCAACAGCACGACCCTGGGCGCGACGATCGATCCGCTGACCCTCAACGCCCGCAAGGAGGACTCGGATGCCAACCTGCTGGCCAATCCGCGGATCCGCGTGCGCAACCGGGAGAAGGCCAAGATCCTCATCGGCGAGCGCGTGCCCAACATTTCATCCACCGCCACGTCCACGGGATTCGTCTCGGAATCCGTGAACTACGTCGACGTCGGCCTGAAGCTGGATGTCGAGCCGACCATCTACCTCGACGGCGAGGTGGCCATCCGGGTCTCGCTCGAAGTGAGCAACATCATCTCGCAGTTGCAGACCAAGTCCGGAACGCTCGCCTACCAGCTCGGCACCCGCACGGCGCAGACGGTGCTGCGCCTGAAGGACGGCGAGAACCAGGTCCTGGCCGGCCTGATCAATGACGAGGACCGCCGCGCCGGCAACAAGGTGCCCGCGCTCGGTGAGGTTCCCGTCATCGGCCGCCTGTTCGGCAGCCAGTCCGACGACAGCAGCAAGACCGAAATCGTCCTGTCGATCACGCCGCGTGTGGTGCGCAACGTCCGTCGCCCGGAAGCGATGCTGATGGAGTTCGAGTCCGGCACGGAAAGCAGCCTGGCCAACCGCAGCGGCGCCGGCTCGGCGGCAAGCCCGCCGCCTGCCACCTCCCCTGCGACCCGGCCGGGGCCGTCGGCCGCCGGGCCCGGGGTCGCAGCAGGCGTTGCCGGGGCATCGGCATCTGCACAGGCCGTGCCGGCGTCATCCGCAGTGCCGGCACCTTCCGCAGTGCCGGCGCCTTCCGGCCTGGCCCTTGCCGGCGCCGCAGCACCTCCCGTTCCGCCCGTTCCGCCCGTGTCGCAGGCCGGCCAGGCCGTGGCCGTGAACAACCACGCGCAAGTGCGCTGGCAGGGTCCGACGCGGCTCAAGGCCGGCGACACCTTTGCGCTGCAGATCGTCATGCAGTCGGACCAGCCGGTGGCCAGCGTGCCGCTCGCCGTCGGCTTCGATCCGCAGGTCCTGCAGGTGACCTCGGTCGCGGAGGGCGACTTCCTCAAGCAGGGCGGCGGGCAGACGAGCTTCACGAGCCGCATCGATCCGGCTGGCCAGGTCCTGCTGACCGGTGCGCGGGCAAGCGGCGGCGCGACGACGCCGGGGACGGTCGCGACCCTCAACCTGAGGGTGGTGGCTGCGTCCGTGGCGCAGACCCAGGTGCAGCTGCTGACCATCGCACCCGTGACCAGCGGCGGAGGAACGGTGGTGACGGCGGTTCCCTCGGCGCATCAAGTCAACCTGGTGCCGTGATGCCGGACCGGCCCGCGAGTTCCCGCGCGCGCGGCTTTACCCTGGTGGAGCTGCTGATCAGCCTCGCGCTTCTGGGGGTGCTCGCCACGATGGTGATTCCGGTCGCGCAGGTCCAGGCGCAGCGCAGCCGCGAGAAGGAGCTGCGCGCCGCGCTCACCGAGATGCGGGTCGCCATCGACGCTTACAAGCGGGCAAGCGACGAAGGCAGGATCCGGCGCGAGGCAGGATCCACCGGCTACCCGAGGACGCTCGAAGACCTGGTGGACGGCGCGGACGACCAACGCGACCCCAGGCGCGGCAGGATCCACTTCCTGCGCCGGATACCGCGCGACCCTTTCGCGCCCCCGGACGAAGGCAGCGACTCATCGACCTGGCTCAAGCGCTCCTACGCCAGCGAGGCGGCCGACCCGCGCGAAGGCGACGATGTCTATGACGTTCTGAGCCGCTCCAAAGGCACCGGCCTGAACGGTGTTCCGTACAGGCAGTGGTGATGCGGCGTGGCTTGAACCCGGTCGGGCCGCAGCGCGGCGTGCGCAAGGACGTGCCTTTGCACGCCCGCGGCTTCACCCTGATCGAACTGCTGGTGGTGCTGGCCATCGTCGCCGTCATGCTCACGCTGGCGATTCCGCGGTACTTCAACCAGGTGGACGCGTCGAGGGAGGTCGTCCTGCGTGAGAACCTGCGGGCCACCCGCGACGTGATCGACAGGTTCCAGGGTGACAGGGGGCGCTACCCCGAAACGCTCGACGAGCTGGTGGAAAGCAACTATCTCCGGGCCCTGCCGATGGACCCCATCACGGAGAGTGCCAGTACCTGGCAGGTGGTACCGCCACCGGATGGACAGAAAGGCGGCGTCTACGACATCCGCAGCGGCGCCCCGGGCAACGGAAAGGACGGAAAGCCCTATGCGCAGTGGTAAGGCCTTGCCATTGCAGCGCGGCTTGGCCTGCGTGCTGCTGCTGGCCGCCGTGGCCATCATCGGCATCGTTTCCGCGAACGCGATCGAGACCGGCGCCATGCTCGGCCGGCGCGATCAGGAGCGGCAGCTGCTGGCCATCGGGGCCGAGTTCCGGCGAGCCCTCGCGAGCTACAACGCAGCCCTTGCAGGCCAGGCACCGGGGACCCCTCTCGCCGGACCGAAATCGCTTGAGGAACTGCTGGCCGACCCGCGCGTCCCCGGCGTGCGCAGACACCTGCGGCAGATCCATGCGGACCCGCTGACCGGACAGGCCGTTTGGGGGCTGCAACGCGATGCCCAGGGTTCCATCGTCGGCATCTACAGCCTCGCCGGCGGCACGCCCATCCGGCAGACGGGATTCGAGCCCGGGCTGGAATCGTTCGAGGCGGCAACGTCGTACGCGGGTTGGGTGTTTACCGCGCAGCCGCCTCTCGAACGACGCCCGCAATGACGCGGCCACGCAGGCTGCCAGACCTCCTCACCGCGCTGAGCGTCGGGCAGCGCGCCCGGCCACGCCCCTACTCCCCCTTGATCCCTGCCTTGCGGATCACCTCGCTCCACTTGCGAGTCTCGTCGTCGATGAACCGGCCGAACTCCGCACCCGGCGCAGGGCGGGGCTCCAGCCCCTGGGCCAGCAGCTTCTGCCGCACCTCGGCGTCGCCGAGGGCGCGCACGATCTCGGCCTGCATGCGCTCAAGGACGGGCCGGGGTGTCGCCGCTGGCGCCATGAAGCCGTACCAGCCCGAGGCCACCACGTTGGGCAGGCCCTGCTCGCGCAGCGTGAGGGCCTGCGGGTAGATCGCGCTGCGCTGCGCAGCGGCCACGCCAAGGACCTGCAGCTTGCCGGCCTGGATGTGCGGCAGCGACGAGCTGATGGCCGACAGCGTCGCGTCGATGCGGCCGGCCAGCAGTTCGGTATTGGCCGGCGCATCGCCCCGGAAATGCACGACCAGGCCCTTGACGCCCGCATCCCGCAGCAGCAGCTCGGCAGCCAGGTGCGGCTGCGAGCCAGGCGCCGGCGAGCCGATGTTCAGTCCCTCGGGCCGCGAGCGGCCGCGCGCGATCAGGTCCTGCACGCCACGGTAGCCGGCCTGCGCATTCACCACGAGGAACAGCGGCGCGTCCATGGCCTGCGCCACCGGCACGAGGTCCTTGGCCGGGTCGTAGGAGAGCTTGCCGTACAGCGCCTCGGCCGTGGCATAGGGTGCCGCGCCATAGAGAAAGGTGTAGCCATCGGGCGCGGCACGCGCCACCATTTCGTTGGCCAGCCGCGTGCCCGCGCCCGGCTTGTTCTCGACGATGAACTGCTGGCCCAGCCGGCGGCTGAACTGCTCGGCCAGGATGCGTGCGGAAATGTCGCTGGCGCCGCCCGCGCCATAGGGCGAGACCAGCCGCACCGGCCGCGCCGGCCACTCGCCCTGGGCCCATGCACCGAGCTGCGGGCCGAGCGCGAGGCTGCCGGCCAGGCTGGAAAGAAGAGTGCGGCGATCGATCGTCATGGCATGTCTCCGTGGATTGTTGTGAGGTGCACGAAGGACGATAGGCGCCGCCGCCCTATAGGACAAGACGTATTTTCTGAGAAATCTATAATTTGCCCTTATCGATTGCCTTCTACGCGAACCGCCATGCCCATGGACGTGACCCTGCGACAGTTGCGCGCCTTCGCCGCCGTGGTGGAGTCGGGCAGCTTTTCCGACGCCGCGCGCGCGATGCACCTGTCGCAGGCCGCGCTCAGCGGCCTCATCAAGGAGCTGGAAAGCCGAGTCGGCGTGCGCCTGCTCGACCGCAGCACGCGCAGCGTCGAGCCCTCGGCCGTGGGCAGTGCCTTCGAGCCGCTGGTGCGGCGCGTGCTCGCCAACCTCGACGAAGCGCTGGAAGACCTCACCAACCTCAAGGAACTGCGGCGCGGCGTGGTCCGCGTGGCCGCGCCCGAGACGCTGTCGTGCACCCTGCTGCCCGAGCTGATCGACCTCTACGGACGGCAGCACCCGGACGTGGACGTGCGCTTCGAGGACGTGCCGATCGAGCAGGTGCTCGCCAGCCTGCAGAACGGCCATGCCGACATCGGCTTCGGCCCGGCCGGCGTGGTGACCGACGATTCGCTGCAGGCCCTGCCGGTGCTGGCCGATCCGCTGTGGGTCGCGCTGCGCGCGGACGACCCGCTGGGCGATGGCGCGCAGGTGCAGTGGAAGCATCTTCGCGACAAGCCGCTCATCAACTACATGCCCAACATCGCCACCAATGTGCTGAGCCACGTGCCGGCGCGCCTGCATCCGCGCAAGGTGGAGCCGGTGCACCGCGTCAACACGGCGCTGGCGATGCTGCGCGTGCGCGAAGGCGCGGTCATCTGCCCGTCGATGGCGTCGCCCCTGGTGCGCGGCTTCGGGCTGAAGTTCCTGCCGCTGGCCCAGCCGGTGGTGCGCTGGAAGATCGCGCTGTTCTCGAGCCGCCGCGCCTCGCTCTCACCGGCGGCGCAGAGCTTCGTCGCCTTCACGCAGAAGTTCGCGCGCCAGTGGCTGGCACAGGAGCGAGGCTGAGCGCCGTCCGCGTGGCGTCGAAGACGAGCGTGCCCGGCCAGCGCGGCCAGGCGCACGGCAGGCCGGCATGTTGCGGGTCGCCGCTGCGCGCGAAGGCGCCGACGGCATCCATCAACGCACGCGACAGCGCCTGCCGGGCGGCTGCGCTGTCCTCGGTCCAGCCGATGCGGGCATGAAGCGAAGGGCCGAAGTTGCCCCAGACGAAGGGCAGGTCAAAGCCGTGGGCCGCGCCAAAGAGGTCGTCGAACGGCGCCGGCATCAGACGCCAGTCGAACCGGTAATGCCAGACCGCGCTCTGACGCGAGGCCATCGCGTCCAGCAGATCGTCGCGCAGGGCCTGGAACCACAGCCGGTCGAGCTGCTCGCAGCGCGCGTGAAAGCCCCGCACGGGCGCGTCGACCGGCAGCATGGCGGCCGGGATCCAGTCCTCCACGCGCGCAGGACGCGACTCCCGCGAAGCCTCGGCCTGCACGGCGGCGAACACCTGCGCGTCATCGAGCAGCCGGCCGCTCTGGCCACCGAGGTCCGGCCGTGCGAGCAGGGCTGGAAAGAGGCGCGCCTCGTCGCGCGTCGTGCCGGCCAGCAGCGGCACCGCTCGGCAGTGCCCGGCCCGGATGGCGGCCACCGGGTCGCGGGCGACGACCCAGCCGTCGGCAATCACCTGCGCTGCGGCCAGGCCGCGCGACGCAAGCCTGTCGCGCACGAGCGCGAGCAGGGCCGCAGCCGGCTGGGCCCGCAGGTGCTGCGCCAGCGCCGCGCCTTGCAGCCGTGAAGACGCCTGGCCCGAAGCCTCCAGCGAGGCCGCCAGCAGCGCCTCGGCCCGCGCCTGCGTCACCGCGCGCGGCGGCACCGGCGCGACGGCGCCGGGCGGCAAGGACGCAGCCGTGGAGATGCCGCCACTGAGGCTGACCAGCCGGTGGAACGGCGGCTGCGGCAGGCTGTCGATCCAGGGCGAACTCATGAGCGCGCAGGCGTTGACCGCGCCGGCCGAATGGCCCATCAGGCTCACGCAGCCCGGGTCGCCGCCGAAGGCCGCAATGCTCGTCTGCACGAACTGCAGGGCCAGGGCGATGTCCAGCAAGGCGAAGTTGCCCGAGTCGTCGAGCGGGTCGCCAGTCTTGAGCGCCGGCAGGTCAAGAAAGCCGAAGACGCCCAGCCGGTACGCGACCGACACCACCACCAGGCCCTGCGTGCGCGCCATGGCCCCGCCGTCGAACACCGGATCGGCCGTGTAGCCACTGACGTTGCTGCCGCCATGGACCCACACCAGCACCGGCCGGGGGCTGTCCATGGCACTGGCCGGCTGCCAGATGTTGAGGTAGAGGCAGTCCTCGTCACCCAGCGGCTGGCCCAGCGTGGCGCCGATGCTCGCATCAAAGCCGTTGTTCGCACCCGGCCCGTAGAGCCGGCCGAGCTGGCACGCCGCCGGCGCGAAGCGCTCGCACGCGCGCACGCCAGACCATGCGGCCGGCGGCTGCGGTGCACGCCAGCGCAGGCCGCCGACCGGCGGCCGCGCATACGGCACGCCCTTCCACTGCCAGGTGCCGCTGCGCGCGCTGTCGTCCACGCCACGGATCCAGCCCCAGGCCGTCTGGCGCAGCACGGGGTCCGCAGGGCTCGTCACCGCATGCGCGGTACTCGCTGCAGCACGGGTGCCGTGCGGCTGCGGGTTCGCCCCATGCATCGGCAACGCGGCATCAGAAGAGGATGCCATCGCGTTGTAGCTCGTCGATCGCCTGGGTGCTGTAGCCGGCCTCGGCCAGAATCTCGCGGCCGTCGGCGCCGGCTGCGGGTGCTGCATCGGGCGCGGAGCGCGGGCGGTCGCCAAAGCGGTAGGGCAGGCCCAGCGTGCGGTACGAACTGCCGTCGGCGGACTGCGCATCGACCAGGATGCCGCTGGCGGTGACGTCCTCGCTCGCCAGGGTCTGGCGGTAGGTGCGCACGGCGCCGGCCACGATCTGGTTGCGCCCCATCAGCGCCACGCATTCCTCGCTGCCCAGCCCCGACAGGCATTCGCCCAGCACCTGGCGCAGCGCCTCGCGGTGGGCCACACGCTGGGCGTTGGAGCAGAAGCGGGGATCGGTGATCAGTTCCTCGCGTCCCACCACGCGGCAGAACCGCGCCCAGTGTTCGTCGGCATAGGCCGACAGCACGATGTGCCCATCCCGCGTGGGCACGACCTCGGCGGCCGGCGCGCTGTGCGGCTGGCCCGCCCCCATGCGCGTCGGCTCGGCGCCACCGCCCAGGTAGTCGACCCAGTTGGGGGCCTGCAGATGCATCGCCACCTCCAGCAGCGAGGCCTCGATGGTCTCGCCCCGGCCGGTGCGCTCGCGCGCGAACAGCGCCGCCAGCACCGCCTGCGCACCCAGGTGAGCCGCCGCCGCATCGATGATGGGTGTGCCCACCTTCTGCGGCAGCCGGTCGGGCTCACCGGTCACGGACATGAGGCCGCTTTCGGCCTGGGCCGCGATGTCATAGCCCGGCCGGTTGCGCGACGGACCCCGCTGGCTGAAGCCAGCCACCGACAGGTAGATCACGCGCGGATGCCGCTGGCGCACCGCCTGCGGCCCGAGGCCCAGCTGGTCGGCGGCGCCGGGCCGCAGATTCTGGATCACCACGTCGCAGCGGGCGATCAGGCGCAGCGCCGCCTGCAGGCCGCGCTCGCTCTTCAGGTCCAGCGCGATCGAGCGCTTGCCCCGGTTGTAGGCGCGGATCATCGAGTCGCCATAGCGGCCGATGTGGCGGGCCTGGTCACCCCCGGGCGGCTCGATCTTGATGACCTCGGCGCCCAGCTCGCGCAGCACCATCGCGGCGCCCGGCCCGGCAATGTACTGGCCCAGGTCGACCACCCGCACGCCGCGCAGCGGCGCAGCGGGCGCGCCGCCATCGTTCTGCGGATCGGATTCGGCGCCATGCGAGGCTGTATCGGACATCGGTTCGGATTTCGGATCGGAGATCATGGACAGGGCGCCTTCGACGGCAAGCTCAGGGACAACACAAACAGGCAAACCAGGGGAACGGGAGACGCATCAGGCCAGCCCCGGCATGAGCAGGTCGGCGGCCTCGCCTCAGCCGTCCAGGCTGGCATAGTGGAAGCTTCCGCCGCGCTCGAGGATGCGCCCGAACGATGGCGAAGGAAAATGCGTGCCGCACACAAGGCTGCCGGCCTCGCAGTGACGCTCCAGGAACGCCTGCCGCGTGTGCACGGCCTGCACCGGATCGTGGTCGAAGCGAACCGGCCACTGCGGCTGCCACACCTGCACCGGGCTGTGCATCAGGTCGCCGGTGATCACCGCGCTCGCGCCGCCCGAGGCGATGCGCACCGCCACGTGGTGCGGCGTGTGCCCGGGCGTGGGCTCGAGCCACACCGCATCGTCGATCGCATGATCGTCTGCCACGAGGTCGGCCTGCCCTGCCGCAACCACGGGCAGCACGCTGTCGTCCAGATGCACCAGCGGCGTGTGGCGGTGGACCTCGCTCCAGTGCGCCAGCTCGCGGGCCGACATCACGTACCGCGCCAGCGGGAAGGTGGGCACCCAGCGGCCGCCCGCCAGTTGCGTGTTCCAGCCCACATGGTCGGAGTGCAAATGGGTGCACACCACGCAGTCGATGTCCTGCGGCGCGAGGCCCGCCTGCGCCAGGCTGCGCAGCAGCGCGCCGCCGCGCGCCAGGTGCCAGCTGGCCGGCGCATGCAGGCCGCGACGCACCTTGCCGTCGCCCACACAGGTGTCCACCAGAATGTTGTGGTGGCGTGTGCGCACCAGATAGGCCTGCATCGTCATGGTGAGCCAGCCGAGCCCTGTGCTGCCGGGATGCGGATTCAACCACTGCCGGTACGGCGCCCAGTCCCTGGCCGTGGTGCCGGGAAAGAACACCAGCGGATCGAAGTTGGGCGCCTCCGACTCCAGAATGCGGCGGACCCGCACCTCGCCCACCGTGCAGTCCAGCATCGGTTCGCTCCTGGCCGGGCCGCGTCAGTCCAGCGTCGTGCCGGTGTCGCGCACGGCCTTGAGGATCACGGGCAGGCGGGCCTTGTAGCCGGCCGCTGCCTCGGCCGGGCCCACGCCCACGGCCTCCATGCCCCAGGAGTCGATCTGCTGCACCATCTCCGGCTGACGGATGATGGCCACCAGCTCGCGGCCCAGTCGCTCGACGATCTCCGGCGGCGTCTTCGCGGGGGCCAGCACCGCATAGGGGCCGGTCAGCTTGAACACCGCATCGGGAAAGCCCACCTCGGCGAAGGTCGGCACCTCCGGCAGGCTGCTCGCGCGGTTGGGCCCGAGCGTGGCCATGGCGCGCACCCGCCCGGCCTGCAGGTAGGGCTTGAGCGTGGTCACCGAGCCGCAGGTCATGGTGATCTGCCCGCCCAGCAGGTCGGCCACCATCGGCGCCTCTCCCTTGTAGGGCACGTGCAGGGTCTGCGTGCCGTAGGTCAGGTCGAGGTAGGCCTGGATCATGTGCGGCTGGCTGCCATTGCCCCAGGAGCCGATGGACACCTTGCCGGGATGGGCCTTGGCGTAGTCGAGCAGCTCGCGGAACGAGCGCGCCGGCACGTCCGGGTGGGTCGCGCAGAACACGCGCGCCTGGGCCAGGTCGGCCACGAAGGTGAAGTCGGTGCGCGGGTCGTACGGCAGCTTGCGGTACAGCGCGATGGCCTGGGTGATGGGCACGGGCGGCGTCATCAGCAGCGTGTACCCGTCCGGCGGCGACTTGGCCACGAGGTCGGTGCCCAGATTGCCGCCGACACCGGGCCGGTTGTCGATGATCACGGGCTGACCCAGCCGCGCACCCAGCGCCTCCGCCACCTTGCGCGCAAGCACGTCGGCCGAGCCGCCCGCTGCCAGGGGAATCACGATGCGGATGGGTTTGCTGGGCCAGCCCCCGGGGGCTGGCTGGGCGGCGGCTGGCTGGACGCTGGCAAGCTGGGCCAGGGCCAGGGCCGCCGCCGCGAAGTGCAGGCCGGCGAATCGCCGGCCTGCACGCGTGAATGCCAAGAATGCGGATCGGACGGGTGGCATGGGTTGTCTCCTGAAAGCCAGCGCGCATGGCGGTCGTTGGAAGGGCGCGGCTGCAACGATAGGGCGCGATGCTTGTTCGAACAATCTGTAATTTCTGACGCACTGATCGCCTCGGCCGATAAATGATGCGCAGCGTCCGCCCCATCCCCCCAACCCCGCATCAACGCCCCCTCTCGCCGATCGCGCGAGGCCACGGTCGTCAGATACATCCCTCTTGCCGTCGTGTTTCAGGATGTGTACAACTGCAGGTAAGTTCCAGGGAGCCTTCCATGTCCGAACCGGCCGCCTCCAGCCCCCCGCCACGCCAGGGACGCATCGGCTTTGCCGATCTGGTGGATGCACTGCGGCGCGTGCGGGACCGCCTGCACATGGACGTGATCTTCGTGTCCGAATTCTTCAGCGGCAGCCGCATCTTCCGCTTCGTCGACGCCGCCACCGGCTCCTCGGTGGTCAAGGTGGGCGATTCCGACACGCTGGAAGACAGCTATTGCCAGCGCATCGTGGACGGCCGGCTGCCCGAGGTCATCCCGGATGCGCTGACGCTGCCCGAAGCCTGTGCCTTGCCGGCCACCCATGCCGTCGGCGTGCGGGGCCATCTGAGCGTGCCCATCGTGCTCAGTGACGGCCATGTGTTCGGCACGCTGTGCTGCTTCAGCGCCGAGCCGAAGCCCGAACTCAGCGAGCAGGACGCGGCCGACTTGCGGGCCATCGCCCGGACCGTGGCCGACGGCGTGGAAGACGGCACCTGGTTCGGCCCGGGGCGACGGCGCGACTGACGGTGCCCCCGGGCCCTCACGGCCCGCTGTGCCCGCCCGTGCTGCCAAAGACGTTGCCCGTCGTGAAACTTGCGGCCTCCGAGGCCAGCAGCACGAACAGGGGCGCGATCTCGGCCGGCTGGCCGGGACGCTCCAGCGGCACATGGGCACCGAACTCGACCAGCTTGTCGGGGAACTGGCCGCCGCTTGGCTGCAGCGGCGTCCAGTACGGACCGGGCGCGATGGCATTGACGCGGATGGCCGACTTGCCCAGCTGCTTGGCGAGCGAACGCGTGAAGGCCACGATCGCGGCCTTGGTCATGGAATAGTCCAGCAGGTAGTCGGGGGGATCGAAGGCGGTGACCGAGGCGGTGTTGATGATCGACGCACCGCGCGGCAGATGGTTGAGCGCGGCCCTGGTGATCCAGAACATGGCGTAGAGATTGGTCTTCATCACGTCGTCGAACTGCGCCGTGCTGATGTCGCGCAGCGAGGCGCGCGCCACCTGGCGCGCCGCGTTGTTGCACAGCACGTCGAGGCCGCCGAGCGCGGCCACTGCCTTGTCCACGAGGCGGACGCAGGTCTTCTCGCTGCGCAGGTCACCGGGCAGCGCGACCGCCTTGCGGCCTTCGGCCCGGATCAGCCGGACCACCTCCTTGGCGTCCTCCTCCTCGGCCGCGAGGTAGCCGATCGCCACGTCGGCGCCCTCGCGTGCGAACGCGATCGCGGCCGCGCGACCCAGCCCCGAGTCACCGCCCGTGATGAAGGCCTTGCGGCCGCTCAGGCGAGCGCTGCCGCGGTAGGACTGCTCGCCATGGTCGGGGGGTGGAATCATCCGGCACGCCAGTCCCGGCCAGGGCTGCTCCTGCGCTTCGAACGGCGGACGGGGTGGGTGATCCGCGACGGAAGAAGTCTTCCTCGACGATGCGCCGGAGGAGGCCTTGGAGCGGGCGCGCGCGTTCACGGCCGGACCTCGAACGCGCCGTCGCCGTCATTGCCGCAGAATCCGCATCGTGCCATGGGAGATCTCCTGTTCAGCCGGCGCCGGAGGGCGCCACGCGCGCACCAGTCTTTCACGGCCGGATGGGGCGGGCTGTAGGAATAGCTCGCAAGTCCACCGTCGCGAACGTCCGCCAGCAGCCTGTCAGAAGCAGCTTTCACCGGATGGCGCGGCGTTCTGACGCGCGGGCCGGCCATGCGGGATTCCAATCACGAGGGGCGCTCGACGCCACGGAGCCGTTCTGCCCATCCGCCCCGGCGCGTGACGGCGACGCGCCGCCGCCGCCGTCTCCGCCACCCATTTGCAAGGAGCATGACATGCCTCAAGGTGACAAATCTTCGTATACCGGCAAGCAAAAGCGCCAGGCACGGCACATCGAAAAAGGCTATGAGGAACGCGGCGTCAGCCCCGGCGAGGCCGAGCGCCGCGCGTGGGCGACGGTCAACAAGGAAAGCGGCGGAGGCAAGCTTGCCGGGTCCGGACGCGGCAAGGCCGAAGACCACAGCCCCTCGCGCAAGGGCGGCCGGCTGGGCGGCGCCGCGTCCGCCGCGCGGCCGGCCGCTGCGCGTTCCGCATCGGCCCGCAAGGCCGCCGTCACCCGCAAGCGCAACGGGCAGCGCTGAACGCTGCATCGGGCGGCCCTTCATGCCGCTTCATGCCGCAGTCCCGCTGCGGCATGAGGCTCGACCGCCGCTCAGCGGTAGCGCGGATTGGCCGGAAAACGGTCGTAGCGGTTGGGCACCCCATCGCGGTCGAAGTCGCCATGGGGGCCGCGGCGCCAGTCGGCAGGGCCATGGTGGCCGTGGCGACGGTCATGGCGGTCGTAGATGTTGGGCACGCCGTCGCGGTCGCGGTCCCCCCAGGCGCCGCCGCGCGGCACCGGGGCCGGCGCCACGTACACCGGGCGCGGATACACCGGCGCGGGCTGCACGTACACCGGGGCGGGGCGCACGTAGACGGGCGCCGGCTGGACATAGACGCCGGGCGTTCCGACCGTCACGGAGAACTGCACGTTGTCGCGGGCCTGGGCCGAAGCGGCGCCCGCCAGCGCGGCCAGGGCCAGGGCCGAAGCGGCCAGGGTGCGGGTCTTGAAGAGGGACAGGGTGCTCATGGAAGGCTCCTTGTGTTGGGATGGCTTCATGATGCGCCGGGCTGCGTGAACGAAGGCTGAACCAAATGCAAAAACCCACGCCGATCGCCCCGCAGGCGATCAGCCGGCCTGCAGCGTCACGTCCACGCGGCCGCCGCCCGCGCCATCCGGCTCGGCGCGCCCGAGTACCAGGCTGCCCGCGTGGCTGGCAACCAGGTCGCTGACCACCGCGAGGCCGACGCCATGGCCCGGCACCTTCTCGTCGCCGCGCACATGGATCTGCAGCACCGACTGTGTGTCCGAGAAGCCCGGCCCGTCGTCATCGACCCGCAGACGCAGCGCGCCGGGCTCGCGCCACAGCCTCACCTCGACCCGCCGCGCGGCCCACTTGGCGGCGTTGTCCATCAGGTTGCCGAGCAGCTCGAAGGCGTCGCCCTCGTCGATGCGCCACTCCAGCTCGGCCGGGCAATCGAGCGTGATCTGCAGGCCCTTGTCGGCATAGACCTTGGCCAGCGAATCGCGGATGCGCTGCGCCACGGGCGCCAGGCGCAGGTAGGGCGCAAAGCGCGCCGCGCCGCTGGCCGCCGCGCGGCCGAGCTGGTGCTGCACGATGTGGTCCATGCGGCTGACCTGCTGCTCCACCGTCGCGGGCAGCTCCCGGGGCTCGGCCAGCGCGTTGCGCAGCACCGCCAGCGGCGTCTTGAGGCTGTGGGCCAGGAAGCTCAGCGCCTCCTTGTAGCGGGTCTGGCGCACCCGCTCCTGCCGGATCAGGGTGTTGAGGTTGCCGGTGAGGCCGGCGATCTCGGCCGGGTATTGGCCCTCGACCTCGGCCTGCTCGCCGCGCTCGATCCGCGCGATCTCGCGCGACACGCGCCGCAGCGGCCGCAGGCCCCATTGCAGCAGCAGGGTCTGCGACAGCAGCAGCAGCACGCCGGCGCCGCCGAGCCAGCTCCACAGCGTGCGGCTGAAGGCGCCGGTCTCGCGGTCGAAGGCGGCGCGGCTCTCCAGCACCGACAGGACCAGCGGCACGCCGCCCCCGTTGCCGGCCCAGCTCACGCCGTAGCTGGCGGCCAGCCACGCGCCATCGGGCGTGGCCAGCTCCTCATAGCGCCATTCACCCGCTGGCAGGCTGCGGCGAAACGGCAGGCGCGCAGCCGCCTGCCCCAGCCCGACGGCCGATGGCGACACCCAGGCCTGCTGCTGCGCCGCCTGCAGCACGCTGGCGTACAGCCCCGAGCCCGGCAGCGACAGACGCGGCTCGGCAAATTCGCGCGGCATGACGAGCGCGTTGGCGCCGTCGAGTTCGGCCCCTGCGAGCAGCAGATAGACAGTGCCCTGCAGCCGTGCGTAGTGCGCAGCCCGCACGCCGTCGGCATGGGCCCGCTCAAGCGCCCAGCCCGCGATGGCCAGAAAGGCCAGCAGCACCACGGCCCCGCCCCCGATCAGCCGGACGCGGATGGAGGCCGGGCCAAGTTTCATCGGCTCACTGCAGGGTGAACCGGTAGCCGCGCCCGCGCAGCGTCTCGATCGGTGCGAGCGTGCCCTGCGGATCGAGCTTGCGGCGCAGCCGGCCGATCAGCACCTCCAGCACGTTGCTGTCGCGGTCTTCGTCATGCGGGTAGAGGTAGTCGGCCAGCTCCTGCTTGCTGACCACCCGGGCGCGCTCGCGCACCAGGAACTCGAGCAGCCGGTATTCATAGGCGGTCAGATCCAGCGCCTGACCGTCGAGCCGCGCGGCCTGCGCCGTCAGGTCGATGGCCAGCGGCCCGAAAGTGAGCACGTCGCTGGCGGACTTCATGGAGCGGCGCAGCAGCGCCTTGACGCGCGCGGACAGCTCGGGGTATTCGAAGGGCTTGACGAGGTAGTCGTCGGCGCCGGCCTCCAGCCCCGCGACCTTGTCCTGCCAGCTGCCGCGGGCGGTGAGGATCAGGATGGGCAGCGTGCTGCCGGCGGCGCGCAGCTTCTGAACGAGCGCCGTGCCGCTGAGCCGGGGCAGGCCGAGGTCGACGATGAGCAGGTCGAGCGGGTACTCCTGCGCCTGGAACAGGCCGTCCTCGCCGTCGGCGGCCTGGTCCACGCGGTAGCCTTCGGCCTCCAGGCGCCGGGCCAGCCCGAGCCGCAGCGGCGCGTCGTCTTCCACCAGCAGCAGGCGCATCGTGCGGCGTCTTTCCTTATTGCGGCCGCCCGGTGGCGGCGTCCACCATCACCACCCGCACCTCGCCGCGCGCGGTGACGACCTTCACGCGCCAGGCCCGGCCGCCGGCGACACGGTCCACCGACAGCACGCGCCCGCCGCCGCTGACCTGCGCCGCGACGGCGGCGGCCTGGTCGGGGCCGACGTCGGCCCAGGCCACGGGCGCTGCGGTCAGAAGGGCGGCCAGCAGGGCCGCCAGCAGACCCGTGCCGAGCACACCGCGAAGCGTCTGCAGCGTCTGCAGCGCCTTCAGTGCCCGCGACGGGCCGGGCTGCGGCGTCGCGCAGGGGCTCGTGCAAGGGCCCGCCGGGGGCGTCGGGGTGTGCGGCAGGGGCGAGGTCATGGGTGTGTGCGGTTTCACGCAGGCATCCTACTACCGAAGCGGGCTCGGGCCACTGCGGTGCTCAGCGCACCACCGGGTCGACCTGCACCCGCACCTGGACGTACGGCCCTGGGTCGTTGGCGAGCACCGTATGGTAGGTCTGGCCGCGCCAGTCGTAGGCCACGCGGTAGCCACTGAGGCGCGACTGAACCTCGTTGACCGTCTGGCAGGTCGTCACCTCGCGCGGCACCGTCTGGTACTGCGGCGCGCGGGTGTTGTGCGCGGCCACGCGGTCACCCACGAGCGCGCCGACCACCGCGCCGAGCGCCGTGGCAGCGGCACGGCCCGAGCCCTGCCCCACCTGGTTGCCCAGCACGCCGCCGGCCAGGCCGCCGATGGCCACACCCGCGTAGTTGCGGTCCGAGCCGTTGTCCACGCGCTGCTGCTCGTTCACCCACTGGCGGGTGCACTGCTCGCGCGGCACGGTGACGTTCTCGTATTGCGGCTCGACCTGGCGAACGCGGGCGTTGTCGAAGAAGGTTTCAGCCTGGGCGTTGACCACGCCGGCGGCACCGGCGGCGACGAGACAGGCGATGGCGATGCGATTCATGATGGACTCCTGGTTGAAGGTGAGTGCATCTTGCCTGCGGGTCCATGAACGATGGCTGAACGGTTCGCAAAAAGATCCCGGTCACCTGCGCTTGCGCACGCTCAGCGTGCCGTCGGTCTCCAGCATCAGAAAGTCGAGTTCATCGAGCGGGCAGTCATGCTCGCGCAGGGCCTTCTTCACGTCTTCCGCGCCGATGCGCTCGCGCCGCATCACTTCGATGAACAGTTCCCCGTTGCGGCCCAGCAGCACCGGCCGGCCTTCGAGCAGCTTTTCCAGCCCCCGGCTGCGCGAGGCGGCATACGCCAGGGCCGCGTTGAGCGCCACCAGCGTGCCGGCGGCCAGCAGCCCGGCGCCGAGCGACGGGTCGCCCCCGGTGAGCGCCGACGATACCGTCTCGCTCAGCAGCAGCACGACCACGAGGTCGAAGGGCGTGAACTGCCCGATGGTGCGCTTGCCCGACAGCCGCACCATGACGAACAGCGCGGCGTACACCAGGCCGACGCGGGCGATGATTTCGATCCAGGGCGTTTGCAAGGCCAGCACGGGAGGCTCCAGGAGATGGTGCGGTGCGCACGATGCGCAGCGCGGCACCCTGCGAAGACTCTCGCGGCCCCTGCGAGGCCGGCCTGTCAGACAGCGGCGCGTGCGGCCGTAGGCCCGCGCCGCCAACCGGGGCCTGGCGTCCTGAACCGGACGGTGCCAGAAGCTGGCGCATGCGGGGGCCCACCGGGCCTGACACCACGACGGGCACACGTCCCACATGGGCAGGCCGCATGCCGTCCTAGAGTCAGAAGCCCCACCCCCATCACAACCCACATCTCGCCAAGGAGACCCCCATGAGCAAAGCCCCGCCCCACCGCAACGACGCCGTCAGCCAGCTCGACGACGAGCACATCGCCGTCAAGAAGCTGTTCCAGCAGTTCCAGAAACTGGCCGACGCCGACGCGCCGGCCGACGAGCGCAAGGCCCTGGCCGACCGCATCTGCCGCGAGCTGACGATCCACGCCACGATCGAGGAAGAGCTCTTCTATCCGCCGGTGCGCCAGGCCACCCAGGAAGACGACATGATGGACGAAGCCGACGTGGAGCACGCCGGCGCCAAGAAGCTGATCGCCGAGATCGAGGCGATGGATGGCGACGCCAGCCACTTCAATGCCAAGGTCAAGGTGCTGGGCGAAATGATCGACCACCACGTGACCGAAGAGCGTGAGCAGATGTTTCCGAAGGCCCGTCAGACCGAGCTCGACCTCGTCGCGATCGCCGCTGCGCTCAAGGCCCGGCGCGCCGAGCTCGAGGAAGAGCTGGCGCCCTCCGCTGCCTGAGGTGCAGCGGCTGGCTGAGGACGGGACCGCCACGTGATCCGGGTCGCCGTCATTGACGATCACGCCATCGTGCGCCTTGGCGTCAGCAGTCTGCTGGCCGATGCCGTCGATCTGCGCGTGGTGGGCGTGTTCGCCTCCGCGCAGGAGTTCCTGGCCTCGGCACAGCTGCAGGACACCGACGTGGCCTTGCTCGACCTCGTCATGCCCGGATGCAACGGCCTGGACGCGCTGCCGCGCCTGCGCGAGGCTGCGCCCCAGGTCCGCATCCTCGTGTTCTCGGGCCTGGCCGAGGATCTGTACGCCCCGGTGGTGCTGCGCATGGGTGCATCGGGCTTTCTGGCCAAGGACCGCCCGCCCGAGTCCATCGTGCAGGCGGTGCGAACCGTCCACCTGGGCGGGTTCGTGGCCTCCCCTGCGGCACGTGCCGCGCCTGCGGGAACACGCCCGGGCAGCCAGCCGCAGGCGCACCGCCAGCTGTCGCGACGCGAGTACGAGGTCTTCGTCCAGCTGGCCCGCGGCCACCGCCTGACGAAGGCGGCCGAGCTGCTGGGCATCAGCGTGAAGACCGCGAGCACCTACCGCGCCCGCGTGCTGTACAAGATGCAGCTGCAGTCGAACACCGAGCTGACCCGCTACGCGATGGCCAACGGCCTGATCCTCTAGGCACGCTGCAGCGCCAGGTGCGGCAGCGTCAGAATTCTTCGCCACCCACACGCTCGCTCGTCCTGCGGACATCCGGCGCCGAAGCGCCCACACTGAATCCGGTCACCAATGGTGGTGGCCATCACCCAAGGAGTCAGCGCGATGTCATCGAACAATCAAGGCAATCCCCAGTCGGCCAACCAGAGCGACAAGAACAGCAACCCGTCCCGCCAGCCGGGACAGCAGGACAACCGCCCCGGCGCCCAGCCGGGCCAAACGGGCCAATCGGGCCAGCAAGTCCAGCCGGATCAGCAGGGCAAGCAGCAAGGCAGCACTGGCGGCAGCGCCCCGGGGCAGGAAGGCAAGCCTTCGGGCAGCCGCCAGGGCGGCGAAGCCAGCATCGGCAACCCGGACAACCGGGTTCAGGGCGAGTCCATCGAGCGCGGCGGCAAGCCGGGCACCAACCCCGACGACAAGACCCAGGGCAGCCAGCAGGGCCGCAGTGACCAGAACGGCGGACAGCGCAGCGGCAACCGCTGAGCGAGCGCCCCGGATCGGCACCTGGAGGGCTCCCTGCGCCAGCGCGCGCAGGGAGCCCTTTTCACGCGGCTTCTTCCATCGGGCCCTGCAGGCTTTCCGCTTGCTTCAGCCCGGCGTGGCCGGCGCGAGGCCGGCGGCAAAGCTTTCGAGCGGCTGAGCGACCGGCGCCAGACCGGCGGCAAGGCCGTCGCGCGCCTCCTCGCGGATGAAGTCTGCGACCACCTCAACGTTGCGGCGCGGCCGCGCCTCCGACGGCACGAGCCAGTAGCCGTGCGCAGTGGGTGCGACCGTCTGCGGCGCGCCGAGCACCACCAGCTTGCGCTCGCGCAGCATGGACGCGAGCAGTTCCAGCCGGCCGAGTGCCACGCCCTGCCCGGCCAGCGCCGCCTGGATCACGAGGTCGTACTGGTTGTAGCGCAGCATGCCCTGGGGCGCCGCGTCGGCAAGGCCCAGGCCACGCAACCAGTGATTCCATTGCAGCCAGGGCCGGCGGTCGTCGTATTCGAGCAGCACCTGCGCGGCCAGTCCCTCGGCGCTGCCCCAGTGCGCAACCCGCAGCGCCGGATTGGCCACGGGCGCGATGGTCTCGCGAAACAGCAGCTCGGACCGCGCGGGGGCATCGGCGTCCCGACAGTAGCGGATGGCCAGGTCAATGCCTTCGGCCGCAAGATCGAACACCGTGTTGCTCGCGGCCACCCGCACATCGATGCCTGGATGCCGCGCCTGCAGTCGCGTCAGCCGCGGCATCAGCCACAGCGCCGTCGCGCCGATGCTGGCGGTGATGGTGACCGGCCGGGCCGAGCGCTGGGCACCGAGCGCGCCCATGGCGTCCTGCACCTGCTGCACCGCGCTGTTGGCGCTCTGGAACAGGCGCAGGCCTTCTTCGGTGAAGCCGATCGACCGGTGACCCCGCACCAGCAGGCGCACGCCGAGCACATCTTCCAGGGCCTTGATCTGCTTGCTCATGGCCGACTGCGTGAGACACAGATCGTCGGCCGCGCGGGTGACGCTCATGCGCCGGCCGATGGCCACGAAGCCCTTGAGCAGATCCAGCGACGGCAGTTTGACGAGTGGGACGGACATTCCGGTTCCTCATGGGAGTGAATGAAAGGCAGGCAGGACGGATCGCGTCCTGCAAAAGATTATTGAAGCGTCCCGCCCCGTTGGCGCGCGGCCCACGCATGTCTTTTCCTGCCGCCTGGGATGACCAAATTTCATGCGTCGGAACCGCCGGCGCGGGCACAGAATCGCCCTGTTCGAACTCCCCCGAAACAGGCTCAATCCGACATGGTCGACTACACGGTGCTGGTACTGGAAGGTGCGTATGGAAGTGGCGTCTCGGTGACGCTGGACCTGCTGGCGGCAGCGCGCGAGCTGGCTGCCCGGCATGGCGCGCCGGTGCCGACCTGGCAGGTGCGCTCCCTGCGCGGGGGCGCGATCCGGCTCGCGTCGGGCATGCAGGTGGACACGCGCGCGCTGCCGCAGCGGTCGCGCAGCGACCGGTCCACGTGGATCATTCCCGGCCTGGCGCTGGACAGTCCGTCGCAGGTGCAGCAGGGTCTGCAGCGCCCCGAACTGAAGCAGGCGGCCCAGGCGGTGGCGCGGCATGTGGCGCGCGGCGGCCAGGTGGCCGCCTGCTGCTCGGCGGTGTTTCTGCTGCAGCAGGCCGGCGTGCTGGGCGGCCGCCGCGTCACCACCACCTGGTGGCTGGCCCCCTTGCTGCGTCAGCTCGATCCGCAGTGCACGGTCGATGCCGACGCCATGGTCTGCGTCGATGGCCCGATCACCACCGGCGGCGCGGCGTTCGCGCAGACCGACCTCATGCTGCATCTGCTGGCCCGCCTGTGCGGCCTCAAGCTGGCCGACGCGCTGTCGCGGGCCCTGCTGCTGGACGCGCGGCACTCCCAGTCGGCCTACGTGGTGCCCGAGATGCTCGCTGGGGGCCATGAGCTGATCGCCCGCCTGATCGCGCGGGTGGAAGCGAGCCTGCCCGATGCGCCGAGCGTGGCGGACCTCGCCGACGGCCTGGGCATGTCGCAGCGCACGCTCTCGCGCCACGTCTGCAGGATCACCGGCAAGAGCACCGTGGACCTGGTGCAGGGCGTGAAGCTGCGCGCAGCGCGTGTGCTGCTCGAAAAGAGCCGGCACTCGGTGGAAGAGGTCGCGGCGGCGGTCGGCTACAGCGACTCCACCGCACTGCGCCGGCTGATGAAGCGCATGACCGGCTCCGGCCCGAGCCGCTACCGTCCGGCCGTCGCGGTGCCGGATCGCCCCGCGCGCCCCGGGAGCCCCGCGCATACGACACCGGCGCGCCCCGCGCCTACGACACCCGCGCGCATGGCGCCGGCTCGTGAATCGGCGCCGGCCCCCATGCTCAGGCACGCTTGAGCTGCCGCGAGAAATAGTCGAGGATCGCGTCGCGCGCCGCCAGCGTCGGCTGCCCGGCTTCGTCGATCAGGTGCGCCGTCACCACGCTGTGCGGCGTCACCACCACCTGCCTGAAGAAGGGCGGCGGCTCGGGATGGGCTGCCGAGTCGGGCAGTTCGTGCGCCACGAAGCGCGGCCCGAGCGCCTGCCGGAACGCCGCGAAGCGCTGCGCGCCGCACCACTTGTCGCCGGCAAAGCGGTAGGCCTGCACCGTGAGGTCCTCCTGCTCCAGCCGCTGGCGCAGCAGCACGAGTTCCCTGGCGTCGAGCCCCGCTTCGGCCGGGCGCTCCAGCGGCAGCGACGGCTGGCAGGCGACCGCTGCCATGGTGGGCGGCTCCAGCATCATGGACAGCGCAAAGTTGCCGGTAAAGCACATGCCGATGGCACCCACGCCCGGGCCGCCGCATCGTGCATGCAGGTGCTGCGCCAGCGCGCGCAGCCAGACGGTGACCGGCGCCGGCCCGCCGGCCTCCAGCGCGCGGAACTCGGCGCTGACACAGGCCTTGCGGAACACCGCCACGGCCTCCTCGGCCGTGGCGAGCGCGCCGTCGCGCCCGAACAGCGAGGGCATGCAGACGGTGAAGCCGGCGTCGCGCACCCAGCGGGCAAAGCGCGCGACGTGCGGGCTGATGCCCGGCATCTCGGTCAGCACGATCACGGCCGGCCCGCTGCCGGCCTGGTAGACGAGGTGATCGATGCCACCGGACTCGAAGCGGCTGCGGGTGAAATCGTCGAGGCTGTCGTCCTGGGTGAGGTCCGGTGCAGGCTTGCGTGAGGCGGGCGGAGCGTTCATGCGATGGAGGGCGCCGGGCGGCGGCGTCGGTGGGGTGTGATGCGTTCGATTAGACCGGCGCGGCGGCCTTTGCGCAGGTGTCCGGAATGTCTTGAATGAGGCCGTTTCGGACAGCCCTCCTGCATCACCGCATGCCACCGCCACCGCATGCCCGCAGCTCATGCGATCGGGCCCTGATGTCGTTTGAAACGCCGCACCGCCTGCACCACCATCTGCTGCAGGGCGCGCGGCACGGGGCCGTGCGCCGATCGACGGTCACCCATGAGGAATCCGACATGCCAGTCCGTATCGAGCGCCAGGGGCGCGTCATCACCATCATCCAGTCGCGCATCGAGGTGCGCAACGCGGTCGACCCCGACCATGCCGATGCCCTGCAGGAGGCCTTCCTCGCCTTCGACGCCGACGACAGCGCCGACGTTGCGGTGTTCTGGGGCGAAGGCGGCGCATTCTGCGCGGGGGCGGACCTCAAGAACCTGGCGCGGCGCGGCATCGCCACGGCCGAGAACCGGCAGACCCACCGCAGTCTCGAATTTCCTGCCGACGGCAGTGCGCCGCCGCGCGGGCCCATGGGGCCCTCGCGCCTGCACCTGAGCAAGCCGGTGATCGCGGCCATCGAAGGGCCGGCCGTGGCCGGGGGCATGGAGCTGGCGCTGTGGGCCGACCTGCGGGTAATGGCCGAGGACGCCTACATGGGCGTGTACTGCCGGCGCTGGGGCGTGCCCCTGTCCGACGGCGGCACGGTGCGGCTGCCGCGCCTGATCGGCCAGGGCCGGGCGCTGGAGATCATCCTCACCGGCCGCCAGGTGAGCGCAGCCGAATGCCTGCGCATCGGCCTGTGCGAGCAGGTGGTGCCGCACGGCCAGGCGCGGCGCGCGGCCGAGGCGCTGGCCCAGGAGATCGCCCGCTTTCCGCAGCACTGCGCCCGCACCGACCGCCGCGCGGTCTATCTGCAGCACGGCCTGCCCGAGGCCGTGGCGCTGGAGCGCGAATGGGTCAACTGCGCCGGCGTCTTCCAGGCCGAAGGCGCGGCCGGCGTGGCCCGCTTCACCAGCGGGATCGGCCGGCACGGCGACTTCGCGCTGGCCGGCACGGCGGCGCAGCAGGACGAGGCCGAACGCGCGCCGCAGGCGGCAGATTGAACGCAGACCGGCCCGCCGTCAGACGGAGGCCGCGAACGCCAGCGCGTCTTCGAGCCGGTCGTTGCCCCAGAACATCTCGGTGCCGACCATGAAGGTCGGCGCACCGAAGATGCCCATGGCCTGGGCGCTTTCGGTCTGCGTGCGCAGGAGGCGCTTGTTGTCCTCCGACACGGCCTGCGCAAGAATCTGATCGACCGGCAGGCCCAGCGCCTCGAGCACCTCGCTCACCGCCTCGGCGTTGTCGATGTCGCGGTCCTGCACGAAGTTCAGCTGCATCATGCGGCGGCAGTAGGTGCCCATCCAGTCCTGCGAGGCGCCGACCAGCGCCACCCGCAGCGGCAGCACCGCGCTGCGCGGAAACACGCTGGGCCGCTCCCAGGCGATGCCGTATTTCTCGCACTGGCGGACCATGTCACGCCAGGTGTATTCCCCCTTGGCCTTCTGCAGCACGAAGGGGGAGCTCGACCAGCCGAAGGACTTGAAGATCGGCCCCAGCAGAAACGGCTGCCAGCGCAGGCTCACGCCGTGACGCGCGGCGGCCTCCTCGATCCGCATGACCGAGATGTAGCTGTAGTTGCTGCCGAACTCGAACCAGAAGTCGACTTCGGCGGCGCGGCGGGGGGCAATGGAATGGTCCATGGGTTCCTTCATCAAAAAACAACCAGGCAGCGCATCTCGACGCTCTCGCGCGCCGGAGCATCGGCCGATGCTCCGGGCAGGCGGAAGGCCGCGTGCGGCGTGAAGCGGGAGGTGCCGCTGCACTGCGAATCGAACTGCTTGAACACCAGCACCTCCTCGGGCTGCATGTCGGGAAAGTAGCTCCAGCGATGACACGACGCATGGGCCACCAGATGGATTTCGCCGCTGCGGGTGGGATAGCGGACTTCGCCCGTCACCAGGTCCCAGGGCCGCACGGTGCGCGCGTCGCACAGCGCCAGCGGCGACTGCTGCACGGGCCGGTGGATCGGGCGCCAGAGGTTGACGATGCAAAAGCGCGCCACGCGGGCGAGCGCGGTCGGATCGCCCAGCGCCAGGCCGAGGCGGCGCGCGCCCGAGGCTTCGGTGTAGTCGTTGTGGACGCGGCTGTTGGCTGCCGGCCGGCCGCCGGGCCCCGCCCGGCTGAAGGTCGGCGGCGCGAGGCTGTCGTGCTCGAGCCGAAGCACATGGTCGAACACGAACGCATGGGTGCCGCCCGTGGCCGCCAGCGCCAGTTCGCCGGCTTCGTCGTAGCCGGTCGTCATCACCTCCAGCACGTCGCGGAAATCCCGCACGCGGCTGGGCGCATGCCGCAGCTCGAAGCCCTCCCGGTCCAGCGCAGGCGGCTGCGGCGCGCAGCGGCCGTCGTGCAGCGGCATCTGCCGCGTCACGTAGGCGCCGCTCTCCCAGGGCACGCCCGGCGGTGGCTCATGCGTGTAGTTGCAGGGCTTGACGCCGGTGGGCAGCAGATAGCTCAGACCCGCGAGCAAGGGCGCACGGGCCGGCGCCGCCGCAGCGGCGTGCGCCCCGGCAGGCAGCGGAGACAGGGGGGGTGGGGCAGGCGTTGAGTCCATGAGGCAGAGGCTGCGGTGACCGGGCCGTTATGGCCCGGCCGCACAGTGCGGTGCGCAGGCCCCGATTGAATGCGTGCGCGGGCCCCGCTTCAAGCGACTTCTCTTCACGATCCCATGAGGCGGGGGAATCCGGCGCAGCGGCCCAGGTCTGGCATGAGCATTCGTCCTGCGAGGCGGCACAAATATCACACCATGCGCTGCCGTCCGATCTCACACTTTGCGCATGACCTCCGATGCCGACGCTTCCAGAAGTCCCTCCGAACGTTCCTCCGACCGTTCCTCCAGCACGCCCTCGAACAGGCCGTCCAACAGGCCAACCAAGGGCTCCTCCGGCAGCACCGACGCAGCGGGCGCACCGGTGTCGCTGCGCGCGGCGGACGCCCCCGTGCGACGCAGGCCGAGCCAGTACCCCGAGCCCTTTGCTTCGCGCATGGCGGGCCGCACCAAGCGGGCTCTGGGCGACCTGTTCGGGCTGCGCAACTTCGGCGTGAACCTCACCACGCTCGCGCCGCAGTCCGCGTCGGCCCTGCGCCACGCCCATGCACTGCAGGACGAATTCATCTACGTGCTGGAGGGCACGCCGACGCTCGTGACCGATGCCGGCGAGACGCTGCTGGCGCCCGGCGACTGCGCAGGCTTTGCGCACGGCACGGGCCAGGCGCATCACCTGGTCAATCGCAGCGCGCTGCCTGCCACCTATCTGGAGATCGGCGACCGGACCCCCGGCGACAGCGCCACCTACCCCGACGACGACCTGCGCGCCGAGCGCAAGGGCGACGGCTGGCGGTTCCTGCACAAGGACGGCACACCCTACGCCTGAATGGACCCTGCCTGCGCCCCTGCCAGCGCAGGCTCGCCCGGCCCGTCCGCCGGCTCGTGGAGCGCGCCTGCCGACGGGGCCAGGGCCGCAGCGCTGCGTGTGGCCCGGCAGGCCAGGTCCAGCGAAGCCAGCAGCGCGCAGGCATGGGCATGGAACACTTCACCGGCGGGCGTGAGCGTGGCACCGCGCCAGGAACGATGCAGCAGCGCGGTGCCCAGTTCACGCTCCAGATCGCGTATCTGGGTGGACAGGGGCGGCTGCGACACACCCAGCCGCCGGGCCGCGCCCAGGAAGCTGCCCTCTTGCGCGATCGCAACGAAGTAACGAAGGTGACGCAGTTCCATATCGAGCAGGCTTGAAGGGCGCGGGGCGGACAGGGGAGGATCAGGGCCTGAGCTCACGCTGCGACCCACGCTGCGACCCGCTCTGCGATACACCCTGCGCCATCCTGTGCGCCACCACCGAGGCGCAGAACACGCCCGTCATGACCAGCGCCACGCCGGCCAGCGCGACCGCACTGGGCTGCTCGCCCAGCAGGGCCCAGGCCACCAGCGCCGCCACGCCCGGCGTGACGGCCAGGCCCGCAGCCACGCGCGACGCGCCCAGCACCCGCACAGCACGGATGTACACGATGTTGCCCACCACCGACACCAGCACCCCCTGGATGAAGGCCTGCAGCAGGATGTCGTGCCAGGACAGGCCGGCCAGCGCATGCAGACCGAGGTCCGGCCCCTGGCCCGTCGCCGCCGCCAGGCGCGTCAGGCCATACACCGGCAGGTAGAGCGCGCACGAGACCACGGCGACCAGGGCGGCGCCCGGCAAGGGCGGCACCTGCAGACGCGCGGCCGCCATGCCATAGCTCGACCACAGGAGCGACGCGCCCAGCAGCAGCGCCTGCCCGGTCAGCTCGCGGCCCGCGCCGCCGCCGTGGCCCTGCAGCGTGGCCGCATCGACCAGAAGCAACGCGATGCCGCTGCAGATCACAAGCACCGCCAGCACCTGGGCCAGGCGCGGCGCCCGGCGGCCGAGCACCGACTGCAGCACCAGCGTCGACAGCGGCAGCGTGCCGTGCAGCAGCGCACTGCCGTGGCCCGGCGGCGCCAGCTGGATCCCGGCATAGGCCGTGAGCGCAAACCCGCCACCGCCGCACAGCGCCAGCACGATCGCGTCGTGCCAACGCAGTCCCAGCAGGCGGTGCCTGGCGAACACCGGCAGAAGCAGCAGCGCGGCGACGCCAAAACGCAGCGCCGTCAGGTCCCACGGGCCGAGTTGCGTTCGCACCCCCGCACGCGTGGCCACCACGAAGGCCGTGAAGAACATCACCGTGGCCACCAGCGCGGCCAGACCGAGGATCAGATTCTTGCCGGACGCCGACTGCATGGACCGCCTGTGTGATGAGGGACAAGGAAAAGCGCTCCGATTGTGGCTGCGTGCGGCGCCCGGCGCGCGGCGCCGGCGGATGACATTTCGGCGCAGCGACGGTGGCGCAATTCATGGATGGAGGAGGACTTTCCGGCCAAGCTGCAGCTGCTCATGCGGGTCAAGGCGCTGGCATGGCCCCTGCCGCGCCACTGCCTCACGGCGTGAGGACCCGCGCCGCAGCGCATGAAAAATCGTCGCCGGTGGCGTGACGAACTCTCCGTTGACGCGCCGGTGGTCGGCCCTCAGAGTCAGGTCGTGAGCACCGCCCCCTTCTCAAGACGTCGCGCCCTCGGCGCCGCTGCCGTCTGGTGGCTGGCCGACCGTGCAAGCGGAGCCGCCGGGTCGGGCGGCGGACCTGCCCCGGCCGGTGCCCCTGCCCGCGCCCCGGCGTCTGCACTGGCCCCTGCGTCGACCGAGTCCGCCGAGCCTCACGCGTCGGTCGACGCGGCCCTGTCCGCGAGCCTCGACGAGGCGCTGCAGCAAGACTTCTCCGACATCGACAGTCTCGTCATGCTGTGGCGGGGCCGCACGGCGCACAGCTTTCACCGCGACGGCGACGCGCAGCGCCTGCGCGACACCCAATCCGTCGCCAAGAGCCTGCTGTCCATGCTGGTGGGCATCGCGATCGGCCGCGGCCACCTGGGCAGCGTGGACATGCCGTTGCTGCAGCTCGTGCCCGAATGGCGCGGCCTGAACGCCGATCCGCGCAGCGGCGGCATCACGCTGCGCCATCTGCTCACGATGACCGCCGGCTTCGCCGTCCAGGATCCGCGCGGCAACGCGCCGGCGCTGGCACCCCAGGCGGCCTGGCAGCGCCCCATGGCCTTCGCACCGGGCGAGCGCTTTGCCTACGACAACAGCACAGTCCCCCTGCTCGTGGCGGCTCTCGAACGCGCGGTGCGCATGCCGCTGGCCGCCTGGGCCGGCCAGGCCCTGGTCGAGCCGCTGGGCCTGCGCCCGCCCGGGCTCGAACGCGGACTGTTTCTGCGCACCGCCGACATGGCGCGCCTGGGCCAGCTCATGCTCCAGGGCGGCCGCTGGGGCGAGCAGCAGATCATCCCGGCCGAGCATGTGGTGCAGTCCACGCGCGTGCAGAACCCGGGCGGCCCTCCCGTGTCGATGCCCTACGGCTACCTGTGGTGGATCCTGCCCTCGGCCGAGCCGCGCCCGACCTTCTTTGCCAGCGGCTGGGGCGGCCAGCTGATCTGGGTGTCGCCCGCGCTGAAGACGGTGATCGCCATCACCTCGCCTGCAACGCCGGCCAGCCAGGGTCGCGGCCACGCCACGCGGCTGCTGCGGCAAAAGCTGCTGCCGGCCGCCATCGCGCTCGCGCAGCGCGGCTGAAAGGCGCTGGCAGCGCCAAGCCGGCCGTCCCGTCCCGTCCCCGATCGAGTTCCGCTTGCCTCCTCCTCTTCATCCGAAAGCATCGAATGATCACCTGCCATATCCGCTACGTCATCGACCCTGCGCGCATCCAGGAGTTCGAGCATTACCTGCAGCTGTGGTTCGGCCTGCTCGCCAAATTCGGCGGCACGCACCACGGCTACTTTCTGCCGTCCGAGGGTGCCAGCAACATCGCGCTGGGCTTGTTTTCGTTTCCGTCCCTGGCGGCCTATGAGGACTACCGCAACCGGTCCTTCGCCGATCCGGACTGCCAGGCGGCCTTTCGCTACGCGCAGGAGACGCAATGCTTTCTGAGCTATGAGCGGACGTTCTTCCGGCCGATGTTTCCGCCGCAGTGAGCGGGCGCAGTTTCCACCCCAGTGAGCTCAGGCGGATGCATCCGCCGGGCTGCGGATCTCAGAGCAGTTCCAGCACCACCTGCCCCAGCATGAACAGCGCGAGCAGGGCCATGGCCAGCGCGCCCATCTGCCCGATGCGCCGCGCGTGGCGCGCCTGCAAGCCCCGCATGCGCGAGTTCGACAGGGCCAGTGCCAGCACGAGATGCCAGGTCAGCGCATTGGCGACGGCGATGACCACGCAGGCCACCAGCATGCCGGTTGACACCGTCGGCGGCAGGAGCGACACGAACAGGCTGCCAAAGAAAAAGATGGGCTTGGGGTTGCCGAGATTGGTGGCCAGACCCATGCGGTAGGCCGCGCCGTCAGCGATCCCGCCAGCGTCAGCGGTACGGCGCTCCGCTCCCACATCGAGGACGGTCGCAGCCCCCGCGCTGGCGCGCAGCATGCGCACGGCCGCGTAAAGCAGATACGCCGCCGCCACCACCTGCACCCCGCGCCGCAGCAGCGGATGGTGGCGGAACACGGCATCGACGCCGGCCACCGCGAGCGTGGCCCACACCAGGGTCGCCGTGCTGATGCCCACCGCGGCCCAGAGCGCTGCCCGCCGCGAACCGCGCGCGGCCAGGCTGGCCAGCAAAACGTAGTTCACGCCCGGCGTCACCAGCACGAGCCAGTGCAGCACGAAGACCGACAGCAGCGCCTGGGTCATGACGTGAGATCGGGCCGCTGCCGCGCGCCGCGCCTCAGGCGCTGCCCACGGGCGTGCCGTCGACCACGGTGCCGATGTGCCACAGCACGCCGCTCGGGTCCAGCAGGTGGAACTCGCGGATGCCCCAGGGCCGGTCCTCGGGCGGGCCGCCGCGCACGCCGTAGCGCGCGAGCAGGTCCACCGCGCACACATGGTCCCACCAGGCCTGCACGTCCTTGACCAGCATGTGCATCACGAAGTTCTCGGCATGCTGCGGCACGTGAAAGCGCTGCAGCATGAAGCGGCAGGGGCCTGCATGCAGATAGGCCATGTCCTCGCTGGACCAGGCGATGGTGAAGCCGAGGTCGGCGTAGAAGCGCAGCGACAGCGCGAAGTCGCGTGCCGGCACGAAGGCCTTGAGTTCGATCGGTGTGAGGTCGGGCATGGCGGGTCGGTCCGGGTCACGGCGCTGGCGCGCCGCAGTGGGCGGGCTGCCAGCATAAACGAGGCGGCGGCCCGGGCGCGATGTGTCGCCGCTGCACGCTGCGGGCGTCAATGTCGCGGTGGGCGGCGCGGGCGAGCACAATGCACCCCAGCTTGCGCGAAGGAGACAGCATGCGATTCGCCACCTGGGCAGCCTGGGCAGCTTCGATCGGCTTGGCGCTGGGCTGGGGTCTGGCCTCAGCCCACCGCCTGCCGATGCCTGCCACCGATGACAACTTCGCGGGAGCGGCCCTGACCGCCGGCGTGCAGGCCACACGGGCCCAGTGCGACGCGATCGAGGGCGCGGTGTGGGCCGATGCCGGCGCGCATGGCGCCGAGTGCCTGCGGTACTGGACAGCGGGCCTGGTGCAGGGTGCGCCGCAGCCCGTCATGGTGTATCTGCCGCCCGACCAGCTGAGCTTCGGCCAGCCGGCGGCCGGCTACACCCGCCTGAGCCCGTCGCGCCTCGGCCAGCTGGTCGCGCAGATGCAGCAGCGGGTGGGCGTCCCTCTGCTGTTCCTCGCGCGGCCCGGCACCTTTGGCGCGTCGGGCGATCACCGCGACCGCCGGCGCGAGGCCGAGGCACGGCTGGTGTCGGCAGGCCTGGACGCGCTGAAAGCGCGCCTGGGGATTGGCAGCTGGGTGCTGACGGGCCTGAGCGGCGGCGGCCACACGGTCGCCGCGTTGATCGGATGGCGCACCGACGTGGTCTGCGCCGTGCCGGCCTCTGCCGTGTCGTCGCCGCGCATGCGCTGGCGCCTGCTCGGGCAGACCACCGACATCACGGGCCACGACGACTCCTATGAACCGGTGGATCATCTGCGCCGCGAGGTCCATCCGGCGCTGCGGGTGTTCGTGCTGGGCGATCCGGCCGACCGCAACGTGCCCTGGGCCACGCAGCAGCCGCTGGCCGAGCGGCTGCGCACGCTGGGCATCGAGACCACGGTGCTGCAGGCCGAAGGCTCCGACAGCGATCGCCATGCCCTGAGCGAGTCGACCCGCGTGATCGGCGCGGCCTGCGCGCGCGGCGCCTCCACCGGGGACATCCGGGCCCTGGCCGCGCGCGGCCTCAAGGGCTGAGCCTTTTCCTTCGCCGCAGCTTGGGGGAGCGTGGCGGAGCTTCGCGAAGCCCGGTGCGGGCGCCGCGCTGTCCCGAATGGCCTGATCGGCGTCCGTTGCGACGCCTGCCAGCGGCCCGCTGGCTCGACACAATGGCTCGATGCGGCATGAGGCACAGCCGGCGGGCCGGCACGACGTACCCGCGGCCGCGCCCCATGCCTTGACCTTCATTTCGACGTTCACCCCGACCTTCATCTCGACCCTCCCCGCGTCTCTCACCTCATCCCTGCCCACCGTGCCCGCCCTGCCCGACGCCTCCCTTCGCGCTGCCTTGCCAGGCGCCTTCATCGGCGCATCGTCCGACGCATCGCTTGGAGCCTCCGCGGACGTGGCCCCGGCTGCCAGCTGCGCCCCGGCCATGGACCGCATCGCGGCGCAGTTGCTGGGCCCACGCGCCGCATCGCCCCAGGCCCGCCGCCCCCGGCCGTCGGCCGCCGCGCCGGGGGACGCGGCACCGCGCGAAGCGCGCCACCTCGCGCAAGCGCACGCGCTTGCCGACGCACCCTGGCTGGCGACGCTGTCGGCCGGCGCGCGGCGCAGGGTGCTGCGCAGTGCCGAGACGCATTGCGTGGCGCAGGGCGACCTGCTGTTCAGCGAGGGCCGGCCGATGACCCACTGGTGGGGCGTGCTGTCGGGCCTGGTTGCGCTGGCACCAGCCCACAGCCGCAGGACGGGCGCCGGGCTGCCCGCCGGTGCCTGGTACGGCGAACAGCTGCTGCTCGCGCACGCCCGCGCCGATCGCACCGCAACGGCCTGGTCGACCTGCGTGGCCGTGTCGGTGCCCGCTGCGCTGTTCCATGAGCTGTTCCGGCAGGAGCCGGCTTTCGCCCGCTTCGTCGGTCTGCAGCTTGCGCAGCGCCTGGAGGCGGTGCAATCGCTGGCACGCCTGCCGCAGCGCGGCGCACGCACCGTGCCGATCAACGCGGTGATCGCCTGCGCGCTGGCCGGGCTGTTCGAGCCGCGATCGGCCTTTGGCGGCCGCTTCACGCTGGCGCTGACGCAGTCGCAGCTGGCCGACTTCCTCGGCCTGTCCCGCCAGCGCACGAATGCCGCGCTCAATGCCCTGCGCCGCCAGGGCGAGCTGAGCCTGCGCTACGGCTGCATCGACATCGCGCACCCGGCGCGGCTGCGCGCACGGGCGCTGGCCGGCGAGATCCGCTGACGCGCGAGCTGCGGCCCGACGCATTCCGCGCGCTCCCGCGCGCCGCTCGGAGAAGTCAACCCATCGGTGCCGCGCAGGCGATACCGTTGCGCCCTCGTTCCACACCCTACCGAGGAGACTTCCACGTGACCGATCCGTTGATGCAACAACTGCAAACCCTGACCGGCCCGCACCTGGCCGACGGCTGCCTGCGCTGCGGCGTTCCCATCCGCTTCGCGCCGCCGCAGGTGCAGGCGCTGGCGCCGGGCATGGCCTGCCGTGGCCGCGCGCTGCCGGTGCGCCATGTCGGCAGCATCGACATCTTCTTCGAGGCGCTCGAACACGCGCAGCCCGGCGACGTGATGGTGATCGACAACGGCGGCCGGCAGGATGAAGCCTGCATCGGCGACATCGTGCTGCTCGAAGCGCGCGCTGCGGGCCTCGCCGGCTTCGTGATCTGGGGCCTGCACCGCGACAGCCAGGAGCTGGCGGAGATCGGCTTTCCGGTGTTCAGCATGGGATCGCTGCCCACCGGCCCGCAGCGCCTGCATGTGCGCCCGCCCGACGTGTTCGAGCGCGCGAGCTTCGGCACGCATGCCATCACCACCGACGACGTGGTGGTGGCCGACGCCAACGGCGTGCTGTTCCTGCCGCGCGAGCGGCTTGGCGCCATCGTGGAGGCGGCCACCGCCTACCGCGCCACCGAGGCCCGCCAGTTGGCCGCCATGCGCGCCGGCCGCAGCTACCGGGACCAGACGCAGTTCGCGCGCTACCTGCAAAAGCGCCAGGCCGATCCGGCGCTCGGCTTTCGCCAGCACCTCAAGGACATCGAGGCCGCCGGTGAAGTCTGAAGCCTCTTCCCTCCCACTTGAACCACGAATGACCCAGCACACCATGACCCAGGCGATCAGGATTCACAGCAACGGCGGACCCGAGGTCCTGCAATGGGAGACGGTGCCGATCGGGGACCCGCCCGCAGGCACCGTCCGCGTGCGGCACACCGCCATCGGCGTCAACTACATCGACACCTATCACCGCACCGGCCTGTACAAGCTGCCGCTGCCCTCCGGCCTGGGCGTGGAAGGCGCGGGCGTGGTGGAAGCCGTCGGCGCGGACGTGAGCCATGTGCGCCCGGGCGACCGCATCGCCTATGCGGGCGGGCCGCCGGGCGCGTACGCCGAGGCCCGAATCCTGCCCGCGCAGCTCGTGGTGGCGCTGCCCGACGGTGTGTCCGACGAAGCGGCAGCGGCATGCCTGCTGCAGGGCATGACCGTCCACTCGCTGATCCACCGCACGTACAAGGTGCGCGCGGGCGAGACCGTGCTGTGGCATGCCGCAGCCGGCGGCGTGGGCCTGATCGCCTGCCAGTGGCTGCGCTCGCTGGGCGTGAACGTGATCGGCACGGTCGGCAGCGACGCCAAGGCCGAAGTCGCGCGGGCCAACGGCTGCACGCACGTCATCAACTACGCGGTGGAAGACTTCCCCGCGCGGGTCAAGGAACTCACCGGCGGCGAAGGCGTGCCGGTGGTGTTCGACTCGGTGGGTCGCTCCACCTGGGCCGGTTCGCTGCAGTGCCTGCGGCGCTTCGGTCTGATGGTGAGCTTCGGCAACGCCTCCGGCGCGGTCGAGCCCATCACCGTGGCGCAGCTGGCCACGAACGGCTCGCTCTTCCTTACGCGCCCGGTGCTCGGCGACTACATCGGCCCGCGCGCAGACCTCGAAGCCGCTGCGGCCGCGCTGTTCGGCGCCCTGGCCAGCGGCGCGGTCCAGGCGAACGTGGGGCAGCGCTTTGCCCTGCGCGACGCGGCGCTGGCGCATCGCGCGCTCGAGAGCCGAGGCACCGTCGGCGCGACGGTCCTGCGTCCCTGAGGACGGCGCCGCAGCACACGCGGCCGGATGGAAAGCCCCTTGTCAGCACGCGAGCGCGGTGCTGCCCATAATGGGGCGACCCATCCGCACCTGACCGCCCATGCTGCCTCTCGTACGCCTGCCTTCGCTGGACCTCATCAAGGGCTTCGTCGCCGTGGCGCGACGCATGAGCGTGACGCAGGCGGCCGACGACCTGTGCCTCACGCAGTCCGCCATCAGCAAGCAGATCCGCACCCTCGAAGACATCCTGGGCGTGCCGCTGTTCCACCGGGGCTTTCGCAGCCTCATGCTCACCGAGCAGGGGCACCGCCTGTTCCGCGCGGCGGACGCGTCGGTGCTCCAGCTGCAGGAGGCGCTGGCCCTGCTCGGGCCGGCGCGGCGCCGGCCGGTGACGCTCACCGCCAGCACCGGCGTGGCCAGCCTCTGGCTGCTGCCGCGGCTGGGCGCCTTCCAGCAGGCGCACCCGATGATCGACCTGCGCCTGGTGGCCAGCAATGCCGTGCTCGACCTCGGCTCCGACCTCGACCTGGCCATCCGCTATGGCGCGGAGCGCCAGGCGCCGCTGGGCGCGATCAAGCTGTTCGGCGAAACGCTCGCGCCGGTGGCGAGTCCCTCGCTCGGGCTGCAGTCCATCCGCACGCGGGCCGAGCTGGAGCGCCTCACGCTGCTGGAGTTCGACGTCAACGGCCGCCCCTGGCTGCACTGGGGCGAGTGGCTCGCCGCACGGGGGCTGAACGCGACCCAGGCGCGCGGCGTGCTGCACTTCAACCAGTACGAGCAGATGGTTCAGGCCGCCGTGGCTGGCCAGGGCGTGGGCCTGGGGCGGCTTGAACTGGTGCTGCCGCTCATCGCCTCCGGCCAGCTTGCCGTGCTGGGCGACGCCACCGACCGCAGCGTGAGCCCCTGCCACTGCTGGCTTATCCAGGCCGACAAGAACCCGGGCGAGGACGTGCGCCGCGTGATCGAGTGGGTGCTGGCGAGCGCGGCGGAACTGGCGCAGGAACCGCAGCATGTGCAGGCGCCGGCGGGCGCGGACCCGAACACGGTTCATGCGTAGTGCCCGCATATTCATGTGACCGTGCGCCTGGCTCGCGCACAATCGTCGGGATGCCACCCGCCCTCTCCCGTCCCGCACCGCCTGCCCGCGCGACGCGCGCGCCCGGCCGATGAAGCTCCTGCACATCGCCGCCTTCAGCGAGTGCGACATCGGCGGCAATCCGGCCGGTGTCGTACTGTGTGACGCGCTGCCCGAGCCAGCCCGCATGCAGGCCGTCGCGGCCGACACCGGCTACTCCGAGACGGTGTTCGCCGCGCCGGCCGAGGGCCTCTGGCACACGCGCTACTTCTCGCCCGAGACGCAGATTCCTTTCTGCGGCCACGCCACCATCGCGCTCGGCGCCGCGCTGGCGCAGCACCATGGCCCGGGTACCTATGCGCTCCACATCGGCGCGGGCCAGGTCTCGGTCGACGGCTTTGAGGCAGACGGCCGCTGGTGCGCGACGCTGCGCTCGCCGCCCGCGTCGCATGCACCCGTCTCCGCTCCTGCCCTGTCCGCCGCGCTCGCGGGCCTGGGCCTGCAGCCCTCGGACCTCGACCCGCAGTTGCCTGCGGCACGCATCCATGCCGGCGCCGACCATCTGCTGCTGCCCCTGCACAGCCGCGCCCGGCTGTCGGCAATGCGCTACGACTTCGAGCCCTTCCAGCGTCTCATGCGGCAGCAGGGCTGGGTGACGGTGGCCCTGTGCCATCGTGAAGCCGGCGCGGGTGCCGCCGCCGGTGCGGGCCCGTGCGTGCACGCGCGCAACGCGTTTGCCTACGGCGGCGTGTACGAAGACCCGGCCACGGGTGCGGCAGCCGCCGCGCTCGGCGGCTACCTGCGCGACCGCGGTGAAGGCACGGCGCCGTTCACCGTGCTGCAGGGCCACGACATGGGTATGGCCTGCCGTCTGCTTGTCGAAGCCGAGCCCGGTGTCGGCGCGCCCGTGCGCGTCAGCGGAACCACGCGGCAGATGCAGTACTGAGGTGAGTGGTGAGGCATTGGCTAAGCTAGCAAAATCCCGCAGGCATCGAAGATCAACGTCGTATCGCTTCAGAAGAGCGATGAGGTCTCTGAGATTCGGCTCATCCATAGGGGCACTTAGCTCGATTTGCAGATCGGCTCCCACACGAGCAACGTCAACGACAGCCGGTATGGACTGAAGCCAACGGAAGAAGTGCTCTTCATCCAAATATGAGTAGAACCGATTGGGCTCTTTGATTCTCAGCGTCGTCGACATTAGCTTTACTCAGCGAAGCAAGTCATTGATATTGCTCCCTGGAGGCACATTGGTGTGGCTTCCATCAGGCCATTGCACGTCCCAGTGAGGCCCTCAGAGTATTTTCGAGATAGTTCACGCGCGAGCCCTTGGGAAGTTCCGTCCATTGAGGGTTGGATTCAACCGAACGGAAGCCCTTCCAGTCGCAATGTGCAATTTGCCAAGTAGGCATCGATTGCCTCCATATTTCGAGAGAAACCGAGGTGATGCGGAAAAACGTGTGCAACGATCAGCAATGCGTTGGTTCGCGTTTCGTTCTCCAAGTAGATCCCCTTCTCAAGATTCACTTGCAAAGGCGATGGATCCTTGACGACGCGCTCGTGGGTGAATTCTGTGTGAACAGACCAGATCATGTACGTGTCGGTCGGCAACATTCCTTGCGGATGTGGCGTGTCGATGCGCTCACTTGTGCTGAGCAGCTCGGTGCCGATCATGAAAAACTCTTGCTGCAAGACACTGACCCGGGAAACGTCGATACGCCATTGGTCTTGCCCACAGCAAAGCGTCATATCACCAGAGGTGATGTACCAGGCAGATCCTGGCTGGTCCAGCTCGACAGCCGCAAGGCTGTGATAGCTCACCGCGCCTCGCAAGCCCCGAGCCGCACCAACTTGTTTGTTGTTTGACAGCAGTAGTTTCATGATCTACGCCTGAGTGCCCCGACTGTGGATTCGAACAGCAGCCCGGTGGCATCGGTGAAGCTCATGGGATTCCCCATCACATAGTCGAATCGACTCCACCCCAACGCACCTGCAGTTCTCAGCGGCTGAGTGGGCGGTCGGGTAGTTTTTGATTTTTACCAAAGGTTCAACGGCCAGCATCAAGCCGCCACGGGGCTACGTCGTTCGCAATCATCTTGAAGATGTCTCTGGATATGGCTTCTCGATATCCCGACTCAACCGGGGCATGTTTTACCTGCGTCACCTTGAGACGCAACGGCGTCCCCGCCAAGACAGCATCGAAGATTTCACCAATCAGCTTTTCGCAACCGTCCTGCTCTGCCGCGCCCGGCAACTCGGCCGCTTGCACATGCACAAAGCACGTGCTGGAGTCAGTTTTCACGTGGATGGAATCAATCCATTTGAAGACTGGCCAGATCAATTCGAATAGCGCCAACTGAACTCCGGGAAGCTTTTCATCCATGGCAGCAGCAGAACTCATTCATCCCAAGAATCACGTCCCGCTTGGTGAAGGCGGCGGTACTGCTCGAAGCCTTTGTTGGCTGCTGTGGGGAGTGTTTGTTGCTTCATTCTCTGCTCAACGCATCAGACGAGCTCTCGGTGGACCTTTTCCAGCGTAACCTCAGATCGAGATCTGGGTGGCGCGCTCTGAACGAAACATGAAATCCTGTCATTTGCAAGAACCCATTGGTTTTCGTGAATAGGAATCCGCCGGTCTGTTGTGTATAGCCTTTCCATCTCCTTGGCTGCTTTGCGCTGCTTCCACTGATGAAAGCCGCTGGCACTGACGCCCAGCAGATCGCACTGCAGCGAGATCGACCACTCGCCGCGCCTTGCCCCGCGCCGATCTGCTTCAGCGCCTCCAGCTTGAGTTCCAGCGTGTATCGCGCGCTCTGCTTCTTTGCCATCTCAGTTCTCTCCTTGCCAAATTACACCTCAGCAAGGAATCCGTTTTTCGAGGGCAAGGTCATAGCGACCGTGCCGATTCCGGCGCCTATCAGAATGTCAGCTCCCGTAATGACGAGCGGTACATCGCGAGTACAAACCTTTCCGTTGTAGCGACCTAAGGGGTGGTTGGAGATTTTCCTCGCGGAATGCCCTGATAGTTTGCAATCAAGTCGACCAATCGGGGTAAGTCCACGTCCGATGGCAGATTGGTCGCCTTGCGTGCGTACTCGCGCAGGCAGGTTTCAAATTCGAGCGCCGCCGCGTTCGAAGAAGTACTGGCCGTCGTCGAAGCAACGGCGGTAGGCCAAATTCCAAGAAATCGAACTTGTCTGCGCTCGACTGAAAGAGGATGCTCATTGCCCCATTCGTCAAACAACTTCACGCGAAGGACATCTTCAGGCTCGATGGCGCGAACCGCCGACTCCAATGAGTCGTAGGCCGAAACATCCAACCCGTCTTCGATCACAAAGTAGCGCATGTCGCGATCAGAAGCGATGGCACATGTTGGTGTCAGTGGATTTCATTTCCCAGGGTCTATGACGTCCAATCCCTTGGCCTGGAATCGTGTTGCCTTGGCCATCAGTTCCTCGCCGGTGATAGTGAGGCCAGCGCCCAAGCTCATGGCCTGTGCGATTTCCCCAAGGAGCTGCTCGGAAGTCATCTCCGAATTTGTACTCGCGCCCAGTGATGATATCCCGCAACAAGGGCGTCACCACTCGTGTACCAGCACCATAGCCCGCCACCCCTGCTGCCGCTGTTGCCATCCCGGCCGCTGCGGCCGCATTGCCCGGGGCACCGTAGGTTGCAGCTTGGTCAAGCGTCGTGTTGCGTTGCAGACCTCCTACAGTAGACATGAGCAGCAACCCTTCAGGGTCAACGAAGCTGATTGGATCATTCTCAACATAGGCAAACCGGTTCCAGCCTCCTCGCATGCCGGTCGAATCGGCTTGGGTGTATCGGCCTTCTTTTCCGTACTCCCGCTGGAAGTTGTGCTCCACCCCCATCACCGCGTCATGCACCTGCCCCGGAAACCGCAACGCCAGGACCTGCTGCGGCGCTGTCGCCTTGAGCAGCGTGGAGCGGCTGGCGTTGTTCTGGCGCGGGCGGTAGGTGGCCTGCAGCGGGCCGCTTGGCGGGGTGTCGCCGAAGGCGCTGTAAGGCCATTGCCAGACCGGGCTGGCTTGCTCGTCGGTCATCAGGCGCGGGGTGCCCAGGTGGTCGGTGTGGATGGCGTACGTTCTGCCGTTGCGGACCATGCCGATGGGGATGGCGTTGCCGTCGTCGGTGGGCAGCCAGATGTATTCGCTGGAGCCCGCACCGGCGGCCGTGCCGTTGTCGTAGTCGCCCAGGAGTGCCCAGGCGGGCAGGGGGCCGTCGCCGTAGGTGTGGGCAGTGCCGAGGACGGCCGGGATGCCGGGCTCGTTCTGGCGGGTCAGGGAGGTCAGCGCAGCAAGCGTTCGCGTGAGCCAGGCGATGAAGCCTTCGGCGCTGGCAGCGGATGAGGCGGCTGCGGATGAGGCGGCTGCGTCTGCTGCAGCCACAGCCTCGGCCCGGGGCTCGCTGGTGAACACGCGCTGGCCCAGGGCGTTGTGCCGGTAGCTCACGACATGGGGTTCGCCGTGGTAGAGCACCCGGGCCTGGCTCAGCCGGTTGGCCGCGTCGTAGCTGTAGCGGGTGAGGCCGTCGCTGACGAGGCTGCCGGCCTCGTCGAGCGTGTGGCTGACCTGGCTGCTGGCCACGCTCACGGTTGCGCCGGCGCGGGTGGCGGTGACGGTCTGGCTCAGGCCCAGCAAGCGGTTGCTGGCCGGCTCGATGCGCTGGCTCTGGTCGGTGACGGCACCCTCGTCAACTGCGGTGAATTCGGCGCCGAGGTCGATCTCGGCGGAACGCTCGCTGCGCGCGCTCAGGCGGTTGCCGTTGGCGTCGTAGCTGTAGCGCACGCTCGCGCCCGGGCCGCTCTGGAGGGTGAGGCCGGTGAGGCGGTTGCGGCTGTCGTAGTCGGCCGCCCAGCGCAGCGAGGTTTGCCAGGGCGGGAGGATGGTGGCGCTGCTGGGTGGGCTGACGGGTGTGCTGCCAGCGGCAGCCCCGCGGGTGTTGATGCCCGTACCCGCAACCGTGCCGGTACCCGTACCTGTCCCTGCGGGCTCCCCGGCGCCGACCCACAGGTCCTGCTCGATGCCGGTGATGCGCCCGGCCGCGTCGTAGCTGTAGCGGCTGAACTCGGTGCTGACCATGCGCCCGTCGGCGTCGAAGCTGCGGCTGGCGCTGTCTCCGTTGCTCCAGCGCCAGCTGCGGGGCTGGCCGAGCGCGGTGTGGGTGAGGTCGGTGACGAAGTCGACCGGCGCCTGGACTCTGCGTGTGTTGACGGCGCCCACCGTCGTGGTCGCGGTCGTCGCCGGCGGCGTGGTGCCCGGCATCTGCAACTTCACGCCGGTGATGCGCCCGCTCGCATCACGCGGGTACATGACCTTCAGGCCGCTCGGGTAGCTGACGGCCGCCAGCTCACCGCGCTCATAGGCGTAGGCCGTCTCCAGCACCGTGGGGCGGCGCGGGTCGTCGTTTCCGGTCTGGCGTCGGCTGGCGAGGCGGCCGAGGACGTCGTAGCTGTACTCGGTGCTGCCCGAGGGGTCGTCGATGCGGCTGAGCTCGCCGGAGCGCTGTGCGTCCCAGGTGTAGCGCGTGACGTGCTCCGCAAGGCCCGCGCCGCTGCGGGTGACGCGCAGCGGGCGGCCGAGGGCGTCGCGCTCCCAGACGGTGGTGACGCCGCGTGCGTCGGTGCTGCGGATGAGGTCGCCGCGCGCGTCATGCTCGTGGCGCACGGTGCCGATGTCGGGGCTGGATTCGGCGGTGACGTCGCCGAAGGCGTTGCGGCCGTAGGCGGTGGTGACGCCCTTGGGGTCGGTGAGGGCGGTGAGATGGTCCAGGCCGTCCCAGGTGTAGAGCGCCTGCTGGCCGTCGGCAAAGGTGGTCGTGGCAAGGCGGCGAAGGGCATCGCGGCTTTGCCGTATGGCCTGGCCGAGCGGGTCCGTTTCGCTGAGGGCCTGTCCGTTGGCGTCGTAGCTCCAGCGGGTGGTCTGCCCCTGCGCGCCCTGCACGGCCTCGAGCTGATCGAGAAGGTTGAGCGTTCGCACCGTGACGAGCGCCAGCTGGCCCGAGGCATCGCGCGCTTCTTCGCGAACACGGTTGCCGGCGGCGTCCAGCGTGTAGCTGATGCGGTTGCCACGGTTGTCCTGCGCCGCGATGAGGCGCTGTGCTGCATCCCAGCTGTAGTCCACCGCAAGGCCTGAAGGCAGGACGACGCGCGCGAGCTGGCCGCTGGCGGACCATGTCCATTGCGTGGTCTCCTGCTGCGGGGCTTCGCCTCGGCTTTGCGCCACCAGGCGCCCGCGCGCATCCCAGACCCAGGTGGTGACGCGCCCCGAAGGCTCGACCTGGCTGGTGACGCGGCCTGCGGCGTCGTGGGTGTAGCGTGTCGTGCGCCCGAGCGGGTCGGTCACGCCCGTGCGGTTGCCGACGGCGTCGTAGGCGTAGCGCCAGAGGGCGCCTTGCGCGTCCGTGTGCGTGGCGACCAGGCCCTGCTCGTTGTAGGTCCAGGCGCGATGGCGCTGGGTGCCGCTGGCGGTATCGGTGACGGTTTCGGACAGGCGCCGGCCCTGCGCGTCGTAGCTGAAGCTGCGGACGCGCCCCGGCTCTTCCTCGCGCACGGGAAGCCGAAAGCTGGGATGCCATTCGGTTCGGGCGGTGCGCGCCTCGGCACGGCCGGCTGCTTCGGTCCGGGCCAGGGGCAGGCGCCGCGCCGCGTCCCAGGTCCAGGCGGTGGTGATGCCCAGGAAGTCGGTCTCCGACGCGATGGTGCCGTCAGGGTTCTGAATGCGCGTGGATGCGTCGCCCTGCAGGCCGCTGCCGAGGGCTGCACTGGCACTGGCGACGGAGCGCACGCCGCCGGCCAGGCCGTAGCGGTACTGGTGCTGGCCGCCCAGTGGCGTGGTGATGCTGGCGCCGTCCGCGCTATAGCTCACTGCATAGCGGAGGGCACCGCCAGCATGCTCGCTCAGGATGCCGCGGCCGAGCGCGTCGTAGGCAAAGGTGGCAAAGCGCACACCGCGCTCGTCGACGATGCCCGTCAGAGCGAGTGGCCAGGCGGCGTTCTCATAGGCGTAGCTGCGACGGGTGCCGTCGGTCTGCGTGACCGTGGCCAGCCGCCCTTGCGCGTCGTGCTCGTAACGCAGGGTCCTGCCGTCAGGCGTCGCAACACCCTGCAGCTGGCCGCTGGCGCCGTAGGTGAAGGCGAGGCTGCGGCCGAAGGGGCCGGTGACGCGCACGAGCTGCTCGCCGTCGTACGCATAGCGGGTCTGCCAGCCGCCGCGCCGCGTGATGCTCGCGAGCCGGATGCCGGAGGCGCGCGTGTCGAACTGCCAGACGCTGTCGTCCGCAGCGCGGCGATAGGTCCAGCGACCGGCGTCGTAGCTGAGGCTGTCGGCGCTGTTGGGCGAGGTCCAGACACCCCCGGGCAGTTGCGCGGAAGGCGTGGAGCTGTTGTAGAACGTGGCGAGGCTGCCGTCTTCCTGCTCCACCAGGGCCACACGCTGCTTCCACGTGGCGGGCAGGCGGATGGCCATGGCGTGGTTGTGGCTCCAGGCGCTGCCCAGGCCCGTGGCCGCCAGGGGCGTGGGCTTGACGCCGGTCATGCGCTCGCTGCGGAAATGGCGGATGAAATCCAGCCCGTCGGGGCTCGGGTCGCTGAAGTCGACCTCGATCTGCAGCTTCTCGCCGCTGGCCGGAAGCAGCGGATTGCCGAAGCACGATCCGCCCTGGTCCTGGGGCGGCGGCTCAGGCGGCGGAGCGCCTTCGGAGCCGGGCGGACCCGGCGGGCCATCGCCGCCGCCCGAGCCGCCACCTGTCCCACTTCCAGTCCCACCGCCGGATCCTCCTCCGCTGCCCGAGCCGGAGCCTCCGCCCCCTGAACCTCCGCCGGAGCCGCCCCCGGCGCCACCCCCCGAGCCACCGCTTCCCCCGCCGCCTGCGAGGCAGCTCTGGCCGCTGGCGTCGGGCCCGTAGCCCTCGTCGCAGCCACAGCCTCCATCCGGCATGGCGCTTGCGTTGGCCGGGCAGGAGGGCGGTATCTCCACCACCGTGACGGCGTACAGATAGGTATTGCCGTACATGATCATGGCGCAGGAGCTGGGCTGTGCGTCCATGGTGAAATAGCCGGCAGCGGCAAAGCCGTTGGCCTCGTAGAACGCCGAGCAGGAGGCTTGCCAGGTGGCGCCGCGGCCGGGCGTGTAAGGCCAGCCAGCGCGGGTGACGTATTGACCCGGTGTGGGTGAGACGCCGCCGCCTGCATGGGCGACAGGCACGTGAATGGCCCCCATCGCCAACGCCAACGCCAACGCCAGCCCTGCGGCTGACACCCAATGCCTGAACCCTTGCCCCATGAATCCGCCCCTCCTTGATGAAGCCGCGGATCATATCAATTGAATTATTTAGTGCACAGTTTTTTTAAAGTATGAGCCTAAAAGTCATAAGACCCTGACTTCAAGGAACTGCGGAGTGAGAAAGGGCTGCCCCTTCAGCGCGATCGCCGCAGCAGCAACGCATTGGCCATGACGCTCACGCTCGACAGCGCCATCGCGGCGCCGGCCACCACCGGGTTGAGGTAGCCGAGCGCGGCCAGCGGGATGCCCGCGACGTTGTAGATGAAGGCCCAGAACAGGTTTTGGCGGATCTTGGCGACGGTTCGGCGCGACAGGTCGAGGGCCTCGGCCACCAGCGCGACCTCGCCGCGCATGAGGGTGATGCCGGCCGAGTGCATGGCCACGTCGGTGCCGCTGCCCATGGCGATGCCCACGTCGGCGGCGGCGAGGGCCGGCGCGTCGTTGACGCCGTCGCCCACCATGGCCACGGTGTGGCCGCCGTTGCGCAGGGCGCGCACGCGCGCCGCCTTGTCGCCGGGCAGCACCTGCGCGATCACCTCCTCGGGCCGCAGGCCGAGCCGCGCGCCCATGGCGCGGGCGGCGCCCTCGTTGTCCCCCGAGATCATGACCACCCGCACGCCCCGCGCGCGCAAGGCCGCCAGCGCTTCGGCGGCGCCGGGCTTGGGTTCGTCGCCAAAGGCGAGCAGGGCGCGCGCGACCGGCGCCTGCGCTGCGTCGGCCTGCTCGGCCACCATCGAGACGGTGGCGCCGGCCGCCTGCAGCCGCTCGGCGTGCGCGGCCAACGCGCCGGGCTGAACGGCGAGCTCATTCATCCAGCGCAGACTGCCCACCCGCCACGTCCGTCCTCCGACCTCGCCCTGGCTGCCCCGACCCGGCACGGCCTGCACCTCGCGCGCCGCCGGCAACGCCAGGCCCCGGTCCTTGGCGGCCTGCACCACGGCACGCGCCAGCGGATGCTCGCTGCCCGCCTGCACCGCCGCCACTGCCGCCAGCACGGTGGATTCGGCGCTGGCCGCAGCATCGTTATCGGGCAACTGAAGCGCAGTGAGCACCGGCCGGCCGACGGTGAGCGTGCCGGTCTTGTCGAAAGCCACCACGTCGACCTTGTGCGCGACTTCCAGCGCCTGCACGTCCTTGATCAGGATGCCGCGCTGCGCCGCCAGCCCGGTGCCGGCCATGATGGCCGCCGGCGTGGCCAGGCCGAGCGCGCAGGGGCAGGCGATCACGAGCACCGCCACCGCGTGGATGAGCGCGGCCTCCACACCGGCGCCCGCCACCAGCCAGCCGGCCAGTGTTAGCAGGGCCACACCGAACACGACCGGCACGAACACCGCCGAGACCTGGTCGACCAGGCGCTGGATCGGCGCCTTGGCCGCCTGCGCGTCCTCGACCAGGCGGATGATGTGCGCGAGCACGGATTCGCTGCCCACCGCTGTGACCTGCATCATCACCCGGCCATCGCCATTGATGCTGCCGCCGGTCAGCGCGGCGCCTTCCGTCTTGCCGACGGGCAGGGATTCGCCGGTGAGCATGGATTCGTCGACCTGCGTGCGGCCCTCGAGCACCGTGCCGTCCGCAGGCACGCGCTCGCCAGCGCGCACGACGAGCCGGTCGCCCGCCAGCAGTTCGTCGACGGGCACGTCCTCCTCCTCGCCGGTGGCGCGCAGCACGTGGGCGCGCTCGGGCCGCAGCGCATGCAGCGCACGGATCGCGGTGGTGGCCTGGCGCTTGGCGCGCGCCTCCAGCCACTTGCCCAGCAGCACCAGCGTGACGACGACGGCCGACGCTTCGAAGTACAGATGCGGCATGCCCCCGTCGGCGGTGAGCCACAGCCACATCGACAGGCCCCAGCCCGCGCTGGTGCCCACGGCCACCAGCAGGTCCATGTTGCCGGTGAAGGCGCGCAGTGCATGCCAGCCCGCACGGTAGAAGCGGGCGCCGAGGATGAACTGCACCGGCGTGGCCAGCGCGAATTGCATCCAGGCCGGTAGCATCCAGTGGCGGCCGAAGAGGTCAGCCAGCATCGGCAGCACCAGTGGCGCCGACAGCGCCAGGCCGATGCCCACCGGCAGAAAGCCGGCCCAGGGCGAGGGATCAGGCGCGTGGCCATCCTCGGGCGAACGCGGCTCGTACCCGGCGTCGCGCACCGCCCGGCGCAGGCGCGAGGGCGGCGCGACGGCGGCATCGAACACCACATGGGCGCTCTCGGTCGCGAGGTTGACCGACGCCTCCTGCACGCCGGGCACCTTGCGCAGAGCCCGTTCGACGCGCGTGACGCAGGAGGCGCAGGTCATGCCGCCGATGGAAATGGTGTCGGACGAGGGTGCGGATGTGTTCATGGAAGCGATGTTCAACCCTGACACCATGGGAAGGTCAAGCCGGGCTGCGGCATGCCCCTGTTCGCAGCAGCGGGATTCGCCGCGCTTGACCTTACCACCGTGGCAAGGTTCACAGTATGCTCCGGACGCACCTTCAGGAGAGCACCGCATGAATCAGACATTCGACGTCAAGGGCATGACCTGCGGCCACTGCGAACGCGCAGTGACGCAGGCCGTCAGGGCCGTGGACCCGCAGGCGCAGGTCAAGGTGGACCGCGCGGCCGGCAAGGTCGAGGTCGAGACCACCCAGCCGCGCGAGGCCGTGGCGCGCGCCATTGCCGAAGAAGGCTACGCCGTCGCGTGAAGGCCGCCGCGATGGCCACGCACAGCGCATCCCGTACAGATCGCACGGCTCGCACGGGTTTCGGCGACGCATCCCCGGCGTTGGCCTGGCCCGTCAACATCGGCGCGGCGGCCAGCCGCTCGGGCGTGTCGGCCAAGATGGTGCGGCACTACGAGTCGCTCGGCCTGCTGGCGGCCGTGGCACGCACCGACAGCGGCTACCGGCTCTACACCGAGGCGGACGTGCACGTGCTGCGCTTCATCAAGCGCTCGCGCGACCTGGGCTTTTCGATGGCCGAGATCGCCGAGCTGGTCGGCCTGTGGAACAACCGGCGCCGCGCCAGTGCGAGCGTCAAGCGCATTGCCGAAAAGCATGCCGCCGACCTCGCGCGGCGCATCGAGGAGATGCAGGCCATGCAGCGCACGCTGGGCCACCTGATCCACTGCTGCCACGGCGACAGCCGGCCCGACTGCCCGATCCTCGACGATCTGGCGGGCGAGCACTGAGGCGACCCTGCCGGCCCGGCCCGCGCGACGCCGTAACATCGCGCCATGGTCACCAAGCCCCGCATCCTCGTGGTGGAAGACGAGCCCGGCATCGCCGACACCTTGCGCTACGTGCTGGAGACCGAGGGCTTCACGCCGGTGTGGTGCGCCACTGCGGCCGACGCTCTGCGCGAGTTCCGCGCCGCGCCGCCGGCGCTGGCCGTGCTGGACGTCGGCCTGCCCGACCTGAACGGATTCGAGCTGTTCCGCCAGCTGCAGGCACTGCCGGGCGGCCTGGCCGTGCCCATGCTCTTCCTGACCGCGCGCAGTGACGAGATCGACCGCGTCGTGGGACTGGAGCTGGGCGCGGACGACTACATCGCCAAGCCGTTTTCGCCACGTGAGCTGACGGCGCGGGTGCGCACCATCCTTCGCCGCTCGGCGCGCGCTGCGCCACCGGCCAGCGCCGCGCCGCTGCGGCTCGACGAGGAGCGGCGGCGCATCTTCTTCTACGGCCAGGCGCTCGATCTGTCGCGCTATGAATACGGTCTGCTCTGCACGCTGATGCGTCGGCCCGGCCGCGTCTTCACCCGCGACGAGCTGCTGCGCCTGGTCTGGGACGCGAGCGCCGACAGCTTCGACCGCACGGTCGATGCCCACGTCAAGACGCTGCGCGCCAAGCTGCGCGCCGTCGCGCCAGGCGTCGAGGCGGTCCGCACGCTGCGCGGCACCGGCTACGCGCTGGCCGAGGACCTGCCGCCCCGGCCGCCAACGCCACCGGCAACGGCAACGGCCTGACCATGACGCTGCGCAACCGCGTGTTCGCGGGCATCGTGCTCATCTACCTGGCCGGGCTTGCGTTCTTCATGTTCCGGGCGATGAGCGACATCGACCCGCGCTACCGCGAGTCGGCCGAGGACTCGCTGGTGGAAACCGCGCACCTGCTGGCCACGCTGCTGGAGCAGGACCTGCGCGCGGCGCCCGGCTCCAGCGCAGCGCCCGACGCGGCTCGCCTCCCGGCGCTGTTTGCCGCCCTGCAGGCCCGCCGCTTCTCGGCGCAGATCTATGACGTGCACAAGACCCAGGTGGAGCTGCGCGCCAGCGTGACCGACGCACGCGGGCGCGTGCTGTTCGACTCCACCGGCCGCAACACCGGCGCGGACTTCTCGGCCTGGCGCGATGTGGCGCTCGCCCTGCGCGGCGAATATGGCGCGCGCACCTCGCCCGACCGCGCCGACGACCCGTCCACCATGGTGATGTATGTGAGCGTGCCGGTGCGCGCGCCCGACGGCGCCATCGTCGCAGCGGTCACGGCCGGCAAGCCCACGCGCAGCTTCGGCCGCTTTGTCGATGCGGCGCGGCGCAAGACGCTCGTGACAGGCCTGGTGGCGGGTGGCGCCGTGCTGGTGCTCGGGCTGCTCGTCTCGCTCTGGCTGGTGCGGCCCTTCGGCGTGCTGGGCGACTACGTGCGCCACGTGCGCGAGCACCGCCGGCTCGACCTGGCGCGGGCCTTGCGCCGCGCCGCATTCGCCTTGCGTTCGGCCTTCGGCGAGCTGCGCCATGCGCTGGCGGGCCGCAGCTATGCGGCCGACTACGTGCAGACGCTGACGCACGAGGTCAAGAGCCCGCTGTCGGCCATCCGCGGCGCGGCGGAGCTGCTGCACGAGCCGCTGCCGCCCGCCGAGCGCGCGCGCTTTCTGGCCAACATCGAGCGCGAGACCCAGCGCATCCAGGACATCGTGGACCGCATGATGGAGCTGACCGCGCTGGAGTCGCGCCGCGGGCTCGACCAGACCGAACCCGTCGCGTTGCGGGCCCTGCTGGCCGAGCGCGCCGCCAGCGCGCAGGCGGCCGGTGCGCAGCGGGGCATCCGCGTGCGGCTGGCGTGGCCGCAGGACGGGCAGACCCTGCCGGAGCTGGCGGTGCGCGGCGACGCCTTCCTGCTGCACCGCGCTGTCGGCAATCTGCTGGACAACGCGCTGGAGTTCAGCCCCGAGGGTGGCGAAGTGGTGCTGGCGCTGGAGGCCGGGCCGCGCCAGGTGACGATCGAGGTGCGCGACGGCGGACCGGGCGTGCCAGCCTATGCGCTGGGCCAGGTGTTCGAGCGCTTCTACTCGCTCGCACGGCCCGGCACCGGCCGACGCAGCACCGGCCTGGGCCTGGCCTTCGTGCGCGAGATCGCCCACCTGCACAAGGGCGAGGCCACGTTGGCCAACCGGCCCGAGGGCGGGGCGGTGGCCCGGCTGGTGCTGCCGCTGGCGCGCGGCTGAAGCGGCCGGCGCTCGCCGGCTTCACACGGACTTCACACGGCGCGCACAGTCGCCGCGCAGCATCGGGGCCTTTCCATTCACCCGAAGGACACCCATGCTCCGACTGTTCCGAAACTCCGCCCTGTCCAAGATCCTCATGCTGCTGGCCGTGCTGCTCGTGCTGTGCGTGCCGCTGTCGCAGATCGGCTCGCTCATCGAGGAGCGGGGCAACAGCCAGGAGCAGGCGGCGACCGAACTGGCCGCCACCTACGCCGGCCCGCAGACCGTCGTCGGGCCGCTGCTGGTCGTGCCCTATGTCGAGCGCTGGACCACCGAGGAGGAGCGCCCCGTCAAGATCAAGGTGAAGGAGCGCGACGAGACCGAGGTCGAGAAGACGGTGCTGCGCATGGTGCGCACCAGCCACGCACGCGAGCGGGCGCACATCGTGTTCCCGACGCGCCTGGACGTGCAGGGCACGCTGGCGCCGCAGGAGCGCTACCGCGGCATCTTCACCGTGCCGTTCTACAACCTGCAGGCCCGCATCACCGGCAGCCTGCCGCCCTTCGATCCGGCCGCCGTGCAACGCGCCGTCAAGGACTCCACGCTTGAGTTCGGCGCCCCGGTGCTGGCGCTGGCCCTGGGCGACGTGCGCGGCATCGACGGCGCGCCCCAGCTGATCGCGGGCAGCGAGACGCTGCGCTTCGGCCAGCGCATCCCGGGCGCCTCGGCCCACGCCTGGCTCGCCGCCGGGGTGCATGCGCCGCTGGCCGGCGCGGCGCTGCAGGCCTTCGACAGGCGCCAGCCGCTGCCGTTCGACCTGCGGCTGGGCCTGGTGGGGCAGCGGCAGCTGGCCATCGCGCCGGTGGCCGACGAGACCACCGCGCAGCTCAAGTCGGCCTGGCCGCACCCGAGTTTCGGCGGCCGCTTTCTGGCCACGAACCGTGTGGTCGGGCCGGCTGGCTTCGACGCCCGCTGGGCCGTGTCGTCGCTCGTCACTGACGCGCGCGGGCAGATCGTGGCGGCCGAGCAGGCCAGCGAGCCCGAGCGCCGCGGCAGCCTCGACACCTTCGACGTCACGCTGGCGCAGCCGCTCAATGTGTACGCGCAGTCCAACCGCGCCATCAAGTACGGCGCGCTCTTCGTCGGCCTGGTGCTGATGACGACCTTCATGTTCGAGCTGCTGCGCAAGCTGCGCATGCATCCGGTGCAGTACGGCCTGGTGGGGCTGTCGATCGCGCTGTTCTTCCTGCTGCTGCTGGCGCTGTCGGAGAAGATGGATTTCTGGAAGGCCTATGCCGGCGGCGCGGCCGCCAGCGTGGCCTTGCTGTCGGTGTATTTCAGTGCCGTGCTGCAGGGCTGGCGGCGCGGTGCGGCGCTCGGCGGCTTCGTCGGCCTGCTCTATGCCGCGCTGTACGGCCTGCTGGCTTCCGAGAACAATGCGCTGCTGCTCGGAGCCCTGCTGCTGTTCGGCATGCTGGCCACCCTGATGATCGCCACCCGCCGCGTCGACTGGTATGCGCTGGGCGGCGGCGCAGCGGCTCCGCGTTCGGCGGTGCCGGACGCTGCAGGAGCCTGAAGCCATGGCGCACATCAGACCCGGAACGGACCTGCCGGCCGGCACCGGCCGGGCCCGGCTGGCCCGGGCGCTGGCTGCGGCGATCCTGCGCCGCACGCGGCGGCTGGACCGGCGCAGGTTCACCTCATAGGCCGCCAGCGACGTGCGCGCTCCTGCCAGTTCCTTCTCCGCGACAGGGGCTGCGCTGCCTAGAATCAGCCGCATGCCCTCCCCGAACCCAGCGTCCTCCCGCCCGTCGCCGGTGCCGCCCGGCCTGTTCCTCGCCGACGACGACCGCGTGCCGCGATGCACCTGGTGTCAGGCCACACCGCTGTACCGCCACTACCACGACACCGAATGGGGCTTTCCGGTCGACGACGACCGGCGCCTGTTCGAAAAGCTCTGCCTCGAAGGCTTCCAGTCGGGCCTGAGCTGGCTGACCATCCTCAACAAGCGCGAGAACTTCCGCAAGGCCTTTGCCAACTTCGAAGCCACGAAGCTCGCCAGGTTCGGTGAGAAGGACGTCGAGCGCCTGCTGCAGGACGCGGGCATCGTGCGGCATCGCGGCAAGATCGAGTCCACCATCAACAACGCACAGCGCGTGCTGGAGCTTCGCAAGGAGTTCGGCTCGCTGGCGGCCTATGTGTGGCAGTACGAGGCCCAGGCCCAGGCCGGCCGCCCCGCGAAGCTCACGCTGGAGGCCGCCCGCGCGCAGACCACCTCGCCGGCCTCGGTCGCGCTGTCCAAGGACCTGCGCAAGCGCGGCTGGAGCTTCGTCGGGCCGACGACGGTGTACGCGTTCATGCAGGCGATGGGCCTGGTCAATGACCACATCGAGGGCTGCGCCTCGCGGGCACCTGCCCTCAAGGCGCGCAAGGCGTTCAAGCCGCCGACCTGAAACCGCTGCAACCGCCTGCAACAGGGCGGCCTCCTGACGGACGCATGCGCCGCCGGCCTACACGGCCGGCGGAACCGGCGCGAACAATGGAGTCCTTCCCCCACTTACCCGAAGGAGATCCACCATGAACAACCGCTTTGCCACGCTCGCCGCCATCACCACCCTGACCCTGGCCGCCTGGGCGCCCGCCCAGGCCATGACCAAGGACGAGTACAAGGCCGCCAAGGACAGGATCGCCGCCGACTACAAGGCCGACAAGAAGGCCTGCGACGCCATGAAGGACAACGCCAAGGACGTCTGCGAGAAGGAGGCCAAGGGCAAGGAGAAGATCGCCCGTGCCGAACTCGAACAGAACTACAAGCCCGGCGACAAGAACGCCCGCAAGGTCGCCGAGGCCAAGGCTGACGCCGCCTACGACATCGCCAGCGAGAAGTGCGAAGACCAGAAGGGCGAGGCCATGATCACCTGCAAGAAGGACGCCCGCGCCTCGCACGAGGCCGCGATCAAGGCGGCCAAGGGCAAGGCCTGACGCTGTGCACCACGGGCCGGCCTGCGGCCCAAGGGGGTGCCCCAGCGCGGTGCGCCCTGTACACAACGCGGCCTTCTGATTGCGTACAAAACCTGGCACGGCCCATGCATGGGCCCGTGCCATGGACGCTGCCGCCATCCCGATTTCTCCGCGCCCGCCCACGGCGGACGCCGCCGTCGAGCTGATCGCACTCACCAAGCGTTACGCCAGCGGCGCGCCGGCGGTCGACGCGATCAACCTGCGAATCCGCTCCGGCAGCTACTGCTGCCTGCTCGGTCCTTCGGGCTGCGGCAAGAGCACCACGCTGCGCATGGTGGCGGGCCATGAATCCGTGACCAGCGGCGACGTGCTGCTGGAAGGCCGCAACATCACCGACCTGCCAGCCGCCGCACGCGGCACGGCCATGATGTTCCAGAGCTTCGCGCTGTTCCCGCACCTGTCGGCGCTGGACAACGTGGCCTTCTCGCTCAAGATGAAAGGCATCGGCCGGGCCGAGCGGCATGCGCGCGCGCAGGACCTGCTCGAGCGCGTGGCCATGGGCCATCTGTCGCAGCGCAAGCCGGGCGAGCTGTCGGGCGGGCAGCAGCAGCGCGTGGCCCTGGCGCGCGCGCTGATCACCCAGCCGCGCGTGCTGCTGCTGGACGAGCCGCTGTCCGCGCTCGACCCCTTCCTGCGCATCCAGATGCGCGCCGAGTTGCGCCGCTGGCAGAAGGAGCTGGGCCTGACCTTCATCCACGTGACGCACTCGCAGGAGGAGGCGATGGCGCTGGCCGACACCATGGTGGTGATGAACCACGGCCTGATCGAGCAGGTCGGCTCGCCGCACGAGGTCTACAACGCCCCGGCCAGCGAGTTCGTCGCACGCTTCATGGGCGGACACAACGTCATCGACACCGGCGCGGGCAAGCTGGCCGTGCGCAACGACCACATGCACATCGCTCCGGCGGAGCCCACCGCACCGGCACAGGGCATCGCCAGCATGGGCGCCACCGTCACCGACGTGGAGTACCAGGGCACCTATGTGCTGCTGGGCCTCGACGCGCAGACGGCCACCGGCCCCACCGGGGTGTCGGTGATGCTGCCCGAGTCCCGCTTCGCCGAACGGCCCTACCGGCCGGGCGAGGCCGTTCACCTGTCGTGGGACGCCGCGCACCGGCTGGCCGCCTGACGCGCCACCTTCCACACCACGCTCCACGCAGCACCTGCCGATTCCATCCACCGAACCCCATCCACACAAGGAGTACCCAGCATGTCCGACGACACCCCCGATCTGCCATCCGGCATCCAGCGCCGCAGCCTGCTCAAGGGCACGGCAGGCATCCTGGCCACCGGCGTCGCGCCCTTCGTGCACGCGCAGGACAAGATCGTGCTGCGCTACCTGGGCACCGCGGTGAACCAGGACAAGGCGATCGCCGAGAAGTTCAAGGCCGACACCGGCATCGAGATCCAGTACGTGGCCGTGACCACCGACGACGTGACCAAGCGCGCCGTCACCGCGCCCAACAGCTTCGACCTGATCGACACCGAGTACTTCTCGCTCAAGAAGATCGTGCCCACCGGCAACCTCAAGGGCATCGACACGAAGAAGATCAGGAACGCCGACAAGATCACCACGCTGTTCACCAAGGGCGAAGTGGCCGGCAAGAAGGTCGGCGACCAGGGAACGGCCCCCAAGAAGGTGATGTACCTCGAAGGCGAGAAGAGCAAGAAGTTCTCGGCCGCGCCCACGCAGTTCATGACGCTGATCCCCACCGTGTACAACGCCGACACGCTGGGCATCCGCCCCGACCTGATCAAGCGGCCGATCGACAGCTGGGCCGAGCTGCTGAACCCCGAGTTCAAGGGCAAGGCCGCGATCCTGAACATCCCGTCGATCGGCATCATGGACGCGGCCATGGTCGTGGAGGCCAAGGGCCTCTACAAGTACCCCGACAAGGGCAACATGACCAGGAAGGAGATCGACCTGACCATCAAGACGCTGATCGAAGCGAAGAAGGCCGGGCAGTTCCGCGCGCTGTGGAAGGACTTCAACGAGTCGGTCAACCTGATGGCCTCGGGCGAGGTGGTGATCCAGTCAATGTGGTCGCCGGCCGTGACGGCCGTGCGCACCAAGGGCATCGCCTGCAACTTCCAGCCGCTCAAGGAAGGCTACCGCGCCTGGGCCGCCGGCTTCGGTGTGCCGGCCACGCTGTCGGGCAAGAAGCTCGATGGCGCCTATGAGTTCATCAACTGGTTCCTCGACGGCTGGGCCGGCGCCTACCTGAACCGCCAGGGCTATTACAGCGCCGTGCTGGAGACCGCGAAGGCCAAGATGGAGGCCTACGAGTGGGCCTACTGGATGGAGGGCAAGCCCGCCACGCAGGACATCAAGAGCCCGAACGGCGACGTGCTGGCCAAGAAAGGCGCGGTGCGCGACGGCGGCAGCTACGAGCAGCGCATGGGCGGCATCGCCTGCTGGAACGCGATCATGGACGAGAACGAGTACATGGTGCGCAAGTGGAATGAGTTCGTTGCGGCTTGATGGACGCCCCCCGATGCGGCGCGAAGCGCCGCCCCGTGCCATTGCCAGAGTCAATGGCCCTTCCAGGCCGTCCAGGTCTGCGCAGGCAGACCTGGAGCCGCGGCCTTCCAGCCCCCACTGGGGTGCTGCCAGCGGCCCGGCAAAGCCGGTCCGCGGCGGCCACGAACGGGCTTCGCTTCGCTTGCCCTGGGGAGGCACGCTCTGACCCCTTGCGTCCACGCGAAGAGGCCTTCAACCGCAACATGAACATGTCCACCACTCCGATCCACGCAACTCCCCAGCCGGCGCGCACCGCCCGCGCCTGGTCGCAGGCTGCGCCGTTTACGGCGGTGTTTGTGGTGTTCTTTCTGGTTCCGCTGGCGCTGACGGTGATGGTGAGCTTCTGGAACTTCAACGAGTACGAGCTGATTCCGGGGTTCACGCTGCGCAACTACGTGAGCCAGTTCGAGGGGTGTACGCAGCTGACGGACAACGGCGATCTGTGTGTGACGCTGGGGACGTATCTGTCGACGCTCAAGTTCTGCTTCCTGGTGTGGGCGATCACGCTGGTGCTGGGGTTCTGCGTGGCGTATTTCCTGGCGTTCCATGTGCGCTCGCCCGGCATGCAGACGCTGCTGTTCGTGCTGTGCACCGTGCCGTTCTGGACGTCCAACGTGATCCGCATGATCTCGTGGGTGCCGCTGCTCGGACGCAACGGCCTGGTCAATCAGGGCCTGATGGGGCTTGGCGTGGTGGATCAGCCGGTGGAGTGGCTGCTGTTTTCGGATTTCTCGGTGGTGCTGGCCTTCGTGCACCTGTACACGATGTTCATGATCGTGCCGATCTTCAACAGCATGATGCGGATCGACCGTTCGCTCCTGGAGGCGGCAAGCGACAGCGGCGCCTCGGGCTGGCAGACGCTGTGGAACGTGATCGTGCCGCTGTCGCGCACCGGCATCCTGATCGGCTCGATCTTCGTGATCACCATCGTCATGGGCGACTTCGTGACCATCGGCGTGATGGGTGGCCAGCAGATCGCCTCGATCGGCAAGATCATCCAGGTGCAGACCTCGTACCTGCAGTTTCCGCTGGCCGCCGCCAACGCAGTGATCCTGCTGGCCGTGGTGCTGATGATCATCTGGGGCCTGACGCGCCTCGTCGACATTCGGCGGGAGCTGTGATGGCACCGCTGCTGCGCCGCACGCACCTCTCACGCCGCCCGGCCCCCGCGGCGAGGCGAGCCTGACATGCAGGCCCGCAGTTCCGACGCACGCGCGCCCGGCTTCTGGCCGCTGGCCACCGTGTTCGCACTGTTCGTGCTGTTCCTCTACGGCCCGATGATCACGATCTTCGTGCTCAGCTTCCAGGGCCCGGAGGGGGGCCTCACGTTCCCGCTGCGCGGCGTGTCGCTGCACTGGTTCCGCAAGCTCGCCGAAGGGCTGGGCACGGTGGACATCGGCGCCGCGTTCCGCCGCTCGCTGCTGCTGGGCGCGGTGGTCATGGCCTGCACCGTGGTGCTGTCGGTGCTCGCGGGCCTGGCGTTCCGCAAGAAGCTCGCCGGGGGCAACGCGCTGTTCTTCGTCACCGTGGCCAGCCTGATCATGCCCTCGATCATCGTGTCGCTGGGCATCGGCCTGCAGTTCCGGCTGGTCGACACCGGCATCAAGGCCGTGTTCACCGCGCTCGACGCCACCACCGCACTCGAGAACTACGGCACGGCGCTGGGCCTGCTGACCTCGGCGCTCGGCGCGCATCTGACCTGGACGCTGCCATTCGGCCTGCTGATCATGTTCGCGGTGTTCAACCGCTTCAACCCGGCGTACGAGGAGGCCGCGCGCGACCTGGGCGCGACGCCCTGGCAGACCTTCCGGCATGTGGTGCTGCCCCTGATCGGGCCGTCGGTGGTGGGCATCGGCATGTTCGGCTTCACGCTGTCGTGGGACGAGATCGCCCGCACCTCGCAGGCCATTGGCGACGTCAACACGCTGCCGCTTGAGCTGCAGGGGCTGACCTCCACCGTGACCACGCCCTCGATCTATGCGCTGGGCACCGTGACGACCGTGGTGTCGTTCGCGGTGATGGGCGTGGCGCTGGCACTGGGCTGGGCGCTGCGTCGACGCCAGCGCAAGGGGCGTGAAGCATGAGCGCCGCGCCCACGCCGACGGACGGCGAGATGTACGAGCGCATGGTTGCCGCCATCCGCGACCATCGCCTGCTGCCCGGCACCAAGCTGGGCGAGGACAAGCTGGCATCGGCGTTCGGCGTGTCGCGCACGCGCATCCGGCCGGTGCTGGTGCGACTGGCGAGCGAGCAGGTGGTCACGCTCACGCCCAACCGGGGCGCCACGGTCGCGCAGCCGAGCGTGCAGGAGGCCCGCGAGGTGTTCGAGGTCCGGCGCATGATCGAGCCGCCGCTGGTGGAGCGCTTCATCGCCACGGCCACCGCGCACGACATCGAGCAGCTCACTGCCTGCATCGTGCAGGAGGAGGCCGCGCGCTCGGCCGGGCAGACGCGGCTGGCGATCCGCCTGTCGGGGGACTTCCATCTGCACATCGCGCAGGCGGCGGGCCACCTCACGCTCGGCCGTATCCTGCGCGAGCTGGTGGCGCGCACCTCGCTCGTGCTCATGAGCTATGGCGCACCACCGGGTGAGGACGAGGCCGCCAGCCCGACCTGCGCCTGCCGCGAGCACCGCGCGCTGCTCGATGCGATCCGCCTGCGCGACCCGCGCGAAGCCCGGCGCCTGATGCTCGGGCATCTGGCCCAGCTCGAATCGCAGCTGCGTTTCGCCGGGCCGGTCGATCCCGGCTCGGACCTCGGGCAGCTGCTTGCACGGGCGGCCTGAACGACCGCGCAGGAACTCAAGCACCGGAACTGAAGCACCGAGCCGACACGCCGGGACTGACACGCTGAACCGACACGCCACCCGCTCGCCTCCCGGAGCCCGCCCATGCGACGCCTTCTCGTCATCAACCCGAACACCTCGCCCTCGGTGTCCGCGCTGCTGCGCACCCATGCGCAGGCAGCGGCCGGCCCCCGTGTGGCGGTGGCAGTGGCCACCGCGCGTTTCGGCGCGCCTTACATCGCCTGCGAGGCCAGCTATGCCGTGGCCGGCCATGCGACGCTTGACGCGTGGGCGCATCACCTGGCCCAGCCCGGCCCGTGGCCGGACGCGGTACTGATCGGCTGCTTCGGCGACCCGGGCCTGCTGGCCCTGCGCGAGAGTGCGGGCACGCCGGTCACCGGCCTGGCGGAGGCCGCCTTCATCGCCGCCGCGCGGCACGGGCGCTTTGCCATCGTGACGGGCGGCGCGCGCTGGGCGCCGATGCTGCGGCGGCTGGCCCAGGCCGTGGGCATGGATGAAGCACTGGCCGGCATTCACACCGTGGCGCCCACGGGCGCGGAGTTGGCGGCCAACCCGGTCTGGGCGCATCAGTTGCTGGCCCAGGCCTGCGTGGAGGCGGCCGAGGCATTCGGCGCGCAGGCCGTGATCCTGGGGGGTGCGGGCCTGGCAGGCATGGCGGCCGCGATCCAGCCGGCGGTGCCGGTACCGGTGATCGACAGCGTGATCGCCGGCACCGAACTCGCGCTGGCACCCCGCGGCCTGCCAGCGCCGCAGCGGGTGGCGCCGGGCTTCGACGTGGCCTGGGGCAGCCTGTCGCCCGCCCTCACGGCACTGGGCTCGCCACCCGGCACGCAACTGGGCACGCCACCGGGCGCGGCACGCTAGCGCGGCCGCTGCACAGCTCAGTCGCGTGGCGCCAGCATGGCCAGCGTGACGCGCGATACGCAGATCAGCTCGCCGGCATCGTTCCGAATGTCCACCTGCCACACCTGCGTGGTGCGGCCTCGGTGCACCGGCCGCGCCATGCCTGTGATCGCGCCGGACGACACGCCGCGGATGTGGTTGGCGTTGATGTCGACCCCCACCGCGCGCACACCCTCCGGCGCGGACAGCGCGGCGCCGCAGGTGCCCAGGGTTTCGGCCAGCGTCACGCTGACGCCCCCGTGCAGCAGGCCATAGGGCTGCCGGGTCCGGGGCCCCAGCGCCACCCGGGCGCAGAGGTAGTCGTCACCGACGTCGGTGAACTCGATGCCCAGATGACCGGCGGCCGTTTCCTTGTGCACCGCATTGAGTGCGGCAACCGACATGTTTCGCTTCCAGAGGGTCATGGCCCGGGTCTCCAAGGGGATGATGCGGCCGCCGATGGCCCCCTGCTACGCAAAGGACTGCGACCCCGCTCCCGGGGCCGCAGCAGGCCGGCACAGGAATGTAAGTGTAACTTCTTACAAAGCCCCCTCGGGCCCGCGCCAGACTACGCCTTGGGTGCGAGTACCGCCATGGTGATGCGCGAGACGCAGGTCAGCTCGCCCGCGTCGTTGTGCAGATCGATCTGCCAGACATGGGTGGTCCGGCCCATGTGCACCGGGCGTGTCGTGCCGGTGACCCAGCCGGAGGTGGCGCCCTTGATGTGGTTGGCATTGATGTCCAGGCCCACGGCGCGGAATCCCTCAGGTGTCGCGTAGGCCGCGCCGCAGGAGCCGAGCGTTTCGGCCAGTACCACGCTCACGCCGCCATGCAGCAGACCGTAGGGCTGGCGCGTGCGCGAGTCGACCGGCACGCGCGCGGTGATGAAGTCGGGGCCGACTTCGAGGAACTCGATGCCGAGGTGGCCGACCGCCGTGTCCTTGTGGATGGCGGTCAGTTCGGCGACGGAGACGGGTTTTTTCCAGATGCTCAAGGTTCGGTCCTCGAAGGTGTTGTGCGGTGCGATGCTCGGGCGCGCGGCGCGGCGGGTCCTTTTGCAATGCGAAGGGTCCGCCAGACCACGCCGCCCGATCCGGCCGAGCGGCCGGGTCAGCGCACCGGCTGTGCGGCGTTGCGGTTGAGCAGAGCGTACAGCAGGATGGCGCCGAACGTGGCCGTGCCGATGCCGCCGAGCGCGAACTGGCCGAAGCGCAGCGTGAAGTCGCCGGTGCCCAGCACCAGGGTGATGGCCGCGACGATCAGGTTGCGGTTGTCGGAGAAGTCCACCCGGTTGTCGACCCAGATCTTGGCGCCGGCCACGGCGATGAGGCCGAACACCACGATGCTCACGCCGCCCATGACGGGCAGCGGGATCACCTGGATCAGCGCGCCGAACTTGGGGCTGAAGCCGAGGACGACGGCAATCAGCGCGGCCACGACGAACATGGCGGTGGAGTAGATGCGCGTGGCCGCCATGACGCCGATGTTCTCGGCGTAGGTGGTGACGCCGGTGCCGCCGGACGCGCCGCTGACGATGGTGGCCACGCCGTCGCCGATGAAGGCCCGGCCCATGTAGGCGTCGAGGTTGCGGCCGGTCATCGCCGTCACGGCCTTGATGTGGCCGAGGTTCTCGGCCACGAGGATGATGGCCACCGGGGCGATCAGCAGCATGGCGTTGCCGCTGAAGACCGGCGCGGCGAAGGCCGGTGCGCCGAACCACGGCGCCGAGGCCAGCAGACCGAAATCCATGGGCTTGCCCAGGCCCATGACGTTGGTCAGCAGCACGTAGATCACGGTGGCCGCGATCAGCCCGACGAGAATCAGCAGGCGCTGCACCATGCCGCGCGTGAACACCGCCACCAGGCCGACGCTGACGAAGGTGACGAGCTGCATCCAGGCGTCGAAGTTGCCGGCAGCCATGTTCTTGACCGGGATGCCCGCGAGGTTCAGCCCGATCACGGCGACCACCGCGCCGGTCACGACCGGCGGCATCAGCCGCTCGATCCAGCCGGTGCCCACGGCCTGCACGATCGCGCCAATGATCACGTAGACCACGCCACAGGCGATGATGCCGCCCAGCGCCACGCCGATGTTGGCATTCGGACCCTTGCCGCCGTAGGCGGTGGCGGCGATCACCACGCCGATGAAGGCGAAGCTCGAGCCCAGGTAGCTCGGCACCCGGCCGCCGGTGATGACGAAGAAGATCAGCGTGCCGATGCCGCTCATGAGGATGGCGACGTTCGGATCGAAACCCATCAGAATGGGCGCCAGCACGGTGGCGCCGAACATGGCGATCACGTGCTGGACGCCCATGGCGGCCGTCTGCGGCCAGGGCAGGCGTTCGTCCGGCGCGACGACGGCGCCTTGGCTGGCAGGAACCTCGCGCCAGCGGGGGAAAAATGAGTCGCTCATGCCTGTCTCCTCGTTGTGTGTTGTGGTGGCGGCAGTTTAGTGAGATGCCGCAGCGCCGTACAGCGCGTCGGCGACGTCGGTGGTCGGGCCCCGTCTTGGCACGAGACGACCCGCAAGACCGGCCGTCACCCAACCGGACTGGACATGACTCGCAGAACTCGATGGCTGATCTTCCTCGCAATCGGCGGACCGCTGCTCCTGCTGGCGGCTGCCGCGCTCGCGGCCTGGGCCCTGCTGCCCACGCGCGAGGAACTGGCACGCGAAACGGAAGCCCGGGTGCGCGAGGCCCTGGGCGTGGAGGTGCGCATCGGCGCTCTGGACTGGCGCCTGTGGCCGCGCCCGACCGTGCTGCTCACGGACGTGAGCACGGTGCAGGCCCGTCCGCTGACGGCAAGGCACGTCGAGGCCACGCTGTACTGGCGCGACCTGCTGTCGCGCCGGCTCGCTCTCGAGCGCGTGACGGTGGAGGGCGCGGTGGTGCCGCAGCTCTCGCTGCACGCGCTGGGTGCTGCAGCGCAGGAGCGGACGGCCGCAGCCGTGTCGGCACCGAGCGTGGCGGCATCAACGCCGACCGGGCCGGATGCACAGACCGCAAGCGGCTGGCAGCTGGCGCCGGTTCCCCTTGCGCATGTGAGCTTCAGCGACCTGACCTGGATCTCCCGCCGCGGCATCCCCGTGACCTACGAGGGCGAGGTCGACTTCGATGCGGGCTGGCGTCCACGCCGAGCCGTGGTGGCGCGGCCCGAAGTGCAGCCCCGCGCCGAGCTGACGCTCACGCGGCAGGGAGACGCAGACCGCTGGCAGGTGCGCACCGCCATCGGCGGCGGCCGCCTCGACGGTGAGGTCCGCCTCGCGACCACGCCGCGCGGCACGCTGCGGCTGACGGGCGAGCTGACGCCCAAGGACATCGAGGTGGCCGCCACGGTGGCGACCTTCAACCGGCGGCCCGTTCTGTCAGGACGGGGAACCGGCCGCACCGTGCTGGACGCCGAAGGCGAGAACATCGCGGCGCTCGCGCGCTCGCTGCACACCCGCACGCAGTTCCGGCTGGCCCCGGCCACGGTGCAGCGATTCGACCTGCACAAGGCGATCCGCACGCTGGGCCGCGACCATGCCGGCCAGACGCCGCTGGAGAGCCTGACGGGCGAGATGGACACGCAGAACACCGGCCAGGGCACGATCTGGAGCTACACCGGCCTCAAGGCCACCAGCGGTGCGCTGACGGCCTCGGGCCAGGTGGCGATCTTCTCGCGCAGGATCGAAGCGCAGGGCGCGGTGGATCTGGTCGATGGCCTGGTCGGCGCGCCGATCAAGGTCAGCGGCACGCTCGACAAGCCGCAGGTGTCGGTGCCGGGCAGCGCGGTGGCCGGCGCGGTGCTGGGCACGGCCATCCTGCCGGGCATCGGCACGGCCATCGGCGCCCGCCTGGGCGCGCTGTTCAGCGGGGACGCACCTGCGGCCGCTGCGTCGGCGGCTGCGTCGGCGCCACGGCAAAAGCCGCCACCGCGTGCAGCACCGCCGGCTCCTTGAGCACGCGCCGGTGCCCGAGCCCCGACGTGGCGAACAGCTGCGCCCCGGCGATGGCCTCGCTGAAGGCCACGCCGTCGGCAAACCGGTTGACGCTGTCCTCGCGGTCGTGCACCACCAGCGTCGGCAGGTCGATGCGCGGGCCGACTGACGCAGGCTCGAATTGCTGCATCAGGATGCCTTCACGCGCCTCGACCCTTTTCTGCATGGCTGCACGGGTCGCCTCGCTCAGGCCGAAGACGCCGGCGAACAGGCGCGTGTACTCGCGCGGTGAGGCCGGCGGCGCCACCAGCACCAGGCGCTCCGTCGGGAGGCCCCGGTGCGCCGCCCAGGCCGCCGCATTCGCGCCGAGCGAATGGGCCACGAGCACCCCGATGTCGTGACCGTCCTGGCGCAACCGCGCCGCGACGTATTCGACCGCCCGCGCGAACTGCGGCAGGTTGCTGACCGAGCCCCGGCTGCGCCCGTGCGCCGGCATCTCCACGATCACCGGCCTCAGGCCCTGCGCAGCCAGGGTGCCGGTCAGCGCGAGCATCTGCCCCGCATGGCCGCCCCAGCCGTGAACAAGCAGCGCCACCGGCCCATGCGGCGCGACCGGCTGGCTGTAGATGGTGAGGCTGGCCTCCTCGAACGGCCAGGCGTCGATCTGCCAGCCCACCGGCCAGCTGCGGCGCCGGTTGAGCCAGCGCGGCGGCAGCGGCGTGCCGAAGAGGCGCAGCGCAACGCGCACCGCGAGCGCAGGCCACAGGCGCTCGGAGGCGCCGAGCGCCAGCCGGAACAGGCGCACGGCGGGGCTGGTGGCATAGAAGGACGTGGCGGCCTGCAGGGAGGTTCGGGTCATGGCGGGCTCCGGCGCGGCGGCTTCAATACCAGACGCAGTCGTCGTTGCTGCGCGGCAGGCCGCGCAGCAGATCAGCCACAGCGGCAACCGCCTGGACGGCGATCCAGGCACCCAGGATGGACAGAACGATCAGCATGATGCTTTCCTTTCTTCGCACGATTGTGCGAAATTGAGACACAGGGGAACGAACAGGCAGGGCATGGCAGGTTTCAGGTCTGGTAGCTCGCGCGCAGCCGCGCCCAGGTGGCCTGGGCGCGCTCGGCGGCGCGGTGGTCGCGCAGGAAGCGCGCGTCGTGGAGCAGCCCCATGGTCATGGCGCAGATTTCGCCGACGAGCTGCTCAGGGTCGGTGTCGGGCTTGAGATGGCCTGCCTCGATGGCCTGGAGCACGGTGCGGCGCAACGCGGCGCGCCAGCGGGTGACTTCGTCGAAGAGCACGTTGCGCAGCTCGCCCTCGCGGTCGTCGAGTTCGAAGGCGCCGGCGGTGTAGAGGCAGCCGGTCTCGATTTCGACGTCGCGCATGCGCACGATCCAGCGCTGGACAATGTCGTCGAGCCGGGGCAGGCCCTTGGGCTTTTGCATGGCCGGCACGAAGACGTCGGCCAGGAAGCGTCGGCCGAATTCCTCGATGACGGCCTTCTGCAGCGCCTCGCGCGAGCCGACCCGCGAGAAGACGCCGCTCTTGGACAGGCCCAGCCGGGTGGCGACGGCCTGCAGCGTGATGGCCTCCAGCCCCTCGGCCGAGGCGATGTCGATCGCGGCGCCGACGATGGCGGCGCGGGTCATCTCGGCTTTCTGGGTTTTGGCGTCCATAGGATGGATATTAGCACATGTGTGCGAAATATCAAATCAGGCCGATTGAAAGGGTTTCACCGTGCACCTGGGGCAGGGCTGCGCAGCTCGGTGGGTCGCGTGGACGGGTTGGTGTTGGCTGGGCTGCGTCTTGCTTCGCCCTTCGTTGCACCGCGCGCAAGGCTGGGGGCTTTTCGGTGGGCGCTTGGCTTCGCTCTTCGTTGCACCGCGCGCAAGGCTGGGGGCCCTTCGGTGGGCGCTTGGCTTCGGCGCCCGGCACTGCGTGCCGGGTCCCTGCGCTTCTCGCTCCGCGAGGGCGGCTGCGATCACTCCGCACCGGCGCTGAACGCGCCGATGCATAGAGCGTTCCACCGGTCGGCCTGCGGCCAGACTACCCCCTCGCTCCACTGCGATGCTCGCGCCTCAGAAGGCGCGCCCACCGAAGAAGGGCCCCCAGCCTTGCAAAGTGGTGGTGTTGGCGTGTGCGTGTGTCCCGCCTTTGACGTCCACGTACGCCGGATGAGGACAGATGCAGCAAAGGGAAGAGCTGCCGCGGCGGTCTCGGGCGCCGACGCAGCCCAACGAGAGGGAGTTCTTTCTCTGCGCACGCCACTGCTTCGATGCAAGGGTGGGAGGAGGCTGCAGGGGCGCTCTGGAGCGCGAGCATCGCAGTGGAGCGGGGGGAAGTCCGCAGCGCAGCGGCGGACCGGCGAGAACGCTCTATGCAGGGGCGCGTTCAGCGCCCCTGCGGAGTGATCGCAGCCGCCCCCGCGGAGCGAGAAGCGCAGGGACCCGCAGCGCGGCTGCGGGCGCTCCAGCGAAGCCCCTGCGGCCACCCTCCCGCCCTTGCGCGCGGTGCAACGAAGAGCGAAGCCAAGCGCCCACCGAAGGGCCCCCAGCCTTGCGCGCGTTGCACCAAAGAGCGAAGCAAAACGTCGAGGCGATCCAAGATCACCCGCAAAGAGCGCAGCAGCCGCCTACTTCGCCAGCGCCGGATAGTCCGTGTACCCGTGCGCGCCGCCGCCGTAGAACGTCGTGCGGTCGGGCTCGTTGAACGGGCCGCCCTGCTTCAGGCGGGCCGGCAGGTCGGGGTTGGCGATGAAGGAGCGGCCGAAGGCCACGATGTCGGCGCCAGCGTCCAGCGCGCCTTCGGCCAGGGCACGGTCGTAGCCGTTGTTCACCATCCAGGCGGCCTTGCCGCCCGCGTCACGGTAGGCCTTGCGCAGTGCGGCGTAGTCGAAGGGCCTGTCGCCCTGCCGGTGGTCGCGCGCGCCGCCGGTGGCGCCTTCGATGATGTGGATGAAGGCCAGGCCCAGCGGCGCGAGCTGCTTCATCACGTACTCGAACAGCGGCTGCGGATCGGGATCGCTCGCGTCGTTGGCTGGCGTCACCGGCGACAGGCGCAGACCGGTGCGGCCGCCGCCGATCTCCTGCACCACGGCCTGCATCACTTCGAGCAGAAAGCGGGCGCGGTTCTCGATGCTGCCGCCATAGGCGTCGGTACGGTGGTTGGAGCCGGAGCGCAGGAACTGGTCGAGCAGGTAGCCGTTGGCGCCGTGCAGCTCCACGCCGTCGAAGCCTGCGCGGATCGCGTTGCGCGCGGCATGGCGGTAGTCGTTCACGATGCCGGGCAGTTCCGCCGTGCTCAGGGCGCGGGGCAGGTCGGTCGCCGCGAAGCTGCCCTGGCCGTTCTGGATCAGGTAGGTCTTGGTCTTGGCCTGCAGTGCCGAAGGCGCGACCGGCGGCTGGCCACCGGGCTGCAGCGTGTGGTGCGACACACGGCCGACATGCCACAGCTGCGTGACGATCTTGCCGCCCTGGGCATGCACGGCGTCCGTCACCTTCTTCCAGGCCGCCACCTGCTCATCGTTCCAGATGCCGGGCACATCGGCATAGCCCTGGCCCTGATGGGAGATGGCCGTGCCCTCGGTCACGATGAGCCCGGCGCTGGCGCGCTGGGTGTAGTAGGTGATCGCCAGCTCGGTGGGGATGGCGCCGGGCGAGCGGTTGCGCGTGAGCGGCGCCATGGCGATGCGGTTGGCCAGGCGGAGGTCGCCGGCCTGGATCGGGTCGAACAGGGAGGTCATGGGAACGGTTTTCCTGGGATAAAGCGGGTCGATCCCCCAAGCGTACGCCTTGCCGGGAATCCCTGCAGACCACGGAACAGGCCGGCATGTGCTATCGGTGGCGGCCCCGGCGCGGCACGCTCGCATGAACGGCGCGCCGCCCGGTCTGACGAAAATGCGTGCGTCCGCAGCGAAGCATCGGGGGCCGGCTTGCTCCAGAATCAGCGCATGACCAGCGCCTCTTCCTCTCCAGGAGCACCCGACCGACCGTCCCCGGCCGTGCCGCCGGAGGCCACCGGCGCCCACGTCGCACCGGCCCTGCCCGCCGCGTCGCCCGCGCGGTTGATCGGGCTGGCCATGGCGCTGTCCATGGGCGCCGCGATCTCGCTGGGGATCACCCGCTTCGCCTACGGCCTGCTGCTGCCGCCCATGCGGGCGGACCTGCAGTGGTCCTACACGCTGGCCGGCGCGATGAACACGGCCAATGCCATGGGCTACCTCGCGGGCGCGCTGATCACGCCCCGGCTCCTGCGGCATCACGGGCCCACCCGGCTGCTCATGGCCGGCGCGGTGCTGGCCAGTCTGTTCATGGGGCTGAGCGGCTTCTTCACCGCCGCCGCGCCGCTGCTGGTCCAGCGGCTGCTGGCGGGCGTGGCCAGCGCCTTCGTCTTCATCGCGGGCGGCCTGCTGGCCGCGCGGATCGGCGCGCAGCGGCCCGGCAGTGCCGGTCTGCTGCTGGGCCTGTACTACGGTGGCACGGGCGTGGGGATCACGCTGTCGGCCTTGCTGGTGCCGGCGGTGCTGGAGGCCGCGCGCGCGCAGCCCCACGGCTGGGCATGGGCCTGGTGGGCGCTGGCGCTGGCCTGTGCGGCGGCGACCGTGCTGCTGCTGTGGCCGGCCCGGGCCCTGGGCGACGCTGCGCCACCTGCGGCGGCTGCCGGAACCGCCGGGTCCGGATCGCTGTGGCGGCGCTTTGCCTTTGGCCTGGCGGGCTACGGCATGTTCGGCGTGGGCTACATCGGCTACATGACCTTCGTGATCGCGCTGCTGCGGGAGCAGGGTGCGGGGCCGGGCCGCGTGACGCTGTTCTATGCGCTGCTGGGCCTCGCGGTGATCGCCTCGTCGCGGATCTGGGCCGGTCTGCTGGACCGGCACCGCAGCGGCCGGGCGCTGGCGACGCTCAATGCGCTGCTGGGCGCGGCGACGCTGGTGCCTGCGCTGACCTCCGCATTTTGGGCGGTGCTGGCCTCGGGCCTGGTGTTCGGCGGCGTGTTCCTGTCGGTGGTGGCGTCGACGACCGCACTGGTGCGGCACAACCTGCCGCAGGCGGGCTGGGCGGCGGGCATCAGCGCATTCACCATCGTGTTCGCAGCCGGCCAGATCATCGGGCCAACGGTGGTCGGCTGGATCGCCGACGGCCCGGGCGGGCTGGCGCGCGGCCTGGTGTTCTCGGCCCTGGCGCTGTGGGTGGGCGCGGCGCTCGCGTCGCGCCAGCGCGCGCTCGCGTAGCCGCGGTCGCGCCCGTCACGACGCAGGCGGGCCGGCGCCGCACGAATCGGCCGCACCGGCGCTGAGGCCTTGTCCTACAGCGCGCGGCGGCGGACACTGATCAACGGCGGGCGCCACCTTGCCTAGCATGACTCCATTGCCTCAACTGCCGGCCCGGCCGGCTGACAAGGAGACCCCTCATGCTGAAATACGCTCTGATTTTTGCGCTGATCGCCGTCGTGGCAGGTGCCCTCGGCTTCACGGGCGTGGCGGCTGGCGCGGCCGGCATCGCCAAGATCCTCTTCGGGCTGTTCCTGATCGTCGCACTCGTGTTCGTCGTGCTGGCAGCCCTGGGCGTGGGCGCCGCGCGCAAGGTGCTGGACTGACCATGAGCCAGTTCAACCGCACGCCCGGCAACACGCGATACGAATTGCTGCGCAGCTTTCTCGACAGCCCGCGCCATCGCGCGCGGCGCGTCCTGGAGGTCACGCAGGCTTTCTGGTGGGCCGCGTCGGATGACACGCACTCGGCGAAGCGCGCCCAGCCCGCCGTGGGCCCGGGCGGTCGGATGCTGCAGCGACGGCACACGGCGAGTGCGTGAGCGCGGCTGCGCACCGCCTCCAGCTACCGCCCCCTCACACCGCAGCCCCCACCGCGCCCGAGTGCCCCGCAAGCGATCTCCTGCCCCTTTGCGCACCCCACCGGTCTCATTTCGTCTCTGCCAACCGACCCCAGCCGCCCCTTACGAGCCGACTTTCGGCAACCAATTCGGCAATCCACCATGACCCATCCGACTTCCGACATCGACCTCACGCTGAGTTACCAGCTCGCCGGAACCACGCACCTGTGCTTCAACATCGAAGCCGCGCATGCCCCGGCCCAGCGCATCGTGCAGGAGTCGCTCACGCTGAGCCCGCACATCGCGGCCCGCACCTACCGCGATGACGCGAGCGGCAACCGCTTTGTCCGCTTCGATGCCGGCCCGGGCGAGCTGTGCCTGCGCTATCGCGCGCGTGTCGAGCGGCTGCCCCAGCCGGCGGCGCAGACCTTGCCGGAGGTGCCGGTGACAGCCGTGCCCGACAAGGTGCTGCACTACCTGATGCCCTCGCGCTACTGCGAGTCGGACGTGATGAGCCGCAGCGCGCAGCAGATCTTTGGCGATGTCGAACCGGGCTATGCGCGGGTGAAGGCCGTGACCGATTGGGTCCACGAGTCGCTGACGTATCTGCCGGGATCGACCACGTCCACCACGACGGCGCAGGAAGTCTTTGTGCTGCGCGCCGGCGTGTGCCGAGACTTCGCGCACCTGGGCATCACCATGTGCCGGGCGCTGAACATTCCGGCTCGCCTGGTGGTGGGTTATGTGAACTTCGATGAACCGCCGCAGGACTTCCATGCCATCTTCGAAGCCTGGCTGGGCGGGCGATGGGTGCTGTTCGACCCGACGGGAATGGCCCCGGTCGACCGCCTCGTGCGCATTGGCACCGGCCGCGACGCGAAGGACGTGGCCTTCGCCACGCTGTTCGGTCCGGCCGTGATGACTTCCAAGGAGGTGACGGTGCGCGAGAGCGAAGCGCAGCAGCCCGACACCCACCCGGCCATCCGCAAGCAGGCGGAGGCCCCGGCGGGACACACGCCAGCGCCGTCGGCGCGCCAGCGCGATGTCGGTCCCGCTACGCTCGAGACCGCCTGAGTTTCAGAGCAGGCCTTCAGCCTTCATCACAGCCTTGACGGCGGGCCGCTCGGCCACGCGCGCACGCAGCGCGGCCAGATGGGTGTAGGGCGAGAGGTCCACACCCGTGCGCGCAGCCCAGTTCGTCACCGTGAAGAGGTAGGCGTCCGCCACGCTGAAATGCTCACCCGAGAGCCAGGTGCGACCGGTCAGCTCGCCGTCCAACCACTTCAGCCGTCCGGCCAGGCGCGCGATGGCCTGCTCCCTGGTCTCCTGCGGCGTGGCCGGATTGAACAGCGGGCCGAAACTGCGATGCAGCTCCATGCCGATGAAGGTCAGCCAGGACTGCAGGCGGTAGCGCTGCAGCGTGCCGTTGGCCGGCGCCAGATTCTTCTGCGGCGCCTGGTCGGCGACGTACTGGAGGATGGCCGGGCCTTCGGTCAGCCGCGTGCCGTCATCGAGCTCCAGCAGCGGCACGTATCCCAGCGGGTTGATGGTGTAGTAGTCGGTGCCGTCGGCCAGCTGATGCGTCTTGGTGCTCGCGAGCACGGGCTCGAAGGCCAGGCCGGCCTCATGCAGCGCAATGTGCGATGCCATGGAGCAGGAGCCGGGAGAGTAGTAAAGTTTCATATCGTCTGCCTCGTGTGCATGTTTGGATTGAAAGGCAGTGGATGCTAGCCTGAGCGGCGCCGACTTGCGCGTTGCACTGCTCATTTCCCCAGGACTGTTGACATGAACCGATGGTGGATCCGTTTTCTCGTGGCCGCGGCCGTGCTGCTGCTCGTGCTGGCCGCAGGCGCCCTGGCGCTGTACCGTTGGGTCGGACAGGCCGACTTCCGCGAGCGCGTGAGCCGCGAGGCTTCCGCCGCGCTGGGGGTGCCGGTGCAGCTGGGCGCGATCCGCGTCGACTGGTTCCCGGCGCCGGCCGTGGCGCTCGACGATGTGGTGGTGCAGACGCAGCCGCCGATCACCGCGCGCGCGATCGAGGCGCGGCCCGTCTGGCGCGCGCTGCTGCAGGGCCGCCCGGAGGTTGCGACACTGGTGGTGCGCAAGGCGCAGCTTCCGCAGCAAGGCATCGACGCCCTGGTGACGGCCGTGCAGAAGCGCCGGTCCGCTGCGCCCCATGCGGCGCCCCATGCGACGCCGAATGCTGCGCCCGCTGCAAGCCCGTCGCCGGTCGATGCCGGTGCTGCGGCCGCAGCGCTCTGGCTTCCACAACGCACCGTGATCGACGGGCTGACCTGGATCAGCGCCAAGGGCGTCGCGACGACGCTGGACGCGCAGGCGCAGATGGACGACGGCGGACTGCCGCGCGAGGTCCGCCTGAAGGTCACGGCGGGGCCGTATGCCGGCACCTCGGCGCGAATCGAGGCAGCCGGCGCCGCGCAGGCCCGCGCGGGCGAGGGGGCGGCGGCTTCGGCGTCGCCTGCGCCGACGCGGAGCCTGCCAGGCGCGCGCGACTGGAACATCGACGTGGCCATCGGCGGCGGCCATGTCAGAGGCCGCGCCACGCTGGCACCACCTGCTGCGCCCGGCCGTGAGATGGCGCTGTCGGGCGAGTTGAAGACACAGGACGTGGAGGTCATGGCACTCACCGCGCCAGGACGCCCGCTCAGCGGCAAGCTGGACGCCACCACGAGCTTCCAGGCCCGCGCCGCGAGCCCGGCTGCGCTCGTCGACGCGATGCGGACGCAGTCGCGCTTCGTGGTGAAGAACGCGGTGCTCAACGGGCTCGATCTCGTCAAGGCGGTGAGCCGCGTCGGCAGCCGGGGCGGCGAGACCTCGCTGTCCGAACTGTCAGGCCACGTCGCCACACAGGGCCGCGCGGCCCAACTCACGAACCTGGTGGCCCGCTCGGGCGTGCTGGCGGCGCAGGGCGATGTGGCGATCTCGGCGCAGCAGGCGCTGTCGGGCCGGCTCGTCGTGGACGTGACCGCAGGCGCGGCCGCCGGGCTGACCGGCATCCCGCTCACGGTGGGCGGCACGGTGGCCGCCCCCGAGGTGGCGCTGTCACGAAGCGCCATGCTCGGTGCGGCTCTGGGCACGGCGGTGATGCCAGGCGTCGGCACCGGCGCAGGAGCCAAGCTCGGCGACACGCTGGGTCGCGGACTGTCGGGTTTGTTCGGCGGCAAGAAGTGAGCCGGCGAGTCGAGCCGGCCGGCCGGCGAGCGCGGCGTGGTGAACCCTTGAACGCGCGAGCCCGGGAGGCCGACTTCAGGCTCAGTAGGTTCTGATTTCAGGCCTGGGCAAAGCGAGCTTCTGGTTGCGCTGATTTCGTTGATCGCGCAGCAGAAGGTCGATGATCGACTTGACCAGGGCCCGGTTGCGCGGCTCGAGCATGCGCCAGTCCTGCTGCAGTGAGGCCTCTTCGGAGTTGAAGGCAGCGCGCTGCTGTGCGGCGGTCAGCGGCGGGAACCCGCCGCCCGTGTCGAGACGGGTGGTGATGTCGTCCAGGGCCGGATCCGTGCCCCAACGCAACCATTCTTCTGACACATCGAGCCATCGGGCGAGTACTTGCAGCTTATCCTGCGTCGGGATGGACATGCCCTTGAGCCATTTGCGTGCGGCATGGGAGCTGATGGGCTCGCCGCGCCAGCGCAGGTTGAACTCTCGCTCGAGTGCGGTGGCACCGGGCTTCTTGCCGCGCCGTTCAAGCGCTTCTTCGAGGCGGCGGGCGAAAGCTTTGGCAATGGGATCTGCTGAGTGGACCATGCGTTGACGCTATCACGGGGCGGCCGAGACAGATCGCCTTCAGTCGGAGATTATCCCGCACATAGGTATTTATTCGTACATCGTTTCGACGGCCTCTTGCACGAACGCGCGCGAGTCCATGCGGGAAGGCCACGAACGGTCGGCCGGGCAGTCCCGTGACCGCGCGGCCCGCAGCTCAGCTTCTGTACGACGGGTCGGTGCGTTCGAGCTTGCGGATGAGCGAGGGCCACACGAAGCCGCCGCCGAGTCCGCCCGTCTGCACGCGCGAGGCTTCGGCGACGCCGTGGATGATGGCTGGATCGATCTCGGTGAGCGCACCGCCGGCCTGCGCGTCGATCTGGATGCGGCAGGTGTTCTCGAAGGTGTACATCGCAAGAAAGGCGTCGGCGATGGTGCGGCCCACGGTGAGCAGGCCGTGGTTGCGCAGCACGAGGAAGTTGGCCCGGCCCAGGTCGGCCTGCAGGCGGGGCTTCTCTTCGTCGCGGAAGGCCACGCCTTCGTACGTGTGGTACGCAAGCGAGGCCAGCACGAAGCTCGACTGCTGGCTGATCGGCAGGATGCCGCCGGCCTGCGCCGCGACCGCGACACCCGCGCGGGTGTGGGTGTGCAGCACGCAGCCGGCCTCGGGCCGCGCCTCGTGCACCGCGCTGTGGATCACGAAGCCGGCCGGGTTCACCGGAAACGGACTGTCGTGCAGCTTGTTGCACTGCATGTCGACCTTGATCAGGCTGGAAGCCGTGATCTCGTCGAACATCAGGCCGTAGGGATTGATGAGGAACTGGTGCTGGTCGCCCGCCACGCTCTCGGGCAGCTTGGCGCTGATGTGGGTGAAGACGAGGTCGCTCCAGCCGTACAGGGCAACGAGGCGGTAACACGCGGCAAGGTCGCAGCGCAGCTGCCACTCATCTTCGCTGACGACTTCTTTCATTGAGGCGATGCTTTGCAACAGAGAAGCGGACATGTCGATCAATCCAGAGACAGAGAAAGTCCAAAGAATTATGAGCGCTTGGACGTGCTGCATCGCAACATCGATGGAAGCCATACCAAAGAATGGTTCGCGCCATTGCGAGTAGCCACTGCCGGCCTCCGTTGCTATTCTGAACTTTCGATTTACCTTGCAGTACCCCTGCGCCACACGAGGAGAAGTTCCGTGCCTAGTGTTCCGCCCGCCAGTGTCCAGTCCCTGCTCGACGCCTTGTCAGCCACTCTGGGAGACACTTTCACCCTTGACGAGGACGGCCAATGCAGCCTGGTCTTTGACGACGACGTCGATGTCGCCATCGCCCTGACTCCGTCTTCCGACATTCTCACCATCCGCGCCTCCGTGGTACGACACGCGAGCGAGGTCACTGCCGGGATGATCCGGCGCGCGCTGGAGATGAACTACGGCCAGCTGCCACCGGGCCTGTCGATCGCGCTGGACGCGGCGTCGGGGTATCTGCTATTGATGGCGGTGCTGGAGCCGGAGGCCACGACGCCTGGACACTTTCAGGAGCTGCTGGCCGCGTTTGTGGCCTGGGTGCCTGAGATCCGAAGGCAGCTCGTATCGGCACAGGTCATCCGGGATGGCGCGTTTCACACCGGGGAGATCTAGCAATGGATCGGATCCGAAACGTTTTCAATGTAGGCTACGCCAGCATCCCCGGTTTTGAATCGTCGGGCCAAAGAACTCAGGCAACCCGGGGAGCGCTCGGCTTGGCCAACCGAAGAACAGCTGGATTTGCGAGCACCCTTCGAAAAGCATTCAAATTCAAGGGCAGGAAAGACGGATATGGCCGGCTGACACAGCAAGATACGCGGCAGCCAGTGCCTGCCAGAAACAATCGCCGGTCGCTGACTCCCCTAAAGGCCATGCCGGCGCAGAGTTCCGGAAGCCAAGACAGAAAGGCAGTCTTCGAGCGCGATCAGGCCGGTAAACAGATCCTCACAACGTTGCGTGAGCTGACGGTGCAGGCCAAAAGTCTCCGCGCAGATGACAAAAAGGGGCCAGACAGCAAGAGCCCGAGTGGGCTGCCAACGATCGAGTCGATCAATGAAAAGTGGACCGCACAGTCAAAGCTGGCGCTCCAACGCGAGTTTCCGGTGCTTCGTGAGCCAGGCGCCTTCTTCGATGACAAGAAGTTAGCCAGGCTGGCAAGCAAACTGGCCGATCTGGACCATCAACTCGCATGCGTCGCGGCGCCCGAATACAACAGCAACCTTCTTCTCACGACACTCGCAGCCCAAGGCCGCGTCCGCGGTATGTTCGAGTCCGCAACCCCGGCATCGGGCGATTCAACCGAGCGGACCGGTGGCACGGCTGGCCTCGCACTCGAGGACAAGGGCGATAGCCGCAGCCATCGGACTCAAGAAGACGCGTTCCCGCGCGCAAAAATGACCGCGCGCCAGCAGACCGTGGAGTCGGCCTGCGATGCATTGGAGGGTCTACTGGATCAGATGCTCGATTCGCTGAAAGACGGCCACGACGGCCATGCGCTTTGCTGTCTCTCGGGGCAGAGCACGATCCTTGACGGAGCGATCACGAATCTGCGCGAGAAGGCAGTCGCGGCCGCTATCGCTGGCGTACCAATCGCCGATCTAAAGGGGCCGCCCAGTAAAGATGTCAAGAATTTCGTCGCCAATGAAATGGCTTCGGTCGCCGCACGGACACATTTGCAGCAGGCCTTGGCGCACGCAAAAGCCCCTTTGCTTGGCGGAAATCTGAGTGCCTATCGTTTCGACGCTGTCGGCGTGTCGGCCCTGCGAAACAGCCTGGGCCGTCATGCGGACAAGGTCGACCTTCTGATCGACCATCTTCACAGTCTGGAAGCAAGGCGACAACAGTTGCCTGCGGTCAAAGAACTCCGCCAAGCGATCGAGAAGCGGCTTGAAGCGCTTCAAATGCAGGGACCACACCCAACCGGAAGTGATTCGGGCGAACAGTTGACCGCTCGGGAGAGAAAGGGATCCGAGCCTGACGGATATCCGCTCGAAATACCTCCAATGAATTCTTCGGTCGACGACATCGAGGTACCGAATCTTGAGAGCTCCGATAACTCTCCCGGTGCAACAGGCACGCCCGAGCAGCGTCGGGAAAGCGGTGAATCAAGTTCGCCCGGCCGGGCATCCTCGATCCGGATCAACGAAATCCACCGGCTCAGATCGCGCCGCGAAACTCTACTTCCAAAGGAACTGGCGCAAGCGGATCGTGTGCTGTGCCGCGTCTTCGATACTGAACAACCGTGGAGGCTCTACGAAGGAAAGGCTAGCATAGATCGGCGCGAGGGTAGAGCGCTCCAGCCGGATATCACGGGTCATGGAGGTGGAGTCCGAGGAGATTGGGATACCGCACTTAGCCTTCCACCAGATACGAAGACTGATCAAAGATCAGATCCTGATGTTGACCGCGACCTCCGTAGCGCCGCCGATTCGCTTGCGACTTACCTAAAGCTCTACCCCTCCATGACCGGCGAGAGAGCGGTCAAGGCCGAGGATTTGCTCGCTAACTGGGGCGTGGAGGACATTTCACCATGGCACTCCACCGGGTCGCTCGACCGATCGAGCGCGGCCGGCGTGAAGCAAACTGACACCAAGGCCGGCGCATCGGAAAAGCTTTCGCCGACAAAGCCGTCTGCCGATGAAGCACGCCCGACGTCCGGCCTGGACGACAAGAGCATCGCCATGTACGTCGAGCGCGGCGTGTCCTCCTCCAAAGATCTGAAAAGCATCAACGAGACGATCGGCTATTTCCGCCAGAACCTGAAGAACTATCTGTCTGCCGACAAGCTCGGCGCTATTGCCAACAGGATTCGCTGGACCAGTGGCCAAGACGGCCCCGATCCGATCGTCACAATGACCTCGATCCTGGCCAGCACGAAGAGTGAAGACAAGGTCCGATTGCTGGGCACAAAGATTCTGCAGTCGTTGTTCAGGAAGAGGGCCGAAGAATCTGCCTCGGAAAAAGACAGGAAAGAATCCAAGGGAGACTCGCTCACGGACACCTCGGCGCAAACGCCGCCGACCATTGAAGATGTCGTCAAGGACACACAACAGGCCAACGCCCGGGTTCGCAGGCATTTCCAGCCCGCGTTCGAGGTGCTGGACAAATCCCGGGGTGCGTTGTTGTTGGAGAACGCGGCAGCCCTAGGTTCATCGCCGGGAACAACGAGTCGTGAGCAGCTGGAGGCCGTGCGCTCGGAATTGCTCCAAGAGGCGGGCTTGAGTCCGCCCCGCGGCGGCGAATTCTTTTCCGGGCCTGACCACATGCGTACGCTCAAGTCTTTGGTTCGGGTCGCGATCCTGGCGGAGCTTGACGGCAAACAGATCGTCGCCTTTCATCCGGACCAAGGAAAGGACAAGGACAACATTCTTGCGCGCCTGACGACGTGGGGCATCGACGTCAAAATGTTCATGCCGGAGATCGCCGAAGTGCTCGCCCAGCCTCTGGACGATTCGACGCTCGAATCGTGGCGCCAAGCGGAAGCCATTCCCGATAGAGCGCATCTGGCAGATACCAAAGGCAAGGACTTGCGAGACTTCGACAAGGAAAAGGAAGATCTCATCGCCAGTATTGAGCAGATGAGTATGACTACGCGTGTGCGAGTGACTCGAAACGTGCGGGGAGAGTTGACTACCGGGCGAATTACCTTCGATCCAACGGGCACGCTCGGGCTCTCCGGCAGGGTAGCCGTTGGGTGGCCAGATTCGATCGAGCTTTGCCGCGTGGGTGAAGGGTATGAGATCGCCCTGCGTCGAAACTACGAAGTGCGCGCCGGCGTAGAAGGGTCGGCGGTAGGGGGCGTCAATGCCTTCCTCAAGGCGGAGGCGCGCCTGGGCATCGAGGGTGGCCTTGCGCGACGGTGGAAAACTGCCGGAGTTTCACTGCGCTTTGCCAATGACAAGTCAGGCAGAGAAGGCATGCAAGCCGTTTTGCGATCGCTTCTGGACGGCAAGGAGCCAGATCTTTCCAAGGCGAAATACATTGCGCCGCTGGACGAGCAGGTCATCAACGTGAAGGGCAGCGCAAGCGTCGCGGCTGGTGTCGGCTATTTCCCGGACGACCCCATCGAGAGCAAAGCGGTTTCAGCGCAGTATGGCGTCGGAGCACGCGCAACCGCAGCCCTCGCTGGCAGTGCGCAGTGGACCCGCAGTTCCACGCACAGCACCGTGGGTTCGGTCGAAAAGCAGGAGCGCATCAGAGCGGTTGAACGGACGATCAGCGCCGGCGTGAGCGGCCCGAAGATTGCTGCGTCAGCCAGCGCCTCGCTCGTCGCCTCCGACAACCTTGTCGACTACGGCCGTGTAAAGTCTTCGCAGTACCGTCGGCAGCTCAAGAAGGTCAGCGGCAAGTACGGGGAAACGGCGCCTCAGACCGAGTACATCCAGTCGCTGAATCTTCCCGCACGCCGCCGCCGCGCCACGGCCGAAGAGGTCTTCGGTCCCGCATTTAAGCAGTTGCTCAACAATCTGGGCAAGAGCCAAAAGGCAGACGATAGAGCCATGGCGGAGGTAATCAACAACATGCTCGACAAGCCCGGGCCGAACGAGGCATTTGTTCTCACCTCGAATATTGATCCAGACCGGGCGTTGGAGATTGATGCGCTGCAACTAGAGGCACGCAACCTCCGAATGGGAATGGGTGGCTATTCCCTTCGAGAGGCTGAGGCTCGTGCGGTTCGCGCCGAGGCGCGTGTAAGGCAGATCCTCGACGATCCGAGCAACTACGTCATCGCTCGAATTGACCTGCACGGTCAGGTGGAAGCCAGTTTGTCCAGGTCCCTGCCCATCCCCTTCGTCAAGGTACAGCAGTCTCAGGAGACTCGCGGGTTCTACGTGTCCCACCAGGTCAAACCCGACCCTGTCGCTGCTCGCCAGGCGCGAGACGAAGCGCTGGGGGTGGCGGCGGAAACCAAGGCCAATCCCTCGATTGACAGCCCTTCCCCGCCCCAGCAGCAGCAGAGTAGCGGCAATTCGCCAGAGCGAACCTCCAAACCTTTGGACAAAAAAGAAGTCGAGACGGACTTCGCCGAGCATTATGTGATTCGGCCGTCGCCCGCGAAGCCGAGTTCGGATATCCCATCGCCGTCGCAGCTCCCTCCCGCCACGTCTCCCGTGACGCCCATTTCCACCCGGCGAACCCGTTCACCGGTGATCTCTGCTACGCGGCCTTTGTTGGGGGCCAGGACGGATCATAGTTTGAAGATCCACAGGCAAAAGCCTCAGCCGTCAAGCCGTTCTCCTGCGCCAAGAATCGTGTCGGGTCGCTCCGATCCAGCGACAGTTTCGCCGATCACCGGAGTGCCAAAGAGGCTTGATCTCGACCACGATGAACGGTCGCCCCCACAGAAGAAGTGAGCTTGACGCATCCGAGCGAAAGCACCCGAATCCCGGCGGATGCTCGGAGGAGCTATGGTCGAAATGTTGGGCGGCGCCGACATTCAGGCACACTCCTGAATGATGCAACAGTCGCTGCACCACCTTCCCGCTCCTGACGCCGTCACGGCATTCCCGCCCGCGTGGCTGTTCGCAGGCATTCCTGCCAACGGCCGCGCCGGCGCGTTGTGCGTCCGTCTCGAACAAGCGCCCCAGTTGGTACTGCCCGGCACGGCCAGTTTCCTGCAGCAGTTGCAGCTGCCGTGGTCCCTGCGCCCGCTGTACTTCGGCGCGCCTGACGCGTTGCAGCCCGGCATGCGGCTGGAGCGGTTGCCGTGCATCAACTTCATGGCCGATGCCGACGTGTATGCCCCGGCGCTCGCCCAGGCGGCGCTGGTGTCGCAGCAAATGGGTACGCCGTGCTTCAACCGGCCACAAGCGGTCGCGGCCAGCACGCGAGACAGCGTCGCGCGCAGACTGGCCGGCGTGCAGGGCCTCGCGGTGCCAGCGACAGTACGTGTGCGCGCCACGCGACTGGCCGGGCTGCGGCAGGCCATGGAGAGCGCAGGCATGACGCTGCCGCTGATCGTGCGCATGGCGGGCGACCAGGGCGGCGTGAGTACGGTGAAGATCGACAGCGAGGACGACTGGGAGCTGCTGCATGCGCTGCCCTGGGGCGGGCGCGACGTGTACCTCACGCAGTACGTGGACTTCCGCGACGCCGATGGCTACTTCCGCAAGATCCGGCTGGCCGTGGTGGGATCCGACATCTTCATCAAGCACCACTACACCTCGCGGCAATGGATGATCCATTTCCGCGCGCGCGAGCCGATCAGTGACCAGGAGGAGCCGCGCTTCCTGCGCGAGTTCGACACGGCCACACTGCCGGCCATCCGCCCCGCCGTTCTCGAAATTGCGCGGCGTCTGGGTCTGGACTATTTCGGCATCGACGCGAGCCTGCGGCCGGACGGCACACTGCTGGTGTTCGAAGCCAACGCCACGATGAACATGCTCGACAACCATGCCGCCAAGGGTGCGTTGTGGGCGGAACCAACGCGCCGCATCGCCGAAGCACTGGCAGCGCTGCTCGCGCATCCCGAGCGCTGGTTGAACGCTCGGCCGGCATCGACAGGCGGAAGCGGCACGTCGATGCAGCCAACCGCTGCGCGCGACGGCGCCGCAGGCAGCAACACGGCGTCGGAGCGTCCATGAGCCAGCCAAACGGTCCGCGAGTCCCGCGCGATGCGGCGCAGTCGCCCCGGGCGCCACGCATGCCACCCGACTTTCTGGTGCTGCGGGGCATCCCCGACGACCGCGTCGTGCGGCTCGCCCCCGCAGGCCTGCGCCAGCCCGGCATGATGGTCAGCGGTCATGCGCACTTCCTGCCGCTGCCGGGCGAGCCGATGCCCGGGGCGCCGCTGTTCCTCGGCGGGCCGCTGCCGGCGAACCTGGATGGCCTGCCGCGCGTGCCGGTCATCAACACCCTGGCCGACGCCGACGTCCATGCGCAGGCTCTGCGGCAGGCTGCGCAGTTGCTGCAGCAGCTGGGTGGCCCGGCCTGCCTGAACCATCCGCTGGCGGTGCTGGCGACCGGGCGCGACAACGTGGCCCGTCAGCTGCGCGGCATCGAGGGCTTGCAGGTGCCGACGACGGTGCGCGTGCGTGCGACGCGCCTGGCGCAGCTGCGGGAGGCGATGCGTGACGCCGGCCTGGCGTTTCCGGTGCTCGTGCGCCTGGCCGGCCAGCAGGGCGGACTCGACACGGTGCGCGTGATGGACGACGGCGACTGGGAAGCGCTGAATCCGCTCGGCTGGGGCGGCCGCGATCTGTACCTCACGCAGTTCGTCGATTTCCGGGATGCCGACGGCGTGTATCGCAACGTGCGCATTGCGCTGATCGGCGGCGAGATCGTGCCTTGCCTGCTGCACGAAGGTCAAGGCTGGCAGATGGGTACGCCCGAGGTGAGTAGGGCCCTCGCAGAGGTGGATCGCGGAGACAACGCGCCATCCGCCGAGGCGGCGGCCTCTCGGCAACGCGCCGCGTCCGAGGACGCTCGGCTGGAGCGGTTCACCCGGGACTGTCTGCCAACCTTGCGCGGTGCCCTGCAGGACATTGCACAGCGCCTTCGGCTCGACTGCTTCGCGGTCGATGGCAGCCTGCGGCCTGACGGGCGTCTGCTGGTGTTCGAGGCCAATGCGAGCAATCCGACGCAGCAGGACATGCGCCTGCCCGCCGTGGCCGACGCGGTCCGGGCACTGCTGGCGCGGCCCGGCGCGTGGCGCGGCGCGCCGCCGCTCAGCCGCTGAGCCGCTCCGCCGCCCAGAGCACCTGGTCGATGACGTCCTGCACCGACTTGCGGTGCGCCTCATTCACCAGCCGGCCGTCGGCATCGAATGCCTCCGCAGCCCGGCCGAGCGCAAAGGCCTTGGGCGCGAGCCAGCACTGCGAGTTCAGGATGAGCGGCGCCAGATGGCTCTGCGATCGCAGGCCGCCGAGCGCGCCCGGCGAGGCGCTCAGCATGCCGACGACCTTGCCGCGAAAGGACTTGAAGCCGTCGGTCCACGCCGGGTCGGCCTTGACCGGGCTCGACACCCAGTCGATGGTGTTCTTGAGCAGGGCCGTGTAGCTGCCGTTGTATTCGGGCGAGACGATGATCCAGGCCGGATGCTCGAACAGGATCTGCTTGAGGCGCATCACGTCGGGCGGCGTGGCCTGCGCTTCGAGGTCGGCGTTGTACATCGGGACGTCGAAGTCGCCGAGTTCGAGATGCGTGACGTCGGCTCCCACCGCGCGCGCCATGGCGGCGGCCTGGGTGGCGAGCTTGCGGTTCCAGGAGTTCTGGCGCGTGCTGCCAGCGAAGACGAGGAGTTTCATGCGGGCCATTCTTGCACGGAGCGTGCCGGGCCCGCCTTCACTGCCCCCAAAAGAAAAAGGGGCCGAAGCCCCTTTGACGTGTACCGCAGTGGCTCAGGGCACCATGCCGAGGGTCAGGTCCAGGGTGTTGGTGAGACTCGTCAGGCCGTTGCTCACCACATAGCTGAACTTGACGTGGTCCCCCGCCAGGTCGCCCTCGCCGAGCGTGTAGACCCAGTCCCCTTCGACGAGGGCCACGGTGCCAGTGCCGTCCTTCACGGTGACCGATGTCACCGTGAGCTCCTGCTCGTTCCCGGCCTGGCCGCCGTTGCCATTGGCTTCGGCGTCGAAGACGTAGTTGGAGTCGGTCAGGGTGTACAGCTCGATTTCGTCACCCGGCTCGCCGCCGGAATTCTGCTTGGCCTCTCCGCGAATGAACAGCGGATCGTCCTGCCCGACGATATCGACGGCGATGTACAGCGTCGACTGTCCACCGCCGTAGCCGCCGCCACTGCCCATGTCCTGGACCGACATCTGGAACCCGAGGGAGTATTCGCCCTCCTGGTGAACTGCGTCGTAGTCCGGTTCCGGCGCATAGTGCAGTCCGCCCGCAGACAGCATGGCGTTGATCTCGTCGATGCTGCCGTAGAAGGTGTAGGCCTCTCCGGACTCCACGAGCAGGTGCTTGTACGCATCGTCAACGTAGAAGTAGCCGATGGTGCCGTCGTCGTTGTACAGGCCATTGAGATCTTCGGCGGTGTCGTACTCGTATTCGTACGCGTAGAACGACACCGCGACCCTGGAGGCGCCGGAGCCGTCGGTATCGTTGATCGCAACGCCCTTGAAGCTGATGTGCTTGTCTTCGCTCAGCGTGGCGGTTGCGTAGGTTTCCTTGTAGGTGCCTTCCGGACCCGATTCGCTGCCTTCGGTATCGGCATCGACGATCGTGAGGCTCTTGAAGGGAGCATTCGCATCCATCGAGAAGAACGGCGCCGAGTTCGCGGCACTGGCGTGAACCGTCACCGTCTTGGTGGTCGAGCCTTCGTCCTCGTCCGACAGCGTCAGCGTCATTGTCGAGGTCGTGCCCTTGCCGAAGGACTCCGGCGTCTGGTAGGTGGTGTAGTACTCGAAAGACGACAGCTGGCCGCTCGAGGAACGCAGCTGCAGACTGGAGACGTCGGTGTAGGCGCTGGTGTATTCCCCGGCGGCATCGTCAACCCAGGTCGAGCCGTTCCAGATCTGGACGTCGTAGTAGTCGAAGAAGTTGCTGTTGAGCGTGAGGCTACCCGACGAGACGGACACGTTCAGCATCAGGTAGGCGCCGTCATTCCACTCCTCGTCGCCCACGCCAACGTTCAGCATGTCCGAGAAGCCGTACTGGCCGCCTTCGGAGGCGTTGGCGTCGCCGGCTGCGGGCAGATAGACATCGACCAGCGACGAGTCGCCCGGACCGAAGCCCTTCATCCTCAGTTCCTGTCCGGCGGAGAGGTAGAGGTATGGCGCGTCGTTGACGGTGGTGTAGGAGCTGGCGTAGAAGTTGAAGTCGGAGCCGGACGCCAGCACGCCGGAGTCGTCGAGGAGATAACCCAGCGTGTTGTAGCCGTTGTCGTCCTCCCCGGTGAACTTCATCTTGATGTGGCCACCATCGATGTACTCATTGATGGCGTCCAGCGTGCCCTGGATCGCGACCTGTGTGGTGCCGTTGCCCACGATCGTGATGCCGGCCACCGTGTCGAGCAGGAAGCCGCCGTCGGAGTCCATCGGGCCGTCAAGGACGAAGGTGTAGGTGCCACCGCCATTGTCGGCATCCCGAAGGTCCGAGTTGTTGGAGAGAACGCCGTATTCGCCTTCGGTGAGATCCACCGTCCAGGAGCCGTCGAACGTGGGGGCGACGGCCGCAGCCGCCTCGGCATCCGAGACGACGGTGAAGGAGATCTGACCCTGGTCGTAGCCCAGGTAGCCGCCCGTCTCGGGGTAGCCATAGAAGCTCTGGGACGCCCCCTGGACGTCCCCCTCGAAGGTATCGGCGGTGAACAGCGAGAAACCACCGTCCGAGAAGAAGATGCTGGAGCCGTTGTACGTGCCCTGATTGTTCGCGTAGAAGTTGTCGGGGAGATCAAAGTTGAACAGCGCCGTGCGCCCCTCGACGAGCGTGCCGCCCTCCTGGAGGTAATTCGGCTGCACATACACCTCGATGGTGGCGCTGGCCGTGCCGTCCGCCGAAAACACCGTGAGGCGTTCGAGGTTGGAGCCGTCGCGGCTGTAGTACGGCAGGTTCTTCAGGTCGGGATCGTCCGGGTTGATCTCGTAGCTCCAGATGCCCGTGTTGATGTCGAACTTGAAGCTGCCGTACTTGCCCTGGAGTTCGTCGGCCGTGGGCTGGCGGAACTTGAGGTCGGCGCCGCCGTCGGGGTCGACGATCTTGATGGCCGTCGCCGCCGTGTTGCCGGGCAGGGGGTAGTCGCCGTCCCCGTAAGACGTGCCGTCCTCGCGCACATAGCCCCGAACCTGTATTTCGCTGGTGTTGATGGTCGCCGGCTTGTTGGGCGGCGCGGCCGGTGCAGGTGCTGCCGCCGCATCACTCCCGCCGCCCGTCGCGGCCCCCAGAACCACCAGCGCACCCGCCACGCCGAGCACGGTGGCGGTGGAAACACCGCCTGCAGCCCCGCCGCCCGCCGTCGCGGCCGGGCCGGCTTGCGCCAACAGCGTATCAAGGCCGAAGGAGCCGCCGCTGGGCAGCGGTGCCGGGGCAATCGCCTCCAGCGCTGCACCTTCGGCACCGGCCGCATCCTGCACGAGCCCGTCCTGGGCAACCGCGCCCTCCTGCGGCACATCCGTGGCCTGCAGCTTGTCGTCCTCTTCGATCCCCAAGCGCTTGTTCAGCGCGGCCAGCTTGACGGCCTGGGCCGCCCGAACAGCGGACGCCGTGGGCGCCATGGGGAACGGTGCCTGCGGCACCTGGGCGAGAGCGTCGAGTTCGGCGCGATTGGCATGGGGGCTCTTCATCGTGGGACCTCCGGAAGTCGTTGAATTTTTGCCGGCCACAAAAGCTGTTCTGCAGCTGACTTGCGATCATCGTAACGAGTGCGGTTACAAATTACCAGAAATTGTTGGCATGCGACGTCGATGCGGCGTTTTGGTTGCGATGGACCCCCATCCATCTCAGAGAAAGTAGTTTTTTAGTATTTATTTTCGTCGGCGTCGCTTCGTTACACTGCAGCAGTTACGCAACAATCCGCACCCCTTGACCCCCGAGAAGAACCCTGATCCATCGCCTGTTGGCAAGCCACCGGCATGGCTCCTCATGGGCGTGCCGGACGACGCGCGAGCCAAGCTGGTCTATGCCACGTGGAGAGACGTGCCGCGCACGGTGATGCAAGGCTCTGCCAGCTTCCTGGGCCAGGTGACGGATCCGCCCTGGCAGCTGCAGCCGGTGTATTTCGGCGCGCCCAGGCTGGAGCTGCCGCCGCAGATGCGCCGCCTTCCGTGCGTCAACTTCCTTGCCGACGCCGACCTGTATCCGCGGGCCCTCCAGCAGGCACAGGCGTTCGTGCGCGGCATGGATACACCCTGCTTCAATCCGCCCGAGGCCGTGCTGGGCACGACGCGCGACCGGGTGCATCAACAGCTCAAGAACACACCGGGCGTGCAGATGCCCGTGACCGTGCGCGCCCGCGCGTCGCGCTTGGTGGAGCTTCAGGCCGCGATGGCGGACGCTGGCATCGAGTACCCGGTGCTCGTTCGCATGGCCGGCGACCATGGGGGTGTCAGCACGGCACAGGTGCGGGACGCGAACGACTGGGAGGCCATCAACCCTTTGCCATGGGGCGGCCGCGACGTGTATCTCACGCAGTTCGTGGACTACCGTGACGCCGATGGCCGCTACCGCAAGACGCGGCTGGTGGTGGTCGGCGACACCGTGCACACGCGGCATCTGATCGTGTCGGCCGGGTGGATGGTCCATCGCAAGGAGCGGCTGCCCGGGACCGAGGACGAAGAGCGCGACTGGCTGGAAGGATTCGCCGTGCGCACGCTGCCGCGCATCGCACCGGCCGTGCGCGAGATCGCGCGCGGGATCGGGCTGGACTACTTCGGCATCGACTGCAGCCTGCGGCCCGACGGGTCGCTGCTGATCTTCGAGGCCAACGCCTGCATGAACGTGCTCGCCCGCACGGGCGGCGAGGGCCCGACGATGTGGGACGCGCCGCTCGCCGGCATCCGGGCCTCGCTGGACCGCGTGCTGGGCGACGTGCGCCAGTGGCGCAGCCTGCGCGCGCCTGCCGGGGTCGCCCCATGAACCTGCAGCCCGGCGACGGTCCGCTGGCCGACTACGGCGACATTTTCGACCGGCGCGGCAAGGCCTATGCGGAGGCCATGGCACGCTGGCCTGCCGCACGCGACGCGGAGTTTGCTGCCGCTTTCGCGGCCCGGCCGGTCCGTACAGGCGATCGCGTGCTCGACATACCGGCCGGCGGTGGCTACCTGCGCCGAAGGCTGCCGGGCGCACTGGTCACGGAGCTGGAGTTCAGCGAGGGTTTTGCAGCCGGCATTCCGGTGGTGGCACCGCTGGGCGAGTGGGGGCCGGCAGCCACCGGGCCGTTCGACCATGCCGTCTGCCTGGCGGCCTTGCATCACATCGGCGACGGTGACGCGCTGGTGCGCAGGCTGCTCGACCTGCTATCGCCCCGCGGCGTGCTGCACCTGGCCGACGTGCCGGCAGACTCGGGCATCGCCGACTTTCTCGACGGCTTCGTGGGACGCTACAACCAGACAGGCCACGCCGGTCTGTATCGCCGCGCCGATGCGCTCGCCTGGGGCCGCCTGGGACGGGTGCTGCGCTGCGAAGAGCAGGAGGTCGCCTGGCGATTCGACTCCGACGCCGACCTGCTGGGCTTCACGGCACGGCTGTTCGGGGTGAGCGGCTGCACGGACGCCGATCTCCTGCGGGCCCTCGAGCAGCAGGTGGGCGTCCAGCGCGATGCCCACGGCGTTCGCCTGCTGTGGCGCCTCTGGTACGTGGACCTGGCGGCAGCCACGCCGGCCGGCGACGATTCCCGAGCCCCAGCGACGGTCCCCTGATACCGGGGCCCGCAGTCACGGCGCTCAGCGCTCGCGCAGAGCCTCTCGCGCCTTGTTCACCGGCTTGAGCAGGTAGCTCATCACCGACTTCTCGCCGGTCTTGATCTCGGCGATTGCGATCATGCCGGGCATGATGGGCACCGGCTTGCCGCCGATGTCGAGCGCGGCCTTGTCGGTGCGGATCAGCACCCGGTAGAACTTCTCGTCGGCATTGCGCTGGCCCTTGGCCTCCTCGTCCTTGACGGTGTCGGGGCTGATCAGCTCGACCTTGCCCTTGAGCCCGCCGTAGATCGAGTAGTCGAACGCGGTGATCTTCACCGTCGCATCCAGCCCCGGGCGGATGAAGGCCACATCGGCCGGGCGGATGCGCGCCTCCACCAGCAGCTGGTCTTCGAGCGGGACGATCTCCATGATGTCCTGGGCCGGCTGCACCACGCCACCCACGGTGTTGAAGCGCACGTTCTTGACGGTGCCGCGAACCGGCGCCGTCAGCGTTGTGCGACGCAGGATGTCCTCGCGTGCGGTGAGCGTCTCGCTGGTCTGCGCGAGCTCGGACTCGACCTTGACCAGCTCGTTGGCGGACTCGGCACGCAGCCGCGTCTGCTTGTCGGTGATCTGCACCGCCAGCTCGTTGATGCTGCGGCGCAGGCGAAGCACCTCGGTCTCGGCCACCAGGCCCTTGGCGGCCAGGGGCTCGAGCATCTGCAGCTCCTTGTTGGCCAGCTCCATGCTGCGGCGCAGGCCGGCCACGGATTCATCGACCGCACTGCGCTTGGCATTGAAGGTCTCGGTCTCGCTGCGCACGAGCTGCGGCACGGCCAGCACCTCGGGCGGAAACTCGATGCGTCCGCCGCGGCTTTCGGCGCGCAGGCGCGCCTGCGTCGCCTTGAGCGCGAGCGCCTTGCTGACGCCTTCCATGAGCGAGCTGCGTGCCTTGGTCGGGTCGATGCGAACGAGCGGCTGGCCGGCCGCCACGACCGCGCCCTCGCGCACGAACAGCTCGGCCACGATGCCGCCCTCCAGGCTCTGGATGACCTGCTCGCGGCTGGACGGGATGATGCGTCCGTCGCCGCGCGTGATCTCCTCGACCTGCGTGAGCGATGCCCAGGCGATGAAGCTCGCCAGCAGGGCCACGAGGCCGCCGAGCAGCCAGCCCACGATGTTCTGGCGTTCGGTGACGAGTGCCTGGTAGACGTCCTGCGTGTAGGGCAGGTCGCGCGCCGACAGGGCCGAGGGCACCGCCGGCAGGCGTTCGGTGGCCACGGCAGGCAGCTGAGCGCGCGTCACGGGGGCGGCGTTCGCCCCGCTGGCGGACGAGCCCTCCGCAAGGGCTCCGGAGGCGGGCCGGGGTCCGCAGCTCGGTGCGCCAGACTGTGCGCCGGTGGCGTCGATCGGATCGTTGCTCATGCGGCATCTCCCTGCGCGGCGCCGCGCCGGCCGATGGCGGGCGCGGTCGGATCGACCTTTTTGACGCGGCCTTCGCGCATCGCCTGCATCACCGCGTCGCGCGGACCGTCGGCCGCGCGCACGCCGTGGTCGATGACCATCACGCGCTGGACCCAGTCAAGCAGCTGCAGCTTGTGGGTGACGAGAATGACGGTCTTGTCGCGCGCGAATTCGAACAGGGCCTGCAGGGCCTGCGACTCGGTGCTGCTGTCCATGGCGGCGGTCGGCTCGTCAAGCAGCAGCACGCTCGGGTCGACCAGCATGGCGCGGGCCAGGGCGATCGCCTGGCGCTGCCCGCCCGAGAGGTTCTCGCCGCGCTCGCCGACCATCATGTCGTAGCCCAGCGGATGCGCCTGCGCGAAGGCATGCACGCCCACGGCGGCGGCGGCGCGCATCATGGCTTCATCGCTGGCGGCCGGTGCGCCCAGCTTGAGGTTGTCGCGCAGCGTGCCGAAGAACATCTGCGCATGCTGGCCGACGTACAGCACGGTGCGCCGGTATTCGGCCGGATCGATCTGCCGGATGTCCACATCGTCGGCCAGCACCAGGCCCTGACCGGGCTGGTACAACCCCGCCAGCAGCTTGAGCAGCGTGGTCTTGCCGCTGCCCACCCGGCCCAGGATGGCGAGCTTCTCGCCGCGGCGCACGGTGAAGCTGGCATCGCGCACGACCAGGGGCGAGTTAGGCGCGTAGGCGAACTTCAGGTCACGCACCGCCAGGTCAGCCTGGGGATGGGCCCGTGTGGCGTAGCTGCGGCCGCTCTCACGGTCGCTGGGCCTCTTCATGATGTCGTTGAGCGTGCGGTAGCTGCTGCGCGCCTGCTGCATGCGGATGGCCAGCGAGTTCAGCGTGGCCAGCGGGTTGAGCGCCCGGCCGGCCAGCATCACGGCGCCGATCAGCACGCCCTGTGTGATCGTGTTGTCGCCGATCAGGTAGACGCCCCAGACCACCATCGCGACGGTGCACAGGGTGTTGACGGCATACTGGAAGTTCGTGACCGCATTGGACAGCAGCCGGCTCTTGTTGGCGGTGATGGCCGTGATCGCGCTCGCACGCTCATACAGCTGCTGCATGCGGCCTTCGGCGCGCAGCGACTTGAGCGTCTCGGCGCCTTCGATCGTCTCGATCAGCACGCCGTGCCGAACGCTCGACTCGCGCAGATTCTGGTTGATGTTGCGTGCCAGGGCCGGCTGCACCGACAGGCCGACGATCACGATCAGCGGCACGGCCAGCATCGGCACCAGCGCAAGCGGCCCGGCCAGCACGTACAGCACGGCCAGGAACAGCACGAGAAAGGGCAGGTCGCTGATGGCCACGAGCACGGTGGAGGTGGCGAAGTCGCGCAGCGACTCGTACTCCTTGAGCATGTTGGCGAAGGCCCCCGCCGATTGGGGCCGCGCCTCCAGCCGCGTGGCCTGCACCTTGGCAAACAGCGACGATCCCAGGAGCAGGTCAGCCTTCTTGCCGGCGTTGTCGAGAAGCCAGGCGCGCAGATTGCGCAGGAAGTATTCGAAGAGCAGGGCGACGCACACGCCGATGGCCAGCGTCCAGAGCGTGGTGTAGGCCTGGTTGGCCACCACGCGGTCGTAGACATTCATCGTGAAGAACACGCTCGCCAGCGCCAGCACATTGATCAGGATGGCCGCCACGCCGGCCTCGACATAGTAGGCACGGAAATGCCGGATGACGCGCCAGAACCAGTGACCTTCGCCATCGAACAGATCGATGCCCGAGCGTGCGTCGCCGCTTTGCTGCAGGCCGGCGCGCTTGAGCAGCAGCACATCGCCCTGCAGACTGGCCTCGAACGCCTCTCGGCCGATCGCCACGGGCGCATCGCCCATCTCGGGCAGCAGCGCATGTACCTCGGTTTCGGTCCGCGCCGTGACGACGGCAGCACTGCCGTCGCTGCGCAAAACCAGGCACGGCAGGAGGAGGGTGGGCACCTGGCGCAGCGCGCGCTTTTGCCAGGCGCCCTCGAAGCCATGCGCCCGCACGACACGCTCCACCTGAGCGGGCGTGAGGGCCTGGGTGACGGGCAGCCCGGCGATCAGCGCGTCTTCGCTGACCTGGTAGCCCAGCAGTCCGAGGAACTGGCGCAAGGCCACCAGCAGGCCCGAACGCTCGGGCGGCTCGGCGGTGGCCTGGGTTGCAGCAGAGGGGGAGGGTAGGGGCGGCTCGGCCGTTGCGGGAGCCAGGGAGTCTGTCGTCACTTGGCAGCCGTCACGGGAGGCAGGTTGAAGAATTCGCCCAGGCGGGCGGTGGCGGCCAGGACGCGGTAGCGCGCCTGCTCCTGCTCGGCCGCATCGGTCTGCGCGCTGGTCCGCGCCTGGAAGATCTCGTTCTCGACATTGAGCAGATCGAGGATCGAGCGGCGCGCGATCTTGAACTGCTCCCAGTAGTTGTCGCGCACGCTCGACAGCTGGTTCACCAGGCGATCCCAGGCCGCTGCGCGGTCGGTGCGGGTCTGCACGGCCGTCCACTGCCGGGTGACTTCGGTGGTCAGGTCGCGCCGCGTCGTCTCCAGCGTGTCAAGCGCCGCCTGCTGCTGTTCGCGCGCGGCATTGGCGGCCGCCTGCCCGGCGCCGCCGTCAAAGCCCGTCCAGTTGCTCACGAGGCGAACGTCGAAGACGTGAAAGTACTTGCGGTTGGCGGTGCCGGCCGGATCGGCGCCCAGCGTGCCCTGGAGGTCCAGGCGCGGATGGCGCCACTTGTCGGCCACGGCCGCCGCCTTCTCGGCCACGTCCACGTCGGCCCGCGCCGCCAGCACGGCGGGGTGGGTGTCGATCAGCGCCAGCGCGGCGCCTTCGCTGGCCGGCATGAAGGCCGCAGCGCTGCGCGGTGCGGTCAGTGATGCGATGCGCCGCTGGGTCAGCGCCCCCAGTTGGGCGCTGGCTTCGGTCAATGCCGCCTGGCGCGTCGCCAGTGTCACCCGGGCCTGCTCGAGCCGCGCGTTCGCCTGGTCCAGATCGGAGCGGCGGCCGCGGTCGACGTTGACGATCTCGGCCACCCGCGAGACGAGGTCGGTGTGCGCCGCCACATTGCGCTCGGCCTCGAGCACGAGCCGCTGCTGCTTGACGCTTTCGAGGTAGGCATCGGCGATCTGGCCGGCCAGCTGCTCGACCGCGACCTGGATGCGCAAGCCGGCCGCCGACTGGCGGGCCTTCTGGCGATCGGTCTCGGCATGGGTCTTGCCGCCGTCATAGAGAAGCTGCGTGGCGCGCAGACCGACGTCGCCGGCAGAGGAGCTGGCGCCGCCGCTCGTCACGCCCGGATCGGCCACGACGCCGAAGCGGGGGGACCACGCCGCCGCTGCGGCTTCCACCTCAAACCCTGCGGCACGCGCTGCGGCACGGGCCGCCTGCACTTTGGGGTGCGTGGGCACGGTGGAGGGAATCAGGGAGTCGAGCGATTGGGCGCTGGCGCTCCAGGCCAGAAGCAGGCAGGCGCCGGCAACCCAGCTGCGGCGACACAGACGAATGACGATCAAGGCTCAATCCCTCCAAGGATATCGTGTACTTCTGTATCCGATTGTGCCTGCATGCAGGCGTCTTGCCAGCATGGTTTGCATGGCACCGCTGCACATTTTTTCAGCAGCACGATAAAATCGGCGGCTCTTCGCGGCGCTCCTCGCCGCAATGCTTCGCCGCTGACCTTCGGGTGCCCCACGCGGCTCGTACGGAGGCTGTGACGCCCATGCTGTATCCCCAGGAATTCGATGTCATCGTGGTTGGCGGTGGACATGCCGGCACCGAGGCCGCGCTTGCGGCCGCCCGCATGGGCTGCAAGACGCTGTTGCTTACCCACAACATCGAGACGCTGGGCCAGATGAGCTGCAATCCGTCCATCGGCGGCATCGGCAAGGGCCATCTGGTCAAGGAAGTGGACGCCCTGGGCGGCGCAATGGCTGCAGCCACCGACGAGGGCGGCATCCAGTTCAGGATCCTCAACTCCAGCAAGGGCCCCGCCGTGCGGGCCACGCGCGCTCAGGCCGACCGCATTCTCTACAAGGCGGCGATCCGCAGACGCCTGGAAAACCAGCCGAACCTGATGCTCTTCCAGCAGGCCGTCGATGACCTGATGATCGAAGGCGACCGTGTGGTGGGCGCCGTCACGCAAGTGGGTATTCGCTTTAGAGCGCGAACCGTGGTCCTGACCGCCGGCACCTTCCTGGACGGCAAGATTCACGTGGGCCTGAACAACTACTCGGCGGGACGGGCCGGCGACCCGCCGGCGGTGAGCCTGTCGGCCCGGCTCAAGGAACTGAAGTTGCCCCAGGGCCGCCTGAAGACCGGAACGCCGCCGCGAATCGACGGGCGGACGATCGACTTCAGCCGCTGCACCGAACAGCCCGGCGACGGCATGCCAGGCGGCACGCCCGGTCCCGTGCCCGTCTTCAGCTTCATGGGCCATGCGTCACAGCATCCGCAGCAGATGCCGTGCTGGATCACCCACACCAACGAGCGGACACACGAGATCATCCGCTCCGGCTTTGACCGCAGCCCGATGTTCACCGGCAAGATCGAAGGGGTGGGTCCGCGTTACTGCCCGAGTGTGGAAGACAAGATCAACCGCTTCGCCGACAAGGAAAGCCACCAGATCTTTCTGGAGCCCGAAGGCCTGACGACCCACGAGTACTACCCGAACGGCATCTCGACCAGCCTGCCGTTCGACATCCAGTACGAACTCGTGCGCTCGATGGCCGGGCTTGAGAACGCCCACATCCTGCGCCCCGGCTATGCGATCGAGTACGACTACTTCGATCCCCGTGGCCTCAAGGCGAGTTTCGAGACGCGCGCCATCGCGGGCCTGTTCTTCGCCGGGCAGATCAACGGCACGACCGGCTATGAAGAGGCAGCCGCGCAAGGGTTGTTCGCCGGAATCAACGCGGCACTGCAGTGCCGCGAAGAAGCGGCCTGGCTGCCTGGCCGTGACGAAGCCTATCTGGGCGTGCTGGTCGACGACCTCATCACCAAGGGCGTGACCGAGCCTTACCGCATGTTCACGAGCCGGGCCGAGTTCCGACTGCAGCTGCGCGAGGACAATGCCGACATGCGCCTGACGGAGGCGGGGCGCAGGATGGGCCTGATCGACGACGCGCGCTGGGACGCGTTCAACCGCAAGCGCGATCTGGTTTCACGTGAAACACAGCGCCTGAAGTCCACCTGGGTCCAACCGTCGAACCTGCCCGCTGCCGAAGCCGAGCGCGTCCTGGGCAAGGGTATCGATCACGAGTACAACCTGGCCGATCTGCTGCGCCGCCCTGACGTCGGCTATGACGCGCTCATGTCGCTCGACGGCGGCAAGTACGCGAGCCCCGAGCTGCAAGCCCTGGACGAAGAGGGCAGTGACGACCTGCGGGCCCGTGTGGTGGAGCAGGTCGAGATTTCGGCCAAGTACGCCGGGTACATCGACCGCCAGCGCGACGAGGTGGAACGGGCCAGCCACTACGAGAAGCTCCGGCTGCCTGACGATCTGGACTACATGCAGGTCACCGCCCTCAGCATCGAGGTCCGCCAGAAGCTCAACAAGCATCGACCCGAGACCCTGGGGCTGGCGTCCCGGATCTCGGGTGTGACGCCGGCTGCGATCTCCCTGCTGCTGGTCCACCTCAAGAAAAGCAAATGGAAGGGGTTGGTTGCCTCGGCCAATGAGCCGCTCGCCGATGCGGCCGCTTGAGGCCGAGCTGCGCGCCGGCCTGCTGGCGCTCGACCTGCCACTGAGCGACATTCAGGTCGCCCAGTGCCTGGACTACCTGGCGCTGATCCAGAAATGGAACAAGGTCTACAACCTCACGGCCGTGCGGGACCCGGCCGAGATGCTGACCCACCACCTTCTGGACAGCCTGGCCGTGATGGCGCCCTTGGCACGCCAGACCGGGGGCCGCCCGCTTCGCCTGCTGGACGTCGGCTCCGGCGCCGGCCTGCCCGGCGTCGTGATCGCCATCTGCCGACCCGATGTCAGCGTGACCTGCGTGGACACGGTGCAGAAGAAGGCGGCTTTTGTGCAGCAGGCGGCTGCGACGCTCAAGCTGCCGAATCTTCGCGGCCTGCACGCGCGCGTCGAGTCGATCAGCGAACCCCATGACCTTGTCTGCTCCCGGGCCTTCGCCTCACTGGCCGACTTTGTCGTCTGGTCGCACGGCGCGCTGGCGGGGCAGGGCGTCTGGCTCGCCATGAAGGGCAAGCATCCCGGCGATGAGATCGCGGCCCTGCCGGCGGACGTCGAGGTGTTTCACGTGGAACAACTGAGCGTCCCCGGAATGGACGCGCAGCGCTGCATCGTATGGATGCGGCCTCTGGCGGGCGGGCCGGTAACGTAAACTCCCCCCTTCAACCCCGGGGAATCTCCATGTTCGGCATCTCAGACTACGGCGCCTTTGTCGCCGCCATCATCATTTTTCTGGCGATTCCCGGGCCTGGCAATCTGGCGCTGATCACCTCGACCAGCAAGGGCGGGCGCATCGGCGGCCTGGCCGCCACCCTGGGCGTTATCGCTGGAGACCAGGTTCTGATGTGGATGGCCGTGGCCGGCGTGGCTGCGTTGCTGGCCGCCTATCCCGCCGCCTTTCATGCCGTGCAGTGGGCCGGCGCCGCGTACCTGGCCTGGCTGGGCTTCAGAATGCTCACGGCCAAGCCCGGCGACAAGCCCGTCCTGAACATCCAGCCGCGTCACTACTTCCGCCAGGCGGCACTGATCACCCTGCTCAATCCGAAGGCCATCGTGTTCTACATGGCCTTCTTCCCGCTGTTCGTCGATCCTGTCCACCACCAGGGTCTGCTGACCTTCGGCGTGATGGCGGCCACGATCGCGGTGCTCACCTTCCTCTACGGCCTGGTGGTCGTCCTGCTTACCTACCACCTGGCGGAGCGTCTGCGCGCCAACCCGGTGGTCACGCGGGTGCTGGAAAAGCTGGCCGGCGTGTTCCTCATCGGCTTCGGCGTCAAGCTGGCCCTGACCAAGTAAGAGCGGGGCAGCACCACCCATGGCCAAGATTTTCTGCATCGCCAACCAGAAGGGCGGCGTCGGCAAGACGACCACCACCGTCAATCTCGCCGCCGGTCTGGCCAAGGTCGGCCAGCGGGTTCTCATGATCGACCTCGACCCGCAAGGCAACGCGACCATGGGATGCAACGTCGACAAGCGCAAGCTGACGCTCAGCGTGTATGACGTGCTGCTGGAGTCCGCCTCGGTGGCCGAAGCACGCGTGCGCAGCGAGAAGTGCGGCATCGACGTCCTGGGCGCCAATCGCGAACTCGCGGGCGCCGAGGTGGAGCTGGTCGGCATGGAGCGCCGCGACAAACGGCTCAAGGAAGCGCTCGCCGCAGTGGACGGCGAATACGACTTCATCCTGATCGACTGCCCGCCCTCGCTGTCCATGCTGACGCTCAACGGCCTGTGCTGCGCCCACGGTGTGATCGTGCCGATGCAGTGCGAGTACTTCGCCCTCGAAGGGCTCACCGACCTGGTCAACACCATCAAGCAGGTCCATGCCAACCTCAACAAGGACCTGCAGATCATCGGACTGCTGCGGGTGATGTTCGACCCCCGCATCACCCTGCAGCAGCAGGTCAGCGACCAGCTCAAGGCCCACTTCGGCGACAAGGTGTTCAACACCGTGATTCCGCGCAACGTTCGCCTGGCCGAAGCGCCCAGCTACGGCCTGCCCGGCGTAGTGTTCGATCCCTCGGCCAAGGGCAGCCAGGCCTTTGTCGAATTCGCGCAGGAGATGGTCGAGCGCATCCGCGGCATGTGAGGGCGGCCACCGTGCAAGACCCGACCGCCGCCCCACGCGTCCTGATCCTGCCCGGTTGGCAGAACTCCGGGCCCCAGCACTGGCAAAGCCTTTGGGAGACGGCGTTCGGCTACCAGCGCGTCGAGCAGCACGACTGGATGCGTCCCCTGCGCGGCGACTGGGTCGCACGCCTCGAAGACGTGATCCTGTCCGATTCGACGCCCGCGATTCTGGTGGCGCACAGCCTGGGCTGCATCCTGGTTGCGGCCTGGGCCAGCCATTCGCGCAACACCGGGCGTGTGCGCGGCGCCTTGCTCGTGGCGCCGGGCGACGTCGAGCGCGAGGAAATCCGGCCGCAGCTGCCCGGCTGGGCGCCCGTCGTGATGCGCCCGTTGCCGTTTCGCAGCGTCCTGGCCGGCAGCCACAACGACCCGTACTGCAGCCTGGAAAGAGCCCGTGCCATGGCGAGCGCCTGGGATGCGCGCTTTGTGGACTGCGGGCCGGCGGGCCACATCAATGCCGATTCCGGACTCGGTTCCTGGCCTGCCGGCCAGGCCCTGCTGGCCGGACTCATGAACGACTGAACAAGAAGAGGGACACCATGGTCACCAAGAAACCCAAGGGCCTCGGCCGCGGACTCGAAGCCCTGCTCGGGCCCAAGGTCGACGAACCCGCCACCGGCGACGCGTCGCCCAGCAGCCCGGGCCTGCCGGCCTCGCTGCTGCTCGCCGACATGGTGCCCGGCCAGTACCAGCCGCGCACCCGCATGGACGAAGGGGCGCTCTACGAACTGGCCGAAAGCATCAAGGCCCAGGGCATCATGCAGCCGATCCTGGTGCGCCGCCTCAGCGACGAGCAGGCGCGCGACCACCGCAGCAAGGAGCCCGGCGCGCCCACGGGCGGCGCCGGCCGACCGCTGTACGAAATCATCGCCGGCGAGCGCCGCTTCCGGGCAGCCCGCCTGGCAGGCCTCGACAGCGTTCCGGTGCTGGTGCGGGACGTGCCCGACGAGTCCGCAGCCGCGATGGCGCTGATCGAAAACATCCAGCGCGAAGACCTCAACCCCCTGGAAGAAGCGCAGGGCCTGCAACGCCTGATCAAAGAGTTTGGGCTTACTCACGAGCTGGCGGCCCAGGCTGTGGGTCGCTCTCGCAGCGCCGCGTCCAATCTGCTTCGTCTGCTCAATCTGGCCGACCCCGTCCAGACCATGCTGATGGCGGGCGACCTCGACATGGGCCATGCCCGCGCGCTGCTGGCCCTCGACAGGGCCGCGCAGATCACGGCCGCCAACCAGATCACCGCGCGCAAGATGTCGGTGCGCGAAGCCGAAAGCCTGGTCAAGAAACTGAGCGCCGAGTTCAACCTGGTCTCCGCCAAGCCCAAGAAGGAAAAGTCGCGCGACCTGCGCCGCGTCGAGGAAGAGCTTTCGGACCTGCTGACCGCCGAAGTCGAAGTGCGCATCAAGAAACGGGTGAAGCAGGGTGGCCGCGTCGTGGAAATGGGCGAGCTCGCGATCCAGTTCGGCTCGCTCGACGAACTCAATGGCCTGATCGACCGCCTTCGCGGATCGTGAACTGCGTCACACTCTGCGGAGTGTTACCGTTTCCCCCTTAAACAAGGGAGTGACGCCCCCAGCCGAGCAGCCTATTGTTACCGGCTGTAAGGAATTCTGAACATGCGTCACTCCGCCCTCCCGCTTCTTGCTCTCCTGTCCCTCGCGGGAGCAGGGCATGGGCAGACCATCGAGCGCGTCCGGTTGACCGACAACGATCTGACCTGCACCCAGATCTATGCCGAAGTCCAGCAGATGGACACGATGATCAAGCTGTCGGCCAGCATGCCCGCCCCAGTCCAGACGCCACCCGGCTATCCGCCGCCCCAGGCGGCCGCGCACGGCGCTCAGGCCGCACCTCTGTCCGCCGCCCAGCAGGCCGTCCTCAATCATCCGAACAACGCGGGTCTGAACGCAGAGCAGCGCGCGGCCTTGCTTGCACAGACCGCCATGGCCGAGCAGCGTGGCAACAGCGCCGTCGCCAGCCTGTACGCCAACAACGCGGCGCAGAACTACGCCTTCCAGGGCGCCGTGCTGTCGGACCCGCGCGTGGCCGCCTCGGTGGCCCGCGCCCGCGCCGCCGGCATGTCCGACGCGCAGATCGCCGCCACCCTCGGCGTCGGCATGCAGCGCGCGGGCCTGCCGCAGATGCCGGCCGGCCTGCCAGCCGCACCGAGCGCCGGTCAGGCCTATGCCCAGGCCGGCGGCCTGGCCGGCATGCTCAACTCCGGCATGGCGGCGCAGGGCGGCGGTGGCGCAGCCGGCGTTGCGGGACTGTTCGGCGCCATTGCCGGCATGGCCAACGCCGCTCAAGCCTCACCTGCACCGGCCGCACAAGCTGCTGCAGTGCCTGCGCCAGCACCCGTCATGCCCGTGGCCGCCGCGCCCACCGCACCGACCGCCAGCCACATCGGCCAGCAGGCCCAGGCCCGCAAGGACCACCTGACCGGCATGTTCCTCTCCAAGGGCTGCAAGCTGTCCGACGTGCAGAAATGAGCGGCCCGGATCCGCACCGCATCGACCCATTCCCTCCATCCGCCTTCACTGACACCGTACCAGGACTCTCCATGAAAACCTCCCTGCTTTGCGCCGCCGCCCTGACTCTCCTCGCCGCAGGCGTCCAGGCCCAGACCATCGAGCGGATCAAGATGACCGACAACGACCTGACCTGCAAACAGATCTATGGCGAAATCGGACTGATGGACGGCGTGATCGCCCGTGCCAATCAGCCCGTCGCCGTGCCCGCCCAGGCGGCCGCTGCCGCGCCGGCCGACAATGGCCAGGGCGCCGCCATCGGCGCGGGCGTCGCAGGCGCCGTCGCGCAGACGGCCATTGCCAATGCCGCCGTGCGCAGCGGCGGCTTCGGTGGTTTTGGCGGATTCGGCGGCGGCCTCGGCGGCATGTTCGGTGGCATCGCCCAGCAGGCCATGGCATCGCAGGCGCAGCAGCAGGCCCAGCAACAGGCTGCCGCCCAGGCCGCAGCCCAGCAGGCACAGCAGCAAGCCCAGATGCAGGCCCAGCAGAACATGCTCATGGGCCAGCAGGCTCAGGGCCGCAAGGAACACCTCACCGGTCTGTTCCTGTCCAAGGGCTGCAAGATGAGCGACGTCCAGTAAGCACGCCGTCTCACGAGCCCTGACCGCGCCCGCACCCCCGGTTCCGGGGAGTGTTACAACTTCGGCCGCCTTGTAAGCTGCACCCATGCTCTCCAACAACGGCCTGTTCGATCGCGCGCTCATCGTCGAGGATCTCGACGAGCCGCGCGAGTGGCTGGCCGAACTCCTGCCCCAGGCCCTGCCGAGCGTGCGCCGCGTCGACACCGTCGCGACGCTGGCCCAGGCGCGCGAGCGCATGCGCGAATACGCCTATGGCCTCGCCCTGGTCGACTGGGGCCTGCCCGATGGCACCAGCGAAAGCCTCATCTCCGAACTCGTGGCGGCGCGCGCCGGCGCGGTCGTGATCGTCGCGACCATCCACGACGACGACACCCACGTGTTTCCCGCCCTGCGGGCCGGCGCCTCGGGCTACATCCTCAAGTCGCAGCCGGGCGTCATCGTCATCTCGCAGCTGCGCCGCATCGAGATGGGCGAGCCCGCGCTCTCGCCTTCCATCGCGCTGCGCGTGCTGCGACACTTCCACGCGGTGCCGCAGGCGGTGAACATGGCCCGCGCGCCGGTCGACGGCGAGCCGCCCAAGCAACTGACGGATCGCGAAATCGACGTGCTGCGCCTGATCGCCAAGGGCTACAAGGCGCCCGAAGTCGCGCCGCTCCTGGGCATTACCGCCCACACGGTGTCGAGCTACGTCCGCGACATCTACCGCAAGCTCGGCATCTCGTCGCGCGCCGAGGCGGCGATGGAGGCCGCCAAGCGCGGCCTCGTGGCCTGACGCCCGTCGGGCCACCTCGTCCTCATCCTCATCGCCATTCTCATCGTCATTCCCACGGCAGACCCGCGCATGCCACCGCGCGTCGCGCGGCGGTCACGCACCCCGGCCGCCGGGCTTCAGTCCAGCACGAGAACCAGCCGCACGACGCTGCCGCGCTCGGGCGGCGCGCGGCGCCCCACCTGCAGCGAAGCACCGATCTGCTCCGCCCGGTAACGCATGTTCTTCAGACCCCGGGCACCGGCGCGGGCCGGCGTTTCCGGCAGGCCCACGCCGTCATCCGACACCTCGATCTCCAGGCGCCCGTCACGCACCGCCGCGTCGAGCCGCATATGCTGCGCCTGCGCATGCTTGACGATGTTGGCCGCCGCCTCCTGCAGGATCCGCATCACCTGCAACGCCACCTCGCTGGAAAGCCGGATGCCGTCGAGCGAGTCGTCGATGTGCCAGGCCAGCTGCACTCCGGCGGCCTGCAGGCGTGCGTCCCAGCGGTGCCGCCAGGTTGCCAGCGCACCCGGCAGGTAGTTGCCCATGTCGGTGCTGTCCATCAGCATGCGCAGCTCGTCAATGCCGTCCTGCAGCGACTGCGCCACCTGCTCCGGCGTGAGCGCCCCGCGCTCCACGCCGCGCAGCGCGGTCATCAGCTGCGCGCCCATGCCGTCATGCATGTCGCGCAGCAGCCGCTCGCGCTCCTGCGCGCGCGCGGCCTCCTGCTCGGTGGCGCGCAGCTGGCGAAAGCTCATCTCGAGTTCGTCGGTCTTCTGCGCGATGCGCCGCTCCAGCTCCTCGTTGCTGCGCTCGGCGCGATTGAGCGTCATCACCACGTACTCGCCCGACAGCAGCGCAAAGCCCATCAGCACCACGACGAAGCCCCAGAACACATACGCATCCGAGGTCGGCGGCAGCGCGCCAGCGACCACCAGCAGGTCATGCGCCACCGCCGTCAAGAGCGCCAGCAGACAGCCGCTGAAGGCCAGGAAGTGCCGCGCGGCCATGCCCTGGCGGCGCTGCCAGATCATCACGGCCAGCCAGCAGATGATGCCCGTGCCCGACAGCTGCGCCAGGCTGCGCGCCACCAGCGCGCCCCGGCCGGCCAGCTCCGCCAGCGGAAAGGCCAGCACGGCCACGATGATCGCCGCCACCATCAGCTGCACGTGGCGCCGGCGCACCGGCCGCAGCTGCCGCAGCACGGCCGCCACGATCGCCCCTGCAGCCAGCAGCGCGTTGACGGGATTGAGCTGCTCGTACAGCAGCGCAGGCCCCGCCACCGCGTTGTCGAAGTAGATCAGGCCGCGGACACCCCAGAGGCCGCAGGCCATGGCCAGCCAGAGCAGGCTCAGGTCGCGCCAGCGCGGCAGCCACAGCAGGAAGGCCAGCAGCCCGATCACCAGCACCACCCCCGACGCCGCATCGGCAAAGCCCACCACCGAGCGCACCGCATCGGTATGCACCGGCAGCAGCAGGTTGGTCGGCCCCAGCGCCAGGCCGACCAGGCCCGACGACAGGTAGGGCAGGGTGAGCAGCTCGATGCGCACCGTGCGCGCGCCCGGAGGCAGCGCGAACAGTGCGGGGATCCGGCCGTTGTAGTGGCCGTCGGCATCGCGTCGCGGCAAGGCCTGGCCGACGTGCGTCTTGGCCATGTCGCCTGAACTCAGCAGCGTCAGCGGCACGCCGTCCGACTCGATCCGGTAGGGCGCGCCGACGCGGAACACCCACAGCGCCGCAGCGGGCGCCGACGAACAGGCCCTCACGTCGATTTCATAGTGGATGCGCACCCGTTCGCTGCGCTGGGCCATGCTCAGGCGGTCGGGCAGCGCCACCGCCTCACGGCTGGCCGCCGGGCCCGCGTCCGACGGCAGCGGCGTCACGACGCGAAGCGCCTGCGTGGGTTCCTCGAAAGCCTGGCACGGCGGCGCCGACCGTTGCGCCATCGCAGCTGCCGCCCCGGGAGCTGACCCGGCCACTGGCTGCGCCATCGCCGAAGCCGCCCCGCCGAGCCACGCAGCCGCCACCAGGGCCACGCGCACCGCCTGCCAGGCTCTGCGCGCCCCCGCCCACCAAGCGCGAGCGAAGCTCACCTCAGAGCAGGAAGATCTTGCCCGGGTTCATGATGTTCTTCGGATCGAGCGCACGCTTGATCGTGCGCATCATCTCCACCGCACCATCGCCTGCCTCGGTCACGAGAAAGCCCATCTTGTGCAGGCCCACGCCATGTTCGCCGGTACAGGTGCCCTCCAGTGCCAGGGCGCGCGACACGAGCTGGTGATTCAGGCGCTCGGCCGTCTCGCGTTCGGCGGCATCGTCGGGGTTGATCAGGTAGCCGAAATGGAAGTTGCCGTCGCCCACGTGCCCCACGAGGAAATACGGGAGACCCGACGCATCCGTCTCGGCCACCGAGTCCAGCAGGCAGTCGGCCAGGCGCGAGATCGGCACGCAGGTGTCGGTGGAAATCACGCGGCAGCCGGGCCGCGACTGCACGGCGGCAAAGTACGCGTTGTGCCGCGCCGTCCACAGCCGGGTGCGCTCCTCGGGCGTGCTCGCCCACTCGAAGGCCTGGCCGCCATGCTCCGAGGCCAGCTCCTGCACCGTTTCGGCCTGTTCCTTGACGCCGGTGGGCGAGCCGTGAAACTCCATCAGCAGCATCGGGTCCTCGCGCAGGCCAAGCTTTGCGTAGGCATTGACCATGCGCACCGTGTTCGCGTCGATCAGCTCCACGCGCGCGATCGGCACCCCCATCTGGATCGTCTGGATCACCGTGCGCACCGCCGCCTCGATGCTCGGGAACGAGCAGATGGCGGCCGAGATCGCCTCGGGCAGCGGGTAGAGCTTCAGGGTCACTTCCGTGATGACGCCCAGCGTGCCTTCGCTGCCCACCATGAGGCGGGTCAGGTCGTAGCCGGCCGACGACTTCTTGGCGCGCGTGCCGGTGCGGATCACCTCGCCGGAGGCCGTCACCACCTCCAGGCCGAGCACGTTCTCGCGCATCGTGCCGTAGCGCACGGCGTTCGTGCCGCTCGCGCGCGTGGCGCTCATGCCGCCGATCGAGGCGTCCGCCCCCGGATCGATCGGGAAGAACAGGCCGGTGCTCTTGATCTCCTCGTTGAGCTGCTTGCGCGTCACGCCTGGCTGCACCGTGACCGTGAGGTCTTCGGCGTTGATGGCCAGCACCCGGTTCATGCGGCCGACGTCGATGCTGATGCCGCCTTGCACCGCCAGCAGGTGGCCTTCAAGCGACGAGCCCACGCCGAAAGGGATGACGGGCACGCTGTACTGGCTGGCCAGGCGGACCGCGTCGGCGACGTCGGCCGTGCTCTCGGCAAACACCACGGCTGCCGGCGGCGGCACCTGGAACGACGACTCGTCGCGCCCGTGCTGCTCGCGAATGACCTGCGCCGTCGAGCAGTTCGCGCCGAAGCGGGCCTTCAGCGCGTCGATCAGGGCCTGGGGCACCTCACGCTGCGCGATCTCGGGAACCAGGTGGGCAAATTCGGTGGGGGCGTTCATGAAGGATGTCTCCGCAATGCAGGCTGGGCGCTGGACGGCCAGTTTAAGCCCGTTGCGGTCCCCGCACCAGCGCACCGGGCATCGCCCCCGTGGGCTGGCCCCCCTCCATGATCGGCTCGCCGCGCACCAGCGTGGCCAGGTAGCCCGCCGCGCCCTGCGTGAGCCGCCGGCCGCCCGCAGGCAGGTCGAACACGAAGTGCGGCAGGTCCAGGCGCAGCCGCTCGAAGTCGATCAGGTTGACGTCGGCACGCAGCCCGGGCCGCAGCAGCCCGCGGTCGTTCAGGCCGTAGACCGACGCCGTGTCGTGCGTCTGCTTCTTCACCATGAGTTCCAGCGGCAGCGTCGGGCCGCGCGAGCGGTCGCGCGCCCAGTGCGTCAGCATGAAGGTCGGCATCGACACGTCGCAGATGTAGCCCACGTGCGCGCCGCCATCGGCCAGGCTCATCATCGTGCGCGGATGCTGCAGCTGGGTGTGCAGCTGCGACAGGTCGCCATACGAGTAGTTGAACACCGGGAAATACAGCAGGCCCTTGCCGTCGTTGCGGCCGCCGTTGGCCAGCATCGCGTCATAAGCGACCTCCAGCGGACTGGCGCCCGTCTGCTTCGCGCGGGCCACCACGCTGTCGGACAGCTTCGGCTCGTAGTCCACCGCATCCCCCAGCACGAACAGGCGCGGCAGCCCGCGCAGGAAGAACGCGGCCTCCTGGTTCACCTGGGCGGCCATCTCCACCACCTTCATGTCGGTCAGCGCCGCCCGCACTTCGGGCTTGCGCAGCTCGGCCAGCTTCTGCTCCCAGGGCAGCGGCGCGATCTTCTGCCACAGCGGATGCAGCACGAACGGATGCAGCGAGCCCTGAAAGCCCATCACCATGCTCGTGGCGCGGCCGCTCACGCTGCCGTACAGCGGCACGCCCTGCGCATGCGTCGCGTCCAGATGGGCCAGCAGTTTCTTCCAGGTGTCGGGCGTCAGGTCGGTCTGCACCAGCGCAAAGGCCACGGGCAGCATGTTGTCGCGGGCGATCTGCGTGAGCCACCACAGCTCGCCCTCCATGCTCACATGATTGGCCGTCATCTGGAACACGCCGTGGCCAGCCGCCTTCATCGCCTTGGCAATGCCCAGGATCTCCTCCGGCGAAGCGAAGGTGCCGGGCGGATACTTGTGCTGCTGGTACTTGTGGATCAGCGTGCGGCTGGTGGAAAAGCCCAGCGCGCCCGCCTTCAGACCCTCGCCGACGATTTGCGTCATCGCGCGGATGTCGTCGGGCGTTGCCTCGTCATGCGTGATGCCGCGCTCGCCCATCACGTAGGTTCGCACCGCGCTGTGCGGCACCTGCGTGCCGATGTCGAGCGCCCGCGGCCGGGAAGCCAGCGCGTCGAGGTACTCCGGGAAGCTCTCCCAGTCCCACTGGATGCCCTCGTTGAGCACGGTGCCCGGGATGTCCTCCACGCCCTCCATCACGCTGATGAGCCACTCGCGGCGGTCGGGCTTGACCGGTGCGAAGCCCACGCCGCAGTTGCCCATCACGGCCGTCGTCACGCCATGGTGGGTCGAGGGGGAGAGGTAAGGGTCCCAGGTCGCCTGGCCGTCGTAGTGCGTATGCACGTCGACCCAGCCCGGCGTGGCGATGGCGCCGCGCGCGTCGATCTCGCGCGAGGCGGCGCCCGCCTTGCCGCCGACCTCCACGAGCTTGCCGCCCTCGATGCCAATGTCACCGGCAAACGGCTTGGCGCCGCTGCCGTCCACGATGGTCGCGCCCCGGATGGCGATGTCCAGCATGTCGAATCGTCCCTGTGTTGGCCGGTGCGGTTTCCCGGAACCGGGCGCACCTGAGATGAAGATGCGCCGACCTTAGCACCGTCAGGCGCCTGGCGCCACCGGACGACTACTGCACCCGCCTGAAGCGGCGAGGCGCGCGCGCGGCCTCACATCTTCAGCGCTTCGTCGAACTCGGCGCGGGACAGGGCGCCGTCCTTGTTGGCGTCGATCTGCTCGAAGCGCTGCAGCACGGCCGGAAAGCGCTGCGCTTCGGCCCGGCTCACGGCGCCATCGCCGTTCGCATCGGCGCGCTTGAACGCCTCGCCGATCTGCTCGGACGACCACCGGGGCGCGGCAGGACTCAGCTGGGAGGTCCTGGTGCCGGACGTCGGGGTCGTGGCGGTGGTACTGGGCACCGAGGTCTGCGCATGCGATGACACGGCGCCCGCAGTCCCCAGCAGTGCCAGCAGCAGGAGGTGGCGGGCCTGGAACGGAGCGCGGGCAAGACGAAGTGAATGCATCAAATGAAACTCCTCAGGAGTGTTGGACAAGGCGCCATTGCAGCGCAGCAATGGACGCGAGGCCAGCGCTTTTGCCAGCTGTTGCCTCGCTCACATTCGGCGTCACATCGCTCACATCTGCTTGAGCCGCGTAACCGCCGCGCACGCGCATCGGGCAGCGCATCGGGCACAATGGTCCGCATGGGAAACCGACTCACGCAAATCGCCACGCGCACCGGCGACAACGGCACGACCGGCCTGGGCGACAACACGCGCGTCTCCAAGGACAGCCTGCGCGTGCACGCCATGGGCGACGTCGACGAACTCAACTCCCACATCGGCGTGCTGCTGTGCGAAGCGCTGCCCGACGCGGTTCGCCAGCTGCTGGTGGAGGTGCAGCACCAGCTCTTCAACCTCGGCGGCGAGCTGTCGATTCCGGGCTTCGAGCTGCTCAAGCCCGAGGCGCTGCTGGTGCTGGACGAGGCGCTTGCGGAACACAACGCGGCACTGCCGCGCCTGCAGGAATTCATCCTGCCGGCCGGCACACGCGCTGCGGCGCTTGCGCATGTCTGCCGCACCGTGGCCCGGCGCGCCGAACGCGCCGTGGTGGCGCTCGGCGCAGCGGAGCCGGTCAAGGACACGCCGCGCCAGTACCTCAACCGCCTGAGCGACCTGATGTTCGTGCTCGCGCGCGTGCTCAACCGGATGAACGGCGGCGACGACGTCTACTGGAAGAGCGAGCGCATGGCGCGCGGTGCGGCGGCCGACGCAGCCACCGACACCGACGCGTCGTCCTGAACGGCGCTTGAACCGGCGGTTCAACCCACCCTTCAGCTGGCGCCACGACCTGACGGGTCTGCCTCGCCCAGCAGCCCCTGCGCCTCGTCGAGCGGCAGCTCAGCCGGCGTCGCGCGGGCCAGGGCCATCCAGGTGCCGAAGGGCAGCTTCGCCTCGCGCGTGGGCGCCTGCCGCAGCACCTCGATGCGCGCATCGCGCCACAGCATCACGCCGAAGTCGGCAGGGATCTCGCTGGCCTCGGCAATCGGCTCGCCGCGCGCATTGCAGCCCAGCACGTACCAGCACTCGCCGGCCATCTCGCGATAGGCCTGGCCCTTGGCGGGCCGGCGCAGCTCGCCCAGCAGATCGGCGCGGCTGACCTTGATCTCGTGCACCAGCGGGTGCAGATAGGCCTCCACCGTCGTGTGCCGCACCGAGAACACATCCGGCCGGGCCACCATCCATCGGCCGTCGACCTGCGCGCGCAAACTCAGGCCCCGCCACACGATGCGCCCGGCGCGGGCCATTTCCTGGGCCGTGCGCTCCACCAGCGCTTCATGCGCGCCCAGCGCGGCGCGGTTGCGCTGGAGCGACTCGGCCAGCACCTGGAGTCCGGCATCCGTCAGCCGCAGCGTCTCCTGGCCCGGCCCGCTCCTGCGCTCGAGCAGGCCGGCCGCCAGCAGCTCCACCTCCACCGCATCGAGGCAGGGCCAGCCCGCAGAGCGGTGCACGTCGCGCAGGCGGCGGGTGTGCAGGCGGGTGAGGGCAAGCGTCACGGCGAGGCGGAAGGCGACTTCGGGGTCCGTCGATTATCGGTCCAGGCCCCGGCCAGCGACGGCCGCATGCGCATGGAATCTTTACAAAGCATCATTGCTTCGAAATGGCGCCGATACATCGCGCGCCCACACTTGCCTTCAACCTGATGCCAATTCCGTGCGCAGGCTTTCACCGAAAGGAAGTTCCACATGTCCAAGTTCAACAAGCATCTGCTGGTCGCCGGCCTGCTCGCCGGCCTGGGCTGCGCCGCCATGGCTCAAGGCACGCCGCCGGCTCCGCAGCCGGGCGGCCAGCCCGGCATGCACCAGCGCGGCGAGCGGCACGACCCCGCCAAGTTCCAGGAGCGCATGGCCCAGCGCCAGGCCGAACTCAAGGCCAAGCTCAAGATCACGCCGGCCCAGGAAGGCGCCTGGAGCAACTTCACCGCGGCGATGCAGCCGCCGGCCAACCGGCCTGCGCGCCCGAACCCGGAAGAGTTCGCCAAGCTCACCACGCCGCAGCGGATCGACCGCATGCAGGCCCTCAAGGCCGAGCGTGACGCCCGCATGACCCAGCGCGCCAACGCCACCAAGACCTTCTACGCCGCGCTCACGCCCGAGCAGCAGAAGGTCTTCGACGAGAACACGATGCGCCGGGGCGGCCATCGTGGCCATGGCGGCCCGGACGGCCACGGCCCGCACGGCGGACCGCGTCCCGCCACCAAGGGCTGAGGCAGCGCCGG
>JBGAIH010000014.1:0-117521 GCA_044225675.1 Burkholderiaceae bacterium
GGACATGCCCAGGGGGTCCCGCACCCCGTCCTGGCCGTCGATGATGTATTCCTGGGGAAGCACATGAAGCACTTGCTGGTCGGCGGGGATGTTCAGGGCCCGGGCGATCTCGATGACCCGGTCCATGTCCGCCTGGGATACCTCCCGGTCGCGGATGGGCAGCATGCCGCTGGAGTTCTGGGCCTTGATGTGGCTGCCGGCGATGCCCGTGTAGACCTGGGTAATCTTGCAGTTGGCCATCAGCTCCGCTTCTTCCAGGGCACGCTGGATGGCGGATACGGTGGCCTCGATATTCACCACCACGCCCTTCTTCAGGCCCCGGGACGGCGACTGGCCCATGCCGATGATGTTGAGGCTGCCTTCCGGCGTCACCTCGGCCACCAGGGCCACGATCTTGGACGTGCCGATGTCCAGGCCGACGAGGAGGTCCTTGCTTTCGTTGATCTTCTTCATGCGTGCCTGCCTTGATTCTTGGGAGCCGCCCCCCTGGAAACCTCACCGGCGAACCCATTCGGATAGCGCATGTCCACGCGGGGGATGGGGCCCACGGCCGCCACCGCTCTGGGATAGAACTGGGCAAACCGGGTGAGGCGCTCACCGAGTCTTTCCCGGCCCAACTCCACGCCGATACCGCCGCTGAGCCGCAGCCGCCAGGACTGGCGGGCGCTCACCACCAATTGCTCCACACGCATGTCCAGGGGGGCGACGATGGCCGCGAATTCGCCGTAGCGACGCGCCACCTCCCGCTCCATGCCTTCGGGTCCATAAAAACGGGGCAGCCCCCGCCAGGGGACGCCCTCGAACACCTCGCCATACACATCCAGCAAAGCCCGGTCGTTCCAGGAGGCGGTGGCCCGGTGTTCCTCCAGATTCACGACCAGGCGCCCCGGCCAGAGCCGCCGAACCTCGGCATGCCGCACCCAGGGCAGTTTTTCGAAGGCTCCATGCACCCCATCCAGATCCATGGAGAAAAAGCCGCCACTCAATTTTGGCGTCAAGGCCCGGACCGCTTGCCGGGTTTCCGGGTGGGCCGCGCCGTTCACCGTGATCTGGTGGAAGGGGAACCAGGCCTCCAGGGCCGCCCGGCCCGCGATCCACAGGGTGAACAGTAGGGTCGCCGCCAGGATCAGGCGGGTGAGGCGGTTCAGGGCGTCCGGGTTATCCCACATGGGCCAGCTCCAATACCTTCACGCACAGTTCAGGGAAATCCAGGCCGGCGACCCGGGCCGCCATGGGCACCAGGCTGTGGTCGGTCATGCCCGGCGCGGTATTGATCTCCAGCAGGTAGGGGGTGCCGTCGGTGTCCAGCAGCACGTCCACCCGACCCCAGCCCCGACAGCCCAGCACAGCGAAGGCGCGCTTCGCCAGGGCCTGCATTTCCGCCTCCTTCTCCGCCGGCAGGCCACTGGGGCAGAGGTAGCGGGTATCGTCGCGGAAGTACTTGGCCTCGTAGTCGTAGAACTCGGTGGCGGGCTCGATCTTCACCACCGGCAGGGCGCGCAGGTCCTCGCCTTCCCCCAGCATGCCCACGGTGAATTCGCCGCCGCCCACGTAGCGCTCGGCCAGCACCAGGGCGTCGTGCTTGGCGGCTTCCTGATAGGCGGCGGCCAAGACACCGGTGGCTTTCACCTTGGTGACGCCAACGCTGGAGCCCTCGTTGGCGGGCTTCACGAACAGGGGCAGGCCCAGTTGCCGTTCCACCGCGTCGAAATCGCTGTTCTCGTCCAGAAGGGCGTAATCCGGCACGGGCAGGCCCGCGCCGCGCCAGATTAGCTTGGTGCGCCACTTGTCCATGCCCACCGCCGAGGCCATGACGCCGCTGCCGGTATATGGAATGCCCATCAACTCCAGAGCGCCCTGGGCGGTGCCGTCCTCGCCGCCCCGGCCGTGGAGGATGAGGAAGACCCGTGCAAAGCCATCCGCCTTCAGGTCGGCCAGGGGGCGCTCGGCCGGGTCGAAGGCGTGGGCATCCACGCCCCGGCTCTTCAGGGCCGCCAGCACGGCGTTACCGCTTTTCAGGGAAATCTCCCGCTCCGCCGAGGTGCCGCCGAACAGCACGGCCACCCTGCCGAAGGAACGGGGGTCCAAATCAGGCCTGCTCACCGATGATCCTCACTTCCGTAATCAATTCCACGCCGCTCTTCTGGGACACCCGGGTTCGCGCCTCGTGAATCAGGGCCTCGATGTCCGCCGCCGTGGCGCCGCCGGTATTGACGATGAAATTCGCGTGCTTCTCCGAGATCTGGGCACCGCCCACGCGGTGGCCCTTGAGGCCGCTGGATTCGATGAGCCGGGCGGCAAAATCGCCGGGCGGGTTGCGGAACACGGAACCGGCGTTGGGCAGTTCCAGGGGCTGGGTGGCGATGCGCTTGTCCAGCAGGCGCTTGATCTCCTCCCGGGCCTGGCTGCCGTCGCCTCTTGGAAACATGAACCATGCCGCCACGAACCATTCTTCCCGCGGGTCCCTGGGCGCCACGTGGCGGTACGCCACCTGAAAATCCTTGGGGCCGCGCCGGTTGATCTGGCCGGCCCGGTTGATGGTGAGCACCTGGGAGACGAATTCCCAGGTGTCGTGTCCGTAACAGCCCGCGTTCATGGCCAGGGCACCGCCCACGGTACCGGGAATGCCCGCCAGGAACTCGGCCCCCGCCAGATCATGGCTGGCGGCAAAGCGGGCCACCTTGGGACTGGCCACACCGGCTTCGGCGTAGACCACGCCGAACTTGCCGCTGTCCTGGCCCGTCCAGCCATTCTGCCGGCGCTGCTCGATGGCGAGATTGCGCAGGGTGCCGTGCAAATGGATCACCGTGCCGCGCAAACCGCCATCCCGCACCAGCAGATTACTGCCCAGGCCCACGAACCACACCGGTTCCTCCCGGTCCAGGCTGGCCAGGAAGGCCGCCAGGTCCTCCAGACTGGCCGGGGTGTAGAGCCGGTCTACCTTGCCGCCCACCCGCCAGCTGGTGTACTGGCTCATGTCCGCGCCCAGTTCCAACTCCCCCTGGGAGCCGGGTATGCCAGGCGGGATGTGGGGGGGTGGCAGGGGCGTGTCGACCATCATGCGTTCCGCGAGAATCATGGTTTCCTGTCTTGCTGGGTTCCCAGGGCTGCCAGCCTGGCCGGCACCTGGCCAATGGAACCGGCGCCCATGGTCAGCACCACGTCGCCGTCCCGGATGAAATCCGCCAGGCTGGCGGGCAAATCGTTCACGTCCGCCACGAACACCGGCTCCACCTTGCCCGCCACCCGCACGGCCCGGGCCAGGCTGCGGCCGTCGGCGGCGACGATGGGCTGTTCGCTGGCGGCATAGATTTCCGTGAGTAACAGGGCATCCGTCAGGGACAGCACCTGGACGAAGTCCTCGAACAGATCCCGGGTACGGGTATAGCGGTGGGGCTGGAAAGCCAGCACCAGTCGCCGCCCCGGGAAGGCGCCCCTGGCCGCGGCCAGGGTGGCCCGCATCTCCACCGGGTGATGGCCGTAGTCATCCACCAGGGTGAAATGGCGGCCGTCCGCCAGGGTAAGCTCGCCGTAGCGCTGGAAGCGCCGGCCGACGCCGCTGAACCCGGCGAGGGCCCGTTGCACCGCCGCGTCCGGCACCTGCAATTCCCAGGCCACGGCGATGGCGGCCAGGGCGTTGAGCACGTTATGCATGCCGGGCAGGTTCAGGGTGACCTCGATGGGGGAACGGGTGCCGTTGCGCAGGGCGGTAAACCGCATGCGCCCGTCCTCGGAACGGATGTCCACCGCCTGGATGGCGCAGTCGTCGCTGGTGCCGTAGGTCATGACCGGCTTGGTGATGCGCGGCAGCAGGCTGCGCACCACCGGATCGTCGGCGCAGAGGATGGCCATGCCCCAGAACGGCAGGCGATGCAGGAACTCGATGAAGGCGCCCTTGAGCCGCTCGAAGTCGTGGCCGTAGGTCTCCATGTGGTCGGCGTCGATGTTGGTCACCACGGCCAGCACCGGCAGCAGGTTGAGGAAGGAGGCATCGGACTCGTCGGCCTCCACCACGATGTAGTCGCCGCTGCCCAGCTTGGCATTGGCGCCCGCGCTGTTGAGGCGCCCGCCGATCACGAAGGTCGGGTCCAGCCCGCCTTCGGCCAGCACACTGGCCACGAGGCTCGTCGTGGTGGTCTTGCCATGGGTGCCGGCGATCGCGATGCCCTGCTTCAGTCGCATCAGCTCGGCCAGCATCATCGCGCGCGGCACGACGGGGATGCGGCGCTCGCGCGCGGCGACGACCTCGGGGTTGTCGGCTTTCACGGCGGTGGAGGTGACGACTGCGTCGGCATGCTCCAGGTTGTCGGCCGAGTGGCCGATGCAGGTGCGGATGCCCAGCCCGGCCAGCCGGCGCAGCGTGGCGCTGTCGGACAGGTCGGAGCCCGAGATGGTGTAGCCCAGGTTGAGCAGCACCTCGGCGATGCCGCTCATGCCCGAGCCGCCCACGCCGACGAAATGGATGTGCTGGATGGCGTGCTTCATGCGGTCAGTTCCTCGCACGCCGCAACGACTTCGCGCGTGGCGTGAATCTTTTCCATTTTCTTGGCGTGCTGCGCGCGGTCCAGCAACTCGTCACGCGTCATGCCCTGCAGCATTCCGGCCAGGCCCTGGGCGCTCAGGTCGGCCTGCTGCACCAGCCAGCCGCCACCGGCGTCCACCAGGAACTTCGCGTTGGTCGTCTGGTGGTCGTCCACGGCAAAGGGAAAGGGCACGAACACCGCTGCGGCGCCGACGGCCGCGATCTCGGTGACGGTGCTGGCGCCGGCGCGGCAGACGATCACGTCGGCCTCGGCAAACGCCGCCGCCGTGTCGTCGATGAAAGGCGTGAGCTCGGCCTCGACGCCGGCTCGCGCGTAGTTGGCGCGCAGCTCGTCGATCTGCCGCGCCCCGCTCTGGTGGATGACGTGCGGCCGCTCGGCCTGCGGAATCAGCGCCAGCGCCTGAGGCACGATCTCGTTGAGCGCCTTGGCGCCCAGACTGCCGCCAACGACGAGCAGGCGCAGCGGGCCGCTGCGGCCGGCGAAGCGTGCGGCCGGCGCCGGCTGCTGCGTGAAGGCCGTTCGCAGCGGATTGCCCACCCACTGGCCCTGGCGATGCACGCGCGGAAAGGCCGTGAAGATCCGATCAGCCACGCCAGCCAGCACCTTGTTGGCCATGCCCATGACCGAGTTCTGCTCATGCAGCACGAGCGGGCGGCCCAGCAGAACGCTCATCATCCCGCCCGGAAAGCTGATGTAGCCGCCCAGGCCGATCACCACGTCGGGCTTCACGCGCCGCACCACGCCGATGCTCTGCCAGAACGCGCCCAAGAGACGCAGCGGCAGCAAGGCCAGCGTGAGCAGGCCCTTGCCGCGCACACCCGAAAAGTCGATCGTCTCCAGCGTGAAGCCGCGCGGCGGCACGATCTGACTTTCCATGCTGCCCGGCGCGCCCAGCCAGTGCACACGCCAGCCGCGCTCGCGCAGCGCCTCCGCCACGGCCAGCCCCGGAAAGATGTGGCCGCCGGTGCCGCCGGCCATCACGAGCGCGCATTTCGTGCCCTGGCTCATGGACGGCCTCCGCGCATCAGCAGACGGTTCTCGTAGTCGATGCGCAGGACCACCGCCAGCGCCACGAGGTTCATGAGGATGGCCGATCCGCCATAGCTCATCAGCGGCAAGGTCAGGCCCTTGGTCGGCAGAGCGCCGAGGTTCACGCCCATGTTGATGAAGGCCTGAAAGCCCATCCAGATGCCCACGCCCTGCGCCACGAGCCCGGCGAACACCCGGTCCAGCGCGATGGCCTGGCGGCCGATGTGAATGAGCCGGCGGGTCAGCCAGAGGAACAGCACGATCACCGTGAGCACGCCGATCAGGCCGAACTCCTCGCCGATCACCGCCAGCAGGAAGTCGGTGTGCGCCTCGGGCAGCCAGTGCAGCTTCTCCACGCTGCCACCCAGGCCGACGCCGAAGATCTCGCCGCGGCCGATGGCGATCAGCGAATGCGACAGCTGGTAGCCCTTGCCCAGCGCGTGCTTCTCGCTCCACGGGTCGAGGTAGGCGAAGATGCGCTCGCGCCGCCAGTCGGACAGCGCGATCATCAGGCCGAACGCCACCAGCAGCACGGCGGCGATCAGGAAGAACATGCGCGCATTCACGCCGCCCAGGAACAGGATGCCCATGGCGATGATGGCGATCACCATGAACGCCCCCATGTCGGGCTCGGCCAGCAGCAGCAGGCCAACCACGGCAACGGCGACGCCCATGGGCAGCACGGCGCGGAAGAAGCGCTCCTTCACGTCCATCTTGCGCACCATGTAGTCGGCCGCATACAGCACCACCGCGAACTTGGCCAGCTCCGAAGGCTGGAAGTTCATGATGCCCAGCGCGATCCAGCGTCGCGCGCCGTTGACGCCCTTGCCGATGTGCGGCACGAGCACGGCAATCAGCAGGATCAGGCAGGCCACGAACAGCCAGGGCGCCACCTTCTCCCAGGTCGAGATCGGCACCTGGAAGGCGATCACCGCCGCCACGAAGGCCAGCGCCAGCGAGATCATGTGGCGCACGAGGAAATGGGTGTGCGCATACCGCGAGAACTTCGGGTTGTCGGGCATGGCGATGGACGCCGAATACACCATCACCAGCCCGAAGGCCAGCAGCGCGACCGTGACCCACACGAGGCCCTGGTCGAAACCCGCGACGCGCGCGGGCTCGGGCCCGGTGCGCGCGAAGGAGCTTCCGCCCAGACGCACCGGCAGCACGTCGCCGCCGCGCGCGCCACCCAGGGCACTCCCGAAAACGCTCCCGAAAGCGCCAGACAGCGCGCCCACGAGGCCGCTCCACCAGCCGCCCATCCGCTGTGCGAGCGCGCTCATTCGCTGCCCTCCAGCATGGCACCGGCTTCGTCGGCCAGCGCCCGGACGGCGGCCACGAACACCTCGGCGCGGTGCGGGTAGTTGCGGAACATGTCGAAGCTGGCGCAGGCTGGCGACATCAGGACCGCGTCGCCGGCATGGGCGCGCTGGGTCGCCAGCGCAACGGCCTCTTCCATGCTGGCGGCGTCGATCAGGGTCACGCCGGTGTCCGCCAGGGCCTCGCGGATGAGCGGCCCGTCGCGCCCGATCAGGACCGCTGCCCGCGCATACCGCGCCACGGGCGCTGCCAGCGGCGAGAAGTCCTGGCCCTTGCCGTCGCCGCCGAGGATCACCACCACCCGGCGGTCGGCGCCGAGGCCGGCCAGCGCGGCAACGGTTGCACCGACGTTGGTGCCCTTGCTGTCGTCGAAATACTCGACACCGTTGATCACGCCGACCGACTCCACCCGGTGCGGTTCACCGCGGTAGTCGCGCAGGCCGTAGAGCATGGGGCCGATGGCACAGCCGGCCACGTGGGCCAGCGCCAGGCACGCGAGCGCATTGACGGCGTTGTGCCGGCCGCGGATGCGCAGTGCATCGGCCGGCATGAGACGCTGCAGGAACAGCTCTTCTTCATCGTCGGCCGCCATGGCCAGGCGCGCATAGGTGTCCACCGGACCGGGCACGAGCGAAAGCGCGGGGGCAGGAGCCGATGTCACCGCAGAATCTGCAGCGGCCGGCGGGGTGCTCTCCGCAGGCGCCGTCGCAGCCAGGGCCGGCTCCGAAGCAGTCGTCGCAGGAGTGGCTGCACTGGCGGCAATGGTTGCAATGGCTGCGGGAGCTGCCGGCGCCGCGCGGCGCTTCTTGCGCCGCGTCTCGTCGGCCTCCATGGCGCGGACCAGCCAGGCCATGCCATTGACCACTTCGATGCCGTAGTCACCCGGGCGCTGCGGCATGTCGGCGCCGAAGGTGATGTGGTCGCGCTGCTCGAAGCGGCCGCCCTTGACGCGCACCGGCGCGGGCAGCATCTTCATCACCAGCGGATCTTCCCGGTTGAGCACCATGACGGCGTTCTGGCCGAAGATGCGCGCCTTGGCCGCGCCATAGGCGTCCATGCTGCCGTGCCAGTCGAGATGGTCCTGCGTCAGATTGAGCACGGTGGCGGCCAGCGGCTCGAACGGCGCCGGGTCGTCGAGCTGGAAGCTCGACAGCTCCACCACCCACACCTCGGGCAGCGCCTGGGCGTCGAGCCTTTCAGCGAGCGTGTCGAGCAGCGACGGGCCGATGTTGCCGGCCACGGCCACGCTCTTGCCGGCGCGCTCGACGAGCTTGCCGGTGAGCGAGGTGACCGTGGTCTTGCCGTTGGTGCCGGTGACGGCCAGCACGGCCGGCGCATAGCCCTGGCTGGCCTGCAGGTCGGCCAGTGCCTGCGCGAACAGCGTGAGTTCGCCGCCGGCGACCAGGCCCTGGGCCCGTGCTGCAGCCATGACGGGCTCGACCGTCTGCGGCGCGAGGCCCGGGCTCTTGAAGACGGCGCGCACCGGGCTGCCTTCGACCAGCGCGGCGTCCAGCGGACCGCTGCGGAAGGTGGCGGCCGGCACGGCGGCGCGCAGTGCCTCGAGCTGCGGCGGCTGCTCGCGGGTGTCGGCCACGGTGACCTGCGCGCCGCAGCGCGCGCACCAGCGCGCCATCGCCAGCCCGGAGATGCCCAGGCCGAGGATGAGAACGGGCTGATCCTTGAGATGTTGCATGGCTAGCGGAGCTTGAGGGACGACAGGCCGACCAGGCACAGCAGCATGGTGATGATCCAGAAACGGACCACGACCTGCGTCTCCTTCCAGCCGCTCTTCTCGAAATGGTGGTGCAGCGGCGCCATGCGCAGCAGGCGCCGGCCTTCGCCGTATCGGCGCTTGGTGTACTTGAAGTACATGACCTGCAGCATGACCGACAGGGCCTCGACCACGAAGATGCCGCCCATGATGGCCAGCACGATCTCCTGGCGCACGATGACCGCGATCGTGCCCAGTGCGCCGCCCAGAGCCAGCGCCCCCACGTCGCCCATGAAGACCTGCGCCGGATGGGTGTTGAACCAGAGAAAGGCCAGCCCCGCGCCCGCCATGGCCGAGCAGAAGATCAGCAGCTCGCCGGCGCCGGGAATGTACGGAAACAGCAGGTAGCGCGAATACACCGAACTGCCCGTCACGTAGGCGAACACGCCCAGCGCCGAGCCGACCATGACCACCGGCATGATGGCCAGGCCGTCGAGCCCGTCGGTGAGGTTCACCGCATTGCTGGCGCCCACGATCACGAGGTACGTGAGGATCACGAAGCCGAACACGCCCAGCGGGTAGGTGATTTCCTTGAAGAAGGGCAGCTGCAGGCCCGCCTTGGGCGGAAGGTTGACGTCGAAGCCCGACTGCACCCATTTGAAGAACAGTTCGAGCACGCGCAGGTTGGAACTCTCTGAAATGCTGAAGACCAGGTAGAGCGCTGCGATCAGCCCGATCAGCGACTGCCACAGGTACTTCTCGCGCGAACGCATGCCCTCGGGGTCCTTGTGAACCACCTTGCGCCAGTCGTCGGCCCAGCCGATGGCGCCGAAGCCGAGCGTGACCAGCAGCACGATCCACACGAAGCGGTTGGCCAGGTCGAACCACAGCAGCGTCGACAGGCCGATGGACAGCAGGATCAGCACGCCGCCCATGGTGGGCGTGCCACTCTTGCTCAGATGCGTCTCCATGCCGTAGCCGCGCACCGGCTGGCCGATCTTCAGCTCGGTCAGGCGGCGGATCACGTAGGGTCCGGCGATCAGGCCGATGAGCAGGGCCGTGAGGGCGGCCATCACGGCGCGAAACGTCAGGTACTGGAACACCCGGAAGAATCCGAACTCGGGCGACAGCGATTGCAGCCATTGGGCCAGGCTAAGCAGCATGCGCGCTCTCCTTGTTGTTGTGTTGCGGGGAGTGCGCGACGACGGCCTCGACCACGCGCTCCATCCTCATGAAGCGCGATCCCTTGACCACCAGGCTCGCCACGCCGGGCAGCGCCTGCTGCACGGCTGCGTTGAGCGCGTCGATGTCGCAGCCGAAATGCCGTGCCGCGCCGAAGGCCGCTGCGGTCGCGGCCGTCTGCTCGCCCAGCGTGAAGACCTGTTCGATGCCGCGCGCGCGTGCATGCTCGCCCACCTCGCGGTGGAAGGCCGGCCCTTCGGTGCCGACCTCGCCCATGTCGCCAAGCACGAGCAGGCGCGGGCCCGGCAGTTCGGCCAGCACGTCGATGGCGGCGCGCACCGAGTCGGGATTGGCGTTGTAGGTGTCATCCACCAGGGTGAGGGTGCGCCCGGCCAGCGACACGGCGAGCGCGCGCGAGCGGCCCTTAACCGGCTCGAAGCCGCCGAGGCCGCGGGCGATGGCGGGCAGCGGAACGCCGGCAGCCAGCGCACAGGCCGTCGCGGCCAGCGCATTGCGCACGTTGTGGCGGCCCGCGATGTGCAAAGGGAACTCCAGCGGACCGGCGGGCGTCTGCACACCGACCTGCCAGTGGCCTGCCTGCCAGACTGCCGTGACGGGCACGACGTCGGCGCCACTGCCGGCCTCGCCGAACGTCAGCCGCCTGCGCGCGCCCGCGAGCTGTGCCCACAGGGCCGTGAATTCCTCATCGGCCGGAAACACCGCGAAGCCCGACGCGTCGAGCGCGCTGATCACCGAGCCGTTTTCGCGCGCCACGGCTTCGACCGTGGCCATGAACTCCTGGTGCTCACGCTGGGCGTTGTTGACCAGCGCGACCGTCGGCCGCGTGAGGCCCGCCAGGTAGGCAATCTCGCCCGGATGGTTCATGCCCAGTTCCACCACCGCAAATTCGTGCTGGGGCTCAAGGCGCAGCAGTGTCAGCGGCAGGCCGATGTCGTTGTTGAGATTGCCCTGCGTGGCCAGGGTCTGCTCGGGGCGATGGGCCCGCAGGATGGCCGCGATCATCTGGGTGACCGTGGTCTTGCCGTTGCTGCCGGTCACCGCGATCAGCGGCAGGCTGAACTGCCCGCGCCATGCCGCGGCGAGCTGGCCGAGCGCCAGGCGCGTGTCGGCCACTTCCAGCCCCGCCAGCTGCGCCTCGGCCAGGCCGCGATGGGCGATCGCTGCCGCCGCTCCGGCGGCGCGCGCGTCGGCCAGGAAGTCGTTGGCGTCGAACCGTTCGCCCTTGAGCGCCACGAACAGATCGCCCGCCTGCAGGCTGCGGCTGTCGGTGTGGACACGGCGCACCTGCACCGCGGCGTCACCCACCAGCCGCGCTCCGGGCAGCCATGCGAGGGCTTGCTGCAGACTCAGGTTCATGCAGGCCTCCGTGCGGCCAGCCCGGCCAGCGCATGCGCCTTGTCCGAGAACGGCAGCTTCATGCCGGCGGTCTCCTGGAATTCTTCGTGGCCCTTGCCGGCCACCAGCACCACGTCAGCGGGAGCCGCTTCCAGCAGCGTGTCGTGGATGGCCTGCGCGCGGTCGGCCTGCACGCGTACCGCGTCGCGGCGCGACAGGCCCAGCAGCACCTGGCTGATGATGGCCTCGGGCCTTTCGCTGCGGGGGTTGTCGCTGGTCACGACGACGCAGTCGGCCCGCCGTTCGGCGACCGCCGCCATCAGCGGGCGCTTGATCGGGTCGCGATCACCACCGCAGCCGAAGATGCACCACAGCCGGCCGCCCCGCTGCGCCGCAAGCGGACGCAGCGCGTCGAGCGCCTTGTCGAGCGCGTCGGGCGTGTGGGCGTAGTCGACCGCCACCAGCGGCTCGCCCGTCCCGCCGATGCAGTCCATGCGACCGGGCACCGGCGTGAGCGCGGCGCAGGCGGCCACCGCATCGGCCAGCGGCACGCCGATGGCGCGCATCGCGGCCAGCACGCCCAGCAGGTTCGACACGTTGTACTGGCCGATCAGCGCGGTGTCGAGCGTGTGCCGCTCGCCGCCCTCCTCGACCGCAAAGCGCAGACCTCGCGCACCGTAGCCGATGTCCACGGCGCGCAGCCGCGCAGGCTCCATGCACGACACGGTCCACAGCGCCAGGGGGCCGTCGGCGAGCGTGCGAGCCAGCTCGGCGCCCTTGGGGTCGTCGATGTTGACCACTGCCGCCTGCAGACCGGGCCAGGCAAACAGCTCGGCCTTGGCGTCCCAGTAGGCCTGCATGCTGCCGTGATAGTCGAGGTGGTCCTGCGTGAAGTTGGTGAAGATCGCCACACGGATGCGCGTGCCGTCGAGCCGACGCTCGGCAATGCCCACCGACGAGGCCTCGATCGCGCAGGCGACGAAGCCCTCGTCCGCGAAACGGCGGAACTGCGCCTGCAGCAGCACCGGATCGGGCGTGGTCAGGCCGTTGTAGACGATGTCCGGCGGCACACCGATGCCCAGCGTGCCCACGAGCCCGGCGGGCCGCGACGCATGGGCCAGTGCCTGCGCCAGCCACCAGGCGGTGCTGGTCTTGCCGTTGGTGCCCGTCACGGCCAGCACGTCGAGCCGCTGGCTGGGCTCGCCGAACCACAGCGCCGCGATCGGACCGGTCGCGGCCTTGAGGTCCCCCTGCCTGTCGCCATAGGCCGCGATCCGCGCGTCGGTGAATCCGAAGTCCTGCGCGCCGGCCTGCTCGACGAGGCAGGCACCTGCCCCCTGCGCCAGAGCCGCCGGAACGTAGCGGCGGCCATCGGTGGCGGCGCCGGGCCAGGCGATGAAGCCGTCGCCTGCCCGCACCTGACGGCTGTCGCTGTGCAGCGAGCCGGCGACGTGGGCGCGCAGCCAGCGCACCGCGTCATCGGGCGTGTTCAGCCGCTGCATCAGAACGACTCCTCCACGGCCTGCACCTGGACCTGCGGCTTGACGGCCATGTCGGGCTGCACGCCCATCATGCGCAGCGTCTGCTGCACCACCTCGCTGAACACCGGGGCCGCCACGTCGCCGCCGAAATAGCGGCCGGCGCTCGGCTCGTCCACCATCACCGCGACGATGATGCGCGGCCGGTCGATCGGCGCCATGCCGACGAACCACGAGCGGTACTTGTTGCTCGCGTAGGTCTTGCCGACCTGCTTGTGCGCCGTGCCGGACTTGCCGCCGACGGAGTAGCCCAGCGTCTGGGCCTTGGGCGCCGTGCCGCCCGGGCCGGCGGCCATCTGCAGCATGGTGCGCACCTGCCCCACGGTCTTGGGCGTGAACACCGGCACGCCCACCGCCGGCTCGCTGGTCTTGACCAGCGTCGCCGGAATGATCTGGCCGTCATGCGCGAACACGGTGTAGGAGCGCGCCATCTGGAACAGCGAGGCCGACAGTCCGTAGCCGTACGACATGGTGGCCTGCTCGACCGGCCGCCATGTCTTGTAGGGCCGCAGCCGGCCGGTGACCGCACCCGGAAACGCGATCTGCGGCTTCTGGCCGAAGCCGGCGGCCGAGAAGGTCTCCCACATCTCGCGCGGCTGCATCTGCAGCGCGATCTTGAGCGTGCCGACGTTGCTCGACTTCTGGATGACCTCCTGGACAGTCAGGACGCCATGCGGGTGCGAGTCGGAGATCCGCGCGCCGCCGATCGTGACGTAGCCCGGCGCCGTCTGGATCGGCGTCGTGGCGGTGATCCGACCGGTGTCCATGGCCAGCGCCACCGTAAAGGGCTTCATGGTCGAGCCCGGCTCGAACACGTCGGTCAGCGCCCGGTTGCGCAGCTGCTCACCAGTGAGGTTCTGGCGGCGGTCGGGCACGTAGCTCGGGTAGTTGGCCAGCGCCAGCAGCTCGCCGGTGATCGCGTCGAGCACGACCACGCTGCCGGCGCGTGCCTTGTTGACCGTCACCGCATCGCGCAGCTTCTGGTAGGCAAAGAACTGCACCTTGCTGTCGATCGACAGCTGCAGGTCCTTGCCGTCGACCGCCGGCACCTGCTCGCCCACGTCCTCGACGATGCGGCCCAGGCGGTCCTTGATCACGCGGCGCGAGCCGGGCCGGCCGGCCAGGTCCTTGTTGAAGGACAGCTCCACGCCTTCCTGCCCGTTGTCTTCCACGTTGGTGAAGCCGACCACGTGGGCGGCAGCCTCCCCTTCGGGGTACTTGCGGCGGTATTCCTTGCGCTGGTAGATGCCCTTGATGTCGAGCGCGGCGATCTGCTGGGCCACCGTGTCTTCGACCTGCCGCTTGAGCCAGACGAAGGTCTTGTCCTCGTTCTCCAGCTTCTTGTTGAGGTCGGCCAACGGCATCTCCAGCAGCTGCGCCAGGCGCGCGAGCTTGGCCTTGTCGCGGTCGACGTCTTCGGGAATCGCCCAGATGCTGGGCGCCGGCACGCTCGAGGCGAGGATCAGTCCGTTGCGGTCGAGGATGCGGCCCCGGTTGGCTGGCAGTTCCAGCGTCCGGGCGAAGCGCACCTCGCCCTGGCGCTGGAAGAAGTCGTTGCCCAGCACCTGCACATAGACCGCCCGCGCGCCCAGCCCCACAAAGCCGAGGCCGAGCGCCGCGACGATGAGCTTGCTGCGCCAGACCGGGGTCTTGCTCGCCAGCAGCGGGCTGGAGGTGTAGGCGACGCTGCGGCTCATCGTGCCACTCCCTGCGGTGAAGCGGCGGGACGCGAGGCATCCGTGGTGGGACGCGAAGCTTGCGCAGCGGCGCGCCCCGGCCCGTTGCCAGCGCTGGCCTGCGCGGCCGCCGGCTCGGCGTAGGTCACGTACTGGGTGATCGCCGGCGTGGCCGTGCGCATCTGCAGCTGCTCCTTGGCCAGCTTCTCCACGCGCAGCGGCGTGGCCTGCGCGCGCTTTTCCACCTGCAGCCGCTCGTTGTCGACCTCCAGGCGGCGCGCCTCGGCATGCGCGCGCTCGAGTTCGGCGAACAGCCGGCGCGACTGGTACTGCGTGTGCACCAGGTACAGCGCGCTGGCGAGCACCGCCAACAGCAGGACGAGGTTGAGCCGGGTCATCGACGCGCTCCTGCGCAGGCGCCCCGGCCCGAGCCCGCCCTGCGGGGCGACACCGGCCCGTTCCGGCCCACGAGGTTCATGCATGCGTGCTTCATGCGGCCGTCCTCTCGGCGACGCGCATGATCGCGCTGCGGGCGCGGGGATTGGCCGCGACTTCCCCGGCGGTCGGTCGCACACGCTCCAGCGCGTTCAGCTTCATGGGCCGGGGCGCGGCAAACGGCGCGCGGCGGTCGAACACCTCGCGCGAATGCTTCGCGATGAACTGCTTGACGATGCGATCTTCCAGCGAGTGGAAACTGATCACCACCAGCCGACCCCCGGGTTGAAGCACATGAAGACTGGCCTCTAGCGCCTGCTCGAGCTCTTCAAGCTCGGCGTTGATGAAAATCCGAAAAGCCTGAAATGTGCGCGTTGCAGGGTCCTGGCCCGGCTCGCGGGTTTTGACCGTGCCAGCCACGAGCTGGGCCAGCTCGGCGGTGGATGAAATTGCGCCCCGTTCCTGTCGGCGAGCAGCAATCGCCTTTGCAATCTGAACAGCAAACCGTTCTTCGCCGTAGTCACGAATCACCTCCGCGATCTGTTGAACGTCCGCCTCCTGGAGCCACTCGGCCACGCTCTGGCCGCGCGTGGTGTCCATGCGCATGTCCAGCGGTGCGTCGTACCTGAAGGAAAAGCCCCGCGCGGGGTTGTCGATCTGGGGCGAACTGATGCCCAGATCCATCAGCAGCCCGGCCGCGCTCTGCGCGGGCAGCTCGCCCACGTGGCGGAAGCCCTCGTGGCGGATCGAGAACCGGTTGTCCTCGATGCGGTTGGCCTCGGCGACGGCCTCGGGATCCTTGTCGAAGGCGATCAGCCGGCCCAGCGGCGACAGCTTCGAGAGAATCAGGCGCGAATGCCCGCCGCGACCGAAGGTCGCATCGACGTAGGTGGCATCCGCATTGGTGACAAGAGCTTCGACTGCTTCGTTCAACAAGACGGTGGTGTGTGTCCATGTGTTGTCCACCGCCGGCTTTCAGAAAGAAAAGTCCTTGAAGACATCGGGCATCTCGCCCTGCATCGCCTGCGCCTCCTTGGCGTCGTACGTTGCCTTGTCCCAGAGTTCGAAGTGGTTGCCCATGCCCAGCAGCATGGTCTCGCGGCCGATCCCCGCAGCTTCGCGCAACTCGGGGGAGACGAGCACGCGCCCGGTGGCGTCCATGTCGACGTCCATCGCGTTGCCCAGGAAGATGCGCTTCCACCACTGGGCCGACATCGGCAGCTCGGCGATCCGGTCGCGGAACTTTTCCCACTCGGGGCGCGGGAAAATCATGAGGCAGCCGTGCGGATGCTTGGTGATCGTCAGCTGGCCGGACGCGGTCGCGGCCAGCACGTCGCGATGCCGGGTCGGCACGGACAGCCGCCCCTTTGCATCCAGACTCAGTGACGAAGCCCCTTGAAACACGCGCGAACCCTCGGATTGGGAAGAATAGGCAATCGAACAGCGTGAAAAGACACTTTTCACCACTTAATTGCACTTTTTTGCACTGTAGCAGGAAAACGTTCCTGCGCAAGTGGGCACGCACACAAAAATTTGTAATGAAATCAACGACTTAGAGCAGTTTTTTGACGCCAGAAACGCAAGAAAACCGTTCTAAATGAAGCACTTAGCGCAGCCTGTGAAAGTGTTTCATCAGGAGCTTGGAAGGGCATGCGCTGAAACAGAGGGGTGCGCCGCACCGCGCCGCGTGCAGACAGGGGCGCAGCCCGCCGACGCAGCGGGATGGTTGCCGCCCTTACAGGATGTAGCGCGACAGATCTTCGTTGCGGCTGAGCTCGCGAAGCCGCTCGTCCACGTAGGCCGCGTCGATGCGCACGGTCTCGCCCGACAGGCGCGAGGCGCCAAAGCTCACCTCGTCGAGCAGCCGCTCCATGACCGTCGCCAGACGCCGCGCGCCGATGTTCTCTGTGCGCTCGTTCACGTCGAAGGCAATGTGCGCCAGGCGCGTGATGCCCTCGGGCGTGAACTCCAGGGTCACGCCCTCGGTCGCCAGCAAGGCCTGGTACTGGCGGACCAACGACGCATGCGTCTGCGTGAGGATGGCCTCGAAGTCCTGCACCGACAGCGGCTGCAGTTCGACGCGGATCGGAAAGCGCCCCTGCAGTTCCGGAATCAGGTCGCTCGGCTTGCTCAGGTGAAAGGCGCCACTGGCGATGAAGAGAATGTGGTCCGTCTTGATCGGACCGTACTTGGTGGTGACGCTCGTGCCCTCCACCAGCGGCAGCAGGTCGCGCTGCACGCCCTGGCGCGACACGTCGGCGCCGCCCGCCTCCTGGCGCGACGCGACCTTGTCGATCTCGTCGATGAACACGATGCCGTTCTGCTCGGCATTGCCGATGGCCTGGGCGCGGATCTCTTCCTCGTTGACGAGGCGGCCGGCCTCCTCCTCGGTCAGCAGCTTCATCGCCTCGGCGATCGGCATCTTGCGCCGCGAGCGCTTGTTCTGGCCCATCTGCCCGAACATGCCGCGCAGCTGCTCGGCCATGTCCTCCATCCCGGCAGGGCCCATGATTTCGAGCTGCGGACGGGCGTCGGCCACGTCGATCTCTATCTCCTTGTCGGCGAGCAGGCCTTCGCGCAGCTTCTTGCGGAAGGCCTGGCGCGCGGTGCTGTCGGGCGCCGGCTCGCTGCCGCGCGCCGGCGGCAGCAGGACGTCGAGGATGCGCTCCTCGGCGGCGTCCTCGGCGCGTGCGCGCACCTTGGCACTTTCTGCCGCGCGGGTCTGCTTGACGGCCACCTCGACCAGGTCGCGGATGATGGAGTCGACGTCCTTGCCGACGTAGCCGACCTCGGTGAACTTGGTCGCCTCGACCTTGATGAAGGGCGCGTCAGCCAGGCGCGCCAGGCGTCGCGCGATCTCGGTCTTGCCGACGCCGGTGGGTCCGATCATGAGGATATTCTTGGGCGTGATCTCGTGACGCAACCTGTCATCGACATGCTGGCGACGCCAGCGGTTGCGCAGCGCGATCGCGACGGCGCGCTTGGCCTGCGACTGGCCGACGATGTGGCGGTCGAGTTCGGAGACGATCTCCTGCGGGGTCATGGAAGACATCGGATGGGAACCTTGCTGTCCGGCTGCATCAATCGAGGGTTTCGATCGTGTGATGCATGTTGGTGTAGATGCACAGTTCGCCGGCGATCTCGAGCGACTTCTTGACGATGTCGCGCGCCGGCAGCGGGGTGTTGTCGAGCAGCGCCCGGGCGGCCGCCTGGGCGTAGGAGCCGCCCGAGCCGATGGCCACGATGCCTTGCTCGGGCTCCAGCACGTCGCCGTTTCCTGTGATGATCAGCGACGCCTCGCGATCGGCGACGGCCAGCATGGCCTCCAGCCGGCGCAACACGCGGTCGGTGCGCCAGTCGCGCGTGAGCTCGATGGCCGCGCGCACCAGATGGCCCTGGTGCTTTTCCAGCTTGGCTTCGAATCGTTCGAACAGCGTGAACGCGTCGGCCGTTGCACCGGCGAAGCCGGCGAGGACCTTGTCGTGGTAGAGCTTGCGCACCTTACGCGCACTGCCCTTGACGACGACGTTGCCCAAGGTGACCTGCCCGTCGCCACCGATGGCGACCTGGACGCCGTCAGGCGTCTTGCGCCGCACGCTGAGGATGGTGGTGCCGTGAAATTGTTCCATGGTTCTCCAGTGTGGGGGCTGTGGCTGCAAATGCAATGCACACGGCCGGGAATCACCGCCAGGCGTCGGGGCATTGGCACACCTCGCGCACCTCGCGCACTTCGCCCTTGCCCCTCGGGCCTTCAGTCGATGCGGGGAACGACCCGAGCGTGCTCGCTGATGCCGATGACGTTGAAGAACGCGGCCACCAGACGGTGGACGTCGCTGAACTGCACCTGCCGCCCTTCAGCCTGGCGCGACGTGACCCAGTTGAGCAGCGTGCCTGCGGCCGAGAAGTCCACGCGAATCAGCTTGGCGCACGAGATGACCATGACGTCCGCGCCGAGCAGCCGTGCCTCCAGCCGGTCGAGCGCCGCCGTGGCGTCGCCAATGATCTGGCCGGCCAGCTCGACCGACGAGATCTGGGACATCTGGGAACTCAGGCCCGCCGACTGGGTGTCACCATAGCCACTCGGGCTCGACGGCATGGAGTCGCGGAAGGCCTCGCCGATGATGGTGTGGCCGGGCAGATAGCCGCCATCGGAGTCGAGCGGCTTGTATTCGCAGCGCGCGCTCTCCCAGGACGGCGGGGAAACCTCATAGGTGACGCAGTAGTCGAGCGCCACCAGCTCGAACTCGTCGGGCCGATGGGTGATGCGCAAGACCTCCATGCGCAGACGCCACCACTCCTGGTTCACCGTCTTGTCGTTGGAGGGCGTGGCGTCCTGCAGCGCGCGGTCGAGCGCGTCGGCGCCGATGAAGCGCAGCTGCACCGGCTGGGCACCCCAGGCAGCGAACATCTTGCGCAGCGGCTCGATGGCCGACTCCTCGATCGTGGACAGACGCGACCAGTCCAGGCGCCAGGGCTGGGGCGCCTTGGCAAGCGCAGCGTTCAGTGTGGCCAGTGACTGGGTGCCGATGCTGCTGGCGCTGACCCAGTCGGCCAACTGCGCCTGCGCGGCGCCGGCGCCCGCGGCGGCCTGGGCCGGCGCCGCGACCATGCGGCCGACCATCTCGGGGATCGAGAACCACAGCGGGGCCGAGCGGCCGAAGCGGCCGGCGAAGTCGATGGCCGCACTCTCGAAGCGATCCTGCTGGCCCGTCGCGCGGTACAGGTCAAACAGCGTCAGCCAGGTTTCCTCGTGGTTGGAACGCGTGCCCGTGGAGCCGAGCGCTTCGAGCAGGCCGGTTTCGGCGCCTGCGTCGTCTCCGTTGGCAAAGCGGATGGAGGCCTCTTCCAGCTCCGGGTCGTGGGCGAACTCGTCGACCTCCACCGCGAACAGCTTGGACGCGGAAAACCCCGTGGCGCTGCCGTCATAGCTGCCGGCCAGACCGCCGACCTGGGGAGCAGGCTGGGGCACGGGCGAGCGCGCCGGCGCCGCAGCGGGCGGCATGCCCAGCGGCGGACGCCGTGCCGTGGGCAGGGGCGCCGGGTCCGTGCGCATGTAGGCCGCGCCACCGGGCGTGCCGGGGGGTGACTGGGAAGAAGGCGGCGAGGTCGATGGCGGATGCGTCGAATCCGGCAGGGGGGCCTGCGACGACATCGGAAAGTTGGTACGCACCGAGGAGTCGCCATGCTTGGTCTTCCACCATTGCATGGACATCTGCGCCTCGATCTCGTCGATCTTCTTGAGCGTCATGGCCCGGTCGTCGGGTTTGGACGGCATCGAGCTCTGGAAGAAGGAGGGGCGGGCCGTCGGGTCCTGGCCAGCCATGGCCTCGCGCCGGCGCATCTTGCGAAGCATGTCGAACTCGCGCTTGCGCACGAAGTCGTTGCGCCGCTTGCGCTCGATCATCTCCTTGAGCATCTGCTTGCTGTAGTTGCTCTCCCGGTCGGACTCCTGCTGGTCGAGGTCGGCCCAGTTCGTCGTCGGATTGCGGACGAACTTCACCACCTTGGACAGCAAGCCGGCGTTTTCGTCTTTGGCCATGATGGTGGTGAGGCAGGCGGGTCGAAGATGCGGTGGCAGCGCGGCGCGCGTCGGCCCGTCAGTCCCCGAACATCTTCTGCTTGAGCTCGCGGCGCTGCTGGGCTTCCAGCGACAGCGTCGCCGTCGGGCGCGCCAGCAGGCGGCCGACGCCGATGGCCTCGCCGGTCTCGTCGCAGTAGCCGTAGTCGCCCGCGTCGATGCGCTGGATGGACTGCTCGATCTTCTTGAGCAGCTTGCGTTCGCGGTCACGGGTGCGCAGCTCGAGCGCGTGCTCTTCCTCGATGGTGGCGCGGTCGGCCGGGTCCGGCACGATGACGGTGTCTTCGCGCAGGTGCTCGGTCGTCTCGCCGGCACTGTTGAGGATGTCCTGCTTGAGCTGCGACAGCTTCAGCCGGAAGAAGGCCAGCTGCTTGTCGTTCATGTATTCGGAGTCGGGCATCGCGAGCACTTCGGCATCGGTCAGCTGCTCGGCGGTCTTGGTCTTCCAGTTGTTGGCCAACTTCGGGTCTTTCTTGATGGCCACGTGGGGCGGCGGCGTCAGTACGGGAGGTGACATGATCTGCGTGTAGCTAGCCTTGGCGGCGGTGGAGGCGACAACAGCCTGGGCCATCGAGGGCACCGTGAGCTGCTGCAGCCGGGTGGTGCGCGCGGGCTTGGCCGCGGCGGCGGGAGGGGGTGAAGTCGCGGGCGCCGGCGCGGCCGGCAGCACCCGGGGCGTTTCGCGAGCCGCCTCGGCAGGCCGGCCGGCGGCCTTGTCCGGAGCCGGTGCTTTGGCTGGAGCCGGCGCCTTGGCCGGGGCCGCAGCCTTGGCCGGTGCGGCAGGCTTTGCGGCACTGTTGGCAGGCGCCTTGGGCACAGCCTTGCCCGCCGGCATGGCCGGCGCTTTGGCTGCGGTCTTGACCGGGGCTTTGGCGGGCGATTTCGCCGGTGTCTTGGCGGCGGCTTTGGCAGGCGCCTTGGCTGCAGAGGACTTGGCGGCTGGCTTCGCAGGATGGGCCGCCTTCTTGGCGGCCGGTTTCACCGCAGCCTTGGCTGCCGGCCTGGCAGCGGTCTTGGCCTTGGCTGCAGGCTTCTTCGCTGCGGGCTGGGCCTTGGTTTTCTTGGCTGGGGCTTTCAAAGTCAGGTCTCCTCGGTTCGCCGGCACACGGGCTCGACGCCCGCCCCTTCACCGGCGTGATAGTTGTGTGGATGGGGACTGTTCATTGACCGAGTTATACCCTGATTGTTGAGCTTCCCGAGGCGTTTGCACGGGTTTTCACCGGCGCGCGATTGTATAGGCTGACTGGCGCTTCCTGGGGCCAGTTGCAGAATCGAGACAAACCGGCGGGTCCGGGCCGCACACCGCGCCTGCGGCATGCGGGTTTTCCGGCCGGGATCACACCAGGCACTGCTCCAGGCCCTGGAGAAATATCTCCTTGGGCAGGTCCAGACCGATGAACACCATCTTGCTGGTGCGCGGCTCGCCCTCGCCCCACTTGGGGCCGAGGTCGCTGCCCATGAGTTGGTGCACGCCCTGGAAGATGACCTTGCGCTCGGTGCCCTGCATGTTCAGCACGCCCTTGTAGCGCAGCATCCGGGGGCCGTAGATGTTGACCACAGCGCCCAGGAAGTCCTCGAGCTTGGCCGCGTCGAAGGGTTTGTCGGCCCGGAAGACGAAGCTCTTCACGTCGTCGTCATGGTGGTGGTGATGGCCGCCTTCCTTGCCATGGGCATGCGAGGGGTGGTCGCAGTGCTCGCCATGCTCGTGGTCATGGTCGTGATGGTCGTGGCTGTCCTCGTTCAGGAAATCGGGGTCGATGTCCAGTTTGGCATTGAGGTTGAAGCCGCGCAGGTCGAACACCTCGGAGATCGGCACCTCGCCGAAATGCACCGGCTTCTGCGGCGCGCGCGGGTTCATGTGCTTGAGGCGGTGCATCAGCGCGTCCACCTCGTCCTTGGCGACGAGATCGGTCTTGCTGATGAAGATCTGGTCGGCAAAGCCCACCTGGCGGCGCGCCTCCTGGCGGTCGTTGAGCTGGTCGGCCGCATGCTTGGCGTCCACCAGGGTGAGGATCGAGTCGAGCAAGTAGGTTTCGGCGATTTCCTCATCCATGAAGAAGGTCTGCGCCACCGGGCCGGGGTCGGCCAGGCCCGTGGTCTCGATCACCACGCGGTCGAAGTCCAGCAGGCCCTTGCGCTTCTTGGCCGCGAGCAGTTGCAGCGTCGAGCGCAGGTCTTCCCGGATCGAGCAGCAGATGCAGCCATTGGTCATCTGGACGATCTGCTCCTTGCTTTCCGTCACGAGGATGTCGGTGTCGATGTTCTCCTCGCCGAACTCGTTTTCGATGACGGCGATCTTCTGGCCGTGCGACTCTTCCAGCACCCGCTTGAGCAGCGTGGTCTTGCCGGAGCCGAGAAAGCCGGTGAGGATGGTGGCGGGAATGAGACTCATGGATTCGCCCAAAAACTCTGAAGGTGGGGCAGTTTAGCGGGGCTGTCAAGGCCCTGCCGCTCACTTGCGCATGACCACCAGGCCCTTGAGGTACTCGCCTTCGGGAAAGTCGAGCGTCATCGGGTGGTCGGGCGCGCCGCCCAGGCGCTCGGTGATGTAGCCGTCCACCCCGGCATCGGCGCCGGCCGAGGCCACGATCTTGTGGAACAGATCGGCGCTGATGCCCCCGGAGCAGGAATAGGTAAAAAGAACGCCCCCAGGCTCGAGCAGGCGCAGCGCCAGCCGGTTGATGTCCTTGTAGGCCCGTGCCGCCCGTTCGGCATGCGCGGCCGTGGGCGCCAGCTTGGGCGGATCGAGCACGATCGCATCGAAGCGGCGCCCCTCCTCCAGGAAGGTCCGCAAGGAAGCGTTCACGTCCGCATCCATGAACGTCGTGCGTGCGGTATCGAAGCCGTTGAGCGCCACATGGGCGGCCGCACGCGCAAGCGCCGGGCCCGAGGAATCGATCGACGTCACATGGGACGCCCCGCCGCTCAGCGCCGCGACGGTGAACCCCCCCGTATAGCAGTAGCAGTTGAGCACCCGCTCGAAGCCGAGTCGCCGGGCATGCTCGGCGAACTTGCGTCGGCTGTCGCGCTGGTCGAGGTAGAAGCCGGTCTTGTGGCCCGTCGCTACGTCGAGCGTGAGTTTCCAGTCGTGCTCGGTGATCGTGATCTCGGTCGGCCCCTCGCCGCGCAGCCAGCCGGTGACGGGCTGCAGGCCTTCGAGCGCGCGCGAACTGGCGTCCGACCGTTCGTACAGGCGCGCCAGGCCCGTCTCCTTGAGCAGCGCGTCAGCCAGCACCCCCTTGAAGCGCTCGGCGCCGCTGGCAAGAAACTGCGCCACCAGGGTGTCGCCATAGCGGTCGACGATGAAGCCGGGCAGGCCGTCCGACTCGCCATGCACCAGGCGCATGCCATCGCTGCGGATGTCCATGCGCGCGCGGGCGCCGACGGCCCGCGCCACGGTGGCGGCGAGAAACGCGGCGTCGATGCGCTGCTTCTCGTCGAAGCTCCAGGCCCGCGCCCGGATGCGCGAGGCCGGGCTGAAGGCGGCCCAGGCGAGGAATCGGCCCTCATGCGACTCGACGCGCACCGTCTCGCCCGGATCGGCGCCGCCCCTGGCGATCGCCGAGTCGAAGATCCAGGGGTGGCGCCGCAGCAGCGAGCGTTCCTTGCCTTCCTTGAGGCGGATGGTTTTCATGCGGAGTCAGTCCTTGCCCTTGGGCAGGCGCGCCCGTGGATGCGCGGCATCGTAGGCCTTGGCCAGATGCTGGAAGTCAAGCCGGGTGTAGACCTGCGTGGTGCCGATGCTGGCATGGCCCAGCAGCTCCTGCACGGCGCGCAGGTCGCCACTGGACTGCAGGACATGGCTGGCGAAGGAATGGCGCAGCATGTGCGGATGGACCGGCGTGGCCAGGCCCGCCTGCAGGCCGCGCCGGCGCAGCCGCTGCCAAATCGACTGCGCCGACAGGCGCGTGCCGCCGCGCCCCGGAAACAGGGCTGCCGCGCCCGCGACAGCCGGGACGGCCGAGCGCACGGCAAGCCAGTCCTGCAGCGCCTGCAGCGCCTTGCGGCCCACCGGCACCGTGCGGCGCTTGGAGCCCTTGCCCAGGACATGGGCCTCGGCCGCCTGCAGATCGACCCAGCCGCGCGCCGATGCGCTCGCTGCGGCGTCCAGGCCCACGAGTTCGCCCACGCGCAGCCCGCAGCCGTAGAGCAGTTCCACCATGGCGACGTCGCGGGCTTCGAGCCACGGGTCGGCGGCCGCGTCTTCATGCGTGGCCAGCTGCACCGCATCGTCCACGCTCAGGGCCTTGGGCAGCGGCTTGGGTGAACGCGGGGCGCGCACGTCCTGCACCGGATTGGCAGCGATCAGGCCTTCGCGGCCGAGCCAGGCATAAAAGCCCCGCCAGCCCGACAGGATGAGCGCAATGCCCCGGCCGCTGCGCCCGGCGCCATGCATCTGGGCGACCCAGCGCCGGATGTGGGCGTTGTGCACGCGGGTCAGTTCGAGTCCCGCCGCTTCGGCGTTGGCGGCAAGCCGGCGCAGGTCGAGCACGTACAGCTCGACCGTGCGCGGCGCGAGCCGCTTCTCGACGCGCACATGTTCGAGGTAGCGCTCGATCAGGTCCGCGTCGGCGGTCATGGCCTTACCTCAGGCGCGACAGTGCGGCACTCGACAGCTCCGCGATGCGCTCGAGAAAGTCGGTGCCCATGCCGTCATGGAAGCGCTGCGGGTCGGGCGACGCCAGCACGAGCATGCCGAAGGCGGGGCCGGTGCTGTTGATCGGTCCCACGCGCAGCGGAATCAGGGCCACCGACAGGGCGACGTCAGGGTCGCCCAGCCAGCCGACGGCCTCGAAGCCGGAATTCACCCCGCAGTACGGCGCCGTCAGCGACGAGGCGAAGGTCCGGGCGTCGTCGCTCACGCCGAGCGCGAAGGCCTCGCCGGCAAACTCGGGGCGGACGTCCCAGACCCGCACCGCCACCTGCGGCACCATGAACTGGGCGCGCAGCTCGCCCGTGATCTGCTGCGGCAGGTCGCGCGCGTCCTGCGTGAGGAACAGGTTGCGGGCCCAGCGCTGGAGCTTGTCCGCGATGATGACGTTCTCGTTACCGTGGCGGATCATGTCCATCATGCGGCGCTCGAGCTGCTTGATCTTCTCGCGCAGCATCTCGGCCTGGCGCTCCTGCAGGCTGACCGCCCGGTTGCCGTGCGGGCTGGTCAGCTGCACCGCCGCGAGCAGTTCGGCATGGCGCTCGAAGAAATCGGGCGTGTTGGCCAGGTAGTTGGCGATGTCGTCTTCGGTGATGGGGTTCATGGTGGTGGGATTCACAGGTTCTCCGGAATGTCGATGGCGCCTTCGAAGACCGAGACGGCAGGCCCGGTCATGAGCACCGGCTGACCGACGCCGGCCCATTCGATGGTCAGGCGTCCGCCGCGGGTGTCGACGTCCACGCGGCGGTCCAGCAGGCCACGCCGGATGCCCGCCACCACGGCCGCGCAGGCTCCGGTGCCGCAGGCCAGCGTCTCGCCCGCGCCGCGCTCGTAGACGCGCAGGCGCACATGGTCGCGGGACACGACCTGCAGAAAGCCGGCATTGACCCGACGCGGAAACCGCGGGTGGTTCTCGATGAACGGGCCCTGGGTGGCCACGGGCGCGGTGTCGACGTCGTCGACGAGCTGCACCGCATGCGGGTTGCCCATGGACAGCACCGACACGTGGATGACGGTCGCATCCGCGCCGGCGCCCAGCGCGAGCGGCCAGATCGCGCCGTCCCCGGACACATCGGGCGCAAGGCCGGCAGCATCAAACGGAACACGCTCGGGCTCGAACATCGGCGCGCCCATGTCGACCGTGACGCGACCGTCGGCGTTCATGCGGGGCTCGATCACCCCGGACAGGGTGCGCACCCGCACCACGTCGCGGGCCGTGAGGCCGTGCTCCCGCACGTAGCGCAGGAAGCAGCGCGCGCCGTTGCCGCACTGCTCCACCTCGCCGCCATCGGCGTTGTGGATCACGTATTCGAAGTCGATGCCGGCCACCGGAGACGGTCGCACGGTCAGGATCTGGTCGGCCCCCACGCCGAAATGGCGGTTGGCGAGAAAGCGGTAATGCGCCGGCGAGAGCCCGAGCCGGCCCCGCGTTTCGTCGAGCACCACGAAGTCGTTGCCCGCGCCCTGCATCTTCGTGAAAGGGATTCGCATGCTGCGGATTATCACCGCCCCGGCATGCGCCGGGCCTCGCAGGCAAGCTGCCCGCGCCGCTGCGGCCGGCACAACGGCTGCACCGCAGCGACCGGCACGATGGCTGCGCCGCTCCGATAATGGCTCCATGGTCCGACCTTCCCAACTCCTGTACCCCCAGCGCGAGCCTGCGGCCACCCGGCCGGCCGCCACCGTGCTGCTGCTGCGCGATGCGCCGGGTGGCATCGAGGTGCTGATGACGCGCCGCTCAATGACGGCCAGCTTCGCCCCCGGCGCCTATGTGTTCCCCGGCGGCGGCATCGACGCGGCCGATGCCGCGGCGCATCCGCTGGCGGCGCGCCGCGCCACCCAGGACGACCTGCGGCTGACCCAGGCGATCGCCGCCATCCGCGAGAGCTTCGAGGAACTGGGCGTCCTGCTGGCCCGGCACCCCGACGGACGCATGGCCAGCGATGCCGACATCGCGGCGCTGGACCGCAACGCGCCCCTGGCGCCGCAGTGCGCCGCGCGCGGCCTGGTGCTCGCCGCCGATGACGTTTATGTGCTGGCGCACTGGATCACCGACCGCGACCTGCCCCGCCGCTTCGACGTGCCCTTCCTCGTGGCGCGCATGCCGGCCGGCCAGCAGCCCGTCGCCGACGAGGCCGAGCAGTTCGAGCCGGTGTGGATCGACCCGGCGCGTGCGCTCGCCCAGCATGCGGCCGGGCAGTTCTTCATGATCTTCCCGACCATCCGCACGCTGGAGCGGCTGCAGCACTTCAAGACGGTCGAAGCCGTGCTGGCCGCCTGCGCCAGCGAGAAGCCGCTGTGGACCTCGTGCCCGCGCGCCGGCCTCGTCGCCGGCGCGGAGGCGCGCTTCATGGAGCACGAATCGCCGTACGGCGAGCTGGCGCTGACCTCGCCCGACGGGCAGATGGTCCACCACCTCGACTGGGGCACGCTGCAGCCGGTGCCGCTTCTGAAGAACGTCACCCGGCTGACCGCTCCGAACGCCGGGGTGATGACCGGCCCCGGCACCAACAGCTACCTCGTGGGCGACGCGGCCAGCGGCTTCATCGTGATCGATCCCGGGCCGGACGACGCCGCGCACATCGAACGCCTGCACCGGGCCGCAGGCGGAGACGTGCGCTTCATTGTGTGCACCCATTCGCACCCGGACCATTCGCCCGGCGCCCGGCCGCTGCAGGCCCTGTGCGCGGGCAAGCCCCCGATTCTGGGACTGCCCTCGCAGCCAACCGCGCGCCCCGACAGCCACTTCGTGCCCGACCGCGTCCTCGCCGACCTTGAGGTGGTGACGGTCGGCGCCGCCGAGCGCCACAGCCTGCAGGTGCTGTACACGCCGGGCCATGCCGCCAACCACCTGTGCCTGCTGCTCCAGGAAGACGGCCTGCTGTTCTCGGGCGACCACATCCTCAACGGCAGCACCACGGTGGTCAGCCCGCCCGACGGCGACATGACCGCCTACCTCGACTCGCTGGACCGCCTGGCCGCGGCCTGCACCGATCACGGCGTCGAGTTCATCCTGCCGGCGCATGGCCATGTGCTGGGCTTCGCCGCGCAGGCCATCGCGCACCTCAAGGCCCATCGGCTGAGCCGCGAGGCCAAGATCATGCGGGTCATGCAGGCGCATCCGGACGCCGGCCTCGACGAATGGGTGCGCCATGCCTACGACGACGTGCCGCCGCGCATGTGGCCCGTGGCCAAGGGCTCGCTGAAGGCGCACGTCGACCGCATCCTGGCCCTGCAGGGCAATCCATGACCGAGCCCGTGCGCCTGGCCCGCCGCGTCGCGCAGCAAATGGGCTGCTCGCGGCGCGAAGCCGAGCTCTACATCGAAGGGGCCTGGGTCCGTGTGGACGGCCGCCTGGTGGAGGAGCCGCAGTTCCGCGTCACCGATGACCAGGCCGTCATGATCGACCCCGATGCCCGACCCCTGCCGATCGCTCCCGCGACTTTCCTGCTGCACAAGCCCGCCGGCCACGCGCGGCCGGAGGACCTGCTGACCGCGCAGGCGCGCGCGGCCGACGCCGCCCCGGCACAGCGCCTGGTCGCCCGTCACCGCCTCCATCAGCAGGCCATGCTGCCGCTGCCCGCGCTGGCGTCGGGCCTGGCCATCTGGTCGCAGGATCCCCACGTGATCCGCCGGCTGGAGGAAGACGCCGAAACGCTGGAACAGGAACTCATGGTGGGTGTCGAAGGCGCGGTCTCGCCGGAGCAGTTGCGCCGGCTGTGCCACGGCCTGAGCTTCAACGGCCGGCCGCTGCCGCCCATCAAGGTGAGCGTGGGCAGCAGCAGCGAGACGTCGACCCGGCTGCGGTTCGCGCTCAAGGGCATCCGGCCGGGCCAGGTGCCGTCGATGTGCACGGACGTGGGCTTGCGCATCACCTCGATGCTGCGCCAGCGCATCGGGCGTGTGGGCCTGGGGGGTCTGGCGCCAGGGCAATGGCGATTCCTGCAGCCGGGCGAGCGCTTCTGAGCCGCACGGTGCGCCCGCGCCGCAAGGCCCGCGCCGCAACGCCGGCGCGCGCCTGGACGCCAGCCGCAAAAAAAAGTGTGAAGCCCGCCTGTAAGCCGGATTCTGTGCACCGGAGTCGCCTCCGGCGTGGTCGCCATTAATCTGGGCCGGGGGTCGCCCCCCGGCTCGGTGCTACCTACCCGCACACTCCGGGGGCCCCGTCAACGTGTGCCTACTTGGTATTGCTGCGCGTAGAGATTGCCCGTTTCACCCGGACTCAACCGGCTCGTCTCTGTTGCTCTGATCCTCACCTCACGGTGGACAGGTGTTACCTGCTACGCTGCCCTGTGCAGTCCGGACGTTCCTCCAGTGCGGTGTTTCCACCCGACGCGAACGTCGGCCTTGCGGCTTGCACCAGCGGCGACCCGGCGTGCTTCACGAGCGGTATTATCCGCGCTTGCCTTCACTGCTTGATCGACACAAGCCACGAGGACCATGATCCGCATCTCCGAAATCAGACTCACCCTGGCGCAGGCCGCCGATCCGCAGCCCGCACTGCACGCCGCCGTGGCCGGAATCCTCGGCGTGCCGCCCACGGCCCTCGCCGACGTCCACGTCTTCAAGCGCAGCTTCGACGCGCGCAAGGCCGACCTGCTGGCCGTGTACATCGTGGACGTCACCCTCGATGCATCCGTGGACGAATCCGCACTGCTGGAACGCCACGCGGGCAAGCCCCACATCGCCCGCACCCCCGACATGACCTGGCAGCCGCCCGTGCAGGCGCCGGCGGAGCTGCCTCTGCGGCCGGTGGTGGTGGGCTTCGGTCCCTGCGGCATCTTTGCCGCGCTGGTGCTGGCGCAGATGGGTTTCCGGCCCATCGTGCTCGAGCGCGGCAAGACCGTGCGTCAGCGGACCCAGGACACCTGGGGCCTGTGGCGAAAGCGCGTGCTCAACCCGGAGTCGAACGTCCAGTTCGGCGAAGGCGGCGCCGGCACCTTCAGCGACGGCAAGCTCTACAGCCAGATCAAGGACCCGCGGCACCTGGGCCGCAAGGTAATGGAGGAGTTCGTCAAGGCCGGCGCGCCGCCCGAAATCCTCTACGAGGCCCATCCGCACATCGGCACCTTCAAGCTCGTGAAGGTGGTGGAGAACATCCGCGAGCAGATCATCGCGCTCGGCGGCGAGATCCGGTTCGAGCAGCGCGTCACCGACGTGCGGGTGGAAGGCAGCGGCAGCGAGCGGCGCCTGCGCGGCCTGACGGTCCACGACGCGCGCACCGGGCAGTCGTACGAGCTGCGCGCCGACCATGTCGTGATGGCCCTCGGCCACAGTTCCCGCGACAGCTTTGCCATGCTGCACGAGCGCGGCGTCCACATGGAAGCCAAGCCCTTTTCCATCGGCTTTCGCATCGAGCATCCGCAGGGGGTGATCGACCGGGCGCGCTGGGGCCGGCATGCCGGGCATCCTCTGCTGGGCGCGGCCGACTACCGGCTGGTGCACCACGCGAGCAACGGTCGCTCGGTCTACAGCTTCTGCATGTGCCCTGGCGGAACGGTGGTGGCCGCCACGTCCGAGCCCGAACGCGTCGTGACCAATGGCATGAGCCAGTATTCGCGCAACGAGCGCAATGCGAATGCCGGCATCGTGGTCGGCATCGACCCGCGCGACTACCCGGGCGGCCCGCTGGCCGGCATCGCGCTGCAGCGGCAGCTCGAATCGAATGCCTATCTGCTGGGCGGCAGCAGCTATGAAGCGCCGGGGCAGCTGGTAGGCGATTTCATCGCGGGCCGGCCTTCCAGCGGCCTGGGCTCGGTGGAGCCCTCGTACAAGCCGGGGGTGAAGGTCGGCGACCTGTCGACCGCCCTGCCGGGCTACGCCATCGAGGCGATCCGTGAAGCGCTGCCGGCCTTCGGCCGCAAGATCAAGGGCTTCGACATGCATGACGCCGTGCTGACCGGCGTGGAGACGCGGACCTCGTCGCCGCTCAAGATCGGCAGAGGCGAGGACTTCCAGAGCCTGAACACGCCCGGCCTCTACCCCGCTGGCGAAGGCGCCAGCTACGCCGGTGGCATCCTGTCGGCCGGGGTGGACGGCATCAAGGTCGGCGAGGCGGTGGCGCGCCAGCTGGCGGCGCGCGCCTGAAGCAGGGTTGAAGCGCGGCTGAAGACGCACATGAAAAAAAGCCGCCCATGAAAAAGCGCCCCGCTCGGGGGGCGCTCGGTGCGAAGCAGGTTTGCCTCAGGCCTGCTGCAGGGCGGCGATGCGCTGCTCGATCGGCGGATGGGTCGAGAACAGCGCGCCGATGCCGCCGGTGATGCCCATGGCCTGCACGCTCTTGGGCAGTTCGCCGGGCGCCATGCCGCCCAGGCGGGCCAGTGCATTGATCATCGGCTGCTTGCGGCCCAGCAGGGTCGCGGAGCCGGCGTCGGCCCGGTACTCGCGCTGGCGGGAGAACCAGGCCACGATGATGGCCGCCAGGAAGCCCAGCACGATGTCCAGCACGATCGTGGTGACGTAGTAGCCGATGCCGGGGCCGGAGTTGCTGTCGCTGCCACGGCGCAGGAAGCTGTCGACCGCATAGCCGATCACCCGGCTGAGGAACACGACGAAGGTGTTCATCACGCCCTGGATCAGCGTCATGGTGACCATGTCGCCGTTGGCGATGTGGGCGACCTCGTGGCCGATCACGGCTTCGATCTCGTCGCGCGTCATGCCCTGCAGCAGGCCGGTAGACACGGCGACCAGGGCCGAGTTCTTGAACGCGCCGGTGGCGAACGCGTTGGGCGCGCCCTCGAAGATGCCTACTTCCGGCATGCCGATGCCAGCCCGCTCCGACAGGCGGCGCACGGTCTCGACGATCCACGCCTCGTCGGCATTGGATGGGTTGTTGATGATGCGCACGCCGGCGCTCCACTTGGCCACGGGCTTGCTGATCAGCAGCGAGATGATGGCGCCGCCAAAGCCCATGATGAGCGAGAACCCGAGCAGCATGCCCAGGTTGAGGCCGTTGGCCGTGAGGTACCGGTTCACGCCCAGCAGGCTGGCGACGACGCCGAGCACCAGCACCACGGCAAGGTTGGTCAGGACGAACAGGACGATGCGTTTCATGCGTTGAGACTTTCTGTAGAGCCCATCAACGGGCTGTGCCGGCAATGGTAGGGGCGGGGCCCGGGAAATCAAGACGTCACGCGGTTCGCACCACAAGATTTGCGGTTATTGGCCCTGCTGCGGGAGTGGCCGGAACACCTGCGCATCCTCATAGAAGGCGGGGTCTTCATTGGCGGCCCACCAGCCGGGCACGCCCAGCACGGGCAGCGGCAGAAAAGGCTTGGCCGCCAGCGTCGGCGCGTCGAGCGCGGCAGCCAGCATGCCGTCCCATGCCGCCAGATCGCCCTCCCCGGGGTCGAGCCGGAACACATGGGCCGTGATCGGTTTGCGCGGCCGCACCAGCTTTGCAAGAAGCGCATGACCGAACAGCACCAGCCGCGCCTCGCCCCACAGTGGCCGCAAGTCGACGAAGAGGCGGCGCCACTGGCGCGCGGCCAGCGCCGCCCACAGGGCGTCCGGTGCGTGCAGCAGTGCGGCGTTCTCGTCGAACACGGTGATGGCGTCGCGGACCGGGCCCCGCACGGCGCCAGCGCCCCGCCGGGCGATCTCATGGGCCTGCAGCTGATTGAGGCGCGTCTTGACCTGCGGAAACCGGTGCCAGCACAGGCCATGGAAGAAGTCGTGCAGGCCCTCCCGGGTCGGGCATTCGCCCCGGGCATGGACATGCGCCTCGAAGGCCATGCCGGCCACAGGCGCCGACTGGGGCACGAAGCGCACGGGCGCCGCAGCGGCCCGGTTGAGCGCCTCGGCCAGCGTCAGGCCGCTCGCCCATTCGCGCGCCACGGATTCGCCGGCAGGGCGCCATGCTTGCAGCCAGGGCTGCGTCCAGTCGATGCCGGCGGCACCGGCCGGCGCTGCGTTCATGCGGCGGCGAGCTTCCAGGGCAGGGCTTCGCCGGCCCGCAGCGGCTTGAGATCCGCTTCGCCAAAAACGAAACTCGGCGGCGGCGTCCAGGACTCACGGCGCAGTGTGACGGTCCCCTGGTTGCGGGGCAGGCCGTAGAAATCCGCGCCGTTGAAGCTGGCAAAGGCCTCCAGATGCGACAGCGCGCCTGCGGCGTCGAAGGCCTCGGCATACATCTCGAGCGCCGCATGGGCGGTGTAGCAGCCTGCGCAGCCCGTGGCGTGCTCCTTGAGATGCGCCGCATGGGGGGCGCTGTCGGTGCCCAGAAAGAAGCGCGGATGGCCGCTGGTGGCGGCCTCCACCAGGGCCTGGCGATGCGTCTCGCGCTTGAGCACCGGAAGGCAGTAGTAGTGGGGACGGACTCCACCGGTGAAGATCGCGTTGCGGTTGAACAGCAGGTGGTGGGCCGTCACCGTCGCTGCGGTAAAGCGGTCGGCGTCGCGCACATAGTGCGCCGCCTCGCGCGTGGTGATGTGTTCGAACACGACCTTGAGCTCGGGAAAGTCGCGCCGCAGCGGAATCATCTGGGTGTCGATGAAGACCGCCTCCCGGTCGAACAGGTCGATGTCTGACGACGTCACCTCGCCATGCACCAGCAGCAGCAGGCCCTCGCGTTGCATGGCCTCCAGGGTCCGGTAGGTCTTGCGGATGTCGGTCACGCCGGCGTCGCTGTTGGTCGTGGCGCCGGCCGGATAGAGCTTGACCGCCACCACGCCCGCCTCCCGGGCGCGACGGATCTCGTCGGGCGGCAGGTTGTCGGTGAGGTACAGCGTCATCAGCGGCTCGAACGCATGGCCCTTGGGAACGGCCGCGAGAATCCGCTGGCGGTAGTCGAGCGCCTGCGCGGCCGTCGTCACCGGCGGCTTGAGATTCGGCATGATGATGGCGCGGCCGAACTGGGCCGCCGTGTGCGGCACCGTGGTCAGCAAGGCTTCGCCGTCGCGCAGATGCAGATGCCAGTCGTCGGGACGGGTGATCGTGATCGAGGAGGGAGAGGAAGTCATCCCCGGATTGTCGGGGAAAGCCAGCGGCTCAGTGAGCCAGGATCTTGTTGAGGAAGTCCTTGGTGCGCGGCTGACGGTTTTCGGGATGGCTGAAGAACTCGTCCTTGGAGCAGTCTTCGAGGATGTTGCCGCCCACGTCGATGAAGATCACGCGGTTGGCCACCTTGCGCGCGAAACCCATTTCGTGGGTCACGACCATCATCGTCATGCCTTCCTTGGCGAGGCCCACCATCACGTCCAGCACTTCGCCGACCATCTCGGGGTCGAGCGCGGACGTCGGCTCGTCGAACAGCATGACGATCGGGTCCATGCTGAGCGCGCGCGCGATCGCCACGCGCTGCTGCTGGCCGCCCGAGAGCTGGCCCGGGTACTTGTCCTTGTGCGCCATGAGTCCCACCCGGTCGAGCATCTTGAGGCCACGGGTCTTGGCTTCGTCGGGCTTGCGGCCGAGCACCTTGATCTGTGCCAGCGTGAGGTTCTCGGTCACGCTCAGGTGAGGGAACAGCTCGAAGTGCTGGAACACCATCCCGACGCGGCTGCGCAGCTTCGGCAGGTCGGTCTTCGGGTCATGCAGGCCCACGCCGTCGACGAAGATCTCGCCCTTCTGGATCGGCTCCAGACCGTTGACGGTCTTGATCAGCGTGGACTTGCCGGAGCCCGAGGGGCCGCAGACGACGACGACGTCGCCCTTGTTGATGCTCACCGAGCAGTTGTTGAGCACCTGGACCGCGCCATACCATTTGGAAACGTTCTTGATTTCGATCATGTGGGACTCCGGACTTAGCGAATGATGGCGATCTTGGCCTGCAGCTTCTTGACGAGCCAGGACAGGCCGAAACAGATGACGAAGTAGAAAAGCGCCGCAAGGATGTAGGCCTCGCGCGGATGGCTCAGGTTGGCGCCGGCCGTGCTGAAGCCATGCAGCATGTCATGGGCGGTGATGATGTAGACCAGCGATGTGTCCTGGAACAGGATGATGGTCTGCGTCAGCAGGATCGGCAGCATGTTGCGAAACGCCTGCGGCAGGATCACGAGCTTCATGTTCTGGCCGTAGCTCATGCCCAGAGCCTGACCCGCGAACACCTGGCCGCGCGGGATGGACTGGATGCCGGCCCGCATGATCTCGCTGAAGTAGGCCGCCTCGAAGGCGATGAAGGTGATCACCGCCGACAGCTCCGCGCCGATCGGCCGGCCGATCAGCAGCGGCACCAGCAGGAAGAACCACAGCAGCACCATCAGCAGCGGAATGGAGCGCATGCCGTTGACGTAGATCGTGGCCGGCAGCACCAGGGCCTTGATGCCCGACAGCCGCATCAGCGCGAGCAGCGTCCCGAACAGGATGCCGCCCAGCGTGGCCACCGCCGTCAGCGCCAGACTGAAGTACAGGCCCTTGAGGATGAAGCTGCGGAAGACCTCGTAGGTGAAGAAGGAAAAGTCGAGTGCGGCCATGTCAGTGCCCTCCCCCGCCGGTGCTGGCGACGAAGCCAGGGACGCGGACCTTCTTTTCGATGAAGGCCATGATCCGGTTGATGGCCAGCGCGGAGATGATGTAGAGCGCGGTGACCGCCATGTAGATCTCGATGCCGCGCGAGGTTTCCTCTCCGGCCTGCTGCGCGAAGAAGGTCAGCTCGGTGATGGACACGGCGAATGCCACCGACGAGTTCTTGAAGATGTTCATGCTCTCGCTGGTCAGCGGCGGAATGATGATGCGGTAGGCCATCGGCAACAGGACGTAGCGATAGTACTGCGGCGTGGTCATGCCCAGCGCCATGCCTGCGTAGCGCTGGCCTCGCGGCAGCGCCTGCACGCCGGCCCTCACCTGCTCGGCGATACGCGCCGAGGTGAACAGGCCCAGCCCCATGACCACGAGCGCCAGCTTGGGCATGTCGGCAAACAGCGGAAAGAGAACCGGCACCACGTGGTACCAGAGAAAGATCTGCACGAGCAGGGGGATGTTGCGGAAGAACTCCACCCAGACGTTGCCCAGACGGACCAGCCACGGGCTGTTGGGCAGCGTGCGCAGCGTGCCGATGATGGATCCGACGATCAGGGCGACGATCAGCGACAGGACAGCCACCATGATGGTCTGGCCCCATGCCTGGAACAGCCACTGAAGATAGGTCTGCGTGTCACCGGAACCGAAGCAACCCTTGACCGGTTCCTTGTCGATGGTGTCCATGCAGAACACCTGCCATTCCAGGGCCATTACTTCTCCTCGATTGATTCAATATGCAAACGCCCGCCCCCCTGACGCAGGCGGGGCGGGCGCTTGATACTACTCCCGAATTACTTCTTGTTGTAGTCTTCGGCGGGCTTGTCGGACGGGTTGGCCACGAGGCCCTTGAGGATGTCGCCCATGGCCAGATTCACGCTCGTGTTCTTCGGCGGGATCGGGCTCATGAACCACTTCGCGTAGAGCTTGTTGAGCTCGCCGCTCTTCATCTGGGCCTTGATGTAGTCGTCGACGGCCTTCTTGAAGGCCGGGTCGTCCTTGCGGATCATGATGGCGATCGGCTCGACGTTCAGGGTTTCGCCAACGATCGCATAGTCCTTGGGCGACTTCGACGCGGCGATCAGGCCGGCCAGGATGTTGTCGTCCATCACGAAGGCATCAGCGCGGCCGGATTCGAGCAGCAGGAAGCTGTCGGCGTGGTCCTTGCCATAGACTTCCTTGAAGTCCACGCCGTTGGCGCGCTCATGCTTGCGCAGCAGGGCCACCGAGGTCGTGCCCGTGGTCGTGGCGAGGTTCTTGCCGTTGAGCTGGGCGATCGACTTGATGCCCGACGATGCCTTGACGGCGGTGCGCACTTCGGTCACGAAGGTCGTCACGGCGAAGGCGACGTCCTTCTGGCGGGCGGCATTGTTGGTGGTGGAGCCGCACTCGATGTCGACGGTGCCGTTCTGCACCAGGGGAATGCGGTTGGCGGACGTCACGGGCGTGTATTCCACCTTGGCGCCGGGAGCGACGGCCTTGATGATGTTTTCGCACAGTTCGACGTGGTAGCCGGTGAACTTGCCGTCGCCCAAGGTGTAGGACAGCGGAGCCGACGATTCGCGAACGCCCATCACGATCTTGCCGGAGGCCTTGACCTTGGCGAGGGTGTCGTTCGCCTGGGCCATGGCGGCACCGGATGCGACGGCGGCGATGGCGATTGCCAGAACATGCTTCTTCATAAAAACTCCTAAGGTGAAGCGTTACGGTAAGTAGAAAACGGAATTCTAGAGAGTCGGCCTTGCGGGAATACCCGCAGAGGTGCGCAACAGCCTCGCAAAGGGGCAGGACCAGGCCGTGATGCCTCGATCTGGTGCAACCCACGCCGCGATGCAACGTGGAATCTCACCGACCGGGGGCATCTCCCTTGTTTCCTGCCTGCCACCATGGCAAAGCAGTCTTCATGCCCACTGTTCCGACACCCGAGCCGCCGTCAGCGGGCGGTCAGGCCCATCGATGGCACCCCAGGCGAGTGCCTTTTTCGAGGTTGCGCGACTGTAGATGGCAGGTTTGTGAAACACCAATGCATTTTGGGCGCACAAGTATGCAAGGAATTTATAAGGCGGCGCCAGCCTGTTTCTGCGCCTGAAGATAGGCCCAGAGCGCCTGGGCAATGCCCTTGGGCGCGCTCTGGCTCAAGGGTTTCTCCCTATACACGCGTACATCCATGGTCATTTCGAGGCCGCCGACGTCAGGTGGCGCGGCGTTCACCAGCTTGCGCGCACGCAGCTCCTTCTTGACGGCGCTGTAGGGCAGGAAGGCGATGCCGTGCCCCTCCAGCGCCATGACCTTGAGGCCCTCGGCCATGTCGGTTTCGTAGACCCGGTCCAGATGAATCGCGGCCGGCGACTGCTTGAGGATGAGTTCCACGATCCGCCCGAGATACGCGCCGGGTGCATAGCCGAGATAGGGCAAGGGCTGCCCCGCGCGTCCCGGCAGCCGGTACAGGGGGGCTCCGTCGGCATCGGCCTTCACATAGGGCGCCATGACCTCCTGCCCGAGGCTCACGAATTCGTAGCGGTCCGGGTCGAGCTGAAAGGGCTGGGAGCTGTGGTGATAGGCGATCAGCAGATCGCAGCTACCCTCGATGAGACGCATCACGGCGTCGTGGACATTGAGGGCGATCAGCCGGCTCTTGATCGGACCGAACTTCTGCCGCAGTGCCGAGACCCAGGCCGGGAAAAAGGTGAAGGCCAGCGTGTGCGGCACGGCGAACTCGATCACGTCCTTGCCGGACGTGGCATGGCCGCGCAGCATCGCGCGCGTGCTCTGCAGCGCCTGGAGCATCTCGAGCGACTGGGCATACAGGGTCTCGCCGGCGGGCGTCAGGCGCGTCGGGTAGGAGGAGCGGTCGACCAGATCGGTGCCGGCCCAGGCCTCGAGTGCCTGGATCCGGCGCGAGAAAGCAGGTTGCGTCACATGGCGCAGCATTGCCGAACGGCTGAAGCTGCGGGTTTCGGCCAAGCTGACGAAGTCTTCCAGCCATTTGGTTTCCATGGCGGGATTATGGCCGTGCGCCGCCTGCCGCCGCTACCGGCCCTGCGGCCCGGCTGCGGCTACAGGGCCTGCGGTTCGGCCACCGCCTGCGGCCCGGCCACCCCCTGCGGTGCCTGTTGCTGCAGTGCCCACATCCGCGCATAGCGTCCGCCGGCAGCGAGCAGTTCGGCATGGGTGCCGCGCTCGATGATGCGGCCCGCGTCCATGACGAGGATCTCGTGCGCATCCACGACGGTGGAGAGGCGGTGCGCGATGACCAGCGTGGTCTTGTTCTGGGCCGCGCTGCGCAGCTCGGCCTGGATCGCGCGCTCGTTGGCCGAGTCCAGCGCGGAAGTCGCCTCGTCGAAGATCATGACGGGCGGATTCTTCAGCAGCGTGCGGGCGATGGCCACCCGCTGCTTTTCGCCACCCGACAGCTTGAGGCCGCGCTCGCCCACCATGGTGCCGTAGCCCTTGGGCGTGGACGCGATGAAGTCATGGATGCGGGCCGCCCGCGCGGCCGCCTCGACCTCCGCCTGGCTGGCGCCCGCGCGGCCATAGGCGATGTTGTAGGCGATCGTGTCGTTGAACAGCACGGTGTCCTGCGGCACGATGCCGATGGCCTGCCGCACGCTGGCCTGGGTCACGCTGCGGATGTCCTGGCCTGCCATGAGAATGCGGCCGCCGTCGATGGCCGGCTGGCCGGGGATGCCCACGTCGTAGAAGCGGAACAGCAGCCGCGCGAGCGTGGACTTGCCCGAGCCCGACGGCCCGACCACGGCCACGGTCTTGCCGGACGGGATCTCGAAACTCACGTCGCGCAGGATCGGGCGCTGCGGCTCGTAGGCGAAGTTGACGTGCTCGAAGCGCACCGTCCAGTCGACGCCCGGCTCGCCGGCAGGCGGCAGCGGCGGCGCGCCGGGCACGTCGGCGATCTCCCGCTCGCGCTCCATGAGCGTGAACATCTTGTCCAGATCGGTCAGGCTCTGCTTGATCTCCCGGTACAGCACGCCGAGAAAGTTCAGCGGGATGTAGAGCTGGATCATGAAGGCGTTGACCATGACCAGGTCGCCCAGGGTCATGCGGCCGTCCACCACCCCCTGCGTGGCGCGCCACAGCATGGCGACCAGCCCGATGGCGATGATGAGCTGCTGGCCCGTGTTGAGCATCGACAGCGTGGTCTGGCTCTTGAGCCGCGCCCGGCGCAGCCGCTCCAGGCTCTCGTCGTAGCGGCCGGCCTCGAAACCTTCGTTGTTGAAGTACTTGACGGTTTCGTAGTTCAGCAGCGAGTCGATGGCCTTGGTGTGGGCCGCCGAGTCGAACTCGTTGGCCTCCTTGCGGTATTTGGTGCGCCACTCGGTGACCGTGACCGTGAAGACGATGTACACCGCGAGCGCCGCGAGCGTGATCCAGGCAAACCAGGCGTCGAACTTCACCGCCAGGATCGACAGCACCAGCGCCACTTCGATCAGCGTGGGCACGATGCTGTAGAGCGAATAGGAGATCAGCGATTCGATGCCGCGCACGCCGCGCTCGATGTCCCGCGTCATGCCGCCGGTCTGCCGCTCCAGGTGAAAGCGCAGGCTCAGCGCATGCAGGTGGCGGAAGGTCTCCAGCGCGATGCTGCGGGCGGCGCCCTGGGTCGCCTTGGCAAACACCAGCTCGCGCAGTTCCGTGAACAGCGAGGTCGACAGCCGCAGCAGGCCGTAGGCCACCAGCAGTCCGACCGGAACGACCAGCACCGCCGCCGGGTCGCCCGGCTTGAAGCTCATGGCGTCCACGAGGTTCTTGAGCAGCACCGGCACGCCCACGTTGGCCACCTTGGCGCCCACCATGAAGGCCAGCGCCGCGAGCACGCGCCACTTGTAGTTCCAGAGATAGGGAAACAGCCGGCGCAGGGTGGCCCAGTCGGTGTGCCGGCGCGGCGCCGTCACGGCGGCGCCCGATGCGGGCTGAGGGGAGGAAGTGGCAAGTTCGCCGGCTTGGCGCATGAAGGACAATCGTGGGTTATCTGCCGGAGATTGTGCCCATGTCCAACAATTCAAGCGCGCCGGGCATCGAATTGCCCGCCGACAAGGAGCTGGTGCTCAAGGTCATTCCCATGCCCGCCGACTGCAACGCCAATGGCGACATCTTCGGCGGCTGGGTCATGGCGCATGTCGATCTGGCCGGCGCCGTGCTGCCGGCCCGGCACGTGCAGGGGCGGATGGCCACGGTCGCCGTCAACCAGTTCATCTTCAAGCAGCCGGTCAAGGTCGGCGACATCCTGTCCTTCTTCGCCGAAGTCACGCGCATCGGCCGCACGTCGGTGACCGTCCAGGTGGAGGTCTATGCGGAGCGCTTCGGCGCGCAGGGCCGCTATGTGCGCGTCACCGAGGCGTCCCTCACCTACGTGGCCATCGACGAGTCGGGCCGTCCCCGGCCGATTGCGCCGCCGGCCGACTGAAAGCCACCGGGCCGGCTGCCGGTATCGCTGGCCGGCCTTCATCGGTGGCGGACGAAGCGCAAGCCTGCCTCACTGGACGCCGCAGTTCCTGCGCCTTGCGCTCAGCCCGCGTCGAACGTGCCATGCCGCCCCTGCCCGGCCGCGAACCGCCCGGCGCCCTCCACGCCGTCGGCAATGCAGTGCCTGCCACGCCGCCACTCCTGATGCAGCGCCTGCGCGAGTGGCAGGTCCCACTGGCGATAGGCGCTCTCGCGATCCGCCAGCATCGTGCGCTGCGGAAAGCGCGCCAGGGACTGCGCCAGCTGCACCGCCTGCGCGCAGGCCTGGCCGGCAGGCACGACCCGATTGGCCAGGCCCATGCCCAGCGCCTCGGCAGCGCTGACCTTGCGGCCGGTGAGGATCAGGTCCATGGCATGGCCCATGCCGACCAGGCGCGGCAGGCGCACCGTGCCTCCGTCGATCAGCGGCACGCCGAAGCGCCGGCAGTAGACGCCGAAGTACGCGTCCTCGTCCATCACACGCATGTCGCACCACAGCGCCAGCTCCATGCCGCCGGCAACGGCTGCGCCGCTGACTGCCGCGATGACGGGCTTGCTGAGCGTCATCCGGCTCGGCCCCATCGGTCCGGGCGGCTGCGGCTGTTCCGGCTCGAAGTCGAGTGCATCGAACGGCGCCTCCCCCTGCCCCGCCAGCTTCGCTCCGGCCTGCAGGTCCCAGCCCGCGCAGAAATGACCGTGCGCTCCGTGGAAGACCGCGACCCGCGCCTCCTCGTCCGCCTCGAACGCGAGAAAGGCCTGATGCAGTTGCAAGGCGGTGGCCGCATCGACCGCGTTGCGCACGGCGGGCCGGTCCAGTGTCACGATGGTGACCGCCCCTTCCCTTCTGGTTTTCACTGAGTTTTCCATAGAGCATCCATTAAAGGAGTCCCATTTGTGCGCCGTATGCGGAACAACCCTGAGGACAGGGCGATAGCCTGCACATATAACCCGGCAAAGCAAGAAGGGAACACGTGTGCAATTTCTTCAGCTGGTGATCAGCGGCGTCTCGCAAGGATGCATCTATGGCCTGATCGCGCTGGGCTTTGTCCTGATCTACAAGGCGACGGAGACGGTGAGCTTCGCGCAGGGCGAGCTGATGATGCTGGGCGCCTTCGGCGGCCTGGCCTGCATGACGCTGATGGGCTTTCCCTTCTGGCTCGCGGTGCCCAGCGCCATCGCGGCGATGGCGGTGTTCGGCGTCGTGCTCGAACGCGTCGTGATCCGTCCCATCCTCGGGCAGCCCGCGTTCTCGATCGTCATGCTCACCATCGGCATCGGCTACGTCGCGCGCGGGCTGATCACCATGATCCCCGGCATCGGCACCGAAACGCATACGCTGCCGGTGCCGTACAAGGACATGACCTGGAATCTCGGCCCGCTGGTGCTGGCGGTGGAACAGGTGGCCGTGATCGCTGCCACGGCGGTGCTGTGCCTGCTGCTCTTCATGATGTTCCGCTACAGCAAGGTCGGCATCGCGATGCAGGCGGCCTCGCAGAACCAGCTCGCGGCCTACTACATGGGCATTCCGGTCAAGCGGCTCAACGGGCTGGTGTGGGGCCTTGCAGCGGCGGTGGCGGCGGTGGCCGGGCTGCTGCTGGCGCCCATCACCTTCGTCCACGCAAACATGGGCTTCATCGGCCTGAAGGCCTTCCCCGCAGCCGTGGTCGGCGGCTTCGGCAGCCTGCCTGGTGCCATCGTCGGCGGCCTGATCATCGGCGTGGTCGAGTCCCTCTCGGGCTTCTACCTGCCTCAGGGCTTCAAGGACACGGCGGCCTACATCGTGGTGCTGGGCATGCTGATGGTCAAGCCCAACGGCCTGTTCGGCGAGAAGCTGCGCAAGAAAGTCTGAGGACCCCTGCACCATGCGTTTCATCTTCAAGACCGACTACGGCCAGGACATCAACCTGGCCAAGCACGGCGGCCATGTGTTCTGGTACAGCGCGCTCGCCCTGCTGCTGGTCGCCGCGCCCTGGCTGCTGACGGAATACTGGCTGGCGCAACTGACCTTCATCCTGATCTACTCGATCGTCGGGCTGGGGCTGATGGTGCTGGCGGGTTTTACCGGCCTGTTTTCCATCGGGCACGCGGCCTTCCTGGGGGTCGGCGCCTACACGCAGGCCGTCTTCACCAACATGGGCGTTCCGTTTCCGATCGCGCTGGTGCTGGCCGGTCTGCTGTCGGCAGCGGTGGGCGTGGTGGTCGGCCTGCCGGCGCTGCGCGTCAAGGGCATCTACCTGGGCATCGCGACGCTCTCGTTCGGCTTCATCGTCGAGGAAGTGCTGGCACGCTGGGAGTCGGTCACCGGCGGCAATGCGGGCATCCATGTGAAGGCGCCCGACATCTTCGGCTGGAAGGTGGGCTCGGGCGACGGCTTCTACTTCCTGTGTCTCGTGATCACGGTGGTGGCGACGCTGGCCATCCTGAACCTGCTGCGCTCGCCCACCGGGCGCGCCTTCGTGGCCATCCGCGATTCCGAAATCTCGGCCCAGAGCATGGGCATCCATCTGGCGCGCTACAAGACGCTGTCCTTCGCCATCTCCGCCGCGCTGGCCGGCATCGGCGGCGCTCTGTATGCGCACAAGCTCTCGTTCATCTCGCCCGACCAGTTCAACATCATCCAGTCGATCGACCTGCTGCTCATGGTGGTGATCGGCGGCCTGGGCTTCGTGCATGGCGCCTTCCTCGGCGCGATTTTCCTGATCTCCATGCCGCAGCTCATCTCCCTGAGCAAGGACTGGCTGCCGGCGGCCATCGGCCAGGCGCCCGGGCTGCAGTCGGTGGTGTACGGGGCGGTGCTGATCGGCTTCGTGCTGTTCGAGCCCATGGGGCTGTACGGACGCTGGCTCAAGGTCCGCACCTATCTGCAGCTGTTCCCGTTCTATCGCAAGGGCCTGTTCAAGCGGCAGAAGTCCTTCCAGAAATCCGACCGGCTCAAATGAAGCATCCCGCACCGACTCCAGGGCTGACCCCATGACCGACGTCCTTCTCTCGGCCCGCAATCTCGGCGTGCGCTTCGGCGGCGTGCTGGCGGTCAACAACGTGAGCTTCGACGTGCGGCGCGGCGAAGTGTTCACCCTGATCGGCCCCAATGGTGCCGGCAAGACCACCGTCTTCAACCTGATCAGCCGCATCTACACGCCGACGACCGGCCAGATCGACTACGAGGGCCAGCCGCTGACGCAGCAGCCGCCGCACCGCATCGCCTCGCTCGGCATCGCGCGCACCTTCCAGAACATCGAGCTGTTCGAGCACGCCACCGTGCTGCACAACCTGCTGATCGGCCGCCACACGCACCGCAGCTCCGGGCTGTGGGCCGAGATGCTCTTCACCCGCAAGACGCGCCAGGCCGAGATCGACGCCCGCCGCAAGGTGGAAGAGGTGATCGACTTCCTCGACCTGCAGCACCATCGCGATTCGCTGGTGGCGGGCCTGCCCTATGGCGTGCGCAAGGTGGTGGAGCTGGCGCGGGCCCTGTGCACCGAGCCCAGGCTGCTGCTGCTTGACGAGCCGTCCTCGGGCCTGAATGTCGAGGAGACCGAGGACATGGCGTTCTGGATCCAGGACATCAAGCATGAGCTGGGCATCACGGTGCTGATGGTCGAGCACGACATGACGCTGGTCTCGCGCGTGTCCGACCGGGTGCTCGCCATGAACCAGGGCGAGGTCCTGGCCATGGGCACGCCGCGCGAAGTGCAGACCCATCCCGGCGTGGTCGAGGCCTACCTCGGCTCGGTCGACGATGTTTCATCCCTCAGGAGGCAGGCATGAGCGAAGTCCCACCGCCGGTGAGCGACCAGCCCGTCCTGAAGCTGCTCAACGTGGAGAGCGCCTACGGCCCGATCAAGGCCATCCGGGGCGTGAGCCTGCAGGTGCGCCGGGGCGAGATCGCCACCGTGCTGGGCTCCAACGGCGCGGGCAAGACCACCATTCTCAAGACCATCTCGGGCATCATCGACCCGCGCAAGGGATCGATCGACTTCAAGGGCGAGCCGATCACCGCGCGCGACCCCGCGCACATCGTGCATCAGGGCCTGAGCCACGTGCCCGAGGGCCGCGAGGTGTTTCCCTTGCTGTCGGTGCGCGACAACCTGCTCATGGGCGCCTACACCCGCTCCGACCGCGACGGCGTGGCACGCGACATGGAGGCGGTCTACGGCTACTTTCCCATCCTGCGCGAACGGGCAGCCCAGGACGCCGGTCTGCTGTCTGGCGGGCAGCAGCAGATGCTGGCCATCAGCCGCGCCATCATGGCCGCGCCCGACCTGATCCTGCTGGACGAGCCCAGCCTGGGCCTGAGCCCCAAGCTGACCAAGGAGATCTTCGAGATCGTCGTGCGCATCAACCGCGAACGCGGCACCACCATCCTGCTGGTCGAGCAGAACGCGAACATGGCGCTCAACGCGTCGGACTACGGCTACGTGCTGGAGACCGGCCGCATCGTCATGGAAGACACCTGCGCCCGGCTGCGCGAGAAGGACGACATCAAGGAGTTCTACCTCGGCATGAAGGAAGCCGGCGTGCGCGGCGAGCGGCGCTGGAAGAAGAAGAAGAACTGGAGATAGCACCATGAGCAGCCTCTGGGATCTTTCATCCATCCAGCCCGACACCGGCATCGCCATGGAGGGCGACACCATCCCGGCCATGTTCTGGAACGCGGTGGAGCGCCGCGGCACCACGGTCTGGATGCGGCAGAAGGAATTCGGCATCTGGCGCAGCTGGACCTGGAACCAGACGGCCGAAGCGGTGCGGGAAATCGCCGGCGGCCTGATGAGCCTCGGCTTCGAGCCAGGGCATACCGCGTCCATCCTCTCGAACACCGTCATCGAATGGGTGCTCGCCGACCTCGCGGTGCTCAGCTGCGGCGGCGTCTCCAACGGCATCTACCCGACCGATGCGGCCGACCAGGTCCACTACCTCTGTGAAGACTCGCGCACCTCGGTCCTGTTCGTCGAGAACGACGAACAGCTCGACAAGGCCCTGGAGGTCCGCGACCGCCTGCCCGGCCTGCGCAAGGTCGTCGTGTTCGACATGGAGGGCCTGCGCGACCTGAACGATCCGGGCGTCATGAGCCTTGAAGCGCTGCGCGCCCAGGGCCGCGACTGGCTGGCCGGCCACCCCGACGAACTCATGCGACGCGTCAAGGGCTGCCGCCCAGAAGACCTCGCCATCCTCGTCTACACCTCCGGCACGACGGGCAAGCCCAAGGGCGCGATGCACAGCCACCGCGGCCTGGTCTACACCGTGCGCGGCTACAACACGCTGGTGGCGCAGAGCGCGCGGGACGAACGGATGTGCTTCCTGCCGCTGTGCCACATTGCCGAGCGGCTCGGCGGCGAATACCACGCGCTTTACACCGGCGCGGTGCTGAACTTCGTCGAGAACCCCGAGACGGTGCCCGAGAACGTGCGCGAGATCGCGCCGACGGTGTTCACCGCCGTGCCGCGGGTCTGGGAGAAGTTCTATTCCGGCGTGATGATCGCCCTCAAGGAGGCCAGCCCGCTGCAGCAGGCGGCCTATGGATGGGCCATCGGCGTCGGCGCGCAGATTGCCGACAAGGTCATGGCGGGCGAGCCGGTCGGCGCAGGCCTGAAGGCAAAGTTCCGCCTCGCGCGCTGGCTGGCACTGGACAATGTGCGCAAGCTCATCGGCATCCATCGCGCGCGCTTCCTCGTGACAGGCGCAGCCCCCATCTCGCCCGATCTCGTCAAGTGGTATCTGGCGCTCGGCGTGCCGATGCTGGAAGTCTGGGGCATGACCGAGTCCTGCGGCGCGTCCACCGGCGTGCCGGCCAACCGCATCAAGCCGGGATCGATCGGGCCTGCGGCGTCGTACAACGAGGTGCGCATCGACCCGGCCACGGGCGAGATTCTGGTGCGCGGGCCCAACGTGTTCATGGGCTATCTGAACCAGCCCGAGAAAACCGCCGAGACCATCGACGCCGACGGCTGGCTGCACACGGGCGACGTCGGCCTGATGGACGAGGACGGCTACTTCCGCATCACCGACCGGATGAAGGACATCATCATCACGGCCGGCGGCAAGAACATCACCCCCAGCGAGCTGGAGAACGAGCTCAAGTTCTCGCCCTACATCACCGATGCGGTGGTGATCGGGGACAAGCGGCCCTACCTCACCGTCATCATCATGATCGACCAGGAGAACGTCGAGAAATTCGCCCAGGACAACGACGTGCCCTTCAGCAACTATGCAAGCCTCACGCGCTCGGCCCAGGTCCAGGAGTTGATCCAGGGCGAGATCGACCGCGTCAACCGCAAGTTCGCCCGGGTCGAGCAGATCAAGAAGTTCTTCCTGCTGGAGACGCAGCTCACCGCCGAGGACGAGGAACTCACGCCGACCATGAAGCTCAAGCGCAAGCTGGTGCAGCGCAAGTACGAACCGCAGATCGAGGCGATGTACGGTTAGTTTCTACTGGATTCCACCAAGTTCGGTCCACGCCCGCCGGGCGTTCAATACAGGCAACGGGTTCACTCACCAACGAAGGAGACAGTCATGAAATTCAAGTCCGCATGGGCCCTGGCCCTTCTGGCGCTGGCCGCAGGCGCGGCGACCGCCCAGCAGCAGGGCGTCACCAAGAACGAGATCCTGATCGGCACGATCCAGGATCTGTCGGGGCCGCTCGCCGGCTATGGCAAGCAGGCGCGCAACGGCATGCTGCTGCGCATTGACGAGCTCAACGAGCAGGGCAGCATCCATGGCCGCAAGCTCAAGCTGATCGCCGAGGACGACGGCTACGACCCGAAGAAGGCCGTGCTCGCCGCACAGAAGCTGGTCAATCAGGACAAGATCTTCATCATGGCCGGCCACCTCGGAACGGCGCAGAACATGGCCGCGATGCCGGTGCAGTTCGAAAAGGGCGTGGTCAACCTGTTCCCGATCACGGCCGCGCGCGAAATGTACGAGCCCTTCCACAAGCTCAAGTACTCCTTCGCCGCCACCTACTACGACCAGATCCGCCTGGCCCTGCCCAAGCTCGCCAAGGAAAAGAACGCCAAGAAGATCTGCGTGATCTACCAGGATGATGACTTCGGCCTCGAAGTGCTGCGCGGCGGTGAAGCGGCTCTCAAGACCATGGGCATGGACTACGCCGAGAAGACCAGCTACAAGCGCGGCGCCACCGACTTCTCCTCGCAGGTCGCGCGCATGAAGGCCTCTGGCTGCGAGCTGGTGGTGCTGGGCACCATCATCCGCGAAACCATCGGTACCATCGCCGAGTCGCGCAAGACCGGCTTCAGCCCCGCCTTCCTGGGCTCCAGCGCGGTCTACACCGACCTGATCCACAAGCTCGGCGGCAAGGCCATGGACGGACTCTATGCCACGATGACAGTGCAGCATCCCTACCTGGACGACGCCTCGCCCAAGATCCGCTTCTGGGCTGCCAAGTACAAGACCAAGTTCAATGAGGACCCGACCGTGTTCTCGGTCTACGGCTACTCCATCATCGACCAGTTCATCCAGGCGGCGAACAAGGCCGGCCCGAACCTCACGACCGACAGCTTCGTCAAGGCGATGGACACGATGTCGTTCGGCGAGGACATGTTCGGTGCCCCGCCGAGCAGCTATTCGCCCACCAAGCGCCTGGGCAACGACCTGTCGCGCCTGTCACAGATTCAGGACGGCAAGTGGAAGGCGGTTTCCGGCTACCTCAAGCCCTGAGCGTGGCGCCAGATCCGGCCGCGCCTCCCAGATGAGGCGCGGGGTCTGGCGATCCTGCCAGGGTCGTCAGGCGCGAGGCAGGCACGGCGCCAGAAGTATCTGGGCCGGCGATTCAGGTATCGGGGTTCTGCTCAGTCCCAATGGACTGAGCCATTGGGACTATTGAGGGGCCTAGCCCCCATTTCTAGACTGGGCTCAGCCTATTGCAGTCCCCTCGCAGTCACCCCCCGCAGCCCCTCCTCGCACAGCCATGAAACAATGCCTCCGTCAACCCGGCCAGCTGCGCGTCATCCTGGCGAGCCTGGCCTGCGGTGCCGCATGCACGGCCACGGCCGCGCCCGCCGCCTCCATACCGGCCACCGGCGCGATCAGCGGCGCCAACACGGCATGGATGCTGGTGTCCACCGTCCTCGTTCTGCTCATGACCATGCCCGGCATCATGCTGTTCTACAGCGGCATGCTCCGGACCCGCAACACGCTGTCGATCATGGCGCAGTCCATTGGCGCGATGGGCGTCATCACGGTCATGTGGGCCGCGATCGGCTATTCACTGGCTTTCGCACCTGGCAATGCCTGGATCGGGGACGCGTCCAAGGCTTGGGCGGTCGGCCTGATCGGTGCGCAGGCGGGGGTTCACCCGATCGCCCCGACCGTGCCTGAAGCCGCGTTCTTCCTCTTCCAGATGGCCTTTGCCATCATCACCTTCGTGATCATCCTGGGCGCGACCGCCGAACGCATGCGCATCGGCGCAAGCATGCTGTTCGCCGCACTCTGGCTGGTCGCCATCTACGCGCCCGTGGCGCACTGGGTCTGGCACCCTGATGGCTGGCTGGCGCGCCTGGGACACATGGACTTTGCGGGCGGCACCGTCGTACACATCATGGCCGGCGTGACGGGTCTCGTGGCTGCGAACATGGCCGGACCTCGGCAAGGTTTCCGCAAGGAGCCCATGGTCCCGCACAACCTCTCTCTCACCGTGCTGGGTGCCGGCCTCCTGTGGGCTGGCTGGTTCGGTTTCAACGCCGGCTCGGCGTTCGAAGCAAGCGCCCGCGCGGCCGGAGCGCTCCTGGCAACCCAGCTTGCGGCCGGCTCCGGCGCGCTGCTCTGGGCCATCTGCGAGATGGTCCGGCGCCAGCAGATGAGTGTTCTTGGCATGGCGACCGGCGCCATTGCTGGCCTGATCGCCGTGACGCCCGCTTCCGGCTACGTCGGCGTCCAGGGCGCCTTGAGCATCGGAGCCATCGCGGCGGTGATCTGCTTCGGCGCTGTCACCGGCTTCAAGGCCGTCACCCGGATCGACGACTCCCTCGATGTTTTCGCGCTGCACGGTGTCGGCGGCATTGTGGGCACGGTGCTCACACCGGTCTTTGCACAGCAGGATATCGCTCCGGTATCCGGCAGCGTCCTGACGAACTGCGTGGGTGCGCTGGCGGTATCGGTCTATGCGGCATCCATGACATGGATCGTGCTCAAGTTCGTCAACTTTGCCATCGGCATCCGCGTCTCCGAACGCGAAGAAGCGGTGGGCCTGGATCTGGCGCAGCATGGCGAAAGCGCAGGCTGAAACCTCATGCCCATCAACTCCGCACAAGCACCTGGGGCCGTGAGCCGGTCCGACGTCATCGCGCAGGCCATGAAGCTCGTGGCACCCATGCGCCATGAGTTCGGCGCGAGCGTGCGCATCATGAACGTGCTGAACGACAGCGACTACGCAAGAACGGTATTCGACCTGGCCTCCAGCAGCCGCAACGAACGCCTCCGACAGGAAGCGAAGTACCTGGAGCGGATGATCTTCGGCCCGCGCGAAGGGCCCTTTGGCGATGCTGCCCACGCGCCGCGCACGCCTGCCCGGCCGCCCGACGCGCAGGCCCAGGCCATCCAGCAGGAACTCCAGCAGGAACTTGAGCAGCGCAAGGCTGACAAGTACACCCGCGGACTTCGTTAGCCCCCCTCAGGACACGATGTAGGCGCCAGCGCCGGTTGCCAGCAGGCGGCCTTCGGCGTCCATGAACTCCATCCGCGTCGACGCCACGCGCGAGCCCAGGCGCAGCACCTCGGCCCGCATGCTGAAGGACTCGCCGATCGCGGGCCGGAGGAAGTCGACGCGCAGGTCGATCGTCCCGAGTTTCACGAAACGCTCCATTCGTTTGAGCGGCGGCTCGTTCATGTGGCGCGCGGCACCGGCGACCATGACCGCCAGCCCCGCCACGGAGTCCAGCGCGGTGCAGATCACGCCGCCGTGAAGTCGGTTGTGCAGGTAATTTCCCACCAGATCGGGCTTCATGTCGATGCGCGCCTCCACGCCTTCGGGCCGCAGATCGGCGATGCGAAGGCCGATCACGGCGTTGAAGGTGATCTGTTCCTCAAACAGGTGCCTGAGCGCGGAGACGAACTCCGGCTCGAACTTGATGGTCTGGGATGCGGACTGGGTCATGTCGCTATTGTCGCCTTCCGGTCAGGCTTCAGCCCCGCCTAAGGCGGCAGGCTCCGGCAAGGTTAGGATGCGACCCAATCCCATTGCCGGAGCTGCGCATGTCCCTTGCCACGAAGTTCGCCGAAATCAGGTCCACGGCCCGCAAGATCTGGGCGCTGTCGGTGCCCTACTTCCAGTCCGAGGAGAAATGGAAGGCCCGCGGCCTGCTGGCAGCCATCGTCGTGCTCAATCTCGCCTCGGTGTACATGCTGGTGCTGTACAACGAGTGGTACAAGCTGTTCTACGATGGGCTGGAGACGCGCAACCAGCCGGTGTTCTGGCAGCAGCTGATCCGGTTTGCGGGCATCGCCTTCGCCCTCATCATCATCGCGGTCTACAAGTTCTATCTCACCCAGCTTCTGCAGTTGCGCTGGCGCGCCTGGATGACCGACCGCTACATGGGACGCTGGCTTGCTGGCCAGGCGTTCTACCGGCTGGAGCTGGCACGCTATGGCGGCGATGCAGCCGTGTCGCCCGACAACCCGGACCAGCGCATCCAGGAAGACCTGAATCTGTTCACCACCGAGACGATCGGCCTGAGCATGGGGCTGCTCAACGCCGTCGTCACGCTGGTGAGTTTCGTCGGCATCCTGTGGGGCCTGAGCGGCGCCTTCTCGTTCTCGCTCGGTGGGCAGACCTACGTCATCCAGGGGTTCATGGTGTGGGCCGCGATCGTCTATTGCGTGGTCGGCAGCGTCATCACCCACTACATCGGCCGGCGCCAGGTGCCGCTGAACTTCCGGCAGCAGCGCTACGAAGCGAACTTCCGCCACCACATGGTGCGCGTACGTGAATACAGCGAGTCCATCGCACTGGACCACGGCGAGCTCGCCGAGCGCCGGCAGCTCGACCTGCGCTTTTCAAACGTGCTGTCCAACTACCTGGCGCTTCTGAAGGCGCAGAAGCAGCTGATCTGGTTCACCAGCTTCTTCGGGCAGGCCGCCGTGGTGTTTCCCTTCATCGTCGCGGCGCCCCGCTTCTTCAGTGGCGCCATCCAGCTCGGTGAACTGCTGCAGATCTCCTCGGCCTTCGGCCGGGTGCAGGACTCGCTGAGCTGGCTGATCGACAACTATTCGTCCCTGGCCAGCTGGCGCGCCACGGCCGACCGCCTCACCAGCTTCGACGAGCATCTGCGGGCCCAGGCCGTGCCGGGCGAGATGTCGCTGGCCACCGACGCGACGGGCCTTCAAGCCCGCGATCTGTCGCTCGGCCTGCCTGATGGCACGTCGCTCGTCTCGGGCGCCCAGCTGTCCATCGCTGCCGGCGACAGCGTCCTGGTGAGCGGCCCCTCCGGCAGCGGCAAGTCGACCCTCTTTCGCGCCTTCGCGGGCATCTGGCCGTTTGCGCGCGGCGACGTCCATCGGCCGGCCGACGCGATGTTCATCCCGCAGCGGGTCTACCTGCCCAACGGGCCGCTGCGGGACGCGCTGGCCTATCCGGACGACGCCGCCCGGTACGACGATGCCACGCTCGATCAGGCGCTCAAGGACGCACTTCTGCCCCACCTGGCAGGTCGGCTGGACGAGGAGCGCGCCTGGAACCAGACGCTGTCGGGGGGTGAACAGCAGCGGCTGGCCATCGCCCGCGCCCTGCTTCGCAAGCCGGCCTGGATCTTCGCGGACGAAGCGACCAGCGCACTCGACGAAAGCGCCGAAGCCACGGTGTACGAGCGACTCAAGGAGCAAGTGAGGCAGGCCGGCGGAGCCCTGGTGTCCATTGCCCACCGGCCGAGCGTGGCCCGCCACCATGCCCTGCGATGGGACCTGGTGCGCGAACCGGCGGGCGCCGGCGCAAGCTACCGGATCGAGGCCCGCTCCGCTTAGCACCTCGCACCCGCGCCAGCGCCTGGCAGGGAGGCGCCCAAGGCAGCGTCCGCCCGTGCCGCGCCGCGCTGTGCCGTGCCGTGTCGTGTCCCAGACTCTGCGGCACGGCGTGGCACGACAGGCCCCGGCCGTCCAGACTGTGCATTTGGCCGCGAAAAGGCCATGCGGACCGTTGAGTCCGGTGGCCCTGCTTTCCAGAATCGGGCTTCGTTCGCACCCACGCGAACTGCAGTCGAAAGCCCCCGCCATGAATCAACTCACCAGCTGCTGCCAGAACCCCGTCGAAGCCGAGGGACTCCTCGCGCTTTCCACCGTCGAGCTTGCGGCACTGATCGTCGGTACGCTGGCCCTGATCCTCGCGGCGCGCCTGGCCTGGCAGTACTGGCGCGCCCACCAGCGCCGCCAGCCCCACGCGCCCGACAGCACCGTGCCCGAGTCCACGTCCAGCTTCCACACGCAGCCGATGCAACACCTGCTCCAGATGATGGAAGTTCGCAAGGAAATGAATCCTCTCACCGAAGCAGAGGTCTATCTGGCCTTCGGGCGCGACAGGGATGCAGAGGCGCTGATGCTCGAAGCCATCCGCAAATCCCCCATGAAGCTCGGCTACCGCATCAAGCTGGCCGAAATCTACGCGCAGCGCCGGGACGCGGTCTCGTTCCAGATCACGGCGGCCAAGCTCAAACTCATGACAGAAGCCAGCGGGCCGGTCTGGGCCCACATTTGCGAGATCGGCCAGCGGATCGATCCGCGCAATCCCGACTACCAGGTCGTGCACGCGCCCACCGCCGAGTCCCATGCCTTCGTCGAGCGGCACCTCGACGGGGGCATGCCGGCCTTCCCCGACACCCAACCCGCGTCGATGCTCGACTGGCCCGGCACGAACGACCGCCGTGGCCCCCGCGCACCGGCCCACTGAACGGCAGGGTGCTCGCTAGCGCTGCGCCGACCCCGGCGCGCCGGTCGGGGCGCCGACCCACTTCTCATACCCACGGGCACGCAGTTCGCAGGCCGGGCACTGGCCACATCCATAGCCCCAGGTGTGGCGGTGCTCCCGGTCGCCGAGATAGCAGGTGTGGGTCCGCTCCACGATCAGATCCACCAGCGCAGCTCCACCGAGGGATTCGGCAAGAGCCCAGGTCTGCGCCTTGTCGATCCACATCAGCGGCGTCTCGATCAGGAAGCGCCGGTCCATGCCCAGCGAAAGGGCCAGCTGCATCGCTTTCATGGTGTCGTCTCGGCAGTCGGGATAGCCCGAGAAATCGGTCTCGCAAACGCCGGTCACCAGAACCTGAAGGTCCCGCCGGAAGGCCATCGCCGCCGCCAGCGTGAGAAAGAGCAGGTTGCGCCCTGGCACAAAGGTATTGGGCAGGCCTGAAGCCTCCATGCGAAAGGCCATGTCCCGGGTGAGCGAGGTCTCGCTCACGCTGCCGAGCACCGCGAGGTCGAGCATGTGGTCCTCGCCCAGCCGCGCGCCCCATGCAGGGAAAGACTGGCGGATCGCTCCCAGCACGTCGACCCTCGCCTCCAGTTCGACGCTGTGCCGCTGGCGGTAGTCGAATCCCACCGTCTCCACCCGCTCGAAGCGCGACAGCGCCCACGCCAGGCAGGTGGTGGAGTCCTGGCCGCCAGAGAACAGAACAAGGGCGCTCGTGTGATGCATGCAGGGTTCCGGTAAAGCAACGGCCCCGAGGCTAACCGAACTGTCGCATCCCGGCCAGACCGAGCGCCGCTTCTGCTTGCTGGGGGGCCGTCGATTCTGGTGCACAGCAGCTTTTCGCATCCGCGACACCGCCCGGCGCCCTCGCGCCTAAAATCCCCTGGCGCGTTCCGCCTGAGGCGGGGCGCGTATACGTTCTCAGGGCGGGGTGAAACTCCCCACCGGCGGTGAAGGCGGCTCGTTTCCGCACAAGCCCGCGAGCGCCCGCGCCAGGTCACTGGCGCGGGGTCAGCAGACCCGGTTGGATTCCGGGGCCGACGGTCACAGTCCGGATGAAAGAGAGCGATGCCTGGCGGCCCGGCCGCGCCTCTTTGCGGGCGCGCGCGGGGCTGCACTGCTCGTTCGTCCTGGTTTTATTGGACTTCACTGCAAGGGCAGCCATGAATCAGACCGACTACTCCATTTCCCTCAAGCCTGCGGCCCAGGCCGCCGCCTACCAGCCGCAAGCGCTGCCGGCGGGCACACGCGTGGCCTTCGTCGAGGCCTGCTGGCACGCCGACATCGTCCAGCGCGCGCGCGAAGCCTTCATCGACGAGATGGCGAGGCATCAGGTGGCGCGTGACGCCATTGACGTGATCCGCGTGCCGGGGGCCTATGAAATTCCGCTGCATGCCAGGCGCCTCGCGCGCGCCGGCCGTCACCACGCCATCGTGGGCTGCGCGCTCGTGGTGGACGGCGGCATCTACCGCCACGACTTCGTGGCCCAGACGGTCGTCGAAGCCCTGATGCGGGTGCAGCTCGAAACCGATGTGCCCATCATGTCGGCCGTGCTGACGCCCCATCACTTCCATGAGCATGCGGAGCACCGCAAGTACTTCAGCGACCACTTCCTCATCAAGGGCACCGAAGCGGCACAGGCCTGCGCGCAGACCCTTCTGAGCCTGGCTCGTCTGGTCGCCTGAGGCGGACGCAGCCGCCCCGACGGCTCGGTCGACTGGATATCGCGGGCAGCACTGCCCGCATCGTGTGTTCACGCACGGACCCGACCCTCAGAGCCAGCTTATTCTGGCTCTTTTGATTCGGGAGCGCAGCCATGGAAGAAACCAGTTCGACCCAAGCGACGCGAGCCGCAGGCTCCGCCGTCGCCAACGACCTCAAGACCGTCATCCGCGACATCGAGATGCTGCTGAAGTCCGCAACGGCCTCCGGCGGCGAACTCGCCGGCCACGTCCGCGAACAGCTGGAAGTCGCTCTGCTCAAGCTGCAGGCCCGTGTGATCGAAGTCGAGAAGGTCGCCGCAGAACGCGCCTTGGCGGCTGCACGCGTCGCTGACGACTACGTGCACGAAAAGCCCTGGCATGCGATCGGTGCGGCGGCGGGTGCCGGCTTCATCGTGGGCTGGCTGATGAGCCGCCGCTAAGCGTCTAGCGCCGCGCCAGCAGGGCCGCCAGTTCGCGGCCCTGGATGATCTGCACGCCATGGGACTTGGCGAACTGGCGGGCGTTGTCGCTCACCTCGCCCAGCGTCACGATGATGCTGCCCTGCGCCTCGGCAGCGGTCGATGCGGCCGCGAGTTCGCGCAGCGTCTCCACACCCAGGTTGGCGGCCTTCCAGCGGCGGGCGCCCACCAGCGAGCGCCGGCCCGACTTGACCACCGAGAAGTCAGCCGCCCCCTGCGCCAAGCGCTCGACGTGAAAGCCATCCATCTTCAGCGCCTGCTCGATCGCGTCCGCGAATTCCCGCCAGGCCATGGCGCCCGCAGCTTCCTGCACGGCCGCGACTTTGGACGCGCTGGGCGCGCTGAACTGCCGCACGGCGGCAATCACGCCGATCACCGCAAACGGCAGCCCGCCCATTGCGCCGAAGATCACGTAGTCGGGCGGCAGCAGGGCCCGCGATGCCACCCCGAACACCACGGCGATGGCCATGCTGATCCACCACGGCGAGCGCAGCAGGATCGCAAACAGCGAATTGGGAGCCATCTTGAACTTCACGGCAGGAACTTTCGGGTCAGGTCATGCAAGGCTGCGGCGGGGCAGCCGCGCGAGCCCGGTTTGTACCACGGGCCTGCATCAGACCGGCGACGCACTGAACAATTGGGCCCGCGCCGACCGGGTGATCGCCGCCACGCAGGGATGCGAAATGCGCCGCTCCACCGAGATGGCGAAGAACTCCTCCATCACCTCATGGGTGCGGCCGATCACGCTGACGCCATACTGGGACTCGATCTCGGACTCCAGCACCGAAGGCGTCATGAAGACGCCCCGACCCTCGCGACCGAAGGCATTCATGAGCGCGCCATCGTCGAACTCGCCGACGATGCGCGGACGGATCTGATGGCGCTCCAGCCATTGATCGAACTGCTGCCGCACGGCCGAGGACGCGCCATGGATCAGCATCGGCATGCCGTCGAGGCACCCGGGGAAACTGCCCTTCAACTGAGGCTTGAGCGAAGGCGCGCACACGAAGCTCGTCGCGCTCGCCCCGAGCGGATGGTTGAACGCCTTGACGCTGATGCGCCGGGGCAGCCGCTCGTCGGCGATCACGAGGTCGAGCCGGTGCAGCGCCAGCCGGGCCAGCAGATCGTCGAACTTGCCCTCGTGGCAGATCATCCGCACCTGCTGCGGCACTGTCAGGGCAGGCTCCAGCAGGTGGTAGGCCACCGACTTGGCCACCGAGTCGGCCACCCCCACGCGGAACTCCAGCGCCCGCCGCCCGCCCTGGGCGTGACGCACCGAATTCTCCAGCTCCGAGCCCAGGGCGAAGATCTCGTCGGCGTAACCGAGCGCCAATTCTCCTTCTTCGGTGAGAACCAAACGGCGCCCACTCTTCTCAAAGAGCTTGTAGCCCAGGCTTTCCTCCAGCAGCTTGATCTGGCCGGACAGGGTCTGCGGCGTGGTGTGCAGCTGCTCGGCTGCGCGCATCACGCCGCCGGCCTTGGCCACCACCCAGAAATAGCGCAAGTGCTTGAAATTCAACCGGATGCCCCAATGTGAAAGAAATCTCGAAGTATTCTTGTTGAAAATACGAATATACGCGAAGTGTTTTTGCCCTTAGATTCGACCTGTCGATGATCGACACCCAAAGGAGTTCACCATGCGACTGACCACCCGAGGCCGTTTTGCCGTATCGGCCATGATTGACCTGGCTCTGCGCGAGCAGCGTGGCGCCGTGGCGCTGGCCTCCATCGGTGCCCGCCAGCAGATCTCGCTGTCCTATCTGGAGCAGCTGTTCAGCAACCTGCGCCAGGCCGGCCTGGTGGAGAGCACCCGGGGCCCGGGCGGCGGCTATTCGCTGGCCCGCAAGGCGTCCGACATCTCGGTCGCCGACATCCTCGTTGCCGTGGACAAGCCGGCTGCGGCCAGCCGCACCCGCCACAAGAATGACGCCGTCACCAGCGAGCTGTGGGACAGCCTCAACGCCCGCATGACGCAGTACCTGCAGGGCGTCACGCTCAAGAGCCTGGTCGACGACCAGATCGCCAATGGCGTCACCGTCGACGACGCCCCCGTCAGGGCCGCCAGCGGCGTCAAGCCCAAGGCCGCGCCGCCCAAGGTCAACGCGCCGAACTCGGTGTTCGCGCTCGGGCAGATGCTGGCCCTGGGCCGCTGACGCGGCGCGCTGCATCGCGACGCAGCAGGCAGCGTCGCACCGGATCCTTCCTACTTCTCCTCGCGCGGGCCTCGGCCCGCGTTTTTTTTTGGGCTCGCACGGCTGGTACATCCCGCTGCGCCGTGCGACTGCGGCCTGATTCCACGCTGCCGTTCGGCTGCGGCTGGCGACGCTTCGCGCCGCGAATCCTGCAACTCGTCGCAATCCGCTGTCGGCCCCGAGCCCGGCCCGGCACAGTACACCCATCGACGACAGAAAGCCGCCGATAACAAGGCAAACAACCTGTTCAACCCTTGGCAACCTGATACTGAAAGAAGACCATCATGAAGAAGATCGCCCTCCTGTCCCTCGTGCTCGCCGCCGGTGCCGCCATGGCCGCCGAACCCGCCAGCTTCGATCCGCAATACGCTGCCGGCACCGCGACCCGCGCCCAAGTGCAGGCCGAATTCGTGCAAGCCGTGAAGAACGACACCCTGCCGCAAACCGGTGAAGTCGGCGCGTTCGCCGTCGATGCCCAGGCTGGCGCGTCGCGCGACGCCGCCGCCGTGCGCGCCGAAGGCCGTCAGGCTGCCGCCGCCCACACGACCGTCGGCGAAGTCTGAGCGCGCTGAGCGCGGGCGGGCAGCCTGCCCGCCTCACGCTCCTTCAAGCTCCGGCACTCTCCTCCACGCCCTGACTGGCCAACGCCCGTCAGGGCGTTTTCATGGGCGCGCCGGCCGGCTCCACGGCCGACCGGTAGGCGTGCCAGGACGCATGCCCCAACACCGGCCCCACCACCAGCAGGCCGGCAAAGCCCGGCACCATCGCCAGCACCACCAGCGCCGTGATCGTCGCGGCCCACAGCAGCAGCACGTGCGGCTGGTCCAGCACGAGGCGGATGCTCGTGAGCCCGGCCGTGATCGGGTCGGTACGGCGGTCCAGGATCATTGGAATGCTCACCACGCTCACCGCAAAAATGATCGTCGCGAACACGCCGCCCAGGCCGACCCACGCCAGGATGAAGTTGAGGTTCTTCGGGTCCGCCAGGCCGCGCAGCGAGCCCGCGAAGTCCGGCATCGAGCCCTGGAAGGTCAGCGCGAACACCACCAGCGACGCGCGCGCCCACAGCATCTCCAGCACCAGCAGCACCACGCCGAAGGTCGCCAGGTTGTTGAGCTTGCGCCGCCACGCCGTCACCGCCTCGGCCAGGTGCGGACGCTCGCCCCGCTCCAGCCGGTCGCTCACGTGGTACAGCCCCATGCACAGCACCGGCCCCACCAGCAAGAAGCCGGCCGACAGGCCCAGCACATAGGCCGGCGCGTTCTGGAACACCAGCAGCAGCGCCCAGCCCATGGCCACGAAACATCCGCCGAAGAACAGACCGATCGCCGGCGCCTGCAGGAAGTCGCGCACGCCCTGCACCAGCCAGCGGAACGGATCGGCCAGCGACACGGTGCGCAGGGGCACGATCAGGCTGGTGGTGGCTTCATCGCCATCGTCCCGGCTTTCGGTCGGGGCGGTCTCGTTCGATGTCATGGTCTCGGCTCCTCAGGCGGCGGGCGCGGCAGAGCGGCTCAAGGCCGACTGCCGACCGCGAGGCACTGCCACGGTTCATGATGGCGCAGGCCTCATGCACCGACAAGAGCCCGCCCGGCGCCACGGCCTGGTTCGAGGGCTTTCCCTGAGGCGGGATTCCCACAGCCGGCCCGCGCAGCGCGGCCCGGACAAAAAAATCGCAGCATTCCTTCCGAGCCGCCGGACCACGGCCCCCATGACCCGCTACATTGGGACACCGAAAACGAGGAGCACACCATGGCCAAAGGCGACCAGCGCAGCAACAAGATGACGAAGAAACCCAAAAAGGACACCAGCCCGCCCAAAGAGACCTCGGGCACGTCCACACGCCCCACGCCGCCCACCACAACGGTGATGCCCAAGGGCAAGCTGAAGAACAAGTAGAGGCTCCGGGACGCGTGAACAACGCGGCGCGGCGACAGGGGCCATGGGCTGGGTATCACGCAAGTCAGGGCGAAGTGGCGCGAGCGCGGGCGGCACCCGCCCTGATTCGACCAAATTATCTTCTTTTATCCAAAAAAAGATAAAATATCGGATCGGAAGATAAAAGGAGGTAGTCGCATGATCGCGTACCACCGAACCGCCCTGGCGCAACAGCTGGTGCAGGCCCTGCAAGGGCGCTCGCTGATAGGCGATGCGCACAACGGCCTGTTCCTGGCGGCGCCGCGCCGGACCGGCAAGAGCACCTTCCTGCAAGGCGACCTCGCGCCCGCCCTGCAGCAAGCGGGGGTGGAAGTGGTGTACGTCGACTTGTGGGCCGACACCCGCCGCGACCCGGGCGCGCTGATCGCCGAGGCCATCGCCCGTGCCTTGCTTCCTCATCTGGGCATGGTGGCCCGCACCGCCAGAAAGGCCAGCCTCAAGAGCGTCAAGCTCGCGGGCGCATTGGACATCGACGTCAGCAAGATCGGCCAGGTCGACGGCCTCACCCTCACGGAAGCGCTGCGCACGCTGCAGGAGGCCGCAGACCGGCCCGTGGCGCTGATCATTGACGAGGCACAGCACGCCCTGACGAGCGAGGCGGGCGAGGTCGCCATGACAGCGCTGAAATCGGCACGCGACCAGATGAACCGGCCCGGGCAGGTGAGTCTGATGCTGGTGATGTCAGGCTCGGACCGCGACAAGCTGCTGCGCCTGGTGGTGAGTGCCGGCGCACCGTTCTATGGATCGCAGATTCAGACCCTGCCCCCCCTGGACACGGATTTCATTGCCCACGTGGCCGGTCTGGTGGAAGCGCAGAGACCGGACCTGGTGCCGGTGGACCGGGCCGCGCTGCAGGCAGCGTTTGCCGCCTTTGGCTACCGGCCCCAGTTCTTCATGGCCGCCATGGGCGCAGTGCTCAGCCCCTTGTCCAGCCACACCGGCCGGTTCGAGCCTGCGCTCCAGCTGGCGGCGCAGGATCAGCAAGCGCAAGACGAGGCGCAGATGGAGTCCGACTACCTGGGGCTCAAGCCCACGGAACAGATGGTGCTCTGGCGCATGCTCGACCAGGGGCCGCGATTTCGCCCCTATGACGCCGAAGCCCTGCGCTTTTACCGGGACCGGCTGGGACGGCCCGTGAGTGTGCAACAGGCCCAGAAGGCATTGGAGGCACTGCGCCAACGCACGCCGGCCATGGTCTGGAAGTCGGCGCATGGAGAGTACGCGGTCGAAGACGCCGCGATGCATCGCTGGTATGAGAGCCGCGTCACCGCCAAGCGATGGCCTCCCGCTTCACCCCAGGGCCTCCTGGCGCTGGACGACGACTGAAGCTGTCAAAGTCCACATCGTTCACGCGCGGGGTGAAGCCCTCCAGATGGCGCATCTGGGGCCGCCCCAACTTGCGCGGGTGACGCAACCGATGAAAACGGATGAACCAGCGTACCCACCAGAAGCAAATTTGCTCGGTGCGCAAGCTGTAGTGCATCCGTCCCTCACTCCACCGTCACACTCTTCGCCAGATTCCTCGGCTTGTCCACATCGGTTCCGCGTGCACAGGCGGTGTGATACGCCAGCAGCTGCAGTGGCACGACGTGCAGCAGGGGGCTGAGCGGGCCGTAGTGTTCGGGCATGCGGATGACGTGGATGCCTTCGCTGCTTTCGATGCGGGTGTCGGCGTCGGCCAGGACGTAGAGCACGCCGCCGCGCGCGCGCACTTCCTGCATGTTGCTCTTGAGCTTTTCCAGCAGAGCGTCGTTGGGCGCGACGGTGACCACGGGCATGGCGCTCGTCACCAGGGCCAGCGGGCCGTGCTTGAGCTCGCCGGCGGCGTAGGCCTCGGCGTGGATGTAGGTGATCTCCTTGAGCTTGAGCGCGCCTTCGAGCGCGATCGGGTAGTGCAGGCCGCGGCCGAGGAAGAGCGCGTTTTCCATGCGCGCGAAGTCCTCGGCCCAGCAGATGACCTGCGGCTCCAGCGCCAGCACCGCCTGCAGCGCGGCCGGCAGGTGCCGCATGGCCTTGAGGTGCGCGGCCTCCTCGGCCTCGGTCAGCCGCCCCTTGGCCTGCGCCAGCGCCAGGGTGAGCAGGAACAGACCGGCCAGCTGCGTGGTGAAGGCCTTGGTCGAGGCCACCCCGATCTCCACGCCCGCGCGGGTGATGTAGGCCAGCTTGCACTCGCGCACCATGGCGCTCGTGGCGACGTTGCAGATGGTGAGCGTCTGCGCCATGCCCAGGCCTTGCGCATGCCGCAGCGCCGCCAGGGTGTCGGCCGTCTCGCCCGACTGGGTGATGGTCACCACCAGGGTTCTGGGGTTGGGCACCGACTCGCGGTAGCGGTACTCGCTCGCGATCTCGACCTGGGTGGGGATCTTGGCGATGGCCTCGAGCCAGTACTTGGCGGTGCAGCCGCTGTAGTAACTGGTGCCGCAGGCAAGGATGAGGACCGAGTCGATCTCCTTGAAGACTGAATAGGCGCCGTCGCCGAACAGCTCGGGCACGATGCCCTCCACGCCCTCGAGCGTGTCGCCAATGGCGCGCGGCTGCTCGAAGATTTCCTTCTGCATGTAATGCCGGTACGGCCCCAGTTCGGCCGCGCCGCTGTGCGCCTGCACCGTGCGCACCGGGCGCTGCGCCGCGCCCATGGCCTTGTGCGCCGCGTCCACGATCCAGTAGCGGCCGAGCTGCACGTCGACGATGTCGCCCTCCTCCAGGTAGACGATCTGGTCGGTGACGCCGGCCAGCGCCATGGCATCGCTCGCCAAGAAGTTGTCGCCGTCGCGGCCCACGCCCAGGATCAGCGGCGAGCCGGCGCGTGCGCCGACCACGCGGTGCGGCTCGTCCTTGCAGAACACCGCAATCGCATAGGCTCCGTGGAGCTGCCCGACCGCCGCCTTGACCGCCTCGAAGAGGTCGCCGTCGTACAGGCTGTCGATCAGGTGCGCGATGACCTCGGTGTCGGTCTGGCTGTTGAACACATAGCCGCGCTTCTGGAGCGCGGCGCGCAGCTCGTCATGGTTCTCGATGATGCCGTTGTGGACCAGCGCGATGCGGCCCGGCCGGCCCGCGGCGTCCGCACCCGGACCATGGCTGAAATGCGGATGGGCGTTGTGCACGGCCGGCGCGCCGTGCGTCGCCCACCGCGTGTGGGCAATGCCGGTGCCGCCTTCGATGTGCTCGGACTGGACCTGCGCCAGCAGCTCGGCCACCCGCGAGGTGCTGCGCGCGCGCTGCAGGCCGCCCGCATGCACGGCGACGCCACAGGAGTCGTAGCCGCGGTATTCCAGACGCTGCAGGCCCTGGACGAGGATGGGAACGATGTTGCGGGTGGAGACCGCGCCGACGATGCCGCACATGAGGATGCTCCGTTTTGAATCAGTGAGCGGACTGTAGGCGCGCCTTTTCGAAATTGGCAATCAAATTAATGTCTATTATGGAATATTATTTCCTAATAGCATCGATATGAAATTTACCAATAAAATTTCAATACAAATGGAAGAATTGACGCTCGATTCCATTGACCTGCGCTTGCTCGACCAGCTGCAGCGTGACGCCTCGCTCAGCAACCAGGACCTCGCGGCGCTGATTCACGTGTCGCCGCCGACCTGCCTGCGGCGGGTCAAGCGCCTGCGCGATGCCGGCGTCATCGAGCGGCAGGTGGCGCTGCTCGACCCCGCTCGGCTCGCCGCGACGCTGGGCCATGGCCTCACGGCCATCGTCGAGATCACGCTGGACCGGCAGGGCGCCGAAGCGCTGGACGCCTTCGAGTCGCGCGCCGTGGCCGACGCCTCGGTGCAGCAGTGCTACCGCGTCTCGCCGGGACCCGACTTCGTGCTGATGGTGGTGGCGGCCGACATGCCGGCGTATCTCGCGCTGGCGCAGCGCCTGTTCACCGCCGATGCGAACGTGCGCAACGTCAAGGCCTTCTTCAGCGTCAAGCGCGGCAAGTTCGAGCCCGCGCTGCCGGTGCCGCTCGCACCCTGAGGCTTTCCGGTACCCTCGGGCGCCATGAGCTCCCCCTTTCCCAAGCGCACGGCCATCGTCGTGCTCCTGTTGCTGGGCACCTGCTTCGGCAGCAACCACATCGCCGCACGCATTGCCTTCGACCACGGCACCGGCCTCGTCACCGCTGTCGTGGCGCGCTCGGGCGTCACGGCACTGGCCCTGCTGGGGGTGCTGCTGGTGCAGCGCGCGAGCTTCCGGCCACCGGCCGGCAGCGTGCGCTGGCTGGCCGCGCTGGGCCTGCTGATTTCGCTGCAAAGCCTGCTGCTGTACTCGGCGGTGGCGCGGATTCCGGTGGCCCTGGCGCTGCTGGCCTTCAACACCTTTCCGGTGCTTTACGTGCTGCTGTCGTGGGCGCTGGGCGGCAAGGCGCCCACGCGGCGCGCGGCAGGGGCAATGGCGGTGATCCTGGTCGGCCTGGCCCTGGCGCTGGATGCGTCGGCGGCGCTCGGCGCGGTCGCGGCCACCGGCCCGTCACTGGCAATGGGCGTGATGCTGGGCCTTGGCGCCGCCGTGAGTTTTGCGTTCGCGCTGTGGGTCACCGAGCAGCGACTGAACGCCGTGCCCGGTGCGTTTCGCAGCATGACGACCATGACGCTGGTGGCACTGGCGACGCTGGCCGGGGGACTGTCAGGCGTGATGCCGGGCGCACTGCATTGGCCGGCCGACGGGCTGGGCTGGCTGGGCCTGGCGCTGCTCACGCTGCTGTACGGCACGGCCTTCTCCAGTCTCTTCGTGCTGATGCCGCGGCTGGACATGGCGCGCAATGCGCCGGCCCTGAACATCGAGCCCGTGGCCGTGCTGGTGATGGGCTGGTTCATCCTGGGCCAGAAGCTCTCGCCGATCCAGCTGGTCGGCGCCCTGCTCGTGGTGGGCGGCATCGTGCTGCTGGCGCGCAGCAAGGCCACCTGAGTCAGGGCTTGGGCTTCTTCACCGGCCGCTGCCAGTTGGGCACGCTCAGCTGCTTGCCGCGCGCCACCGACAGCGCACCGGGCGGCGTGTCCTTGGTGATGGTGGAGCCGCCGCCAATGGTGCCGCCCCGCCCCAGCGTGACCGGGGCCACCAGCACCGCGTTGCTGCCCACGTGCACGTCGTCCTCGATCACCGTGCGGTGCTTGTTGGCGCCGTCGTAGTTGGCAGTGATGCTGCCGGCGCCGTAGTTGACCCGCTCGCCCACCGTGGCGTCGCCCAGGTAGGCAAGGTGGTTGGCCTTGGCGCCCCGGCCGAGCGTGGAGTTCTTGACCTCGACGAAATTGCCGATGTGCACCTCCGGCCCGAGCTGTGCGCCCGGGCGCAGCCGCGCGAACGGGCCCACCAGCGCGCCTTCGCCCACCTGCACGCCGGCCTTCTCGCCGTCGATGTGGGTGAAGGGGTGGATCACCGCGCCGGCGCCAATGACCGCGTTGGCGATCACGCAGTTGGCGCCGATGCGCACCCCGTCGCCAAGCTGCACCCGGCCTTCGAACACGCAGTTCACGTCGATCTCGACGTCGCTGCCGCAGCGGAGCTCGCCCCGCACATCAAGCCGCGCCGGGTCGGCCAGCCGCACGCCCTGCTCCATCAACTCGCGGGCCTGGCGCCGCTGGAACGCCCGCTCCAGCTCGGCCAGCTGCTGCGGACTGTTGACGCCGGCCACCTCGGCCTCGGACTGCGGATGGGCCGCCACGACGGCCACGCCATCGGCCACGGCCATGGCCACGATGTCGGTCAGGTAGTACTCGCCCTGGGCGTTCTGGTTGGTCAGGCGCGCAAGCCAGCCCTTGAGCAGGCGGCCGGGCGCGGCCATCGCGCCGGTGTAGAACTCGCGGATCGCGCGCTGGGCGGCCGTGGCGTCCTTGTGCTCGACGATGCCGGTCACCGCGCCCTGGTCGTCGCGCAGGATGCGGCCGTAGCCCGAGGCATCGTCCACCGTGAGCGTGAGCAGGGCCAGCCGCTGCCCGCCGCAGGCCGTCACCAGGTCGCGTGCCGTCTGCGGCTGGATCAGCGGCACGTCGCCGTTGAGCACGAGCGTGATGCCCTCGTCCTGCAGGTGCGGCACTGCCTGCTGCACCGCGTGGCCGGTGCCCAGCTGCGGCGACTGCCGCACGAAGGCCACACCCTCGCCGGCCGTGGCCGCCTCCACCGCTTCGGCGCCATGGCCGGTGACCACGATGACGCGGCTGGCGCCCACCTGCCTGGCCGTGTGGACAACATGGGCCAGCAGCGCACGGCCGCCAAGCCTGTGCAACACTTTGGGCAAGGCGCTTTTCATGCGGGTCCCTTTGCCCGCCGCCATGATCACCACATCCAGTTCCGCCATGCGACTCTTCTCCTTGATGGTCCGGATTATCGGCCTGCTGGTGCTGGCCGCAGGCCTGCAGGGCTGCGGCGTGGTGCGCCTGGCCTACAACCAGGCACCCGAGGCGCTGTACTGGTGGCTCGACAGCTACTTCGACTTCGACGAACCGCAGACCCTGCGCGTGCGCGCCGACCTGGAAAGCCTGCAGGCCTGGCACCGCCAGAACGAGCTGCCCGCCTATGCCGAGCTGCTGCAGAAGGCCCGTGCGCTCGCACCCGGCGAGGTGCAGGGCACGCAGCTGTGCGAGCTGTTCGCGCAGGGGCGTGCCCGGGCGCTGGCCGTGATGGACCGGATCGAGCCGACCGTGCTGGCCATCGCGCCCACTTTGTCGAGCGCGCAGATCACCCACCTGGAGCGCCAGCTCGACAAGCGCAACCGCAAGTGGCGGGCCGAGTGGCTCGAAGGCCCTGCCGAGCGCCGCGAAGCGCGCCGCGTGAAGGAGGCGGTCTCGCGCGCCGAGCACTTCTATGGCCGGCTGGAGCCCGCGCAGCTGGTGGTGGTGCGCGCGTCCATTGCCCGCTCCGGCTTCGATCCGCAGGTGAGCTATCGCGAAACCGTGCGCCGCCAGCAGGACGCACTGGCGACCCTGCGTGTCCTGCAGGCCCAGGGCGCCGCACCGGCAGCCCAGGTGCGCGCCGAAATGCGCGCGCTGTTCGAACGCTCGCTCAACTCGCCCGACCCTGTCTTTCGCAGCTACCTCGATGCATTGACCCGCGATGGCTGCGACGCGGTGGCGGCGCTGCACAACAGCACCACGGCCGCCCAGCGAGCCCGCGCTGCCCGCACCCTGGCCGACTACGAGGCCGACCTGCGCGCCCTGGCCGCCCGGTCCTGACTCGCCATATTTGGGTATGCTCCCCGCAGCATTTGCTGCCAGACTCGCGTTCGAGGAGGGAATCCCATGCCAGCGTCCGACGTCTCCGCCCAGTTCAACATCAAATACCCGCATCCGCGCGACCTGCGCACGGGCGATCTGCTTTTCCCGCGCAAGCCCGTGACGCTGGAGAAGGGCATATTCGATCCGCTGAGCCTGTGGAGCCCTCTCCAAAGGCAGAAGACGGTCGGCGAGCTGCTCGCCAGCAAGAGCTTGAGCGAGTTCGCCGCCCTCGATCTGCCAGGCCTCGAGTTCGACACCCTGTATGCGCGGCCCCGCAATGACGACAAGCTGCTCGAAGCCGCTGGCGACACCAACAATGCGGCGCGCCTGCTGTTCCTGATCCGCATCCTGCGCGTCGCTTTCCGGGAGCTGATCGTCGACTGGTTCGGCATGACGGTCGACCAGTTCCTGCGCAACCCGCTGGTCAAGGTGCTGATGCGCGCGCTTGACGGCGAGATCCTCAACAACGACGGCTTCTTCGTGGGCCACTGCGCGATGGTGCTGCGCGAGAACGACGGCGCCCACAGCGACGACACCAGCACCGACGACGGCAATGGCAACGTCTACGTGATCGAGGGGAACGTGAGCGACTTCGACCACTACCGCGTCGCCATCCACCCGTACCACGTCAAGGGCGACGGCGCCGACGGCCGCTACCGCGGCTGGCTGAACTTCCGCGCCTCGCAGGACAACCTGGTGTGGCACTCGCGTCATGCCGCGCTAGAAGGCGCGGGCGACGCGGCCGCCGCCCCGCTGCGCCAGGCGCTGCTGGAGAGCGCCAAGACCTACCTGGGCACCGCCTACAGCTTCTTCGACGACTCCGACTTCGGCCATCCGGGACGTCTCTACTGCAGCGAGTACCTGTACCGCGTCTTCGACGACGTGCGCACCGGCGCGCTCACGGCCCCGGCCCGCCCCGAACTCCTCACGGTGGACGACACCCGCACCTGGCAGTGGATGAAGGACAACAACCCGCGCCGCAAGGAAGGCGACATGGGCGACGTCATCCGCGACGCGCTCGCCGACCCGGTCATCGGGCCGCACGTGGCCGGCAAGCCCTTCTTCATTCTCACGGTGCAGATGCTCTGGCGCAGTGCGCACCTGACCCCGAAGTTCAAGCCCTACGGCGAGCCCTACGCCTGAGCCGGCCTGTCGGGCCGGCTTCCGGCGACAGACCCTGCCGGCGGACTGGCCTCCCTCGCCCCTCAGCTGAAGTACGCGTCGAGAAAGCGGTTCCAGTAACGGTGGCGCCCACCCGCTGCCGGATTCCACTGGTCGATCGCCTGCTGCAGCGCGGCGTGCCCCGGATACCCCTGGCGGAAGACCTCGGGCGTCGCCACCTGGCTGTAGGGCAGGTAGTAGGTGCCCTGGTGCGCGAGCGAGGCCGCGATCGCCGCGCGGATCGAGTCCTTCACGCCCGGATGCAGGTCCCACTGGCCGGCCGCGTCCCGCACCGTGGGCACATGGGCGTCCACCGCGATGCACACCATCGGCCCTGCCGGGCAGTACGACAGGGCCGTCTCCGCATCGCGCTGGACCACCCGCACGGTGGTGCTCAGCACGTTCACTGGATTGCCCGGCGCCATGTAGATGCCGCGCAGCGCGGCCACCATGCTGGCGAAGCGGTGGGCCGGAACGAAATACTCCTGCAGGATGTCGGCTGCCCCCTCGCCCTTGAGGGCGGTGAAGCTCACCGACGAGCGCAGCCAGTCGATGCGCGAGCGCACCACGCCGTTGAGCATGTCGCCCGAGCCGCCCCAGCCGCGGTGGCTGGCCTTGAGCTCCTTCCACACCAGCGCCTTGATGTCGGGCGACATGCGCGAGGCGGCCCAGCCCGCGCGCAGCAACTCGCCCGTGCCCCAGGCCTCGTCGGGGAAGGCCGTCTGCACCTGGCGGGCATTGGTTGCCACCGGCTTCATGTCGACGTGCAGCACCTCGTCATAGAAGCTGTCGCCCGACACGCAGCACAGCCAGCCATAGTGCATGTGCACCTCGGGCGCAGGCGGCGCGGCCAGCCGCGACGACAGCCGGCTGGCGTACTTGGCCAGCGGGACGATGTCACCTTCACCGCCGATGTACTGCAGGTTCAGGTTGCGCGTGGCGCGCAGCGTGGCCCGCAGGATCTGGCCGCAGGCGCCATAGCCGCCCAGGGCGGCGCGGAACAGCTCGCTGTTGTGCGTGCGCGAGGCCCGCTCCACCGTCCCGAGGCCGGTGAGCACCGTGATCTCCTCGACCGTCGATGACAGCGGCCCCCAGCGCGGATCGCGCCCATGGCAGTTGACGCTCAGCGAGCCGCCCACGCTGAAGTGGGCCGACGACTGCTGCACCATCGGCGCCAGCCAGTAGGGAGCCAGCGCGCGCTGCACGTCGCTCCAGGTGGCGCCGGCGTCGACCTCGATCAGGCCGTTCCATGGCCGGTTCGGCGCGTCGGGCAGTTCGGTCACGCGATGGACGCGGCTGTAGGTCTCGGTCAGCAGCATGCGCCCGCCGGCCAGCGCGGTATGCGCGCCCTGGCTGTGGCGCAGGCCCGCCACCGAGCAGCTGGCAGCGCCCGAGGCCGCCGCCCGCGACTGCGTCTCGTCGGCCACGATGGGCATGTCTTTCACGGAGGTGGCATTCAGGCCGGTCAGGTCCTGGACAACGATGCTCATGGCGAAACGCTCCTGTCTTGAATCGGGACATTCTGGGCTCTCGGCCTCGGCCGGCCATCCCCACAACGGGTGAGCCGGGCCCGGCCGGCGCACCGGTTCATGCCGGCTCCATCTGCATGAAGGAGCCAGGCGGAATGCGCAGGCAGTAGCGCGTGCCGCCGCCGCTGACCGAGTCGACCGACAGGCTCGCGTCGAGATCGGCCACGCGCCGGTGGATGGACCGCGTGCCCACGCCGGCCGAGGTGGCATCCGGCGAGAAGCCCCGGCCGTTGTCACGGAACACCAGCTCCAGCGCGCCCTGAAGATGCGGGCCATCGCTGGCCGACAGTTCCACCACCGTGGCATGGGCATGCTTGAGCGTGTTGGTGGTCAGCTCGAACACCAGCCGCTGCAGCGCGATGGAGCGCTGGGGCGGCAGCGTACGCTCGGGGTCGGCCAGTTGCACGTCCCAGCGCAGCTCGACGCCCTGGTGCTTCAGGCGCTGCTCGATGCGGTAGCGGATGTGGCCGAGCAGCAGCGACAGGTCGCCGTCGAAGGCTTCGGTGCTGTCGATCAGCATGCGCATCTGCTCGATGGCGGTGCGGATCTCGCGCGCCAGCGCATCACGCTGCAGCGGGCCGGTCTGCACCATGCCCAGCAGGCCGTTGAGCTGAAGCCCCATGCCGTCGTGCAGGTCCTCCAGCATGCGGCTGCGCTCGCGCTTCTGCGCGTTCTCGCTGACCAGCTGCTGCTGCCGGTCGAACAGCTGCTCCAGCTCGGCCTTCTTGCGCGCCAGCTCGTCGGCCACCTGGGCGCGCAGGCGTTTTTCCTCGCCGGCATTGCGCGCATAGCGGTCCACCAGGAGCCAGCCCATCGCCACGAGGAAGGTGATGAGCGAAAAGCGCGTCAGCGCAAAGGCCGAATAGCCATCGGCCGTGTAGAAGACCAGCAGGTGGTCATAGGCGCCGAAAGCCAGGCACACGGCGCCGGCCAGCGCGAGCATGCGGCTGGCCGGCGTGCGCGTGCGCCACCAGCAGGCGATCACGGTGAAGCACAGCGTCGCGGCATAGGCCAGCATCAGCATGAGCCAGACCTGCCGGACGCCGGCCAGGCGGGCCCATGCGTACAGCGGCACCAGCGCCAGCGAGGCCGCGACCAGGGCGGCGCTCACCCACAGGATCCAGCGGCGGCGCAGCTCCAGCACCCGGACGGCGAACAGGCACAGGCACACGAGGTAGCCGGCATAGGCCAGGTCCACCACCATGTTCCAGATGCGGTAGTCGAACGGTGTGTCCACCGCGATCGCGTAACTCGTGCGGATCGTGCAGAACAGGCAGGCCAGCGCAAAGATGGTGAAGATCCGGTCGCGCACCGTGAAGGCCAGGCCGGCGGCGATCAGCCCGAACACCACCGACACGAAGATGATCGCGAACGAGCCCCACACCTGCGCGGCCTCGCGCCACATGAACTCGTCGCGCACCTCGTCGGCCGGCCCGACCTTGAGCGTGGACAGCCCCGCATAGCGCGCCCGTTCGCCCTGCACGACGAAGCGCAGCTGGTTGTCGCCGCGGCGCAGGCTGTCGGCCGGCAGGAAGAAATGGCTCGGGCGCTGCGCGTAGTCGGACAGGTCGCCAGCGAACGCGCCGAGCTGGCCGAGCAGCCGGCCATTGAGGTAGACGGCATAGCGGTTGCCCGCGCGCGGCACGTACAGGCCCCAGGGCACTTCGGGCGGCGAATCGATGTGGAAGGTGGTCTCGTAGATCCAGGTGCCTTCGCGCTGCCGGCCATTCCAGGCGTCCGGAAGGCGCACCGGCACGCCTTCGCCCACGCCGGAGCTGCTGCCCGGGCCGATGCCTGAAACCGGCCGGAGGACCGCCCGGTCGATGACCTGGACTGCGTCGACAGAATCCGAGCCGCCGGGGGACGTGTTGGCCAGAGCCGGCACCCCTCCGGCAAAGCCCAGGCACAGAAGTGCCAGCGCAATGCGCAGCACCACACTCCGCGCCTTGAGCCCCGTTCCCCAGTCCATCCACATCCCCAATACCACGTACTGCTTGTTCTTGGGGCCACCACATTGCGCGGCGGCTTGTGCGTACGATACGCATTGTTACGCCGCAGCGCAACGGCAGGCACCCGGAGCTGACGCCCGAAGGCCGGTGCATCCCCCGTTGAGGGGAGCGCGCCACGCCGCAGCGGCCACTATGATGGCCGCATGACAGATGCCGTTTCGCCCGCGCCCATCCGCGTCGCCATCCTGGAGGATGACGGACCGACCCGCAACCGCTTCTGCGCGGCGGTGTCAGGCGCTGAGGGCATGGTGCTCGCCGCCGACTTCGAGCATGGCAAGGACGCGCTCGCCTGGCTGGAGCGCAATGACGTGGACGTGCTGCTGACCGACCTCGGGCTGCCCGACGTCCCCGGACTGGCCGTGATCGCCTACTGCGCGCGTCGCCACCCCAAGGCGGACATCATGGTCATCAGCATGTACGAGGACGAAAACCACGTGGTGCGCAGCCTGGAGGCCGGCGCCTCGGGCTACCTGCTCAAGGACAGCCTGGAAGATGAGATCACCGGCCGCATCCGTGAGTTGCGCGCGGGCGGCGCGCCGATGTCGCCAGTGATCGCGCGCCTGGTGCTGCGGCGCCTGAGGCCGCGCGAAAGCCAGCCGCCAGCGTCAGCCAGCCAGCCCGACGGCTCCTGGGTGCAGCCGACCGAGCGTGAGCTGCTGATCCTCACGCGCATTGCGCAGGGCTTCAGCTATGCCGAGATCGCTTCGCTCGAAGGCATCTCCCGGCACACGGTCCACGCCCACGTCAAGAACATCTACAGCAAGCTGTCGGTCCATTCACGAACCGAAGCCGTGTTCGAGGCCAGCCGGCTGGGACTGATCGAAGCGCCGGGCCGCGCCTGAGGCTTGCGAGCCCGCTTCGGCGCAGCACCGGCTTGGCCGACTTACTGTCCAGGGGCCTTGCTGTGCGACAGGCCTTCCTTCTCAGCCTTCGCCAGTTCGGCCGCTTCGGAGGCCGACGCCGGACGGGCGGCGCTCGCGTCGCGCTGCACGTCGGCTTCCTTCAGGTAGTCCTTGACGCTCTTGCGGTAGTCGCGCGTGCCCTCATAGCTGCCCTCACCCATCTGGCCGGGCGCGGGATTCGTGGCGCTGCCCTTGGCGTCGTCGTTGCCCGACGCGGGCTTGTCCTTGCTGTTCGGTGCCTGGGGGTTCGCTGCCTGGGGGTTGAGGGTGCTCGGAATCATGGAAGCTCCTTGGAAACGGGATGGATGACACAGCGCCGGCCGCAGTCGGCGCGCGAACATCCAGCTTAGGAGCGGGTGGGCCACTTCGGTGTCGGTGGCTCCATCCAGCCTGCGTGGGAGCCGGACTACAGCCCGCAGGCTGCGTCGTAGTCGGCCACCCGCTCCAGCGCCCGCGAGTTGAGGATGCGCAGCCGCCCGTTGCTGATGTCGTGCAGACCCAGCCGGTGCAGGCGGCGCAGCGTCTTGTTGGTGTGCACGAGCGACAGGCCCAGCGCGTCGGCAATGTGCTGCTGATTGAAGGGAAACTCGACTTCGCCGTTGACGGCGATGCCCACCCGTTCGGCGCGGCGGAACAGGTGCATCAGCAGGGTGGCGACGCGCTCGATCGCGCTGCGCCGGCCGGTGGTCAGCAGGTTCTCGTCGAGCATGTTTTCTTCACGCGCGGCCAGCCAGGTGATGTCATAGCCGAGCTTGGGATGGTTGCGGAACACGTCCCACAGGCCGTCCTGCGGAAAGACGCAGACCAGCACGTCGGTGGCCGCCTGCACGCCGCTGGTCGAGCCGTCGGCAAACTGCTCCTGCAGGCCGATCAGGTCGCCGGGCAGCATGAAGTTGACGATCTGGCGCCGCCCGTCGCTCAGGGTCTTGTAGCGGAAGGCCCAGCCGGAATACAGCGTGAACAGCCGCTTGCTCACGGACTGCTCGGAGATGATGTCGCGGCCGGCCTCGATCCGCACCGTGTCGGTTCGCATCTTCTCGATGAAGGCCAGCTGCTCCGGCGTGACCGGCAGAAAGGCTTCGCTGCATTCGCGCAGCCGGCAGGCCGCGCAACTGGACGGCGGGGAATGGGTGCGGGCAGGCAGGGCGGGTTGGGTCGTCATCTTTGTTCTGGTCCATCGCGTGACGCTTGCGATTGTCGCGCCTTGCCTCGCCGGCCGTCTGTGTCTTATGACATGGGCGTGGCGCGCAGCCGACACGCCCATGCGGCAGCGCTGGCGTCAGGCCTGCAGCGCGGCCCACATTTCCTTGTCGCGCTCGGCCGTCCAGATGCGGGGGTTCTTGATGCCCTTGGCCTCGTCATAGGCGCGGCTCACGTCGAAAGGCAGGCAGTGCTCGTAGATGAACACCTGGCCGAACACCGGGTCCATGCTCTTGCGCGTGTGCGCCATGGCGGCCTTGAGGTCCATGCCTGCCGCCGCAGCTTCCTTGCCGCAGCGGTAGAGCGTCTCGACCCAGAGCTTGGTGTAGTCGAGCGCCTTGTTCACGGCCTCCCGGCCTTTCATGGCTTCGCCTCGGCCGGGCACGATCGCCTCGGCACCGAGCGCGCGCAGCGCCTCCAGCGTGGCCGGCCACTCCTCCAGGTGAGCGTCGCCGGTGTAGACGCCGGCCAGGTACTCGACCAGGTCGCCGGAGAACAACACCTTTTCTTCCTCGACCCAGGCGATGGTGTCACCGCGCGTGTGACCCGGCCCGGGGTGCCAGACCTGCACCTTGACGCCGCCCAGGTCGAGTGTGAGGCGGCCGGGCACTTCGCCGCGCACCGGATCGCCGCCGCCGATCACCAGCGTCGGCCAGGTCAGGCCGGGCACGCCCTCGGCGCCGCGGAACAGGCGCGGAAACCGCTCCATCTCGCTTTGCATGTCTTCCTTGCCGCGCTCGATGATCAGCTCCAGCGTTCCCTGGCTGGCAATGATCTCGCTTGCGCCTTCGGCGAAGTAGGCGCTGGCGCCGAGCACGCGCACCGCGTGATAGTGCGTCAGCAGCACGTACTTGATCGGCTTGTCCGACACGGTGCGGATGCGGGCGATCAGGTCGCGCGCCATGTCGGGCGTCGCCGTGCAGTCGCTGACCATGATGTACTTGTCGCCGATGATGACGCCGGAGTTCGGGTCGCCTTCCGCCGTGTAGGCCCAGCAATGCGCACTGAGCTGCTCGAAGGTGATTTTCTTGTCGGCCAGGTCGGCCTGGCTCGCGAAGGCTTTGGACATGCGGTCTCCTGTGGATTCGCCGGGATTTTATCTATTCGTAATCCGTTACGCATTGTTGAACTGCTTGCACAAGGGCCGGATGAAACGGGCGGTGCACGGGGCGACCGGGGCCCGATCGGGTCGTGTGGCGCGCGGGCGGCTCAGGCGACTGCCACCGGCAGCTCAGGCCGCCACCTCAACGCAGCCAGGCACAGGCGTCCCGCGCGAGCGCCTCGATCGGCGCGGTGGCGTCCAGCGACAGCACCCCGGGCTCGCCGGCCGGATCCTGCAAGGCTTCGAACTGGCTGGCCACGAGGCTCGGCGGATAGAAGTGGTCGGTCCGCTGCGCCACCCGCTGCAGCGCCTGCGGCTGGGTGAGCGACAGATGCACGAAACGCAGTCCCGGCACGGCGGCGCGCAAGGTGTCGCGGTACGCGCGCTTGAGCGCCGAGCAGGTCAGCACCGCGCCGCGCGGACGCGCGGCCAGCTCGCGCCCGAGGGTCAGCAGCCAGTCGGCGCGGTCCTCGTCGGTCAGTGCGATGCCCTGCTGCATCTTGTGGATGTTGCGCTTGGGGTGGAAGTCGTCGCCTTCCACGAGCGGCAGGCCGAGCAGCGCCGCAATGCGCTGGCCGACCTCGGACTTGCCGCAGCCCGACACGCCCATCACCACAACGTGGACCGCACCTTGCGCTGTCGCCGCGCTCATGCCGCATCTCCCGCGAGTCCGCGCTCGAGCATGCCGATCACCTCGTCGGCAAAGGCGGTGTAGCTCATCGCCCCGCCGGGCCGCAGCCAGGTGAACGTCCAGTTGATCATGCCAAAGAGCATCATGGTCACGGCCGTCTGGTTCACCGGGTTCAGCCGCTGCGGGTAGGCCCGCCGCAGAAAGCGCGTGACGGCAGACACCACGTCGCGCTGGCGGTCGAGGATCAGCTCGCGCTGCTGCTCGCCCAGGAACTTCGTGTCATTGAGCAGCGCCACATGGCGCGTGGCGGAGCTTTCGTATTCCTGCAGGAAGCTTCGCACCAGCTCGTGCACGGCGGCGCGCTCGTCAAGGTTGCGCCGCTGGGCCGTGGCCTCGACCTGGCCGATGATGGCCAGCAGCCGCTGGGTGTAGCGGTCCAGCAGGTCGAACAGGATGGCTTCCTTGCTTTCGTAGTAGTGATAGAGCCGCGCCTTGGAAGTGCCACCGGCGGCGGCGATGTCGTTCATGCTGGCGGCCGGATAGCTGCGCTGCGCGAAACACAGCGCCGCGATGTCGAGGATCTCGTCGCGCTTGAGCTCGTGGAAGGCGGATTTCGGGCGGGCCATGGCGGCCATTCTGCCAGCGCCGCAGGCTCGGCAGACGGCCGGAGGCGGCTTGCGCTATCGTTGCACCCATGCCCACCAAGAATGCCGCCTTCGCCGACTATTGCTGCGAACTGCTCGCGTCCGCAGGCCGATGCGAGCCCAGGCGCATGTTCGGCGGCTTTGGCATCAGCATCGACGGGCTGACGATCGCCATCGTCACCGACCTCGGCTCGGGCGACAAGCTCTGGCTCAAGGCCGACGACGAAACCCGCAGCCTGTACGAGGCGGCGGGCTGCGAGCGGTTCACCTATGCGGCCAAGGGCGTCGAGCGCAGCATGAACTACTACGCCGCGCCGGCCGACGCGCTGGAGTCGCCTCAGCTCATGGCGCCATGGGCGCGGCGCGCGCTGGAATGCGCGCTGAAGGCCCGCGCGCCCCGCCCCCCGTCGAGGCCGAAGACCAAAGCGCCGGCCAGTCCGGCCAGGCCCAGGGCCAGCCGGCCCAGCGCACCGGCCGCCAAGGCCAGGGCGCCACGCAGGTCGCCCAAGGGCTGAAGCACGGCCACCTGCCAGCGACCGGCCACGCGCACCGGGTCGCGCACGGCGGCCGGCAGCGCGTCCCAGCTGAAGTAGGCCACCGGCTCCACGCCGGCGCCGGCATGGGGCTCGATCACCGCCCGCTGCCCGGCCTGCACGGTGATCTGCTCACCCGCCACCAGAAAAAGGTCACCCGAGGCATTGCCCGGGCCGCTGGGCGCGGCGTCGAAGGTCAGCCACACGCAGCCATGCGCAATTCGCAATACTGCATCCTCGCGCGGACGGAGTGTGACGGCACGGTTTGCAGCCAGCTTCCAGGTGCCGGGCAGCACGGGGGAAGACAGCGATTGCCGGGATTCGGCAAGGGATTGCAGGGCCATGACGTTCTCCTTTACATGATTGCGTGGAATGCATCATCGTTCGCCCCTGCTTGGCAGTCCAATGATTTAGGGCTACGCTATTGATTCCCAAATCGCATCAGTCGCCCGATCCCTCCTGACAGGAACCGTCCCATGCAGCACTCCCAGACCCACCTGCGCAGCCGTCCGATTTCGGCTGGGCATCTGCGAGCGTTCGAGGCGGTGTCCCGGCACCTGAACTTCCGCGCCGCGTCGGAGGAGCTGGCACTCACGCAGTCGGCCGTCAGCCGCCAGATCCAGGCTCTGGAAGAGGAGGTCGGCGTCAGCCTCTTTCTGCGCCACACCCGCGCCGTCGAGCTCACCAGTGCCGGCGCCCAGCTGCTGATGGCGGTGTCGCAGGCGCTGCCGCGCATCGACGCGGCGGTGCGGCAGATCCGCCAGAGCGCGGGCCGCAAGAGCGTCTCGCTCACCACCTTCGCGTCGTTCGCGTCGATGTGGCTGATCCCCCGGCTGGAGGCCTTCCAGCGCGACAACCCCGACATCGACATCCGCATCGACGCGTCGGACCAGGCCGTGGACCTGGACATCGCCGACGTGGACCTCGCGCTGCGCTACGGCCCGGCCTCGTCCATGCCGCCCACCGCGCTGCGCATGTTCGGCGAGCAGCTGACGCCGGTGGCGAGCCCCTGGCTGCTCAAGAGCGGCAGCCCGCTGCGCAAGCCCGAGGACCTGATGCAGTTCGCGCTGATCGAGGCCGGCGACGCCCACCGCACCCACCTGGAATGGCTCACCTGGAGGCGCTGGGCCGACGAGCGCAAGATGAGCAAGTTCAACCCCAAGCGCTGGCTCTACTTCAACTACGCCTACCAGATGGTGCAGGCCGCGCTCACCGGCCAGGGCGTGGTGCTGGCGCGGCTGCCGCTCGTGGCCGAGAGCCTGGCCAACGGCGACCTGATCGAGGCGCTGCCGCACCAGCGCATGGACTCGCCCATGGCCTACTGGGTCATCGTCGGCCCGCGCAGCGAGTCGCGCCCCGAGATCAAGGCCTTCTGCGCCTGGCTGCAGGCCCAGGCCCGCGCCACGCGCGAGACCATCGGCGAGGTGCCGGACCCGGACACCGTCGACAACATCGACTGATCGCGCAGGCAGAGTCACGCCTGCGCGATCACGGCGATCACACCGGCCAGACCACCCCGTTGTCGTTCAGGATGGCGTCGAGCGGCACGTCATGCGGCTCGGGCTCGAAGTCGTCGACGAAGCCCTGCGTGTAGCCCAGCCCCACGGTGAAGGGCTTGGGCTCCAGCGTGGCAAGCGTGCGGTCGTAGAAGCCGCCGCCGTAGCCCAGCCGGTAGCCGCCCGCGCTGTAGCCCACGCAGGGCACGAACAGCAGCGTGGGCACGATGACCTCGGTGTCCTTGGGCTTGGGAATGCTGTAGGCGTCTTCCTCCATCGGACAGCCGGGGTACCAGGCCCAGAAGGTCAGCGTCTTGTGGACCTTGTCGACCACCGGCAGGCCGATGCGCCGGCGCTGCGGCTCGTCGAGCAACTCGCCGTCTTCCTTCCAGCGGTGCAGCGCGGGCAGGGGATCGAACTCGCCATGGATGGGCCAGTAGGCGCCGATCACCGTGTCGGGGCGGCCCACCAGCCAGATGCGCATGACCTGCTGCAGCCGGTCGGCCTTCTGTAGGCGGTCCGGCATGTTCAACCGTTGTTCGATCAGGGCTTTTCGGAGCGCCTTCTTCTCGTTTGACTTGTCCATAATGGCCCAATGCAGTTTCGAGCAATTCTGACATCGATCGTCCTGGTCCTGCCCCTGACCGTTCTGGCCCAGGCCAAGGGAGACGACCTCATCCTTGACATGGCGCAAGCTTACAAGCGGGGCGACGGCAAAAGGCTGACCGCCCTGCTGCCCCAGGCCCGAGGCCATGCACTGGAACCCTGGGCCGCCTACTGGGAGCTGCGCAGCCGGCTCGACAGCGCATCGACCCAGGAGATCCAGGACTTCTTCAGCCGCTATGCCGGCACCTACCAGGAAGACCGCCTGCGCAACGACTGGCTGCTCATGCTGGGTCAGCGGCGCGACTGGACCACCTTTGGCGCCGAGTACCCGCGCTTTCGCATGAACGACGACAAGGAGGTGCGCTGCTACGCCCTGCTGGTGGACACGCTGGCCACCGGGCAGGTCACGCAGGCCCATGTGGACGAGGTGCGCCGCAACTGGTTCGCGCAGCGCGAGGCCGACGACGGCTGCGCCACGGCGGCCGACCGCCTGATCGAGCTGCGCAGGATGCCGGCCGAGGACGCCTGGAAGCGCGCGCGCCTGGCCATGGAGGCCAACCGCCCGCGCGCTGCGGCCAAGGCCGTGGAGATCGTCTCGCCCGAGTCGCTGCCGCTCCTGGCCGAAGTCAATGCCAGCCCGTCGAAGTTCCTCACCAAAAAGGTGCTGGCGGTGCGCAAGGCCCGCAAGGAGATGATGACGCTCGCGCTCATCAAGCTGGCAACCACCGACGTGGAGCAGGCGGCCTTCCAGCTCGAGAACAAATGGGGCACGCAGCTGAGTGCCGAGGAGCGCAACTGGGTCTGGGGCGCGATCGGCAAGCAGGCCGCCAGCAAGCTCTCAAGCGATGCGCCGGCCTACTTCGCCAAGGTCTCGCGCGACAGCGACCTGAGCGACGACATGCTGGCCTGGAAAGTGCGCGCCTCGCTGCGCTGGGGCCGCTGGAAGGACGTGCTCGAAGCCGTCGGCGCCATGAGCCCCGAAGCGCGCCAGGACCCGGCCTGGATCTACTGGCAGGCCCGCGCGCTGCTGGCCACCGCGCCTGCGGCACCGGCGCAGCCTGCGGCCAGCGGCACGGCCGCCCCGCTGCCACCGGCGCGACTGGAGGCCCAGAACGCGCTGCAGTCCATCGCCTCCAACCGGGGCTTCTACGAACAGCTTGCGTTGGAGGAGCTCGGCCAGCGGATCACCGCCCCGCCACGGCCGGCACCGCTCACGCCCGACGAAAAGGCCGCCGCGCGCATGAATGCCGGGCTCAACCGCGCGCTCTACGCCATCCTGATCGGCCTGCGCCCCGAGGGCACGCGCGAATGGAACTACACCACCAACCTGCACACGCGCGGCGGCATGGGTGACCGCGAGCTGCTCGCGGCAGCCGACTTCGCCTGCCAACGCGAGGTCTGGGACCGCTGCATCAACACCAGCGAGCGCACCAAGTCGTTCATCGACATGGAGCAGCGCTTCCCGACGCCGTTCCGTGACGCGGTGGTCAAGCGCGCCGGCGAGATCGGCCTGGACCCGGCCTATGTGTACGGCCTGATCCGGCAGGAAAGCCGCTTCATCATGGACGCGCGCTCCCACGTCGGCGCCTCCGGCCTGATGCAGGTCATGCCGGCCACCGCGCGCTGGACGGCCCGCAAGATCGGCCTCGCAAACTTCAGCGTGGACCAGCTCAACGACCACGCCACCAACATCGCCATCGGCACGGCCTACCTCAAGCTCGCGCTCGACGACTTCGACGGCTCGCAGGCCCTGGCCGCCGCCGCCTACAACGCCGGCCCGGGCCGGCCGCGTGCCTGGCGCAACGGCCCGGTGATCGACGCCGCCATCTGGGCCGAGAACGTGCCCTTCGGCGAGACGCGCGACTACGTCAAGAAGGTCCTGTCCAACGCGACCAACTACGCCGCGCTGCTCAGCGGCCAGCCGCAGTCGATCAAGGCCCGGCTGGGCACGGTGGGCCCGCGCGACAACTCGCGGCCCGAGCCGAACAAGGACCTGCCCTGATGTCCGCGACGCTCTGGCAGGAGGTGGGCGCGACCATCGCGCAGGAGTTCTCGGACCTGCCCGACGCGGCGCAGGTGACGCAGATCGTGCTGCGCCTCACGCTGGCGGCGCTGCTGGGCGGCCTGCTCGGCTTCGAGCGCGAGCACAAGGGCAAGTCGGCCGGCGTGCGCACGCACATGCTGGTGGCGCTCGGCTCGGCCATGTTCGTCATGATCCCGCAGCACGCGGGCCTGCAGGAGGCCGAACTCAGCCGCGTGCTGCAGGGCATCGTCGCAGGCGTCGGCTTTCTGGGCGCCGGCACCATCCTCAAGGGCCGCAGCGACGAGGACGTCAAGGGCCTCACCACGGCCGCCGGCATCTGGCTCACGGCGGCCATCGGCGTGGCCGCCGGCCTGGGCCGCGAGTCCACGGCCGTGCTGAGCACGCTGCTCGCGCTGGCCATCCTCGCCCTGGTGCCGCTGGTCACGCGGCTGATCGACCGCCCGCCGGCTGACGCACCCGCCGACGCGCCGGCCGATCCCGCCGCGCCCCCGCGCGCAGCCGCGCGGCGACAGAACGACGATCCGCCGCCGCCGGCCGGCGAGTGAGTGCGCAGCCACGGATCGCGCAGCCATTGAGCGCGCATCCACCGAGCGCGCATCAATCCAGCCCCAAACGCGCATCAATCCGCGTGGCGACGGCCGCTAGCATCGCGTCTTTCTGACGGAGAAACGGGATGCTCAAGCTCTACATCGGCAACAAGAACTATTCCTCCTGGTCCATGCGTCCGTGGGTGCTGCTCAAGCAGGCCGGCATTCCTTTCGAGGAGGTGATGGTGCGGTTCGACTCGATGAACCCGGACTCCGTCTTCAAGCAGACCATGGCGCGGATCACGCCCACTGCGCTGGTGCCGGTGCTCGTCGACGGCGAGACCGTCGTCTGGGACACGCTGGCGATCTCGGAGTACCTGGCCGAATCCTTTCCCGAACTGAACCTGTGGCCGGCCGACAAGGCCTTGCGTGCCCGGGCCCGCAGCGTCTGCGCCGAGATGCATTCGGGCTTTTCGGCCCTGCGCAGCGCCTGCCCGCAGAACATCGAGGCCACCCTGCACGAGACGGGCCGGCTGGTCTGGCGCGACAAGCCCCAGGTCCGCGCCGACGTCGCGCGCCTGGTCGCCATGTGGACCGAACTGCTGCAGGCATCGAGGGGGCCCCTGCTGTTCGGCGACTTCAGCATCGCCGACGCCTACTACGCGCCGGTGTGCATGCGCCTGCACAACTACGGACTGCCGGTGCCCGGCCATATCACCGACTACATCCGCCGCGTCAGCGCGCTGCCCGGGGTCAAGGCCTGGATCGACGAGGCCCTGGAGGAGAAAAATTTTTTGGACTTTGAGGAGCCGTACCGGGTGAGCCGATGAGCGCCGCCGGCACGGCCGCCTCGCCCGCGCCCCGCCACTGGGGTGCCGTGATGAGCGCGATGGTGACGCCCTTCGCCGCCGATGGCTCGCTCGACCTCGACGCCGCGCGGCGTCTGGCGCGCCACCTGCAGGCCATCGGCAACGACGGCCTCGTGGTGGCGGCCACCACGGGCGAGGCGTCCACGCTCACGGACGACGAACGCTGCGACCTGGTTCGCGCCGTCTGCGAGGCCGTGACCATCCCGGTGCTCGCCGGCACCGGCAGCAACGACACGGCGCACACCGTGCAGCTGACGCGCCAGGCGCAGGGACTGGGCGCGGCCGGCGTCATCGTCGTCGCGCCCTACTACAACCGGCCGCCGCAGGCGGGCATCGAGGCCCACTTCCGCGCGGCCGCGGCTGCCACCCGGCTGCCCGTCATGATCTACGACGTGCCGCTGCGCACCGGCCGGCGCGTGGCGCAGGACGTGCTGCTGCGGCTGCTCGGCGAGGTGCCGAACAACGTCGCCTTCAAGGACGCCACCGGCGACCCGCCCGCGGCCGCCACGCTGGTGGCACGCGCCGGCCGCCACTTCGACCTCTATTCGGGAGACGACCCGTACACCCTGCCCTTGCTGGCCGTTGGCGCGGTGGGCGTCGTGGGCACGACCACTCATTGGACCGCAGCCCGCATGCAGGCCATGATCGCGGCCTTTCATCGCGGCGACGTGGCGCAGGCCCGCGCCATCAACGCGGGCCTGCAGGCGTCGTTCGAGTTCGTCAACTCCGACACCTCGGTGTTTCCGATGTCGATCAAGGCGCTGCTGCGGGCCCAGGGTCTGGCGGTGGGTGAATGCCGACTGCCGCTGCCGCCGACGCCGCCTGCCACGCACGCCGCCGCGCAGGCGCTGCTGGCCGACGGGGCCTGAGGCGCAACGGCGCCGGACTCGGGCAGCGACGGCCAGGCGGCCGCGCGGGCAGGCCCTGCCCTACACTCGTCGCATGGACATCTACCGGGTCGGCGGTGCGGTACGCGACGCTCTCATGGGTCTGGCCGTGAAGGACCACGACTGGGTGGTCGTCGGCGCCACCCCGCAACAGCTGCTGGACGCCGGCTACCTGCCCGTGGGCAAGGACTTTCCCGTGTTCCTGCACCCCGAGACGCGCGAGGAATACGCACTCGCCCGCACCGAGCGCAAGACCGCGCGCGGCTACCACGGCTTTGCCTTCCACGCCGCGCCCGACGTCACGCTGGAGCAGGACCTGGCGCGCCGCGATCTCACCGTCAATGCGATCGCCCAGGCCGCCGACGGCACGCTGATCGACCCGTTCGGCGGCCGCGCCGACATCGAGGCGCGCGTGCTGCGGCATGTCTCCGGCGCATTCGCCGAGGATCCCGTGCGCATCCTGCGGCTGGCGCGCTTTGCCGCGCGCTTTGCCGACTTCCAGGTGGCGCCCGAGACGCTCACCCTGATGCAGGCCATGGTGGAAGACGGCGAGGTCGACGCGCTGGTGGCCGAGCGGGTCTGGCAGGAGCTGGCGCGCGGCCTGATGGAGCGCCGCCCGTCGCGCATGTTCGACGTGCTGCGGGCCTGCGGCGCGCTGCGCCGGCTGCTGCCCGAGGTCGACAGGCTCTGGGGCGTGCCGCAACGCGCGGAGTACCACCCCGAGGTCGACACCGGCATGCACCTCATGATGGTGCTGGACATGAGCGCGCAGCTGGACGCGAATCTTTCCGTGCGCTACGCCTGCCTCTGCCACGACCTCGGCAAGGGCACGACGCCTGCCGACGTGCTGCCGCGCCACATCGGCCATGAGCAGCGCAGCGCAAAGCTCCTCAAGGGCGTGAGCGAACGGCTGCGGGTGCCCGTGGCCTGCCGCGAACTGGCCGACGTGGTGGCGCGCGAACACGGCAACATCCACCGCAGCGACAGCCTGGACGCCGCCGCCGTGGTGCGCCTGCTCGAGCGCTGCGACGCCCTGCGCAAGCCGCAGCGCTTCGAGGACGTCCTGCTGGCCTGCGAGTGCGATGCGCGTGGCCGGCTGGGCATGCAGGACACGTCCTACACACAACGTCGGCGCCTTCTGACATGCCTCGATGCGGCGCGCTCCGTTGCTACCGATCTGGTAGCACAGGAGGCTGAGGCCAAGGGGCTTTCTGGCCCACGGATTGGCGAGATGATCCACAAGGCGAGGGTCCGGGCCGTGGCCGCGCAAGGCATTTGAGCGGCCTGGCGCACCGAATGGCGCGCAGCGCTCTGGTATGGTCGCAACACCATGCAGACGCTACCTCCGATGACCGCCCGCACGGCGCTGTTCCTGGACTTCGACGGCACCCTCGTGGACATCGCGCCGCGCCCCGATGCCGTCGTGGCCGACCCGCAGCTCCTCGTCACGCTCGGCTTGCTCAAGGAGCGTCTGGGCGGTGCGCTCGCGGTGATCTCGGGCCGCGAAATCGCCACACTCGACGGCTTTCTCGCGCCGCTTGAGCTGGCTGCCGCCGGCTCGCATGGCGCCGAAGTGCGTGACGCCCAGGGGCGCGTGCGCCGCATCCCCGCGCCCGACCTCGACCTCGTCAGCCGCGCCATGCACCGCCTCGCCGTGCTGCATCCCGAACTGCTCGTGGAAACGAAGGAGGCTGCGATCGCGCTGCACTACCGGCAGGCGCCCGCGCTCGAATCCCTTTGCATGGAAACCCTCACCGAAGCGGTCAGCCGCAGCCCCGGCACCGAGCTGCTGCGCGGCAAGATGGTGTTCGAGGTCAAGCCGCGCGGCGTCCACAAGGGTCAGGCCATTGCCACCCTCATGGAGGACGCGCCGTTCAAGGACCGCATTCCGCTGTTCGCGGGCGACGACCTGACCGATGAAGACGGCTTTGCCGCCGCGCAGCAGCTGGGCGGCGCCGGGCTGAAGATCGGCACCGGCCCGACCCAGGCCCGCCATCGGTGCGACAGCCCGCAGGCGCTGCGAAACTGGCTCGGCTTGCAGGCCGAACTCTTGCAGGAGACCACGGCATGACCCGTGAAGCCCCCACCTCACCTTCCATGCCCTTCTCCCCGGGCTCCACAGCCGCCAAAGGCGGGGCCGGCCGCCGCAAGGCGGGAGCCGCAACAGGCGCCGACGCGCAGGGCCGCTCCGAAGCGCAGGCCGTGGCCGACCACGGCTTCGGCCCGCCGGCTGCGGCCTCGCTGCGCCTGGGCGTCATCGGCAACTGCGCCTTCAGCGCACTGGTGGACGAGCGCGCGCGCATCGTCTGGTGCTGCCTGCCACGCTTCGACGGCGACCCGGTCTTCAGCGCATTGCTCGACCCCTCGCCCGACGCCAGCGCGTTTGCCATCGAGCTGGAAGACTTCGCGCGCAGCACCCAGAGCTACGACCACAACACCGCCGTGCTGCGCACGCAGCTGCACGACCGCAGCGGGCAGGCCATCGAGATCACCGACTTCGCGCCGCGCTTCTTCCAGCGCGGGCGCTACTACCACCCGCTGATGCTGGTGCGGCGGGTGCGCACGCTGTCGGGCTCGCCGCGCATCCGCGTCAAGCTGGACCTGCGCTTTGACTGGGGCCGCACGGCCCCGGGCCTCACGCGCGGCAGCAATCATGTGCGCTACGTCGGCGACGCGATGACGCTGCGGCTGAACACCGACGCGCCGATCTCGCACGTGCTGTCGGGCCAGCCCTTCGTGCTCACGCGCGAAACCAACTTTCTGCTCGGCCCCGACGAGAGCCTGCAGTTCGGCATCGCCGACACCGCGCGCCACTTCGAGCAGGAGACTCTCGCCTACTGGCGCAGCTGGAGCCAGCGCCTCGCGCTGCCGCTGCAGTGGCAGGAGGCGGTGATCCGCGCGGCCATCACGCTCAAGCTGTCGCTCTACGAAGACACGGGCGCCATCGTCGCAGCCATGACCACCAGCATCCCCGAAGCGCCCGGCACCCAGCGCAACTGGGATTACCGCTACTGCTGGCTGCGGGACGCGTTCTTCGTGGTCCGCGCGCTCAACAGCCTGTCGGAAGTCGGCACCATGGAGGACTACCTGCGCTGGATGGCCGACGTGGTCGTGCAGTCGCGCGGCGGGCACATCCAGCCGCTCTACGGCATCGGCCTCGAACGCGAGCTGCCCGAGGGCATGGCCGACAGCCTGCCCGGCTACCGGGGCATGGGCCCGGTGCGGGTGGGCAACCAGGCGCAGGAGCATTTCCAGCACGACGTGTATGGCAACGTCATCCTCGGCGCGGCGCAGTGGTTCCACGACCAGCGCCTGCTGCACCGGGCCGGCTATGCGGAGTTCGTGCGGCTGGAGTCGGTCGGCGAGCAGGCCGTCAAGGTGTTCGGCCAGCCCGATGCCGGCATGTGGGAGCTGCGCACGCGCGCCCGCGTGCACACCTCGTCGGCGCTGATGAGCTGGGCCGCCTGCGACCGCCTGGGCAAGATCGCCACGGCGCTCGACCTGCCGGCCCGCGCCGACCTCTGGCACAGCCGCGCCCATGCGATGCGCGACCGCATCCTGGTGGAGTCGTGGAGCGAGGAGCGCCAGGCCTTCGCCGAGAGTTTCGGCGGGCGCGACCTGGACGCCAGCGTGCTGCTGATGGCCGAGGTCGGCTTCATCGACCCGAAGGACCCGCGCTTCGTCGCCACGGTGGATGCGCTGGAAAAGCACCTGTGCGACGGCCCCTACATGCGCCGCTACGAGGCACCCGACGATTTCGGCAAGCCCGAGACGGCCTTCAACATCTGCACCTTCTGGCGCATCGACGCCCTCGCGCGCATCGGCCGCCGGCAGCAGGCGCTCGAGATCTTCGAGACCATGCTTGCGGCGCGCAACCACCTGGGCCTGCTGTCGGAGGACACGCACCCCGGCACGGGCGAGATGTGGGGCAATTTTCCGCAGACCTATTCGATGGTCGGCATCATCAACGCAGCCATGCGCCTGTCGGCGCCATGGGACACCGTCATCTGAAGGACCGAACACCCATGAGCCGTCTCGTCGTCGTCTCCAACCGCCTGGCCGACCCGCGCAAGAGTGCCGCAGGGGGCCTGGCCGTGGCCCTGGGCGACGCCCTCACCCGCACCGGCGGGCTGTGGTTCGGCTGGAGCGGCAAGATCGTCGAGGACGGCACGCCGGGCGAGGGCGAGGTGCACCTGCAGCAGGCCGGCAACGTGGCCCTGGCAACGGTCGACCTGTCGCGCCAGGACCATGACAGCTACTACCTCGGCTACAGCAATGGCGTGCTGTGGCCGGTGTTCCACTACCGGCTCGATCTCGCGGACTTCGACGGCGGCACCATCGCGGGTTACCGCCGCGTGAACCAGCTGTTCGCGCGCAAGCTGCTGCCCCTGCTCCAGCCCGACGACACGATCTGGATCCACGACTACCACCTGATCCCGCTGGCCGCCGAGCTGCGCGCGATGGGCTGCACCCAGCGCATCGGCTTCTTCCTGCACATTCCCCTGCCGCCGCCGCTGCTGCTGGCGGCGATCCCGCAGCATGAATGGCTGCTCAAGGCCTTCTTCGCCTACGACCTGGTCGGCTTCCAGAGCCAGGCGGACACGGCGCACTTCCAGCGCTACGTGCAGACCGAGGCCCAGGCCGAGTCACCGGCGCCGGGCGTGTTCCGCGCCTTCGGCCGCACGGTGCGGGCGCAGGCCTTTCCGATCGGCATCGACGTGGACGAGTTCGAGCGCCTGACCCACGCCAAGGAAGCCTGGGAGACCTACACCGACATGAAGGAGGAGTACAAGCGCCGGCGCCTGCTGATCGGCATCGACCGGCTCGACTACTCCAAGGGCATTCCCAACCGCATCCGCGCGTTCCGCGAACTGCTCAAGAACTACCCGGAAAACCGCAACATCGCGACGCTGATCCAGATCGCCTCGCCCAGCCGCGAGTCGGTCGACGCCTATGCCGACATCCGCCACGAGCTCGAAGGCCTGTGCGGCGCGATCAACGGCGACTACGGCGAGCTCGACTGGATGCCGGTGCGCTACATCCACCGCAACGTCGCGCGCAAGCGCGTGCCAGGCCTGTGCCGGGTGGCGCGCGTGGCGCTCGTGACGCCGCTGCGCGACGGCATGAACCTCGTGGCCAAGGAGTACGTGACGGCGCAGGACCCGCAGGACCCGGGCGTGCTCGTGCTGTCACGCTTTGCCGGCGCGGCCGAGCAGCTCAAGGAAGCGCTGCTGGTCAACCCCTATGACACGCACGGCACGGCCGAGACCATCCAGCAGGCCCTGCGCATGCCGCTGGAAGAGCGCGTGCGCCGCCACAGCCGGCTGCTGGAGACCATCCGCACCTATGACGTGCACTGGTGGCGCACGACCTTTCTGGAGACGCTGGCGGATACGGCGTATTGAGCTGGATCGCTCCTTCGCAGCAGTTCAGTCCCGCCGCTCGGCCACCACGCGATTTTCGATGAAGCCGATCTTCTCGATCTCGCAGCGGACGGTCTGCCCGGGCTTGAGAAACTGAGGAGGCCGCATGAAAAAGGCCACGCCAGCAGGAGAACCGGTAGCGATCACATCGCCCGGAAACAGCGTCATGGCCTGGCTGATGTAGGCCACCAGCTGCTCCACGTTGTAGTACAGGTCGCGCGTGTCGTTGGACTGGCGCACGACGCCGTCCACGGTGGTGCTCATGCGCAGTGGCATGCCCCAGTCGAACTCGTCCACGGTAACCAGAGCCGGCCCCATTGGATTGAAGGTGTCGAAGCTCTTGCCGATGAAGTGGACGCGATAGAACGGATTGGACTCGTGCTCGGCCAGCTGTATGTCGCGCGCCGACATTTCATTGATGACCGAGAACCCGGCCACGTGGTCGCGCACCTCGGATTCGCGCAGGCGCCTTGCCTTGCGTCCCATCACGACGCCCAGTTCCACCTCGTAATCGAGCTTGGAGGTCTCGGGCGGATGCACCACGTCATCGAAAGCGCCACAGAGGCTGGAGGTGGCCTTGGCCAGGATCATGGGCTGACGCGGTGCGATCGGCTCCTTCAGGACTGCGACCGCTTCCGCGATGTGCGAGTGAGTATTCGCACCCGCGATCAGCAGCTTGCGTGGCACGGGAACCGGCGCGCCAAGTCGGACCTCCGACAATGCGACGCTGGGGGCGCGGTGGCGCTCATTGAACGCATGGTCCAACTGCGCGCGCCAATCCGTCTGTTCGAGAAGTTGCCGCATGTCGTTGACCGGCCGAGAAAGTCCAGCCAGCGCCATGGCGGATTCGATGTCCACGATGCGGTCCTCCCACACGATCCCCGCCCGCTCCGCCCCCATGGGCCCGTAACTGACCAGTCTCATCCTCTGTCTCCTGCAAAAATTCGGCAGATGTTCCAGGTCATTCCAGCGAGATGCCGGCGTCCCTGATGATCTTTCCCCAACGAATCGTCTCCGAGCCCACGTAAGCTGCGAACTGCTCGGGCGAACTCGGGGTCGTCTCGGCGGATGCTTCCGCCAGCTTCTGCCGGATCGCCGGATCGGCGATGGCGGAAGCAAAGGCCGTGTTCAGACGCTGGATGACATCCCGCGGCGTACCAACGGGCGCCACGAAGCCCTGCCACGCATACACCTCCACCCCGGCCACGCCGGCCTCAGCCACCGTGGGCACGTCCGGCAGGATCGGATTGCGCTTCTCGCTGGCAACGGCGAGCGCCCGGATCTTCCCGCCGGCAATCTGTGCGCGCGCCGTCGCGATGTCCAGAAACATCAGGTCGACCTGCCCGCTGAGCAGGCCCGTCACCGCGTCGCCGCCTCCCCTGTAAGGGATCGGCATGAGTTGAACATTGGCCTGCCGCTTGAACAACTCCATCGCCATGTGCAAGGGGCTGCCGGGACCCGGCGCAGCGTAATTGAGTTTGCCCGGCTCGCGGCGTATCCGCACGAGCAGTTCAGGCAAACTTTTTGCAGCGGTCTTCTCGCTGTTGACCACCAGCACCATCGCGAAGCGGGCGGTGAGACTGACCGGCGCGAAATCCTTCTGAGCGTCGTAGCGCAGATTCTTGTAGAGCGTCGCATTCAGGGCGTACGTTCCCATGTCACCCAGCAGTAGCGTGTAGCCATCGGCAGGGCTCTTGGCAACCAGTTCGGCGCCAATGGACCCGCCAGCACCGGGACGGTTCTCCACGATGACCTGTTGGCCGAGGATGTCGCCGACCTTGGCGAACACCACCCGGGCAAAAAAGTCGGTGGCACCGCCCGGAGGATAGGGAACGACGAGGCGGACCGTCTTTGACGGAAAGCTCTGCGCCCATGCTCGCATCCCGGCCACAAAGGGCTGGCCGGCCGCCACCGCAGCAGCGGCTGTCTGCAATATCTGTCGCCTTTTCATGTGCGTGTCTCCTCGATTCGGTGAAAGCGGCCGCCCCTTGGCGACTGCGCAATGCAATGGTCGGACGCCAACAGCGGCGCGTCAATTTTTGATAAAGTTTGTCCGGCCACCGGACAATCTCTTTTCACCGCCTGTTCCAAATACTCCCCGATGCCCGCGCCTGCAAAGAAAGCCCCGCCGCGCAAAGCAGCCTCTGCGATCGTGACGCCTCCAGCCGCGATGCGTGGCGTCGAGCGCGCGCTGGGCGTCCTCCGAGCTCTCAACACGGCGAACGGCTCCAGCGTGAGCCAGTTGTCGGACCAGACGGGAATCTCTCGGCCCGCCCTCTACAGAATCCTCGACGCGCTGTGCGCGCTCGGCTATGTGTGCAGGCGCCGTGAGGGCGACCGGTTCGAGTTGACCGCGTTGGTCCGCACGCTCAGCCATGGCTACAAGGAAGAAGATTGGCTGCGGCAGGCTGCCGTACCCGTCATCGAACGCTTGCAGGAACAGGTGGTCTGGCCGACCGACCTGGCCACTTTCCATGACAACGCCATGCAGTTGCGCGAGACGACGCGCGGCCGCAGCCCCATGACCATCGACGGCGTCGGCGTCGGCATGCGCTTGCCGATGCTCAAGTCGGCTACGGGCAAGGCCTATCTCGCCTTCTGCTCGCCAGATGAGCGGCAGTTGATCCTTGCAAACCTGCGACGGTCAGCCCACCCCGACGATGCACCGGCCCGGGACACCGCGTTCGTAAAGAACCTGCTGTCGGTCACGACGCGACGTGGATTTGGAGAACGTCAGAATGATCTCGTGAACAAGACGAGCTCCATCGCGGTTCCCTTGCGCCACGCCGACCGGGTTCTGGCCTGCCTGAACATCACCTTCATCTCCTCGGCGCTGACACCGGCTGAGGCAGCCATTCGCTATCTGGACGTGATGCGGGACGCCGCTCGACGCATCGAAGCTGAAACGGCCCGACTGACGCTCGCCAGAGAGGGCATCTGAGCACTGTCGCACCGCTCGCCCTCTGAAGCCGGACGCGAACGCCGTCAGGCCACCAGCGCGAGCGCCGCGTAGTCGCCGACCTGCAGGCCGAGTCCGGCCGGCACGAGCTGCACGCCATCGGTCAGTGCAGGCAGGTGGCCCGTGAGCTGGGCCTGCAGCCTCGGCAGCAACAGCGCCTGGTGATGCCAGAACACGCTGCCGCCCAGGCTCACGCGCTGCAGATCGAGCGTGATCACGAGGTTGTAGAGCGCCCGGCCCAGCACCCGGCACAGCTCGTCGACGATGGCACCGGCCTCACGGTCGCCAGCCTCCATGGCCGACAGCAGCGCGGCGGCATCTCGCCCGAAGCGCCGCGCCAGCGCATTGCCCGCCACCAGCGCCTCCACATCGCCCACATTGCCGCAGCCGCACAGCGCGCCGCTGGCGTCGTCGTTGACGAACATGTGGCCGCCATGGCCGGCGTTGCCGTTCTTGCCGCGCAGCACATGGCCGTCCACGCACACGCCCATGCCGATGCCGGTGCTCCAGGTCACGTAGGCGCAATGGTCCAGCCCCCGCAGTGCGCCCCAGCGGCGCTCGGCCTCCAGTGCGGCGACGCAGTCGTTGGCGACGACCACGCGCGGATAGCGAGCTTGCAGCGGCGCTTCCAGCAGCGCCGTGTTCCAGTCGTTGGGCAGGCCGCGCGCGGGGCCGGCCAGGCCGCCGCAGATGTTGGGCGCCGCGAGTTCGACGAGGCCAGCCTTGAGCACAAACGGGCCACAGGACGAGACGCCGACCGCTTCGACAGCCGACTCCTCCACACCCGCGGACTGGCAGGCCTGACCGATCAGGCGCATGACCTGCAGCGCGAGGGCATCGTTGGCACCGGCCTTGGCCGTGGGCTCGCTCACGCGGGCCTGCAGGGCGGAGGGGACCGCACCGCCTGCCCGGCTGCCGTCGGAAGAAGCACCGCCCGCAGCCAGGCTGACCGCCACCTTGGTGCCACCGATGTCGACGCAGGCCTTCATCGCTGCGGCCTCAGATCAGGTGGGCGATCATGCTGGCGATGAAGCTCAGCAGGATCGTCGTGGTCACGGGCACGAACCATTCGCGGCCGAACAGGCGAAAGCGCAGGTCGCCCGGCAGCTTGCCGAAGCCGAGCTTGTTGAGCAGCGGCGTGAACCAGCTGATGAACATCAGGGCCAGGAAGATGACGATGAACCAGCGGATCATCCGGCCATCATAGGGTGTGGGTGCGGTCGCCCGTGGCAAAACCCGTCAACACCCCCGGCATGCCCTTGGTCATTGCCAGGGCCTTGAACAGCTCGCCCATCTCGTGCTCGTTCACCAGCCGCTGCACGCTCGTGCGCTCGGCCAGCGAGCTGCCTTCGAGCCGCCCCACCAGGCCCAGATTGATGAGGAAACGGGCCTGGCTGGTGTAGCCGGCCACGTCCAGCCCGGCCTCCTGCGCGGCCAGCGCGATGCCCGTGAAGTTCACGTGCGCGGTGATGTCCTTGAGACCCACGTCGCGCAAGGGATCGCCGTCGGCGCGGTGGCCCTGATGGCACATCACCGTGCCCATGTGGCGCTGCGGATGGTAGTACTCCGACTCGCCGAAACCGTAGTCGAGGAACAGGACGGCGCCGCGCACCAGCCGGTCGGCCAGCGTCCGCACGAAGGCTTCGGCCTGCGGATGGATCTCGGTGAGGTAGTCGTGCGGACCCGGCACGTCCAGGGGCGGCCGCAGAGGCGTCGGGCGATCCGCCCAGGCCAGAGCGCCTGCGGCAAGCGCGACGCCCCGCTCGTGCCAGACCCCGCCGACGCGCGCCAGCAGCTTGACCGGCATGGCGTCGAGCACCTCGTTGCCGACGACCATGCCCTCCATGCGGTCGGGCAGTGCGTCGAGCCAGCGCACCTTGCCGGCGTGCGCTGCGAGCGTCTCGCGCTGGCGGACCCGCAGGCTGCCGGACAGGTCGACGATGCTGTAGCGGCCGATGCGCTCGCCCAGGGCGTCGAGCAGCTGCAGCGCGAGCGCGCCGGAGCCGGCGCCGAACTCCCAGACCTCGTTCGTGCCGGTGGCCTCCAGCACCTGCGCCACCTGCACGGCCAGCGTCTGGCCGAACAGCGGCGTCATCTCGGGTGCGGTGACGAAGTCGCTGCCCGACTGGGGCAGCGCGCCGAACTTGCGCAGGTCATTGGCGTAGTAGCCCAGGCCCGGCGTGTACAGGGCCGCCTCCATGAAGCGGTCAAAGCCGATCCAGCCGCCGGCCTGCGCGATCTCGCCCGCGATGCGCGAGGCGAGGGTGCTCGTTAAACTATCCTCTGAACTCATGGCGCGATTGTCGCCTCGAAGCCCGGCCGTGGCAGCCGCCACGCCGACCCTGCCTCGTAGCCCACCGCACCCACCGAACCACCCATGACCCAGGCCCCCCCTCCAGGAACCGTGCTCATCACCGGCGCTGCGCGGCGGCTGGGCCGCGAGATCGCGCTGGCGCTGGCGGGCGCCGGCTGGCGCGTCGCCGTGCATTACCTGCGCTCGGCCGATGAAGCCCGGCAGACCGCCGCCGACTGCGCGGCGCTCACGCCCGGTGCCGCAGCCTTCGGCGCGGACCTGGGCGACGAGGCCGCCACGCGAGCGTTGCTGCCCGCAGTCGTGGCGCAGTTCGGCCGGCTCGACGCAGTGGTCAACAACGCCGCCACCTTCGAGCACGACGACGCCGCCAGCTTCAGTTATGCGCTGCTCGACCGCCACCTGCACGGCAACACCGGCGCAGCCATCGTGCTGGCGCAGGCGCTGCATGCCCATGCCGCAGCGCGCGAGGGCTCGGGCGTGGTGGTCAACCTGCTGGACCAGAAGCTGTGGAACATGAACCCCGACTTCCTCAGCTACACGCTGTCCAAGGCCGCGCTGGAGGCCGCCAACACCATGCTCGCCCAGGCGCTCGCGCCGCGCGTGCGCGTGGTCGGCGTCGCCCCCGGCCTCACGCTCACCAGCCACATGCTCAGCGACGAGAAGTTCGAGGCGCTGCACCGCCTGTCGCCGCTGGGCCGCTCGTCGACGGTGGACAACATCACCTCGGCCGTGCGCTTTGCGCTGGAGAACACCGGCATCACCGGCACCACGCTGCTGGTCGACGGCGGCCAGCACCTCATGAAGTTCGACCGCGATTTCTCCCTCATGTAAACCGGTGCGAGCCCCGCCCGCGCCAACCACCGCCCCGCACCATGACCGCCAACGTACCGACCCAGGGTGACCAGATCCTCACGCTCACCGGCCTGCGCTTCAAGGCCAACCTGGGCATCCTGCCGCAGGAGATCGGGCACTCCCAGCCCATCCAGGTCGACGCCGAACTCAACCAGGGCCCGCAGCCGCTGCTGCCCCATGACGACGACATCACCCACGTGCTGGACTATCGCAAGGTGCGCCAGATCATCATCGACGAATGCACGGCCGAGCACGTGAACCTGCTGGAGAGCCTGATCGGCAAGCTCGCTCATCGCCTCATGCAGCTGCCCGGCGTGCTCGGGGTGCGGGTCAAGATCGCCAAGCTGGAGATCTTCGAGGACTGCGAGGTGGCGATCCGGGTGGAAGCCGGGCAGTGGTGAGCCGCCAGAGCGCCGCCGGCGTGATCCGGCCGCTGGCCTGTGCCGCCAGCGGCCTTCCCTGGAGATTTACTGGTAGTCCAGCGACAGCAGATTGCCCGGCATCTGCTTGAGTCCCACGACTTCGGGCGCCACCGCATTGAGGGCGTCGAGCGTGGCCGCCAGGCCCCTGTTCATGTCCGGCGTGAAGCTCTTGAGCAGATCGCGTCGCACCTGTTCCTTGAAGAACACCAGTGCTTCGGGTGACAGCTTCAGTCGAGCGCCCTGCTCGGCCCAGACCTCGTCGTTGGTCATGAGCACGGCCACGGCGTCACGGTAGGCCGCGGTGAACGCCCGGGCGTTCTGCGGGTTGGCCTTGGCGTAGTCCTCGCGCATGCCGTAGACCAGGAAGGGCACGGTGGGCAGGCCCATCTGCTCGGCCAGCTGACGCATGGTGACCATGGTCCGGAACTTGCCGCTGGCCAGCATGTCCGGGGCCATGGAGTTCCACATCTGCGTGGCGTCCAGATCGCCCTTCTCGATCAGGCCACGCATGAGGGGCATGGCGCCTTCGCGCACCTCGACGGTCTTGCTGATGTCCAGCTTGTTCACCTTCTCGGCAGCGGCCAGCATGATGATCCAGTCGAAGCCGGTCTTGTGGTAGATGCCCACACGCTTGCCGTTGAGGTCGGCGAGTGTCTGCAGCTTCGAGTCCTTGGGCACCAGCACGCTGTTCACATAGGTCATGAATGGCGCGATGCCCACGACCGGCGTGCCGCTGGCCTTCAGCCGCGCCGTGGCCAGCCAGTCGAACACCACCATCTCGGCGCTGCCGCCCTGGATGGCGGCGGTGGCAGCCTTCTGGTCGGCATAGGGCACGACTTCGAGGTTGAAGCCGTACTTCTTGTCCAGCTCGTATTTCTTGATGACGGCTGTGGGAATGCCCATGGTGCCCGCCGGGCTGATCATGATGCGCACGGTGCCGCCGTTGCCCTTGACGGGCGCCGTCGACTGCGCATGCGCCGGAGACGAGGCGACGCCGATGGCCAGGAGCGCGGTGGCAAGAAGGGTCTGGAGGGTATGGCGACGTTTCATGATGCGAGGCTTTCAAGGAGGGAGGGGGAAGAACGGGATGAAGAGAAGGGGGTCGGCAAGGCTTGCGAGGCGGCGCGCTCAAGGGCACGGATCACGTCCTTGCTGCGGTCGAACAGGGCGGTGTCGTCGAACCCGCGCGGACGCGGCAACGCAGCCAGATCGATCTCACCGGTCAGCTGGCCCTGCCCGAGCACCATGAGCCGGTCGGCCAGGAAGGTTGCCTCATGGGCGTTGTGGCTCACGAACACCACAGTGGTGCGAAAGCGCTCCCATAGCGCCAGCAGCGCCAGCCGAAGCTTGCGCGCGGTCAGCTCGTCCAGCGCGCTGAAAGGCTCGTCCATCAACAGGATGTCCGGGTCCACGCAGAAGGCCCGCGCAATCGACACACGCTGCTGCATGCCGCCCGACAACTGGGCCGGGTAATGGTCCGCGAAGGGCAGCAGCCCGACCGCGTCGAGCACGCGCTCGATGCGCCCTGCCCATTCGCTCCGGGGAAAGCCGCCGGCCTCCAGCACGAAAGCCAGATTGCGTTCCACCGTCAGCCAGGGCAGCAGGCGCGCTTCCTGGAAAACATACGACACGCGAAAGCCCGCCGCCAGCTGCTCGGCCATGGGCCGCCCCTGGATGGCGACAGTGCCCTCGTAGCCACGGTCGAGGCCCGCGATGATGTTCAGCAGCGTGGACTTGCCGCAGCCTGAGGGGCCGAGCAGCCCGACAACTTCACCCGGCATCACCGAGAAGCTGACGCGTTCGACGGCGGTGAACGTTGCGCCACCCGGCATGGCATAGCGGCGCGACACGTTGGAAACCTGGATCTGGGTCATGGCAGCAGGCCTTTCACGAAGTGGCGCGCCAGCGGAACACGCGCCGCTCCAGCACACCGAAGATGCCCACTTCGATCACCAGCATCACGATGACGAAGGACATGGCGTAGGCGAGCACATGGACCATGTCAAACAGCTGGAAGTAGTACTCGATACGAAAGCCCACGCCGTTGCCGCGTCCCAGCAGCTCGACGAACAGCACCATCTTCCAGACCAGCCCCAGGCCGAAGCGCGCGGAGGCCAGCAGCATCGGCGCGATCTGCGGCGCCACGACGTGACGCACCATCTGCAGGCGGCCGGCGCGGAAGACCTGGGCCATCTGCACCAGGCGCAGATCGATGCTCTTGAGCCCCTCTCGAATGTTGATCGCCAGGAACGGCACGACCGTGAGGGCCGCTCCGATGACCGCGCCGCGGTCGTTCATGCCCACCACCAGGTACACGGTCAGGATGGTCACGATCGCGGGCATCGTGATGCCGCAAACGATCCAGACACGGAAGAAGGCGCCGGCCTTCTTCGACACCGCCATCGCGGTGCCCAACGCGAGCGCGGCGGTCATGCCCATGGCGAAGGCGGCGCCGATGCGGCCGAGCGTGACGGCCACGTCGGTCCACAGCTCCTTCGTCTGCGACAGGTCCGCCATGGTCAGGAGTACCGACCACGGCGACGGCAGGACCTTGGGCGGCAGCACCCAGGCGGCAGCCGTCCAGATCGCCAGCAGCGTGATGACCGATGCCACGGTGAGGAGTGAGCCGGCCGGCAGCATGCGGCCCAGCGCGCCGGCGCCTGCGGACACCGTCGCCGCAGCGGGCCGCTCCGGCGGCACCTGCAGCGTGAGAGGCTCGATGCTCATGTGCAGCTCCTCTCGGCTTCGACGACCTGGGCCACTTCCACGCGCCCATGCAGCACGCGGATGGGAAAAGTCCTCACGGGTTCCGTGACCGGAAAGCACCTTGGCGCGCCCGTACGGATGTCGATCAGGCCCTGATGAAGCGGGCATTCGACGCAGCCGTCCTCGACGTAGCCGTCGGACAGCCGCGCCGCACCGTGGGAGCACTGGTCACGCAACGCGAACAGCTCGTCGCCGAGCCGGAACACCGCGACCTCGTGGTTGCCCGCGCGCACGGGCCAGACGGCACCGTCGGGAAAGTCGTCGGGCGCGCCGACGTCGTGCCAGGTTGTCGATTGGAATTCGTTCATGACGACCTCAGATCGGAGTGGCGAGCAGTTCCTGCACGCCGTAGCTGTCGAGCACCACGGTGCGCTCGACGAAAAGGGCCTGCTCGCCCGAGAGGTCCACCACGTCGAGATAGACACCGGCGGCGAAAACCTTGGTCACGCCCGCCTGGTCGGACTGCATCACCGTGAACTGCGTTCGCGCCGTGACGGTGCCGTCCTCGCGCGCGGCCTCCACCAGCGGAGGCGACATCAGGTGGCGGTCGAAGTGAATGTTGTAGATGTTGGCGCCGCGCAGCGACACGACGCGGTCCACCAGCATCGCCCGGCCCTTGCCGTCGATCAGACAGGCCGGCAGGCCGCGCGCGTGATTCTCGCGCGGGATCACGCGGTAGCGGCAGCGCTCGGTGAAGAACCCCGGCCACGCCTCCAGCCGGTCGTCATCGATCGCGTGGGCGTAGCGCAACTGCAGGTCGAGCACGCGCTCGCGTACCGTGGCATCCACCCGAGGGTCCATGGGGGTCTGCATCATGCGGCCTCCTGCGCTTCGGGCGTGTAGCCCATGGCCTGGGCATAGCGCTTCCACAGGCCACGCGTGCAGACTTCTGTCACCACATGGTCGGCCGAGACGATGGGGCCGCGCCCGCCCATCTCCAGCACCGATGCCTTGCCTTCGGCCCCGGCCTGGATCGACTGCTGCACCAGGCGGATGGCCTCGCCGTCCTCCATGGAGATGTAGCCGGCCGGGCCCACGAGGTTGAGCTGCCGCAGCCGGTCCTCGGTGCGCGCCTCGTCGTCGTCCTCGAAGCCGAAGTAGGTCCAGTACAGCTCCATCTCGCCCGCCGAGATGGGCCGCACCTGGCGGGTGGCCAGCGTGTTGAGGATCTGGTGCACCACCATGTTCGGGAACACCGAGACGATCAGGTTGCCGATGCCGTCGTGGAAGTCGGGCGTCCACTGCAGCAGCGTCGGATCGGTGAGGCGAAAGTCCTCCTGGTACTTGTTGTCGGTGCCTTGGTAGGCCGCGACGACGGCCTCCACGCTGTCGGTGTTGGTGACCGAGTACACGACGGCATTGCCACCGTCGTCCGAGAGCAGCGTGCAGCCTTTCTGGGTGGAGCGGTAGACACCGAAGGTAGCCATGAAGGTATGCAGCAGGCCCGCGTGATAGGGGTCCTTGATGTTCTCGAAGTACAGCTTCCAGTTGGCCGAGATGCGCTGTCGGTGGTAGCCCAGCACCTTCAGCGGCTTCACGAAGATGCGGTCGATGTGCTGCACGATGGGCGCGCCCAGGTAGTCCAGCAGCGCCGGCGGCTCCTCGGCGAAGCTGCCGAACACGATACCCCGGTAGAGCGCCACCCGGAGCTTCTGCAGGCCGTGCTGCGCGGGCCGAAAGTCCGCCGGATAGCCCCCGCAGCCATTGAGTCCGCGGCGGTACGGCACGCCGCACAGGTTGCCCGAGCTGTCGTAGTTCCACTGGTGATAGATGCAGGCGTGGCTGTCGGCACGGCCCGACTCCTCGCGCACGACCGTCGCGCCGCGGTGCGCGCAGCGGTTGACGAAGGCGGTGACCTCCCCTTGCAGGTTGCGCGAGACGACCACGGGCACATTGCCGACCTGCGCCGTCTTGAAGGAGCCGGGTTCGGGCACCTCGGCTTCGAGGGCCAGGTAGTTCCAGGTCGGCCCCTGGAAGATGGCTTTCATCTCCAGCGCGAAGATCGCCGGGTCGGTGAACACCCGGTACGGCGTGCGGGTGTAGTCGGCATCGGGCCAGCGCAGGGCGGCTGCGGCGTCGGACGCCGGCTCGACGCGGATGGGAATGTCGTGGAGGTTCATGATGAATGGTGTTTCTCGGATCGGTCAGGCAGCAGCGAAGGCGGCCCAGCGGCGGGTGAACTCGGCGGGCTGTTCGACATACGGCGCGTGACCGGTGCCCGGCATCACGGACAGCGGTCCGGCCTTCAGCGCATCGGCAGCGGCCTGCCCGACGGCAAGCGGAACCATGCGGTCGTGCTCGCCCCACAGCAGGCCCACGGGCAGGCGCGACGACAGACCTCGCACCGGATCGAGCACCAGCGCGTCGTTGAGAGCGTTCACGATGTAGTCACCCAGCGCGACCAGCGCATCGATGGCACCCTGCGAACTGTTGGTACGCGACTCCTCCACGATCAGCGCCTCGGTGGCCAGGCTCTGGTCGATGAAGACGTTCCGCAGCTTGGTGCGCACGCCGTCAATGGAGGTGTTTCGCACGCTCGCCCGGATACCTTCGGCAACCTGCCGCTCCAGCGGCGCGAGCCCCAGCGAGGCGACGAGGTAGAGCGAAAGGCAGCGCTGCGGCGCCTGCAGCGCTGCCAGGGCGGCAATGTGGCCGCCCAGCGAGGTGCCCACCAGATGCGCCTGGGCGATGCCCAGTGCGTCGAGCAGGCCCAGCGCGTAAGCGGCGAGGGCCGGCGATCCATAGTCGAAGCCGGACGACTTGTCGGCCAGGCCGTGTCCCGGCAGATCGAAGGCGATGGCGCGCAAGCCGTGTCCGGCGAACAGCGGCAGGACCGCGCGCCAGCGATCCGCACGTGTCGACAATCCGTGGACAAACAGCACGGCCGGGCCGGTGCCGGCTTCGAGCACGCGGGTCGTCGTGCCGCCGATGGTCAGCGGGTACTGAATGATGCTCATGCGGCGTTCCCGTGCACCGCTTTGGCCGACGCCTGGGCTGTGGCCACGGCCTTCATGGCGGGCTCGCGCGCCGCCATGTTGGCGGCAACATACGGGCGGTCGTAGATGCGGCGCCACATGCCCTGCGAGAACTCCGAGAAGTGGCGCGCCTGAGTCGGCGCGGGCGTGAGGTCGACCGGCCGGCCGCCGAGCAGCACGGCGTGGATCGCCTCCCGGCGCTGCAGCACCGTGATGTCCGCCAGCGGATCGCCGTCAACCGCGACGATGTCGGCCAGCTTGCCCCGGACCAGGCCGCCAAGCCGGTCGCTCTCGCGCAGCAGCCGCGTGCTGGTCACGCTGGCGCAGATGAGGGCCTGTGCCGGTGTGAAGCCAATGTAGCGCACATGCGCTTCCAGCTCCTTGGCGCCCCACTCGCCGTAGGGCGTGACCGCGAAGCCGGCCTCCGAACCGGAGAGGAAGGGCACACCCGCCTCGTGCGCCAGCGTGAGGTTGCGCGAGGCGTTGGCCAGTTCGCGGCGCTGGATGTCGGGCCACCAGGGAGCCGACGGATCGGTCGGCTCGTGGAACTCGATGTTGTTGACCAGCAGCGCCAGCGAAGGGCAGAGATACACGCCGTTGTCGAGGCAGGCCTGGATGCCCTCCTCGCAGATGCTGGAGGCGTGGAAGATCACGTCCACGCCTGCGCGTGCCGCGTACAGCGCGCCTTCGCGGCCGCGCGCATGCACCACAGCCAGCTTGCCCAGTCGGTGGATCTCGTCGACCATGCGATGAGTCTCTTCCTGCGTGTAGGCGGCGATGAGGCCTGGGCCGAACTTCGAGTTGCCGCGGCGCGCATGGATGCCGTCCATGGTGAGCTTGATGGCGTCCACACCGTCCTTGGCCTGCTGGCGGATGATGTCGATGGCCTCGGCCGTCGTGCGCGTCATCACACCCGTGGATGGCTCGGGCACGCCGACCCAGCTCGGATACCAGTCGTACAGGCCCTGCTGCGTGGTCAGGGCGCGGCCGGATGCCGTGATCCGCGGCCCCTGGAACAGGCCCACGTTCACAGCGTCCCGCACGGCCGGTGCAATCAGCCCTGAACAGGCCGGATCCATGATCGAGGTGAAGCCCGATTTGAGGATGGCCTGCGCCGCCACCATGGAACGCAGGGTGCGGAATTCCATCGTGGCGTAAAGGTCGATGTCTTCCTGCGAGAGCGCATTGCCATAGGAGATGTGAGCGTGGCAGTCGACCATGCCGGGCATGACGAACTGGGCCGAGTAGTCCAGTGTCATGTCGCCCGGCTGGGGCGCTGGCGCCTCGTCGGTCGGGCCCGACCAGTCGATGGTGTCGCCGTACAGCACCAGCGTCTGCCGGGCCACGGCTTGGCCTGAAATGCCGTCGAACAGGCGGCCGCAATGAATGAATGTTCTTGTGCTCATCGTGTTTGTCCTTGCTGGGTATTCAAAACCGATTACCATTCGCTTTAGCAATCAACGTGCCATCCGCGCCGCAAAACCTCCACAACCAGGACCCATGACGCCTCTTTTCTGGAACCTTCCCGGGGACCCTTCGGGCCGCCGCTACGCTGTGCATATAGGAAGCGAAGCCAAGGGCGAAGCGCCGCCCCTGCTGCTGATCCACGGTATCGGGCCGGGGACCTCCGTCCTCGCCAACTTCGGCGGGGCGCTGCCCGCGCTGAGCGCCGGACGCACCGTCTACGGGATCGACCTGCTGGGTTTTGGTGCATCGGCACAGCCGGGCATGGATGTGGCATTCGACTTCGCTGCGTGGGTATCGCAAGCCCGGGACGCGCTCACGCGCATCGCAGCGCGTCACCCGCACAGCGAAGTGCAGGTGTGGGGCCAGTCGCTGGGCGCCGCCATCGCACTGCGTGCAAGTACCGCACAGCCGGCCGTGCGCCGCATCGTCTGCACCGGTGCGGGCGGTGGCGCGCGAACGCTCAACGACGCACTGGCCCGCTTCTGGACCGTGCCCGACTCGCCCGGGCAATTGCGTGAGGCCATGGCAGGCGCCGTCTACGACCCCGGCCGGCTGTCGGACGAGCAGATCGCGCAGCGCTTTGCCAACCTGCAGGCCGGCGCGGGCGAAGCCTTCCGCGCCATGATGCGAGGCGACCGCGAAGCGTATCTGCGCAGCTGCTGGCTGGCGCCCGAGCTGCTGCGCCAGGTGCAGGCGCAGGTGCTGCTCATCCACGGCCGCGAGGACCGCCCCGTGCCCTGGCGCGACAGCGCGATGCACCTGGCCGAGCACATCGACCAGGCGACGCTGGTTGTGCTGGGCCGCTGTGGCCACAATCCCCTGATCGAACAGGCACAGCACGTGCTGGACCTGGCCATCAACCATTTGCGCACATGACCACCGAATTCATCAATCCTCCGACGCTGCCGGCACCCGTCGGCCCCTATTCGCAGCTGGCGCTTACCGACGGGCCAGGCCGCTGGCTGCACATCGCCGGGCAGGTCGGGGTGGAAGACGACGGCAGCATCCCCGACGACGCTGCCCGCCAGGGTGACCTGGCCTGGGGCGCCATCCACCGTGCACTGGAGGCGGCGGAGATGGACATGTCGCACGTCGTCAAGGTGACGGTCTTCGTGGTGCACCGCGCCGACCTGGCGCCGCTGCGCGAAGTGCGGCTGCGCCACATCGGCGCGAGCCGGCCGGCGTCTACCCTGGTGCTGGTGGCCGGGCTGGTGGACGAGCGCTTCAAGGTCGAGGTCGAGGCGGTCGCCTTCAAGCCGCTGGCTGCGGCCTGACGCCATGGCTCAGGTCAAGAAGGAAGAGGTGCGCCGGGCGATCCTCGCCTCGGCGTTCGAGCTGTTCACCCGGCAGGGCTACATCGGCACCTCGCTGCCAGCCATCGCCAAGGGCGCGGGCATCTCGCCGCCCAACGTGTACTCGTACTTTCCGTCGAAGCTGGCCATCCTGTACGCCATCTTCGACCCGTGGATCCGCGAACGATTTGCCGAACTCGAGGCGCATCTGGCCGCCATCGCCGACCCCACGCAACGGCTGCGCGCGCTTTTCACATTCCTCTGGCGCGACCTGCCGGGCCTGCACGGCGGCTTCGCCAACAACGTGATCCAGGCCATTGCCACGGCCACGCCGCAGGACCAGTACCGTACCGACCTCATCGCGTGGATGGAAGAGCGCATTGGCCAGCTCGCCCTGGCCGCGCTGCCACCCTCGCGCCATCACCTGTTCGCCGGCACCGACCTTCCGCATCTGATCGTGATGACGCTGGACGGCTACATCGTCTACCACCACACGCAGCCGATGCGCTCGTGCAGTCCGCAGACCATCGACGCATTCTGCGAAATGCTGCTTGGCCGGCCGGCCGACTGAGCGCCTGCGCCGGCGACCTGCTGCGGCAAGCCCTGCAGATGGACGGGACCCGGTCATACCCATCTGGCATTCTGGTAATATCGCGGCATCGCACACAGCAGTTCGTGCACTGCAGTCCCCATGAAAGCCATGACGATCAAGCTGCCCGACGCGCTGGACCTCCAGCTCACGCATTTTGTCCATGCCCATGCCGGCATGAGCAAGAGTGCCGTCGTGCGCCAGGCAATCGAGTTCTACCTCTCCATGGCGCCGCAGGGGCCGGCGCAGTCCGCGGCCGTGGCGGCCCGCAAGTGGGCCGGCATCGTGTCAGGGCCGGCCGACCTGGCCTCCAACCCTGCCCACCTCGACGACTTCGGCCGATGACGAAAGCTGCGCCCGGCCTGCGCAACGCAGTGCTGGTGGACACGGGGCCACTCGTCGCCCTGCTCAACGCCCGCGACACGCACCATCACTGGGTCATGCAGCAGCTCGCGTCCATCCAGCCGCCGCTCATCACCTGCGAGGCGGTGCTGGCCGAAGCCACCCACCTCGTGCGGCATCTGCCGGGCGGCCGCGCGGCTCTGCTCGACATGGTCCATGAAGGCTTTCTGTCGATCGGCCTGGAACTGGCGCGCCAGTCGGCCGAACTGCGCAGCCTCGTGCGGCGCTACACCTCCGTCCCGATGTCCCTGGCCGACGCCTGCATGGTGCGGCTGGCCGAACTGAACCCACGCAGCCCGCTTTGGACGCTGGACAGCGACTTCGCCGTCTACCGCAAGAACGGCCGCCACGTGATCCCGCTCATTGCGCCCTGAGCTGCGGCTGCCGCCCCTGACACCCCGGCGGCGCGCCCGGCGGCCTGCAGCGCCCTCACACGCAGCGCACTCACACGCAGCACCGGCACCGCCCGCCGGTGAGACAATAGCGGCATGAGTGCCGTATGGATCGATGACCAGCCCGCTGCAGAGCAGCCCGCGCCAGCCGCCGCCCCGCGCGACGGCCTGAAGATCGAGCGCGAAGCCCACAAGCTCGAAAAGCGCCTGTGCCGCGAGGTCGGCCGCGCGATCGTGGACTACAACATGATCGGCGAAGGCGACAAGGTCATGGTCTGCATGTCGGGCGGCAAGGACAGCTACGGCATGCTGGACATCCTGCTCAAGCTCAAGGCCCGCGCGCCGGTCAACTTCGAGCTGATCGCCGTCAACCTCGACCAGAAGCAGCCCGGCTTTCCGGAGCACGTGCTGCCCGAGTACCTCGCCCGCACCGGCGTGCCCTTCCACATCGAGAACCAGGACACCTACTCCATCGTCAAGCGCGTGGTGCCCGAAGGCAAGACGATGTGCAGCCTGTGCAGCCGGCTGCGCCGGGGCATTCTCTACCGCGTGGCCGACGAGCTGGGCGCCACCAGGATCGCTCTGGGCCACCACCGCGACGACATCCTGCAGACCTTCTTCCTCAACATGTTCTTCGGCGCCAAGCTCAAGGGCATGCCGCCCAAGCTGGTGAGCGACGACGGCCGCCACGTGGTGATCCGCCCGCTGGCCTACGTGCCCGAGAAGGACCTCGCGCGCTGGGCCGCCCACCGCGAATTCCCCATCATCCCCTGCACCCTCTGCGGCAGCCAGGAGAACCTGCAGCGCAAGCAGGTCGGCGCCATGCTGCGCGAGTGGGAAAAGAAGTTCCCCGGCCGCATCGAGAGCATGGCCAGCGCGTTACAAAATGTCGTGCCCTCGCACCTGATGGACGGAACGCTGCACGACTTCAAGAGTCTCACTCCCACGGGCGTGGCCAGCGACGATGGCGACAAGGCCTTCGACGCCGAGGAGTTCCCGCCGCCGGCCGCCCTGCCGGGCCTGCAGATCGTCAAGCTCTGACGCCGCGGCGGGCGCGCCCCTCAAGGAGAACGCAAGCATGAACAACTTTGTGAACTCGCCCCGGATGGTGGCTGGCGCGGCGGCTGACGTGCCCGCTCACCTGCCGGCGCACGCGCCTGCCCGCGCCCCGGCCATCGCCTGGCGCTGGCTGGCCGCATCGGCCCTGTTGGCCGCTGCGGCGCTGCTGCAGGGCTGCGCCACCACCTGGCGCGTCGACAGCGACGTGCGCACCTTCTCCACCCTGCCTGCGCTGCAGCCCGGCTCGACCTATCGCTTCGAGCGCCTGCCTTCGCAGCAGGCGCATGGCGAGCAGCAGCAGGCCATCGAGTCCATCGCCCAGCAGTCGCTGGAGCGCTACGGCCTGCTGCGCGACGAACAGGCGGCGCAGTACAGCGTCCAGGTCGGCGCCCGCGCCCAGCGGGAAGCCTCGCCCTGGGAAGACAACTGGCTGATGCCCGGCCGCGACTACGTCGTCAACGGCGCGGGCCAGGTCATCTGGGTGCAGTCCTTCGCGCGGCCGGAGCTGCCCTGGTTCCGGCGTGAGGTCGGCGTCGTGATCCGCGACCTGCGGCAGGCCGGCAAGGTCGTCTATGAAACGCAGGCGGCCCATGAAGGCCGCTGGGCCGACAGCAGCCTGATCCTGCCGGCGCTGTTCGACTCGGCCCTGACCGACTTTCCGCAGGCCACGGCCGGCGTCAAGCGCGTGTCGGTGACGGTGCCGCTCAAGTAGCGCCTTCCCGGCGCGGCGTGGACGGCGCGCGCGTGCGCACGCCGGGCGCCGCGAACGCGCCTTGCGGGCGCTCCCTACAATCGGCGGCATGGACGCCACCCGAATCATCGCCATTCGCCATGGCGAAACCGACTGGAACGCCGACTCGCGCATCCAGGGCCACACCGACATCCCCCTGAACGACATGGGCCGCCGCCAGGCCGCCAGGCTCGCGCGGGCCATGGCCAGCCAGCCGCCGCTCGACGCGATCTACAGCAGCGACCTGCTGCGCGCGCACCAGACCGCGCAGGCCGTGGCCGACGCCACCGGCGCGCCCGTGACCACCCACCTGGGCCTGCGCGAGCGCCGCTTCGGCAAGTTCGAGGGACGGACCTTTGCCGAGATCGAGCGCGACCTGCCGGACCAGGCGCTGCGCTGGCGCAAGCGCGATCCGGACTTCGCGCCGCTGGGCGGCGAGTCGCTGCTCACGCTGCGCGAGCGCGTCGTCGCCACCGCGGCCGAGCTTGCGGCGCGCCATGCGGGCGGGCACATCGCCCTCGTGGCGCACGGCGGCGTGCTCGACATCCTCTACCGCGCAGCCACCGGACAAGACCTTCTGGCGCCCCGCACGTGGCTTCTGTCGAACGCGGCGATCAACCGCTTGCTGTGGACGCCCGATGGATTTACCCTCATCGGCTGGTCTGACACTGCCCACCTTGACGATGACGCCATCGACGAATCCCACACCTGACGCCCCCACCCGCGCGCCCCTGCCCGAGGCGCTGCGCCAGCTCATCGGCCGGCCGGTGGACGCCATCGACACGCCGGCGCTGGTGGTCGACCTTGACGCCATGGAGCGCAACCTCACCCGCATGGCGGAGTTCGCGAAGAAGCATGACGTGCGCTGGCGGCCCCACGCCAAGATGCACAAAAGCTCGGCCATCGCCAAGCTGCAGATGCGCGCCGGCGCCGTCGGCGTCTGCGTGCAGAAAACGGCCGAGGCCGAGGCCATGGTCGCCGGCGGCGTCAGCAACGTCTACATCAGCAACGAAGTCATTGCACCGGCCAAGCTCGCCCGCGTCGCGGCGCTGGCGCGCCAGCTGGCGGCCGTGCGCGGGCAACTCGCCATCGCGGTCGACAGCCTCGAAGGTGTGCACCGCCTGGGCGCGGCCATGGCCGGCAGCCCGGCAGTGATCGACGTGTTCGTGGAGATCGACGTCGGCCACCACCGCTGCGGCGTCATTCCCGGCGCGGCGGCGGTGCATCTGGCGCAGAAGATCGGCGAGCACCCGGCCCTGCGCTTTGCCGGCCTGCAGGCCTACCACGGCAAGGCCCAGCACCAGCGCTCGCCGCAGGAGCGGCGCGAGACCATCGCCATCGCTGTGGAAGACGTGCTCTACACCCGCAAGCTGCTGGAAGAAGCGGGCATTGCGGTGGAACTGGTCACCGGCGCCGGCACCGGCACCCTCGTGCTGGAGGCCGCCAGCGGCGTGTACGGCGAGCTGCAGGCCGGCTCCTTCCTCTTCATGGACGCCGACTATGCGGCCAACGAGCGCGACCCGGCCAGCCCGAAGTTCGAGCATGCGCTTTTCATCAAGACCCAGGTCATGAGCACCGGCGCCGACCACGCCGTCTGCGACGCCGGCCACAAGAGCCACGCCATCGACACCGGCCTGCCCACGGTCCACGCGCTGGACGACGCGCATGCGCTCGACTACTTCAACGGCGGCGACGAGCACGGCGTGCTGCGCGTCGCCCCGCGCGGCGGTCGCCTGCCCGCGCTCGGCCAGTTCCTCTGGCTCATCCCGGGCCACTGCGACCCGACCATCAACCTGCACGACTTCATGATCGGCGTGCGCGGCGGGCTGGGCCAGGGGCAGGTGGAGCGGATCATCCGGGTGGATGCGCGTGGGGCGTTGACCTGAGGCGCGGTCCGCCCAGCCGTATGTGCGGCGCGAACCAGGAAACCGACAGAACTTCAGGCGTTCTGCGGGCCGACGGTCCCTTTCACCCTCCCTGGCCGTGAACCGCCATTTCATCCTGCTATGGTGGCTGGCTCTGATAGCGCTGGTCGCGGCACTGCCTTTGGTCGCCATCCACGAGTCCGTGAGTACGCAGGAAGTCGCGCAAGCCGCCATCGAGCGCGCTGCCCAACCCACCGCGAGAATGGTGGCCTGCGCCGACATCAAGGACGCAGAGACCCGTGCCGACGACTGGTTCTGCAGCATTCGGCCTTCCGCTTCCCGGGAAGCCGACTTCGCCGTCATCGGCGACAGTCACAGTGCCGGCCTCATCCACGCATGGGAGGCTGCAGCAACGCGAAGCGGTCGCAGCGGTCTCCTGTCCAGCCGCAGCGGCTGCCCCCCACTTCTCGACGTCTTTCCGACGAGCCGGACCCGAACTGATGCCCTCCGATGCCAGGCGCTCAACCGCCGGCTTTTCGAGTTCATCCGGATCCATCGGATCACCGACGTTTTCCTTGTCGCCAAGTGGAGCTACTACACCGAGCCGTGGGGACCGAACTACATCAATGCGATCAGCCTGCGGTCTGATGAGAGGGCGACACCCTCGTCAACGCGGATCGCCTTCAGGCAAGGCGTCAGGCAAACAGCCAATGCCTATCGCCAGGCAGGCATCCGGCTTCACATCATCGAGCAGGTTCCTCAGCAGCTCAAGGGGCCGGCTGCCATCTACGCCGACGCGCTCACCGATCCGTCAAAAACCATTGAACGCCTGCGGGCGCTGTCCGTGCAGCGGGTCGAGCACGAGCGCCTGCAGGCGTTCGTCAGGTCGGTGTTCGCCAGCGAGGCCGCGCCGGCCGGCGTATCCGTGATCAACGTCGACAGCGACTTCTGCGACGATACCGCGTGCCTGGCTGGCATGCCGGGCACATCGTTCTATCAGGACAGAAGCCATCTGTCCGCCGCCGGCGCAACCCGCCTCGTGCCTCGCTTCACGCGACTGCTGGGGCCGAAGGGGAAGGAGGAGACGCCGTGACAGGCCTCGTTTCGCTCCCGGGAGCTGTTGGTTTGGGCAATCTCTAAACATAACCAGTCCGCCGCCACCCGTCTGCGGCAGAGTAGTCGAATCTTCCGTATCGCCGGGACGTCCGTGAACTCGTGACGGCAGTTGTTGAGCGCCAGCAGCACGCTCGCCAAGCCTCTTGAGCGTTCGTCTCAATCGATTTCGAAGGATTTAACGAGATCTAGAATCTTCTGGTGAGTCAGGATCCAGTCACGAGCTAAATTCTCACCGCAAATCCAATCTAAGTTGAGCCCCCACGTCGTATGGGACGAGGACAAGCAACGCCCAGAGGCCTGAGAGCATTCAAAAACCACTCGCGGCAAAGGTTCATCTGGAATCAGTAGGCGACTACCTTCTTTTTCATGAACCAAGAGTCCGAACATTCGGTCTTTTTTCAAGACTGGCTTCGGCGTACCGAGAAAATAATGTTCAGCATCTTGCCCTTTAAGGCTACGCTGATTTAGCCCTCGATTTCCGCAACGCTCGATGACCCCATTTCACATTGCGCGTGTTCATGCCCAAGAAGGCGGACTTGGGCGTTGTCCTGCTGCTTTCGAAGGCCTTGCGGCCTCTCTTTGTCCCTTACGGACGCACCTGTGCCAGCAACAGCCCTCGGCTCATGTAGATGTTGACCAATGCCAACGCCGTGAACGCGCGCGTCGCGTTCTTGTGCAGGCCGCGGTAGCGCACCTTGCTGAACCCCCCACTGCCGCTTGATGATCGCGAACACGTGCTCAACGCGTGCCCGGACCTTGGACTTCTCACGATTCTTGCGCCGCTGCTCTCGTCGGGCACCCCATTGATATGGCGCACCCTCTGGTTCGTACAGTCTTCGGCCAGCGGCGCCTTGGCTGCGATCAGTTCTTGCTGGCTGGCATACGCATTGTCGCCGTAGACCTTGAACTCTCCGCCGTGCAGCAAGTCGGGTAACGGGTGCTTGTCATGCACATTCGCGGCCGTCACCACCGCGCTGTGTGCCAGTCCCCAGTGGCTGTCCACCCCGATATGCAGCTTCATGCCAAAGAAGTAGTTCTTGCCCTTGCTCCACCGGCTGCTCCGGGGTCGCGCTTCTTCTGCCTGTTCTTCGTCGAGCTGGGCGCGCTGATGATGGTGGCATCCACGATCGTGCCCGTGCCCACCCTCATACCCTGGCCCTGCAGTACCTCGCCCACCTTGGCAAACAGCGCCGCTCCAAGTTGATGCTGCTCCAGCAATCGCCGAAACCGCAGCAGCGTGCCGTCGGGAACCCGCTCGCGTCCCAGGTCAATGCCCACGAAGCTGCGCAGGCTGGCACTGTCATACAGCGCCTCTTCGCAAGCCTCGTCGGCCAGGTTGAACCAGTGCTGCACGAACAGCATGCGCATCATGCGCTCCAGCCCGATCGGCGGGCCGCCTTCCCCTTGGGAGTAGTACGCTCCACCACACTGCCACGGCACAATCTTGTCCATCGTCGGCACGATCGCGTCGCGTCGGGCGACGGAATTGCTCGAAGTTCTTGTCCGCTTCCATGGCAAGGGTTTGCTGTTTCATGAATCGCTCAACGCATCACAGGGCTAATTGGTGGACCTTTTTCAGCGTAGCCTTAATGTGCCTGTTCGAAACCCCTCGTAGGCTTAGCTCAATCTTCTCCATACTCCTTCTCTTCGACAAGGGAATATCAGCCCACGGCTCCATGCCTGGATACGCGACTACTAAAGTGATCCAGTCCGAAGCATCAGGCTTGCTGAAGTTCAAGCTCGATAGATCTCCTAAATAGTCTCTTAGAATGCGCAATCTTTTCTCTTTGGTACATGAGAATTCTTGGCCCTCCAAACGCTTTTTTTCGACGCAGTACGTAAGCTCGAAGGTGGATTCGGCAAGGTTCGTACTCGCCGCCGCGATCAGAACTGCCAAAATGAAGGCTGCATAGATAACACCTTTTCTTTTGATGATCATGTATGTCTTAGCTTAGTGAGCTATTCATCGAACTCATACTGAGTCGCTTCCAATGAATGCTGAAAGTCTCCCGCCATGCCGATGAAATCACTGATCCGAACAACCAAGTCGAAGACATCGTGATTTCACTGCGAAGGACGGAAGTCAATCCAAGACGCGATGCAAGCGCATTAACTGCGGCCGAAGAAAGCGAGCTCATTTGCATCCCCTCTCGAGCTTCTTGACAGCGAGCAAAGAATACAACTGTGAGCGAAATCCTGTAGTTGCAGAAACTATGACATCCGGAGAAATATTAGACCACTCCATATACATATTCTGGAAGTTTCCCTGCCGCTTGATTTCCACTGGTTCTTGACCAGGAGGCGGTGGTGCCATATCCGATTCTGTTTTTCTCTGAACCGACGGAGTTCCGAATATTTCGACAAGCCGGATGTGCGAGATTTCCGGATTTTCTTGGGCCAACCGATCAAAGCGAACTACGACACCTCGATATAGCTTTCCGTCCCTCAACAGCTCTCTCGACATGATCCTGTACTTATCCAGAGGGCGTGAAACGGCTCCCTCTTGGAAAGAGCCCTTCTTCTCGACCATGGGCTGTGATCCGGAACTGTTGCGCGAGAAGAACTTGATATTCCAGTACTGTTCGACTGCCGATTCTTCCCAGCAAAGAAAATCACTATCCAGTTGATCTCGGAGACTGATGATCAACTCGTCGATAGTGTTCGGTGGACCCGTGGATTTCTTGATTGAATTGGTTTCTGAAGTTGAATGCAGAATCTGGGAACTCACGTTTCCCACTGAGAATAGTGCAATCGCAAGAACTGCCATCTTTACTAGGCAGGTCACTCTTCTTTCGACTTTCATTGACTTTTAAATCGCATATTCTTGAACAGTTACTCGAACACAAGTGAATGTCATGGGTCACCTCCTCAACTTAGTTCATTGCGAGGTCTTGGCCATAAAGAACATTGATATCAAACGACTTGGAGTAAGGAGAACCTCATGAAGATGTCACTATGGGGTGTTTCACACATGGACTATCTTGATAGACAAGAGACGTTCTACAGAAAAATAGGAAACATGGAATGGATACCCGTGTTACTTGGGTTCATCACCCCCGCAATTTACGTACTTCTTCCCAGAATACTTGGATCAAACACATTCTCGAAGAGAGAGGCTTTTGTTGGCTTCATGTATTTGGTCATCGCCTGTATTACGGCATTCAGCGCGATGCTTCTGGTGGGTCCGTGGCTTAGAAAAAGAATGGCAATCTTCATACCAAACGATGGTAGCTACTTCAAGTTAGAGCACGTAAAGACTCTATTTGAAATGAATGACAGAGAAGCTTGGATAGCCTTCTACAAGGTTAGCTATCAAGCTGACTTAGCTCGATTCTTCGCCGCAGCTCAATTTGGAAGCGGTCTTTTTGGATACGTCTATTTCATTTAGTGGAGGTGAGTGAGTCGTCGTCTGATGAAGAATCAATCGGTCTGGATAGACAGGCTTATGGAAAAAGTCTCTCATGCACCCGCCTGAAGAGTTCAGAACGTCTGAACTCTTCATCGCTTTCATTGACCTTTCTTGATTTTTTGGATTCCACTTCAGCATCTATCTCTTTTAACACTTCGATCTTAAGCTTACGAAGCTTATCGGGTTCGATGGCTATGACTTTTTTGTTGAGACGGGTTCCAACAATTTCTCCAGACGACGGATCAATTACTAGTGACTTACCCGTATCGAGGTCTTCCCATACAAAAACTCTATTTCTATAATTTATTTCGTAGAAACCCGGGAATCTTATTTCTCTTAAGGGCGACCGTACGGTAAATCCAAAGCGATCGCTGTCACAGCTTTCATAGCTATCGGATTTAAGTAGCTCCGGGGCAGAAATAATGTAAGCCCGCTCCCATCCAACTCTTCCGTCAGGCAAAACTTTCTTCAAGTTGTAGATGGCAGGTTCGCAACTAGGCCATACAGGCTCGCCGACCGCCGGATCGGGGGATGAAGTTTCTAGTGCCGCCCGCCAATCTGTAACGATATATCCACCGTCCGGCAACCGGAGGATGCCCCCTCGAACGTTGCTGCCGATGTAAAAGGAACGAGCCACCATCCGACCTTGGACTTCATCTATTAAGGGATTCAATTCCTTCATCTGGTCTAGATCGGCTCGCCATCTTGGTTTGCTCACTTCAGCACTCACTGAGATGGTAACCATGAGAAACATGCTTGCGATCGTCACCCAACTTTTATTCAGTGCAGCACGAACGGACCTTAAGGAGCGGCGTTTGGTGTAAGAGCCAATATGGGTTAGCCACGCTCTGACGAATTGTGCGTTCATTGAAGGAAAGAGTCCTTGTGAGAACTCGTCCTTAACTACCTTTCTTTTTAGCATCAGATTTCCTTGGGTTTAAGAGCATCTTTAGACACTTGGTGTTGGCTGGCTTGAATTGATGATACCGCGCGGAAAGTCCTTAACCTTCTTTCAAACTTTCCGACCTAATGCGTTGCACAGGACTCGTCAAATGCTCAATCACCTGTCGCCTCCCCTGAGTTAGCCCTCAGATCCCCCGGACACGGTCTATCGCTTATCTTTCGAGATAGGAGCAAGACTGTGAGTACGACCAGGAATACGAATTCTTCTGTTGAAGTCATTCTGAAAGACCTGCGCCGCAGGCGCTGGTCCCCCGCAGAGAAGCAAGCGCTGGTGCGGCGCACATACGAGCCGGGCATGAGCGTGTCTTTGGTGGCCCGACAGGAAGGCGTGGCGACGAGCCTTTTGTTCCAGTGGCGAAAGCTTGAGCGCCAAGGCGCGCTGACGGCGGTTTCCGCAGGCGAGGCTGTGGCGCCTGCTTCGGAACTGGCTGCTGCCCGTGCCGAGATCGCGAAGCTGCACCGCCTGCTGGACACCGGCGAGACGGTGAACGCCACGTTCGCCAAGGACTGCTGCGACCGCGAGGTGATGGCCTGGCGCGCGTGGGAGAGCAAGGGTTTGCCTGGCGAGCCAGTGCGCGAGATGCTGATCGAAGCGGTGGAGCGACGCTTCGGCGCGATCGAGGCGATCCCCGCGGATCATGACCTGGAGTTCCTCAGCGACAACGGAGGCGCCTACATCGCGGCCGACACCCGCAGCGTGGCGCGCCAGCTCGGCCTGAAGCCGATCAACACCCCCGTGTGCAGCCCGCAGAGCAACGGCATGGCCGAAAGCTTCGTCAACGCGTTCAGGCGCGACTACATCAGCCGCATGGACCTTAGCGACGCGCCGACAGTGACGGCGCAGTTGCCGGCCGCCTTCGAGCACTTCAACGAGGTCCATCCGCACTCGTCGCTGGAGATGAGATCACCCAGGGAGTTCAGGCGGCTACAAGCCGCACAGGCGCGCCAGGCCCGTGAAGAGGGACCGACGCAAAGTTGCGACTAGAGCGTGTCCGGGAGTACGGGAGCAAGACCAGCAGGGGGCGCTTTTGAAGTCTCAATTTACAACATCGACAAAGAAGGAGAAGAGGCACATCTTCTTGTCTTTCCTCATCCGATACTCAAACTCGGCCAAGTAATTTCTATCTTTATAGACGTAGGTAGCTCCACCTTGGGCGTCATAAGGGGCGGGCGTTCTGATACTTGTCTGTCTCCCTACAACACTTTTAACCTCCTCTGTGCTTAAACATTCGGGAATCCGAGAGACTAGCAATCCCCATCTAACTCTTGAGTTGGCCTCTTCAAACCAAAATTCAGTAGCGCGATCTTTCTCATTTAAGCTTTTGATATCTGTTGTGTATTTTTCTCCCACTTGATGCATCCCGAGAAGATCGAGCACTTGCTTTCGATTTTCCGGTTTCTTATCTTTCAATTCGAACGCTCTTTCGATTAATCCAAGAACACCTTCACTCCGTTGAATCTTGTTTATATTTATTTGCCTTGATTGTGGATTGGCCTGATGCGGCAGGACTAACATAGCAACTGCTATATGAACCAACTTCAAATAAGAGACTTTCATTGCAGAAGTTTAGACCAATAGTTTATATTTAACTTGATTGGTTCATCCGCGCCCGACAAAAACCGCTCACTTGCATCCGCCCTCTATTCTTTTGACAGCATCCAGCGAGTCCAGCTGGGACAGGAATCCCGTACTTGCCGAAACCACGACACCCGGAGACAGAGTAGACCACTCCATATACATATTCTGAAAATCTCCCCGCCTCTTGATTTCCACATCTTCTTGGCCAGATAGCGGCGGGGCGATATCCAATCTCATTTTTTTCTGAGTGGACGGATTTCCGAATACTTCAAAAAGGCGGACGTGCGAGATTTCCGGACTTTCTTGGGCCTGCCGATCGAAGCGAACTACGACACCTCGATATAGCTTTCCGTCCATCAACCGCTCTCTCGACATGATCCTGTAATTTCTCAGACGATCTGAAACGACCTGCCCTTGGACAGAACCCCGCTTCTCGACCACGGACTGTGAGTCGGACTTTGTGTATGAAAAGAACTCGATGTTCCAGAATTTCTCAATCGCCGACTCTTCCCAGCATAGAAAATCACCATCCAATTGATCGCGGAGACTGATGACCAGCTCGTCAATGGTAGTTGGCGGACTAGTCGAATTCTTCGATGAACTGGCTGCGGATGACAGTTGGATCGTCTGAGAAGACAAGCTCCCTGCAGCAAATGATGCAATCGAAAGAACTGCCATCTTGACGATGAAACTCGCTTTGCTTTCGAACCTCATTGAGTTTTTCATCGGCCGTCAGCTCGCTTTTGTTTGTTGCATGGTTACTCACCCATACCTGAATGAGCGGTCGGATTCAATGCCGTCATTTGCAGCCTCCATCCGTCCGCTTGAGCGCAAACAAATCCTTCAGCTCTGATCTAAAGCCAGTGGTAGCGATCAACAAGACGTTTGGACCGAACGACGTCCATTCCATGTACATCTGCTGAAAATTGCCTTCTCTCTTGAATACGATAGGTGGCTTGCCAGGCGCCGGAGGCGCGAGTTCAACAAACATACCTTTGACAACTGCCGGCTTACCGAATACTTCGTACAGCCTCAAGTGCGAAATTTCGGGCGGCGGCGGCGGGTACTGGAGACTTCGAAAGTTCACCGATACGCCTCTGTACAAGACCCCGTTTCTCTGGAACGTTTGCTCATCAACATCGTACTTCTCGACGGAGCGCCCAGGCGTTCTGTTTCGCGTTGAATCCACCTCATGATTCTTCAGCCGTGCAAGTCCCCGAGTGCTTGCGAACTCCAAGCTCCAGTACCTCTCGATTGCAGGGATCTCCCAGCACAGGAAATCATCATTCAGATGATTTCGAATGCTAAGGAAGGTCTGAACAACTCGCAAACGATGTCGATCTGATCGTCCGAGCGCTGCGAGGATTGAAGGAATGCCCGGTCTGGAGCGTCTTCGAATGAGATTTCGAGGTCGTTCCGGGCCCTCAGGCCATCTTCGGACGGACCAC